>CAWBRR010000027.1:0-152472 GCA_963791215.1 uncultured Actinomycetota bacterium | reverse complement strand
AGAACTCCTGCCGGCGGCCACCAATGCGAGCCCATAGGCGACGATCCCACCGGTGAGAACCGCACCCGACCCCCAGGCCAGTCCAATCACTGCCGCCAACACGGAGGCGGCAATCGAAGCTGCTCCATTGATGGCCCACATCTTCTGGATTGCCCACTCTCCTGTCGGCGCAACCTTGCCGGACTCCAAGCGGAAAAGCGCAGCCGAGGAGGAAGCCCACGGCCGTAAGAACGAGGCTCACGATCGCGATTCGAGCACTCGCAGAACTCACACGCTCCAGCAAGGGAACCGCGGCAAGCCCGAACCTCAACACGATCAGTCCCGCCACGATGGCGCCGATACAGCGCCGCAGCTCTCCGCCAGGGAAAATCCGCTCGGAGCAGGCCGCCCCAGCCCCCGTACCGAGCAGCATCGAAAATAAAACCACGGAGAGTGCCAAACTTGGACGTCCGAGCACAATGATCAACCGTTGAAGAAGACCAATCTGCACGAAAATATATCCGAGCCCAATGCCGAGAAAATAAAGTGTCATCCATCGATAGACACGACGCGCCGGCGCCGACGCCGCTGAACCCGGCAGAGTCAAAGCCGTGAGCGCTGCAACCGCGAGCACAAGGCTTATCGAACAAACTGCGAGCAACATCATCACGCGAACGCCATTGAAGGTAATCTCCGTAACGTCGCCGAAGGTGCGCCCTCTCATATTCAAGAGATCAGTAAACCTCATTTGAAGGAAGAAATGCGGCTGCCGGTGGTAGGCGCCGCGATGTTGAAAGGGCTCTGTTCGATGGCAAGCTGACGAGTGTCGGGCGACAGCAGCAGTGAAATAACGGTATCTCGAGACTTCACACCAGGAGCGGCCATCAGCTCCCCGCCGGTCGAGGTGGCATCGGCGTTCAGACGTTGAACCTCCTCCATCGAGAAAGGAGTCTTCGATACGAGTATCGTGCCAATCGACCCGGATTTCTCCGCCACTGAACGCGACCGGATCGTCATTTTTGTCGGTTCGAAGAAGGACCACGTGCGGAGTTGCATCAGCGAAACCGGCATCCTTGAGTGCCTCGGCAGCCAACGACACCAGCCGTTCCGTTTCCGCCGGAGCATCCGGAAGGTGCCATCGCGTCATCGTGAGAATGCCTGTCGACGTCAAATGGTCGAGAAAGACGCGCCAGCCCTCGCGGGTATATAGCGCGTTCTCGGACAACACAAAGCCGCCGCTGGCAGTCGCTGCCCACGTATCGATCAGCGAGGCTTGAATCACGTCATACTGCTGACCCGAGTGTGCAATACCGAGACGCGCCTCTTCGTGAATCAATCGAATCTGAGGCAATGTCGCGATGGCGTTGTAACCCTTGTAGTCGTTTTGCAGAAAGTCGATCATCGTACGATTGAGTTCATAGCCATCCACGCGCTCTGCCCCGTAATAGATCGTTGGGAGAAGATCAACGCCCCCGCCGACGCCGATGACTGCAACCGTTCGCAGCGGACGTCCCGTTACATAGGCCTTGTATTGCGCGCCCCCACTCCACGAGCGCGTCAGGTTGCACCGGCGGTGGGAGGCGCCTCAGGTAGGTCGCGGCCGAACGATCGATAACAAGCCAACGGCCCATTCCCGCCCCATCATCGAGAACCCGGACCCGACTATGTTCATTCCATCGCTCAAGAATCAGCTGCCCCGGTCCGCCCATGTTCAGCCGAAGAAGTTTCCCATCAGTCCAACTATCGGCTCCCAACAGAGCCAGCGACCCCGTTACTAGTGCAACGCCAGTCCAGCGCATCCATCGCGTGGGGCGATGAACACTGTAGCCGTGCGGCCAGTGCGGTGGTTAGAGCGACTACCGCTGTGCCTTGTAATGTGCGAAGCGCCGCAATCGCCGCGATGCATGCAGCAGCAGCAGCGAGCAAGTCGGCGGCATAAAGGTCCTCCGATCCAACGTGCGTTACGCGCAAATGCCAGCGCGAGGAAACCTCCTGCTGCCACAAGACACGGAAGAAATAGCATCGCGTACACGCCAACCCTTTGTCAGAGACGGGTTTACTCCTGGGTAAAGTTTCGTGATTTGAACCAATCCCACAAGCCCTGCACCCGCTCCGAGAGAAAAGACTGCGCCCAGCAACGCAAGGACGCATACTAAACGATCTTTCGGACATGCCTCCAACGTTCCACCGTGAAACCAGAATGCCGCCGATAACCAGACCGGACATCACGAGTGAAATCGCAAAGAACGAAAAATGGTAGAAGAACAGCACCGAAAACAGCCGTGTGACAACCACCTCGAGCAGCAGCATGGCACCAGCCACGCAGGCAACCGCAGCCATCATCAATCCGGGAGGACGCGTTAAGTTTTTCATGAAGTGTAGAGCGAGATCGACGAGGATTATCACACGACTCCAAACCCTGGAGTGAACCTGAAACGGAGGCATTCTTGCGAAAGATCTGGTCGCGAAGTGAGTACTGCAAAAACTGTAGTCCTCTCGCCAAAAGGAGGGATTCGACTCTTCAGGCTTGGTACGCCGTTCCAAGGTATGCTCGTCGTTCATTTTTTCGAACGTCGTATGGAAGGTCCCAGATGACAAACAAGCCGACATTTCCTCAGGCAGGCCTGACCTTTCTCAGTCGCCTGAAGCGGAATAACAATCGTGAATGGTTTCTGAAGCACAAGGCCGTCTATGAGGAATCGGTGAAGATGCCGATGCTTCAGCTGATCGACGCGTTAGCAGAAGAATTCGCGGACTTTGCTCCCGAGATCCTGGTTTCGTCGCGGAGCTTATTCCGAATCTATCGGGACACGCGCTTTTCGAAAGATAAACGGCCGTTCAAGACCCACGTTGCCGCTTCCTTCTCCGTTCGAGGCTTTGGCCGGCATGAGGGCGCGGGATTCTATTTCCACATTGCCCCAACGGAGTTGTTGATTGGAGGAGGAATCTATCGGCCGGTCTCTGAGGAACTGCGGTCCGTGCGTAACCACATTGCTGAAAACCATGAACGTTTGGAAAGTATCGTCAAGGCGCGGCAATTCCGCAAACTGTTCGGGACATTGACGGGAGAACAATCAACGCGCATGCCGCGGGGGTATTCACCCGGTCATCCGGCAGAACAGTACCTTCGTTATAAGGATTTGCTCGCGGCACGTGGACTGAAACCCGCAGAGGCTACGAAATCAAACTTCTTCGCAACTCTCGTAGAGACTTACCGCGCGATGAATCCACTCATCCGCTTTCTTAACGAGCCCATACTGCGAGACCGTCAGGCAAAAAATCGACGGGATCGTCTTGTTCTCCCGTAGCAGGCGGCTGAAAACCTGTTTCGGATTCGACGAGCCTTAAGATCCCTCACTCATCCCTTCGCGAAAACGTTTCCGCCTGAATGATGACGGAAGCTCAATCCGTATTCTGGACAGGGAATGCCGAACTTATCGCGGTTTCATCGCAAAGAAGGCTTTCCTGTAGTTGGTCGCGAGCGGATGGGGAGAGAGGACTGGAGGAAACAGGACGTTCTTGCTGACAACAGTGCTCGGAAAGCTCGTTTCATCGATCACGATGGGCTCAAAGCCTTCGGATTCCAGAATACGCGGAAAGCTTTGCCCGTAAATTCGCAGATGATCCGCCAGGCCGAATGCGCGCGCGCGCTCCGCGGGATCGACGATGCTCGGGTCTTCGTAGGTGTCTGCCAGTCCGTCCTTTTGAGGCACGGTGAGGATCGCACATCCTCCCTTGGTCAGGATTCGAAGGATTTCCTTCAGGGCGGCGCGATCGTTTGAAACGTGCTCCAGCACATCGCACGCGACAACAAGATCGAACGATTCTGAAGGAATCTGTGGCATGTGGGTCATGTCGAGTTTCATGTCGGAGGGACCCTCTAAATTTGCCGTCACGTATTCCCGGGCGGAGGCCTTCAGGGTCTCGGACAGCTGGGGTTCCGGAGCAAAATGCAGGATGCGTTTGGCTCGACAGAGTTTGTCGCGGGAAAGCTGCGGATGAGTCAGCAGGGCCGCCATCAGGAGTCGATGCCTCACCTCAGAGGCGCACCGCCAGCATACGGTGTAGAGATGCCAGTTATCGCTGTCGAAGCGGCGGCCACTCCAGTTGCAGATGTTGCACTCGACGTTTACGGGAAACCGGTATTTGAGGCGGCGAGCAACAGCTCTCAACTTTGACAGCATGGGTCAGGATGAACTGCTGCCGATGTCCTTGTCAAAACACCGGATCGCCCCGAGTGGATTGGGAATGAGGTTGTCTCTTCCGGAAAGTGGCGGATCATAGCGTTGCGCATGACCCGCCGCGATCAGGCTACATGCCGTCGGGCAGACGGAACTTGAGTCCTCGCAGGTATGCTTTCGTTTCCAGTTCCTCGATACGAGCCTGGAGAATGCGGCTCAGCGATGCGGCGTCTGGAGCCACACGCTCGAACTCCCGGTTGCTCCTGTCGACGGAGACCGTCATGATCGCCTCCGTCGCGGCGATTTCGGTCATGACGTCGTTGCTCGGAATCTTTCTTCGAAGCTCGTCGATTTCGCGCATCAGCGTTTCGCGCTGCATTTCCCATTGTCTCGTCTGAGTGGAGAGCCGGTCTTCGTACTGCTTCTGAACCTTATCGACCTGAGCATTCAACTCCGACGAGTAGTGTGCGCGTAACTCTTCGGTGATCTGATTCTTCAAAACCTCGGTCAACCCTGTCACGCGACGCTCGAAATCAGCGGCATACCACTGTTCCAGCGATCGAATGCTGTCCGTGAGACGGCTCAATCCCGGCGATGTTTCGGTGAAAGGCTCTGGAACTGGCGCTCTACTCTCGAAATTGACTGATCCTGAATCCACGACAATCCTCCTCAGCGCGCGCCTGGTTTCCAGGGCGCCCCTACATTCTAAGGTCAGGCCTTGCGGTGTCCAGTGTTAGAAATCGGTTAATTTTGAGGACCCGGGGGCGAGACAGGGGCTTAGGATTTCCCCGTTTTTGAGGCGCCGAATTGGAGGCCCTTCAGGTAGGAAGCCAGTTCCAGCCTTTCGGTCTTCAGTTTGAGGACAATTCCGAGGTTAAAAGTGTCATTACCCACCGCGCCGGCAATTTCGGCTTCTTTCAACTGAAGGTTGGCTGCCGTGACCGCGATCTCCCCTTCCAGTTCCGCCTGGAGCCGGGCCAACTCGGTGATGTCTAACGCCTGCGTCTCCAATTCCAAACTGTCTCCTCTTACTGGTTTAGTTCCTGAATTCGCAGTCATCACGGAGGTCATCGTAGGCCTGCGCCATGGGAGGCATAATCCCCTGAAGGTCCCAGCTGGATGCACCCCGAAGGTGCCAGTCGGAGGAGACGGCTGATTTGAACCCTCGCGGCGGCTGTTTTTTGAGTTCCAGCCAGTGGGAGATCCATCGCACAAACGGCAAAAATCCTTCCATCACTAGGGGCAACAACATAACTTGGAACACCAAACTCGGGGGAATTGAAATTGGACAAGCCCTGCATCTCAAACCCGAAATTACAAAATCTCAAATTGGACCCGGCAACCACCGGCCGGTCTGACTCCAAGATCTTGTAATTTCGGGTTTGAGATGCAGGGCTTGTCGATTTCAATTCCCGTCTTGTCTTGGTGAGTCAAGTAAGTTGTTGCTCTAATGGACGGGAGTTTCTTGTAGGCCTGTGGATTGCCAAATTCCGCCGCGTTTTATCGTGCGGGATACTGGATATAGCTCTTGCGATACGTGACGGTCTGTCCGGAAGTGCGCGTTTCGACGCGAATCTCTCGAGTAACGGGATTGAGGCCGCGCGGCTCGTTGGAAGAAATGTATCCCAAGACATACTGATTCCGAGCCTGCTCCGTGATCTTGCTGAAAGCGATCTCCATCTCACGGGTGGAGCCTCCGCTATAGACATCCCCTCCCGTAGCCTTTCCATAAACACTCAGCAGCCCCAGCGCGCCTTCGCGGAGCGCATAGTCGGTTGCGACCGAATAGACCTGAATATTGTTTTCCAGCAGGAAGTCCACGTTCTTCTCCAGAGTCTGCGTATTCCCGGCGCCGCTCACCTGCCCGTCGGAAACCAGCAGAATGATCTTGCGTCGCGAGTCCGGTCGGGACTTGAGGGCCGTGGCGGCTTCGTAGAGAGCGTTGTGCAGAACGCGGCTTGTGGGCGGAGACTTCGGGCGGTCCGTCGCCGTTGGCACGAGCACCGGGGGCTCCATTGGTTCCGATTGTGATCTGCCCCAGAATCTTGCTAAGCCAGCTCGGGCCGGTCGCCAGGCCGTCACCCGGCTCGCCCTCGGCCGGGCGTGATTCGGCAATCTTCGCAAGTTCACTAAAGCTCTTCTGAATGACCTTGGGGTCGGTCGTGAAATCCGAAAGTTTCCAGACAAAGTGGTCATAGCGGAACGAAACCATTTCGTCTTCAGGCGCAAATCCGGAAGTCATGACTTCGAGCAAAGGCACGAGACGTCTTAGAGCGTCGCCCCCCATACCGTCGTCCACGATGATTGCTGCCGAAAGCGGCACCGGATCGATCGAGAAACTCGAGACGGTCTGGGTAATGCCGTCCTCCGTGACCGTGAAGTCCTCCTTCGTGAACCCGGTTACAAGTTTTCCATCCGAATCGCGAACGTTGACAGGCACAACCACCAGTTCAACGCCGCTTCGAAGCTGGCTCCAGACATATCCCGCCGAAGCACCAACATTGCGACTGCGAATAGGATAAGTAGACACGGATTTCGACGCATGGATGTTTGGACTCTCATTTTCTCATTTTGTGGCCCGCAACCCATCACGATTTCTCGTGCTAGAATCACAAGGTTTATGAAGACAGAGGAAGCCGCTTCCGTAGAGCGCGAAAATTTCTTCACCACCACCGCATCATCCCTGATCAACTGGGCCCGAAAGGGATCGCTCTGGCCGTATCCGTTTGGCACGGCGTGCTGCGCCATCGAATTCATGGCGACCGTTTCATCCCATTACGATATCGCGCGATTCGGCTCCGAAGTCGTGCGGTTTTCTCCCAAGCAATCCGATGTCCTGATGGTGCTCGGCACCATCAACGACAAGATGGCGCCGGTCCTGAAGCAGATCTACGACCAGATGGCCGAGCCCAAATGGGTCATCTCGATGGGCGCCTGCGCGACCTGCGGCGGATTCTATCGCGCGTATCACGTGATGCAGGGCATCGACGAGATCATTCCCGTGGATGTCTACATTCCCGGCTGCCCGCCGGTTCCCGAAGCTGTTCTCGACGCCGTCATCAAACTTCAGAAGCAGATCGAAGCCGACACGCGGCTCTCCTACGAACGGCATCCGCGGCAGACACAACTGAAGACGCCGGAAATCGATGCCACCGTCGCAGGACTCGAACCGCCGCCTGCGGCGCTCGTGCGGTTCCTCGATGAGAAGCAGGAGGTCGATGGCCCGATCGCACGCGCATTCAAGGAACGATTTCCGGAAGACCTGATCGGCATGCGCGAATTCCGCGGCGATCTTTCGATCACGGTCAAGCGCGACAACATCAAGAAAGTCCTGCAGCACGCTGAAGACCGATCCGGCATTCGATTTCAAAATGCTGCTGGACGTGACGGCCGTCGACTACCTGTCGGAGCGCGCGGATCGGTACGACGTCGTCTATCACCTGCTGTCGCTCTCGAACAAGCATCGCGTGCGGATCAAGGCGCCGGTACCCGCGGAAGATCCCACGATCGACAGCGTTGTCGACGTGTGGAAAGGCGCGGACTGGTCGGAGCGCGAAGCGTTCGACATGTTCGGAATCCAGTTCAAAGGCCATCCGGACCTGCGGCGGATTCTCACGCACTCGCAATTTGTACCGAACCGCGGTGGCTTGACGCCGACGGCATCCGCAGCGGCCGTGAACATTTCGCGGTAGGTCATGTACCGCTCGGAGACGATGTACCGCTCCCCCGCTCGCCCGTGTTCTGCCGCCAAGAGGAACGCCTCCGCGGCGTCGTCGATGCCGACGACTTCCGAGCCCTGGTCGCGTAGGTAGAACGGCATCTTGCCGGTGGCGGCCAACTCGATGAGGGCACCCTGCCTGGGTTGCCAGTCGGGCGGACCGTACGGATTCGACACGTTCAGCACCACACCGGGCAGCCCGCGGTCCCTCGCGTACGACAACACCAGGTCCTCGGCCTGCCTGCGCGACTCGATGTACGCACCGCCCTCGCCTGCCCAGTCGTACGGCGTGCCCTCGTCGACGGGTCCACCGTTGCGGCCGATGGCGATGGCGCCGATGGTGCTGAGAAAGACGAACCGCCTCAGGCTCGCGGTGAGCGCGATGTCGAGCACGCCGCGCAGCCCCTCGACGTTGGTCTTGAACAACGGTGCGGGATCGCGGAGTTCCGCCCGGGTATCGACCACGCAGTAGTAGACGACGTCACGGTCGGCCATCGCGGCGGTCACGGCGTCGGTGTCGAAGATGTCGCCGTAACGGCGCTCGACGTCCAGGCCGTCGATCCCCTTGGTGGAACTGGACTTTCGCAACAGGACACGGACATCATCGCCGCGCTCGACGAGGTGCCGCACGACACACGCTCCCACGTTGCCGCTGGCCCCCATGACGAGCGCCCGCTGGCCTGTCGTCGAGTCCTCGTCGCTCATGTCGTCCTTCCCGTGCCACTCCACGCCTGCCGTCGATACTGCGATTGTCACCGTAGCGGCATGGGTGGCCTGCCTGGACCGGCCATCCATTGGAGGTGGCTCCAGCCGTCGGCAAGCCGGCGTTGGCCCACTGGCGGACGCCGGTCACCTCTCCAGCTGGCGGCGTTGCGGGACCACATTAGAATGGCTAATGCAGCGACAGAATCATTAGCTGTACTCAGATGGCCCGAGTTCCTACCGTCGACATCATGAACTCGCCCCTGCTCGTCGGATTCCTCGCGTCCTTCACGCTGATCGCTGCCATCGGTGCGCAGAACGCGTTCGTCCTGCGCCAAGGCATCCGCCGCGAACACGTGCTCCCCGTGGTCGTCATGTGCACGATCTCCGACATCGTGCTCATCGCGGCAGGCATCGCAGGAGTCGGAGCGCTCGTCGGCCTACATCCCGGCGCGCTCAACGTAGCGAAGTTCGGTGGGGCGGCCTTCCTCGTCGGTTACGGGCTGCTCGCCGCCAAGCGCGCCTGGCGGCCTGCGGCGCTCACTCCGTCGGACGCGGCACCCGCGCGCCTCGTCGAGGTGTTGCTGACGTGTGCAGCGCTGACGTTCCTGAACCCACACGTGTACCTCGACACCGTCGTGCTGCTGGGCGCCCTGGCGAATGAGCACACCGATGGGCGTTGGCTTTTCGGCCTCGGTGCGGTCATTGCCAGTGCATTGTGGTTCACCGGCCTCGGCCTCGGCGCACGCCGACTGGCGGGCCTGTTCGCCACTCCGCACACGTGGCGCATCCTGGACGGCGTCATCGCCGTCACCATGATCGCGCTCGGCGTCTCGCTCGTCGCGTACTGATCTGCGCTCGTTGCGCCTGCCGCCGCGACGCCGGATCGTGGGCAACTTCAGAATCAACTACCCGAGAATTTATCTCGGCCATGATCTATTCCATCCATCGAGCTCACCGCGTTGAATCCGGAATTGCCCCGTCGGCATTTGCCGCGGGGGCATGGGTTGTCTTTCGTCTCGAACACGATTACCGGGGTCGTCATGAACGCAGCAATTCGTCCATGGGTCACCACCGGAGTGGCGCTCGTCGCCGCGAGCGTCATAGCCGTCACACCCATCGCGACCCAGCCGCAAACCCAATTTCCGTAACTACACGTGCCTGCGCTTCAGACGGCGATGCCCGAGGTGCAGTTGACGGCGAGCGTCGCCGACATCTTGACGCTCCCCGTGCTGCGGCAGTTCGTCGTCAACAGGATCGACGATGTGGTGACGCTCGGGGTCGGACTCGCCGCTTCCGGTGCGGGCTTGGGTACGTCGATCGCTCAACTGCCGGGTGCCCTCGTCACGCTGACCCAGCAACTCTTGACGGGACAGTTCGAAGCCGCCCTCACCACCATCGAGCAAGCCCGACCCGCTTCCGAAGAAGGCCGACACGGCCGACGGCAATGAGCACGCAACCGTCGACGACCTCAAGGGCAAGCCCTCGGCTTCCCAGTCGAACTCGACGACCACCAGCGCCGCGACCCGGACACACGACGACTCGAAGTCCGTCGACGCCGGTTCCGTCAGGGACAAGAAACCTCAGCACGACAACAGCAAGCACGCCCCGAACGACGGGAACACGGACTCCGGCCCAGCAGGCGGCTGACCTGCCGGACCGGAGCACACCCCTCGCCTGGCGCACTACCCAGATGTGCGGATCATAGAACGCGGACCATTACAAAAGTTTGAATTACGGCGCTTAAATAAATTAAATACATTGCTGCGATACCAGACGATCGCATAGGCAAATACTGGCGAACACGACCGTTGGCTGAAGCAATCAACTCGTCGCCAAGCGTAGGCACGCCTAACCAACGAAATTCTCCCAGGTGTCTGAGATCCGACACCTCACTGCCCGTCCGGTGCTAGCGTCGTCCTGCGTATCGACGGTCGAGACAAGGAGCCAAAATGCCTTCAGGCAATCAGGATTGGACCAAACCCGCGGCGATGGCCATCCCGAAAGAGGGCTACTTCGAACTCGAGCGGGGGCGATACGGGCCCACCTATCCGCGCACGCCTGCCTGCCATGGCTTCTCCATCATCGCGAAGGTGAAGGAGGGCCGGGAGGAGGTGGTGCGCGCGTACGGAAAAACCATCGAGGAGACCATCGCGGCGAGTCCGGAGGCCTTGGCGCCGTTGAAGTTGCACTACCTGCGCTGGAATCTCTTCGACGTCGGTTCCGGCTTGCACTTCCAGTACATGGGCATCTTCGACACCGACTTCGATAAGTACACCGAGGACGCGGTGCAGTTGTTCAGCGCAACCGGCATCACCACCATCTTCACCCAACTCGAAGGGTTCCCGGAGGATTGGAAGGAGAACCCGGATGCGTTCATCAAGTTCGTTCGGGATCACCAGGTGCCGAGCTTCCTCGAATACGGCGAGTACCCGTACGTGACGGCCGATGAGATCAAGAAAGCGCTGCGGTTGAAGGCTGCCTTCTCGGCAATGCTCGACCAGATGCAGTGAACCGCGCCGGTGCTTGAGTTCGAGGACATCCAGCACATCCTGCTGACCCGCACGCCCGCCATAACGGGTCGCTACGAGTTCCTGTCGTTCGACACGCCCGACGGCGGGCGGGCGTGGCTCTCCGAGCTGTTGGACAAGACTCAGTCCGCCGCGGACGCCACCGCCACGATGGACGAGTCCGATCGCTGGGTGACGCTCGCGTTCACGTGGACCGGCTTGCGCGCGCTCGGCGTGCCCGACGAGTCGCTGCAGACCTTCCCCGAGGAGTTCCGCACGGGTATGGCATCGCGCGCCGACATCCTCGGGGATACCGGGGCCAACGCGCCGGAGCACTGGGTCGGCGGCCTGGCCGGCGATGATCTGCACGCCATCGCGATCTTATTCTCGCGCACCGACGAGCAGTGCCAACGGTCCATCTCGGAGCACGACAAGTTGCTCGCCCGCACTGACGGGGTACGCAGTCTCTCGTTCCTCGACCTCAACGCGACACCACCCTTCAACTACGCCCACGACCACTTCGGCTTCCGGGACCGGTTGTCTCAGCCCGTCATGAAGGGCTCCGGCGAAGAGCCGACGCCGGGCTCCGGCGATGCGCTGGAACCGGGCGAGTTCATCCTGGGATATCCCGACGAGAACGGGCCGGTGGCGAATCTGCCTGAGCCCGAGGTGTTGTCACGCAACGGCAGCTACATGGCGTACCGGCGCCTGCAGGAGCACGTCGCGGCATTTCGCGACTATCTGATCGAGAACGCGGAGACGCCGGAAGAGCAGGAGCTGCTCGCGGCGAAGTTCATGGGCCGCTGGCGCAGCGGCGCGCCACTGGTGCTCGCACCGGACAAGGACGATCCCGAGCTCGGCGCGGATCCGATGCGCAACAACGACTTCAACTACAAGGAGATGGACCCGCTCGGATACGCATGTCCGCTCGGCTCCCATGCCCGCCGGTTGAATCCGCGTGACACCGCGCATTACATGAACCGTCGACGCATGATCCGCCGTGGCGCGACGTATGGACCCGCGCTGCCCGCGGGTGCGCCCGACGACGGCGTAGACCGCGGCATCGCGGCCTTCATCATCTGTGCCGACCTGGTCCGCCAGTTCGAGTTCGCGCAGAACGTGTGGATCAACGACAAGAAATTTCATGAGCTCGGCAACGAACACGACCCCATCTGCGGCACCCAGGACGGGACGATGGATTTCACCGTCCCCAAGCGACCCATCCGCAAGGTGCACAAGGGAATTCCCGCCTTCACCACCCTGACCGGTGGGGCGTACTTCTTCCTGCCCGGTATCAAGGCGCTGCATTATCTCGCGGCCCAGGAGAGGGAATCACCATGACCGCACCTCGCCCGCCCCGCACGTACAACCAGGATCACGTCACGCGCCCGCACGACGGCCGGCGCCGCATGAGCATCTACTGGACGTGGAGCTACCCCTGGGAAGCGCAGCGTGATCCGGCCGCGATGGAGAACCGCTTCTCCACCATGACCGAAGTGCGCAACGTGCTGTGGCCAGGCTACGAGAAGCCCGAGTTCGAGGCCGCCAACTTCTTGCAAGGCATCGCCGGGACGTTGGAACTGTTCCACCGCTCGGCGCTGGCGTTCCAGGATCTGGCCGGGGAGCTGACCGGCCACCCCGTTGCGGTATACCAGCGCGTGGACCAGGCCGGGTACGCCCAACCCATCGACGAGCGCATCCTCGACGACACCGACACCCTGATGGTGTTCGGTCTCGATCACCTCACGTCCGGGCTGGAAGCCGACCCCGCTGAGTTCGAGGCCATTCGGCACTGGTTGCAACGTGAAGGCACCTGCCTGCTGCTCGCGCCGCACCACGACGTCGGCTTCACCGACGACATCGCCCAGCGCCAGATGGAATACGAACACCATGGCGACCGACTGGTGCCGCGGCGACAGCGCTTCAGCCAGTACACCCGGTCACTGTTGCGCGGGCTCGACGTGCCCATCCACAACACCTGGGGACTGCGCCCCGCCGCCGTGGCCGGTACCAAGGAGATCGCGCCGCTGACCGCCTTCCGCGACCTGGACACGCACGGACTGCTCGCCGACGTTCCGACGCTGAACTTCCACCCGCACCTGCCGCACTACGAGCTGACCGCCCCCGAGGGCCCCGGATTGCGCGTCCTGGGCCGCCAGCCCGTCGACCTCGACCGACCCCACCCGTTCACCGCCGCGGGCAACACTGAGTTCAACGCGCTGATCTGGATGCCGCCGGCCGGCGAACGCGCGGGTGACATCGTCCTGATCGACTCGACTCACTTCACGACGCTGTTCGGCGGCACCGACAGCCTGCGCAACCTCTGGCGCAACCTCGCAACGATGAAGTAAGCGGCCGACCGACACCAGCAGTTCCCCGAGCCGCAACCGAACGTTCAACGGCCACTTTGGCTTACCCGTTGCCGTCTGCGACAGGATGGCCAGGTGGCCGATCCCTTCTCGATTCTCGACGTCCCGCGGGAGACACCGCCCGACGATGCCGAGGCCTACCTGCGGGCCGCCATCGCGTGGCACTTCGGCGCCGACACCGGCTCGCCGTTCTGGTTGAGCGCCGCCAAGGAGCTGGACTTCGACCCGCTGACCGAGATTCGCACGTTCGCCGACCTGAGCCGCTTTCCGAATCTCGTCGACGAACTGCGAAGCGTCCCAGTCGAAGACCTCATTCCCCGTGGCTACGGAGCACCGCTGCCCGTGCCTCGGATCTACGAATCGGGCGGCACGACGGGCGCGCCGAAGCGCACCGCGCAGCTGCCCGACTGGGTCGAACAGGTCACCCGCTGGCAGGTCGAGGACTTCACCGCGGGCGGCTTCGTGGCCGGCGCCGGACTGTTGTGCATGATGCCCAGCGGCCCGCACGGGGTGGGTCACTTCGACCTGGCGGTCGCCGAGCGGCTCGGGTCGACGTTTCACGCAATTGATCTGGACCCGCGTTGGGTCAAGAAGCTCGGCGCTCGGAACGCGATGGCCGAGGTCGCGGCCTACGTCGATCACGTCGTCGAGCAGGCTCGGTTCGTCCTCGAAACACAGCCGGTGGCCAACCTGCACACCACGCCGCCACTGCTCGAAGCGCTCGCCCGCGACGACGCGCTGGTCGAGAAGATCAACGACAAGATCCGCTACGTGCTGCTCAGCGGCGCACACGTGGACCTGGACACCTTCGACGTGCTCCGCGACGTGTTCCCCACCGCGGCGCTGGCCACCGTCTTCGGCAGCACGATGATCCTGTCGCAGGCGGCCACCCGTGTCGTCGGCGACGCGGCCGTGTTCGACCCCCGAAGCCCGTACGTCGTGTTCTGGGTGGTCGACCCAGCCACCGGCGAGCAGGTGCCCTACGGGCAGCGCGGACACGTGGTGATGAATCACGTCAGCAAGGGCATGTTCATCCCGAACAACCTCGAACGCGACACCGCGGTGCGCGTGCTGGGACCCCAGGGCAGCGTGGGCGACTCGGTCAGTGAGGTCGCACCCGTGGCAGTGTTCGGAGGCGAGCGCGTGATCGAGGGCGTGTACTAGCGGTGTCGGCCCTCGTCGCCCTCGACGCACTCGGCCCGAGCGGCGAATACCGCACCCGCAAGCCCGAACTCGTCACCGACACCCGCGGGGTGCCCATTGCGGAGTTGAGCCTGGTTCCGCCGTTGTTCGTCATCAGGTCGGTCGCCGCCCAACGCAAGGTGAAGCCACTTCCGCTGGACGAGCGGATGGCCGCACTCCGCCGGGCCGCGGACATCTTCCGCACCGAGCACATCGCCGGACTGGACTTCGACTCGTACGTCGCACTCACCCAGCGCAGCGCGGGGCTGCCGATGGACGTGGCACGCGCAGGTGCCGACGTCGTCGTCGACTCACTGGCCACCGTGACCGACGCCGTTCGACCGGCGCAGCCGGCCGGGTCGACGGCCGACTGGCGCACGTGCGGTCCCGCCGGCGGCGCGGTGTGGACGCGCAGGGGCGAAGTGCTCGCGGTACACGCACCGGGGAACGCACCCGGCGTGCACGGGCTGTGGCCACAGGCGCTGGCGCTCGGCTATCGCGTCGCGGTGAGGCCGTCGCGCCGCGAGCCGCTCACCGCCCATCGGCTGGTACTCGCCCTGCGGCAGGCGGGTTTTCGCGACGAGGATGCACTGTACCTGCCGACGGACTACGCGGGCGCCGACGAACTCATCGCGGTCGCCGACCTGTCCATGGTGTACGGCGGCCAGGACGTCGCGGACCGCTACGCGACCGATCCGACCGTGCTGGTGAACGGACCCGGCCGGACGAAGATCCTGATCACCGCCGAGCATGACTGGCGCGACCATCTCGACGACGTCGTGAACTCGATCACCAACCTCGGTGGCATGGCGTGCGTCAACGCGACCGCCGTGTTGTACGAAGGCGACCCCGCCCCACTCGCTCATGCCATCGCCGAGCGGCTGGCCGCAGTCGATCCCGCCACGCTGCCCACCGCACCGCTAGCCACCGCCCGCGCGCTGGCCGAACACCTGGCCCGCAAGGGCTCCACCTCCACCCCGGTGCTGGGCGCCGATCAGGTGGTCGACGACCAACTCGATGGCAACGCAGTGCTGCGCCCCGCCGTCCATCTGCTCGACAGGCCCGACGTCGACACCATCAACGTCGAGTTGCCGTTCCCCTGCGTCTGGGTGGCCCCCTGGTCCCCGGACGACGGACTCGCCCCGTTGCGCAATTCGTTGGTACTCAACGTGATCACCGACGACGACGAGCTGATCGATGCGGTCGTCTCCGAACCCAGCGTGGTCAACGTCTACGTCGGCAGACAAGTCACTCACCATGCGGCGCCCCACATCCCGCACGAAGGCTTTCTCGCCGACTTCCTCATGCGAAACAAGGGCTTCATCCACTCCTGACGTGCGGCTTCAGCCGAGGCCAGCCAGCCCTTGCTGGCCTTGTCCGCGGCCTCGCCACGGCGACCATCCTCGCCCCCGTGGCGGCGGCGGGTTCGACCGACGGCTCCGTCCGCCGGAACTTTCACTGCTGTAGCCCTCCACGTCACCTCGCTGATGGTTCCGAGTCGAACGCAGCCTGTGCAATGGCGGCCGTGCTGCCGACCGACGCAATCGACGGTCTCGTTACTCTCGCCCTCCGGAAAGGTTCCGTCATGCCAGATTCAGACACCACCCTTGAGCACGACGCGGAGGCTGGCGAACTCATCCGTGAAGAGCCGGTCGACGTGACCGCCGAGGTCATCCACATCGACGACACGGACGCCATCGAGGTCCGGCCGACCCGAAGCATCGTGCTCCGGCAGGTGTTGGCGCGCCAGCTCGTCGCAGGCCAGGACCTGAGCGCACAACTGGTCGATGCCGCGACCGACGCCTCCGTCGCCGTCGCACACGCACCCGCTACCGTCGTCGACGAGATCCGCAGCGGGGCAACGCTGCCCACCGCCCTGGCCAACACGGGCAGCTCGGTGCGCGGCGTCGTGACGGACGCAGGCAGCCGAGTCCGCAGCGCCGTCGGCGGCTACGTCGGTACCCAGGCTGCGCTGCCGAACGCCGTGGTCGTCGGCGCTGCCGACGTCGCAGAGTCGGTCGTCCGCGCGCAGGGCACCGTGACCGCGTCGGCGCTCAACGCCGCTTTCTCGCTTGCGTCGGTCGCCACGCAGGGCGGCGACGTGCGCGAAGCGTTTGGCCGGGAGCGCACCGAAGTCCGCGCCACCGCCGGGACGGCCCGGGAACGGATCAGCGAATCGGTGAGCCGGGCCCGCCAGGAGATCCGCGCTGCCGTCAAGGATTTCGACGACCTCGCAGAGGCATTCTCCGACGACGACTGAGCCATCCGGCCCACGGGGATCCGCCTGACATTGGATTCGTAGTGATCGCAACCGATGTCGGCGGGTTCCCACGTCGGTAACGTGCCGACGCGTGAATGAAGACTGGCTCGCCGTCGTCGTCGGCTTGGCACTGATCGCGCTCGTACTGGTAGGCGCCATCCCCGCGGGCGTGATCCCGTGACCGAGCAGGCCGCCAAGGAGACCGGGCCCGACGAGGCCAACCTTAACGAAGCCACTGAAGGCGACGAAGCGACCGGCACCGCCGGGTCGGCCGCGCCAAGGCCCGCCGTCGGATATGCGATAGCGGGCGTCGTCGTCGTGCTGTTGCTCGGCGCGCTCACCCGCTACCTCTCGGTACAAGTGCCGAAGTGGGGCACGAAGACCAGCTTCGAGGGAATCGCCAAGTCGATCGAATACCCGGTCTACGCCATCGCTTTGGGGTTGATCGGCAACGTCATCTTGACCAAGCTCGCCGTCCGGGACGCGTTGTCGTGCGGTTTCCGCACCGAGTTCTTCATCAAGACCGGGCTGGTGTTGCTCGGCGCGTCGATCAACCTCAAGCTGCTCGTCACCGCCGCGGGTCCCGCCATCATCCAAGCGCTGCTTCTGATCTCGATCGTGTTCGGGTTCACCTGGTGGCTCGGCGGCAAGCTTGTAATCGACGACAAGTTGCGCGCCCTGCTCGCCTCTGCGGTGTCGATCTGCGGGGTCAGCGCTGCCATCGCGGCCGCGGGAGCCGTCCAGGCCAAGAAGGAACAACTCGCCTACGCAGCATCCTTGGTGATCGCCTTCGCGCTGCCGTCGATCTTCCTGTTGCCGTGGCTGGCAAGCGTGTTCGGGCTGCCGGACGCGGTCGCAGGCGCGTGGATCGGCGGCAACATCGACACCACCGCTGCGGTCACTGCCGCAGGCTCGCTGGCAGGCAAGGACGCGCTGGCCATCGCGACGATCGTCAAGACCACCCAGAACGCCCTCATCGGTTTCGTCGCCATCGCGTTGACGGCGTACTTCGCGCTGAAGGTGGAGCGCAAGAGCAAGGAAGAGGCCCGGCCCACCTTCGCCCACTTCTGGGAGCGCTTCCCCAAATTCGTGCTCGGCTTCGTCGCCGCGTCGGTCATCGGCACCCTTTACCTGCAGTGGGCAGGGCCGGATGGCAAGGCAGCCGCTGCCACGATCGACAATCTTCGCGTCTGGTTCCTCACCTTCGCGTTCGTGGCGATCGGCCTCGAGTTCAGCCTGAAGGGGCTGCGCGAAGCGGGTTGGCGGCCGGTCGTGGTGTTCGCCTCGGCCACGGTGGTGAACATCGTCGTGGCGCTCGGCTTGGCCCTGGTGCTGTTCGGGAGCTTCCAGATCCACTAGCAGCTACGCTCGGCGCGTGTCTGCAATGTGGTCCCGCCGCGGCTTCCTCACGCTCACGGCAGGCGCCGCTGTCGTTGCCGCCGGCTGTAGCACCAAGAAGCCGGGGACGGTTGCCGGCGACGGGTCGGTCACCGTCAAGCATGCGTTCGGCGAGACCAAGATCGCCAAGCCGCCCACCCGCGTCGTCAGCGCCGGGTTCACCGGACAGGACGACCTGCTCGCGCTCGGGGTGGTTCCCATTGCGGTCACCGACTGGTTCGGCGGCGAGCCGTTCGGCGTATGGCCTTGGGCACAGCCCAAACTCGGCACCGCACAGCCCGCCGTGCTCAGCCTCGCCGACGGCATCCAGGTCGCTCAGATCGCCGCGCTGCGGCCCGATCTCATCGTCGCGACCAACGCAGGCCTGGACGCCGACACCTACACGAAGCTGACGGCCATCGCCCCGACCGTCGCCCAGGCCGGGCAGGACGCGTTCTTCGAACCATGGAAGGCACAGGCCAGCACCATCGCGCAGGCGGTGTTCAAGTTCGAGGAAATGGGCAAGCTCGTCACCGCCGTCGACGACGCATTCACGACCGCAGGCAAGAACAACGCCTCGTTCAGCGGCAAGAAGGCATTGCTCGTCAGCGGCACGTTCTTCGAGGACAAGGCGGTCGTCACCCCCTCCGGTTGGCGCACCGAATTCCTCACCCAACTGGGCTTCGGCATCCCCGACGACGTCGGCCAGTACGTGGACGGCGACCAGGCCCTCGTCCCGCGCGATCGCATGGTCTCGGTGCTGGACAGCGCCGACGTGTTGATCTGGACGACCGAGAGCGACGAGGAGCAGGCCGCGCTTCTCGCCGACCCGACGTTCGCCCAGTTGAAGGCGACGAAGACCAACCGCAATGTGCTGACCGGAAAGGATCTGGCGGGCGCGATCGCCTTCGCCTCGGTGCTGTCGTACCCGGTCGTGGCCGACAAGCTGCCGCCGATGCTGACCAGGGCGCTCGCCTGACAAGATGATCCGGTGACGAGCGACCTCGACGGGACTGACGAACATTCCACGGCGCAGGAGCGCCCCGACTCGGGGGACAAACCCAGCTTCGCCCAGGTTGGATCGACCTACTATCCGATCCTCGTCGCCGTCTTCACCGCGCTGGTGATCATCTCCAACGTCACCGCCACCAAAGGGGTTGCGTTCGGGCCGATCATCACCGACGGCGGCTTCATCGTCTTCCCACTCACCTACGTGATTGGCGACGTACTCAGCGAGGTCTACGGGTTCAAGGCCGCCCGGCGCGCGATCATGCTCGGCTTCGCGATGAACATCCTGGCCGCGCTCGCCTTCTGGGTCACCATCTATCTGCCCGCCGCGGACTTCTACACCAACGAGGAGCACTTCGAGAACATCGTCCACGCCTACACCCAGCTGATCGTCGCCGGACTGGCCGGCTTCATCGTCGGGCAGACCATCAACGCGTGGGTGGTCGTCAAGATCAAGGAGCGCACCAAGGAGAAGCACCTTTGGGCGCGGCTGGTCGGCTCGACGTTCGCCGGCCAGCTCGGCGACACTCTGGTGTTCTGCAGCATCGCGGCGGGCGCCATCGGGATCACCAGCTTCAAGGACTTCGCCGTCTACACCGCGCTCGGCTGGTTCTACAAGACCGCCGTCGAGGTGGTCATGCTGCCGGTCACCTATCGCGTCATCGCGCTCATCAAGCGGCGGGAACCCACGTATCTGCCCGCCGTCTGAGCCCTTGCTAAGGCTCCTCTGGCGAGGTGTTAAAGCCACGCGTGAATCTTGCTACTCGCGGGTAGCTTGTGCGCATGACCGTGACGGCGGAATTGGTGGACGTGATGTCTTTGGGCACCGTCCATGACTATGGGAATCAGGCGCTGCTGCTCGAGTTCGACAGCACCGCCGAGGTACTGGCGTGGGCCGACGTGTTGCGCGAGGCCGATCTGCTCGGCGTGCTCGACATCGTGCCCGCCTCGCGGACGGTGCTGCTGAAGCTGGCCTCGCCGCGGTATCGGGAAGCCACGCGGCAGCGGCTGGGCAAGCTGCGCGTCGAGGGTCGCGACGTGGACTCGTCGACGGCGCCGCAGGGCCATCGGGCCGACGTGGTGATCGACGTGGTCTACGACGGCGAGGACCTCGACGAGGTCGCCCGGTTGGCCGGGATGTCTGCGGACGAGGTGGTCGCCGCCCACACCGCGAGTCCGATGCGGGTCGGATTCGGCGGATTCGCACCGGGTTTCGCCTATCTCGTCGGCGGGGACTCCCGACTGAACGTGCCCCGGCGCGCCGACCCCCGCACGCGGGTTCCGGTCGGCTCGGTGGGACTCGCAGGCGAGTTCAGTGGGGTCTACCCCCGGGTGTCGCCAGGGGGCTGGCAGCTGATCGGCCGCACCGACGCGGTGCTGTGGGACATCGAACGCGATCCACCCGCGCTGTTGACACCCGGCATGTGGGTCCAGTTCCGGGCGATCGGGGCAAGCTCGTGACCGCAACATCGCGCCCCGGGTCGCGTCGCTCCTGCCCGCCAACCTTGGAGGTCCTCAAGACCGGACCCCTGGCCATCGTCGAGGACCTCGGCAGGCCGGGTCTTGCACACATGGGCGTGACCCGGTCCGGGGCGGCCGACCGGCGTTCGCACACCCTGGCCAACAGACTCGTGGCCAACCCGAACGAGCACGCGACCATCGAGGTCACGTTCGGTGGCTTCTCCGCACGCGTACGTGGCGGCGACGTCGCGATCGCGGTGACCGGCGCCGACGCCGATCCATCGGTCAACGGAGTCCCCTTCGGCACCAACAGTATTCACTACGCACACGACGGTCAGGTGATCTCGCTGGGGGCACCGTATTCGGGGTTGCGCAGCTACCTGGCGGTCCGTGGCGGCATCGACGTGGCGCCCGTGCTGGGGTCGCGGAGCTACGACGTGATGTCGGCGATCGGGCCTCGTCCGCTGCAACCCGGTGACGTGCTGAGCATCGGCGAGCACTCGCCGGCCTTCCCGGAGCTAGACCAGGCGCCGGTGGCGTCCATCGCCGACGACCTCCTTGAACTCAAGGTGGTGCCAGGTCCGCGCGACGACTGGTTCGCCCGGCCCGACGCCTTGGTGCACACCGTCTGGATCGCCACGGATCGCAGTGACCGCGTCGGCATGCGGTTGGCCGGCCCGCCCCTTGCGCACCGCTGGCCCGACCGGCAGCTGCCGAGTGAGGGTGCGACCCGCGGCGCGATCCAGGTGCCGCCCAACGGATTACCCGTCATCCTCGGTCCGGATCACCCCGTGACCGGCGGTTACCCGGTGATCGGCGTCGTCGCGGACTGCGACATCGACAAGGTCGCCCAGGTCCGACCCGGCCAGCACGTTCGGTTCCACTGGTCGCGGCCGCGACGTCCGTTCACCGAATGACCACCCCACGACCAGGCGGGTGCTGGTAGAACCGAGGGTGTGCACACCCAGGTTCACACCGCGCGCCTGGTCCACACCGCAGATCTCGACGACGAGACCCGCGACGGAGCCCGCACCATGGTCATCGAGGCGTTCGGCGGCCCTGATGGCGAGTTCACCGACGCCGACTGGGAGCACGCCCTCGGCGGCATGCACGCCCTGATCTGCTATCACGGAGCGCTCATCGCCCACGGCGCGGTGGTTCAACGCCGGATGATCCACCGCGGCGCCGCACTGCGCTGCGGCTACCTCGAGGCCGTCGCCGTTCGGGAGGACTGGCGCGGCCAGGGCCTCGCGAACGCGGTGATGGACGCGCTCGAACAGGTGCTGCGCGGCGCGTACCAGCTGGGAGCCCTGTGTTCGTCGGAGGCGGGCAGGCCGCTTTACGTCGCGCGTGGCTGGCTGCCGTGGCTCGGTACGACGTCGGTGCTGGCGCCGACCGGACTCACCAACACCCCCGACGACGACGGCTCGCTGTTCGTGTTGCCGGTGACGGTCGACGTGGATCCCACCGCCGACCTCACCTGCGATTGGCGCGACGGCGACGTGTGGTGAGCGGCGCAAACGGACCTCACAACGCGGTTCGTCGCCGGTGAGGGGTTGTTGATCATGAAGACACCGGACGACCGTGCCGACATGCTGGGGCAATGATCAGGCAACGGCTCGGAAACATGGAGTGCCTCTACTAGGGGATATGAGTGAGCCCGATTGGGCACCGCTGACCGGCTTCCGGGTTGCGGTGACCTCCGCACGACGCGCCGACGAACTGAGCGCGTTGCTACGCCGCCGCGGAGCAACCGTGACCAGCGCAGCGGCCATTCAGATGGTGCCGCTGCCCGACGACGACGAACTGCGAGCACACACCGACGCGCTGATCGCGTCGCCGCCGGACGTCGTCGTCGCGACGACGGGCATCGGATTCCGCGGCTGGATCGCGGCTGCCGACGGCTGGGGCGTCGCCCACGAGCTCACGCAAGCGCTCGAGAAGGCGCGCATCGTGTCGCGCGGGCCGAAGGCCACCGGGGCGTTGCGTGCAGCGGGGCTACCCGAGGAATGGTCGCCGGAATCCGAATCCTCGCGCGAGGTGGTGCAGTACCTGCGCGAGGGCGGCATTGCCGGACTTCGCATCGCAGTACAACTGCACGGCGCGACCGACGCTTGGGATCCATTCCCGGAGTTCCTCGACGAGCTGCGCGCCGCCGGCGCCGAGGTGGTTCCGATCCACGTGTACCGCTGGCATCCCGTGCCGCGGGACGGCGCATTCGATCAACTCGTCGCAGGCATCGCGGAACGCAAGTTCGACGCCGTCAGCTTCACGTCCGCACCCGCCGTAGCGGCGATGCTGATGCGGGCGGTGGAACTCGGCGTCGAGGACAAGGTGCTTTCGGCGTTGCGCACGGACGTGCACGCGATGTGCGTCGGCCCCGTGACGGCGCGGCCACTGGTTCGGCTCGGCGTGCCGACGTCGGCACCCGAACGGATGCGGCTGGGCGCACTGGCCCGCCACATCACCGACGAGCTTCCGCTGCTGCAGGCGCGCACCGTCAAGGTGGCGGGTCACCTGCTCGAGATCCGCGGTACCTGCGTCATGGTCGACGGGGTGGTCAAGGAACTCTCCCCCGCGGGGATGGCGACCATCCGGGCGCTGGCGCTGCGGCCCGGCACGGTCGTGTCGCGCGGCGACCTGCTCAACGCGCTGCCCGGCGGCGGCACCGACACCCATGCGGTCGAGACGGCGGTATTGCGGCTGCGAACAGCGTTGGGCGACAGGCAGATCGTGTCGACCGTGGTCAAGCGCGGCTACCGACTCACGGTGGACGAATCGTTCCCGGTCGGCGTCGCGTGAACCCGATCCTGGTAGCGCACGGCACCCGAAAGGCCCACGGCGTCGAGATGATCGGCGAGCTCGCCGACCGGGTCAGCGTGCTCCTCGGCCGACGGGTACGGACCGCGTTCGTCGACGTACTCGGCCCGACGCCGAGTGACGTGCTCAGCACCCTGCCCGACGACGTTCCGGCCGTGCTGGTTCCGGCGTTTCTGTCGAGCGGCTACCACGTCCGGACCGACCTCCCCGCGCACGTCGCCGCCAGCGGGCATCGCAACACCGTGGTGACCGAGGCACTCGGCCCGTCGCCGGCCATCGCGCGCATCGTCTCGGAACGGCTGCTCGAATCCGGTTGGCGCCCCTCTGATTCGGTGGTGCTCGCAGCGGCAGGCACGTCCGACCCGAATGCGCAGCGCGACCTGCGGATGACGGCCGCCCTGGTGTCCGCCGCGATCGGTCGACGCGCTGAACTCGGCTACGCGGCGACGGGTGAGCCTGCTGTCGCCGACGCGGTGGCCGGGCTGCGGGCCCGCGGGGCGCGGCGCGTCGCCGTGGCCTCGTACCTGTTGGCAGACGGACTGTTTCAAGACCGGCTGCGGGCCTCCGGCGCCGACGTGGTCAGCGAACCGCTCGGCACCCATCCCGGTGTGGCGCGGCTCGTCGCGTCCCGGTTCCGCCGGGCGCTGGTGCCCGTCGCCGCCTAGCTCGACCCCGACGGCGGTACGGCCTGAAACCGGTCACCCACCGTGACCGTTGGCGCACAATGGAGGTCTCCGAGACCTCCCAGGGGCAACGTCATGGACCGCGACACCGCATTGGACACCTACCGGTACCTGCGCGGTGGCCCTCTGGTCATGCTGGTCATGCTCGGTGCCGCGCTGATCATCGAGCGCACCCGTGCGACCTGCTGGCAGACCTCCATCAGCGCCTATTACTTCACCGCCGCGCACGCCGTATTCATCGGCGCCATCTGCGCGATCGGGACGCTGCTCATCGTCTACAAGGGCAGCAAGGACACCGAGGACGTGCTGCTCAACCTCGCGGGCATCCTCGCGTTCGTCGTCGCGTTCGTGCCGACCTCACGACCCGTATTGCTCTGCGGCGCTTCGGCCCTGCCGGTCGACGCCGTGACCGACGCCGCGGTGGTCGCGAACGTGTGGGCGCTGGTGGTGGCACTGGTGACGGCGCGCGTGGCGTCGTGGTGGATGTACCGCCGCACCGGTACCAGTCCCGCGCGCAGCACGCTCGGTACCGTCGCCACGTGGGTGCAGCGCGCCGTGCTGGCGGTCGGTCTGGTGACGCTGATCGCCGCGCCCAAGTGGTTCGTGGCGAATGCACACGGAATCGCCGCCGCGACGATGTTCACGGCGTTCATCGGCACGGTGCTCATCACCACGTTCCTCGCAGGCCGCCGGGACGAGATCCCGCACGCGACGCTGTATCACCGTATCTACCAAGTCATCTCGGTCGCGATGGTGCTGACGTTGGGCGCCGCGGTCGCAGTGCACTACCTGCTCGACGACTTCAATCACGTCGTGCTGGTCGTCGAGGTCGTGCTGATCGCAGAGTTCGGCGCATATTGGGTGGTGCAGACGATCGAACTGTGGAGCACGGCAATGCGCGTGCCACCCGTTGTCGAGCAGTGCACACCTACGGAGCAGCGCCTGTTGCACGCCCTTTAGGGGCACACCTGCACGTCGCCGTCCTCGTTGATCCGGGTCCGGAACACGGGCACGGACACCACCTGGTCGTCGAGGCAGCTGCCGTCGTCGAAGGCGAAGGCCTGCTTCTTGATCGGCGACTGCACGCACGGTCGGCCCGCGCGGTCGCCGACGATGCCGCGTGACATGACCGCCGCGCCGGACAACGGGTCGACGTTGCCGATTGCGCGCAGCGACCCGTCGTCGAGCCGGAACAGCGCCACCTGCGTGCCGTCCGGCATCAGCACGCCGACGCCGCGGCCCGGGACGAGGCGGTCGTACGCGCACGCCGTCGTCCAGTCGGAATCCTGCTGAACGTCAAGGGTTTCCAGATCGTCGAGAAGTGTCACCTGGGGGTCTCCTGCATGGGTTGTCGGAACTTGGGCATGCCCATCGGCACCTTGCGCCCCGAGCGTTCGGTGAAGGTCACGGACGGATCGGCGACGTCCGGGGCGTTGACGAAGGACACGAACCGCGACAGCTTGTCGGGATCGGTCGAGCACGCCCTTCCATTCGCAGGCGTATCCCTCGACGTGGCGTGCGATGGCCTCCTCGAATTCGGCGGCGAGTCCCAGCGAGTCGTTGCAGACGACGTCACGCAGGTGTTCGAGGCCGCCGTCGAGCGACTCGACCCACGGTGCGGTGCGCTGCAGCCGGTCCGCGGTGCGCACGTAGAACATCAGGAAGCGGTCGATGTAGCGGACGAGCGTCTCGTCGTCGAGGTCACCGGCGAGCAGCTGCGCATGCCTGGGCGTCATACCACCGTTGCCGCCGACGTAGAGATTCCAGCCGGTCTCGGTGGCGATCACGCCGACGTCCTTGCCCCGCGCCTCGGCGCACTCGCGGGCACATCCCGACACACCCATCTTGATCTTGTGCGGGGCACGCAGGCCGCGGTAGCGCAGTTCGAGGTCGATCGCCATCTGCACCGAGTCCTGTTGGCCGTACCGGCACCAGTCGCTACCCACGCAACTCTTCACGGTGCGCAGCGCCTTGCCGTACGCGTGCCCCGACTCCATGCCGCCGTCGACCAGGCGCCGCCAGATCTCGGGCAGCTGATCGACCCTGGCACCGAACAGGTCGATCCGCTGACCGCCGGTGATCTTGGTGTAGAGCCCGAAGTCCCTTGCGATCTCACCGATCAGGATCAGTTGCTCGGGGGTGATGTCGCCGCCGGGCACCCGCGGCACCACCGAGTAGCTGCCGTTCTTCTGGATGTTCGCCAGGAAGTGGTCGTTGGTGTCCTGCAGCGAGGCCTGCTCGCCGTCGAGGATGTGGTCGGAGCTGGTCGAGGCCAGGATCGAAGCGACCGCGGGTTTGCAGATGTCGCAACCGCTTCCGGTGCCGAACCGCTCGACCAGGCCGGAGAAGGTGCGGATCGACGTGGCGGAGACGATCTCGAACAGTTCGGCGCGCGACTGCGCGAAGTGCTCGCACACCGCCTTGCTCTGCTCGACGCCCTCGGCCTCGAGTAGCTGTTTGAGCAGCGGCACGCAGGATCCGCACGACGTGCCCGCCTTGGTGGCACTCTTCAAGGCGGGCACGTCCGCGCAGCCGACGGCGATCGCATCCTTGAGATCGCCCTTGCGTGACGTTGTTGCACGAACAGATCTGAGCCGCCGCGGGCAGCGCGCCGACACCGAGTTGCGCTCCACCGGAATCGGATCCGGACGGCGCGATGAGCGCGAGCGGATCGCCGGGCAGTTGTTCGCCGACCATCGGACGCAGCACGCCGTAGGCCGACGCGTCGCCGACCAGAATCCCACCGAGCAGGGTCTTGGCGTCGTCGGAGAGCACCAGCTTGGCGTACGTCTGGTTGACGGCGTCGTTGACCACCACCTCGAGGCAACCGGGGTGGCACGCCATGGCGTCGCCGAAGCTGGCGACGTCGACGCCGAGCAGCTTCAGCTTGGTCGACGTGTCGGCCTCGCCGAACTCGGCTGCGCCGCCGAGCAATCGGTCTGCCACGACCTCGGCGCTGGTGTAGCCCGGACCGACCAGGCCGTAGCAGCGGCCGTCGATGGCGGCGACCTCGCCGATCGCGTAGATGTCGGGATCCGCGGTGAGCACAGGTCAGGTCGGTGAGCACGCCACCTCGTTCACCGAGGGGCAGGCCGGCCTTCTTGGCGAGCTCGTCGCGTGGCCGCACGCCAGCCGCGAAGATCACCACGCCCGCGTCGATCAGCGTGCCGTCGCCGAGCAGCGACCCGCAGGCTGTCCGTCGCCGGCCTGTTCGATGCGCGTCGGTGCCGACGTCGACGTGCACCGAGATGCCCAGCTCGCTGACCATCCGGCTCAGCAGTGCACCACCGGCCTGTCGAGCTGCTGATTCATCAGCCGCGGTGAGCGTTCGACGACGTGCGGATGCAAGCCGAAGCCGCGCAACGCATTCGCCGCCTCGAGTCCGAGCAGACCGCCGCCGATGACGACACCGCCGGTGACGCCCGCGTCCGTCGCGCGCATCGACGTCCGCCCGGATGGCGTCGAGGTCGTCCAGGCGTGCGGTAGACGTGGCACCCCGGCAGGTCGTGTCCCGGCACGGGTGGTACGAACGCGGACGAGCCGGTGGCGAGCACCAGCGCGTCGTAGGAGATGCGGCGGCCGAGCATCGTCGTGACGTACTTGGCGGCCCGTGTCGATGCGGGTCACGCGGTCGCGCAGGATCAACTCGACGCGGTCGTCGCCCGCGTAGTCGTTGCCGGGCAGCGCCAGCCTGGTGCGGTCCCAGTGCTCGGTGTAACCGGTCAGCCCGACGCGGTCGTAGGCGGCGTCGGCTCCTCGGCGAGCGACGGTGACCCGCCAGTCGCCGTCGATGTCGCGTGAGCGCAGCGCCTCGACGAACCGGTGGCCGACCATGCCGTGCCCGACGACGACGACGCGCTTCGGTGAGTCGCATGAGCGCAACGCTAGGGAGCTCGACATTGCCGCCATGTCGCGTCGCGTGAAGTGCCCGTCACGGTGTGCTCACGTCCCGGAGTCCCGGCCTGTGAGCCCGCCTCAGACGTGTCCGGCGATTGGCTGGCGAAGTCGACGTCGCGTACGGGTTGTAGATCGTGGTCGGCGTCGTCCGTGGTCGACTCCCCGCCGGCCCGAATCGCCCAGTGGGCGGCTCCGGCGGGGCCGCGGTCACCGGAGGTCCGGTCGCCTCGCTGGTCTGCACGCTGGGCACGAGGTAGCTGGTCGACGTCGAGGGTCGTTGACCGTCGACGCCGGGCGTGGTGGCCACCGACGTGCTCGGGAACACGACGGCCGGCGGATCGACGGAGTCGCGCGACACCCGGATCACCGCCGTAGCCGAGCAGGCCAAGCAGGACGAGTGCCGCCACGCCACCGGCAAACACGGTGGCCCGGCTTTCGTGCCAGTGCCCGCCGGGCCCCGCTCGTCGTCGTCCCTCACGGGCCGGATGGTAAGCCCGGCCGGTCGAACAGTCGGTGAACGGACTAACGCCAGCGGGCCAGGAGTCTCCTCGGCCCGGCTCGACAGCGCGCGCTGCAGGAACGGCCCGAAGCTGATCCGGCCCACGCCGAACGGGCCGAACGACGCGGGGTCGTCCTGGTCCGGGAGCGCGATGGCGTTGATCGGCAGGGGCAGCTCGTCGGCGAGCCTGCGCATACGTGTCCGGGTCATGGCGACCGACGGGATAGAGGCTGTCGGCGCCCGCGTCGGCCGCCAACTTCAGCCGCGCGATCGCCCGGTCGACGCGGTCGGCCTCGTCGCCGTCCTGGCGGAGGAACAGATCGGTGCGCGCGTTGATGACCACGTGCACGCCCGCCGCGTCGGACGCCTCGCGCAGCCGACCCACCAGTTCGGCGTGCTCCTCCGGCGAGCGCAGTCGCTTACCCTCCTTGTGCACGGTGTCCTCGACGTTCAGCCCGACCGCGCCGGCGGACAGCAGTCCGTCGATCAGCCGTTGCGGCGGTCCTCGCCGTAACCCGATTCGACGTCGACCGAGATCGGCACGTCGACGGCGACGGTGATCTGCGCGACGCGCGTGATCAGGTCGTCGAACGACATCCCCTCGCCGTCGGGCTTGCCGACCGAGTCGGCGACCGGATGGCTGCCGACGGTGAGCGCGGCAAAGCCCGCGTCGACGGCCAGCTTGGCCGACCACGCGTCCCACACCGTCGGCAGGATCACCGGATCTCCCGGGACGTGCAGCGCCAGCAGCGCCACGGCGCGTTCCTGCAAAACCTGCTTGGACAACTCGTCAACCTCCACTCGTCGTACGTGACCTGTCTCACTCTTCAACCGCCGATGTGGCTAGCATCAATTGTCGTACTGTGATCCGTGACACCCTTCAGCCCAAGGAGGTCAGCCTCTTGTCCACCACGACCGAACTCGCCCAGCTACACGAATTGATCGGTGGCTTGCGGCGCTGCGTCTCCTCACTGGCATCACGCTACGGCGACACCCCGGCGATGCGGCGCATCGTCAACGACGCAGAGCGCATCCTGAACGACATCGACCGGCTAGACATCGACGCAGAGGAATTGGAACTGGCCCGCGGGGCCAGCCAGCATCATCACGTCGGCGAGAAGATCGCCATCCCCGACACGCAGTACGCGAGCGACTTCTGGGCGGACGTGGACGACGAGGGCCTCGGCGGGACGCGGTAATGAGCGCTCGCGCGAAGAACAGACTGTGGCGACGGGCGCGTGCGCGGCGAACCAGCAAACCCCGATGAGCGCTCGTGCGAGCAACAGAGCAGGCGCGACCCCCACGTGAAGTTAGGGTCCGCTGACTTTCTGCGCCTCCCGGCGCTTCGCTAACGTCCACCCGGATTAGCTACGACCGAAATCGAGGAACTCCGTGAGCGCACCCACCGCGAACCGCCCCGGCACCGGCGTCTTCTCGCCGACCCGAGCGCAGATCTCGCAGCGCACGCTGCGGACCGACGCGTGGTGGAAGTCGCCGCTGATCACCGACCTCGGCTTCGCCGCGTTCGTGATCTACGCGACGGTGCGCGCGTTCCTGCAGAACCACTTCTTCGTCGCCGAAGTACCACTACCTGACGCCGTTCTACTCGCCGTGCATCAGCAAGGGCTGTGGCGAGGCCAGCGAGTTCTGGCCGCAGATCCTGCCCGACGTGTGGTGGCTCCCGTACGCGGCGCTTCGCTGCCGTTCCTGCTGCTGTTCCGGCTGACCTGCTACTACTACCGCGGCGCCTACTACCGGTCGGTGTGGCAGTCGCCGACCGCCTGCGCCGTGGCCGAGCCGCACGCCAAGTACACCGGCGAGACCCGGCTTCCGCTGATCATCCAGAACACGCACCGGTACTTCTTCTACATCGCGGGCATCATCTCGGTGATCAACACCTACGACGCGATCGTGGCGTTCCACTCCGCCGACGGCCCCGGCGGATTCGGATTCGGGCTGGGCAACGTCATCCTCGTCGTCAACGTGATCATGCTGTGGATCTACACGCTGTCCTGCCACTCCTGCCGCCACGTCGTCGGCGGACGGCTCAAGCACTTCTCCAAGCACCCCGTCCGGTACTGGATGTGGAGTCAGGTAAGCAAGCTCAACACCCGGCACAAGCTGTACGCGTGGATCACGCTCGGCACGCTGATGCTCACCGACTTCTACGTCATGCTCGTGTCGCCAGTGGCACCGATCTGCGACCTGAGATTCGTTGGCTGACAGCACCATTCACGAACTAGCGAGGTTGAATTAGATGGCTGAACTCGAACGGCACGAGTACGACGTGGTCGTGATCGGTGCCGGCGGGGCCGGACTACGTGCGGTGATCGAGGCCCGCGAGCGGGGCCTGCGCGTGGCCGTGGTGACCAAGTCGCTGTTCGGCAAGGCCCACACCGTCATGGCCGAGGGCGGCTGCGCCGCGGCGATGCGCAACGTCAACACCAAGGACTCCTGGCAGGTGCACTTCGGTGACACCATGCGCGGCGGCAAGTTCCTGAACAACTGGCGGATGGCCGAACTGCACGCGCAGGAGGCGCCTGACCGGGTGTGGGAGCTCGAGACCTACGGGGCGCTGTTCGACCGCACCAAGGACGGCAAGATCAGCCAGCGCAACTTCGGCGGGCACACCTACCCGCGGCTGGCGCACGTCGGCGACCGCACCGGCCTGGAGATCATCCGCACGCTGCAGCAGAAGATCGTCTCGCTGCAGCAGGAGGACTTCAAGGAGACTCGGCGACTACGAGGCCCGGATCAAGATCTTCCACGAGTGTTCGATCACCGACCTGATCAAGGACGGCGACAGGATCGCCGGCGCATTCGGCTACTGGCGCGAGACCGGCAACTTCATCCTGTTCGACGCTCCTGCCGTGGTGCTGGCGACCGGCGGCATCGGCAAGTCGTTCAAGGTGTCGTCGAACTCCTGGGAGTACACCGGCGACGGTCACGCCCTGGCCCTGCGCGCCGGGTCCAACCTGATCAACATGGAGTTCATCCAGTTCCACCCGACCGGCATGGTCTGGCCGCTGTCCGTGAAGGGCATCCTCGTCACCGAGGGCGTCCGCGGCGACGGTGGAGTGCTGAAGAACTCCGAGGGCAAGCGGTTCATGTTCGACTACATCCCCGCGGTCTTCAAGGGGCAGTACGCCGAAACCGAAGAAGAGGCCGACCAGTGGCTCAAGGACAACGACTCCGCGCGCCGCACGCCTGACCTGCTGCCCCGCGACGAGGTCGCCCGGGCCATCGTCGCCGAGGTCAAGGCCGGCCGCGGCACCCCGCACGGCGGCGTCTACCTCGACATCGCCTCGCGCATGCCCACCGAGGAGATCAAGCGTCGACTGCCCTCGATGTACCACCAGTTCATCGAGCTGGCCGAGGTCGACATCACCAAGGACGAGATGGAGGTCGGCCCGACCTGTCACTACGTGATGGGCGGTATCGAGGTCGATCCCGACACCGGCGGCGCCGCCACGCCCGGCCTGTTCGCGGCCGGTGAGTGCTCCGGTGGCATGCACGGCTCCAACCGGCTGGGCGGCAACTCGCTGTCCGACCTGCTGGTGTTCGGCCGCCGCGCCGGACTCGGCGCCTCCGACTACGTGCGGGCCCTGCCCGAGCGGCCGAAGCCGCCGCAGGACGCCGTCGACGAGGCCACCAAGATGGCGTTGGCGCCGTACGAGGCACACGAGAATGCCGAGAACCCGTACACGCTGCACGCCGAGCTTCAGCAGTCGATGAACGACCTCGTCGGCATCATCCGCAAGGAAGACGAAATCCTGGAGGCACTGGCCAAGCTCGACGAGCTGAGGGACCGCCTGCAGAACGTCGCCGTCGAGGGCGGCCGGCTGTACAACCCGGGCTGGCACCTAGCCATCGACATGCGCAACATGCTGCTGGTCAGCGAGTGCGTGGCCAAGGCCGCACTGCAGCGCACCGAGAGCCGCGGCGGACACACCCGCGACGACCATCCGGCGATGGATGCGAACTGGCGCAACACGCTGCTGGTGTGCAAGACCACTGAGGTCGCGACCGCCGAAGCGATGGTTCCCCGCGTGACGGTCACTCCCGAACAGCAGGTCCCGATGCGGCCGGACCTGCTCGAGGTATTCGAGCTCTCCGAACTCGAGAAGTACTACACCGACGCCGAACTGACCGAGCACCCCGAACGGAAGGGCTGACATGGCTGCCTACAACGCGAAGTTGCGGGTCTGGCGCGGCGACGACGACGGCGGTGAACTGAAGGACTACACCGTCGAGGTCAACGAGGGCGAGGTGGTGCTCGACATCATCCACCGATTGCAGGCCACTCAGGCCAACGACCTCGCCGTGCGGTGGAACTGCAAGGCGGGCAAGTGCGGCTCCTGCTCGGCCGAGATCAACGGTCGCCCGCGCCTGCTGTGCATGACGCGCATGTCGACCTTCGGTGAGGACGAGACCGTCACGGTGACGCCGCTGCGCACCTTCCCCGTGATGCGCGACCTGGTGACCGACGTGTCCTTCAACTACGAGAAGGCGCGCCAGATCCCGTCGTTCACCCCGCCGAAGGATCTGCAGCCCGGCGAGTACCGGATGCAGCAGGAGGACGTCGAGCCGCAGCCAGGAGTTCCGCAAGTGCATCGAGTGCTTCCTGTGCCAGAACGTCTGCCACGTGGTTCGTGACCACGAGGAGAACAAGGAGAACTTTGCGGGCCCGCGCTTCCACATGCGGATCGCCGAGCTCGACATGCACCCGCTGGACACCGTGGACCGCAAGGACATGGCCCAAGAGGAGTTCGGGCTGGGCCTGTGCAACATCACCAAGTGCTGCACCGAGGTCTGCCCCGAGCACATCAAGATCACCGACAACGCCTTGATTCCGATGAAGGAACGCGTCGCCGACCGCAAGTACGACCCGGTCGTGTGGCTCGGGAACAAGCTCTTCCCCAAGAAGAAGTAACCTCGACCGCTAGCGCCAACGGCTGCGAAGTCCACCTGGATTTCGCAGCCGTTTCGTTTCGGCGGCCTTCCGGGTATGCACCCGGCGTACGCTGCAAATGGAAGCCAAACCACGCCTATTCAATGACGAAGGGGCCGCCTGATGAGCGCTGGAGAAACTCGGAGCGTCAACGACATTCGCACCGCGATCCGCGAGCTCACCGCCCGCGCCGAGCTCGCCCGCAAGGAGGGCAGGCCCGACGACGCTGCCGAACTCGAGCGGCGGATTGACGGCTACCGGACGGAACTCAGCCAGCGGCCCTGACCGCAACGACGACCGCCGGCTGCCGAGAGACTCGGCTTTCGTAGCCCGCTTCTCGAACTACTTCTACGACACGTAGCTCCCGCGGACTGCCGCCTCCGGCTGGTCAGCCGTCGAGCCGCCGGAACGTGCTGCGGTGGAAAACGATGGGCGCGACGCCGTCGTGCACGGTGATCTCATTGACCCGCAGGACGACGATGGTGTGATCGCCCGCCGGGATCAACTGCTCGATGACACTCTCCAACCACACGCTGGTGCCGTCGACGAACACCGCGCCGCTGCCGCGCGAGACCGTTTCCAGTCCCGCGAACCGGTCGCCCGTCTTGGCCGCCAGCGTCTTGGCCGCCGCGTCGTGGGACTCTCCGAGCACGCTGATGCCCAACGCGGGTAGGTCCTTGAGCTTGGGCCACGTCGTCGAGGTGTTCTGTACGCAGAACGACACCAGCGGCGGGTCCAGGGACACAGGCACGAAGGTGCTCGCGGCCAACCCCACCCGGACGCCCTCTACTTCGGCGGCAATGGCGATGACCCCGGACGGGAAGTGCCCGAACGCTTCACGCAGCGACGCGGGGCTCAGATCAATGCTCGTCATGACACCTCCATCTTCACATGTAACGGTGGGCCGCGGCCACGTCCGGGTGCGCCCGCAGCCTGCTCTTCCAGGCGTTGCGGCCGTACACCGAGAAGATCCGCTCGTTCGACGGGTCGGCGGTGACGCCGCGAGCGTGGGCGGCCAGCTCGTCGGGCAGCGTCAGCACCGGGAGTTGGGCGTCGAGCCGCGGGTTGAAGAAGTAGGGCACCGAGATGCGCTCGACGCTCGAGAGTCGAACCCGGTGCTCGGTGGCGCGCAGGTAGCCCCCGCTGGCGAGCTCGAGCTGCTCCCCGATGTTGACGATGAACGCACCCCGCAGCGGGTCGACCTCGATCCACGCACCGTCGCCGCCGCGGACCTCCAGCCCGCGGGTACCCGGTTCGGCCAGCAGCAAGGTGAGCACGCCGGCGTCGCGGTGCGCTCCTACGCCCTGACTGCTGTCAGCGTGTGCGGGATAGCGGACCACCTTGATCAACGTCGCGGGGGTCTCCGCGAACGCCGCGTCGAACACGTCCTCGGGGCTTTCCAACGATGCAGCCCAGTGCCGCAACAACTTTCGGCCTACCGTGGCGAGGGCGGTGTCCCATTCCGCGATGACCGCGGGAAGCTCGGGCAGCCCGGATGGCCACTGATTGGGTCCCTGCAACCGCAGGTAGGGCTCGGCGGGGTCGACCAGCGGCACGCGCTCGGGCCCGATGTCGATCTGTTCGCGCCAGTCCACGGCGCCGCTGGTGAGTTCACCCCCGAGCCTGGTGTAGCCGCGGAAGTGCGGGCTGTTGCGCATTGCGACGGCGTCCTTGTCGGCCTGGGGCAGCGCGAACAGCCTCCGCGCCGCGTCGAGCAGCCGGACTACCAGCGCCTCGGGTACTCCGTGTCCGGTCAGCTGGAAGAAACCCACTTCGTGCGCGACGCTTCGTAGCCGCGGCCGCAACTCGCCGGGATCATCGCGCAGATCGACCACGGGCAAGCCGGTGCTCAGAGCGGTCACCACCCCATGATCGCTGCGCGACGGCGATGCGGCCACGTTCCAAATCGACCTGAATGCAAGCCCGCCGAACGACAACGGCCGCCGGGGGGACGTGGGCGCAGACGGTAGCCTAACGCCATCATGTGGATCACACTCCTGGTGATGGCGGTGGCGATCAGCCTGGAGCCGTTCCGGATCGGCATGACGGTCGTGATGATCAATCGGCCTCGGCCGCTGCTCCAACTACTCGCCTTCCTCGCTGGCGGCTTCGCGATGGGCACGACGGTGGGCGTGATCGTGCTGTTCGCGCTAAGGCCCGCCCTGGGGGCAGCCCATTTCACCCTTCCCAGAGCGCAGCTGGTGGCCGGGGTCCTGTTGCTGGTGACCGCTGCGGCGGTCGGAACCGGCGTGATGGGAAGTGGGCGCGGCGATGGCGTTCCTGGCCGGACGGACCGAATGGCCGGACCGCTCGCAACCCGCACCAGGCAACTACTCAACGGCCGTTCGCTATGGACGGCGGGTGCCGCGGGCCTCGGCATCGCGCTTCCGTCCGTCGACTACCTTGCGGCGCTCGCCGTCATCGTCGCCTCGGGCGCCTCGGCCGCGACCCAGGCCAGCGCCTTGCTGCTGTTCCTCGTGGTGGCGTTCGGGCTGGTAGAGCTCCCCCTGTGCTCCTATCTGGCGGCCCCAGCCCGTACCCGCCAGACGCTGTCGGCAGTCCACGACTGGCTGCGGTCGCGGGGCCGCCTCGAGGTCGCCGCCCTGCTGGCCGCGGTCGGCTGCGTGCTGCTGGGCGTGGGATTTGCCGGACTATAGGCCCAAGCTCATTTCGGCCGGAAGCACGCTTACACGTCCAACCGGGTGAATTGGTCCCGGCGGTACTGCTGGACGCAGGCCGCGCGCCGAATCTTGCCGCTCGTCGTGGTGGGAATCGAACCTGGCGGTACCAGCACTAGATCCCCGACGTTCAAGCCGTGCGCATTGGATATCGCGGAGGTGACGTCGTTCTTGACCCCGTTGAGCCAGCGCGTCGCGTCTACCGTCGAGCCTCCGCGTCTCTTGACCTCGATGATGGTGACCAGCTTCTCGGTGTTATTCACCGGCACCGCTATCGCCGCGACCCGCCCACCGGTGATCTCTTGGACCGTCACCTCGATGTCCTCCGGATAGTGGTTGCGGCCGCGGATGATCAACAGATCCTTGATGCGGCCGACAATGAACAGCTCTCCCTCGGAGATGAAACCCAGGTCACCGGTTCGCAGCCAGGGACCGGCTGGCGTGCCCGGCGAAGGGTCGACCAGCGTTGCGGCGAAGCACCGTTGCTCATCCGGCGGTTTGCCCCAGTAGCCGTTGGCGACATTGTCGCCGTGCACCCAGATCTCGCCGACCGCGTCCTGCGGGCACTCGCGATTCGTGTCGGAATCGACGATGCGCAGCGTGGGGGTTTGCGGCACCTTGTAGCTGACCAGCGCTGTGCCGCCGGCCGCCGCACTCCGCTGAACGCGGCCCGCGGCCAGCTCTTCGACGTCGAACTCGGCCGCAGCCGATGACTCACTCCAGGTGCCCGCCGCGACGAAGACGGTCGCCTCCGCCAAGCCATAGCAAGGACGCATCATGTTGTCCCGAAAATTGAAGTGAGCAAACCTATCCACGAAGCGTTCCAAGGTAGCCGGCTCGACACGTTCGGCACCGCTGATGATGCCAAGCACCCCGCCTAGGTCGAGTCCGGCCAAGTCACGTTCGGTGGTTTTGCGGGCGGCCAGGTCAAAGGCGAAATTGGGTGCCGCCGAAAAAGCAGAAGGAGTCTCAGCCAGCGTTCGCACCCACCTGGCCGGTCTTTCCAAGAACGCCACCGGACTGGTCAATTCGGCGCGAAAGCCGCCCAGGATCGGAGCGCAGACGCCCAGCACCAAACCCATGTCGTGGTAGAAGGGCAACCACGACACGATCGTGAGATCCGGTGGGGCCACGACCCCGGAGTCCGCGAAAAGGCTGCGCATCAACTGCTCGAAATTCACCTGGAGGTTGCGGTGCGAGATCATCACCCCGGTCGGCAGTCGGGTTGAACCAGAGCTGTACTGCAGATACGCGATGCTGGGCAGGTCAGCCGGCTCGATGCTTGGGCCGAACTCGACGTCCCGATTCAACGAATCGATTTCGACGATCTTGGGAACGGTCTCCAGGCGTGCTTGATCAACGCAATCGCCGACATCGCCAGCCACCGCGGAGGTGGTGAGTACGACCGAGGGCCACGTGTCGGCGAAGACCGCGCCCACGCGGTCGTGGCTGGAGCCGCGATGCGGCAACGGGAGCGGCACCGCGATCAGCCCAGCCTGCATGGATCCCAGGAAGGCCAGGATGTAGTCGAGACTCTGCGGAGCCAGGATGACCGCCCTGTCTCCCACCGACGCACGAAGGCTGAGTTCGCGTGCCACGTTCAATGTTCGTCGGGACAATTGCGCCCACGTGAGACTTTCGCGGACACCTGCCGGGTCGTGGCCGTAGTCGGTGAAGGTAAATGCCACGTCATTGGGGCGCAGGCTGGCACGTCCGTGCAGCATCGAGAGAATGGTTGACTGGGGGGTAGGCGTCACATCACGTCCGTACTAATTCGTCGCATCCGTCGGTCCGGAGCCGCTGTCAGCCTGCGCCGTTGGAAAACACTGACATGGCACCGTTGACGAGCTGCGAAATGGGGTCGCCGCCGCCACCGAACGTCGCCTCGTTGGCCGGTTCGGTGACCTGCAGCGGGTCGAAGCCGTGCACCGGGTCCACCTGGACCGGGGCAGTCGCCGGATCGTCGTTCCGCGAATAGCCCGCATTCACCCGCGGCATCAATATGGCGTCCAGCTGGTTCAACGTGTCCTCCTTGTACCCGAGGTACTTGAAGGCCAGCACCAGCGGAAGGTGTTGCTCGGGAACCAAATACGTCGTCGTCGTGGCACCCCTCGAGTTGACCGTCGTTCTGATGTTCTGTGGCGGAACATTGCTCGGGTTGGTGAACGCAATCGCGGTGTGACCGGTGGCCAGGCCGGCGATCGTGTTGGCGAGGGCAAAGAGGTTGTCCGGCCGGTCGGGAAAGTCGGCGATGCTGTCGTAGGCAGAGACGAACTGGTCAGTGTGGTACTGACTTTCGACCGGAGCCGGGATGCGGTAGTCCATCGCGGGCACGACGGCACCGACGGGAAACATCTGGGTCAGGAAACTCTCTCCGAAGGGAGTCTTCGCGATCGGGTCTCCAAACGTCGCGAAGCTCAGTTGATCGGGCGGCGGAGCGGTCGGATCATTTGCCATCTGAGCCTTCACGGCGTCCAGTACGAGCGCTCCCTCGGACAGCCCCATCGCCGTGCCTTTGCCACCGTTGCGGATGGCCGTCTCGAGGTTTGGCGTTCCGACATCGATCGACTCTCCGATGCTGGGGCCGTCCAAACCAATGCCGGGATAAATCTCCTCCCCCACCCGGCCGATGCCGGGGAGCAGGCGCTCCAGGACGTGGCCCTGGACCTGTCCTGCGGGATAGTCGACTTTCTCCCGCTTCATGCCCGGGAACCAGTCCGCGCCCGTGCGGCGGATGTACTCGTCATAGGGAATGCCAAGCACGTGAGCGCCGCCAAGTGCGTACGCGGTCCCGGGGTCAGTCGTCGTGGGGGTCGGCGGCCCGGGCAGTGGCGGCCAGGGGGCCGGCGAGTCATCGGCTGTCGCGCTCCCGATGCCGAAACATGCTGTGACGCTGGCCAAAACCAGCACCGTAAGGAGCTTGTTCATCGCTACTCCTGACCGCTTGGCTTCGTTCGTAGTTTCACATACATGGCGTGTCCTCGCTAACCCGGCCGCTCGGCAGCTTCAACTGTCGCCCGCGGCGCCGAACGCCGCGCGCCCATTCGTGACGGCCACCAGTTCGCCCGCCCCAGCAGCGCCGCGATGGCAGGCACCGTGACGGTGCGCACCACGAAGGTATCCAGCAGAATTCCCACCCCGATCACGAAACCGCCCTGGATCACGATGCCGATGCTGGAGAACAAGAGGCCGCCCATCGACGCGGCGAAGATCAGCCCAGCCGCGGTGATCACCCCACCCGTCGAACCCAGGGTGCGGATGATGCCGTACCGCAAACTGTGCGGAGACTCCTCCCGCATGCGCGACGCCAAGAGCATGTTGTAGTCGGCGCCCACTGCGACCAACACCACGAAGGCCAATGGAGGCACGCTCCAGTGCAACTGCTGGCCGAGCAGGAATTGGAACACGAGGATACCGATGCCGATCGCCGCGAAATACGAAATCACCACGGAACCAACGAGATACAGGGGAGCGATGATCGCACGCAGCAGCACCATCAGCGTCAGCAGGACGACGATGAGGGTCGCGATGATGATGTATCTGATGTCGTGTTCGTAATAGTCGCGCGTGTCCCGCAGCGCGGCGGGGAAGCCGCCCATCGATATCGTGGCATCGGCAAGCGTGGTGTTCGGCTGGGCGCCCCGAGCGATGTCACTGATCTCGTTGACCTGGTCCATCGCCGCGGAGCTGAACGGGTTGAGTTTGGTTTGCACGAGATACCGCGCCGAGTGACCGTCCGGTGAGATGAACGCCTTGGCCGCCTTCTGGAAGTCCGGCAGATGCAGCACTTGTTCCGGAATGTTGAACCCCGCCTGTGACGGGTCCGCGGCATTTTCCTTCATCGTCAACAGAAATGCCGACGCCTCGTCGAGCCCGGACGCCACCAGCTTGATCTGATCGACGAGTTGGTCGACCCCGCCTGCCACCTGCTGGCTTCCGCCGGCCAGCCGGTCGGCGTTTTGCTTCAGCTCGTTCAGGCCCGCCTGCGGTCCACCGCGTTTGTTCAGGCCCATCGCGTTGACGGCATTGGCGACGTTGGTGAGCGCACCGTTCAGCTTGGTCACCGTCGCATTGAGAGTCTGCCTGTCCCCGAAGCCCTGGAACTGGTGCGCCAGGTCGTTGATCTGGTCGAGGCTTGCGTCGTTGCCGGGTGCGACGAGCTGCTCGAACTGGTTGCGCGTGTTGCTGCAGGACGGGTCCGCATCGCAGACCGGATTGCCCTGCAGCGCCGTCAGGACCGGACCGATCCAGGCGAAGAAGTTCTTGGCGGTGGTGAAGTTCAGGCCCATGGAATTGCCGAGCGCGTTGATGCTGTCGACGAGTTTGGCCGCGGCGTCGACGTCCCGCACCAGCTTGTCGCCGCCGTATTGGGTCCTCATCGAGGCGAACTCAGTGACCAGACTCTGGATGCTCGGCACGATCCTGTTGACCTGTGCCCGCACGTCACTGAGGCTGCCGGCCAGCGTGTTGGCCCCGGCCGCAAGCCGGTTGAGGTCGCCGCTGCGCTGGTTGATCTGGTCGGAGCCGTCGGCCAGCCGGGTACCGACGAGCCCGGCCTGATACGTGGCCCTGAACTCCGGCGGCACCTCGCCGAGGGGTCGGGTGATGCCGCTGACCAGACCGACGTTCGGCAGCTGGGCGACCCGCGAAGCCAGCTGCTCCAAGTCCGCGAGGGCCTGCGGTGTGCGCAGGTCATGCTGTGACTGGATGAGGATGTATTCGGGGATGGACTGACTGATGGGGAAATGGCGTTCCAGCGCGGCGTAACCGACCGAACTCGGCGCCGACGCCGCGATGGCCTTGCGATCGTCGTAATTGAATTTCGCGAAGATCGCGCAGCTGGCCAGGAGAGCCAAGACGAGCACACTGGCAACCAGATGTGTCACCGGCCGGCGCACGATTCGTATGCCGGAACGTCGCCAGAATCGAGCAGTCAGTTCGCGCCGCGGTTTGACCCAGCCGCGCGGCCCGGCGAGCACCAGAATTGCCGGCAGCAGAGTCACCCCGGCGAGATATGCCACGCCGATACCGATCGCCGCCGAGATTCCGACCGTTCTGAACACTCCCATCTTGGCGAAGCTCAACAGGAGAAAGGTGATCCCCACCGTGGTGGCGGATGCGGTGATCACCTTCCCGATCGAGATCATTGCCGCCTTGACCGCCTTCTCGGAGTCCGCACCCGACCGCACATAGTCGTGATAGCGGCTGATGAGAAAGACTGCGTAATCCGTGCCCGCGCCCGCCATGATCGCGCTCAGGAAGACGATGGACTGGTTCGAGACCCCTGACCCGGTCAACTGCGAGAAGCCCGCCACCGCTGCCTGTGCGATCACCAGGGACGACCCGATCGTCGCCAACGGCAGCAGCATCGTCACCGCGCTGCGGTAGACCAGCAACAGCACCGCGAGCACCAGGACGGCGATCGCGAGCTCGATGGGTAGCCGATCACGCTGACCTGCGACGGTGAGGTCCGCGACGGTGGCCGCAGGACCGGTCAGGTGCACTGCCATAGGGCTGCCGGCGACGCTGTGTTCGACGATGGCTGTCACCCGGTTGAATGAGTCGAAGGCCCGCGGCGTGCCCAACTCACCCGCGAGGCCGACCGGCAATACCCAGGTCGTCTTGTCCTCGCTCGTCAGGAACTGACGCAGTTGGGGCGTGCTGACGAAATCCTGCACGGACACGACATCGGTGACGTCGTCGTGCAGCGCGTCCACGAGCTTGCGGTAGGTGGCCTCGTCGGCGGGGCCCACCCCGTTCTCGTTGATCAGCGCAATGAGCAAGAGGTTGTCGTTGCCCGGTTCGTGGAACGCCTCGTTCATCTTCAAGGCGGTGACACTCGACGGTGCATCGCTGGGCAGGATGGCGAGCGGATGCTTCTCGGCCATCTCGCCGAGCGACGGGAACGCCAGCGGCAGGGCGACCGCCAGCGCGACCCAAACCGCTATCACCGCCCAGGGCCACCGCACCACGAGATCGGCTAGCCGTCGCATATCGCCCTCACCATCGGCCCTGACATTGCGCTTTGCGAAGTGTCCTGGCCATCGAATTGCTCGCCGCTATGCGACGCGTCCCCAGTGCCCGCAGTCAGCGACCCGTACGGACACCGACTGCATCGCCTTCATGTAGCGGGTCACTGATTTCTTGGCAACCGGATTGTCCGGATGCATGACCGCCATCACCGTGCCCTCGCCATACCGGAATATGTAGATCGTCAATTGATGCGAATACCGGCCGTCCGGATAGATTCCGATATTGTTCGCAAGGCCCATGTCGGCTGCCGCGAGAATCGCGTTGAGTGGCGCAGCGCCACCGTGCAAGAAGTTCGACACGGGAAAGTTAGGCCGCGGCCAGTTCAACCACGGCGCCAGCTCCAATACGCGGTAATACGGCACTCTGGCCATGTCCAGGCCCGAATCGAAAGAAGTCTGTGCTGCCCATGCGGCATCGTTGAAAGAGGTCGCCGCAACCGGGACGGTGATCGGGATCAAGCCGGTGAACCAACCCTGCGTCATGAAGTTGTCGCCGGCCGTGCGGGAATCCCTCGGCGTGAGGCCGTAATACGTGAGAGCACCGGTGAACTCGTGCTCCACCAAGCCGAGACAGGCAAACAAGCCGCCGACGAAGCGCGCGCCAGCCGCCGCGCAAGCTGATTCGAAGCGTTCGGTCTGTGCCGGGTCCATCAGGACTTCAGAAGTCATGTCACTTCTGGTCGACTCCATCGGGTTACCGAGCGGCAGTGGAAATTCAGGGAAGCCGTCACTGTTGTTTTCGGCGAAGTCGAGCCACGCGCGCACCCCGGGCGAGTCCACCGTCAAGGCTGACGTGTACTCGAGCTCGCGGACACAGAAATCGTTGAAGCTACCGGCATCGGGCAGCGCAAGGGCCTGACCGCTTCCGCTCAACGCCGAATACATTCCGTTGGCTTCCAACATCGTGGTGCCGATCAACGTGGCATCTCCGTGCACGTGATCCATGGCGGCAAAGAAAGTGAAGTGGCTCTCGTTCTGGACTATCCCGAAAGTGAAGCAGCCCCACTCCAACGGATTCGGTATGTCCACGACGTGAGCGCGTATTTCGTCGGCCGTCATGTGGCCGTGATCGATCGGCACGAATTCAATGTCAGCCGGATCGTCGATGGCACGCCGGGTGAACTCTCCGTCGCCAGTTTGCTCGAACCAACTGCGGAACGTGTCGTGCCGCCGTAGGTATGCGTTGACGGCGTGATCCATGGCAGAAATATCGCACTGGCCGGCCACCTCACAGCTGGCGATGATCTGCCGGGAAAAGTTCAGTCCCGCGGCTGTCCGTTCGCAGTAGTTACGAAGATGTTGGTGCTGCATATAGCTAACTGGCACCGAACTTATCGACGCTCGACGAGCAGTTTCCCGAGCCTCGGCCGTCGGATGCCAGGAGGTGACCGAGCCAGGATTCAACGACCATTCGTCGAGTGCGCCAACCGTGATCTTCCCGATGCGCAAAACGTCGTCCTTCCAGATTGGCCAGCTACGGCTCCGATGTCACCCCGTTGCTGGATCAACATACCCTCGGTTCGGGGGCAGTCGCCCGCGCCGGCCGAACCCCGGACGCAGCGACGCCGCGCATGCCGTAGGTGCGCGTGCAATAGTGGCAATACTGTCCGTCGGGGGCAAGACAAGACTTGAGGCGGGACACGTGTCCCCGCAGAGCCACATTCTGACCGCCGATGCAAGGAGGACAACGGCATGGGATCCGCCGACTATCCGATCGAACCAGCCCAGCGTTTTGCCATCGTCGGCTATGCAGCGCGTTTCCCGGGTGCCCGGGATGCCGATGAGTTCTGGGACGTACTGCGCGACGGCCGCGACGCGACATCGGAGGTGCCCAAGGACCGCTGGGACGTCGACGAATTTTACGATCCGGAACCCGGAGTGCCCGGCAAGATCGTGACCCGTCGCGCGGGTTTCGTCGATGACGTGACGGGGTTCGACGCGCCGTTCTTCGGTATGTCGACGCGCGAGGTCAGGTTGCTGGACCCCCAGCACCGGCTCTTGCTGGAGACGGCGTGGCGCGCGGTGGAGCATTCAGGCACTGCGCCAACGGCTTTGGCCGACACCAACACCGGTGTGTTCGTGGGTTTGGCCACCCACGACTACCTGGGCATGGCATCCGGCGACCTGACTTACCCCGAGATCGAGGCCTACATGGCCATCGGGACGTCGAATGCCGCAGCGGCGGGCCGGATCAGCTATCGGTTGGGGCTGGAGGGTCCCGCGGTCGCCGTCGACACGGCGTGCAGCTCGTCGCTGGTGGCAATCCACCAGGCGTGTCAAGCGCTGCGCTTGGGAGAATGTGACCTCGCGCTGGCCGGCGGTGCGAACGTGCTGCTCACCCCGGCGACCATGATCACTTTCTCCCATGCGCACATGCTGGCGCCCGATGGCAAGTGCAAGACCTTCGATGCGGCCGCAGACGGCTACGTGCGCGGCGAGGGTTGCGGCGTCATCGTGATCAAGCGGCTCGAGGACGCGATTCGCGACGGTGACCGGATTCGGGCCGTGATCCGGGGCAGCGCGGTCAACCAGGACGGCGCTTCGGGTGGTTTGACGGTGCCGAACGGCGTTGCCCAGCAACGAGTTATCGCCGATGCGCTGAAGCGTGCGGGCGTCGCACCCAGTGACGTCGGATACCTGGAGGCGCACGGGACGGGAACATCGCTTGGCGACCCGATCGAGGCTCAGGCCGCCGGTGCGGCGTTCGGCGTTGGCCGCGAGCCGAGCCAGCCGCTGTTGATGGGCTCGGCGAAGACGAACATCGGCCATCTGGAAGCGGCCGCCGGTATCGCGGGCGTGATCAAGGTCATCCTGTCGCTCGAGCACGAGACGTTGCCGAAACACCTGCACTTCAAGAATCCGTCGCCGCACATCCCCTGGGACCGCCTTGCGGTCGAGGTCGTGCAGGAGGCCACCCCCTGGGAGCGCAACGGTCGGCCGCGTATTGCGGGAGTCAGCTCGTTCGGATTCGCCGGGACCAACGCTCACGTCATCCTCGAGGAAGCGCCCGTGGAAACGGCGCAGCCCGCTGCGGTCGAGCAGCCCGGGGACTCCCGGTCCGATGTCGCCGCCGGGGCGGCTCCGCGGTCCGATGTCGCCGCCGGGGCGGCTCCGCGGTCCGATGTCGCCGCCGGGGCGGCTCCGCGCTTCAGCCTCCTTCCGCTCTCGGCACGGACCCCCGCCGCGTTGGTCCAGGTCGCCGATCAATACCGCAGTTGGTTGATCGCGCACCCGGAGGCCACCTTGGCCGACCTGTGCTTCACGGCCGGGGTGGGACGCGCGCACTTGGAGCACCGGGCCGCCCTCGTGGTCAATTCACGAGAATCTGCCATCGAGCTACTCGGTGCGCTTGCGGACGACCGGCCGGCGACCGGTCTGGTTCGTGGGGAATCCCACGACACCCCGAAGACGGCGTGGCTGTTCACCGGTCAAGGCAGCCAGTACCCCGGCATGGCCCGGGAGTTGTACGACACCGAGCCGGTTTTTGCCGAGACCCTCAACCATTGCGCGGAAGTGGTTGCCGACGTTCTCGAAAAGCCCTTGCTGCAAGTAATCTTCGATACGGACGGCCCAGACTGCGAAGAGGCGCTGCGACAAACCTCCTACGCACAGCCCGCCTTGTTCGCGGTGGAGCTTGGCTTGGCTCGCCTCTGGCAGTCGTGGGGCCTCGAGCCAGACGTGGTGCTGGGCCACAGCGTCGGCCAGTATTCGGCGGCCTGCGTCGCAGGCGTGATCAGTCTCGAGGACGGCGCGCTGCTGATGGCCGAACGCGGTCGGCTCTTCGGCAGTTTGCCTGCGGGTGGTCGGATGGTCGCGGTGTTCACCGCCGCCGAGCGGGTCGAGAGCCTGACCGACGAGTTCCCGAGCCTGTCGGTCGCCGCCTACAACGGGGCCAACACCGTGCTGTCGGGACCCGCCCCGGAACTGGAGCAGGCGGTGGCCAGGTTGGCTGCCGACGGTGCTAGGTGCGATTGGCTGGACACCAGCCACGCATTCCACTCGGCGCTGCTGGACCCGATCCTCGACGAGTTCGAGTCGTATGCGCAGCGCTTCAATTTCGCTGCGCCACAACGGATGTTGATTGACAACCGCACCGGTGACGCGCTCGGCAGAAGCGTGAAACTCGATGGCGCCTATTGGCGTCGGCACGCACGCCAACCGGTGCAATTCGCCAAGAGTGTGCGCACCCTTGCCGAGCTGAATTGCAAGGTGTTGCTCGAGATCGGCCCGCAACCGGTGCTCACCGCCGCGGCTCTGCGGGCATGGCCTGACCCGGCGAACACACCTCAAGCGATCTCGTCGCTGCGCCGAAAGACCGCCGACCACCGACAGGTCACCGAAGCGGTCGCCGACGCCTACGTCTTGGGACACCTGCCCGAATTCGCCGCTCTTCGGCAGGCGCACGCCCGAAAGCTCGACCTGCCCACCTACCCGTTCGAGCATCGCCAGTACTGGTATCGAGACAATCGGGAGCAACCCAACCAACTCCAGCACGTGCCCGCGCGTACCCAGGCCGTTCGCCTGCTCGAGGACGGCCGGATCGAGGAACTCGCGACCCTGCTCGACGGTGCGGGCGGCGACCAGCAGACCCTGAATGTGCTGACCAAGCTTGCGGCACAACACAACCAACAACGTGCCAGCCAGTCACGAGCGGACGATCGCTACGAGTTCCACTGGGAGAAATCCACTACTCCAAGCTCCAGCGCGGAAGCCGGCGAGGGATCCGCCTGGGTCCTCATCTGCGACGACCCCGATGCAGTCCAGCCTCTGGTCGACGTGCTGACTGCACGTGGCGACCGGCACCAGATCTTCGGGCTGCCTGCGTCCGACGCGGACGAGGAGGAACTCGCGGTCGCGCTGCGCGTTGCGGCAGCAGACGACCCGACGACACGTGTCGTGCATGTCGCTGCCCTCGACTCCGACGGTGGGTCATCGACGCGGTCACTGTCGCGGATGCAACACGAAATCCTGAGCGGGACAAGGCGACTCTTCCGTGCCGCGATCGCCGCTGAGTTGCGCAGACCCATCTGGGTGGTCACCCGCGGCGCGCAACGAGTCGCCGATGCGGACACCGTGGCACCCGATCAGAGTTGCCTGTGGGGATTCGGTCGGGCGGCCGCGCTGGAGCTTCCGCAAGTGTGGGGCGGACTGGCGGACTTGTCCGTAGGCACGACTGGGGTGAGCGAAGCGACGGGAAATGTCACCGACGAATGGACGCGGTTCGTCAAGCACGTGACCGCGACGCCACGTGAGTCGGCCTCCAGGGAAGACCAAATCGCGCTGCGTGAACAAGCCGTCTATGTGCCCCGGCTGGTCCGACGGGTTGGGCTTCCAACTGCTACGCCGCTGGAACTGCGCTCTGACGCAACATATCTCGTGACCGGTGGCCTCGGATCCATAGGGCTGGAAATTGCCGGATACCTGGCCGCGCACGGCGCCAAGCATCTGGTGCTGACCAGCAGGCGCGCGCCCAGTGATGCCGCGCAACAACGCCTCGATGCGCTCGGCGAACAGTATGGCTGCGAGTTCCGGGTCATCGCTGCCGATGTCGCCGATGCGGACGAGGCCGCCAGCCTGCTGGCCACCGTGCAGGCGGAGCTGCCGCCGTTAGCCGGCATCATCCATGCCGCGGGCGAGCTTGGCACCACTCCTTTGAGCGACCTAGATGACTCCGAAGTAGATCGCGTCTTCGCCGGGAAGGTCTGGGGTGCTTGGCATTTGAGCGAAGCAGCCATCGACCTGCAGCTGGATTTCTTCCTCAGCACGTCGTCGATCGCCTCGGTATGGGGCGGATTTGGTCAGACCGCCTACAGCGCGGCCAACGCATTCCTCGACGGCCTGGCCTGGCGGCTGCGTGAGCAGGGCGTCCCAGGGATGAGCGTCAACTTCGGTCCGTGGTCGGCGGGCATGGCCGACGCGGAAGCGCGCGCGCGGCTGGATCAGCGCGGGGTCAAGACGTTGTCACCCTCCGACGCGCTGGCGGGCATGGCCGACGTCATGGCGGATCCTTCAGCGCAGGGGCCAGTGCAGGGCGTGGTAGCCCGGATCGACTGGGCTCGCTTCCTCCCGCTGTATCAGCAAGCGGGCAAGCGGGCATTCCTGGCAGAGCTGGAGCGTGAGGTGCCCGATGTGGCACCGGTGCCAACCGCGACCGGGAAGACCCAGTTCGTCGAGTTGCTCACCAATGCTCCAGTGCAGCAGCGCAAGAGACTTCTGACCAATTACCTGCGCGACGCGGTGGCTGAGGTGACGCGCGTAGACGCTGCGGAGATCCGCGAGGACGCGGGGTTCTTCGATCTCGGCATGGATTCGCTGATGGCCGTCGAATTGCGGCGCCGCATCGAAAACGGAGTGGGCAAGGAGATACCCGTCACCCTGGTGATGGATCACCCCCGGCTGTCCGACGCGGCCGACTACCTGCTCGGCGAGGTGCTCGGGCTCAGCGAGCAGACCTCCGGCGAATCAGGGTCTGCGCTGGCGTCAGTGGTGACGACGCGCGCGGACGAACCGATCGCGATCGTCGCGGTGTCGTGCCGTTTCCCCGGCGCGCCCGACCCGGAAGCGTTCTGGGAGGTGCTGTCCGGCGGGGTCGATGCGATCCGGGAAGTCCCAGAGGACCGATTCGACATCGACGAGTTCTACGATCCGGATCCAGAGACTGCGGGCAAGACCTACACGCGCTTCGGCGGATTCCTCGACGGGATCGACGGATTCGATCCCGAGTTCTTCGGCATCTCCCCGCGTGAGGCGGTCTGGATCGAGCCGCAGCAGCGACTGATGCTCGAAACGGCATGGGAGGGCTTGGAACGCGCCGGGGTTTCGCCAGCGGCGCTGCGCGGCAGCCGGACTGGCATCTTCGTGGGGGTGGGCGCCAACGAGTATGCGCATCTGCTGTCGTCGGAGTCGATCGAAAAGATCGAGCCCTACTTCATCACCGGCAATGCGCTCAACGCCATTTCCGGTCGGGTCGCCTTCGCGCTGGGGCTCGAAGGACCGGCGGTGGCGGTCGATACCGCATGCAGCTCGGCGTTGGTGGCCGTCCATCAGGCCTGCCAGGCTTTGCACTCCGGTGACTGCGACATGGCGTTGGCCGGCGGGGTGAACGTCTTGCTGAGTCCGGTGACGGTCATCGCCGCCTCACGCGCCAGGATGCTTTCGCCAGTCGGGCGATGCAAGACGTTCGACGCCTCCGCCGACGGTTACGTGCGCAGTGAAGGCTGCGGAATTCTCGTGCTCAAGAGGCTGAGCGACGCGGTGCGCGATGGCGATCGGGTCTGCGCGGTCATTGCCAGCAGCGCAGTCAACCAGGACGGCGCATCCAGTGGCTTGACGGTGCCCAATGGTGGTGCACAGCAACGGCTCATCGGGGCGGCGCTGGCTCGCGCCGGGCTGGCAGGCGGGGACGTCGACTACCTCGAGGCGCACGGGACGGGCACCCCGCTTGGCGATCCGATCGAGGTTCAGGCGGCCGCAGCTGCCTACGGTGCCTCGCGTGACGCGGACCGACCGTTGCTGATGGGATCGGTGAAGTCCAACATCGGTCACACCGAATCGGCATCGGGGGCGGCAGGTCTGATCAAAGTCGTGTTGTCGCTGCAGCACGAACTGCTGCCGCAAAGCCTGCACTTCGAGACGCCGTCGCCGCACATCCCGTGGGACTCGCTGCCGGTGCGGGTGGTGGACAAGGCGATTCCGTGGCAGGCCAACGGCAGGCCGCGGCGCGCCGGCGTGAGTTCCTTCGGGTTCACCGGCACGAACGCGCACGTGCTGATCGAGGAGGCGCCAGCCGAAGTGGCGATGAGCGCTCGCGCGAAGAGCATCGAGTCCGTGAGCGCTAGCGCGAAGAGCATCGAGTCCGTGAGCGCAGAAGATCCGTCGGAACCAGCAGAGTCGGCAGCCGATCTCGGGGTAACCCCGGAGTCGGACACTCGCGAGCAGCCTGTCAATGTGCTGGCGCTGTCCGGGCGGTCACCGGAAGCATTGGTGGCGTTGGCGCAGCGTTACGAGGCCTGGTTGAACGCTCACCCGGATGCCGACCTCGCCGACGTATGCCTCACCGCTGGGATGGGCCGTTCGCACTTCGAACATCGCGCCGCGCTGGTCGTGGATTCGGTCGAGGACGCGCGCGAGGGCCTTGCCGAACTGGTCGAAAACCGCTTACGGCCCGGTGTCGTACGTGGCGAGCACACGCACCACCCGACCACGGCGTGGTTGTTCACCGGGCAGGGCAGTCAGTATCCGGGGATGGCGCGTGAGTTGTTCGACGCGGAGCCGGTTTTCGCCGAAACCGTGACACGTTGTGCGGACGCGGTCAAAGACATACTGCCGGACCCGTTGCTAGCGATCCTGTTCGCCACCGATCGCGAAACCGGAGAGAGGTTGCGGCACACGTCGTTTGCGCAGCCGGCACTCTTCGCCGTCGAGATGGGTCTGGCCCGGCTGTGGCAGTCGTGGGGCATCGAGCCCGACGTGGTGCTGGGGCACAGCGTGGGCCAGTACGCGGCGGCATGTGTGGCCGGTGTCTTCAGCCTCGAGGACGGCGCACGGCTGATGGCCGAGCGCGGCCGGATGTTCGGCAGCCTGCCAGAAGGCGGGCGAATGGTGGCCGTGTTCACCGACGCCAAGCACGTCGAGGAGGTCGCCGGCGAATTCCCGCGTGTGTCGATTGGCGCCTACAACGGACCCAACACCGTGCTCTCGGGTCCGGGTGAGGAGCTGGAACGGATAGTCGCCAGATTCGGTGACGAGGGGATCCGCTGCACCTGGCTGCAGACCAGCCACGCCTTCCACTCGGAATTGCTGGATCCGGTGCTCGGCGAATTCGAGTCGTACGCGGCGCAGCTGCAGTTCGCTCCCCCGACGTTGCCGCTGGTCTGCAACCGCACCGGCGCCGTGCTCACGGCCCAGACCCCGCTCGACGCGGGGTACTGGCGGCGGCATTCGCGCCAGCCGGTGCAATTCGCCGAGAGTGTGCGCACCGTGGCGGCGCTGGGCTGCTCCGTATTGATGGAGATCGGTCCGCAGCCGGTGTTGACCGGGGCTGCGGTGCAGGTCTGGCCGGAGCACCTGGCCGCGCCGCGGGCGATCGTCTCGCTGCGCAAGGGCGTCGGCGACCGGCGCCAGATCGCCGACGCGCTAGCCGCGGCCTACGTCGGCGGCCACCGACCGAATTTCACTGCGCTGCATCGCCAACCCCGTCGCAGACTCGAATTGCCCACCTATCCGTTCCAGCGCCGTCGCTTCTGGCCCAAGACCTCCGGAATCGCCGTCGACGGACCCTCCGTATCCGGAATCTTGGGCAGTGCGAAAGGCCTCGCCTCCGGCGACACCGTCTACACCAGCAGGTTGTCCGTCAAATCGCAGCCGTGGCTTTCCGACCACGTCATCTACGGAACCGTCGTCGTCCCAGGGGCGACGTATGCGGCGATGGCATTGGCCGCAGTCGGTCCGCCGGCGCGGGTGAAGGATGTCTTCTTCTACGAGCCGATCATTTTGCCCGAGAAGGCTTCTCGCGAGTTGCAGCTGACATTGCATCCGCTGGGGGACGGCAGTGAGTCGAAATTTCAAGTGCACAGCCGTCCCTACGGTGTCAGTGACGCCGAATGGTCGTTGAACGCCGACGGCACTGTCGTCACCGGTATCGATGACGAGTCGGTATCCGAGCAGGCGGATCCGGTCGACGAAGCAATCGAGCGGTGCAACCGCATGCGTCCGCAGGAGTTGTTCGAGACCTTCGCCGACATGGAGCTGGCGTGGGGGCCGACCTGGTCCGGTTCCCTGAAGTCGCTGTGGCTTGGCGAGGGTGAGGCGATCGGCGACATCGTCGTCGGCGAAGAACTCGCCGAACAGCTGGGAACCGAGCCGATGCACCCGGTGCTGATGGACCTGTGCACCGGAGTCGCCTTCCCGGCGTTCCCGGCACTTCTCGCGGCCGAGCAGGGTGTGAGCGATCTGTTCCTGCCCTTGCGGTACGGGCAGGTGATGCTGAAGGAGAAGATGCCTCGGCGGTTCTATTGCCGCGCGAGGTGGCACAGGAGCGAACTCGACAGCGAAACCCAGGTCTTCGACCTCGATTTCGTCGACCGGGATGGCCGCCAGCTCGGGGGGATTCGCGAGTTCACCGTCAAACGCGCACCCCGTGAGGCGTTGCTGCGCGGCCTCGGCGGCGACGCCACCCGGCTGCTCTACACCCTTGGCTGGCACGAGGTGCCACCGCCGGCACCGGTCAGTGATATCGAAGGCGCCGGGAACTCCAACGGCACCTGGCTGATTGCCGGATTCGACGAACTGGCCGCCAACGTGCCCGGCTGCATCCCGTTTGACCGGAATACCGATCTGGAGTCCTTGGGACAGCTGTTGACACAGGGCCACGACCGCGGTCTGCCGTTCTCCGGCGTCGTTTGGCGTAGCGCCGCGCCGAGCGCGCGAGAGTCGAGCGAACACGTCGCCGCGCGGCTCGAGACCGAGCTCGCCAACCTGCTCAGCGCCGTGCACGCCGTGCAGGGCGGCGACGTGAAACTGCCTGGCGGCCTGTGGATCATCACCGAACGGGCGGTGGCATGCGAATCCGGCGAACCGGTCGACCCGGTGCAGGCGGCGCTGTGGGGGTTCGGGCGCACCACGATCAACGAGGAACCGGCGCTGCGCTGCAAACTGGTCGATTGCGACGGATCACGGCAGGCCGTGCACGCACTGGCCGAGCTGCTGGCCACGCCGCTCGATGAGCCGGAACTCGCGCTGCGGCAAGGAAAGCTGCTGGCCTCACGGCTATTGCCATGGGCGCGCAGCGGTCATCTCACAGTGCCGCGCTCAACCGACTACGTCCTGGCGCCCACCGAACGCGGTGCGATCGACAACCTGCGGCTCACCGAGACGGACGTGCCGCCGCCGGCCGAGGGCTATGTCCAGGTCCGGGTCGAGGCCGCGGGGCTCAACTTCCGCGATGTGCTCAACGTCCTTGGCCTGTACCCGGGTGATCCGGGCCCGATCGGCGGCGACTTCGCAGGCACCGTCACCCAATTGGGTAGTGGCGTAACCGGTCTCGAGGTCGGTGAACGCGTCTACGGCTTCATGCAGGGCGCGTTCGCCAGCCGGTTCAACGTGCCTGCCCAGTTGCTGGCGCCGATTCCCGACGGGGTGAGTGCGGTAGCTGCGGCCACCATTCCCGCTGCGGCACTCACGGCCCGACTCGCGTTCGACTGGGCGCAGTTGCAGCCGGGCGACCGGGTGCTCATTCACGCCGCCAGCGGGGGTGTCGGGCTGGCCGCGATCCAGATGGCACAGCAGCACGGCGCCATCGTCTTCGCGACCGCCAGCACCTACAAACGCGCGACATTGCGCAAACTCGGTGTGAAGTACGTCTACGACTCCCGCACTACTGATTTCGCCGACGAAATCCTCAACGACACCGATGGAGCCGGCGTCGACGTGGTGCTCAACAGCCTGACCAACGAGGGGTTCATCGAGGCGACCGTACGGGCCACCGCCCAGAACGGCCGTTTCGCCGAGATCGCCAAGCGCGACATCTGGACGCACGAGCAGATGGCGGCGGCCCGTCCCGACATCGCATACGAGATCGTCGCGCTGGACACGGTTACCTTCCAAGAGCCAGAACGTATTCGTGCCTTGCTGGGGGAGGTGTCGCACGGGTTGGCCAAGGGCGAGTGGACACCACTACCCGCCGAGATCTACCCCCTCACCGAGGCGAGGGCCGCGTTCCGCCGCATGCAGCAAGCGCGCCACATCGGGAAGATCGTGCTGCAGATGCCGAATCCGCTGCAGCCGCGAGCCGATCGGAGCTATCTGATCACTGGTGGGCTCGGTGCGATCGGCCTGCACACGGCGTCGCATCTGGCCCATCTCGGGGCCGGTGACATCGTTTTGACCAGCCGGCGCGCGCCCGATGCGGACACCCAACGGGTAATCGACGACATCTCCGAGCGCTACCGGTGCCGCATCCACACTCATCCGGCGGATGTCGGCGACGAGTCCGAGGTGGCGAAACTGCTGGACCGAATCCGCGCGGAGCTGCCGCCGCTCGCCGGAGTGGTGCATTTGGCCGGCGTACTCGACGATGCGCTGCTGTCCCAGCAGAGTCTGGAGCGATTCCGAACGACGCTGGCGCCCAAGGCGTTCGGCGCCTGCCACTTGGACCGTTTGACGAAGGACGACGAACTGGACTTCTTCATCGTGTCCTCCTCGGTGTCGAGTTTGTTCGGTTCCCCCGGTCAGTCCAACTACGCGACTGCCAATGCGTTGCTCGACGGCTTGGTCGCGCAGCGAAGGGCGCAAGGCTTGCCTGCCACGGGCGTCAACTTCGGGCCATGGGCCCAAGGCGGCATGGCCTCTTCGGACGCCGCGACCGCCAATATCAGTGGGCAGGGCCTGATTCCGCTGGATCCCGCGGCGGCGCTTGGCGCGCTCGCCGAGATCGTCGCCAACGGAACGGGCCAGGCCGCCGTCATCAAGGCCAACTGGCAACGGGCCGCGAAGGTGCTTGGCAGTTCGCGTCCACCGATTCTCGACCTCGTGCTGCCGAGTGCCGTCGGGGAGGTGACCGGTGACAGCGAGTTGCTCAAGCAGCTGCAGGAGATACCGGTGCCGCAGCGCGCAGGGTTCGTGACCGAATTCCTTCAGCGCGAGGTGCAGAACTTCTTGCGGCTCGCGTCGCCGCCTGCCGCAACCAGTCGGTTCCTGGATCTGGGTACGGATTCACTGATGGCGATCGAACTCCGAAACCGGTTGCACAGTCAGTTCGGCGGCGCTTTCACGATCAATGCGACCGCGGTGTTCGACTATCCGACCATCGGGGGACTCGCCGAGTATCTGGTGGGGCAGCTGCCTGATTCGGAATCGCCGCCGCCGGAGGAGGGGCAACCCGTCGCGGTGGCAGGATCGGAACCGTCGCAGGAGGAGGGGCAGCCCGCTGCGGTGGCCGAGTCGGAACCGTCGCAGGAGGAGGCGCAGCCCGTCGCGGCGCCCGAGCCTGGGGATTGAGCGCCGGTCAGGGAACGGTCAATCGGCCCAACGCGTCGCCTCCACTTCGGCGGGCAGCGGGGTGTGCATCGGAACGTCGAGCCCGTCGTATATGCCCGGCTTTTGGGTGGCCAGCCACTCGATGGCGCCGAGCAACCGGTTTGCGGCGGTGGTGTTGCCGCCGTCGGCGCGATTACCGCCTGGCAGGTCGGCGCGGCTGACGATGGTCAGCTGCGGGTCGCCGTCGACGAAGACGCGATGGTCTCCTGCGCCCTCGTCGGGCTGGGGCCAGTGCGGCGCGCAGGATGGGTGGATGCGGGTGATGTGGTCGACGACGACGCGCTTCTTGCCGCCTGACCAGCCGACGATCTTGAGCCGGAAGGCGCCCTGCGTGCCCTTCTCGAAGGGCCCCATCACGGTGTCGACCGACTCCTCGAGCGGCAGCCGCTCGAGCTCCTCGGTGATGTCGTCGATGTCCAGCCCCAGTCCGCGACCGATGAGCCGGATGTTGCCGCCCCACACCATCGTCGGGACGGACGGCAGCAGCATCATCGGCACCTCGTCCATGGCGCCGCCAAAGCCGCACGACACCCGCACCGCGTACGGCTGGTCGTAGGTGGAGTAGTCGAAGATCTCCTGGCAGTGGATGGCCCGGATGCGGGTGCACAACCCCGCGGCCATCACTGCCAACGCGTCGTTGGCCCAGCCCGGGTCGACGCCGCTGACCAAGAGCGTGGCGCCCCCCTGCTCGGCGGCTGCGGTCAGGCGGTCGACCCACTCCTGCGGCGCAGAGCGGGGGTCGTACAGCGAGTACAGGGACGGCGTCACGACGAGCACGCCGGCGCGAAGGCACCGCTCGATGTCGGTGATCGCGTCGTCGGGGCGGATGTCACCGGACGCCATGTAGGCGACCGCGTCGCAGTCCGCGAGCGCTGCGCCGACGTCGGTCGTGGCCGTAACTCCAGTGGGTTCCGGCAGTCCGGCGAACCCTGCCGCATCCCTGCCCGCCTTGTCGGGCGACGAGGTGATGACACCGGACAGCGTCAATCCGGGAAAGGCCACCGCCGACCGGATGGCAGTGGCCCCCATATTGCCTGTTCCCCACACCGCGACACGCCGCATCCGACTCACGATAGTGCCCGTGCTGAGGTTCTCGTGGCAGACATCACACCGCTCCGAAAGCCCAGTTCAGGAGGCCCAACCAACCGTTTGGGCAGGTCCGATCAACTGCTTGGTTACTTAGCTGGCAGAAATTTGCTCTACACCACTTTGCGTTGAAGTTACCGACCGGTATAGTTGTGCCCAGTTACTGGTGGGTAACTTATCGGAAGTACCCAACCGCAGACGGCATCTCATCGAGGAGAAATCGTGAGCCACTACAAGAGCAACGTCCGTGACCAGGTATTCAACCTGTTCGAGGTGTTCGGCTTAGACAAGTCATTCGGCACGGGTGCCTACGCGGACCTGGACGAGGAATCGGCCCGCGAGATGCTCTCGGAGATCAGCCGACTCGCCGAGGGGCCCATCGCTGATTCGTTCGCCGACAGCGACCGCAATCCCCCGGTCTTCGACCCCGAGACGCACACCGTCAAGCTGCCCGAGCCGTTCAAGAAGTCGGTGCGCGCCATCACCGACGGCGGCTGGGACAAGATCGGCGTCGCCGAGGAGCTCGGCGGCATGCCGATGCCCCGCGCGCTGCAGTGGGCTCTGATGGAGCACGTGCTCGGCGCCAACCCGGCCGTGTACATGTACTCGATGGGCGCGGGCTTCGCTCAGATCATGTACCACCTCGGTACCGAGGAGCAGAAGAAGTGGGCCGTGCTGGCCGCCGAGCGCGGCTGGACGTCGACCATGGTGCTCACCGAGCCCGACGCGGGCTCCGACGTCGGCGCAGGCCGCACCAAGGCCGTTCAGCAGCCCGACGGCACCTGGCACATCGACGGCGTGAAGCGCTTCATCACCTCCGGTGACGCCGACGACCTCGGCGAGAACATCCTGCACCTGGTGCTGGCCCGCCCCGAGGGCGCCGGACCGGGCACCAAGGGGCTTTCGCTCTTCTTCGTGCCGAAGTTCCACTTCGACCCCGAGACCGGCGAGCCCGGCGAGCGCAACGGCGTCTTCGTCACCAACGTCGAGCACAAGATGGGCCTCAAGGTGTCCGCGACGTGCGAGTTGTCGCTCGGCCAGCACGACATCCCGGCCGTTGGCTGGCTCGTCGGCGAGGTCCACGAGGGCATCGCGCAGATGTTCGAGGTCATCGAGCAGGCCCGAATGATGGTGGGCACCAAGGCCATCGCCACGCTGTCGACCGGCTACCTGAACGCACTGGAGTACGCCAAGACCCGCGTGCAGGGCTCCGACCTGACCCAGATGACGGACAAGACCGCGCCCCGCGTGACCATCACGCATCACCCCGACGTGCGTCGCAGCCTGCTGACCCAGAAGGCCTACGCCGAGGGACTGCGCGCGCTGTACCTCTACACCGCGACGTTCCAGGACGCGGCGGTCGCCGAGGCCGTGCACGGCGTCGACGCCGAGCTGGCCACCAAGGTCAACGACCTGCTGCTCCCGATCGTCAAGGGCGTGGGTTCGGAGCAGGCGTACGCCAAGCTGACCGAGAGCCTGCAGACCTTCGGTGGATCCGGCTTCCTGCAGGACTACCCGATCGAGCAGTACATCCGCGACGCCAAGATCGACTCGCTGTACGAGGGCACCACGGCCATCCAGGCGCAGGACTTCTTCTTCCGCAAGATCGTGCGGGACAAGGGCGTTGCGCTCGGCTACGTGGCAGGCGAGATCGAGCAGTTCGTCAAGAACAAGGAAGGCAACGGCCGGCTGAAGGCCGAGCGCGAGCTGCTTGCGACCGCGCTGGCCGACGTGCAGGGCATGGCCGCCACGCTGACCGGCTACCTGATGGCCGCGCAGGAGGATCCTCAGAGCCTGTACAAGGTGGGCCTCGGTTCGGTGCGCTTCCTGATGAGCGTCGGCGACCTGGTGCTCGGCTGGCTGCTGCAGCAGCAGGCGGTCGTCGCCATCGCCGCCCTCGACGGCGGTGCCACCGGTGCGGACAAGTCGTTCTACGAAGGCAAGATCGCGGTCGCGTCGTTCTTCGCGAAGAACTTCCTGCCGCTGCTGACCAGCACCCGTCTGGTCATCGACACCATCGACAACGAGGTGATGGAGCTCGACGAGGCCAGCTTCTGATCCAGCTTCACGCTCTGGGCCCCCGCCACGGCGGGGGTCCTTTGCGTTGGCGGCTACGCGGCCGCGTTTGTGAACCTGACGACGGGCTGACGGCGAGTCGCGTCGCCAGAATCACAAACGACGACGGGCGAACCCAGCCAAAAAAAGGGCGGGTTCGGGAGGACATTTGGGCGCGTCTCATTAGTACTCGCGCGTCCGGCTTTCATCCCTTGCCGGCTCTTTGGATCAGTCACTCCCGAACCCGTCGTGCACTCGATCGTACGCGTGTGACTGCGGTCACACCAGAAGAAATTTTGGGTAGTTGGGACTCATTCGTTGAGCGTGCGCAGCAGCGCCCTCGTGCGGGCCCGCCCCTCGGGAGCCGCGTCGAACGCGGCGGCAATGTACTCGTCGACGCCCGCGGCGGCCAGCTCGTCGAGCCTGCCCTTCACCGTGGCCTCGTCGCCGATGATGGCCGCGTCCTCCGGCCCGGCGTAGCCCTCCCTGTCGAGCATGGCGCGATACGACGGCAGGTCGCCGTACATCGAGAACTGCGCCGCCGCCTGCTTGCGCGCGGCATCCACGTCGTCGGTGACGCTGACCGGTAGCGACGCGGCCACGCGCACCGAACCCTCAGGACGGCCCGCGTCGGCGGCCGCCTGCCGCAGTGTCGGTCCGACGTGTTCGGCCAACGTCTTCGGTCCGGTCATCCAGGTACAGGTGCCCGCCGTGCGGCGGCCCGCGAGCTTCAGCAGCTGCGGGCCGAGCGCCGCGATGTACACGTCGGGCCGCGCGGCGCCCGCGATCATCAACGCGCCCCTTGTGGTCACCGTCTCGCCGGAGGCATTCGCGGCGTCGCCGGCCAGCAGTGGCAGCAGCCCGTCGAGGTACTCGTTGAGCCGTCGCACCGGCTTGTCCCACGGGATGCCCCACATGCCCTCGGTGACCGCTTGATGTGTCATGCCGAGACCGAGGATGAACCGGCCACCGGACGCGAGGCTGACCGTGAGCGCGCGCTGCGCCATCTGCATCGGGTGCTGGTTCTGGATCGGCACCACGCCGCTGGCGACCTCGATGGTGTCGACCTCGTGCAACGCGATCGCCAGTACCGTGAGAAGGTCTGGCTCATAAGGCATTTGGCTCATCCAGACGCGCTTGAAGCCTTCGTCGCGCAGCTGAGCGAGATTGGCGATCGTCGCGTCGATGGGCGATTCGTCGCCCGTCCCGCTGAGTTGCCCGAACATACTGACCTGCATGACCACCACGCTCCCTTGCGTCGCCCCCACCCGAGCCCCATTCGACATCGAACCATGACGACCGAACTGACCAGACTGCGGCACTTCGGCCCGAACTGGTTCGCCTCGGTGATGGGCACCGGGATCGTCGCTACCGCAGGCGCCACGCTGCCGGTCCAGGTTCCCGGTCTGCACGTGTTCTCGCGCATCGTGTGGGTGGGCGCCACGGCGCTGCTGGTGGTGCTCGTGGTCGCGGTGACGATCCAGCGGGTCAGGCATCCGACGGTCGCGCGCAGCCACGTGCGCAACCCGCAGATGGCCCACTTCTACGGTGCGGCGCCGATGGCGCTGCTCACGATCGGGTCGGGCGCGCTGCTGATCGGCAAGGACCTCATCGGGGGACGGGTCGCCGTCGACCTGGCCTGGGTGCTGTTTACGGCAGGCACGGTTGGCGGGCTGTTCACCGCGGCGACGATTCCGTTCGTGATGTTCACGCAGCTCAACGTCGAGCCCGACGCCGCGTTCGGCGGTTGGCTGATGCCGGTGGTGCCGCCGATGGTGTCGGCCGCGTCAGGCGCGCTGCTGATCCCGCACATGGCGGCGGGCACCGGTCGCACGACGATGCTCTACGGCTGTTACGCGATGTTCGGACTGTCGCTGATCGCTGCGCTGATCATCATCAGCATGATCTGGAGCAGGCTCGCGCTGTACGGCACGTCGGGCACTGCGCGGGTGCCCACGCTGTGGATCGTGCTCGGCCCGCTGGGTCAGGGCATCACGGCGGCGGGGCTGCTGGGCGCGGCCGCCCACCTCGCCGTAGCGCCCGACCTGGCCGGGGCGATGAACGTCTTCGCGGTGCTGTTCGGCGTGCCGGTGTGGGGCTTCGCGGTGCTCTGGATCGTGCTCGCCACCCAGTTGACGGTTCGGACGTTGCGCCGCGGGATGCCGTTCGCGCTGACGTGGTGGAGTCTGACGTTCCCCGTCGGGACGTTCGTCACCGGCACCACCCAGCTGGCCAAGCACACCGGGTTGCCCGCGTTCGAGGTGGCGGCCGTCGTCGCCTACTTCGCGCTGTTGGGGACCTGGGGACTGGTCGCCGTGCGCACCGCACGGGGCAGTGTCGGCGGGAGCCTGTTCACGCCGCCGCCGAGTGCCGGGCCGATCAAGGCCAAGAAGGATCCGCCGCCGGACGCCTGACGGGGCCAGACGACGTTAGAGTCCCGCGTTGTCGTCGGGTCGGGGGGTCAGACGACAACGCGGGACTACTCACATATCGGTGGTCCGTCCGAGGGCGTTACAGCGCGGGCGAAAAAACTTCTCAAGCCTCGAGGATGGCCGTCACGCCCTGCCCACCTGCGGCGCAGATGGAGATGAGGCCCCGGACGGGCTGTCCGGTTTCGGCCTTCTTCTGGGCCAGCTGCTTGGCGAGCTGCGCGACGATGCGGCCGCCCGTCGCCGCGAACGGGTGCCCGGCCGCCAGCGACGAGCCGTTGACGTTGAGCTTGGACCGGTCGATCGAGCCGAGCGCGGCGTCCAGGCCGAGGCGCTCCTTGCAGTACTCCTCCGACTCAAACGCCGCGAGCGTCGCCAGCACCACCGACGCGAACGCCTCGTGGATCTCGTAGAAGTCGAAGTCCTGCAGTGTCAACCCGTTTCGGGCCAGCAGCCGCGGCACCGCATAGGTGGGCGCCATCAGCAAGCCGTCGTCGCCGTTGACGTAGTCGACGGCTGCGGTCTCGCCGTCGACGAAGTAGGCGAGTACCGGCAGGTTGCGTTCGGCGGCCCACTCGTCGCTTGCCAGCAGCGCCACCGAGGCACCGTCGGTGAGCGGCGTCGAGTTGCCCGCCGTCATCGTCGCGTCGCCGTTCTTCACGCCGAAGACGGGCTTGAGCTTGGCCAACTTCTCGGCCGACGAGTCGGCGCGCAGGTTGTTGTCGCGGTAGAGCCCGAGGAACGGGCTGACGAGGTCGTCGAAGAATCCGCGATCGTAGGCGGCCGCCATGTTGCGGTGGCTGGCGGCGGCCAACTCGTCCTGGTCGACCCGCTTGACGCCCATCTTCTTGGCGGTGACGGCTGCGTGCTCGCCCATCGACAGCCCGGTGCGGGGTTCGCCGTTGGTGGGGATCTCGACGCCGAGGGACGCGGGAAGCTTGCCGACGAGCTTGAGCCGGTCGACGTTCGACTTGGCCCGGCGCAGGCCGAGCAGTACGCGGCGGAGGTCGTCGCCGAAGGCGATCGGTGCGTCGGAGGTGGTGTCCACGCCGCCTGCCGCGGCGGAGTCGTACTGGCCCAGCGCGATGGCGTTGGCCACCGCGATGGTGGACTGCAGCCCGGTCCCACAGGCCTGCTGCAGGTCGTAGGCGGGCGTGTACGGCGACAGCGCGCTGCCGAGCACGCATTCGCGCATGAGGTTGAAGTCACGGCTGTGCTTGAGCACCGCGCCCCCGACCACGGCGCCGAGCCGCTCGCCCGACAGGTGGAACCGGTCGATCAGCCCGCCGAGAGCCGCGGTGAACATGTCCTGGTTGGACGCGTTGGCGTACGCGCCGTCCGAGCGTGCGAACGGGATTCTGTTACCACCGAGGATCGCGACCCGACGGGTGGTCTTGTTGTCAGCCACAGCTACCTCTTCATATGTGTCGTGATGCGCCGGCGTGGGAACGCCAGGGTGTGGAGGTCATACTACCCACGCTTCTTACTCTCGAGTAAGTTCGTAATCGACACGACAGCGCGGGTACAACTCATCCGTACCCCCTGTTCGTCCCGACGTATCAAGATCTACTGAGAGATCTACTGAGAAAGGCAACGAAGTGGCTACCGACCTGTTCTCGCAAGTCGTCAACTCCGGTCCCGGATCGTTCCTGGCCAAGCAACTAGGCGTGCCGCAACCGCAGGAACTGCGGCGCTACCGCGCAGGTGACCCGCCCCTGGTCGGTTCGCTGCTGGTCGGTGGCGAGGGTCGGGTGGCAGAACCGCTGCGCACCGCGCTGGCCGACGACTACGAACTCGTCCGCAACAACCTCGGCGGACGCTGGGCGGACGCCTTCGGCGGGCTCGTCTTCGACGCCACCGGCATCACCGGGCCCGAAGGCCTCAAGGCGCTGCACGACTTCTTCACCCCGGTGCTCCGCAACCTCGGGCCCTGCGGCCGCGTCGTGGTCGTCGGCACCACCCCCGACCAGGCGGGCAGCGTCGACGAGCGCATCGCCCAGCGTGCGCTGGAGGGCTTCACCCGCTCACTGGGCAAGGAGTTGCAGCGCGGCGCGACCATCGGCCTGGTCTACCTGGCCGCCGATGCCAAGGCCGGAGCCACCGGGCTCGAGTCGACGTTGCGCTTCCTGCTGTCGGCGAAGTCCGCCTACGTCGATGGCCAAGTGTTCTACGTGGGCGCAGACGACTCGGTGCCGCCGGCGGACTGGGACAAGCCGCTGGACGGCAAGGTCGCGTTGGTGACCGGCGCGGCGCGTGGCATCGGCGCCGAGATCGCCAAGGTGTTCGCGCGGGACGGCGCCACGGTGGTGGCCATCGACGTCGAGCAGGCCGCGGAGGCGCTGAACGAGACTGGCCACCAAGGTCGGCGGCACCGCGCTGACGCTGGACGTGACGGCCTCCGACGCGGTGGATCGGATCGCCGCCCACCTCGCCGAGCACCACGGCGGTAAGGCCGACCTCCTGGTCAACAACGCGGGCATCACGCGTGACAAGCTGCTGGCCAACATGGACGACGCCCGCTGGGACAGCGTCGTCGCAGTGAATCTGCTTGCTCCGCAACGGCTCGCACAGGGTCTGGTGGACACCGGCGTCATCGGCGAGGGCGGTCGCATCGTCGGGCTGTCGTCGATGGCGGGCATCGCGGGTAACCGCGGCCAGACCAACTACGCCACCACCAAGGCAGGGATGATCGGCATGACGCAGGCGCTGGCCCCGGTCTTCGGCGAGAAGGGCATCACCATCAACGCCGTGGCCCCCGGGTTCATCGAGACGAAGATGACCGAGGCCATCCCGCTGGCCACCCGCGAGGTCGGCCGTCGGCTGAACTCGCTGTTCCAGGGCGGTCAGCCCGTCGACGTGGCCGAGGCCATCGCCTACTTCGCCAGCCCGGCCTCGAACGCCGTGACCGGCAACACCATTCGGGTGTGCGGCCAGGCCATGCTGGGGGCCTGACGATGAGCACTTGCGCGAAGAGCAGAAGGGCACTGCGATGAGCAGTCAACCCAGTGGGTTGCTCAACATGGCCCGCGCAGCGGCGGGCGCGCTTCCGTTCGTCCGGCGTGGGGACACCCTGCCGTCGCGCACGGTGTCCGTTGAGGGTTTGACGATCGACCCGGCCAACGTCGCCGAGTACGCATCGCTCACCGGGCTGCGGTTCGCCGACGCCGTACCGCTGACGTACCCGTTCGCGCTGACGTTCCCCGCGATGATGTCGCTGCTCACCGGTTTCGACTTCCCCTTCGCCGCAATGGGTTCCATTCACTTCGAAAACCAGATCACGCGGCACCGGCCCATCGCGGTGTCCGACGTCGTCGACGTGAACGTGCGCGCGCAGAATCTGCGGGAGCACCGGCGGGGGCTGTTAGTGGACGCGGTCACCGAGGTCAAGGTCGGCAACGACGTGGCGTGGGAACAGGTCGCGACGTTCCTGCACCAACAGCGGACCAGCCTGTCCGACGAACAAAGGCCCGAACCGAAGAAGCAGCCGAAACTGCCGCCGCCCAACGCCATCCTGAGCATCACCCCCGGCCAGATCCGGCACTACGCATCGGTCGCGGGCGATCACAACCCCATCCACACCAACCCGATCGGCGCCAAGCTGTTCGGCTTCCCCACGGTCATTGCCCACGGAATGTTCAGTGCCGCAGCGGTCTTGGCGAACATCGAGGGCCAGCTTCCCGACGCGGTGAAGTACTCGGTGCGCTTCGGCAAGCCGGTGGTGCTGCCCGCGCGAGCCGGACTGTACGTCGACCGCACCGGTGACGGCTGGGAGCTGGCCCTGCGCAACCTGTCAAAGGGTTATCCGCACCTGACGGGGACCGTCTCCAGGCGCTAGCTGCGCGGGTTCGTCACCCCTCGGGCCTGTGATGCTCCGAGGCCGAGTACACCAGCCTCGGGTCGACGTTCTGGGCTTCATACAGACGTTTGTACAGCCCGTCTTCGGCCATCAGCGTGCGGTGGTCACCCTGCTGCGCGATGCGTCCGTCGTCGAGCACCAGGACCCGATCCGCCACTGCGGCAATGAAGTCCATGTCATGACTGACCACGATGCAAGTGCGGTCATGCGCATACTCGCGGATCACGCCGGTCAGCCGCGCCCGCTGATCTGCGTCGAGATTCTCGGTCGGCTCGTCGAGCAGCAGCACCTCGGGCTGGCGTAACAAGCAGCGCGCCAACGCGATCAATCGCTTCTGCCCACCGGATGGCACCTGGACGTCGACCACCGTGTCGTAGCCGGCGTGCATCTTGGTGGGGTCGACGATGATCGAGTGGACGTGGGCTTGTTCGCACGCCGCCTCGACGTCGGCATCGCTTGCCGTCGGCCGGGCTAGCCGGACGTTCTCGCGGATGGTGTCCTTGACGAAGAACGGGAACTGCGCGAGCTTCGAAACCTGTTCGCGCAGCGAGGCTGGTGGTCATGGAGCCGATGTCGTGGCCATCGAGCAGGATTCGGCCACGCTGTGGGTCGAGGAAGCGCAGCAGCAGGTTGAACACCGTCGACTTGCCCGATCCGATGCCGCCGACGAGCGCCACCGTCTCTCCCTCCGAGACGGAGAACGACAGTCCGTCGAGGACTTTCTGCGTCGGTGTGTAGCCGAAGGCGACGTCCTCGAACACGAGATTCCCGTGGACCTCTCCGAGCACGGCCGCGTCGGGGCGGTCCTGCACCGACGGCCGGGTGTCCAGCAGCTCGTACGTCGACGCCGCCGTCGGCGCCACGGACTGATACGTGGTGTACGCACCCAGTACCCGTTGAGCCGCCCCGAACATCGTGGGGACCATTCCGGCGAAGACCATCAGCCCCGCGAACGTCAGACCGAAGCTCGAGCTGAACCCGATGCCGACCAGCAGCACCATGACGGTACTGAGCGCCACGAACACCTGGGACGCGTTCGCCGTGGCCTGCATCCACACCCCGCTCGTCGCCGAACTCCTCGCGGCGGTGTCCGACACTTCGTGAAACCGCCTGCTGCGCAGGGGCTGGGCGTTGAACATCTGGATCTCGGCGATACCGCTGACCGTCTGCTCGAGCTCGGCGCCCATCGCCCGGTCCGCGTTCATCATCTGTCGCACCGCCAGCTGCACGTTGCGTCCTGCGAACCTCAACGTGATCAGGGCCAGCGGGGTGAGGATCAGCGCGGCGATCGTCATCTGCCACGAGATGGCCACCAGATAGGCGACCGCGACGAACAGCACGACCGTGTCGATGAGCGGCGGCAGCAGGCAGTCCGTGAGAAGCCTTTGCACACCTGCGGATTCGGTCATCACCCGCTGCATCAGCGCACCGCTGGGTGACGCGGCGAAGAAGTCCAAGGACAGCGTCTGGAGGTGGTCGTGCACGCGTTGCCGGATGTCCGTGACCAGCACCCGTTCGACCCTCGCGCCGACCCAGGCGGTGACGAGGTACATCAGCTGAGCCAGCATCAGGGACGCCGCCCAAACGCCGAGCAGCACCGCGAACGGCACCGGGCCCGCAAGTCCAGCAAGCAGCCCGTCGTCACGTGCCACCAGCGGGCCACGGAAATCCCATACCCCGCTGAGGTTTCCGCTCAATCCCGCGTCGGCGACGACCTGCATCATGGGTCCGAAGGCCGCGGCGGTGACATATGGCAGCGCGGACGCGATCACCCCGAGCACGAGCAGCGCCACGACGAGGCCGCGCACCGTACGAAGCATGCCCAGGCTGCGCACTATCAGGGCAGTGGCCGTCGGCTGCTCCGGCTTGACATCGGCCACCTCGGTCACCCCGTTCGTCGAGCCCACCCCATCATGATGAGGTCCGACGGTACGCAACGATGCCACGCAGGCTCGCGGAACGGGATCGGTTGGTCGCTAGCCGGCGACGACCGTGGACGAATCCTTGTCGGCGGGTTTGCCCTTCAGGCCACGCCAGAACAGGTTGATCATCAGCTCGGCGGCGTCGTGGACGTCGGCGTCACCGGTGCTCACTCGATTGGCCACCGCCTCGCCCGCGCCCACCAGGGCAACGGCCATCATGTCGAAGTCGGTGTCCGGCTCCGGGTTCCGCGTGCCCGACTGCAACAGCCGTCCGACCAGCTCGACGATGCGCTCGCGGCCCTCGCGCACGGTGTGGGCGAACGCCTGCGAACTGGTGGCCTGCGTGTAGAGCACGATCCACGACGCACGGTTCTCGTCGATGTAGCTCAGGAACGACACCACGGCGGTGCGCAGCAGGTCCCTCGCGGGCTGCGTGAAGTCGATGTTGGCGCGGACCGAGTCGACGAACCGCGCCAGTTCCCGGTCCAGGCACGCCCCGAACAACTCCTCCTTGGAGCCGTAGTACAGATAGAGCATCGGCTTGGAGATCTCGGCCTGCCCGGCGATCGCATCCATCGACGTCTCGTGGTAGCCGTTGATGGAGAACATCTGCACGGCGGCGTCGAGCATCTGCTGTTCGCGGACAGCGCGCGGCAAGCGCTTGGTTCCACCTGCCATGGCGCGCCCTTTCCCAACGATTGCCTACCTCAGAGTAAGCAACCTCCTACGAATCAGCGTCGGCAGACTGGCTCAAGCCCGATGACCCGCACCGCGCGCAAGCCCGTTTATCCGCACCGCGCGCAAGCCCAATCATCCGCACCGCGCGCAAGCCCAATCATCCGCACCGCGCGCAAGCCCAATCATCCGCACCGCGGATGTGGCCCCTTCACCGCCGCCACCCGCAGCATCGATTCGTCGACCTTGCCCATGTCCAGTTCGCCGGCGGCGACGGCCTTCTCCAAGCGGTCCAGGACGGCGGGTACCTCCTTGGTGGTCACCCACAGGGCCACGTCGGCACCTGCCTGAAGCGACTTGAGCACCGCGTCGGCGACACCGTAGCGCTCATTGATGGCGCCCATGCTGGACAGGTCGTCGGTGAACACCAGCCCTCGGAATCCCGGGCCGCCGTACTCACCCGACCGCAGCAGGCCGTAGGCCGCCGGGCTGAGGCTGGCGGGATCATCGCCCGTCAGTCCCGGCACCTGCATGTGGCCGACCATCACGGCCACCGGCGCTTGCGTGGTGAGCGTCTGGTACGGGATCAGGTCGTCGCCCTGCAAGTCGGCCAGCGGCGGGGTGACGACACCACCCTGGTGCGAGTCGCCCGAGGCGTGGCCGTGGCCAGGGAAGTGCTTGAGCACCGGCAGGAGGCCGGCTTCGCGCAGGCCTTGGGCATAGGCACCCGCGTATTCGGTGACCGTGGCGGGATCGGAGCCGAACGAACGGTCGCCGATCACCTCGTCGTCCGGTTCCGTCGTGACGTCGGCCACGGGTGCGAAGTCGATGGTGACGCCGAGGCCACGCATGGCCTGACCCCGCTGCAGCGCGATGTCGTGCACCTCGGCGGGAGTCTTAGTCGCAGCGAGCACCCGCGGCGACGGCTGGGTGCCGATCAGGCTGGACAGGCGGGAGACCCGACCGCCCTCCTCGTCCACGCTGACCGCCAGCGGCAGGTACTGCGCCGTGCCTTCGATACCCCGCACCGGGTCGCCCATCATCGACAGGTCGGTCCAGCTGCCGATCATGATGCCGCCGACGCGGTACTGCTCGACCACGGCTCCTGCATCGGCGGCGTCGGTGACGCCGACCATCAGCAGTTGCGCGAGCTTGTCGCGCGTCGACATGACCGTAACCAGGGCGTGGGGATCGCACGGCACCGTTGCCGGTGGCGCGGGGGCAGGGGGCGGCGCGGCGGTACCCGTGCTGGTCGCGGTGGTGGTTGGGGAAGGCCCGCCGGACGAACAACCGATGGCCAGTACCGCCACTGCAGCAATGAGAATCAGGGCGCGGGCCGCTCGGGGGGTCGGAGCCATGAGCAGCAAGGCTACTCGTGGGCCGTGCTACTTTGGCCAGGTGGATCGGTTCGCCTTGCCCGCTGCGGCCAGCATCGTCGTCGGGCTCCTGCTCGGCGCAGCAGCCGTGTTCGGCGTGACCCTGATGATCCAACAGGACACCAAGCCTCCGCTGCAGGCAGGCGACCCCGGGTCGTCAGTGCTCAACAGGGTCGAGTACGGCGACCGCTCCTGATCCCAGCGTCGTGGCACCGGCGCTGGGGGTCCCCCCGCTTGCGGGGGAGAGCGAAGCGACGCGGGAATCAGCACCGGCGCTGGGGGTCCCCCCGCTTGCGGGCAGGAGCGAAGCGACTCGGGAAGTGAAGCTGTCGCGACGTTGGTTGTGGTTGGTCGCCACGGCGACGCTCGTCCTGACGTTCAGTCAGTCTCCCGGGCGGATCTCACCCGACACCAAACTCGACCTCACCGCCAATCCGCTGCGATTCCTGGCCCGCGCCGCGAACCTGTGGAACAGCGACCTGCCATTCGGTCAGACGCAGAACCAGGCCTACGGCTACCTCTTTCCTCACGGCGCGTTCTTCCTCGCAGGCGACGTGCTCGGCCTGCCCGGCTGGGTGACGCAGCGACTGTGGTGGGCGCTGCTGCTGGCGGTGGGGTTCTGGGGGCTGTTGCGCGTCGCCGAGGCGCTGGGCATCGGGAACACCAGTTCGCGCGTCATCGCGGCCACCGCGTTTGCCCTGTCTCCGCGGGTGTTGACGACGCTGGGCGCCATCTCGTCGGAGACGCTGCCGATGATGCTGGCGCCGTGGGTGCTGCTGCCGGTGATCCTCGCGCTGCGTGGCCAAGGGTCCGTTCGGGTCTTGGCGGCGCGCTCGGCGCTGGCCATCGCGCTGATGGGCGCCGTGAACGCCGTCGCGACGCTGACCGCGTGCCTGGCCGCCGTCGTCTGGTGGGCGGCGCATCGCCCGAACAGGCTGTGGTGGCGCCTCACGGGGTGGTGGGCGCTGTGTGCGGTGCTGGCCGTGTCGTGGTGGGTGGTCGCGCTGTTCATGCTCGGCCGAGTCAGTCCCCCCTTCCTGGACTTCATCGAGTCGTCCGGGGTGACGACGCAATGGCTTTCGTTGACCGAGGTACTGCGGGGCACGTACAGCTGGACTCCGTTCGTCGCGCCGAACGCCACCGCGGGCGCCTCGCTGGTGACGAGTTCGGTCGCGGTGCTGGCGACGACGTTGGTGGCGGCAGCCGGGCTGGCCGGACTGGCGATGCGCAGCATGCCTGCCCGGCGGCTTCTGATCGCCACGCTGCTGGTCGGCCTGACATTGCTCGCGGCGGGCTACTCCGGCGGGCTCGGTTCGCCGATCGCCCACCAGGTACAGCTCTACCTCGACGCGTCCGGCACTCCACTGCGCAACGTGCACAAGCTCGAGCCGCTAGTGCGGCTGCCGATGGCGCTGGGGCTCGCCCATCTACTCAGCCGCATACCGCTGCCAGGCAGCGTGCCTCGACCGGCGTGGATCGCTGCACTCGCCCATCCGGAACGCGACAAGCGCGTGGCGGTCGGCATCGTCGTGCTCGTCACACTGTGCGCCGCAACGTCTTTGGCGTGGACGGGCCGGCTCACCCCGCCAGGCGCGTTCACGGCGATTCCTCAGTACTGGTCCGACGCAGCGGCCTGGCTCGACGAGCACCGTGACTCAGGGCGCGTGCTGGTGGCGCCCGGCGCCCCGTTCGCCACGCAGGAGTGGGGCAACAGCCACGACGAGCCCCTTCAGGTGCTGGGCCACGGCCCGTGGGGCGTGCGTGACTCGATACCGCTGACCCCGCCGCAGACGATCCGGGCGCTGGACTCCGTACAGCGCTTGCTCGCCGCGGGCCAACCATCTGCCGGACTGGCCGATACCCTTGTCCGCCAGGGTATTTCGTACGTCGTCGTACGCAACGACCTAGACCCCGAGACATCCCGTTCCGCACGCCCACTGCTCGTGCACCGCGCGGTCGAGGGCTCCCCCGGCCTGACGAAGGTCGCCCAGTTCGGCGATCCCGTCGGGCCAGGCACGTTGGCGGGGTTCATCACCGACAGCGGGCTGCGCCCGAAGTACCCGGCCGTGGAGATCTACCGCGTCGACGGGGCGGGCTCGACCCGTCCCTACGTGACCGAGGCCAACGCGATGGCCCGCGTCGACGGTGGCCCCGAGGCGCTGCTGCGACTCGACGAGCGCAGGCGTCTACTCGGCCAACCGCCGCTCGGACCGATGCTGCTGACCAAGGACGCGCAGCGCGCGGGACTGCCCACCTCCGTCGTCACCGTCACCGACACCCCGATGGCGCGCGAGACGGACTATGGCCGGGTCGACGACCACGTCTCGGCGATCCGCGCGCCCGGCGACGTCCGGCACACCTTCAACCGCGTCGCCGACTACCCGGCGGGGGATGCCGACCTGGTCTACGCGCGGTGGCCCGGCGGACGCATCTCTGCTTCGAGTTCCGCATCGGATTCGACTGCACTGCCCAATGTTTCGACGGCTGTGAGCCCGGCGGCGGCGATCGACGGCGATCCGTCGACCAGCTGGGTGTCCAACGCGCTGCAGGCCGCGGTGGGACAATGGCTGCAGGTGGACTTCGACCGCCCGATCACCAACGCCACGATCACCATCACGCCGAGCGCTACCGCCGTCGGCGCCCAGGTGCGGCGCATCGAGGTGTCCACCGCTACGGGCACCAGCACACTGCGCTTCGACGAGCCGGGGAAGCCGCTGACCGCTGCCTTGCCCTACGGCGAGACGCCGTGGGTGCGGTTCACCGCGGTGTCGACCGACGACGGCTCCGCAGGCGTGCAGTTCGGGATCACCGACTTCTCTGTCACCCAATACGACGCGTCCGGCTTCGCACAGCCGGTGGCCCTGCGGCATACGGTCGTGGTACCCGGACCGCCCGCGGGTTCGGCTGTCGCGCAATGGGATCTGGGTGCCGACCTCCCTGGCCGGCCGGGATGCGTAGCGGGACCCGACGCCGTTCGGTGCGCCGCGGCGATGGCGCTGTCTCCCGAGGAGCCGGTCAACCTGAGCCGCACGTTGACCGTGCCGCAAGCGACCAAGGTGACCCCGACGGTGTGGGTACGGGCTCGGCAGGGCCCGAACCTCGCCGACCTCATCGCCCAGCCCGGCACGACCCGTGCGCTCGGCGACGCCGACCCCATCGACGTGCTCGGCTCGACGTACGCCGCGGCCGACGGGGACCTCCGGACGTCATGGACTGCGCCCCAACGGGTCACGCAGTTCCGCTCGGCAGCCAATCTCGAGTTGCGGTTGCCTGCCCCGACGGAGGTGTCGGGGTTGCGGCTGACGCCGAGCGCGACCGAACTGCCCGCCCACCCGACGCTGGTCGCCGTCGACCTCGGCGACGGACCGCAGGTCAAGCGATTGGATCCAGACGGCCCGCAGACCATCTCGCTCAGGCCGAGGGTCACCGACGTCGTGAAACTGTCGATCCTCGACTGGAATGACGTGATCGACCGCACTGCACTGGGTTTCGACCAGGTGAAACCGCCAGGATTCGCCGAGGTAACCGCGCTCGACTCGCGCGGTCACCCGATTGCAGCCGCCGACGCCGCGTCCAACCGGGCCAGAGCCATCGACCTGCCGTGTGGGCGCGGGCCGATCATCGGCGTCGCAGGACAGTTCATTCAGACCTCGGTGGACACCACCGTCGGCGCACTGCTCGACGGGACGCCCATCGCCGCACACCCCTGTCTGCCCGCGCCGATCGCGTTTCCCGCGGGTGAGCAGGAGCTGTTGATCAGCCCCGGCGCCGCGTTCGTCGTCGACGGCGTTCAGCTCGCAGGCCCGCTGGCAGCGCGGTTGCCCAGCGCCCAGGCGACTCCCGCCCAGACTGGCGCGTGGACATCCGATCACCGGGAGATCGACGTGGCCGCCTCCGCCGCGCAGCGGGTGCTGGTGGTGCCCGAGAGCATCAACCCGGGGTGGACCGCTCGGCTGGCCGACGGCACCGTCCTGACGCCGGTCACGGTGAACGGCTGGCAGCAGGGCTGGGTGCTGCCCGTTGGTAGCTCGGGACCCGTCGTGCTGGCGTTCGCGTCGAACACGCCGTACCGCATCGGGCTGTTCGGTGGGCTGGCGATGCTGCCGATTCTGGCGCTGCTAGCGTTCTGGCCTGTCCGGCGACCAGAGCCGGCCTGCGAACCGCCCCAGCCCTGGCAGCCCGGGCCCATCGCCTCGGCAGTGGCCATTGCCGCAATGGGATTCGTCCTCTCGGGCGTGGTCGGTGTCGTGGCGGTCGCGGCCGCACTCGCCGCCAGGTACGCGTTGCAAGCGCGGCCGGTGCTCGTCCACCGGGTGACCGTCGGGATCAGCGCGGGTGGGCTGATCCTCGCCGGCGCGGCGCTGAGCCGACACCCGTGGCGCGCCGTCGAGGGATACGGGGGCCACGATTGGCAGATACAGCTGCTGGCGCTGCTGGCGGTCGCGATGCTGGCGGCGTCGACAGTGCCGCTCGCACGGCGCCGAGCGTGACGTCACGGCGAAGTTTGGCCGATTCTTCGCACTGGTTTCACGTTCGGCGCGCAGGTGTCCCTAACATCGACTGAGTGCCCCTTCTCAACACCGCGGCAGGTGCCATCGACACTGCCAACCTCGGCGTCACGCTCATGCACGAGCACGTCTTCATCATGACCACCGAGATCATGGAGAACTACCCGGAGGGCTGGGGCGACGGCGCCAAGCGTGAAGCCGACGCGATCGTCCGGCTGAACGAGCTGAAGTCTCGCGGCGTCGACACGATCGTCGACCTGACCGTCGTGGGGCTCGGCCGCTACGTGCCGCGAATCGCGCGCATCGCCGCGGCCACCGAACTCAACATCGTGGTGGCGACCGGCCTGTACACCTACAACGACGTGCCGATGTACTTCCACTACCTCGGGCCCGGCGCACCGCTCGGCGGGCCCGAGCCCATGATCGAGATGTTCGTCCGCGACATCGAGCACGGCATCGGCGACACCGGCATCAAGGCGGCGATCCTCAAGTGCGCCACCGACGAACCCGGCGTGACCCCAGGCGTCGAGAGGGTGCTGCGCGCCGTCGCCCAGGCTCACCGGGAGACGGGCGTGCCGATCTCGACACACACCCACGCCGAGACCAAGCGCGGACTCGAGCAGCAGCGCATCTTCGCCGAGGAGGGCGTCGACCTGACGCGGGTGATCATCGGCCACTCCGGGGACACCACCGACATCGGCTATCTCGAGGAGCTCATCGCCGCGGGTTCCTACCTCGGCATGGACCGTTTCGGCGTCGACGCCTTCCTGTCGACCGAGGAACGCGTGAAGACGGTCGCCACCATGTGCGAGCGCGGGCACGCCGAGAAGATGGTGCTATCCCATGACGCCTCTTGCTATTTCGATGCACTGCCCGAAGCCACGCTGCCCGTCGCCCTACCCAACTGGCACTACCTGCACATCCACAACGACGTCATCCCGGCGCTGCGACAACGCGGGGTCACCGACGAGCAGCTCACCACGATGCTGGTGGACAACCCACGCCGCATCTTCTCGACGCGAGGTGGCTACTGATGGTCGCCGGGGTGCCGCCGATCAGCACCCAGGTCTCCACGCTGGCCCTGGCCGATCCCGATGCGCCCGCGGTCACGTGCGAGGGCCGCACGCTCACCCGCGCCGAACTCGACTCCTCCACCAACCGGCTGGCCCGCGCGTACTCCGAACTCGGAGTCGGCGTCGGCGACTACGTGTCGATCGCGATGCCGAACTCCATCGAATGGGTCCAGGCGATCATCGCGTGCTGGAAGCTGGGCGCCGTGCCGCAACCGCTGTCGGCGCGGCTGCCGGACGCGGAGTTCGCGGGCATCCTCGACTTGAAGCCCAGAGCGCTGATCGTGGGCAGGTCCGATCCGCGTGGCGTAACCCCCAGTGTCGCAATGGACTTCACCCCCGACGAGGCCTTGTCCAACGCGCCGTTGCCCGAGGCGGTGTCACCGGTGTGGAAGTCGATGACCTCGGGCGGGAGCACGGGGCGGCCCAAGCTCATCGAAGCCGGCGGCGACAGCCGGCTACCGGCGGCCATCGGATATCCGCTCGGCATGGTCGAGGGGGACGTCAACCTGCTGTCGGTCCCGCTGAGTCACAACACCGGTTTCACCACCGCCGCCGCGGGTCTACTGCTCGGACACCACCTGGTCGTCATGCCGCGCTTCGACGCGCACGAATTCCTGCGGCTGGCGTCCGAACACGGGGTCACGTTCCTGGCGACGGTGCCGACGATCATGCAGCGTCTGCTACCCGTCTACCGGGCCGACCCCGACGCCTACGACCTGTCGTCGATCCGGAGGTTCTGGCACCTCGGGGCCCCGTGCCCGCCCGTCATCAAGCAGGCCTGGATGGACATCGTCGGACCGGAACAGGTCTGGGAACTGTACGGCGGCACCGAACTTCAGGCGCTGACGTTCATCTCCGGCGACCAGTACCTGACCCATCCCGGCTCGGTGGGCGTCGTCGTCAGCGGTGAGATGAAGGTGCTCGACGACAACGGCGATGAGTGTCCGCCCGGCGTCGTCGGCGAGATCTACATGCGGCCCAGCCCAGGTAGCTCCCCCACGTATCGCTACGTCGGCGTGACCGCCAAGAGTCGCGACGGCTGGGACTCGCTCGGCGACCTTGGCTACTTCGACGAAGACGGCTTCCTCTATCTGTCCGATCGGCGCGTCGACATGTTCACCGTCGGCGGCCGCAACGTCTACCCTGCCGAGGTCGAGGCGGCGCTGGCCGAGCATCCGGACATCCTGTCCTGCTTGGTCGTTGGCGTACCGGACGACGACCTCGGCCAGGTGCCGCACGCGCTGGTGCAGACGGATGCGGCCATCGACGAGGATGCGGTCATCGCGTTCGTCGGCGCGCGCGTCGCGTCCTACAAGGTGCCCCGCACGGTCGAGTTCGTCGAGCGGCCGTTGCGTGACGACGCGGGCAAGGCCCGCCGCACCGCCGTCCGCGACGACGTCATTGCGCGACGGCGGGCTCGGGCGAATCCGTGACCGAGCTGTCCAGCGGACTCGGTTCGTTGTGTCGTTCCCAGCGCCGCAAGGCGGTCCGGCACGGCGACTCGATCAGCGCGTAGCTGACGGCGGCCATCGCGAGGCCGAACACGAGCGTCAGCGTCAGCACCACCGGCATGTGCCCGCTGAACTGGAATGCGCCGAGCACGGGGAACGCCATGGCCAGGGCGGCGAGATGCCATACGAACAACCCGTACGACCACCGGCCGAGCGTCACCATCACCGGACTGGCCAGGATCCGGTGCGGGGTACCCGGACGGTCGAGCACCAGCGGCGCGAGCAACGCCGCGGCCACCACCGCGCCCATGATCGTCTTCATCACGAACTGCCCAACCGTGCCGGGTATCAGTCCGGCCGGACCCGACAACGGTGACGCCCCGATGCCGAACGCGGTCAGCCCGACGATGGCGACCAGCACGCGGCGGCGCGCCAAGCGGTGCGCCCAGCCGACCGGACTGACGGTGAGCTCGGCGATCACCATCCCCGCCGCGAACCATGCGAAGAACGCGGGCGGAAAGTTCAGCGGGTTCACGCCGAACGGTGGGTCGAAGGGGATCAACCCCCACGCGAGACTCGCCAGCGCGACGACGGCGATGACGGCGATTCGGGCCCGGACCGGCAGTCGGCGGGCGAGCATCGCGAGGAACGGCAGGGCCAGGTAGAAGCTGACCTCAACCGACAGACTCCACATCTGCGTGAGGCCGGAGGTGAGGGTCAGCGGCACGTAGATCTGCGTCAGCGTCAGGTTGGCCAGCCACACGGTGAGATTCGCTCCGGTGTCGGGCAGAAGTGTGAGGATCACCACGACGGCGACCAGGTAGCCGGGCATGATGCGGACGATCCGGGATCTCAGGTAGTGCCCGGTTGGAGGACGTTGGCGCATTCCCCGCGCGGCGGCGGCGTGGCCACGCCACAACAGGAAGCCCGACAGCGCGAAGAACACGGCGACGGCGAGGTCGAAGCGGTTCAGGATCCGCCCCGCGACGCCGGTGCTGTGGCCGGTTTGAAATGCGACGTGGGTGATCACCACCCCGATTGCGGCGCAGCCCCGCATGCCCTCGACGGCGGGCAGGAAGCTGCTGGTTCCACCGACCTCGGGTGCGGCGCGCGTTCCCGCGCGAGCGGGGAGACCCCCTGTGCCGACCATGGCGCCAGTGTGCCCGATGGTCTCCTATAAAGCGGCAACCTTATCTTCGACTGTTAGGGTCAGACGGGTTTTGCCGTCCGATGCCAGGTCAGGCATGTGGACGGAATCGAGACGTCGAGGTGAGTGTCGCCCGAGGCGAAGGAGGCACGGTTTGAACCGCGCTGTGGCGCTGCGCATCGCGGCGTGCGCACTCATGGGACTGGGCGCCGCCCTGCTCATGGCCGCGCTGTTGCTGACGATGTACACCACGGGCCGGATCGCGAAGATCCCGCTCAACATCGACACCACTCTGGTCAGCGAAGGCACGGGTGCCGCGTTCGATCCGGCCTCGTTGATGGGTGAGAAGTTCGTCGTCAACAAGGACGCTCCGCTGGCCCTGCAGCAGCAGGTCAGCGTCGAGGCGCCGTCCAACGCGGACGTGGTCACGCTGCAGGTCGGCAGCACCTTGCGACGGACCGACAAGCAGCAGGACAACGGACTGCTGCTCGCGATGGTCGACACCGTCACCCTCGACCGCAGCACTGCGATGGCCGTGTCGAGCGACACCAACCCCGGCGGTTCGGTGCAGAAGCCCAGGAGCATCGAGGAGGAGAACCCTCCGACGAACATCGCGCTGCCGCACGAGGGGCTGTCCTACCGGTTCCCGTTCAGCACCGAGAAGAAGACGTACCCGTACTTCGATCCGATCGCGCAGAAGGCGTACGACGCCAACTACGACGGTGAAGAGGACGTCAACGGGCTGACCACCTACAAGTTCACCCAGAACGTCGGTTATGACGCCGACGGCAAGTTGGACGAACCGGTGAAGTACGCGTCGCTGTACGAGGACGACGAGGACAGCCAGGTCACCGCTCGCGCGGCGCTCTGGGGCGTCGAAGGCGATCCCGAAGAGCCGATCACGATGCAGCGCTACTACGCGGCGCAGCGCACCTTCTGGGTGGACCCGGTGTCGGGCACCATCGTGAAGTCGAAGGAGCACGGCTTCCACTACTACGCACGCGATGCGTTGAAGCCCGAGGTCACCTTCGCCGACTACACCGTCACCTCCACCGAGGACACGGTCGAGACGCAGGTCGCCAGTGCCCGCGACGAACGTGACGTCGTGGCGCTGTGGGGCCGGATCCTGCCGATCACGTTCACGGCACTGGGCCTGGTGACGCTGGTCGGCGGCGTGCTGCTCGGCGCATTCACGCTGCGCGCCGAGTCTGCGTTGATCGACCCCGGACTGGACTCGCCAGACCACGGGTTCTTCGGCAGACGTGCCACCGACACCGGGCCGATGCCCGCCGCCGAGGCGGCCACCGAGAAGCTGCCGACGCAGCGATCAGCGGACCTGCCCCCGGACCACTGATCGTCCGCTCCCGGTTGCTTGCCCCGGATCGCCGTGCGCCAGCCCTCCGGTGGGCGGTGCCGGCCTACGCGCTGGCCCTGACGCTGGCGGTGTTGGCGCCGCTGCTCCAGCCCGGTTACCTGCTGCTGCGTGACGCGGTGTCCACTCCGCGGTCGTATCTGTCCGACGCGGCGCTCGGCCTGTCCGAGGCCGCGCCCCGCGCTCTACCGCAGGACTTCGCGGTCGCCGTCGGATCGTGGGTGTTCGGCGGGGACGTCGTGGTCAAGGCACTGCTGATGCTCGGGCTGTGGCTGGCGGGGTGGGGTGCGGCGCGCCTGGTCGGGACCGTGGTGCCCGCTGCGGGAGTGGCCGGCCAGTTCGTCGCCGTCACCGTCGCGATCTGGAATCCGTATGTGGCGGAGCGGTTGTTGCAGGGCCATTGGAGCCTCTTGGTCGGCTACGGCGCGCTGCCGTGGGTGGCGACGACGGTGCTCCGACTGCGGGATGGCACCGGCGGTTGGTGGCCGCTGCCGTTCTGGATCGCGCTGGCGGGCCTCACGCCGACGGGGTTGCTCCTCGCAGCGGTCGTTGCGCTAGTGGGGGTGGCGGCGCCGGGGGCGGCCCGACCGCGCTGGCTGTGTGCCGTGGTGAGCCTCGGCGTGGCAGTGCTGGCGGCGGTGCCGTGGCTGCTCGCCTCGGCACTGGCCGGTTCGCTGTCGTCGACCCAGTCCGCGGGCGTGCCCGCCTTCGCCGCCCGCGCCGAATCCGGGCTCGGGATGCTCGGCAGCCTTGCGGGGCTGGCGGGCATCTGGAACGCGCAGGCGGTACCCGATTCGCGCACAACACTTTTCGCCGTCGCCGGAACCGCGGTGCTTCTGGTCGTCGTCGCCCTGGGGTTGCCGACGGCGCTGCGCAGACCCGCCGCAGTGCCGCTGCTGGTGCTCGCCGCGGCGGCCGTGGTGCTGCCCGCCGCACTGGCGACGGGGCCGGGCGTCGCGCTGCTCGAGGCACTCGTCCGGGAGGTGCCCGGCCTCGGGGTGCTGCGGGATGGGCAGAAGTGGGTGGCGTTGGCGATGCCCGGCTATGCACTCGCCGCAGGGTGCGCGGTCGTGACGCTGCGGCCACGGGTGCCCGCACTCGCCACCGCCGCGGTGTGCTGTCTGGCGCTGCTGGCGGTGCTCCCCGACCTGGCCTGGGGCGTCGGCGGCAAGGTGATGGCGGTGCGGTATCCCCCGGGTTGGGCGACCGTCGCCGCGCTCATCAACGCCGACCCGCGACCGGTGGCCGTACTTCCGCCGGACATCATGCGCGAATTCGGCTGGGCTGGAACGGCTCCGGTGCTCGACCCGCTGCCGCGCTGGGTGTCGGCGGACGTGCTGGCGACTGGTGATCTGGTGATCGGTGGGCGGACCGTGCCCGGCGAAGGCCAGCGCGCCCGCGACGTGCAGCGGCTGCTCGAGTCTGGGGCGAGCGCCGACGTGTTGGCGCGAAACGGCGTCGGCTGGGTGGTCGTCGAGGCCGGCGGCACGACTCCCCCACCAGCTCTGAACCTTCCCGTCGTCCACCATGACGGCGACCTGACGCTGTACCGGGTCGGTGGTGATCGCCCTGCCGCGGACGGTCGCGCCGCGATGATCGTCGCCCACCTCGTCTGGTTGGCCACGCTGATCGTCGGCGGCGTCGGCAGTGTGGCCGGGGCGCTCGCCCGGCGACGTCGCGACCGCGCCTCGGGCTAACCCGCCCACGGTCCGCCCGGGCGCGATTCCACACCACGGTGGTTGCCTACCTGATGTCACGACGCTTGCGTAGAACTCGCGGTTGCTTCGGATCGACCAAGACTGTCGGGGGGCCGTTCTTCTGCCTGACAGACACCGGAGTCGCTGGTGCACCAGGCGGTGCGCTGCCTCGTCGACTGGCTCGGCTGCACGCTCGCGGGCTCGGCCACCGACGAGGCCGCCAGGGTCCGCGCCGGCATCGCGGCCCTCGACCCAGGCGACGGATCGCGCACCGGGACCATCGTCGGTGCGCGCCAGCGTGCGGCGGCCGGATACGCGGCGCTGGCCAATGGGATCTCGGCGCATCTGCTGGACTTCGACGACACCTTCAACCCGGACCGCACCACGATCCATGGCAGCGCGCCGCTGTGGCCCGCAATCCTCGCCGCCGCGGAACTGGTGCCCGTCACGGGCGAGGCCGCGATCGCCGCGTTCGTCGCGGGCTTCGAGGTCCAGACGCGAGTGGCGGTGGCGGCCGGCCCGGGACACTACGACGTCGGCTGGCACGTCACCGGAACGGTCGGGCACATCGGCGCCGCCGTCGCGACGTCGCGGGTGCTCGGGCTGTCTACCGAGCAGACCCTCGCCGCTCTGGGTACCGGCGCCACCCAGAGTGCGGGCATGAAGGTGGTGTACGGGTCGATGGGCAAGTCGCTACACGCGGGCAAGGCCGCGATGGACGGGCTGCTGTCGGGATTCCTGGCCCGCGACGGCTTCACGTCCAGCACGGAACCCGTTGAGGGACATCGCGGATTCCTGCACCTGTTCTCGCCCGACCCCGCGCCGTGGCGGGCCACCGAGGGGCTCGGCGAGACGTGGTACCTGCCGCGCGCCGGGTTCAAGCCGTACGCCTGCGGGTCGCTGACGCACCCGCCCGCGCAGGCCCTCCTCGAACTGCGCGCGGAACACGGCCTCACACCCGAAGCCGTCGCGTCCGTCGACGCCTACGTGCACGACTACGTCAAGACCACGACCGGCCTGACCGAACCGCGCACCGGGTTGCAGGGCAAGTTCAGCATCTACCACGTGCTGGCCGTCGCGCTCGCCGACGGCGCCGCGTCGATCGCGCAGTTCACCGACGCGCGGGTCGTCGACCCCGAGGTCGTCCGGCTACGCGAACTGGTGACCGTCCACGTCAACCCCGACCAGACCAAGGACTCCGCGCGGGTCGTGGTGAACCTGCGCGACGGGCGGTCGCTCGAGCGCCACGTCGCGCACAACCTTGGCACGCCGGACAACCCGATGTCGGACGGCCAACTCGAGGACAAGTTCGTCGGGCTGGTGGCTCCGCTGCTCGGCGCGGGCCGCACCGCGGAGTTGGCGAAGATGTGCTGGGAATTCGAAGGGCTCGCGGACGTGGCGCGCCTGCTCGCGCCGACCGTTCCCGCCTTGGGGTGAGCGATTGGGACCTACGAGGGTTGTTGCGCGCCAGCGTCTTCGGGGTTCTCCCTGTCGAGGTCGTCGAGCAGTAGCCGCGCTGACCGCGCCGTGGGCCAACCATACTGGTCCGATCCTGCTGCCATGGCCTCGAGGTCTCCACGCAGGCTTCGAATCGCAGCGACGATCGCTTCCCTGGTGCGAACGCTTCGTTCCGGTAACGTCGGTGAATAGTTCGCGGTCGACCTCGAAGCTGCGGGCACTTCGTCGGGCCGATACCACTCAGCGGACGGGGCATCGTGTAGGACGACCAGTCGACGGCGCCGTCGGGAATCGTTCCGAGACACAGGTCGAGTCAGTCGAATCGATGGCGCTGGTTTAACAGAGTGTGCCCTTGCGCCCGTTCATTTGAACGGACCATGATTAGGTGCGACGTTGGAACACTTCCAACGCGTACTGGTACGACCGAGGCGCTCTGACACCTTGGCCTCGAAAAGATCGTTTCGAGCCAGGCGCAACTACAGAAGGCGCGATGATGGCGACCTTTCAAACCCCAACACGACGGCTGTTCCTCGCCGGCGGATTCGCGGTCGCGATCGCGGCCGCCCCGGCGGTCGCGTTCTTCGCCGCACCAACGACCAGCACGCCTGCACCGGTAGCCCAGTGCCAAATGGGTGAGGTGCAAGACCCCGCCACCAGGATGTGTATGCCAGCCCCGGCGGAGGGCAGCGTGCCGGAGATCCAGGGCATCCCCTGCACCGGTCAAAACACCGGTGAATGCATTGGCCTACGCGAGGAGCAACAGCCGCCACCGCCCGCCGGACCCTAATTGATCCGGGCGCGCGCCTGGGCGGTTCGCGGCGTTCGACCAGGCATACGACTGTCTCGGTGATGCATAGGTCTACCCGCTGCCGAAACCACCGTCCCATCGGGAGTTTGAGTTAGGACCCAGGTTGGGTCAAGGCGAGATCACCCGCTGGTCACGGCACATTCATTGCTTACGCCCCTGTCAAAAGACAGGTTCAGCTGCTAAATTGCCGCTCTCCAATGGTGGAAGTGAGGCGTGCTATGCGCCCAACGCGATCACGAACCATCACTTCACTCTTGGCGGCGGTTGGCGCAGGGTTTGCGGTATCCGCATTGATCGGAGCACCCACCGCCGTCGCCCAGCCGGGAACCATAGATTGCCAGGACGGTCAGATAGTAATCGACGGTCAATGCAACGTCCCGAGCAGCATTGACAGCACCTCGGACGCTCTAGGGCTTCCGAATGGCACCGTCAATGACATAGTCCCGTCTCTTCCTCAAAGCGGCAGCGTTCTCGACCAGGGAGGCGGCAGCTTTGGTGGCGGCGGCGGGAGCTTTGGTGGCGGTGGCGGTGGCCACGGGCGCTAACCCCGCTAAATAGGCACGTCCAAAACCCCGGGCCGACCATGCGATGAACGTCATCGCTCGGAGGAGTCGTCGACGTGTGAAGCATCCTGCGGATGAGGCAACGCCGTCTGGTTCGGCCGCCTCGAGCTAGACGACGCCGCTGACCCGGCGGCCTGCCGCCACCGAGTTCAGCACGTCGCCCATCGCCTCTGCGCTTTGGCGCCAAGAGAATTCGAGGCTGCGGGCCTGCGCCTTGGCGCCAAGCTGGTCGCGCAGCACCTGATCCGTCAGCAGGCGTTCGAGCGCGTCGACCAGGCCGGCGTGGTCATCGACCAGCAGCCCCGTCACCCCGTCCACGATCGAGTCCGTCAGGCCGCCGGAGGACCGGTATCCGATAGTGGGCACCGCGTGCTGCGCGGCTTCGGTGACGGCGAGCGCCCACCCCTCCTTGTGCGAGGGCAACACGTGTACCCAAGCACGTTGCAGCACATGATGTTTGGCCTCGTCGTCGACGTGGCCGTGGAACGTGACGGCATCCGAGATTCCCAGCAGCGTCGCGTGTTCGACGAGGCGCTCCGCCCACCAGCCACCCCCGATGACGTCGAGGTGCAGGCTCGGGCTGCGTCCGCCGGAGCGCGGCGACGGCTTCGAGCGCGTGCTCGATCTGCTTGTGTGGCACCAGCCGGGACAGCACCGTCACCCTGGGCGTGCTCGACCTCGGCTCGGTCAAGGTGTGGGCAGGCGCTTCGTCCAGCCCGTTGCGGACCACCGCGATGCGATCGCTGGTCACCCCGAGCTCGACGAGGTCGCGCGCGGACGGCAGCGACACCGTCACGTATTGGTTGTTGCGGTGCAGCCACGGCGACAGCGTCGACTCGACGAACCACCCGACCCTGCTGAGCACCCAGCCCGCCACCGGCCACATGTCGCGATGGCAGTGGTGCACGAGCACGACGGTCCGTCGGCCGAACACCAGCCGGGACAGGAACGGCAAGCCGTTCTGCGTGTCGATCACCACGTCCGGCCGCAACCGCCGCAGCGGTCCGAGCCCCAGTCGGGCTGCGATCATCGCCAGCCCGGCCAGGACGTACACCGAGTACCGGCCGCCTGCGCGGCTGATCGTCACGCCGTCGACCACCTCGCGGCGAGCCGACCCCGGGTAGTGCGCGGTGCGCAGCGTCACCTCGACACCCGACGCCGCGAGCTGGCTGCCGATGCGCTGCAGGTACGTCTCGCTGCCGCCGCCCTGCGGGTGGGCAGTGTCGCGCCAACACAGCAGCAGCGCGGAGCGGATCGCCGTTGGGGGTACCCCCGCTTGCAGGGGAGACCCGGGATCCTGGTCGGGACGGAGAGACATCCGTGCCAGCGTAACCGCCGCCGTACCCTCGACCAGTGATGAGCGCTTGCGCGAAGAACGAGTGGGTAGTGATGAGCGCTTGCGCGAAGAACAGTGGGTAGTGATAGCGCTTGCGCGAAGAACAGTGGGTAGTGATGAGCGCTCGCGCCAAGAACGAACGGCAGCGGGACGTGACAGCTCTGTTCGCCGGCCGCGCCACCCTGGCGCGCTCGCTGCGCCTGCTCGGCGAGTTCCGGTTCGAGCAGTCGGACCCGGCCCGGTTCTACGGTGCGCTCGCCGACGACACCGTCGCACTGGTCACGTCCTTGTGGACGGCAGCGCACGGCAGCGGCCCGGCGGGACGCACGCTGCTGGACGTCGGTGGTGGCCCGGGCTACTTCGCCGCAGCGTTCGCCGACGCCGGACTGGACTACGTCGGCGTCGAGCCCGACCCCACCGAGATGCATGCCGGACCTGCGGGCGAACGCGGAAGTGGCGCGTTCGTCCGCGCGTCGGGCATGGCGTTGCCGTTCGCCGACGACAGCGTCGACATCTGTCTGTCGTCGAACGTGGCCGAGCACGTCCGCGACCCGTGGCGGCTCGGTCGCGAGCAGCTGCGCGTGACCCGGCCCGGCGGTTTGGTGGTGCTGTCCTACACCGTGTGGCTGGGCCCCTTCGGCGGCCACGAAATGGGGATGACGCACTACCTCGGCGGCCGACGAGCCGCCGACCGATACGCGCGCAAGCACGGGCACCGGCCCAAGAATGACTACGGCTCGTCGTTGTTCGCGGTCTCTGCGGCCGATGGGCTCGAGTGGGCGGCCAGCACCGGCGCGCTGATCGCCGCATTCCCGCGCTACCACCCGCGATGGGGCTGGTGGATGGTCGATGTCCCGCTGCTGCGGGAATTCACGGTGAGCAATCTGGTGCTGGTGTTGCAGCCGCACTGAGCGTGCGAACTGCAACAGGTTCTCGTTTCGCGCTTCGATGGGTAATGTGACGCTCATGACACAGAGCACCTCGTTCAAGACACCCGACGCGGCAGCGGCGTATCGGACTCAGTGGGACAAGCTGTTCATCGGCGGCAAGTGGGTTGAGCCGTCGACCACCGACGTCATCGAGGTGCATTCGCCTGCCACCGGCGAGTTGGTCGGCAAGGTTCCGCTGGCCGCCGCCGCCGACGTCGACGCCGCCTGCGCCGCTGCGCGCAAGGCCTTCGATGAGGGCCCGTGGCCGCACATGTCGCCCGAGGAGCGCGCTGCGATCCTGACCGCCGCCGTGAAGATCATGGAAGAGCGGGCCGACGAGCTGAAGTTCCTGCTGGCCGCCGAGACCGGGCAGCCGCCGACCATCGTCGACATGATGCAGTACGGCGCCGCGATGGCTTCGTTCCAGTTCTTCGCGGGCGCCGCCGACAAGTTCACCTGGCGCGACTTCCGCGACGGTGCCTACGGCACGACGATGGTGTTGCGCGAACCGGTCGGCGTGGTCGCTGCGGTGACGGCGTGGAACGTGCCGTTCTTCCTGGCCGCCAACAAGCTCGGCCCCGCGCTGCTGGCGGGTTGCACGATCGTCGTGAAACCAGCCGCCGAGACGCCGCTGTCGCTGTTCGCGATGGCCGAGATCTTCGCCGAGGCCGGTCTGCCCGAGGGCGTGCTCTCGGTCGTGCCCGGTGGCGTGGAGACGGGCCGCGCGCTGACCGCCAACCCGGAGATCGACAAGTTCACCTTCACCGGGTCCAGCGCCGTGGGCAAGGAGATCGCCAAGATCGCGGCCGAGAAGCTCAAGCCGTGCTCGTTGGAGTTGGGCGGCAAGTCCGCGGCCATCATCCTCGAGGACGCCGACCTGGACTCCACGCTGCCGATGCTGGTGTTCTCCGGGCTGATGAACAGCGGCCAGGCGTGCGTCGGCCAGACCCGGATCCTGGCGCCGCGCTCACGCTACGACGAGGTCGTCGAGAAGCTCTCCGCGGCAGCGGCGGCGATGCCGGTCGGACTGCCGGACAACGCGGGGGCGATGATCGGTCCACTGATCTCCGAGAAGCAGCGCGAGCGCGTCGAGGGCTACATCAAGAAGGGCGTCGAGGAAGGCGCCCGGATCGTCGCCGGCGGCGGCCGGCCCGAGGGCCTGGACGGCGGCTGGTTCGTGGAGCCGACGGTGTTCGCCGACGTCGACAACTCGATGACCATCGCGCAGGAGGAGATCTTCGGCCCGGTGCTCGCGGTGATCCCGTATGACACCGAGGAGGACGCCATCCGCATCGCGAACGACTCGGTGTACGGGCTCGCGGGTTCGGTGTACACGACCGACAACGACAAGGCCATGAAGATCGCCGCGCGGATCCGCACCGGCACCTACGCGGTCAACATGTATGCGTTCGATCCGGGCGCACCGTTCGGCGGCTACAAGAACTCCGGCATCGGCCGCGAGAACGGCCCCGAGGGCATCGAGCAGTACACGCAGGCCAAGAGCGTGCTGTTGCCGTTCGGCTACACCCCGTCGTAGCCGCGCGCGGTTCGTTGGCCGGTGGGTGGTCCGATGCTACGAATCACCCTGTCGGTCGGACTGATTGGCGTCCTCACCCAACAATGCGAGTGCGTCTTGGATGCCTTGCTCGAGGATCTCGTCGGCGAGCGCGCCATCGACTAGGGCACGGGACAGCTGCAGCGTGCCGATCATCATGGCGAACACGTTGAGCACCTTCGCTCGGGCCGAAGGCGGATCGTTCGGCGCGAGGCGAGCGGCGAGCGCGTCGATGCCAGGCAGTACGCCGTCGGTGTAGGCCCGCTTGGTGACGTCCGCGCAGCGGCCGATCTCGTCGAGCAGCGCGGCGGAGAGACAGCCCTGATCGGGATTGTCTCGGTGCTCCGCGGAAAGGTACTGGCGTACCCACCGCTCCAACCCGTCCGGTTCGGTCGCCAGTGCCTCGAAGTTGTCGCTCTGACGACGTGACTGCTCGGCGACCGTCGTCGCCACCAGGTCCTCCTTCGACGAGAAGTGGGCGTAGAAGGCACCGTTGGTCAGCCCGGCGTCACCCATGAGGGTGGCGATCCCCGAACCGTCGATGCCGTCCTTCTTGAATCGCCGCCCAGCGGTCTCGATGATCCGCTGCCGGGTGGCTTGCTTCTGGTCCTTCGCATACCTCATCGCGCACTTGCTCTTTCGCCTGTATTGAGGACGAGCTTGCCATCCCTCGACATTATTGTATGATGATCGTACTCCAATAAGGGTTTCGAGTACAGCCGATAGCGACCTGGGCGGCCCGGGTAACTGTGCCTCCGAGGTCATCAAATTTCCAAGCACGTTGCAGCCCAACCACATTCGCCAGCCACGGCGCCGTAAGGACGCCAGTGGAAAGGAGCATCATGGCATCAGTACTCATCACCGGAGCATCCCGAGGAATCGGGCGTGCCATCGCCGTCGAGTTCGCACGCCGCGGGCACCGGGTGGTGGCGACCGCGCGCGACCCGCGCACCCTGGACGACCTGCCCGTCGCCGAACGTCTCGCCCTCGACGTCACGGACGACGCCAGCGTGGCGGCAGCGATCGACGCCGCGGGCGACGTCGACGTGCTGATCTCGAACGCAGGCGTGATCTTCCATGCCGCGGTCGAGGCCATCCCACTAGCCGAGTTCGATCGACTGTTGCAGCAGAACACGATTGGAGCGCTGCGCGTCGCCCAGGCGGTGCTGCCCCAGATGCGCGCACGCGGCCGGGGCCGGCTGCTGTTCATGTCCAGCGTCGTCGGGCGCATCGTCCTGCCGCCCGGCGCCGCATACGCGGCGACGAAGTGGGCGCTGGAGGCCATCGTCGAAGCACTGGCCATCGAAGTGGCACCGCTGGGCATCGAAGCCGCGCTGCTGGAGCCCGCGGCGGTCAGCTCCGGCGCGCTGGACGACGTCTTGACCTACACCCTGCCCGACGATCCGTACCAGGCACTGTTGAACGGCTCGGGCGGGCGCGACTTCATCACTCCCGAACAAGTCGCCAACGAGGTCGCCGACGCGGCCGAGCGGTCCGACCTCCCGCTTCGGGTACCGCTTGGCGATCCGGCTCGCAAGCTTCTGGCGGCTCGGCACGCCGCGCGCGACGACGTTCCGTTCCGACCGGGCGGCTAGAGGCGCGCTTCGGCCTGCTCAGCCCCGCTCCCCGTTGTGGATGGGGGCTTCCGCTCGACTCCTCGGACCACCGATTGATCTTGATGACGCGGGCCCGGCGGTCAGAAGCACGCCTCGGCGAGCTTCATCGCTCCCAGGTCCACGGTCTCGACGATCCGTCGTTCCGATGTGAGGCGAGGTAACACGTTGCGCGCGAAGAAGTTCGCTGCGCCCACCTTGCCGCGGTAGAACGCCGCGTCGCGATCGGACGGGGCGGCGTCTAGGGCGGCAAGCGCGACCTCCGCGTGCCAGAGCAGCAGCCAGCCCGTCAACAGGTCCCCGACCGCGAGCAGGAACGGCACGGAGCTCAGCCCGATCCGGTAGATCTCGGTGGGCTCGTCACGAGACTGGGCGTAGTACCCCGCCAGCGCGCCGACCATGGCCTGCACGTCCGCCAGCGCTGTCGCCAGCCGACACCGGCCAACGGCGAGTTCGGCTCGCGCGTCGGGCTTCTCGAGGAATGCCGTGAGCTGCGCGGTGACGTGACCGAACGCCTCGCCCTTGTCGCGCAGGATCTTGCGGAAGATGAAGTCCTGTGCCTGGATCGCGGTGGTGCCCTCGTAGAGCGAGTCGATCTTGGCATCGCGGACGTACTGCTCCAGTGGATGGTCCTTGAGGTAACCCACGTCGCCGAGGATCTGCACCGACTCCGCGAGGCACTGGTAGGACCGCTCCGAGCCCATGCCCTTGACGATCGGAAGCAGCAGGTCGTTGACTCGGGCCGCCATCGCGGCGTCGGCGCCGGACACGATCGCCGCCGCGACGGGATCCTGGTGGGCGGCGGTGTAGAGGTAGAGCGCCCGCATCCCCTCCGCGTACGCCTTCTGCGTCATCAGCGACCTGCGCAGGTCGGGGTCGACGAGACCCGCCTCCCGCGCCTTCGCGTGAGCCAGGGCGTTGAGATAGCCCGTCGAGAGCGTCGCAATCGCCTTGGAGCCCACCGCCATTCGGGCGAACTCCATGATCTTGAACATCTGCACGATGCCGTTGTGCACGTCTCCGACCAGGTATCCGACGGCGGGCACCCCGTGTTGACCGAACGTCAGCTCGCAGGTGGCCGAGGCCGTCAGACCCATCTTGTGTTCGAGTCCGGTGGCGAACACTCCGTTGCGCGGGCCGGGGGCGGCGGTCTCGGGATCAGGTAGGAACTTCGGCACCAGGAACAGGCTGAGCCCCTTGGTCCCCGGCGCCGCCCCGACCGGTCGGGCGAGCACCAGGTGGGCGATGTTCTCGAACAGGTCGTCGCAGTCGCCGGAGGTGATGAACCGCTTCACGCCGTCGAGGTGCCAGGTGCCGTCGGGCTGCGCGACGGCCTTGGTGCGCCCGGCGCCGACGTCGGAGCCGGCGTCGGGTTCGGTGAGCACCATCGTCGCACCCCAGTTGCGTTCGACGGCCAGTGCGGCCCAACGCTTCTGCTGCTCATTGCCTTCCCGGTAGAGCACGTCCATCATGGGCGGCCCGTCCAGGTAGAAGAACGCCGCGGGTTGGCCACCGACGAGGAATTCGTTGATCGACCATCGGACCGTCGCGGGCGCCGGGGTGCCGCCGATCCCCGAAGGCAGTCCGTAGCGCAACCAGCCACCGCGTTGCCACGCCAGTACCGACTCCTTGAACGACGCGGGCAGCGTCACCGAGTGCGTCTGAGCGTCGAACGTCGGCGGGTTGCGGTCACCGTCGATGAAGCCCTCGGCCAGCGGACCCTCGGCCTCGGCAGCACCCTCGGCCAGCAATCGGCGCACCGCGTCGCCGCTCAGCCTGCCGAATTCCCCCGTAGCGAGCACCTCGTCGAGGCGCAGCACGTCGAAGAGGTTGAACTCCAGGTCCCGCAGATTGCTCTTGTAGTGACCCACGGCACGCTTTCCCGTCGCTTCGCTCGCCCTGATTCCTAGAACGACTCCTCGGCGAGGTCCATCGCACCGAGGGTGACGGATTCGACGACCTTGCGGTCGGACGTCAGGCGCGGCAACACCGATTGCGCGAAGAACGCTGCGGTAGCGACCTTTCCGGCGTAGTACGCGCGGTCCTGCTCAGTCGGATCGGCGTCGAGCGCGTTCAGCGCGAGCTCGGCGTGCCGAAGCAGCAGCCACCCGATCAGCACGTCGCCGACGGCCATGAGGAAGCGCACCGACTCGAGTCCGACCCGATACACTTCGCGCGCGTTCTGCTGGGATCCCATCAGATAGCCGGTCATGGTGGCCAACATCGCCTGCAGCTCGGCGAACGCCGTGGCCAGCAGTTCCCGGGCCGCGGCGAGCTCGGGGCGGGGCGACTCGCCGTCGAGGAACGCCTCGATCTGGCCTGCGACGTACCCCATCGCGCCACCCTGGTCGCGGGCGATCTTGCGGAAGAAGAAGTCCTGCGCCTGGATGGCCGTGGTGCCCTCGTAGAGCGAGTCGATCTTGGCGTCGCGGATGTACTGCTCGATCGGGTAGTCCTGCAGGAAGCCGGATCCACCGAAGGTCTGCAGCGATTCCGTCAGGCACTGGTAGGCCCGTTCGGATCCGACGCCCTTCACGATCGGCAACAACAGGTCGTTGACCCGCTCGGCCATTCCCTGCGTCCGCACCCGACACGACGGCCGCCGCGGCGGGGTCCTGGTGGGCGGCCGTGTAGAGGTACAGCGCGCGCAGCCCTTCGGCGTAGGCCTTCTGCACCAACAGCGCTCGCCGCACGTCGGGGTGGTGGAGGATGGTGACCCGCGGCGCGGACTTGTCGGTCATCTGGGTCATGTCGGCACCCTGGACACGCGTCTTGGCGTACTCCAGCGCGTTGAGATAGCCCGTCGACAGCGTTCCGATCGCCTTGGTGCCCACCATCATTCGCGCATACTCGATGATCTTGAACATCTGGGCGATGCCGCTGTGCACGTCACCGACCAGCCACCCGACGGCAGGCGTGCCGTGCTGACCGAAGGTGAGCTCGCACGTCGCCGACACCTTGAGGCCCATCTTGTGCTCGAGTCCGGTGACGAAGGCGCCGTTGCGCTCGCCGGGCGCGCCCGTCTCCGGGTCGGGCATGAACTTCGGGACCAGGAACAGGCTCAGCCCCTTGGTGCCGGGCCCTGCCCCCTCGGGCCGCGCCAGCACCATGTGGATGATGTTCTCGAACAAGTCGTCGGAGTCGCCGTTCGTGATGAACCGCTTGACGCCGTCGAGGTGCCAGGTGCCGTCGGGCTGCGGCACGGCCTTGGTGCGGCCCGCGCCGACGTCCGAGCCCGCATCGGGCTCGGTGAGCACCATGGTCGCGCCCCAGTTGCGGTCGATGGCCATTGCCGCCCAATGCTTCTGCTGCTCGTTGCCGAGGTGGTACAGGATGTTGGCGAGCACCGGACCGGCCATGTACATGAACGCCGCGGGCTGGGCGCCGAGTGAGAACTCGTTGACCGCCCAAGCCACCATCGCGGGCGCGGGCGTGCCGCCGACCTCCTCGGACAGCCCAATGCGGAACCACTCGCCCTGCTGCCAGGTGCGGAACGACTTCTTGAACGGCTCGGGAAGTGTGACGGTGTGGGTGTCGGGGTCGAAGGTCGGCGGGTGTCGGTCGCTCTCGGCGAAGGTATCCGCCAGCACCGTTTCGGCCTGCCGCGACGCCTCGGCGAGCAGCTCGCGTACCGATTCGCCGTCCAGCTCGCCGAACTCCCCGGTGGCCAGGACCTTCTCCAGGTCGAGTACCTCGAAGAGGTTGAATTCAAGATCACGCACGTTGCTCTTGTAGTGACCCATCGCTGTGCCTTTCACCGCTCGGACTGTGCCCGAGCCTAGCCCCGACTACCGGTCAGTAACCAGCAAAACGGGCGGGCCGTCGCTCGATGAACGACTGCATGCCCTCCGCCGCGTCGGCCGTGCCGAACAGCCGGATGACCTGGTCGCGCAAGGCTCCTGCGGCCGCCGCGTCGCCGTCCGAGGCCGCCTGGTGTGCAGAGGCCAGCGTCGCCCGAACACCCAGCGGGGCGGCATGATCGGCGATCGTGTGCGCGAGCTCCCTTGCCTTCGCCTGCGCCGCAGCCGCATCGGGTGCCACTTCCTGGACCAGGCCGATCCGCAGTGCCTCGTTGGCATCGAACTCGTCGCCGGTGAGCAGCCAGCGCATCGCGTTGCCCCAGCCGGCCTGCCGCGGCAACCGGATCGTGGCGCCGCCGAACGGGTAGATCCCGCGCAGCACTTCGAGTTGGGCGAATCGCGTGTCAGCGGAGGCGACCCGGACGTCGGCGGCCAACAGCAGTTCGATCCCGAGGGTGAGACAGCGCCCCTGGGCGGCGGCGACCACCGGCTTCGTCCACGGACCGTCGAGTCGCCACGGGTCGCGACCGTCCTCGGGGAACGGGTCACCGCCCTCGGCGATGTACGGGCCGACGTCGACGAGGTCGAGACCCGCGGTGAAGTGCTCACCGTGCGCGATGAGCACCCCCACCCGCAGCGTGTCGTCGCGCTCCAGCAGGGCATAGGCACGCGACAGATCTTGCAGCATCGCGAGGGTGAACGCGTTGCGTTTGGCGGGGCGGTTGAGGCCCATGACGAGCACGAATCCGTCGCGTTCGAGCGTGACGGTGTCCAACGTGGGAACGGTTTCACCGGCGGTCATGGAGGCAGTGAACTCCCGTCCGCAGGGTTATGCAAAGACCCATGATTCGGCCCGGGTAAGGAGCCGCGACCATAGGTCAAGACAAGAAGGGGCCAGGTTCGAATGGTCCGACGTGTGTGACCGGGAATACATCGACTGCCCCCTGTGTTGTGGGATCCATGCCCGACTGCATACATGGGAGGCGTCATGTGGGTCGTTGAGATCAACATCCTTGGTCGCAGATTCACGCACCAGGTGGACGATCGCCACGAGGCGCTGAAGGTTCACTCGCGCGCGGTCCAGTCGCGCCTGTCGCAGCTTCGTCGGCCCCGGGCTGCCGCCTGACGCAGGACGCGGCCACCAAGCCCGCCAACAAGCGGGCTCGCCCCGCCAGGAGATGCTGTTCAGCGCCGCCGAGGTTGGGTGAGCGCTCTTCGGTCAGCAGCTAGGCTGCCGACCACCTCGCGCACACGAAGTCGGCGTTGCGCCCGACCTCCTCGAGCTTCCACTCCGATCGGATCGGCAATACCCGCGCGCCCTGACCCAGCGAGCACGGGGCGTACGTCACGATCATCTCGTCGACCAGTCCGGCACGCACGAACTGCGCCGCCGCGTCGCCGCCACCGACCAGCCACACGTCCCTGTCGCCCGCGGCCGCCACCAGCTTGGGGTAGAGCTCGGCGACGTCTCCGTCGAACGTCTTCACCGGATGATCGTCTGCGACGACGTCGCGGCCGGCTGGTCAGCACCCAACTCGGCTGCTCGTACATCCAGTCCCCGGGTTGATTCGCCACGATCCACTCGTACGTCGCAGAACCCATCACCAGTGCGCCAATGGATTTCACGAACGCCTGATAACCGAACGGTCCGTCCGCGTCCACGTCACGTGAGGTCAGCCAGTCCAGACTGTCGGCCTCGTCGACGATGTACCCGTCGAGACTCGACGCGGTGAAGTACACGCATGCCATGTCAATTTCCTCTCATCCAGTCGAGTGGGTCGCCCCATGTGGTGGGTACGCCGAGCCGGCCCAACATGGCGCGGGCCAGTCCCCTGCGATGGGCGGAGTAGGTCAGCACGTGCGCGACGATGCCGTACAGCTGAAACGACTCGGGCGGATCGCAGAGCGCGTCGATCACCGTGTCCGCCAACCGGCCCCGTTCGGAGTAGTCGGCCACCATCGACGTCCAGCGCGCGGAGACCGAGCGGTGGTCGTCGGCGAGTTCGGCCGCCGAACGGAGCGCCGCCCGCACGGGTTGATCGCGGCCCTCGATGCTGGCCAACCACACGTGCTTGGACCACACGATGGCGCCAAGTACCGCGCCCACGCTCGATTCCTCGCCGTCCCACTCCAGCACCACCTGTCCGGGAGCCAGCGGCCGTGCCCACTGTTCTTCGGTGAGCGCGGCCGCCCGGTCGATGAGGTACTCGGTGTCGGCAACGTCGTGAGCCACCATCAGTTGGGACACCTCCGGCGGCTCGCCCTCGCCAGCTCGCCTGAGCCACAACGACTCCGGTGGGTGGAAGTGCAGCCCGTTCGGCGCGTCCAACCAGAAGTCGACGTCGGCGGCTCGGGATGGCGGAACCCCGTACGCGCGACGGAACGCGCGGGAGAACACCTCCGACGAGGACCATCCCTCGTCGGCGGCGACGGCGGTGACGCCTTCACCGCATTGCAGCCGCCACGCCGCGCGCTCGAGCATCACACGACGACGCAGCGCGGCGGGCGGCTCGCCCGTGAGCCGGCTCACCTGCCTGGGAGAAGTGGAACTCGGAGGCGAAGCTGTTGCGCGCCATGTCGGCGACGTCGGAATTGTCCGCATCGATCACCGCATCGAGCAACTCCCGCAGCCGGTCGCGCCTCGGCGCTCCGGGTTGACCACTCACAGTGTTCGAGTATGGACGGCGGCGAGCGACCATGGACATGACGATTCTTGCTCTTCGTGCCCGGCACTAGACTCAGCCTCCCAGTGAGCGAATTCGATGCGCTGCGCGCCAACGACGCCGAGTTGGCCGAACTCCGTTCGGCCATCCGGGCCTTCCTGGCGACCGACCGGGACCGGCACGGCTGGCTGCCTGCGGTGGACTGCTGGCTCTCGCGATGGGATGCCGACTTCAGCGTCCGGCTCGCCGACGCCGGGTTCGTCGGGCTGACCATCCCCACCGAGTACGGCGGCCGCGGCCTCGGCTACCTGCACCGCTACGTGGTGACCGAGGAGTTGCTGGCCCTCGGCGCCCCGGTGGGTGCGCACTGGATCGCCGACCGCCAGGTGGCCCCCGCGCTGCTCTCGTACGGCACCGAGGCCCAGCGCCGCCGGCTGCTGCCACGCATCGCGGAGGGTCGCCTGTACTCGGCGATCGGGATGAGCGAGCACGGCGCGGGTTCCGACCTCGCCGCCGTCCAGACCCGCGCCACCCGAGTCGACGACCGATGGCACTTGTCCGGGACGAAGGTGTGGACCAGCGGGGCGCACCTCGCCCACCAGATCGTCGTCCTGGCCCGCACCAGCCCGCTCGATCCCGACCATCGCCACGCCGGTTTCAGCCAGTTCATCGTGCCGACCGACGCGCCGGGTGTGACGGTCAGCCCGATCCTCCTGATGAACGGTGAGCACCACTTCAACGAGGTGCTCTTCGACGCCGTCGCGCTGACCGACGACGACGTGCTCGGCGACGTCGGCGACGGGTGGCATCAGGTGACCGCCGAACTCGGGTTCGAACGCAGCGGGCCGGAACGCATTTTGTCCACCGCCACACTGCTTTTCGACGTGGTGCGCACGTTGGGCCGGATGGGTGACACGAACGGGTCCGCAGCAGTGCCGGTGGGCGACCTGATCGCGCGCATGTGCTCGCTGCGTCAACTGTCGATCTCGGTGGCGCGCGCCCTGACCGACGGTCGCGACGCAGCATCGCGAGCGGCGCTGGTCAAGGACCTCGGCACCCGCTTCGAGCAGGACTCGGTCGAGGTGACCGCCGACCTGCTCGACCACGTCGAGGCGGGTTCACCCGACGCCGCGCGACTCCGCGGTCTGCTCGACACCGCGCGTGTGCACTCCCCACTCTTCACGCTGCGCGGCGGGACCAACGAAGTGCTGCGCGGAGTGGTCGCCAAGAACCTCGGCAAGCACACCGCTGGTGCGGGGTCGGACGAACTGAGCCAGCTGGTCGACGACATCGGCCGCCGATCATTCGAATCCGGCCCCCGTGGTTTTCCGGATGCGTTCGACGCACAGCTGTGGCACACGCTCGAAGACACCGGGCTGAGCCGGCTGACCACCGCGCAAGGCGCGGGCGTGCGTGAGTCGGCGGTAGTGCTTGGCGGGCTTGCGCGTTGGGCGGCCGCCGTGCCCGCGGCCGAAACCGACGTGCTCGCAGCGTGGTTGGCCGCACGCGCGGGGCTCGACGTGCCCCCCGCCGGGCCCTTGACGGTCGCCATCGCCGATGCGGTGCCATCCGGTGGTCGAATCAGCGGCACGGCCGTCAACGTGCCCTGGCCCGGCTCGGGTCCGGTGCTGCTCGCCGCCCGCACGCCGGAGTCGACGTGCGTGGCATGGCTCCCCGATCCCGACGTCGTCGACGCGCACAACCTCGGCGGGCGAGCCCCGCGGTTCACTCGCGTTCGACGTCGCCGTCGACGACGTCGTCGCGCTGCCCGCCGCCGTCGGTGACGAACTGGTGCGCCGCGGCGCGTGGGCGCGCTGCGTGCAGATCGTCGGCACGTTCGAGGCCGCCACCGCACTCACCGCCGCGCATACCCGCGACCGGATGCAGTTCGGCCGGTCGCTGGACAAGTTCCAAGCGGTCGCCCACTCGCTGGCCGCGATGGCAGGTGAACTCGAACGTGCCCGTGCGGCAGCGGCTTTGGCGACAGCCGCAGCAGCGGACCACGGCTTCGACAGCCCGCAGGCGGACTACGCGGTCACGGTGGCGAAGGTCGCGGTGGGCCGCGCCGTCGCCCCGGTCTGCACCATCGCACACCAGCTGCACGGGGCGATCGGCGTGACCATGGAGCACCGGCTGTGGTTGGCGACCATGCGGGCGCGAAGCTGGGCCGACGAGTTCGGCACGACGGGTTACCACGCCCGCCAGCCTAGGCCGCATGGCGTTGTCCGCCGACGACCCGTGGGCGTTGGTCGTCGGGCCGTAGTCAGGCGCCCGGTTTATCGGCCGCACTGCGCCGTTCGGCGATCGTGCGGAACGGCGCGGCGAGATCGAGCCTGCGCACGACGCGCTCGAACGCGCGGGGCACCAGGTTGGAAACCGCCATCATGACCCGCGTGGGGCCCCGCATGACGACCTCGGGGGGCATCCTTCTCGACGGCCTTGACGACCGCGTCGCCCACCCGCTCCGCCGGCATGGCCCCCGCTGCCTTGGGCGCGGTAACTCCATACTCGCTCTGCATGTCGGCGAACATGCCGTCCCCTTCGATGAACCCCGGACACACCGCCGACGCGCTGACGCCCCACCCCCGGTCTTGCGCCGTCAGCCGCAGCGCCCGGGTGAACCCGACAAGGCCGAACTTGGTTGCGTTGTACGAGCTCCGAGTAGGCCGAAGCGAGGAGGCCGGCGACAGACGACACGTTGACGACGTGGCCCCGGCCGCGCGCGAGCATGCCGGGCAGGACCCTGCGGGTGAGCAACATCGGTGCCAGCAGATTGACGTCGGTGATCGCACCGAGCTCGTCGAAGGTGACTTCGTCGGGCCGAAGGGCGGCCTCCAAGCCGGCATTGTTGACCAGTACGTCGACGCGCCCTGCGGCCTCCTCGGCGCGTGCCACGAGCGCCGCCGCCTGAGCGCGGTCACCGAGGTCCACCGTCAGCGTCCATACCGTCACGCCCGTGGCCGCACGTACCTCCGCGGCGACGGCGTCGAGCCCCTCCTGACTCCGGGCGGCCAACACCAGATCCATGCCTCGTCGCGCCAGCGCCAACGCGATGTGCCGACCGATTCCCCGAGAAGCACCGGTGATCAACGCGACGTCTCCGGGCCGAATCTTCACGAGCGCTCCCCTGGTTACCGACGGTGAAATCCAACACGACTCAGTGTTCACCACTGTGTACGTCTCGGCGCGTCATCGGCCGCAATGCCCGCGACGGGCATAGCGCCCGCGCGCACAGGCGTCAAGCACCTGGGTGACCCTGGCCTCGGTCTGGGCAGTGGTCCCTCGTATCCGATACGTGCGAAGTATTGGGTTCGGTTCGAGTGACGGAATCCTCTGTGTGATGGCCTCCATGGTGCGATCTCGATTGCGATAGTGGTCAAGTCACACGGATTCTGTGACTCCGGCTACAGCGCCCAGGCTTGATCTCGGGCATTATTGGACTCATGTCGAAATTGCCGTTAGCGAAAGTTAGTTCTCTTGGGGTGGCGCTGATGGCCGCGATTGCAATGCTCCCGCCTGCCACGGCCTCGGCTTCCTCGCCGATGCCGCTGTCGTCCAAGTTGCGCGCCTGCGACTTCACTCAGGCCAAGTGGGTGGATGCCGTGGGATACGCCCGACCCATCGCCTACGTCGGCCCAGCCGGCGACGGAAGCATGGTCGCGAAGGTCGACATGGCCACCGCCCTGCCCAACACGTCGTACAACGTTCGGGTCATCCAGATGCCCCGCGCGTCCATCGGTTGCGCACCGGGCGACCCCGGCGTCATCGCCGGCGGCCTGACCACCGACGGCACAGGCGCGGGTTCCGTCACGCTGCAGGGCCCGGTCGCGTCCGGGAAGACCGGCGCGTGGGTCGCCGTCGAACGCCCAGCGGCGAACTCTCAAACGCCTGCCGAGTTCTACACGACTGAATTCATCGCCACGATCTGAGCAACGTCGGCATCGCCCAAGGTGAATCCGGGTGTCGAGCGAGCACCTGCGGGCGAGCCGCTGACCGCCGAACCCATCGAGCCTCGCGACGGCGAGCACCGCCCGTCCGACCGAGGGCGGAGCTCGTGAGCTCGAACACGGAATTTCCCAGGCGGCGCTGGCCCCGGTACCCTCAAACTAGAACACGTTCCAATTTGCGCAGGGGGAGCCATGGCCACGACCGACCGCGAACCATCAGAGGTCACCAAGTGGGATCCGAGCCTGACCGAGAAGGTGATCGGCCTGCTCCGTCCACTGATCAAGGGCTACCACCGCGCGGAGGTCCGCGGGTTGGACAACGTTCCACCCGGTGGCGTGCTCGTCGTCTCCAATCACTCGGGGGGACTGTTCGCGATGGACGTTCCGGTGTTCGCGACCGACTTCTACGAGAAGTACGGCTACGACCGGCCCGTCTACACGCTCGGCTTCGATCTGATCTTCGTCGGCCCCACCGCCGACTTCTTCAAGAAGACCGGGTTCATCCCCGCCAACCACGAGAACGCCGACGAGGCCCTGCGGACCGGCGGCGTCGTCATCGTGTTTCCCGGCGGTGACTACGACGTCTACCGACCGACGATGTCGCGGAACACCATCGACTTCGGTGGCCGCACGGGCTACGTGCGGGCCGCGCTCAACGCAGGCGTCCCCATCGTTCCGTCGGTGTCGATCGGCGGGCAGGAGGGCCAGGTATACCTCACCCGCGGCGAGCTCCGTCGCCAAGGCGCTGAGGCTGGACAAGCTGTTGCGCGCCAAGATCCTTCCGATCTCGTTCGGCTTCCCCTTCGGACTCTCGGCCGTGCTCCCGGTGAACCTGCCACTGCCCACCAAGATCGTCACCCAGGTGCTCCCCGCCATCGACATCGTCGCGGAGTTCGGCGAGGACCCCGACGTCGACGAAGTCGACGCCCACGTCCGGCACGTCATGCAGAAGGCGCTCGACGCGCTCGCCAAGGAACGCAAGCTCCCGGTGCTCGGCTGACCATGGCGCTCACCGACCGACTGACCGGTGCGCTCGGATTGGTGACCACCATGGTGCGGGCCGGCGTGATCGCACCCCTGCGCCCTGACAAGTACGTGCGCATCGCCGCCGCGATGGCGCGCGAGAACATGAGCATCACTTCGGGTTTCGCGGCCGCGGCGCAACGATGCCCGGACCGCCCTGGACTCGTCGACGAGCTCGGTACGCTGACCTATCGCGAAATCGACGAACGCGCGGACGCCCTCGCCGCAGCCCTACAGTCGCTGCCCGTCGAGCCCAAGCCCAAGGCCGGCGGGGCGGCTCGGATGGTCATCGGGATCATGGCGCGCAACCACCGCGGGTTCGTCGAAGCCCTGATCGCAGCCAACCGGATCGGCGCCGACGTGCTGCTGCTCAACACCTCATTCGCGGGTCCCGCGATGGCCGAGGTGGTAGCCCGCGAGGGCGCCGACGTGGTGATCTACGACGAGGAGTTCACCGCCACCGTCGACCGCGCATTGGTCGACGCACCCGACACGGTGCGGGTCCTGGCCTGGACGGATACCGCTGCGGAAGGACGCACCGTCGAGAAGCTGATCCGCTCGCACCTCGGCGCACAGCCCGACCGGGCGAGCAGCAAGTCGCGCACGATCCTGCTGACGTCGGGCACCACCGGAACACCCAAGGGCGCCAGCCACTCTGGCGGCGGACCCGAGACGCTCAAGGCGATCCTCGACCGAACCCCTTGGCGCACTGAGGAAGTCACCGTCGTCGTCGCGCCGATGTTCCACGCCTGGGGCTTCTCGCAGCTGGCGTTCGCCGCGTCGATGGCCTGCACCGTCGTGACCCGCCGCAAGTTCGACCCCGAAGCCACGCTCGCGCTCGTCGACACCCACCGTGCTACCGGACTGTGCGTCGTGCCGGTCATGTTCGACCGCATCATGGAGCTGCCAGACGCCGTGCGAAACCGCTACAGCGGCAAGTCACTTCGCTTCGCCGCCGCCTCCGGTTCGCGGATGCGCCCCGACGTGGTGACCGCGTTCATGGACCAGTTCGGCGACGTCATATACAACAACTACAACGCCACCGAGGCCGGCATGATCGCGACGGCCACCCCTGAGGATCTGCGCGCGGCGCCCGACACGGCGGGCAGGCCCGCCGAGGGCACCGACATCCGCATCCTCGACGCGGAGTTGGGCGAGTTGCCGACCGGCGAGGTGGGCACCATCTACGTGCGCAACTCGACGCAGTTCGACGGGTACACCTCGGGGGCCACCAAGGACTTCCACGACGGCTACATGTCCTCCGGCGACGTCGGATACGTCGACGCCGCGGGCCGCCTGTTCGTCGTGGGCCGCGACGACGAGATGATCGTCTCCGGCGGCGAGAACGTGTACCCGATCGAGGTGGAGAAGACGCTCGCCACCCACCCCGACGTGGCCGAGGCCGCGGTGCTCGGTGTGGACGACGCACAGTACGGCCAGCGCCTGGCCGCGTTCGTCGTGCTCGATCAGGGGACTGCCGCGACTGAAGATGCGCTGAAGGATCACGTGCGCGCGAACCTGGCCAACTACAAGGTGCCGCGGTCGATCACGGTGCTGGACGAATTGCCCCGCAGCATCACTGGCAAAATCGTTCGACGTGAGCTTCAAGCGCTTCTCGATTCCGCCGATGATCAAGCGTAAGCGGCGGTACCCGCTACTCCGCGCCGTCGCGGAGGTAGCCAATGCCGCGAACGCCATTCAGCCACTGGGCCGGGACGGCTACATCACGATTCCGGTGTTCTTCTTGGGCTGGCCCACCGGCGAGGCCGCTCCCGTGGTGGCTGGCGCGTCGATGCTCGACGCGCTTCGCCGCGGACTGCGGGGCGACTTCAAGGGCACCCGTGGCCGCATCGCGCTCGCGCTGACGGCCGTCTCCTGGGGCATGCTCGGTTACCTGTACCGGCGCAACGCACAGTCGCAGCCGTTCTTCGAGAACCCGCTGCGCGAGGCGCTCGGCGAGGACTACGAAGCCGTCGCGGCGGAGGAGCGCAGGCGACGGCCTGGCGGGGTGATCCGCACGTCGTGGTCGCGCCGCCAGTACGTGAGGAAGGCCGACATCGTCCGCTACGGCCCGCACCGGGCGAACGTCGCCGACATCTGGCGCCGCGGCGATCTGCCCAAGGACGGGAAGGCCCCGGTGATCCTGCAGGTCCCCGGCGGGGCATGGGCGATCGGGATGCGGCGCCCACAGGCGTATCCGTTGATGAGTCACATGGCCGAACGCGGCTGGGTGGTCGTGTCGATCGCGTACCGGGTCAGTCCCCGCAACACGTGGCCCGCGCACATCGTGGACGTCAAGCGCGCCCTGGCCTGGGTCAAGGAGCACATCGCCGAGTACGGAGGAGATCCGGACTTCGTGGCGATCACGGGCGGTTCGGCCGGCGGGCACCTCACCGCGCTCGCGGCGCTCACACCGAACGAGCCGGAGTGGCAGCCGGGCTTCGAGGACGCCGACACCTCGGTAGTGGCCGCAGTGCCGATCTATGGCCGCTACGACTGGTTCAGCAGGGAGGGCTCGGGACGCCCCGAGTTCATCGGGACCCTGCAGCGCTTCATCGTCAAGAAGCGGTTCGCCGAGAACCGGCAGGACTACCTGGACGCGTCACCGATCACCAAGGTGCGACCCGATGCGCCACCGTTCTTCGTGCTGCACGGCGAAGACGACTCCATCATCCCGGTGGGCGAGGGCCGCGAGTTCGTGGCCGCGCTCTCGGAGAAGTCGGACGAGGTCGTCGTGTACTCGGAGATACCGCATGCTCAACACGCGTTCGACTTCTTCGGATCGCCACACGGTCACTTCACGGCGACCGCCGTGGCGCACTTCCTGGACTGGGTCAAGGCCAAACGCGGCTAGCGCCTACTGCGCCATCGCACTCTCGACGACGGTCAGCTCCTCGGAAAGCCCTGCCGCACGCCGGATCTCGACGAACGCCACCCTCATCGCGTCAGTCAGTTCATGCGGGTCCCGCAATGTTGCACCGTCGGACAGCACCGACACGTTGAGTTGGTCGACGTAGCTCCACACCGTGATGTTGAGCCCGCTGCCGGTGGTGAGCGGTCCCACCGAGTAGATCTCGGTGACCAACGCACCGCCGACGCGACCGGGCTCGCGCGGGCCGGGCACGTTGGAGATGGGCAGGTTCAGTACCTTGTTCTGCCCGTCCTTGCCTGCAAGCCAACGGAACAGCGCCTCGGCGGGAGCAGGCGGGAAGTACGCCGACCACCGACTGACCAGTTCCGGCCCCATCAGGTGGTGGGCCTCCTTGGCGTCCACCGCGGCGTCGTGCACGGCCTGCACGCACGCAAGCGGATCGTCCAGCTGGATGGGTACCACCATCATCACGCCGGAGAAGCGGTTGCCCGAGATGCGTTCTCGCGAGAAGTCGAAACTGACTGGGACGGAGGCCAACAGCGGATGGTCGGCGTGTCCGTCGTACTTCAGGGAGAGCTTGCGCAACGCCCCCGACGAGATTGCGAGCACCATGTCGTTGATGGTGACGTTCAGGTGCTTGGCCGTCTGCTTGACGTCGGCGAGCGCCAGCGTCGTCGTCGCGAACTTCCGTTCCCCGTCCACCATGTGGTTCATGAAACTGGGCGGTGGCGTGAACGGCCGGGTGAGTTCGGGCGACAGCTTCTTCGTGCTCTTGCGCACCCGGTTCAGCCCCTTGGCGGTGTATGTCACCACCCCGGGCAGCCTGCCAATCTGGCGCATGTGGTCGGCGAACGCGGTGCGCACCAACTCGGGGCGGCTGGGCGCGGGATCGGTTGCGTACGAGTCGCGGTCGCCGGGGCCGGCCTGCAGGTCCATGCCGCGTGCCAACAGGTTCGCCGACGCCACGCCATCGGCGAGCGCGTGGTGGATCTTGCCGAGCACGGCGATCCGGCCGTTCGCCAAGCCCTCGATGAAGTACATCTCCCACAAGGGTTTGGAGCGGTCCAGTGAGGTGCTGGCGATCTTGCCGACGGCTTCGTCGAGCTCCCGTCTGCCGCCGGGGGCGTCGACCCGGTAAGGGCGCACGTGGTACTCGAGGTCGACCTCGCAGTTCTCCCGCCACATCGGATGGTGGAACTTGAACGGAATGTCCACGAGCTCGTAGCGGAACGGATCGAGCTTGTGCAGCCTGCCGTGGATGACTTGACGAAACTCTTCGACGCCGAACTGCCTGCCCTTGACCTCGGATATGTCGATGACCGCGAGCTTCAGGGTGTGCATGTGCACCGTCGGTGTTTCGCTGTACAGCAGTACCGCGTCCCAACCGCTGAGCCGCTTCACTCGGTCGCCTCCTCCACGAGCACGTGCGCGAGGACCATTCGAGACCCGCCGACGAGCGTCCAGCCTCGGAGGCTATATAACCTGCTTCGCCCCGACCAAACTCTGATTTCGGCGAACCTGGTTGAGAAACAACCCGATTGCCGTGGCCGCTGATCCGGTGCGCGCCCCGTCGGTCATGTCGAAGCCATGCCCGGCGCCAGGCAGTTCGGCGTAGCTGACCGCCGACCGGGACACGCCCTTCAGCTTCTCCACGAAGTCGCGGGCTTGCTGGACCGGGATGACGGTGTCCCCCGAGCCGTGGAGCACCAGGAACGGCGGGGCGTCGGCGTGGACGCGTGCGGTCGGCGACGCCTTGCGGAACAGTTCCGGGCGCTTGGTGATCTTGCGCTTCACCACGACGCGCTCGAGGAAGTCGACGAACCGTGCCCGCTCGAGCGTAGAGCGGTCCTCCCAGTCGTAGCGGCCGTAGATGCCGACGACCGCGTCCACCGACGTGTCCGAGCCCTCCGGCAGCGGAGCATCGTATTCGGCGTCGTTGGGCGTCAGCCCCGCCAGCGCGGCGAGATGCCCGCCGGCCGAGGTACCTGCGATCGCCACGAAGTCGCGGTCACCGCCGAACTTGTCGACGTTGGCCCGAGCCCACGCGATCGCGGTCTTGACGTCGGTGATGTGTTGGGGCCATGCATGATTTGGCGCCACCCGGTAGTCGATGGACAGGCACACCCAGCCCAGCTCCGCCAAGTGGGACATCAGTGCGTAGCCCTGCAGGATCCGGCTTCCGTGCACCCATGCACCGCCAGGTAGGAAGATCATCACGGGCGCCGGCTGCGTGGGCAGGGCCTTCGACCGCCACACGTCGAGCAACTGCGAGGGATGGTCGCCGTAGCGCACCGAACTCCGATACACGTTGCGGCGGTGCTCGAATGCCTTCCAGACCGGGGGCGTGGAGTCGGGCGCCGGCCACTCGACGTCGAGCGCCTCGGGAGACACGACGCCGCGCAGTGCGGAATGCACCACTTCGTTGGTCTTGTCGCGATCCTGCTTGCGCACCTCGGCAATCCCCGGGGTGAACCAGGACTTGACTGCGGCGCCGAGTAAGTCGGGCATGTGGCGAACGCCCCAGATGCTCATCGCCGTCGCACCACCAAGTGGCTCAAGGTGCTTGCCGATCACCGGCAGTGACGTGGAGGCCACGCTGAGCGCCAACAGGTAGTCCGACGGACTTGCGTCCAGCAACCACTTCACGCGGGTGGTCAGGGTCGGTCCGGGGTACCGGGTGTCCGGTCGAGCCGTCATCGCGCGAGCGTACCCCCGCTACTCGTCGGTAGTCGACAATCCGGCGAAGTTGTCTACAAGGTGTCGGATTGTGACCTCAATCACAGATACGGCGGGTGCCCGTCGGTGGTTATGTGAGGTCGTGGGCATTTCTCTGGGCAACTCTGCGCTAGCCATTACGGACGAACACCGGGCACTCGCCGATTCGGCGAGGGGCCAGCTGGCGCGGTTGAACAGCCGCGCCGCGGCACGGGCCACGCTCGACCCCGGTGGGTCCACCCATCCGGTCGACATCTGGGCGGCCGCAGCGCAGCTCGGCTGGCAGGGGTTAGCCGTCGCCGAGGAGCATGGCGGTTCTGGATTCGGTCTGTCCGAACTGGCCGTGGTGCTCGAGGCGCAGGGCCGCGAACTGTGCCCGGGTCCCTTCCTCCCGACCGTGGCCGCTGGGGCCGTGATCGATCGCTGCGCCCCGGATTCCGTTCGGGCGCAGCTACTTCCCGGGCTGGCCGACGGATCCACCGTCGGCGCGCTGGGCCTGTCCGGCAGCATCGTCGTCGGATCCGACCTGGTGGTGACCGGGGAGAGCCCCGCGGTGCTGGGAGCGCCCGACGCCTCGGTGCTGGTGCTGGTCGCCGGTGACGACGCCATCGTCGTCGATGCGGACGCCGAGGGAGTGACGGTGACGGCCCTGTCGTCGATGGACACGACGCGCAGCATTGGCTCGGTCGCGCTGCGCAACGTCGCCGTGCCCGAGCACCGGGTACTGCGCGGCGCGGCCCGTCGGGCGCGCACGGTCCTGCGCATCCTGGGTTCCGCTGAGGCGGTCGGAATCAGTTGGGCTGCAATGGAGATGTCCGTCGAGTATGCGAAGGTGCGCGAGCAGTTCGGCCGCACGATCGGTACGTTCCAGGCCGTCAAGCACCATGCGGCCAACATGCTCGTCGACGCCGAGCAGACCACGGCTGCCACCTGGGACGCGGCGCGGGCCGACGACCTGGACAGCGCATGGTTCGTCGCGGCGGTGGCTGCCTCACACGCGATTCGCACGCAGATTCGCAACGCGCAGTGCAACATTCAGCTGCACGGCGGCATCGGCTACACCTGGGAACACGACGCCCACATGTACCTGCGTCGGGCCCGCACGCTCGCCGCGATCATGGGCGACGGCGCCGACCCGCTGTTCGACGTGGTCGAAGGTCAACGCACCGGCCAGTCGCACGGCGCGTCGTTCGCCCTGCCCGAGGAAGCCGAGGCATTTCGCACGGCCGCGCGCGACGCGGTGGCGACGCTGCGGTCGCTTCCGAAGGAACAGCGACGCGACTTCCTGGTCGACTCCGGTTACCTGGTGCCGCACTGGCCCACCCCGTGGGGGAAGGCGGCCGGAGTGCTCGAACAGCTGGTGATCGAGGAGGAATTCAGCGGGGTCGAACGACCCGACATGGGCATCACCGGCTGGGTCACGCTCACCATTGCCCAGGCGGGCAACGACGACCAGCGGGACCGGTGGGTCGAGCCGGTGTTGCGCGGCCAGGTGATGTGGTGCCAGCTGTTCTCCGAACCGGGTGCGGGGTCGGACGCGGCGGCGGTCCGCACGTCGGGCAAGAAGGTCGAAGGGGGCTGGCGGATCACCGGCCAGAAGGTGTGGACCAGCCTCGCCCACGAATGCCAGTGGGGACTCGCCACCGTGCGCACCGACCCCGACGCTCCGAAGCACGCAGGCGTGACGATGATGGCCGTCGACATGAAGGCGCCCGGGGTCACGGTGAACCCGTTGCGTGGGATCACCGGACACGCCCACTTCAACGAGGTGTTCTTCGACGACGTCTTCGTGCCGGACGGCGACGTCGTCGGCGACGTCAACCGCGGCTGGCTGGTCGCGCGGGCCACGCTCGGCAATGAACGGATCTCGATCGGCGGAGGTTCGGGGGCACCGACCGGATTCGCTGCCGACGACCTGATCAAGCTGCTCGACAGCGCCTCCGCGGAGACCGCCGCCGCACACGTCCGCCAGGCCGGCGAGGTGATCGCGGAGGGCCACACCCTGCGCCTGCTGAACCTGCGCCGGGTGACCCGTGCCATCGCGGGCGCCGAACCGGGACCGGAGGGGAACGTGACCAAGCTGTTGGTCGCCGAGCAGTGCCAGCGGCTGACCGAGCTCGGCATGGAACTCGCCGGGTCGGCCGCGGTCGTGGGTCAGGCCCAACAGGTGGCGCAGGCCTACCTCGCCAACCGCGCCATGACGATCGCGGGCGGCACGTCGGAGATCACCCGCAACACCATCGCGGAGCGCATTCTCGGCCTTCCGCGCGACCCGCTGCTCAAGTAACGGCCAGGCCACGGATGAGGAGCCGTCTGGTGGTCTACGTAGCGCAATGAGCGCGCCTGTGCAAGGCTTTATGGTCGTGGCTAGCAAACTCGGCCCGCACGTCGTCGCAGCTAACCGACCTACGCTGAGCGCGGGGCGGCGTCCTTGACGATGATGAAGTACTCGTCGTCGGCGCCGACCGACGATACGGGCGATCTCGACACGGTCGTGGCCGCGCTCGTGGACCGCTCTGGACCACTCCCGACCACCGTCCCAGCGAATTCGTGTGAACGCAGCCCCCATGCGAACCGGCGCGCGGCGCTGGGCCTGGCCCTGGTCGGACTGCTCATCGGCGGCGTCATCCAGCTGCTGACGGCGACGCCGGACACCCGGGAAGCGCTCAGTGAGGACAGCCGCGCGGGCGTCGTGTTCAGCAATGCCCATACCGGCACCTGCCTGAGCTGGCCCGCCGACGCACCCGACAAGCCGTCGTTCGTGCAGTGCCGCGACGACCACATGTTCGAGGTCGCCAAGGCCGTCGACATGACCAACTTCGGTGAACCGTGCCAGGCCGCGGTGCGCCAGTACCTCGGTCGGCGGTACGACCCCAATAGCAAGTTCACCATCAGCGTGCTGTGGGCCGGCGACACCGCGGGGAAGCCGACCGGTGACCGAAACCTCTTATGCGGACTGGAATTACTCGGCGCAGGAGGCAAGCCGGTCCCGTTCAAGCGCCAAGTCGCCGAGCTCGACCAATCAAAGGTATGGCCGGCTGGGACGTGCCTGGGCCTGGACCCGGCCACCAACAGGTCGAACGAGCTCCCCGTGGACTGCGCCACTGCGCACGCCGTCGAGATCACCGGCTCGGTCAACCTGTCCGACCGGTTCCCCGGCGCCATGCCGACCGGCCCCGAGCAGGACGCGTTCGTCAGGGACGGGTGCACCCGTGCCACCGAGGCCTACGTCGCCCCCGCTCCGCTGCAGACCACGGGCCTGGTGCTGAACTACGGCGCGGTGGCGCAGGCCAGCTGGGACGCGGGCAGCCGCCAGGTCGCCTGTGGCCTGGTGTCGCCGTCCGAGGCTGGGCTGAAGTCGCTCGTCGGCAGCGTCAAGGGCACGTCGCCCGGTGACCGGGCGCCCGTCGCGCCTCCGCCTCCACCTGCACCCCCGCCTCCACCTCCACCTCCACCTCCACCTCCGACGGCTACCGCGCCGCCCCCGCCACCGCCTCCGACGGTTACCGCGCCCACCCCGCCACCGGTGTACGGCGAGCCCCTGACGCCGATCACCCAGGGGTCACCCGGTCCTTCGCCGTCCGCCTCCAGCCCGGCTCCTGCACCGTCCAGCACTGAACCGACCCCGACGGTCACGTCGGCGCCGCCGTCACCCGGCGCTTCGCCTGCGCTGGGACCGCCGCCCGGACCCGTCCTCGAGCCCACCGAGCCTGCCGGGCCTCAGCCGGGCGTCATCGAGATCCCCGGCATGGCGCCGATCACGCTGCCGGGTTTTGCACCGCCACCGCCAGCCCCGTGACGTCCTAGCTTTCGGGTCGGATCCCGGCTCTCATCAAGTTGTGATCGCGCGTTGGTGGACGCGGGTTGATCGGATGCCAGCGTGAGATTCCGCGTGTCAGGAAGTTCAGCGTCGGCGCATCGGACTCCTCTCAGAGGTCGATCAGTTCGGCGGTCCATGCTGCGGCTGAACCGCCGGTCGCTGGACACCGAGGATCGGCCCATCGAGGTGGTCCGCTCGCTCTACCGCGGGGATCGCGTCGCGTTCGAGGCGATGCTCAATGATCGCGATTGACCCTGTCGTCGAGGATCGCGTCAACGCCTGACGACGTGCTCACGACGGGTCCGGAACCGGTCACAGCGGCACCCGTGCGGACGGCGTCCGCTCCGATTCGAGTACTCGACTACTCATGTCGCGTCGACCCGTCCGAGGCTACGCTGAACCCATTCGACGAAGGATCGAACATGATGCCGCCCAACGGGTTTCGGACTCGAAAGCGCGGTTGACACGTGCCGGCCCGCCGTACGGACCAAGTGCGCCGGAACCGGCGCAAAGGAACGGGGAAGCGAAGATGAGTCTCGACTACGGGGTGCTGCGTGCGCGACCGGACCGCACCGCTCGGGAGGGCGGCGGTGGCACGCCACACCTACAGATACGTGTTCTCGACGCAACCGGCCAGCCATGGCAGGTGGCGGTCAACGTCGAATCCAGCGACGGCAGCGACGTGGTGTTCTGGGTCGTCGATCCGCTCGCGAGTCATCCCATCGTGGATGATCTGAATTCATTGCCGACGGGCTTTTCGCGACCCACGGCGAATTACGCGCAGTGCTTGGACTACGTGAAGGCACCTCTGTTCGACTTCGCGCGGGGTCGCGTGCTGCCACCGTCGGGCAACGCCAACGCCGACGACCTACAGGACCTCTTGATCCTGTATCTCGACCAGTGCAAGGCCGCCGGAGGCGAGCTCTTCGTGTTCGGCGCGAAGTTCGATCGAAACCTTCACAAGAAGATCGACCTCGACTTCGGCAACACCGACGGGCTGCACGGAATCCATGACATCCACATGAATCAAGGCAACACCGGCGCGTTCGCCAACGACAACGGGGTCTTTCACGACGGAGGCGTGCTGCTGGCCTTCCCCGATCGGGTCGTCGGGGTGTTCTTGGCCTTCCAGACTCAACGGATCCCGACCGACGCTTCGGGTGACGCCGTTCCGGACGCGCAGCCACTGTCTCGAACGGTGGTACCCGGACACCCGGGCACACCCAGTCCACTGACGTCGTCGGCGGCGTACCTGGAAAGGGCGCTACTGAACCCAGTCGGCGCCGATCCCGGTCACGAAGCTGTCGTGATCGGCAACGCGGCGACCACGACGACCACCGTTCATGGGTGGCGGCTGGTGGACCGCAATGGAAGGGAGACCAAGCTCGACGTCATCCTCGACGGAGGCGCGTCGGCGGTCGTGGTGCTCGACGGCGGAGGCGTTCAGTTGGGCAACGACGGCGGCAATCTGGTGTTGCTCGACGACCACGGCAACCAGGTCGACAGCGTGACCTACTCAAAGCAGGACGCGGCACAGGTGGATCGGTTCGTGCGGTGCTGCGGTGATCGCCAGACACTGCCGCGCGTAGGGTCGGGCGCGTGTCTGACTTTCATCCGGACCTGCGCAGCGCAGCGCGGTTCAGCCCCCGCTCGATGGTGACCCCGTACACCCTGCCCCTGCTCCGCGGGGCGACGCGACTCATGGACCGCCGCGCCGCCGACGACATCGAGGTGCTGACCTTGTCGTCTGGCGTCGGCGTGCGGTTGCACCGGCCACCCAGCGGGACCGGCGCCGGGCCGGGCTTGGTGTGGATTCATGGCGGTGGGTACGTGCTGGGTAGCGCTACCCAGGACGACGTAATCTGCCGTCGCTTCGCGCGCCAACTCGGTGTCACGGTGGCGTCCGTCGACTACCGCCTCGCGCCAGAGCACCCCTTTCCGGCCCCACTCGAAGACTGCTACGCAGGACTGACGTGGCTCGCTGGGTTACCGGCGGTCGACCCGGATCGCGTCGCCATCGGCGGGGCCAGCGCGGGTGGCGGCCTGGCTGCCGCACTCGCCCTGCTGGCCCGCGATCGCGGCGAGGTGAACCTGGCGGCTCAGCTGTTGGTGTACCCGATGCTCGACGACCGATCGGGCCATGCGGTGGGCACCGACGACTCGAAGCACCGGCTGTGGTCGCGGGCGAGCAACAGGTGGGGCTGGTCGTGCTATCTCGGGGACGCCGACCGGAACATCGCCGTCCCTGCCCGGCACGACGACCTCAGCGGGCTGGCTCCGGCGTGGATCGGGGTGGGGACCGCGGACCTGTTCCACGACGAGGACCTCGTCTATGCCGAGCGGCTCCAGGCGGCTGGCGTGCCATGTGACGTCGAGGTGGTCCCAGGCGCGTTCCACGGGTTCGACGGAGTTGCCGCGAAAGCGCAAGTGTCACAGGCGTTCTTCGCCAAGCAAGTCGACTTCCTGCGGCACGCGCTCGTGCAGAGGGAAACGGCGGACGCCTGAAGTCCTCGCCACCCAGCGTCGCGGAGGATCCGGCGGCGAGCTTGAGGCCGAGACGCGGAGTCCGTTGTTACGGCCGAACGTGAAGTGCTCCATCACACCTACCCGTCGCCGGTGGGATGACGGCTAGTCCGGACCAGGAACGACGCAACCGTCGACCATGGTCGTGTCGACCATCGCCGAGTCGAGATCAGCCAACACCTCGGCGGGCGACGCGGCGAGTACGCACAGATCACCAGGCTGGCTTGGCTCGACGGAACGCGGTTTCGTCGGATGCTCGGGCGAGCCGAGGAACATCGTCAGCGCGGCGAGCGCGGTGATGCGTTCGTCGGCTCCGAGTACCGCGCCAGAGCCGGTGCTACGGTGCACGGCCGCGCGCATGGCCGCCCACGGATCTGCGTCACCGAACGGCAGGTCGGTCGACATCACCACCGGCACCTTGGCTTCGAGCAGGGACGCCACCCGCCACAGCAACGCGTGCTCGTCGTGGGGCACGTCGGTGAGGTACTGGTCCCCTCGTTCGGCGATGAAGTTCGGCTGCGTCGCCACCATGACACCGAGCGCGGCCAGTTCGGGCAGGCAATCCTTGGGCACGACGGCGGCGTGCTCGATGCGGTCGCCCGCCCGCGTTCCCGCCGCCTGCAGTGCCGCGATCGTCACGACGAGTTGCGCCGCGGTGACGCAATGCACGGCCACCGGGGCGCCGTCGTCGTGGCGGTCACCGATCCACTCGGTCAGCGCCTCGAGATCGAGTCCGTCGTCGTGCAGGATGCGCTTCCCCGGCGCCAGGCAGTGCACATGCTGCAGGAGCTCCCCGTACCTGTGGGCTTCCGCGAACTTGACCACGTCCTCGATTCCGAGATCCGGGGTGGCGTCCGTGACCCCGGTGACGCCGTAGGCCGCGAGCTGGCGGCTGACCTCCGCGAGTCCAGATTCATGGCGCTGCAACGTATCCGACCAATGCGGGTCGGCGCTGCGCAGCTGCCCGTCGGGGTGATCGGGTAGTCCGACGCGGGCGAGCCCGGCCGAGTTGAGCGTCCACAGCACCCCACTGCGGTGTTGCACGCGCACAGGTACGGCGGGCGACAGGCCGTCGAGCGCGTGGCGGTCGAGTGGGCCTGCGACGGCCTCGTGATAGCCGACGGCTCTGATCCAACCGTCCTCGCCGACGGTGGCGCGGGCGAGCACCCGGTGGAGCGATTCACGGTCGCCAACCTCCCGCGGCCCGACGCGCACCGAGGTCAATGCCGCTGCAGCGGAATGCAAGTGGACGTGGTGATCGTGCAGTCCGGGGATGACGGTGGCGTGCGCGACATCGAGCACGTCCTCGCCTGGCGCCGGGGCCAGCCGCTCGGCAACCTCGCGGATGTGGTGGCCGGTGCGGATGTCGACCACGGTTCCGTCCAACAGGGTTGCGCGTTGAATCAGCATGGAGTGAGGCCCTTCTCGTGGATCAGGCGCTCGACGCGCACGTTGTGTTCGCCCAGTGCGGCCGCCGGGGGTGACGGTGGGGGTGGCCGCGGAGGCAGCGCAGGGCGGCCGCCGTCACTCGGAGCCGTCGGCAGGTGCGCATAGGTCGCGGCGATTCCCGCCATCGCAACGTCCAACACCTCGCCCCCACCGCGAGCCAACGACTCGGTCACCGAGAGCGCGGCGTGTAGGCCCGTGAGCGGGTCGGCGATGGCGTCGACGCAGAACACCGGGCCACGCCCGTCGGTCCCGACCAGCCCGCCTGCCACCGCGGCGTCGTCGCCGAAGGCCACCCAGCTCCCTTGCGCTCCCCCGGCGCCGTGGCCGGTGATCCGCAGCCACACCCGTCCCGGCGTGGCCGCCACGTCCGCTGCGCCGAGGCCACGCTGTCGAAGCGCCGCGGGACGCGAGGACTCCAGGACCACGTCGGCGACGGCGAGCAGGGCGCGCAAGCCGTGCGGCTGGTCGAAATCAACGGAGTAAGAGAGCTTTCCGCTGTTCATCCAGTCGAAGAAGGCCGGCGATCCCGATCTGGTGCCATCGGGCCGCGCGCGGCTCTCGACCTTCACCACGATTGCGCCTGCGCGGGCCAGGAGTTGGCCACACAGCGGGCCTGCCCACATCGAGGACATGTCCACCACCAGCAGGCCGGAGGGACCGCGGGGTGCGGCGCGGTCACCGACCTGCCGTTCGATCACCGGCGCAGCCCGGGTCTCCCCCAGCACCGCGGTGGGTAGGCCGAGCAGCCGGGCCCGTTCGGCCACCTCGGCGGCGCTGCGGCCGGCGGCCCAGGACTGCACCGCCTGCCATGGATCGGCGGGCGGGCCGACGGACTCGACCAGAGCCGGTACCGCGTCGACGTCGTCCGGCCGGGACAGGGTCAGCGCGTACCAGCCGTCGCGGGCCGCGAACAATCGGCTGGCCCCGCCGGCCGATGCTCGCCCACCGCGGGTCAGACCAAGGAGCCCCGCCCGACCGGCCAGAAGCGTGGCGGCGTCGACGTCGACGCCGGTAGCACTCCGATAGGACTCGGCCGCCAGACGCGCGTGGCCGAGTACGGCGGCGCGGGAGAAGTCGGCAGGTCCCGTGGGAGCGCCGGTCAGGTAGGCGAGGCCGGTTGCGCCCCAATCCTCGACCGCGTCCACGCCGACCATTGTTGCCGAGCCGCCCCGGCGACGGCGTCGGATCGTGCAGTTAGAACTGTAGGGCGGTGAATCTCCAGTCCAGTACCTGCCGGTCCTCGCCGGCCGCGTAGACGAGCGATCGCAGTCGCAGCGCGCCTCCGCGCCCGCCCGTCAAGGGCGTGGCGGCCTCGACGTGCACCTCGCTGTACAACGTGTCGCCCTCGTGCACCGGCCCGGTGTGGTCGCAGGACTCCCAGCCCAGCACGGTGACGAGGTTGGGCAGCACGCGACTCGCCTGGGCCAGGGCCAGGCCGATGGTGTGGCCGCCGTAGACTAGGCGCTGCCCGCTCATGCGTGAATCATGATGTGTAGCAGCGATGTTCAAGGTCAGTCTGGCAAGCTCCGGGGCACTGCTGACCACGTCCGCCGTGGTCTGGATCACGGTGCCCTTCAGTTCGGCGTCGAAGTGGGGTCCGGGGACGCGGGCGCGGAAAACCCCGGCGTCCCAGTGCCTCGTCGGATCCGCGGGGGCGGACATGTCGGTGCCGACGGTCGAGAGGTCGTCGTCGTGTCCGGTATCGAGCGCGCCTTCGCTGAGCGGAAGCATCGCGCAGCGGTGGAAGTCGAGCACCAGCCGGTCGTCCTGGTCGACGGTGGTCATGCGCAACGCAGCCAACCCCGTGGGCGCCCGCCCCGACTTCGCGGAGTTCTGCTTGAGGCCAACCACTTCCGTCGTGGTGCGGACCGTGTCGCCCAGCAGGGGAAAGCGGTGAAACCACAATCCGCGGTAGAACAGATTGGCCTTGACGCGTTGGGTGACCAGCGTGCTCTGACCGATGGCGACGTCGCACACCAGCGCCGGATGAGCGATCGCCGCGGGTGAACCCGTCACGGCGCGGCTCAGCTCGTGGTCGAGGGGCAGCCGCATCCGGTCCCCGAGGATCGACTGATGCACGGCGGCCGCACCGGCGGTGAGTGTCATCGCGGGCGCGGTGTCGAAGACCTGTCCGACCTCGAGATCGTCGAAGTAGGGTCCACCGGAGATTTGGCCGTACAAAGTCACAGGTTCACATGCTGGCAGTATTGCGTTCGGCGTGTCAATATGGCCGTACATATGCGACTAGACGATGAAGAAACCATGCTGGTGGAGACCGTACGGGCCTTCATCGACCGCGACGTGAAGCCCACGGTGCGCGAGGTCGAACACGCCAACACCTACCCCGAGGCGTGGATCGAGCAGATGAAGCGCATCGGAATCTTCGGACTGGCCGTGCCCGAGGAGTTCGGTGGAACGCCGGTGTCCACCCCCTGCTACGTACTCGTCACGCAGGAGTTGGCCCGCGGTTGGATGAGCCTGGCCGGGGCGATGGGCGGGCACACCGTCGTCGCGAAGCTGCTCACGCTGTTCGGCACCGACGAGCAGAAGCGGCAGTACCTGCCCGCGATGGCCACGGGCGAAATGCGCGCCACCATGGCCCTGACCGAACCCAGCGGCGGGTCGGACCTGCAGAACATGTCGACGACGGCGCGCCCCGATGGCGACGAGCTCGTCATCAACGGCGCGAAGACGTGGATCTCCAACGCGCGACGGTCCGCATTGATCGCGCTGCTGTGCAAGACCGACCCCGATGCCGAACCGAAACACCGCGGTATCTCGGTGGTGCTCGTCGAGCACGGGCCCGGGCTCACGGTGTCGCGCGACCTGCCCAAGCTCGGCTACAAGGGCGTCGAGTCCTGCGAGTTGTCGTTCGACGGCTACCGGATTCCCGCCTCAGCCGTGTTGGGTGGAGTGCCAGGCAAGGGTTTCGGGCAGATGATGAAAGGCCTTGAGACCGGCCGCATTCAGGTCGCTTCGCGGGCACTCGGCGTCGCCACCGCGGCGCTGGAGGATGCGCTGGCGTATGCACAGGAGCGGGAGAGCTTCGGCCAGCCGATCTGGAAGCACCAGGCCGTCGGTCACTATCTGGCCGACATGGCCACCAAGCTGACCGCCGCCCGACAGCTGACGTTGCACGCCGCCGAGCGCTATGACAGCGGCGAGCGTGCGGACATGGAGGCAGGCATGGCCAAGCTGTTCGCCTCCGAGGTGGCGATGGAGATCGCCCTGAACGCGGTGCGCATCCACGGCGGCTACGGCTACTCCACCGAATACGACGTCGAGCGCTACTTTCGCGACGCCCCGCTGATGATCGTCGGGGAGGGCACCAACGAGATCCAACGCAACGTCATCGCGGCGCAGTTGGTGGCTCGCGGCGGGATCTGACGGTGCGTACCGCCCCGGCGTATCAGACACTGCGCCAACAGCTTCGGGACGAGCTCGCGGCGGGTAGGTATCGCGACGGTGCCCGGCTGCCCACCGAGTCCGAACTGGTGGCCCGGCACGGGGTGTCGCGGCAGACCGTGCGCCGCGCGTTCCAGGACCTGGTCGCCGAGGGCGTGGTGTATCGCGTCCCCGGCCGGGGCACGTACGCAAACGAATCGGGCAGGTATCTTCGCCAGCTGGGTTCCATCGAGGATCTGATGAGCCTGTCGGACGACACCACGATGGAGGTGTTGTCGGGGCTGCGCCGGCGGGTCGACGTGGAAACCGCCAGCCGGCTTCGACTGGACGACGACGTCGTCTACTCCGTCGCGTTCCGTAGGCTGCACGACGGCGTTCCGTTCGTGGTGACCCGGGTTCACCTTCCCGAGCCCGTGGCCCGGCTCGTCGCCGACGCGGCCGAGCTCCGGGACGGCGCTAGCAGCACGAGCACCGTGATCGCGTTGCTCGAGCCACATCTCGACGACTCCATCACCGAAGCGGCCCAGTCGATCACGGTGGCTCCGGCCGACGATGCCGTGGCGGTCGGCGTCGGCTGCATGCCGGGGCATCCCATGCTGCGCGTCGACCGGCTGTACTCCGATGCGTCGGGTACGCCGGTCGAGTTGGCCGTCAGCCACTTCCTGCCCGAGCAGTACACGTACCGGGTGACGCTCCGCCGCTCCAGTTAGGTTGCGATTTCGGCGCGGTATTCGGGTTTCAGCCCCGAATGGCGCGCCGAAATCACTCGGAGAGGGAGTCGACGAGGCCCCAGTCCAGCGCGGTGGCCGGATCGATGAATACGCCCGAGAGCACCAGATAGGCCGTGCGCCAACGACCGATGCGCCGGGTGATGCTCACCGTGCCGCCCGCACCGGGAATGAGTCCCAGCGCCAGCTCGGGTAATCCGAGCCTCGCGCCCGCGCGGCACGTCACGTGCCCGCAGAACGCAGCCATCTCGAGGCCGCTGCCGAGCACCTGACCGTGCACCTCCGCTCGGCACGCGTCGTGGAACCGCATGGTGAGCGCGTCGAGCGCGAGGGCAGGGCTGTGGCGCGTGCGCGCCAAGTGTGCGCTGGCCGGATCGGCGAAACTGCCGAACTCCGCCAGATCGCCTCCGCTGCAGAACGATGGGCCGTTGCCTCCAAGCACGACCTCGGTGACCGACGGGTCGAGCAGGGCGACGTCGAGCGCCTCGAGCAGGGCGGCGCGGGCATCGCTGGAGAACGCGTTGTGGCGTTGGGGCCGGTTGAATCGCACCGACAGTACGCCACCAATCCTTTGGGCCACTACGGGATCGGGCAGCTCGGGCACGGTGGCGGGTCCGCGCTCGGCCAACCAGCGCGCGAACTCCGGCCCGGACTGCAGCGTCGAGTAGGCCAGTGACTCGGCGATGACGCCGGGGAACGCCGGCCCGTCAGGGTTGACGGCGCGCAGCACGTCGTCGCACACCGCGGCGGCCTGCGGCCAGCGCGCCACCCGGTCCCCGAGCTGGTCGAGGGCGGCGGGTAACGAGTCGACCGAGACCGTCCGGCGATCCGCACACGGTCCTTCGACGAGCGTGAAAGTCGCTCGCTGTAGCCAGTATTCGGCGGGCACCGCACCCAAGTCGCCGAAGGCGACGACCACGCCGAGGGGTGTCGACCCTGGAGGCTCGGCAAGGTTGACGGTGTGCACCGGGCTAGCCGACCGGCGCCGAGTACTTCTCGATCAGGCTCTGCTTGTAGAGCTTGCCCGTGTCGGTGCGCGGCAGTTCCGCCTCGAACGAGATCGACCGCGGGCACTTGTAGTGCGCCAGGCGATCCCGCAGCCACCTCAACAGTTCCTCGGCGAAGGCCTCCGTGGCGTCGGCTGGATCGACCGTCTGCACGACGCCCTTGACGCGCTGGCCCATCTCGTCGTCGGGCACGCCGAACACCGCGGCGTCCATCACCTTCGGGTGGCTCACGAGCATGTTCTCGGCTTCCTGCGGGTAGATGTTGACCCCGCCGGAGATGATCATGTGGTGGCGCCGGTCGGTGAGGTAGAGATAACCGTCGTCGTCGAGATATCCGATGTCGCCCACCGTCTTCCACCCGTGCGAGTCCCGCGACGAAGCGGTCTTGGCCGCGTCGTTGAGGTACTCGAAGTCGAAGCCGCCCTCGAAGTAGATCTCGCCGGCTTCCCCAGGGGCAGCTCGTTGCCGTCCTCGTCGAGGATGTGGATGGTGCTCAGCATCGACGTACCGACGGAGCCGGGATGGGTCAGCCAGTCCTCCGCGGTGATCAGCGTGGAGCCGATGGCCTCCGAGGAGGCGTAGTACTCGTCGACGATCGGGCCCCACCAGTCGATCATCTGCTTCTTGATCTCCACCGGGCACGGTGCCGCGGCGTGCATGACCCGCTGCAGGCTCGACACGTCGTATGAATTACGCACGGCTTCAGGCAGTTTCAACATGCGGGTGAACATCACCGGGACGAACTGACCATGCGTGACGCCGTGGCGCTGGATCGCGTCGAGCGCTTCCTCGGCGTCGAACTTCTCCAGCACGACGGTGGTGATGCCGCCGGCCTGCACCTGCATCGACCACACCGACGGCGCGGTGTGGTACAGCGGGGCTGGGCTCAGATAGACGGCATCGGGGTGCAGCCAGAAGCCCACCAACGCCGACATCATGCCGGGCGACTCGGAGGGCGGGACGTGTGGCAGGGCCCGCTTGATGCCCTTCGGCCGACCCGTCGTTCCGGACGAGTACTGAAGCAGATCGCCTTCCCACTCGTCGTCGATGGGGGTGTCCGGCTGGTCCGCAACGCACTCCGGGTAGCGCTGCCAACCGTCTAGGTCGTCGTCGGCGATCAGGAGCGTGGCGGGAAGGCCGTCGGGCAGATGCTCGCCGAGGTTCTCGCAGACCTTGCGTAGCGCCGCCGATCCGACGATGGCCGACGCGCCACTGTTGTCGATGATGTAGGCCGCTTCGGCGGGCGTGAGGTGGGTGTTGATCGGCACGTAGTACAGCCCGCTGCGGCGGGCCGCCCACATCACCGCGTGCATGTGCTCGTTGTTCTCCATGAGGATCGCGACGGCGTCGCCTTCACGCAGCCCTTGCTGCCGGAAGTAGTGGGCCAGCCGGTTGGCGCGGGCCTCCAGTTCGTCGAAGGTGATGACGGTGCCTGCCGGATGCAAGATGATGGCCGGTTTGCCCGTGCCGACGTGGTCGCGAATCTGCATGAGCAGACTCTACGACGCCCGAACTTGACGGGTGTCAAGTGGTCCTTGTCCGGTGCCGTCGCGATGTCCAAACCGATCTTGTGACGAGGTCACACGCCCTACCATGACACCGCCGGGATCGCCCGGACGTGCGGGGGTGCTCCATGAACGTGGGGGCGGAGGACATGGCTAAGCCTTCGGGCATCGTCACGTTTCTGTTCACCGACATCGAGGGGTCGACGCGGCGGTGGGAGGCCGATGCCGACGCGATGACGGCTGCGTTGAAGACTCACGATCAGACGCTGCACGAGGCGATCGAGGGTCAGCGGGGCTGGTCGTTCAAGCACACCGGTGACGGGATGTGCGCGGCCTTCGCGTCGCCGCGGGCGGCCGTCGAAGCCGCGGTGGCCGCCCAACGCAAGCTGGAGTTGCCGGTGCGCATGGGGATCGCCACCGGCGAAGCGGAGCTACGGGGTGCTGATTATTTCGGCACCGCCCTCAATCTCACCGCACGGTTGATGTCGGCCGGCCACGGCGGCCAGATCCTCATCGACGGCACCACGGCAGGGCTGCTCAACGGAGTCGAAGTCATCGACCTCGGACCTCGACGATTGCGGGACATCGCCAAGCCCGTCGAGGTTTTCCAAGTGAGTGCTCGCGGTCTGGGTAACGAGTTTCCACCGCTGAAAACGTTGGATGCCACGCCGGGCAATCTCCGGCGGCAGACCACGAGCTTCGTTGGTCGCGAGTCGGAACTCGGCGATCTGCAGACGGTGCTCAAGACGCATCGGTTGGTGACATTGACCGGCGTCGGAGGGGTCGGGAAGACGCGACTGGCCCTTGAGCTTGCCGCGGTTTCGTCGCACGACTTCGCAGACGGGGTATGGGTGATCGAACTGGCCGCGGTGAGCGACGCAGTCACTGTCCCCGAGGCGGTGGCAGCGGTGCTGGGAATCACCCAACAACCCGGCATGAGCTTGGCGGCCAGTGTGGGAGCGGCGCTGGAGGGCCGCTCACGGCTGCTGGTGTTCGACAACTGCGAACATGTTCTCGACGCGGCAGCCGACATCGTCGAGGCCATTCTCGCCGTGTCGTCAACCGTGAAAATCCTTGCCACCAGCCGAGAAGGACTTCGGCTGCCCGACGAACAAATCTGGCCCGTGGCCTCGCTGGAGGTGCGCACCTCGGCTGTGACGCTGTTTTTTGACCGTGCCCACGCCGTCGCACCAGGTAACTCGGTGAACGACGACGCCGGCGCAATCGCCGAGATCTGCCGCCGCCTCGATGGGATCCCGCTGGCGATCGAGCTCGCCGCATCGCGGATGCAGTCCATGACCGCCGGCGAAATGCGCGATCGCCTCGACGACCGCTTCCGGCTCCTGGTCGGGTCGAAGCGTGGTCTGGAGCACCATCAGACGCTGCGCCACGCGGTGCAGTGGTCCTATGACCTGCTCGAAGTAGACGAGAAGTCACTCCTGAATCGTTGTTCCGTTTTCGCGGGCGGCTTCGACCTTGCGGGCGCGACGGTTGTGGCCGGTTCCGATGACGACCTCGCCACCCTGGATCTGCTCGATGCCCTTGTGCGCAAATCACTTCTGGTCGCCGACCGGTCGTCAGGCCGGACGCGGTTCTCGATGCTGGAGACAATCCGCCGATTCGCCGAAGAGAAACTCGTTGCCGCGCAAGAGGCGGACGCCGCACGCAGCGCGCACGCTCGTTACTTCGCGGGGCGGGAAGCCGGCATTCTCGCCTTGTGGGACAGTCCGCGACAGCTTGAGGCCTATACCTGGTTCACACTCGAGTTCGCGAACTTGCGAGCCGCGTTTCGATGGGCTGCCGAGCAGTCTGATCTTGACGTCGGTGCAGCTATTGCCTCCTACTCGACCTTCCTCGGTTTCTGGGTCGAGCAGCACGAGCCGAGCGGGTGGGCCGAGGAACTCATAGAGCCGGCACGGCTATCGGAGCATCGACGACTGGTTCAGCTGTACGTCATGGCCGCACAGTGCTATACATCCGGCCGGATCGACGACGCAATCGACTATGCCGAAGCCGCTCAACGGGAGAGCAGCAGTGAGCGATTCGATCGTGTGCCCTACGACTTCGACCTCTCGCTCGGCGGAGTGTATGCCGCCAACGGCCAACCGGAGCGGTGGGTTGAGTTGGCCCGCAACGTTATCGCCCGAGGCGAGAGCGAGCACACTTATACAAGGGGTAGCCTGGCTCTCGGACTGCTGCTCGCGGGTGCGGTCGACGAAGCGATCGATGTGTCAGAAGGTTTCCAGTCGCCTGACTATTCAAACGATAATCCACAGCTGAGGTGCTACGCCCTCTTCGTGTATGGCGTTGCTCGTCGCGATTCTGATACCGACGTCGCTTACGACAGTCTGCGTGAGGCATTGACGATCGCCGAGACGAGCGGCAACCGGCAAACCGAATCCTACGTTGCTGTCAGCCTGTCATTTCTCGCATTCGCGCGAGGTGAACTGGCCAATGTCCTGGACTATCTGACAGTGGCCATCCGCCATCGGTACGACGCTGGCAGCTTCCGCTTTATGGACAGCCCGCTGGCCGTCCTTGCCCGACTTCTCGACAGGCTCGAACTCTATGACTCGGCCGCAACGATTTTCGGAAAAGCCGTTACGCCCATGACCCGACGTGCATACCCGGAATTCATAACTGCTGTCGATCACCTACGTGAGGTACTCGGTGACCAAACCTACGAAGAGTTGGCTTGCGCCGGCGCGGGGATGACCAACGCCGCCATCGCGAACTACGCCCTCGAGCAGATCGACCGCGCCCGCGCTCAACTTTCGCCCACGGGTGGTTCGCAGTGAATGCCGCTGCGTCATCGGGCGTCCTCACCTTCCTGTTCACCGACATCGAGGGTTCGACTCGGCGGTGGGAGGCCGACCCGGATGCGATGCGGGTGGCTCTGGATGCCCACAACGCGACCTTGCGCGGTGCCATCGAGGCGCACGACGGGCAGGTCTTCAACTACACGGGCGACGGTATGTGCGCGGCGTTCGCGTCGCCCCGCGCGGCCGTCGATGCCGCAATCGCAGCGCAACGGGCACTCGAGCTACCGGTGCGGATGGGCATCGCCACAGGAGAGGCAGAGCTGCGCGGCGGCGACTACTTCGGCACGGTGCTCAACCGCACCGCGCGCGTGATGGCGGCGGGTCACGGCGGCCAAATCCTGCTCGACGGCGCGACGGCAGGTTTGATCAGCGGCGTGGACCTGACCGACTTGGGGCGACGCCGGCTGCGAGATATCGCCAAACCTGTTGCTCTGCTCCAAGTTCGGGCCCCAGGGATCGGCACCGATTTCCCACCGCTGAAGACGCTGGATTCGACGCCGGGAAACCTACGACCGCAGGCCACCACCATCGTTGGTCGAGAGTCCGAAGTCACCGAGGTGCAAGCGGTGCTGAAGGCCCATCGCTTGGTGACGTTGACCGGTGTCGGCGGGGTGGGCAAGACGCGACTGGCGCTGGAGGTGGCCGCACGGTCTGCGACTGGCTTCTCGGACGGCGTGTTCGTGATCGAGTTGGCCGCGGTCGCCGATCCCGCCGCGGTGCCCGAGTCGGTGGCTGCCGTCCTCGGAATCGTCCAGCAGCCGGGGATGAGTCTGGCCGATAGTGTCGCTGCCGCGTTGGAGGGGCGCACACGTCTGCTGGTGTTCGACAACTGCGAACACGTTCTGGACGCTGCGGCGGACATGATCGACGCGATCCTTGCCAACTCGGAGACGGTCAAAATCCTGGCGACCAGCCGGGAGGGTCTGCGCCTGGCTGACGAGCAGCTGTTGCCGGTTCCCTCGCTGGACCTCAAGCGTGGCATCGAATCGCCCGCGGCAGCCCTGTTCGTTGAGCGCGCCGCCGGTGTCGCGCACGGCATCTCGTTCGCCGAGAGCGACGACATGCAGGCCGTGGTCGAGATCTGTCGCCGCCTCGACGGTATGCCGCTGGCAATTGAGTTGGCCGCTTCGCGGATGGTGTCGATGACCCCGACCGAGCTACGCGACCGGCTTGATGACCGCTTTCGGTTGCTGGTGGGGTCGCGGCGCGGCCTTGAGCGTCACCAGACCCTGCGCCACGCAGTGCAATGGTCCTACGATCTGCTCGACGACGCCGAAAAAACGTTGCTGGCAAGGTGTTCAGTGTTCGCTGGTGGGTTCGACCTAGCCGAAGCGTGTGCGGTGGCGGGCTCCGATGACGAACTTGAAACACTGAACCTCCTTGATGCATTGGTGCGCAAATCACTCCTGAATGCGGATCGGTTGTCGACTCGGACCCGATTCTCGATGCTGGAGACAATCCGTCAATTCGCTGAAGAACAACTCGTCCATTACGACTTGGCTGACGAGACGCGTGCCGCGCACGCCCGGTATTTCGCGGGGCGGGAATCCTACGTGCTGGAGTTGTGGGACAGTCCACGACAGCGCGAGGCCTACGACTGGTTCGCCGTCGAGTTGTCGAATCTGCGCACCGCGTTTCGGTGGGCGGCAGACCAAGGTGATCTCGACACCGCCGGCGCCATCGCCGTGTACGCGACCTTGCTGGGTTATTGGGTCCAGCAGTACGAACCCAGCGCGTGGGCAGAGGAACTCCTCGCACCCGCGAAGGCCGCCGCCCACCCGCGTCTTGCCCAGCTCTACATCATGGCGGCCGTCTGTTACATGACCGGTCGAACTGACGACTTCCTGCTCTACATCGACGCGGGTCAGAGAGCAATGGACAGCGGCAACATTGAGAGAGTCCCCATCGAGTTCGAGGCCATTCTCGGTGGCGGGTACCTGACCACACTCAGCGCCGAGGGTTGCATCGAATGGTGCCGCGACGTCATCGCAAGATCCGGCGGCCGTGGTGAATACGTTGAGCCATTGAATGTCTTCGCATTGAATTTCGCGGGTGCGCAGGGCGAGGCGCTGGCGGTTTCGGAAAGGTTGTTCACTCTTGCCGAGACGGCCGCGAACCCCGCCGTGGTCTGCGCAGCACTTCTCGCGTATGGGCAGACCCACAGCCGTACCCAACCTGCCGCCGCCTACCACGCACTGCGCCGCGGCCTGGAAGTCGCCCGAGCCAGTGGCTGCCGACAGATGGAGTCGGTCCTCGCACAGAACCTGTCGAGCGTCGCGGCCACTTACGCCGATCCGGTGAATGCCTTGGAATTCCTGTCCCTGTCGCTCGGCAACTACTACGACTCCGGCAGCCTGTCATTCGTCTCCGGCTCGCTGGGCATCCTCACTTCCTTGTTCGACCGACTCGGACACCACGAGCCGGCCGCAATCATCAGTGGCTTTGCCGAAGCGCCGATCGCACTGGCGACATTCCCCGAGATCGCCGCGGCTACCGCGCATCTGCGTGAGGTTCTGGGCGACGCGGCCTACGAGGCTTTCGCCTGCGCAGGTGCGAACATGACCAACGCTGCCAAGGCCGCGTACGCCCTCGAGCAGATCGAACAAGCCCGCGAAGAACTTCTGCGCGTCGATGAGCTCCGATGAACAACATCTGCACGTTCCTGTTCACTGATATCGAGGGTTCGACTCGGCGGTGGGAGGCCGACCCGGATGTGATGCGGGTGGCGTTGGAGGCGCACAACGAAGCCTTGCGCGGTGCCATTGAGATGCATGCGGGCCGCGTCTTCAACTACACCGGCGACGGGATGTGTGCGGTGTTCGATTCGCCGCGGGCGGCAGTCGACGCGGCGATTGCAGCCCAGCGCGCGCTGGAGCTCCCGGTTCGGATGGGCATCGCTACCGGTGAAGCCGAGACCCGCGGCGGTGACTACTTCGGCACCGTGCTCAACCGCACGGCGCGCGTGATGGGAGCAGGACACGGCGGACAAATTCTGCTCGACGGCACCGCCGCCGGTCTGCTGAGCGGCGTCGAGCTGATGTCGTTGGGGCCGCGGCGGTTACGGGACATCGCTAGACCAATCGACGTATTCCAAGTCCAAGCCGAGGGCCTGCGCTCGGAGTTTCCACCGCTGAGGACCGTTGATCGGACACCAGGAAATCTGCGCCCACCGACCACGAGTTTCATCGGACGCGAGTCGGAACTGGCCGAGTTGGAGACGGCACTCGAGGCGCATCGGTTGGTGACGCTCACCGGTGTCGGCGGGGTCGGCAAAACCCGACTGGCGCTGGAGCTGGCCACCCGGTCGACCGACAACTTCCCCGACGGCGTGTTCGTGATCGAACTGGCCGCCGTCGGCGACCCGGCCGCGGTCCCCGAAGCGGTCGCGGCCGTGCTCGGCGTCACCCAGCAGCCGGGACTGAATGTCGCCGACAGCGTGGCTGCGGCCTTGGAGGGCCGATCGCGACTGCTGGTGTTCGACAACTGCGAGCATGTCCTCGATGCTGCGGCCGACATGATCGATTCAATTCTGCAGCACTCGTCGACGGTGAAGCTTCTGGCCACCAGCCGAGAGGGACTGCGTCTAGCCGACGAACAACTATGGCCGGTGCCGTCGCTGGTGAATGCCGGAATCGACTCGGCGGCGGCCACATTGTTCATCGAGCGTGCTCAGGCCGTCGCGCCTACCATTTCACTGTCGAGATCCGCCGATGCCGTTGCGGTGGTGGAGATCTGCCGCCGACTCGACGGGATTCCGTTGGGGATCGAGTTGGCCGCATCCCGCCTGCAGTCCATGACGGTGACCGACGTGCGGGATCGGCTTGATGATCGGTTCCGACTGCTGGTCGGATCGCGGCGCGGACTAGAACGCCATCAAACCTTGCGGCATGCCGTGCAGTGGTCCTTCGATCTACTCGACGATGCCGAAAAGTCGCTGCTTGCATGGTGTTCAGTCTTCGCCGGCGGGTTCGATCTCGACGGCGCTTGCGCAGTGACGGGTTCCGGCGACGAATTCGCCACCCTGGATCTGCTCGATGCCCTGACGCGGAAGTCACTTTTGGTCGCCGACAGATCCGCTGTGCACGCGCGCTTCTCGATGTTGGAGACGATTCGGCAGTTCGCCGAGGAACAACTCGTTGTCTCGGGCGAGGCCGATGCCGCCCGGACCGCGCATGCCCGGTACTTCGCAGGCAGGGAATCCGACCTGCTGGCCCTATGGGATAGCCCGTTGCAACGCCAGGCCTACGAGTGGTTCACCCTCGAATTGGCGAATCTACGAGCCGCGTGGCGATGGGCAGCTGACAACGGCGACCTCGACAGTGCCGCCGCCGTCGCCGTCTATGCGGGCTTCGTCGGCAGCTGGCTCGAGCAGCGCGAGCCCGCAACGTGGGCGGAAGAACTCATCGCACCAGCGAAGGCCCTCGACCACCGGCGGCTGGCGCAGCTCCAAATCATGGCCGCCGGGTGTTATTCGGTTGGTCGGGGCGACGACGCGGTCGGTTACCTCGAGGCTGGCCTGACAGCGGTACGAAGCGGACGGTATGACGACGTTCCGTATGACATCGATGCACTGCTCGGCGGCGTGTACCTGTGGGTTGGACAGCCTGAGCGGTGGGCAGAGCTGTGCCGCGACACGATCGCCCGTAAACCAGGCAGTCACATATGTATTCGCGCAAGCCTCCCCATGGCCTTGACCCTCGCTGGCGCAGGCGGTGAGGCGCTTGACGTCTCCGAGGATTTACTTGCGGCCGCCGAGACGACCGACAACCCCTGTGAACAAATTTGGGCGTTAATGGGATACGGCATGATCCGCTGGGATTTCAACGGTCGTGCGCGCCAGGACTTCGATCCCGTCGTCGCCTTTGACGTGCTCAGCCGGGCGCTCAGGATCGCGCAAGAGAGCGGCAATCGACAACTCGAGACACATACTGCCGCCGCCGTGGCTGCGCTTGCGGCCGCCCGTGGCAATCCCACGGACGCCTTTGACCTCTTCGCCCTAGCGATCCGCTACTACCACGACGCGGGCAGCTTTTCCCACATGCACACCCCGCTGGGGTGGCTTGCCGCCTTCTTGGACCAGCTCGGACACCCTGCGCCAGCCGCCACCATCGCAGGATTTGCCGTCGATTTCTACGTACGAGTCACTAACCCGCAGATCGTCGACACCACCATTACCCACCTGCGCGAAAGTCTCGGCGAGCAAGCCTACGAATCACTCGCTCGGACAGGCGCAAGCATGACCAACTCGGAGATGGCGAGCTACGCGCTCGATCAGATCGACCGGGCACGGACTCGTCTGCAGCAGGAGGAGTCCCGATGAGCGGCCATGCGGACGCATCCTCAGGGGTGCTGACGTTCCTGTTCACCGACATCGAGGGGTCGACGCGGCGTTGGGAAGTCGATTCCGACGCGATGCGTGCGGCTCTCGAAGTCCACGACCAGGTGTTGCGTGGCGCCGTAACCGGTCATCGCGGTGTGGTGTTCAAGCACACCGGCGACGGAATGTGCGCGGCCTTCACCTCACCGCGCGCAGCAGTCGACGCGGCCATCGATTCCCAACGCAAACTCGGGTTGCCGGTGCGAATGGCCATCGCGACCGGTGAGGCGGCACTGCGCGAAGGCGACTACTTCGGCCCAGTGCTCAACCGTGCTTCCCGGGTGATGTCGGCCGGCCACGGCGGGCAGATCTTGGTCGACGGGCTGACCGCGGACCTGGTGAGCGGGACGGAGCTTCTGCCACTGGGCCCGCGACGACTGCGCGACATCGCGAAACCCGTTCAGTTGTTTCAGGTCTGCGCGCCCGGGCTGCGGGCTGAATTTCCACCGCTGAACACCTCCGACCCGACCGGAAACCTGCGATTACCGACAACCAGCTTCGTCGGGCGCGACAACGAGCTTGCCGAGGTCGAGGCTGTTCTCGGCAAGCACCGACTGGTGACTCTCACCGGAGTCGGCGGAGTGGGCAAGACGCGACTCGCGATTGAGGTCGCCACTCGATCAGCGAACGATTTCGCTGACGGGGTCTGGTTGATCGAGTTGGCCGCTGTCGGCGATCCGGCGGCGGTACCCGACGCGGTGGCTGCGGCCCTCGGCATCACCCAGCAGCCGGGCATGAGCGTGACAGAGAGCGTGGCGTCCGCGTTGGAAGGCCGGAACCGGCTGTTGTTGCTCGACAACTGCGAGCACGTCGTCGACGCGGCAGCGGACGTGGTCGACGCGATTCTCGCCCGATCCCCGACGGTCAGGATCCTCGCCACCAGCCGCGAGGGGATGCGGGCCGCCGATGAGCAGATCTGGCCGGTGCCATCGCTCGACGTCGCCTCCGCTGCCGCGCAGTTGTTCGAGGACCGCGCAACGGCGGTGGCGCCCGGTATCTCCCTGGACCAGAATGCCCCGGTCGTGGCGGAGATCTGCCGCCGTCTCGACGGAATCCCACTGGCGATCGAACTGGCCGCCTCGCGCATGTCCTCGATGACGGTCGGCGAGATCCGTGATCGCCTCGATGACCGGTTTCGGCTGTTGGTTGGGTCGCGCCGCGGTCTGGAACGTCACCAAACCTTGCGGCACGCCGTGCAATGGTCTTACGACCTGCTCGATGAACTCGAAACATCGCTGCTTGCAAGGTGTTCAGTGTTCGCGGGCGGATTCGATCTGTTAGGGGCGTGCGCCGTGTCAGGCACCAATCGCGATCCCGGGGGCGAGTTCGTTGTGTTGGATCTCCTCGACGCGCTCGTCCGGAAATCACTTCTGGTCGTCGACCGGTCAACCGAGCGGACTCGGTTCACCATGCTCGAGACCATCCGCCAGTTCGCGGAGGAGCAACTCGTCGCATCTGGCGCAGCGAATGAGGCACGCGCCGCGCACGCGCGTTACTTCGCAGGGCGCGAAGACGATTTGATGGCGCAGTGGGATGGGCCCGGGCAGCGCGACGCCTACACGTGGTTCACTGTCGAGCAGGCCAATCTGCGCGCCGCGTTCCGATGGGCGGCGGACCACGACGACCTCGATACCGCCGCTGCCATAGCCGTGTACGCGACGTTCCTCGGCTTCATGGTCGAACAGCACGAGCCGATTGCGTGGGCTGTCGAGCTCATCGAGCCCGCGAAGGCACTGGGACATCGTCGTCTTCCACAGCTGTACGTGATGGCGGCGCTGAACCACGTCGCGGGACGGGCCGAAGAGGCCGTCGAGTTTGCGGCAGCCGGCCAGGCGGCCATCGAGAGCGGACTCTTCGATGTCGTCCGCGAAGAATTTCAGGGCCTGCTCGGCGGTCCCTTCTTGACGGCAGGTCAGCCGGAGCGATGGGCGGAGTGGTGCCGCACCGTCATCACACGAGACGGAGGCAGCTGCTTCTTTTCCAGGACCTTTCTCGTCCTGGCGTTGGCCGTGTCCGGAGCGCTCGAGGAGGCGAAGGAGGTCGCGGATGACCTGCTGGCGGGCGTCGGCGCCGTCGAGAATCCGATGTCGGTTTGTTACGCGCATCTGGCCTACGGCGTGGCCCACCGCGATACCGAACCCGGCTCTGCGTATGAGGTGCTCCGTCCGGCCCTGGCGATCGCCCAAGACAGCGGCAACCGACAGCTCGCGTCCTACGTCGCCGCCGGCCTGTCACGGCTCGCCGCTATCCATCTCGATCCGTTGGATGCGTTCGAACTACTCGAACTGACGCTTCGACATCACTACGACACCGGCAGCTACTCCCTAATGCGTAGCCCGCTGGCCGTGCTCGCCGCATTGTTCGACAGGCTCGGACTCTACGAATCTGCCGCCACCATAAGCGAATTCGCTGCCACGCCGTTCACGCGAAAGGCGCAGCCACAGATCGACACCGCGATCGCCCACTTGCGCGAAGTGCTCGGAGACACAGCCTACGAATCACTTGCCCATGCTGGGGCCAGCATGACGAATGCCGCCATGGCCGCGTATGCCTTCGACCAGATCGAACAAGCTCGCGCCGGGGTGCTCCGATGAGTTCGCAGCAGTCGAGGGTTGTCACCTTTTTGTTCACCGACATCGAGGGTTCGACGCGGCGCTGGGAGACCGACGCCGACACGATGCAGGTCGCGCTGGAGGCGCACGACGAGACGCTCCGTCAAGCGATAGCCCGCTGCGGCGGTCGGGTTTTCAAGCACACCGGCGATGGAATCTGCGCGGTCTTCGGATCTCCGCATGCCGCGGTCGACGCCGCCGTCGCGGCACAACGGTGCTTGGAGTTGCCCGTGCGCATGGGCATCGCGACGGGCGAGGCCCAAGAGCGCGGTAACGATTACTTCGGTCCGGTGCTGAACCGCGCGGCGCGGGTGATGTCCGCCGGACACGGCGGCCAGATTCTCGTCGACGGCCTCACTGCCGGTCGCGGGGTAGGCAAGACGAGACTCGCGCTGGAGACCGAGGCGCAACTCGTCGGAAGCTCCCGGACGGTGTCTGGGTAGTCGAGTTGGCGTCGATCAGTGATCCAGTCGCCATCCCCGAGGCGGTAGCGACCTCGGGATCACGCAACAGCCTGGTATGACCGTGGCGGACAGCGTCGCTTCCGCGTTGGAGGGACGCTCACGCCTGTTGGTGTTCGACAACTGCGAGCACGTGTTGGACGCCGCCGCCGACTTGATCGACCGCATCCTCGCTCGCTCGCCGACGGCGAAGGTGCTCGCCACCAGCCGGGAGGGCCTCAGGGTGTCCGACGAGCAACTCTGGCCAGTGGCGTCGCTGGACGGGAGCTCCACCGCCGCAACGTTGTTCGTCGAGCGCGCCCTTTCCGTGGCCCCCCGTGCGGCGCTGACAGCGGGCGACACCGCGGTCATCGAGATCTGTCGTCACCTCGACGGGATCCCGTTGGCGATCGAGTTGGCCGCCTCGCGAATGCAGTCCATGACCGTCTCCGAGATTTGGGATCGGCTCGACGACCGGTTCCGGTTGTTGGTCGGGTCTCGACGCGGGCTCGAACGCCACCAGACCCTTCGCCACGCGGTGCAATGGTCATTCGATCTGCTCGGTGATGCCGAATCCGGACTGGAACCGCAACAGGCGCCCGCGGAGCGGCTGCGACCTTCGCGTGGTGAACCGGCGCCGCGTCGGGCACCGGTGCGCCGCTGGAGGGCGGATCGGGCGCCGGGGTGGCGGCCCGTGCGAGTCCGGGTCCAAGGAGGGCCGCTACCGCCAGAAGGAGCGGCATCCAGAGCCGCAGGAGCAAAGCTGGCGAGCGTCGCGTCATGTGCGACCACCTCATACCTGGTTGCTTCCCACCCGAAGCGTACGCCTGTCGATGTGGACGATCAACGATGCGAATGGGGAGGATCCAGTCGCCTGGATCCTCCCCGTGGCCTATTTCAAGCTGTCTGCACCACCCCCTGACGTGTCAGAGCCCGGTCGAGCGCGTCGCCGCGCGAGAGCGCAGCGTTGCCCTGCCAGACCGAGCCGCCGCCGCCACCGCTCTTGACGCGGGTCGGCGACGAGGTGTTGCTCGGATGCGCCTGCAGCGCCGCCGAGAACCCGAACGCCGCCTGCAGCGTCCGGGCCGACTGACCGGCGACCTGAATCGGCAGGCTGCCGCATCCGCATGGGCTGCCGGCGATCGTCTGCCGGCCGTCCTGCGAGGTCGCCGGCGCCGTTCCCGCGAGGGCCGACGAGCCGGCCGCGTTGGACTGGTTCACCGAGCCGCCGCCGCCGGGGCTATAGACCCGGACCGGCGACGCGTCGTTCGACGCGCCGAAGAACTGTGGCGCGAGGGATGCCGCGAGGGCACCCTGCTCCGTCTCGGACTGCTGTCCGAGCGCCTGGATCTGGAGGCCGCCGCCGGCTGCCGACTGCGTGCCGTTCTTGCCTCGTCGAGGCACCGTTGAGCGCCGCTGCCGAGGAGTAGACGTTGTTCGCCTGCGACGTCGTGCCGTCGTCGCCTGCGCTGCCGACTCTCACCGGTGAAGCGGTGTTACCGCCCGAGCTGCCGCCGCAGCCGCACGGCGAACGCTCGCCGAACTGCTGGATGGCCTCGGACGCAGCGATCGCACCCTGGTCGGTGTCGGACTTCTGCCCGAGCACCTGGATGGCGCCGCCGTCGCAATGACACTTGCCGCCGGCTGCCGTCTGGCTGCCGTTCTGCGACGTGCCGGCCAGGTTGCCCGCCACGGCGTTCGAGCCAACCGTGTTGGACTGCGAGACCGAGCCACCGTTGCCGGGGCTGTCAACGCGGACGGGGGACGCGTCGTTCGACGCGCCGTGCTGCGCTGCAGCTGATGCGGCGAGGGCGCCCTGTGCCGTGGACGCATCCTGCGACGCGATCTGGATCGCGCTGCCCGAACCAGCGGACTGCGATCCCTGCTGCGACGTGCCTGCGCCGTTCAGCGCGGCTGCGCTCGAGCCGACAGCGTTCTGCTGCCGGGTCGAGCCACCGTTGCCCGCTGTCGACGCGGGTGGGTGACGCTTCGTTCGACGGGTCGGCCTGAGCGGCTGCCGACAACCGGCGGCCTCCTGGCCCGTCTCGGCCGACTGGTCGGCCTGCTGAATTGCCGTGCCGGAGCAACCACACGGAGCAGCAGCAGCGTTCTGACGGCTGCTCTGCGTCGTTCCCGCGAGGTTGCCGGCGAGCGCCGACGATCCGACGGTGTTCGCCTGCGACACGTTGCCGTCGTTGCCCGGGCTCAGAACGCGCACCGAGACCGCGGTGTTCGACGGATCGATCTGCGTCGCATGCGACAGTGCCGCTGCGTCCTGGCCGGTCGATGCCGACTGGTCGGACGTCTGGATCGGCGTGCCGCCGCCGGAGCAGCCACACGAGCTGCCACCGGCTGCCGTCTGCGTGCCGGTCTGGCTCGTGCCTGCCGCGTTGCCCGCGGCCGCGTGTGAGCCGACCGCGTTCGTCTGCGACACGTTGCCGTCGTTGCCGGGGCTGAGCACGCGGATCGGCACGTTCGTGTTGCTTGCGCCGTACTGCGATGCGAGCGACAGCGCCGTCGCGACCTGGCCTGTCGACGCCGACTGCGTCGAAGACTGGATCGGGTTGCCGCCGCCTGTCGTCTGGCTCGAGCCCGCTGACGTGTTGCTTGCGTTGCCCGCCGCGGCCGAGGACCCGGCGGTGTTCGCCTGCGTCACGTTGCCATCGTTACCCGGGCTCAGGACCCGGATCGAGATGTTCGTGTTGCTTGGATTGGTCTGCGTCGCGCTGGACGCCGCAGCTGCCTGCTGCGAGGTGTCCGCGGACTGACCTGAGACCTGAATAGGCCCAGGGTCAGCCGCGGCAACGGAGACTGCCGTCAGGCAGGTCACCGCCACCAGCACGAGCGCGAGAATCACCTTGCGCATCGTTCACTCCTGTCGTTAGGGGTTGTCGCGGCGTCGTGCCGCGACGGATCGTCGACAGGTGCGGACTCAGCCGGGGGGATGCGGTTTCGCCCCGCTACCTCCTGCCGGCGGCACGGCCGACGGAGTACGCAGGGCGGCATAGACCGCGTAGAGAAATGCCAGCGCCAGGGCCGAGACGATCGCCACGACCACGCCCGTTCCGCCCCCGTGCGTCGACGGCGCACCCGCCGCGAGCACCATGGGATCCGGCGCTGAAGGGGGAGCGGTCGGCGCCGCCGGGGCGCGCTGCGGGCGCTGGGCGCCGGCAGCCGTACTGCGGCTGCCGGCGCCGGTGCGCCCAGCGCTCGACCGCTGGGGAGAAAGACGACTGTCGGAGGCGGCGGGAAGCGCCATGAGGGCCATGGTGCGGGCCCCGGCGACCCCACCGGCGCTCTGGCGATTCCACCGGCGCTCTGGGCGCTCTGCCGGCTCCCGCTCGTCGGCACACCGAAGGACGACGGGGCGCTGTGGCGGGGGAGCGTCCTCAGCCGAGTCGCCGACGAGCGCCGTCACGAGGAGGCCGGCGTCGATGGGATACGCATGCAGTGCTGGTACCGCGGCCAGCGCGAACGCCGGAGTCGAGGCGGCGAGTGGTATCACGGCGGGCGGCGCCGGCGGCAGGGTCGGCAGGGGCGCCTCCGGCACCGGCGTGGCCGCAGGCGGTGCTGCCTGCAGTGCGCTCTGAATCGTCTGCGCGATACCGGCTGCGGTGGACGCCGTCTGGCCTGCATCGTCGGCGCCAGATCGCCTGTGTTGCCGGGACTCCCGACGCGCACGGAGATGGCGATGTTGCACGACACGCAGACGGTGACGTCTGCGACGTCGAGCGCCGGCGGCGGTTCTGCGCAGGCCCAGTGCCAATTGAGCACGATCGTCGTTGCGCCTGCGGGCGGTGCCGGCACGGCGGGTGTCCCCTATCTGTCGCGCAGTTCCAATACCAGTTCCAGATGAAGGTCTGAGACGGCGATGTCGCGCCGCGGTCGTAATACTATTTGAATTATCAGCGGTGGTATTAGCAGTATCAGGTGCCGCCGGCGCGGCTGCGGGCGCGGGTGCCGGCTGCGGTGCGGGTGCAGGCTCGGGACGGGTCGCAACGACCGGTGCGGCGGGCGTTGCAGGCGGGGTCGCCGGCGATGGCGTCGGCTCGGTCGACGTCGGCGGCGGCGTATCGACGACGGCGGGCGCGGGCGGTATCACCGGCGGTACCAGGTGAAACCGGCGGTATCACCGTGGTTTCTGAGGGATCAGGGAGCTTGCGGCGCCGTCGGCCCCTGCGGCTCGGGCATCGACGGCACCGCAGCGGCGACAGCGGCGACGATCGCGGTCGGATCGGCCGGGATGGTCACCCCGTCATCTGCACGAGCCTGGCCGACGGCGAGTGCGGCGACGGCTCCGCACACCGAGAGGCTCAGACCGAATGAGGACGTTCGCCGCATGATCCAGGAAGACATGTACCCAGCAGAGAGGCGACCTATACGAAAAATGCAAAACCTATTCTTCCAATTATCTCGGCCGCGGCGTAACATCGCCTGCATGGCACCCCTCGTTGCGCGCAACACGGAGCGGAGCCGCTTGATCGAGGAGTACCTGCCGCTGGCGCGCGGCGCCGCAAGGCGCTTCGCACGCCGTGGTGTGGAGCGCGACGACCTGACGCAAGTGGCGTCGTTGGCGATCGTCCGTGCGGTCGATCGGTGCGATCCGCGTCGCACCGAGTTGCTGCCCGCCTACGTCAGCCGCTCCGTCGAGGGTGAGCTGCGCCGGCATCTTCGCGACCGAGCGGCTGCCGTCCGCGTTCCCCGCGCGGCGCGCTCCGACGACACCCCCGAGCGCTGGACGGCCGAGGTCCCGATCTCGCTCGGTGACGAGGATTGGGGCACCGACGCCGAGCCGCTCGAGGACGTGATGCTCGAGCGTGCGCTGATCTCCAGAGCGGCGCGCGCCCTCGACGCACGGCAACGTCGGATTCTCCTGTTGCGCTTCTTTCTCGACCGGACGCAGGAGGAGGTGGCGGAGGAGCTCGGGATCTCCCAGGCGCACGTCTCACGGCTGCTGGACGATGCCCTTCGCCGCATGCGGCGCCGCCTCGAGCGGGACGAGCCTTTGATGCCGGAGAGGCAGCGCGCTAGGGTCGAGGCGTATGGCCTCGAATCCGGAACAGCTCGAGGCAGGTGAGCCCTCCCACAGTGGGCGGCTCCTCCTCCGCATGCCGAAGCAGCTGCATGCCGAGCTCGCGGCTCGATCCGACCGCGAGAACGTCAGCCTCAACCAGTGGATCGTCGCCGCCCTCTCGCGTGCGGTCGCGGGCGACGATGAGCCGGCCGGCGTCGAGCGCCGGTCCCGCACGGTCCCGAAAGAGCTTCGCGTCGCGCTGATCGTGAACGCGTTCGTCGTTGCAGCGGCGGCGTGCATCGCGATCGCGCTGATCGTGATCGCCTGGAACTGACGCCCCGCGCTCGATCCTCCACCGGCCCGACGCGGTCTCTCCACCGCGCGGCCTGAGCCGCCGCTTCCCTCTCCGCGAGACCGAACGACGGCGCAGGATCGTCCGTGAGGACGACGGCCGATCATCCTGGCCACCGATGCGTGACGCCGAACCCGCCTCGTACCGTCTGTCACGTGGATGGCCACGTCACCACAGCGAGGCGCAGCGCGCGTTCGGCGACGGTTTTCACCGTCGTGGTGATAGCCGCTGCGCTGCCGCTCGTCGGGCTGATCTCGTTGCTGCTCCGTGAGCAGCTCGACCCTCACTTCGAGAACTACCGCGCACACTTCGTCATCTTCGGATTCGTCGGCGCCGTCGCGTTCGCGCTCGGCTTCGCGGCGGGCGAGGCGGCGAACAGGCGCGGAGACGCGCGCGTCCTGCTGCTGTCGCTCGCCTTCGTGGCGACAGGCGGATTCATGGGCATCCACGCGCTCGGGACGACCGGCATCCTCTTCACCGACGACCACGCCGGCTTCAAGGTCGCCATCCCTGTAGGACTGTTCGTGAGCGCCGTGTTCGCGGCCGGATCCGCGTTCGTGGACGTTCGTCCGGGGATCGCGCCGTGGGTGATCAGGTACAGGCCGCTCCTGCACGGAGGGGTGCTCGTCTCGATGGGCGTGTGGTTTCTCTGGACGGTCGCGAAGCTGCCGCCTTTGGGCGGGGCAAGCAGCGAGGCTGCCCGAGGACACCTCCTGACGGCGCTCGCGATCGTGGGCACGGCCATCTACGCCGCCAGCGCCGCGCGCTACTGGTTTGTCTTCCGCCACGGCCGGCAGTTGCTGCCGGCGGCCGTGATCGCCTGTTTTCTCCTGTTGTCCGAGGCGATGATCGGCGTCGCGGTCACCGGCGAGCGCAAATGGCACGCGAGCTGGTGGGAATGGCATGGGCTGATCGTCACCGCCTACCTCGTGATCGGCCTGGCGGTGCGGCACGAGTGGCGCGACGAGCGGTTCCGCCACCTCTACCTGTCGACGACGCGCGAGCGCCGTCAGGACATCAGCGTTCTCTTCGGAGATCTCGTCGGGTTCACGGCGTTCGCAGACCGCTCGACGCCGGCCGAGGTCGCGGAGCTGCTCAACGCCTACTGGGGGCTCGCCGCACCGCTGATCACACGTGAGTTCGGGGGCGAGATCGAGAAGTTCATCGGCGACGGTGTCATGGCCACCTTCAACGGGCGCGGCGACCCCGGATCACGCCTTTCGCGCCTCGTGCGCGGCGCTGACTCTCCAGGAACGGCTGGCGGCTCTCGCCGACGAGCGGCCCGCCTGGCCGCGGATGCGCATCGGCGTCAACAGCGGCGAAGCGGTCGTGCAGGAGGTCGGCGGCCACGGGCACGTCGCCTACCCGCTCGTCGGCGACACTGTCAACACCGGCGCACGACTCGAGACCCTCGCGCCGGCCGGTGGGATTCTGATCGGGGCCGACACGTATGGGCAGCTGCCTGACGGCACGGTGGTCGAGGAGCGCACGGGATTGCGGATCAAAGGCAAGGACAACCTGGTGAATGCGTATGTCTTGCTCGCGCTCCCGTAGTCGCGCCGTGCAGTCGGTGCGTCGGAGGGCTCGATGTACACCGAGGTAGTCGATCGCGTCACGATCCGGCCGCTGCGAAACGGCGAGACCGCGGTCGTGCAGGCCGTGTTCGACCGGCTCGGTGATCGGTCGCGCCACCTGCGCTTCGGGGGCGCGAAGAACGTGCTCACGACGCGCGATCTTGAGCTGCTCGCGCGCGTCGACGGTGACCATCACGTGCTCGTCGTACTCATCGAGTGCGAGCCGATCGGGATCGCACGCCTCGTGCGCGACGGCGCGTCGGCCGAAGTGGCGGTCGAAGTGGCGGACGAATGGCAGGGACGCAGGGTGGGGACGATCCTGATGGATCGCCTCGCTGCCGACGCGCGAGCCGCGGGGATCGAACGGCTGCACGCGTTCGTCGCCTCCGAGAACACCGCCTCGCGTGCGCTGATGCGGCATGCCGCAGTCCGCGTCTCGATCGCGTAGTTGCGCCCTGACGAGCTCAGTTCCGCGAAGGCGCCTCGTTCGCCTACGCCGTCTCGCGTCTGCGTAGTCGACCAGTCGGCGCCGTTAGGCTGCGACGGGTGACCGAGCTCGCGAACGATGCCTTCACCGTTCGGCCGCTGGCGCCCGAGACCTGGGACGCCTTCGCTGATCTCGCCGAGCGGCACAACGGCGTCTGGGGTGGCTGCTGGTGCACGTGGTTCCACACGTTCCACGCCGAGAAGACGTTCTCGTACGAGGGCAACCGGGCGCTCAAGGAGCGACTCGTCCGCGAGGGCCGCGCCCACGCCGCGCTGGTCTTCGACGGCGACGTCGCCGTCGGGTGGTGCCAGTTCGGAAGCCCGGACGAGCTGAAGAACATCAAGCACCGGAAGGAGTACGAGGCCGAGCTCGACAGCCTGCCGGACTACCGTCTGACGTGCTTCTTCGTCGACAAGCGCTACCGGCGCCGCGGCGTCTCGGCCCTGGCGCTCGAGGGCGCGCTCGACCTGATCGCCGAGGCCGGCGGCGGGGTGGTCGAGGCCTATCCCCAGGACACCGGCGGCAAGAAGATCACGGCCTCGTTCCTCTACAGCGTCACCCGCAGCCTGTTCGAGCAGGCCGGCTTCAGCTATGTGCGTCCCAAGGGGAAGAACCACACCGTGATGCGCACCACGATCGACCCCGCTCGGTAAGCCGACCGCTTGGTAGACGCCGACGCGATCCGGAGCCGCGCGAGATACTAGGGCCGTGCCGTGGACGCGTGCCCAGCTACTCAAGGGAGCCGCCGCGGCAGCGGGCGGCAGCCTGCTTGCCCGTCCAGAGTTTGCAGACGCACGATCGAGCCGTCGCGTCTGGCAGTTCGTGTCGCGTCCCGACCTCCGACCGCCGCGCCTGAACATCCTCCACGCGGGTCCGACTGCTGACGGTCACCTCTTCATGGCTCCGTCGTCCGGCGCCGGGCAGCGAGGGGTGATGATCGTCGACGACGCCGGAGAGATTGTCTGGTTCCACCCGACGACGCCGCAAACCGCGATGAACTTCCGTGCGGCTCGCTACAAGGGCGAGCCCGTCCTGACTTGGTGGGAAGGGAGGGCGACCAAAGGCCTCGGAACCGGCACGCATGTGATCCTCGACGGCTCCTACCGCGTTGTCGCGCGCGTGCCGGCGGGGCATGGCCGTCAGTCGGACCTGCACGAGTTCCTCTATCACACCGCACGACACGGCGCTCGTCACGAGCTACGAGATCAGGACGGTCGACCTCTCGGCGGTCGGCGGACCGAACAGGGGCAGGCGATCGGGGGCCTGGTGCAGGAGCTGGCATTGCCCAGTGGGCGAGTGTTGTTCGAGTGGCGGAGCCTCGACCATGTTCCGATCGCGGAGACGCATGCGGTCTACACGGGGCATCCGCTCGACTACTTCCACGTGAACTCGATCGACCTCAGCAGCGATGGCGACTTGCTCGTCTCTGCGCGAAACACGTGGGCCGTCTACAAAGTCAGCAGAAAGACCGGCAAGGTGCTGTGGCGGCTCGGCGGCAAACGGAGCGACTTCGAGATGGGGCCGGGGACGGTGTTCGCGTGGCAGCACGACGCGCGGCATCTGGGCCACGGGCGAATCAGCATCTTCGACGACGGCGCCGAGCCGCAGGTGGCAACGCAGTCACGGGCACTCGTCCTGCAACTCGACGGCGCCCACCGGCGGGCGCGCCTCGTTCGCAAATACGCCCACCGGCCCGGCCGGATCGTCTCGCGCTTCATGGGAAACGCCCAGGTCTTGGGCAACGGGAACGTGCTCGTCGGCTGGGGGAGTGAGCCGTACGTGACCGAGTTCGGACGCGACGGTGAGATCCGCTTCGACGCAAGGCTCCCGAGTGGTGGGCAGAACTACCGCGCGCTGCGCTTTCCCTGGGCGGCGATGCCGGCCGTTCCGCCGGCGATCGCGTATCGCGCGGCAGGCGGGAAGCGACGCGTCCACGTCTCGTGGAACGGCGCCACGAACGTCGCTGCCTGGGAGCTGCACGCCGGCCCTGCTGCCCGCGCGCTCGCAGTGGTCGGGAAGGTGCACCGAACAGGCTTCGAGACCACCATCGCGGTGCCGCCTGGTGCTCGCTATGCCCGCGTGATCGCGCTGGACACCGTCGGGAAACGCCTGCGCGCGTCCAAGACGATCCGCGTCTAGCTAGCCGCCCACGTACGTCGCCCCTTCGAGGTTGAAGTTCTTCCCCGGCGGCGTCATTGGGATCCTCCGGGCCTGGAACCCGCGACCGTGCGGAGCCACCGCCCAGAAGATCGCCTTCAGCTCGGTCCCGACGATCAGATCCCCGGCGTACCGGGCGAGGCTCGTCGCCGATGCGAAGAAGACGTTCGTGGAGTTCGTGTCGGTGACGTAGAGACCGCGCTGGGCGGCGAGCTTCGCGTGCCCTGTCGATGCCGGAACGGCGACGATCGGGTTCGGCCCGTCGGGCAGGGTCGCGATCTCGCGCGTTCGACCGTGCGCATCCATCATCACGAGCGCTCCGCGCGAGCCCGCGTCGACCGTCAGCACGACCTGCCGAGCTCCCGTGCCGAAGGCGGGTGGCGCGACGATCATCTGGTCGGCGCCGCCGTGTGTCGACGAGGAATACGCGCCGATCCTGCTGACCGCGCCGGAGGCCGCAACCGCGTAGACGGCGCCGCCGTTGGCGTTAGCCGCGCCGGAGCGACCCGTTGCGGCCAACAGGCGGAACCCGAACGCACCGAAGGTGTCGAATGCGAGTGCTCCGTCGGAGATGTCGGTGTCCGGCAGGCGCGCGAAGACACTCACCTTCCCGCTCGCGGTGATGCGGTAGATGACGTTGTCGGGAGCGTGGCAGTAGACGGCGCCGGCCGAGAAACCGTGCGTGCCGGGTGACAGGCGGCACCGTGTCTCCTCGACGATCTTCGGCATGGAGGCGAACCTCGTCAGCCGCGGCCCCGCTGCCCAGACGACGTTCGTCGTGTTCTCGACGTAGAGGAACCGCGTCCCGGTCCAGACGACGTCCGTGAGGCGAATGCCGGTGTGCGCGTGCACGGACATCGAGATCGGGCTCGTGCCCGCACCGGCGCTCGCGACGACACACGGGACCGTGACGGCGACCGCGACGAGCACGATCCAGCTCCTCGCGGCGTCCCGGCCCACGTCGGCAGCGTGCCGCCACATGCGAACCATGGTCCTGCCCTGGCGCCGCCGAACTCAATCCCGGCCTTGATCCTGAACGTCTAGCCAGTAGAAGTCGCCGACGGCGGCCCGTAGCGTCTGACTCCTTCTGCGGAGGAGACACAGGCACGGTGTCCCGTTATTGCACGACAATGATCGCATCGGCGCTGGCGGCGTTGCTCGTCGCATCGGGCGCGGGCGCGCACGGCGCGCCGATGACCGCCGACGAACATCAAGCGGAGGACACCGTCGTGCACACCGCCGCCCAGGAGCAGGCGCTCGACGCGCACACCCGCACCGTCAGCGCCCCCTACGCGAAGGCGGCGGCCGCGGTCGCCGCCGGTGCTCCACAGGACGTGGGTGAGTGGGGGCCGGTCGTCGATTGGCCGGTCGTCGGGGTGCACGTCGCGCTGCTGGCGAACGGCAAAGTGCTCGCCTACGACTCGGTCGGTGACAATGCGACGGAGACATCCCGTCCAGGACCACACGCGCGGCACCGTGTGGGATCCCGCGACGGGCGCCCAGACGGCGGTTGACGTCACGACCGGCTACAACATCTTCTGCAGCGGTCTCGCCCACCTCCTCGACGGACGCCTGTTCGTCGCCGGAGGCAACAAGGATCAGCAGTTGAACGGGATCATCCAGACGCACCTGTTCGATCCGGCGAGCAACCTCTGGAGTCTCGGCCCGAACATGGCGGCCGGACGCTGGTATCCGACGGTCACGCCGTTGAACAACGGCGAGATGCTCATCACGTCGGGTCGCGTCAACACACCCGAGGTGCGCACCGTCGCGGGCGCCTGCGCGCGCTCGGCACCGCCTCGCTGAGCCTGCCGCTCTACCCGTGGATGGACGTCGCCCCGAACGGTCGGGCCTTCTACTCCGGTCCGGACCAGACGCTGCGCACGCTCAACACGACGGGCACGGGCGCGTGGCAGTCGCTGGGCGCGCGAGACTCGATCAACCGCGACTACGGGGCCACGCGCTCTACGACATTGGCAAGATGCTCGTCGCGGGCGGCGGTCCCTCGACCAAGACCGCGCTGGTCGTCGACATCAACGGTGCGACACCGCAAGTCTCGGCAACCGCGCCGATGGTCTACGGTCGCCGTCAGCACAACTTGACGGTCCTCGCCGACGGGACCGTTCTCGCGACGGGCGGGAACTCGTCGGGCGCCTCGCTCGTCGACCTCAACGCCGGCGTCTACGCGGCGGAGCTGTGGAACCCGGCCACCGGCCAGTGGCGGACGCTCGCGGCGATGCAGGTCACGCGTCAGTATCACTCGAGCGCTCTACTCCTCCCTGACGGCCGCGTGCTGTCGTCCGGCGGTGGGATCTGCGGCACGTGCGATCAGGTCGGCTACCTCGCCAAGAACGCCGAGATCTTCTCGCCCCCGTACCTCTTCCAGGCCGACGGGACGCTCGCTCCGCGCCCCTCGATCGACGCCGCGCCGACGTAGACGAGCTACGGCGCGTCCATGGTGATCACGACCGGCGCCCCGGCGTCGATCGGCAAGGTCGCCCTCGTCCGGCTCGGGGCCGTCACGCACTCGAACAACATGGAACAGCGCTACATCCCGCTCTCGTTCATGCCGGTGCGACGGCGATCACGGCTACCGCGCCCGCGAACGCCAACGTCGCACCGCCGGGCTTCTACATGCTCTTCATCATCAATTCGAACGGGGTGCCCTCCGTCGCCCGCATGGTCAACGTGCCAGGCGGCGACTCCTCGCCGAGCGTCACGCTCACGCAGCCGACGAACGGCGCGACCTTTGTAGCGCCGGCGACGGTGAACCTCGCGGCGATCGCCTCCGACGGTGACGGCGTCGTGGCGAAGGTCGAGTTCTTCAACGGTTGCGGCGAAGCTCGGCGAGGACCCGCTACACGACTGCCGCCGGCCTACAACTTCACCTGCGAGCGCGCGTCTACGATCACGTCAGCGCCGGCGCGGACCGCGTCCTCACCTCACGCTGACGGCGCCCCCGCGACCGACGATCTCGGCGAGCCACGACGCACGAGCGCGGCTTCGACGAGCTTCACTGGCAGTTGCGGCGACACAGCGCGCCGACCGGCTCGCCATCACCTCGCGTCCACGATCACGGTCAACGCGCTGCCGACCGCGAACCTCACCTCGCCGACGACGGCGCGACCTTCACGGCGCCCGCGACCGTGAACCTCGCCGCGTCGGCGTCCGACGCGACGGTGTCGTGACGAAGGTCGAGTTCTTCAACGGTTCGACGAAGCTCGGCGAGGACACGACTGCGCCCTACAACTTCACCTGGAGCGGTGTGCCGGGCGGGAGCTACACGCTGACGGCGCGCGCGACCGACGACCTCGGCGCCACGACGACGAGCGCGGCTTCGACGATCACGGTCGCGGCGAACAGCGCGCCGACCGTCGACCCTCACCTCGCCGACAAACGGTGCGACGTTCGCGGCGCCGGCGACGGTCAACGTCGCTGCGGTTGCCTCCGACGGTGACGGTGCGTGACGAAGGTCGAGTTCTTCAACGGTTCGACGAAGCTCGGCGAGGATACGACTGCGCCGTACAACTTCACCTGGAGTGGTGTGCCGGGCGGGAATTACACGCTGACGGCGCGCGCGACCGACGATCTCGGAGCCACGACACGAGCGCGGCTTCACGATCACGGTCGCGCCGCCAAACAGCGCGCCGACGTCGCCATCACCTCTCCGACAGACGGCGCGATCGTTCGCCTGGAAGCCGACCTTCACCGTCAGTGCTACGGCGGGCGACGCAGACGGCACGGTCACCGCCGTCGAGTTCCGAGACGGCTCGACCCTACTGGCACAGGACACCACCGCGCCCTACTCCTTCACCTGGCGGAACGTCTCGCAAGGGACGCACGTGCTGACGGCGCGCGCGACCGACAACGCGGGCGCTCGACGACGAGCAGCCCCGTCGGCATCACTGTCCGCCCGAAGCGCTGACGCCCGACACGCCTCGGATTGCACGCAGCCTTCCGCGTCTCCCGATCCTGCCTAAACTGATTGGCTGTGACGATTCGATCGGTATCGGCGCTGTCGGTCGTCGGCGCCGCGCTCGTTTTTCTCGTTGTCTGTTGGCCGGCGGCAGCCGCGACGCCGGTCGAGTTACGTGAGGTCGGGGCCTTCTCGTCGCCGGTCGAGGCCGTCTCGCCGCTGCATGAGGATCATCTCTTGTTCGTTGTCGAACGATCCGGTCGCGTTCGGCTCGTGAACGACGGGGTTGTGGTCGCGCAGCCGTTCCTCGACGTCAGCTCGCTTGTCAGCACAGATGGCGAGGGTGGTCTGCTCTCGATCGCCTTCCCGCCGCGCTACTGGCAGACGGGGCGGTTTGTGATCGTCTACGTCGACGTGGCCGGCTCGATCCAGGTCGCGGAGTACCGCCGTTCAGCCTCGAACCCGCTGCTCGCCGACCCGCTCTCGGCGCGCTCGATCCTGACAATCGCGCATCCGACCTTCACAAACCATTACGGCGGATCGAGCGTCTTCGGTCCCGACGGCCTGCTTTACCTCGGCACCGGGGACGGAGGAGGTGCGGGCGATCCTGACGGCAACGCGCAGAACCTCGGTGCGCTGCTCGGCAAGTTGCTCCGCATCGATCCATTTGGTTCCGATCCCTACGCCGTCCCAGCCGATAATCCGTTCGTCGGCATGGCAGCCGTGCGACCAGAGATCTTCGACTACGGACTCCGCAATCCGTGGCGATTCTCCTTCGACCGTGCTACCGGCGACCTCGTTATCGGCGATGTTGGTCAGAACCGCGTGGAGGAAGTCGACCTGGTGGGCTCTCCGGTGGTCGGCGGGCTGAATTTCGGCTGGAACGTCTTCGAGGGCTCGCTGACCTTCGGCACGGGAACCGCACCCGGCGCCGTCTTCCCGGTCTTCGAGTACCAGCACAGCGCCACGGCATGCTCGATCACCGGCGGCGTCGTCGTCCGTGATCCGACGCTGTCGCTCTTCGGAAGATACGTCTACGCCGACTATTGCGGCACGGAGCTGCACTCGCTTGCGCTCGCGAGACCGGTGACGACTGACGACGTCGCCACGGGTCTCAACGTTTCCTCTGTCGTCTCGTTCGGCGAGGACGCCGGTGGGTGCGTCTACGTGGCGTCGCTAGCGGGCACGGTCTATCGCCTCGCCGCGGCCGGCGCGCCCGTGCCAGTGCCGTGCGCGGATGTGGCCCCAGAGACGACGATCACCTCGTCGCCCGCGTCGCCCGTGGCGAGCCCGGCGACGTTCGCGTTCTCCTCATCCGAAGCCGGCTCGAGTTTTGAGTGCCAACTCGACGATGGCGCCTGGGCCGCCTGCTCGTCGCCGCACAGCGAGACGCCCTCGCCCGGGTCCCACTCTTTCGGCGTGCGAGCGACCGACCCGGGCGGAACGGTCGACCCGTCACCTGCGCAGGTGCCGTTCTCGGTGCAGGGAGGCGGCGAAGGAGACGCGCCGCCGCCACCGGTAGAGCCCGCCGTGCCCGGGCCGCCGTCTCAGCCCGACATTGCGGTGAGCCTCGGCGTTTCGCCTCGTCCGACGAGAGTCGGGCAGCCGTACACGTACGTCGCGACGGTGAAGAACAGCGGCACCTTGGCTGGAACGCCGACCCTGACCTTCTCGCTCCCGGCCGGCGTCTCCCTCTTGTCGGGTGTCGTCGACAACGGACCGGGATGCTCGGCATCCGGGCGAACCGTCGTTTGTCGCTTGAGCGCCATCGCCCCAGGCTCGCTCGCACACGCGCGGCTTCGCGTGACGGCGCGCGTCGCCGGCGTCCTTTCCTGCCGGGTCTCAGCGGCCTCGGATCCGGCTGACCCTGCGCCCGCGAACAACACCGCGACCCTTGTGCTGAGACTGCGAGCTGCAGCTTCCGACTCACCAGCGGGCAAGCGCTCCGGCAAGTCGTTTCGCGGGACGTCAAGGTCGGACCGGATCGTCGGGACGGCGGGAGACGATGTCATCCGGGGACTCGGCGGCAATGACCGCCTCGACGGCCGAGCCGGGCGGGACAAGCTTTACGGCGACACTGGTAACGATGTTCTGATCGGAGGTCCCGGAGTCGATGCGGTCTACGCCGGAGCGAATCGGGACGTGGTGCGCGTGGCAGGCGGCGGCAAAGACTCGGTCACGTGCGGCGCCGGTCGAGACGTCGTTTTCGCCGACCGCGCAGACGCGGTCGCGCGCGACTGCGAAGTCGTCCGCCGCTCAGCCGCCGGACCGTAACGCGATCGTCTGACCCCCACACGATCGTTGTCGAGGTCATGCGCATCAGAGCTTCCAGCTGAAGATGTCGGGATGCACGACCGAGCGCGGGTACTTCGTGAACTCCCAGCCGAGACCGTCAAAAACCTCGTGGCGGGCGAACACGAGGAGGTTCTGCCGGTACCACGGCTCGACCATCTCGTCGTCCCAGAACTCCCAGCGGATCACCTCGGAGCAGACAAGGCCGTGCTTGTAGAACCGCTCCGCCCAGTAGGCGGGCCACTGCTCGTTGACGTGGCCGTAGCCGCCCTGGCCGGGGATCGCGGCGGAGAACACGACGACCGGCCCCAACTGGGTCAGCCAGTCAACTAGCTCCGTAGCCCGGCCGGACGGGAGATGCTCCCCGACCTCCAAGCAGAGCGCGAGGTCGGCGCTGCCGACCTTGACGTCCGCGAAGTCGCCCTGGATGTGCTCGACTCGACCGCCGTTGACGGCGCTAATCGCCGCAGACAACGAGGACGAGGACCCGACGGCCGGGTCTATCGAGAGCGCGGCGACGCCGCGAGCGGCGAACGCTTCCGCCCACCAGCCCTCTCCGCCGCCGACGTCCACGACGCGGGACGGCTTCAGGGCCTCGATGAGGAAGGGGACGATCCGGTTGGCGCTATCAATGCACCCCTGGCGGAGCTGGTCGTAGTGGACGTCGGTAAACGTCATAGCGGTCTCCTCCCTCCCTGCCGGAAAGCTGACGGTACCTCGAACGCCCTGATCCTCGCGGCGGGCGAGATTGACGTCTCGTAACCATTCGCGACCCCGGGATGTTCGCCCATTTCTGCCGATCGATTCGGCGATGTCTTCCGTCCGCGTCCGCAATGTCGCGGCAGGTTTGGTGAAGCCAAGAAAGGGCTCAGCAAGCCAGCGTCTCCGTGAGTGCCCCCGACAAGAATCGAACTTGTGCACGCGGTTTAGGAAACCGCTGCTCTATCCACTGAGCTACGGGGGCGATTCTTGCGTTGGGCAGGGCTGTTGACGTGATGGAAGCCTTGCGGTTCCCACTTCCTTGCCCGGCAGAAGTCCCAGTTTATCCGCGGGCGAGAGGATCTCGACAGCAGCGTTGTCGGCTCGCCAGCCTGTCCAGGCTTTGAGATCCCTGAGCCTCTCAATGACCCGCGATTACGATCCTCTCCTCGTGCCGCCGCAACCAACTCACACATCCGACATCGCTGCAGGCGCTATGGGCAGCGGCCAGCGCTCGCGAATTCCAGGAGCGCCGCCCCAGGTCCCGCCTCCGCCGGCGGACGGGGGGCTACCCGCTTGGTCGGTGATGATCCCCGTCTTCAACGCGGGGGCATTCCTCCCGGACGCTCTGTGTTCGGTCCTCGCCCAAGACCGAGGGTCGTGCGGAGATGCAAATCGCTGTCGTCGATGACGCGAGCACCGACATCGACGTCCGGCGGCTCGTCGAGCAGATCGCCGGGGATCGGGTCGAATACCACCGGCAAAGTCAGAACGTCGGCAGCGTGCAGAATTTCAACACCAGCATCGGCCTTTCCCGCGGCCGGCTGGTGCACCTGCTCCATGCCGATGACAGGGTTCTCCCCGGCTACTACGAGAAAATGGAGGCCTTGTTCGCAAGCTACCCCCAGGCGGGCGCCGGCTTCTCGGGCGTGAGATATATCGACGACCAAGGAGCAGTAACGAGCGTCGAATCGAGCTACGCACCCGCCGAATGCGTCCTCCAGAACTGGCTCCATATGATTGCCACCGCACCACGGACCCAATACGCGGCGACTGCGGTCCGGCGGAGCGTCTACGAAGCGCTCGGGGGCTACTTCGGCGTCAACTACGGCGAGGACTGGGAAATGCAAGTCCGGATCGCCAGCCGTTACCCGGTCGCGTACACGCCGGAGATCCTCGCCGAGTACCGCACGCACGCGGGCTCCATCTCACGCGACGAAGGTCCGCTCCGGCGCCAACCTTGCCGATCTGGCGTGGGTGGTGGACACGATCCAGGGATATCTCCCGGACTCAGAGCGAACTGAGCTGCGCTCTCAGGCTGAGATGAACTGCGCACGTCTGGCATTGCACTACGCGGGGCGACTCTGGCATTTCGAAGGCGACAGAGAAGCTTCGAATCGCCAGCTCGACGGCGCCTTACGGCTGTCTGACGACAACGAGATCCGACGTGGCGCCGAGGCGCTGCGCGCGGCGATGGCAACCGGCGAACGAAACCCTTCGTGAAGCTCTTCGTCACGGTCTACGACGATCCGCGCCTCCTTGGTCACTTCCTGCGGCACTACGCGGCGATCGGTGTCACCGACTTCTATATCGCGATCCCCGGGGAACTGCGTGACCAGGTCGAGGAGCGGACCGAAGGACACTCCGTCAACCTCATCGAAGGCCTGGACGTCGCGGACAGCGTGTCCGGTACCGCCGCGGTGAGCGAGATGCGCAAGCTCCACCAGGAGGACGACGAATGGGTGGTGATCTGCGACCTGGACGAGTTCCTCGAATGCGAATCGGTTGAGCACGCGGCCGAGGCCGCCGGGCGCGCCGGTGCAAACCTGGTCCGCGGGATCATGCACGACCGCTTCGCCCTGGACGGCCAGCCGCGCGGGTTCGCGCCCGACGAGGATCTGAACGATGTCTACCCGATCAAGTCCCGGTTCATCCGCGAAGTCATGGGCGGATACGACCACAAGGGAATTCTCGTGAAGGGGTTGCTGACCCCCGGGCCGGGCGCGGCACATCACTGGTTCACCGGCGAGCGCGGCTTCTCCGGCGTCCTCGACATCTCGCACTACAAATGGACGGCCTCCTCGCTCGAGCGGGTCCGCTCCGCGTACGAGATCGTGAGCGCCGCGGGCGTTAGTTGGGCGGTCGAATACAAGCGCGTGCTCGATCACTACGACCGGTACGGCCGCTTCGCCTGGGAGACGTTCGGCGGGAGAGCGTGGCGAGAGTTCGAGCCGGAGTCCCGGCCGGCAACTGCGCGGAATGCGGCGCCGCCGTCTCGGAGGCCGAGTTCGGCCTACTCACCGGCAGAACTTCGGCAGGACGCTCTGCCGCCGCGACCAGCACGCGCTCACGCCGCGACCAGCGTGAACTCCTTGAGCATCTCCCTAACCGTGGGCGCGTCGTTGAACATCAGGACATCGATGATCGACAAGCCGGGCCTGCTGACTGATGCGAACTGCCGGTAGGCAGGGCTCCGACCGGAGGAAGGCCAGCTCAAGCCCGTGCTCGGCGAAGCGAGCGTGGCGGTACAGCGCCGTCCCGCCGATCGGGTTCACATACCTCTCGGCACCCAGGGCTTCGCACATCGCGATGACGCGGCCCTCGCCTCTCAGGCTGTCGTCCTTGGTCATCTCCGAGGAGACGACTAGCTGAGTCGTGATTCCGACCGATTTGGCGACGCCCCGGAGAGCGTGCGTGTTGAACGCGGCAACATTTCGATCCTCGCATGAAAAACGAGATCGCTTTCACCAGCTCGAATACCTCCGCGAAGTTGGGCGCAGCGCGATAGCCGGCCTCGAGGCGACGCAGGAACTGGCGGGGACCTCCACACCCGGGACGTAGCCGCGTTGATTGATATTGAGCCGGTGCGCCCTTGCCGCCACCGGCAGCGTGACCCAGCAGGGCTCACCGCTCGACAGAATGCGGTTGCGATTGACCCAGCCGCCCTTGATATACTGCACATCGTCATGGAACACGAATATGTCGGCCGAGGCCATCAGCTGGAAATAGCCGATATACGGGAACAAGTACGGCTGCATGATCGACACGATCATGCGGGGAACGGGAACCGCCCACCAGTGAGGCGCCTCACGGCAGCTCGGAACACCTCGTTGCTCCCGGAGGCAGAGTCGTCGAAGTGGTGGAACGCTTCAGCTTCCGCGAAGATCCTGTGGCGGTCGAAGAGATCCGTCCTCAGGTAGTGCGCCAAGCGGATATCGCAAACCTCTCTCGGGTAGAGCGCGTCACAAACCGGATCGAGGGGGTAGTTGAACCGCATTGGCAGCAGCTGGTGGTCGATCCCAGCCCGCTCGAGTGCGTAAGGGATGGCCAGCTGGTAGCAGAAGTCGTTGTCCAGGATCCCGCGCACCTGAGGCAGGATCTGCTCAATGTGATCACCAAGGGCTGCGATCGACCCTGGAGGTCCCGCGATGAAGCCGTGGTTGACGTAGAACGGGCACGTTTCACCGGCACGCGCGGTTCCCTTCAGAAGCGTGTAGACGTGGTTGGGGCCGTTCGATCGGGCGCCCGAGAATCTCCTCCGAGAGGGCATGCCAGAGCTGGTCGCGCTCCGCAAAGGGCCTCGCCGGGGCTGAATAGGCAGAGAGCGGCGGCGGATAATGCGCGATGACTCCGGAAACGGCCGGCGCAGTCGAGCGTTCCAGGAACTCATCGGGGAGTGGCCGCAGCAGCAGGGTATCCGCGTCGCAGATGATGCTCACGTCCGCTGAGGAGGAGACGCCATCCCGTAGAGCGCGCTGCTTTGCGCGTGACCTCCATGGTCTCGGTACTCGCGCTCGTCTGTCCACTGAACCTCGATGCGCTCGAACCAAGGTCGCCAGCGGTCCGGGATGGGCTGCTCACCAGGGGCTCCGAGGCAGAGGGCTTCGCGTGCCGAGGCTGGCGCCGCCGAGGGCGTCGAGCCCGACGCGAAACATCGCTGCCTGCGACCAGAAGGCGTCGGTCGGACTCCCGCACATCAGGAACTCCAGCCTCATCCGACGTCGTTCAGGTGCTCGGGGATCGAATACACAAGTAGACCGTGTATTCGTAGGCGTCGTAGTCGTGCCGGATGACGAAGTGCCGGCTCAACTCGTGTGCCACGGATCGGGACATGGTCTCGAACGGAAGATGGAACAGGTCATCGCGCTCCCAGTCGACGAGCTTGGACATCACGTTGAACGCGATCCCTCGCCGGCAATGGCGAAAGGCGGCGGCGGTCAATTCGCTTCCAGTAGGCCAGCATTCGCCTCACGGCTCAGCTCGCCCCGGTAGTTGAACACGCCGTTCGTGACGACGTAGTCGTAGTCGGGGAGCGCCGCGTCCCGGTCGAGGATGTCCACCTCGATCAGATCCGCATCGGGATGGCGCTTCCGCGCGGCTTCGACGTAGCGGCGCGAGAGGTCACAGGCCCGTGTAGCGGATCCGGTCCCATTCCTGGTGGGAGCGAATGTAGTCGAGCAGGTGCGCCAGGCCGCAGCCCAGATCCAGGAGGGAGACGGGTTCCTCCTGTTCGCGAATCGAGCCCAGCATGATCGCGTAGCGCTCCGAGCGCCTCGGCCGGCGACTTCGTGTAGCCGACGCCCAGATGACTGTCCCCATGGCGCTCGAGATTCGCCTCGTTGGCCGTCGAGAGGTACCGCTGGGGTGTGACTGCCAGCTCAACTCCATGTCTTGCCCTGCGGCGGGCGGCTGACCGTCAGCCGGCGCGCCCCCGAGAGCCCGTTCGCTCGGTCCGCGCGGCGGTGATGGCCGCAGTCGGGCGTCTCCGGCGGCAGCTCGATTCGGAGTTCGACGGTCACGCCCTCACCTTCCGGACCGCGTCGCGTGCCGGCGACACGGTCGTGTCGCCTGTGGCGGTGCCGGCGAGCCGCCTCGACACAGAGCGGGCAGCTGCCCGGGACGTCGCGAACGCGCCGACGCAGGCGATGCCGACCAGCACGACGACCCGTGTCGCGGGATTCGGAACGGTCGCCGGATGCGCGACGACGAACCGCGCCATCCCTCGGTAGAAGGCGACCGTCA
>CAWBRR010000026.1:0-130706 GCA_963791215.1 uncultured Actinomycetota bacterium | reverse complement strand
CGAGTCGGAACCGGCGGCGCAGACTCTCGTCTCGGCTACGCCCCCGTCTTTGCGTCCTCCACCTTCGCCGGATCCGGGATCGTTTGCGTATCGCCGTCGAGGGTCGAGGTGATGTAACCCGTCACCGATTGGGTGGGCAGCAGGGTGAACAGTGCGTTGGCGTCGAGGCTGCCGCTGTTGGCTCCGGTGGCGTCGGTGACATCTACGTCGGCGAGGTACGTGACACTGAGTTGGCTCGGACCGTAGATTCCCGTTTCGGTGCCGTTGAGGATTAAACCGTCCTCGTTGACGTAGTTGGTGTACTGCACCGTGCGGGTCGTTTGGAACGTCGCCGGGTTGATGACCTCGGTGACCACCGCGGTGCCGCCGCCCACGCCGTTGTAGATTCCGGTCGGCGGCAGCGGTGTCGTCTTGGCGACGTAGGTTCCCAGCGCTGGGAACGCCGATGGGTTGAACACCGTCGCGGTATCCCCGACCGGCCCGACGCTCGTCGTGTACTTCAGGTTGGCGATGACCAGTCGTGATTGTGTCGGCGCGACTCCGTGCTCGTCGCCGTTACCCGACTCCCAGAACGTGACTGCGGTGCCGTCGGGATTCCAGCTGGGCATGCTTCGGGAAATCCAACCGTCGCCTTCGTCCACCCCGGGGGTGGTGGGGTCGTCTTGAACGAAGAGCGGCATACCGTTCTCGCGGTTGAGGTCGTCCTCGATGGCGACTGCCCAATTCTGGTTCGAGATGTTGCGCACTTGTCCGTCCGCATACTGGTCGTAGATCGCCGCGCCGATGTAGACCGGCAGGAAGTTCTGCCGCACGATGCGGGTCATCGGGGTGAGTGCCTCGAGTCCGCGCGTACTTCCAACCGTGATCCACTGCATGTTGGGCGACATGTCGATGTCCTCGTCGTAGTCGAGGTTGCCTGTCACTCGAGTGCCGCGGAACGTGCTGCCGGGGTACAGGTAGTCGCCCGTTTGGCCCGTCAGGTCGACCATGATGTCGTCGACGTTGCCGCCATCGATCGCTCCGCCTTGGATGATCACGCCCTTGCCGTCGGGGGTCCATTGCTTGCTCTCACCGGTTGGCCAGACCACCCGCGCGTCGGTGATGTCGTAGTGGTCACCATTCGGGGTCAATGCGCCCACGATCGGAAGGGCCTGGAAGTTACCGCTTTGGCCGAAGACGATGCGGGTGAACAACACGTGCGTGCCGTCAGGCGACGGCCTCATCTCGCGTTCCCGATTCAGAATTCCGCCGGGGGGCAGGCCGGGCAGGGTGGCCCCGCCGCCATCGGGTGTGATGACGTTCACGATCCGCGCCGGGGAACCGTCGCCGTTGTAGCCGGCCGGCTCGAAAATCGCGTAGCGAGGTTCCGGATTGTTGAGGAGCACCACGATCCGCCCGGTTCCGTCATAGAACGGAACCGGTTTTTGAATGTTGATCGGCAACGCCGGGTTCGTCCCCGCAGCTGTGGGGGCGGCGAGGCCACAGGTGAGGCACTTCGCGTCGGTGCCGTCGATGTCGATCTGATAGATCTCTTGGCGACCACCGGCGGTCGGGGTACCGGCGAACAGGATGGATTGGCCGCCTTCCGCATAGCGCGGGTTGACCGGCTTGGTGATGCCGGCGGGCATGTTCAGGATCACGCGCTCGACCTCGGGGTTGAGTACGGTGACCTCGGTGCTCGCCTGGACGCTGTGCGAAACTCCAAACAAATTCAGCAGGTTGGCCTTGCCGTCGGTCACCGATACGGTGAACGAATCGAGTTGTGCTGCATCGTAATCGATATCATCGGGCGTGTAGGTGAAGTTCCCGGTGGCCTGGTCGATGGTCAACGTGCCGTGCTCTGGGCCCTTTGTCACGATGTGGGTCAACGTGTCGCCCTCGGCGTCCGAAGCGCCGACGTTGCCTGTGACGGTCTGGCCGGTCTGCACCGTGGTGGTGGGGTTGTACGAGACGGTGGGAGCCTCGTTGAAGAAGTTGCGCCGCACGAATGCCAGGACGGCCCACACCACCGGCGTGAGCGGATCGGGCGTGTTCGGCGCGGGCGCGAGGAACGGGTCGAGCAGCTTGGTGACGACCGTGTTCAGGAGAACCGCCACGCCGGCGGCCGGAGGCACCGCCTGCGTCGGCGCGACGGCCGCTGCGGTAACCGCTGAGGCGGTCGGCGCGCTCGTCGACCGCGCGGCGCTCGCCGAGAAGGTCTGCGGTGCAGCAGCACTCGCCGACTCTGTGGGGGTCGCGGCGGTGGTGGTCGCGGCGGTGGTGACAACCTGCACAGCACCGACCGGGGCCGCGGGAACCGTCGCCGCGACGACGGCGGCCCGGTGTGAGGAGTTCCTCTCAGAGGTCCTCGATGTCGCCTGCTCGACCACCGGTACCGGAGGTTCCGGCGATCCGGTCGGTACCGACGGCTCCTCGGCTTCGCCGGAGGGGGCCTCCGATGACCCCGACGTCGAGGCACTGGGGTGCGCCACGCCGCTGGTGCTGACGGTCGCATCGGGTGCGACCTGTTCAGTTGACGACTTCGTACCGGTCGGGGCGGTGGTTTCTTCCGTCTCGCTGCCGGCCGACGCCGACCCGCTGCCGGCCGACGCCGACTCGGAGCTACCGGAGCCAGTCGTCGACGCGGTCGCCTCCGACTCGGAGCCCGTCGTCGATGTGGTCGCCTCCGACTCGTTGGATGAGGCACCGGAGGACGCACTGCTCGACGAACTCGTCGACGACGACTCCGACGACGTGCCCGTGGTGTCGGCTGCGGCGCACCCGTAACCCGTTGCGACTGCGGTGATCAACCAGGCCGCCACAGCCATTCCGCCGTAGCCGCCGAACTTCACCGCGCGCGGAGCGGTCCTGCGCGAGGGCTTCGGCACTGTCGCGTCGGACGGCGTTGCGAAGAGGGGATTGATGTGGGAACTGCTCGTGCTCATGTGGGGCTCCGATGCTTCGGTACTGATGTCGAGTTAGAAGTCGGTGTTCACTTGGTCCTATTCAGTTGCGCTATTTGGTCTTTTCGGTAGGGGACTACTTGAGCATGCTGCCGGCGTCGATCGTCATGGTCAGACCGGTGACGTAGCGGGATTCGTCCGACGCCAGGAACAACACCGCGTTGCTGATGTCGATGGGTTCCACCCAGCCGACCGGCAGCACGTGCATGAACTGTGCGGCGACGGCCAGGTCGTCTGGGCCGGGGTTCTCCAGGTCAGGCCGGAAGAGCTTCATCGTGCCCTCATTCATGAACAACGGCGTGTTCACGTTGGTGGGGTGCACGGAATTGACGCGAATCGAGTGATGGCCGAGTTCGACGGCGAACGTGCGCATGAGACCGACGACGCCGTGCTTGGCGGCGATGTAGTGCCCGGTGTGCGGGTAGGCCTTGAGACCGCCGACCGAGCTGGTCAGGATGATCGACCCGCCCTCGCCCTGGGAGATCAGGTGCGGGACGGCGGCTTTGACCGTTTTCCACACGCCGGACAGGTTGACGTCGATCATGTCCGTCCAGTCGGCTTCACTGGTGCGATCGAGCGTCTGGCCGCCGTTGCCGATACCTGCGTTGGCGCAGACCACATCCAGGCGACCGAGCTGCTCGACTCCGCTGTCGACGGCGGCCTTGATCGCGTCGTGGTCGCGGACGTCCACTGCCGCGGTGACAATGCGACGGTTCAGTTGCTTGACGAGGTCGGCAGTTTCGGCGAGGTCGTCGGGCGTGGCCGGCTCGATCTGCGTATTGCTGCTCACCGGACCGCAGATGTCGACCGCGATGATGTCGGCGCCCTCCTCGGCGAGCCGTACCGCGTGACTGCGGCCCTGGCCGCGCGCGGCACCGGTGATGAATGCGACCTTGCCCTCTAACCGTCCGGTCATGATCCCTTGCTTCCTGATCAACAATTGATCGATCGATCAGGAACTTTGACATGAGCGGGCGGAGCTGTCAAGAGTCGATCTTCGCGCGTGCTCACGCGCGCGGTCATGCACCGGCGAATCCCCCCACCGTTCGGACACGCAAGGAGGCCGGAGGGGGTTAGCTACGCACCGTTGGAGTCGGGGTCGAGAGCAGAGCGAGATGACGTTCGACGAGGGCGCGTAACTCCTCGTGCCCCTCGGTCACTCCCACTGCCAACTCGTTGCCCAAACTGCGTGCGGTCTGTGCAATCAGCAAGGCGATCGCCACCGGAGGATAGGCGTCCAGATCGACCCCGTTCGCACGCATCACCATGGTCACCGCAGCCGTCTCGATGTCGCGGACGCGTTCGGCGTATGCCTTGAGCTCGGCTCCGATCACCTTGCGGTGGTTGGCAAGTGCCATGAACTCGGTGTTGAGAACAGTCCTCTGCGGGTCACTGTTGATTCGCCAGAGGGCACCGATCGGATCGTCGGCGGTCAACGCCCGGCGCATTTGAGCGAGTGCCACATCGGCACCGACTTTGAGCACCTCAAGGAATAGGTCGTCCATCGTCGGGAAGTAGTAGTAGACCAGCGCCTGCTTGACGCCGGCTTTCGCGGCGATCTGGCGCGACGTGGCGGCGGCGTAACCCTCGTCGTGCATGATCTGCGTGGTCGCCTCGATAAGCCGGCGGCGCGTTCCGCCGTCGTCTGCCTTCGACTTCCTCGATGTCGCCACTCAGCGGCCCAGCCTCTCCGTGCTTGACCGGTTTCCACGACGCATGGTAAGCATGCAGCACACTACCATTTTGATCGACCGATCAGGTCCTTAGGAGTGCGATGACCGGCACCCGTGGAACCCGCTGTAGCGAGGTCGCGGCCATGGCGGCATGCCCCCGCCAAGCCATCAGCTGGGTCGACGTCCCGCTGTCCACCGTTCCGAAAGGGCCGTCGTATGACCGAGCTGGCTGAGATCGATTACTTCACCAACCCCGAAATCGCGCAGGATCCGTACGCGTACTGGGAGCACCTGCGCAGTCAGGGACCCGTCGTGCGTGAACCGCATTACGGCGTCGTGGCGGTCACCGGGTATCAGGAGGTGCTTGCGGCGTTCAAGGACGTCGATGCGTTCTCGGCGGTCAACGCCATCGGCGGACCGTTCCCGCCACTGCCGTTCACACCCGAGGGCGATGACATCAGCGAGTTGATCGAAGCGCACCGCCACGAGTTCCCCATCTTCGAGCACATGGTCGTGATGGATCCGCCGCACCACGAGAAGGCGCGGTCCCTGCTCGGTCGGCTACTGACGCCCCGCCGGCTCCAGGAGAACGAGGAGTACATCTGGCGGCTCGCCGATGAGCAGTTCGACGAGTTCACCGACAAGGGTCGCTGTGAGTTCCTCTCCGAGTTCGCGAAACCCTATGCGACACTGGCGATCGCGGACCTGCTCGGCGTGCCGGACGACGACCGCCCGAAGCTACGACGGAACCTCGGCGCCGGCGGCGCGCCCGATTACCACGTCGGCTCCCTGGACTCGACTCCCGTCGGCAGTAACCCGCTGCGGTATCTGGACGAACTGTTCAGCGGCTACATCGCCGACCGTCGTGACACGCCACGCGACGACGTGCTCACCGGCCTCGCGACCGCGACCTATCCCGACGGTTCGACTCCCCCGCTGCTCGAAGTCGTCCGCCCCGCGACGTTCCTTTTCGGCGCCGGACAGGAGACCGTGGTCAAACTGCTCAGCTCGGCACTCCAAGTCCTCGGCGATCGACCGGAACTGCAGGAGACGCTGCGCGCCGACCGCTCGCTGATCCCCGCCTTCATCGAAGAGGCGCTGCGGTACGAGAGTCCAACCAAGGTCGACTTCAGGCTGGCCAGGAAGACCACCGCGCTCGGCGGCGTACACATAAAGGCCGGCACCGTGCTGATGCTGTGTCTTGGCGCCGCCAACCGCGACCCGCGGAAGTTCGACAACCCGGACGAGTTCCACCTTCATCGCAAGAACGTGCGCGAACACATCGCCTTCGGTCGCGGCATCCACACCTGCGCCGGCGCACCGCTGGCTCGAGTCGAGGGACGGGTGACCATCAACCGGATGTTGGACCGGATGAGCGACATCCGGATCAGCGAGGCTGAGCACGGGCCGATCAACGATCGCGAGTACCGGTACGAGCCGACGTTCCTACTTCGCGGACTCACCGAACTGCACATCGAGTTCGACACCGCGTAGTGAGTGCCCTGAACAATCGCAATGAGCGGACCCCCACGACAAGCCGGTGAGATGACCCCTCCTTCGCACCGCGTGACCTCTCAACCCATCCCGATGCGAATGTTCTTGGTCTGCATGAACTCATGGAGACCGTCGAGCCCACCGGTGCGGCCGAAACCGCTGCTCTTGTAGCCGCCGTACGGGCCCTGCGGTGAGATCAGGCTGATCTGGTTGACCCACACCGAGCCCGCCTCCAACCGGCGCGCAAGGCGGTGAGCCCTCGTGAGATCGCGGGTCTGGACAAAGGCGTTCAGACCGTACGGGGTGCCATTGGCGATACGCACCGCGTCGTCCTCGTCGCGGAATCTGATGAGAGACACGACCGGGCCGAATGTTTCGGTCTGCGCGAGCGTCGAGGCGTTGTCGACCCCGCCGAAGACGGTGGGTTCGATGTAGTAGCCCTGGGCGAGATCACCCCCGATGCGCTTTCCGCCCATGAGCAGCTCGCCTGACTGCTGCGCGACGGCGTCGTCGATGATGCCGAGAACGCGTGTCGGCGGACGCCTCACTGATGACGGGGCCGAAGAAGACGGTGGGGTCAAGGGGGTCACCGATTTTGGCCGCACCAACGGTCGCGAGGAGTTTCTCCGCGAACGCATCGTAAACGGATTCCTGCACCAGCACGCGGCTCGCACACGCGCAGCTCTGGCCGGATTGCATCAGCGGGCCCTGATGCGACGCCATCGACGCTGCGAAGTCGAGATCGGCGTCCTCGAAGACGACGTTGGCCGACTTGCCGCCCAGTTCGGCCACCACCGGCGTCAGGTTGGCCGCCGCCGCGGCGAGTACGCGCCGCGCCGTGGCGTCGCCGCCGGTGAAGTGGATCTTGCGAATGCCGGGGTGACGTACCAGCGCCTCGCTTCCCTCGGCGGCAGCGGGTAGCACGTTGACCAGCCCGGCCGGTAGGCCCGCTTCGAGGCAGAGTTCGCCGAATCGCAAGGCGGCCAACGGCGCCTGCTCTGACGGTTTGAGGAGGACGGCGTTGCCCGCGGCGAGCGCGGGCGCTACACCGGACGCGGCGACGGCCAGTGCGCCGTTCCACGGCGTGATGACCGCGACGACTCCGTAGGGTTCCCGCTCGATCAGGTTCACGTCGAATGAGCCGTTGACGGGTGAACTCGTGCCGTGGGGTTTGTCGACGTAGCCGGCGAAGTGGCGCAGGAACCACTCGAGCATGTGCGCGGTGCCCGCGAACGATATCGGCACCGCGTAGTCGTGCACGTTGAGTAACGCGAGTTCGTCGAGGTGATCGTGCACCACGTCGGCGAGGTCGATGAGCGCGTCGCGGCGGCGGTCGACCGTCAACGACATCCAGGCTCGCTGGCGCGTCCCGCGCGGATGCAACGGCGTCGCCGATGTCAGACATCCCGGCCAACGGCACTGTCACGTTGGGCTGCCCGGTGGCCGGGTAGATGTGCTCGTGGCTACCGCCCGACGACCGGGTGCGCAACTCGCCCCCGATGAGCAAGCCCGCAGTCAGGGGCGGTGCGGTGCTCACTGTGTTACCACTCCCTCGGTATGCCACTCCTCCAGAACGCGTTTCTTCTGCCGCCCGATCTCGTCGTTGAGCTGGGAGGCCTTCGCGTATCCGTAGTACGCCGCGAAATGCAGTGCCAGTTCGTCCATCTCGTCGAATGTGAGGTCGCGACTCTTCAGCGCGGCGTAGACGTGGCTCAGAATCGGGTAGGGCGCATCCTGGAATGCCACACAGGCGACGGTGACCAGCCGTCGCTCCTTCATTCCCAGCCCCGGGCGCAGCCACATCTCGCCGAAGACGAAGTTGAGGATGCCCGCACCGGAGTACGGATTGTCGCGGGTGGGCACGTAGGGAACGCAGTTGACGTCACGGAACGCCTGTTCTCCTGTGGTCAGTCGGGTCTCCGGATCGCTCGGGGTGACCAGCGGCAGTAGAGGTTCGGCCGGTGGGACGTCCTGGCCGCGTTCGCGGTGGATGCGCTCCCATTGTTCGTCGACGATCATGTTGAACCGCGACGCTTTCGGCCAGCCGCTGTAGACGGCGAAATGGAGTACGGTTTCCCGGATTTCGGTGATCGTGACGTCACCGCTGTTGAGTGCGGCGTACACGTGGTCGCGCAACGGCCCTTCCGCGTCTGCGGCCGCGACACAGGGCAGCGTCACGAAGCGACGGTCGCGACGGCTGAGCCCCGGCCGCGCCCAGACCTCGGCGAAGACGAAGTCGAGGAGGTCGGCGTGCGCCGGGGTGGCGTCCTCCTGCGCGGCGAATGTCATCACGTCGGCGAAGGCGCGCCTGCCGCGTGTCGAACGGTCGGTGTCGATCGTGGTCATCGAGATCGTCTCCGTTTTCTCATCGCAGTGTCACTCCTGCGTCGACTTTGAACTCGAGCCCGGTGACGTAACGGGATTCGTCTGAGACCAGGAACAGCACGGCGTTGCTGATGTCGATGGCCTCGGCCATGACGATGGGCATCGCGTTGAGGAAGATCGGGCACGAGGTCCGGCCTGGACTCCGCCAACAACCCGTGCAGGGAGGTGGGCTGCATACCCGTCTCGACGCCGTGGGATGCACGGTGTTCACCCGGACATTCTGGGCCGCAAGCTCGTTCGCGAGAGCACGACTGAGCCCGACGACGCCGTGTTTGGAGGCGGTGTATGGAGTGTGCAGCGGCGTGCCCTTCAGCCCCGCGGCAGAGCTGATGTTGACCAGGCTGCCGCCGCGTTCGACCAGGTGGGGCAGCGCGGCGGCACAGGTGTTCCACGTGCCGATCAGATTCACGTCGACGACGGTGCGCCACTGATCGGGAGTGGTTGTGTCCCACGTGCCGACGGTCAGGACACCGGCATTGGCGACGGAGGCGTCGAGCCCACCCAGCTGGCCACCCCGGTCGTCGACGGCGGCCGCCAGCGCGGCGGCGTCGCGCACGTCGACGACGTGGGTGACCGCGCGCCGCCCGTGTTTCTCGACCAGGCGGGCCGTTTCCCCGAGATCTTCGGTTGAGGCGAGCGGATATTCGACCTCGGGCAGCGATTTGCATATGTCGACGAGGATGAGGTCGGCGCCCTCCTCGGCCAGCCTGACGGCGTGGCTGCGACCCATCCCGCGAGCCGCACCGGTGATCAGAACGCGCTTGCCTGCCGCACGTCCGTTGGATGTGCTCACAGCTTGTTGCAGAAGCCGGCATCCACCGGGAAGGTGACCCCGGTGACGTACTTTGCCGCATCGGAGACGAGGTAGGCGATCGCCGCGCTGATGTCCTCCGGCTCGAGCAGTCCGACAGGCATCGGGTTCTGCAGGTGGGGTCCGCCGTCGGGGTAGTTCTCCAGGAACGACGTCATCGCCGGGTTGACCGCCATCATGGTGTTGACCGCAGTCGGATGTACGGTATTCACCCGAATACTCTCCGGCGCAAGCGCATTGGACAGCGTGCGCATGAGCCCGACGATGCCGTGTTTCGACGCCGCGTACGCCAGCCCGCCGCCCTGGAGACCGCCGAATCCGCGCAGCCCCGCAGTCGAACTGGTGAACACGATCGACCCTCCCCGCTTACCCGCGACGAGGTGCGGAATCGCTGCCCTCGCGGTGTGGAATGCGCCTACCAGGTTGACGTCCAGCACGTCGGTCCACTGCTCGAGTTCTTCCTCGATGGTCAGTTCACGGAACGCCATCGTCGCGATGCCCGCATTAGCGCACACGATGTCGAGGCGCCCGAAGTGCTCGACACCGGCGCCCAGCGCTGCGCTGACTGCGGCGTAGTCACGGACGTCGGCGACCGAGCCGACCATCTTGCCGCCTGCCCCCTCCACCAGCCCGATGGTCTCGTCGAGTTCGTCACGGCTGGCCATCGGGTAGCCATTGGAAGGGATGTCCGCGCAGATGTCGACACCGATGATGTCAGCACCGTCGGAAGCCAGTCGCACCGCGTGGCTGCGCCCCTGGCCGCGAGCCACTCCCGTGATGAAGGCGACCTTGCCGTCTAGTGAACCCATCGATCCTCGCTTCGTTGCGCTTGGTCACATGGCCGTGCCGTGAAGTCAGTAACCGTGTTACTGCGTGTACAGTAACCGGGTTACCCAGGGGCAAGGGGGTGTTTAACTGCGATGGCCAGCGTCGAAGGAAAGCCAGGAGAATCGCCCGCGCAGCGTGATCGAATCCTCGACATCGTCGCCCAACTACTCGAAACCGAGGGCTACGACGCGGTCCAACTCCGCGAAGTCGCGCGGCGCTCGCGAACCTCTCTGACCACCATCTACAAGCGCTACACCACCCGCGACGAACTCATCCTGGCGGCGCTGCACTGCTGGATGGACGAGAACCGGTATTCGGGCCTGGTCGATCAAACCGCGACCCGCTGGTGAATCCCTCTACGACGGGATGATGCGTGTGCTGCGAACCATTTTCGAGCCATGGGAACAGCACCCAGCGATGCTCACGGCATTCTTCCGTGCTCCGCCGGCCGCACCAGGCGGCCAGGAGATCTTCCGCCGAGGCCTCGACATCACCGTTCCCTCTTTCATGGAGGTACTCGCCGATGTCGACGACGGGTTCGTCCGAGATCTCGAGACCATTCTGTCGACGGTGATCTATGGCCTTCTCGGCCGCTTCGCGGCAGGTGAACTACAGATCACCGAGATCGTTCGCAGCCTGGACCGCACGGTGTACTGGCTGACGGCGGGTTACGAAGCCAAACTCCTCAACTAACCCGATGCGGTTTGACTAGAACGAATAGCTAGATGCCGAGCCCCGTCAACGAGCGCGAAAGTACGGGCGCTTATCGCGGTGTTCGAGTCGAGGAATACACGCTGAAATGCGCCAACGCGGGGCAATCATCGCGATGGATCCCCTCACGAGAACATCCGACCAAAGAGGAGTCGCCCGGCAGGCCAGCGTTCACATGGTCCACGTCGGTGATGATGTTCGATACGTTCGGATACCGCTGTCCGAAGTCCCCTGCCGTATGCATGTCCTTGATCCAGACCACCCCGTGCTCGCGGGTCAGGGTCGCCAGCGGGATGGCGCCAAGTGGCTCGGCGATGTCGTTGGCGATGTACGCGCTGTACTTCGCGATGGTGTTCGGGTCGACGCCGGTGAGGTGATCGACGTGACGCCGCAGTCAGGACTCGACGGTCCACCCGGTCGTTGTCACGTCGGACTTCAACGTCGAGAGCGCGTTCCGCACGCCGAACTTGTTGGCCAACTCGCAGAAGTTCTGCGCCGCGGCGAAGTCCGTGAACGAGGTGGAGGTCTGCTTGTCGTCCATGCAGTACAGCACGGCCCACTCCTGGGTGCCGTTGCCCTTCGTGCGCTCCCGGATGGATGCCACGCCCGGCATCGTAATCTTCGTCGTTGACGAGCACGTTGACGGGACTCTGGAATCCAGATCAGTAACACTCCTGACCTGCTCAAACTCTGTGGAGCTAAGGGGAATCGAACCCCTGACCTACTCGATGCGAACGAGTCGCGCTACCAACTGCGCCATAGCCCCTTGCGGTAGCACAGGCTACCAGTCGGGCGGCCTCTGCTGAAAACGAGTTGACCTACTGCCCCGCGGCGCGTGGCAGGTGGTACTCCCCGTAGCTCGCGTACTCGAGGTGCTCGAAGATGGGATCCTCGTCGTCGATCTCGAGCACCACCGATCCGGGCCTGCGCAGCCGCGCCGGCACGACGTCGAACTCGCCGTCCTCGGTGTTCTCGACACCCAGCCGCGAGCGGGCCATGCGCTGGGCACGACGGCGGCGCAGCTGCTCCTCGATACGCGTCTGACGGCGCAGGTAGCCCAAGTACAGCAGCGTGACTGCACTGATCGAGCCGCACGCCCACCACATCTCGGGCGTCACCACGTACGCGACGACGGCGGTGGCGACGACCAGGACGCCCATCACCAGCAGCATGTTCTTGCGGAACCGGTACTTGCGGGCGCTGACGGCCGCGGCGGTCTTGGACTGGTAGCGGTTGCGCCGGGCCTGCGACATCGAGTCGGCCAGTCCCGGCTCCGCTTCCGACACCGCCTCCAGGCCCGACGAGTCGTCGACGTACTCGTAGTCGTGTTCGGTACCGTCGGGTTCGGCGTCCGCGTGCTCGACGCGCTCGCCCTCGTCGAGGTTCTCGAGCTCGTCCAGGTTGTCGAGGTCCTCGGCCTCGAAGTCAGCCTCGGCCACGGTTCGAATGGCAGCGGTCGAGTCGTCGTACTGCCGGACGACGTCCTCGGCGACGATCCCCTCGACGACGTCGCCGACCTCTTCATCGGCGTCGGGCGAGGCCACCTCGTCCTCGCCGTCGTCGGGCAGGTCGAGGTCGAGCGTGAGTTCGGACTGGGCGGCCGACGCTCCCACGGGCAGCGCTCCGGAGTCCGGGTCGACGACGTCGACGTCGAGATAGTCGGGTTCCGTCACGACGGCAGACGCGGCGAGCACCACAGTCTTGCGCGGCGCGGTGACGTCGTCGTCGCCGTCGAAGTCGTCCTCGGCGTGCTCAGTAGGCCGCCAGTGCGGATCGCTGAAGTGCCCGGCGGCGGGGCGACGCTTGCGCAGCAGCCGCCCTCCGCTGCTGTTGAGCACTCGCGTCGCCAGCGCCACGTCGCTGGTGCGGCGCACGTTCTCGCGCTTGCTGACCAACATCGGAACGAGCACGAACAGCCAGAGCACGACGAGAGAAATCCACAGGAGAGACTGGGGGATGCTTGGCATGGAAGCCGGCTCCTTTCCCCTTCAGGTTAGGTCTGTGACCAGCGCCTCCGGGGGCGACGCGCCGAGGACAATTACACACCTGTAATTCGCAGGTAGCAAGCACATCAGTCCCATATGTCACATCTGCAACAGGATCAGGTCCAGCTGGCCTTGCCCGCGCGTACCAGCGCGGATGTTGCCGAGCCCGACAACTCCTCGACGGTGAGCGCCACCAACAGATGGTCGCGCCACGCCCCGTCGACCTCCAGATACCGCTGAAGCAACCCCTCCTCGCGGAACCCGGTCTTTGCCAACACCGCCCGGCTCGCGGCGTTCTCCGGACGCACCGTCGCCTCGATGCGGTGCAGCATCACCGCACCGAAGCCGTGGTCCAGACCCAACGCCAACGCGGCCGTGGCCACGCCTCCCCCGTTCACCGCCTTCGCCACCCAGTAGCCGATCCACGCCGAGCGCAGCGCACCGTGCGTCACGTTCCCGATGGTCAGCTGGCCGCAGAACTCGCCGTCGAGCTCGATGGCGTAGGGCAGCATGCGGCCGCGCCTGGCCTCTGCCCGCAACCCGGAGCACATCGACGGCCATGACGAAACAGCATGGCGCACTTCCCAATTCACCTCAGCGACCGGTTCCCACGGTTCCAGGTGATTCCGGTCGGCCAGCCGGATCCGGCTCCACGCCCCGCCGTCGCGCAGCCGCACCGGGCGCAGCCGCACCAACCCGGCACGTACCCGGATCGGCCCGACCGCCTTCGGCCAACCGGGATGGGCCGAGGTCGAGCGCCAGAGGTTCACGTCGGTCGGCTTCGGTCGTCAGCCACGTTGGGCGAGGAACGCCACGTCGACGACCTCGCCGGTACGGACCTGTTCGGCTTCACTCGGAACGATCACCAGGCAGTTTGCCTCGGCCAGCGTCGCGAGCAGGTGCGACGACGCGCCCGGCGCCCCACCGAGCGCCTGCACCAGGTACTCGCCGGTGTCTTGGTCGCGCATCAGCTGACCGCGCAGGTAGCCCTTGCGCCCGGCCACCGACTCGATCGGCGACAACGTGCGCGCCGGGACGACGCGCCGCATCGGCGCGCGCTTGCCCAGCGACATGCGGATCAGGGGGCGCACCATCACCTCGAACACCACCAACGCGCTCACCGGGTTCGCGGGCAGCAGGAAGACCGGAACCCCGTCGCGGCCGAGCTGTCCGAAGCCCTGGACCGATCCGGGATGCATGGCGATCCGGGCGACCTCCACCTCGCCGAGCTCCGCGAGCACCGCCCGCACGCTCTCGGCGGCCGCGCCACCCACCGCGCCCGCGATCACGATCACCTCGGCCCGGTTCACCAGCCCCTCGACGACGTCGCGCAACTCCTTCGGGTCGGTGTCGACGATCCCGACGCGGTTCACCTCGGCACCGGCGTCCCGGCCCGCCGCCGCCAACGCATACGAATTGACGTCGTACACCTGCCCATTGCCGGGCGAGCGCGAGATGTCCACGAGCTCACCGCCGACGCACATGACCGACAACCGGGGCCGCGGGTGCACCAGCACCCGCTCCCGCCCGACCGCCGCAAGCAGCCCGACCTGAGCCGCGCCGATGATCGTGCCCGCCCGCACCGCGACGTCGCCGGGCTGCACGTCGTCCCCGGTACGTCGTACGTAGGCCCCGGACCGCACGCTGCGCAGCACCCGAACCCGGGACTCACCGCCGTCGGTCCAGCGCAACGGGAGTACGGCGTCGGCCAACGTCGGCATCGGAGCCCCGGTCTGCACGCGCGCCGCCTGACGGGGTTGCAGCCGGCTCGGCGTCTTCTCGCCCGCCTGGATGGTCGCCATGACGGGCAGGCTGATCTCGCGGACGTCACCTGACGTCGCGTCTTCGTCGACGTAGCCGATCGGCTCCGCACCGAGCACGTCGACGCTGCGCACCGCATACCCGTCGATGGCGGCCTGGTCGAATCCGGGCAGCGGCCGTTCGGTGACGACCTCCTCGGCGCACATCAGCCCCTGTGCCTCGGCAATCGCCACTTTCACCGGTCGTGGCGCCACCGCAGCGGCGGCCACCCTGGCCTGCTGCTCCTCCACCGAACGCAAAGTGCGCCTTTCTCCAGTCGCAAGGGCCGGGCGCGTCAGTTCTTCGGCGTGCTTTCCAGACCCAGTCGCTCGACCAACCAGCGCCGTAGCTCCGGTCCGTAGTCGTCGCGTTCCAACGCAAAGTCAACCGCAGCCTTGAGGTACCCGCCGGGATTTCCCAGGTCGTGTCGGCGGCCGCGATGAACGACGACGTGCACCGGGTGCCCCTCTTCGATCAGCAGCGCGATGGCGTCGGTCAGCTGAATCTCGCCGCCGACGCCCTTCTGCACGCGCCGCAGCGCGTCGAAGATCGCCCGGTCGAGCACGTAACGGCCCGCCGCAGCGTACGGCGACGGGGCATCCTCGGCCTTGGGCTTCTCCACCATGCCCTTGACCTTCAACACGTTTGGGTTCGCCGAGTCGGGCACAACCTCGACGTCGAACACGCCATAGGCGCTGATCTCGTCGGGCGGCACCTCGATGGCACACAGCACCGAACCGCCGCGCTTGGCGCGCACCTTCGACATCGTCTCGAGCACACCGGTCGGCAACACCAGGTCGTCGGGCAGCAACACCGCGATGGCGTCCTCGTCGGGCAGCAGCACCGGCTCGACGCACCCGACGGCGTGACCGAGGCCCAACGGCTCGAGCTGGACCACGGATTCGACCTTGATCAGCCCATGCGCGCGACGCACCTTCTCGAGCATCACGTGCTTGCCGCGGGCCTCCAGCGTGCCCTCGAGGATCAGGTCTTCCACGAAGTGGGCGACGACGCCGTCCTTGCCCTCGGACGTCACGATGATCAGCCGCTCACCGCCGGCCTGCGCCGCCTCCGCCGCAACCAACTCGATGCCGGGGGTGTCGACGACCGGTAGCAACTCCTTGGGCACGGTCTTGGTGGCGGGCAGGAACCGCGTTCCCAGACCAGCGGCTGGAACGACGGCGGTACGCGGAATCCGCACCCGGGCCTCTGTCGTCATCGTTCACACCATAACGTCATCAGGCGAATACAACGTCGCAAGGTCCGGCTTCCGGCTCAGGTGACATGGTTAACGCCGTGGATGGCGATCCGACGACGAAGGCGACGTGGCGGACGAACATCGTCGCCGCGCGCCGGGCGGTGTCTCCCGAGCAGCGTGCGACGGAGGCCGCGGCGCTCCGCGACCACCTCCTGTCCGTGGCGCAACCAGGCACGACGGTGTGCGCCTACGTTCCCGTCGGCTCGGAGCCGGGCCACCTGGACATCCTGGACGCCCTGGTTGGCGCCGGCGTGCGCGTGCTGCTTCCTGTTGCCCGCGAAGAGGCAGGCAGTCCACAGCCACTGTCGTGGGGTGAGTACCGCGTGGGCGGCCTCATCGCGGCCCCGTTCGGGTTGCGCGAACCCGCCCCGCCGTGGCTGCCAGCGGAGGCGATCGCCGCGGCGGCCATCGTGGTCGTCCCTGCCCTGGCCGTCGACCGCAGCGGGGCGCGGCTTGGCCGCGGCGCCGGCTTCTACGACCGGTCGCTTGCGTTGGCCGATCCGGCAGCCCGGCTTGTCGCGATGGTCCGTGACGAGGAGCTCGTCGACGAACTGCCCCACGAAGACCACGACGTTCCCATGACACATGCCCTGACCCCGGGTCGCGGACTCGTCGCGCTCGGCGCCGGTTGCCGCCGCCCACACTGAGCCTGTCGACCAGCACGCCACGCTGAGCAATCGACCAGCACGCCACGCCGCCCCACGCTGAGCAATCGACTAGCACGCCCGCTTCCCCCGCCGAGACCGACGCCAAGGCTGCTCAGCGGTCGAGTTGACGACAGGGACGACGGTTTCGGCGAAATGGGGCGCGTTTCGGCGCAACGGAACGAGCTAGCAGTCGGCCAGCACGTCGGTGATGGCGCGCTTCTCCTTGGCCGACACCCAGAGGCCGTAGGCAGTCTTCACCACGACGACTCTCGCGACGAACTCGCACCGGAACGCAGCGTTGGGCGGCAGCCAACTGGCCACATCCCGAAAGGCCTTGTCGAAGTTGGCCTTTCCGTCGACGGCCAGCAAGTTGCGCGGGTCGTTCGCGAAGTCGCGACGGCGTTGATCGGTCCACCCGCGGGCACCCTTGTACCAGGCGTCCGACAACGACACCAGGTGGTCGATCTGCACGACGTCCGAGGTGGTCGGCCCGCGAGTGAAGGCGATGGTGACGCCGCCATAAGGGTCGTGCAGCGTCCCACTCTGGGCGTAGCAGGTGCCGGGTCGCACGACGAGGTCGGCGAGGTCGCGGCGCAGCACGTCGTCGCGGGTGTTGCACCCGTTGTGACCGAACTCGACGTCGACGTCGTCGCTCCACGCCTCACCGAACGCGCTGCGCCGAAAGTCCGTGTCGCGGTCCCATCCCTTGACCGGCAGACGCAGGGCGTCGGCCCTGACCTCGTCATACAAGGGGGTCGCCGACTCCGAGGTCGGCGGCGGCTGATCGGGCGACGGCAGCGGTGTCCGGAACGCCAGCCAAAAGGCCACGGCGACGCCCAGTGCGATCACCACCACCACTACGGGAATGACCCGGGTCACGTAGCGGTTCTAGCACTTGAGCCGGTAGAGTGCTAACAGCTTTGATCAACTCGGAGGTTTCTGTGCCGACCTATTCCTACGCGTGTACGCAGTGCGACAACCGCTTCGATGCGGTGCAGGCGTTCACCGATGATGCGCTGACCACGTGCGAGAAGTGCTCGGGCAAGCTGCGCAAGCTGTTCGGCTCGGTGGGAGTGGTCTTCAAGGGCAGCGGCTTCTACCGCACCGACAACCGCGAGTCAGCGAAGAGCTCCAGCAGCAACGGTTCGAGCTCAAGTTCGTCGGAGTCGTCGAGTTCGAGTTCATCGGACTCCTCGGCGAGCTCCACCAAGTCGTCCTCGGAATCCAAGTCGAATGGGTCGTCGGACTCGTCGTCATCCTCGTCGTCGTCGCCCTCCAAGTCGGCGACGGCGGCCGCGTCCAACTAGCGTTCGCGAGTTATCCACAGCCCGTCGGTAGGGCTCTGTCCGTCTGCCCACTCGCTCCCTAGCGTGGACGCATGGGGGAATCGCTCAATCCGTCGCCGCTGGTCCGGCTCTGGTTCGGCCTGCGTCCGGACTGGACGCGTACCGTCGCCGCCCGCCGCGCCGCAGCGGGCGGCCTCGTCGTCTTGGCGGCCGTCGCAGCACTGCGGCCGGATCCGTCGGCCGGAACCGCCGACGTTGCGGTCGCCACGCGTGACCTAGCGCCTGGGATCGAGCTCAGCAGCGACGACATCCGGATCGAATCACGTTCGGCGACAACGGTTCCCGACGGATACCAAACCGATCTCGCCGCGTTGGTTGGGGAAACCCTGGCCGGTCCGGCACGGCGTGGCGAAGTGCTCACCGACGTACGGTTGCTGAGTCCCCGACTCGCCGAGGCCAGCGCCGGGCCCGACGCCCGCGTCGTTCCGCTCCACCTGGCCGACACCGCCCTGCTCGAGCTGATCAGACCCGGCGACGTGGTGGACGTGCTGGCCATCGATTCGCAGGGGCGCGACGAGCCCACCGCACCAAGGGTGGTGGCCCGAGGAGCCGTCGTCGTGCTCACGTCCACCACGAAGGCGGCCGGCGGTGGCGAAGGCGTGGTGCTGGTGGCGTTGCCCGCTCAAGAGGCCGTCGAGGCCGCGGGCGCGTCACTGTCGCAGGCCGTCACCCTGACCTTCCACTGACCGCTCAGTGCGGCGGGGCGGGCACAGGCGTCGTGGTTGGCGCGGCCCCGTGCTGGATCGCGTCCAACACCATGTCGGTGAGATCGTCCGTGCTCGACGTGGCGGCCGCGGGCGGCGGGGGGACCGGAGTGGTGGCCGGCTCGGCGCCCGCCGTGCCGAGTGAAAGCGCCGAAATCCCAATCAGGACAGCCGCAACCGACAACCACACCCGCTTCGTCACCCGGATCGCTCCCAGATATTCCAAACCTCAAGGCAATTCCGCTGAAGCTAGCACCATAGATCGACACTCGCAGCGACTACCGCGACTACCGTTGAGTTTCTAACACGTCTAACCCCAAGGAAGGATCCGCTCGTGTTGAAGGGCTTCAAGGAGTTTCTCTCTCGCGGCAACGTCATCGATCTGGCGGTCGCCGTCGTCATCGGCGCTGCGTTCACCGGTCTGGTCACCTCGTTCACGGACAAGGTGGTACAGCCTCTGGTCGACCGCGTCGGCGCCGGGGGTGACAGGGAGTACGGCATTCTCAAGGTCTCGCTCGGCGGCAACCCAGAGCAGTTCCTCGACTTCAACGCGGTGCTGTCGGCGGCAATCAACTTCGTCATCGTCGCGGCGGTCGTGTACTTCGTCATCATGCTGCCGTACAAGAAGCTTCGGGAACGCGGCGAGGTGGAGCAGGCGCAGGACACCGAACTCAGCCTGCTCACCGAGATCCGCAATCTGCTCGCCGACGAGGGCACCGGCAAGCACGTGACTGCCGCGACCCCGGGAAGCGGGCCCAGCCCCGACACCGCGACCTACACCAGCGCGGACCGCAGCGACAAGGACGCCGCGAAGGCCTGAACAGCCTTTGTGTCGTTTGTTGCGCCAAACCTCGAGTGGCCACCACAACAAACGGCACGAGCGCGAAGCCCAAACGAAACAGCCCCCGGCCGAAGCCGGGGGCTGTTTCGCGAACTCGGGAGTGTCAGTTCATGTTCCACGGTTCGCCGTACGTGGTGACGGAGTCACCAGTGGAGGCGATCAGCCGGGCGAACGGACGCAGCAGCACGCCGCCCGCCGCACCGGTCACGGTGCCGTGCGCGTTGGACACGGCCACGCCACCGCCAGGACCCTTGACGTCGACCGAGAACGTCGCGACTTCCTGGATACCCGGGCCGTTGCCCAGGTCAGCGCTGATCGACACACCCGGGAAGATGTTGGGCGTGATGATCGATGTGCCGAACCCGGGATTAGTAACCGGATTGAAGTCCTGGTCGTCGAACAGGATGTTGGGGGTGGTGTAGGAGAAGTTGATGCCCACACCCAACGACCAGGGGAAGCCGATCTGGTAACCAAGCTCCAGCGTGCCCTCGAAGTCATCGGCACCCGGACCGGCGACGTTGTACTTGGCTCGACCAGAGTGGAACCACTCACGGGTCAGCCGGTTGCGGTCGAGCGGGAAGACACCGTTGAGGAAGGTGTCCCACTGCTGCACCGTCAAGGTGCGGTCCTGCCCGTCGACCAGGCTCAGCTCGTTGTCCAACACTGCGTGTGAGGTGCCCGTGCTCATGAACAGAGCCGCTACGGCCGCGATCAACGCGACCAGCACCCGACTGAATGCCTTCATCTTCTCCCTAGCTGTGTCGACGACGGATGTTGGTCCGCCGTGTCTGGTGCCCGGCTCTCCGCTAAACCAGACACCTTGAAAGCCCGCGATGTGAGGCGAATTAGAAACCTCACATGTTGTTCTTACGTTTTGCTCATCATTGACAGCAGAAACATAACGGGGAGGCATCCACCCGGCAACGCAAGGGGGGCCCCAGTTTGGCGGGCGTCGCACTCGCGGCGAGGTTTGCTGGACACGAATTGACGCAACGACAGTCTGGTGCGGCGTGGGCCCGAGAAAGGAGCGTCAAACGTGCAGTGACTACGGCAGATCCGGGTACGGCTCGGCCTGAGAAATCAGTGGTCAGCCATGGTGCGGGGGCACATTCTCACGCAGCCACTCATCCCGCTCCGCGTCCTCTTGGGACGAACCTTCGTCGCGCTCGTCACTGGAGGCCATGGGCAGTTCATCCCCGAAAATCGGGTTAACTGAGGATCGCTTGGGGTTGGACTGGCCAGTCACAACAGCCCCTTGGTGTGACGAAGATCACATTTCCGATGGGGTTGCGGTTCACCACGTGTTAACACTGTGACGGCTGAGAAAGCCGGGGCCGTTCGAACCGCCCGTGGGCACGCAGCGCGCCACCCGCGGAGGCCGACCGACCCGGCCGAACGCAAGGCGGTCAGATCTCCAAGCTGGAGAGTTGGCTGATGACCTGCACGGCCAACGGGCCGAGAGTGGCCATTCCGTCGCGGACCGCGCCACGCGAACCGGCGATGTTGACCACCAGCGTGCTCCCCGAGATACCGGCCAACCCGCGGGAAACCCCCGCGTCGACGATCCCGGCGGACAACCCCGATGCGCGCAGCGCCTCCGAGATGCCAAGCAGTTCGCGATCCAGGATGGTCGTGGTGGCCTCGGGCGTGACATCCCGCGGCGTGACGCCGGTGCCACCCACCGAGATGACCAGGTCGACGCCGCCGATCACGGCCGTGTTGAGCGCGTTGCGGATCTCGATCTCGTCGGCCGACACCACCACGACGCCGTCGACGACGAAGCCGGCTTCGCCGAGAAGTTCGGTGACCAATGGGCCGTTGTGATCCTCCTCGCCGTGTGCCGTCCGATCATCGACCACCACCACCAACGCGCGGCCCACCAACTCCCCTGGCTGTTCCATGAGTGTCACCGTATATCTCACCCCCGACGTGGGTGCATCCGGCGACGACGCGAGGGTCAACGGGGGGCGCCCCGGCGCGATGGTCACTGCGCTGCCTTTCCGAGCGTCACCTGGACCGTCTGCGGCTTCCCGGACGGATCGAGGTAGGTCAGCGCCACCTGGTCACCGGGAGCCTTCGACCGGACGGCGGCCACCAGGGCACTGGCGCTGCCGATGACCCGGTCGTCGACCTTGGTCACGACGACCCCGCTTGGCAGCCCCGCCGCGGCCGCTGCACCGCCGCTGGTGACGTCGACGATCTTGGCGCCATCGACTGTGGCGTCGTTTCCGACCTGAACGCCGAGCGACGCATGTGACGCGGTGCCGTTCTGAATTAGTTCGTCGGCGATGCGCTTGGCCTGGTCGATCGGAATGGCGAAGCCCAACCCGATCGATCCGCTCTGGGACTGACTGGTGTCCCCACCCAGCGTCGCAATGGCCGAGTTGATGCCGACGAGCTGGCCACTCATGTCGACGAGCGCACCGCCGGAGTTACCGGGGTTGATCGCGGCGTCGGTCTGGATCGCGTCGAGCACGGTGTTCTGGTTCTGGGCGTCGCCGCCCGCGGCCACCGGCCGGTTGAGCGCACTGACGATGCCCGTGGTGACCGTGCCCTCCAGGCCCAGCGGCGAGCCGATCGCGACGACGTCCTGGCCGACCCGCAGATTGCCGGAGGACCCGACCGTGATGGGCGTCAGCCCGGTGGCCTTGTCTGCCTTCACGACCGCGATGTCACTGCTGGGATCGGTACCGACCACCGTGAACGACGTGGTGTTGCCGTCGGCGAAGGTGACCTTGGTCTGCACGCCCTGGCCGCCGTCCTTGGCAGCGGAGACCACGTGGTTGTTGGTGAGGATGAGCCCGTCCGTCGAGAGGATGATGCCGGAACCCTCTTCGGACTGCCTGCCCATGTCGGTCTCGAGCTTGACCACGCTGGGCACCACCTTGGCGGCGACCTGCTCGACGGAGCCGGCGGGAAGGTTCGCCGCGGGCTGGCCAGGCGCCGCACCGGAGACGGTGGGGACAATGGGGCCGTGGGTGGGTTGCGCCAGCAGGGCCACTCCCCCGCCGACACCGGCCGACACCAACGCGATGGCAAGAGCGCCAGCGGTCAAAAGTCCTGTCCGCGAACGCTTCTGGGGCGGAGCCGGAATCGGCGCACCCATCGTTCGGGTGGGGTCGGCGGTCCGATAGGGATCGAGCTGCGTACGGTACTGCGGATGCTGCTGCTGGGTGGCGTAGCGCCAGTCGTACGACTGCTGCGGCGCGCCGGGGCGCTGGTAGCCCGTCGGCCCCGTGCCATAGGCACCGGGACGGCCCTCTGGCGGCGATGAGAACGGTGGGAGCGGCGGCGAATACCTCGGATCGTTGGTCATTGCTGCTCGATGCTCTTCTCTCCATAGGTGGCCTCGTCAGTACGACATCTGTACAACGACGCTTGAACCCCGACTGTGCCCGTTGCGGCTGAGAATCCACTTAGAGAATCTTCGGGACATCCGCAGACTTCTGGCAGAGACCCCCTAATTGTCGGGGTTTTCGACGTCGACGTCCACCGCTGCGCCCGCGCGTGTCGCCTGCGGTGCGGATCGACCGTCGGCCGTCGGGCGCCCCGGCAACACCACGTGAATCGAGGTTCCGGGCGGGTCACCGCCGGGCACGGTGTCGTCAATACGAAGCGTCCCACCGTGTTTCACGACCACCTGCTTGACGATGGCCAGCCCGAGCCCCGAGCCAGGCATCGCACGCGCCAGCGTCGACCGGTAGAACCGCTCGAAGACCAGCCGGCGCTCCTCCACCGGGATGCCCGGGCCGTGATCGGACACCACCAGCTCGGCGTGCATCAGATCCAGTGGCGTCAGGCGTACGCCCACGCGCGCACCCGGCGGGCTCCACTTCGCGGCGTTGTCGAGCAGGTTGAGCACTGCTCGGGACAGGCCCGCGCCGTCGCCGTAGACCTGCCATCCGGACACGTCGACGTCGAACTCGATGTCGTTGCGGCGCCGCCGAACTCGTTCGAGGCTGCGGTCGATCACCTCGGACATGTCGACGGGCTCGTGAATCGTCACGCCCGCTTCGTCCCGGGTGAGATCCATCAAATCGCCCACCAGTGTGGACAACTCCTCGATCTGGGCGATGACGTCGGAGCGCAGCCCCGCCATCTCCTCGTCGGGCAGCCGTGGTGCGCCCGGAACCATCGCCGACATCAGAAGTTCGACGTTGGTGCGCAACGAAGTGAGCGGAGTGCGCAACTCGTGACCGGCGTCGGAGACCAGCCGGGCCTGACGGTCCCGCGACTCGGCGAGTGCGCGCAACATCATGTTGAACGCCTCGGTGAGGCGCGCCAGTTCGTCGCTGCCGTGCACCGGGATCGGACGCAGATCGTCGGTGCGGGCCACCCGTTCGGCCGCTTCGGTCAACCGGGCCACAGGTCTGAGCCCCGTGCGGGCGACCGTGCCGCCCGCGATGGCCGCCACCGCCATGCCCAGCCCGCCGACGATAAGCAGGATCGTGCCCAGCCGGTTGAGCACCTTGGTGGTGGGCAGCATGGTCTTCGAGATCAACAACGAACTGCCGTTGGACAGGTGGACGGCCAGCACGCGCTGGTAGTTCGCGGTGCGCAACGACCAGATCAACTTGCCCTGGATGACGTCCTTCTCGGGGTCGCCGAGCGGAAGGGCCTGACCCTCCTGGTTCGCGGTGTAGATCGAACGGCCCGGGTTGACCAGCATCGCGTTGACGTCTGAGTAGGCCGTGCCCTCGATCGCCTTGCCCGGGTCGGCGGCGAGCGATCCGCTCTCGATCAACAGGCGCGCCCGCGTCTGCAGCTGGTTGTCGATGTCCTGGTAGAGCGCCCGCGACACCACGACGTACACGGCGACGGCCATCAGCACGACCACCATGGCGACCATCGACATGGCCAGCAGCATCACCCGCCAACGCAGCGACACCGAACTGGCGTCATGCAGTGCTGCCGCGCCGACGTCGATTGCCCGCCGCTCCCGCGCTCGCCACCAGAACGGCGACCGGGTGGCCGGCATCAGGGCGGAGTCTCGCGCAACACGTAACCCACACCGCGCACGGTGTGGATCAAGCGTGGCTCGCCCTCGGCTTCCGTCTTGCGGCGCAGGTATCCCACGTACACCTCGAGCGCGTTGCCCGACGTCGGGAAGTCGAAGCCCCACACCTCTTCGAGGATGCGGCTGCGCGTCAGTACCCGGCGGGGGTTCGCGATGAGCATCTCGAGCAGGGAGAACTCGGTGCGGGTCAGGCTGATCTGGCGTTCGCCCCGGGTCACCTCCCGCGTCACCGGGTCGAGGCTCAAGTCGGCGAACGTCATGGCGACCGACTCGCGGTCGTCGGGGCTGGTGCGACGCAGCAGCGCGCGCATCCTGGCCAGCAGCTCCTCGAGCGCGAACGGCTTGGGCAGGTAGTCATCGGCGCCGGCATCGAGTCCGGCCACCCGCTCGGACACCGAGTCGCGGGCCGTCAACACCAGGATGGGCAGGTCGTCACCGGAGACTGCGGAGGCGACGGCAGACCTCGAGGCCGTCCAGCCGGGGCATCATCACGTCGAGCACCACGGCGTCCGGGCGGTCGCTCGTGATCAGTTCGAGCGCTTCCTGTCCGTCTTGAGCCAACTCGACCGAATATCCGTTGAACGAGAGTGAGCGGCGCAGGGATTCGCGTACCGCACGGTCGTCGTCAACGACAAGTATGCGCACTGCCACAGTGTCAACCCACTATCTGAGAGTGACCTGAGAGGCGCGCCGACAGATCGGCGCGGAAGACTCGCTTAGCGGCGGTCGAGATCGATCAGACCGAGGCGCGCGGCCTTGAGCAGGCGACGCGGCACCTTGTGCTGCTGGCCGGCGACCGTCACACCGACGAGCTCGGTTTTGGTGGCCTTCCACTGCGCGCGCCGACTACGGGTGTTCGCGCGCGACATCCTGCGCTTGGGCACAGCCATGATCGACGTCTCCTCTTGAGGGGTGCTGCCGCGCGAGTATCCGGCGTCGGCAATTGCCAACCAGGATAGCCGGTGAGGTGCTCAGCCACCAAAAACGGGCGAATCGGTAGCGCGGGACGAACCCGCACACCGCAGCGCGCCCATGCGGACGCGACTAGCCGACGCCCAGCGCCGGGGGGTCCTGGACCGTACACAGCGTGACGAGGTCCCTCGTGATGAAGACGCGACTGGTCTCGGAGCCGCACAGGCTTTCCTGGGGAACCTGCGCGATCACGCGGTAGTTGCGAGCGGGATCCGTACAGGGCACAGAGGCCACGTACCTCAAGTTGAAGGCGCTGTTCAGCTGGAGGTTTCCGTCGTCGTCGAGCACCCGGTCCGGGATGTCGATGCACCTTCCGATCGGGAAGTCGGCGGACATCCCCGAGGAGAGGGGCGTCGCCAGCGCCGGTGGGGCGCTGGCGATGGCCAGGCCCGTCAACGCGATGGCGGCGGATGAGGCGAGCAGTCGGACCATGCCGGGGACTATAGGACCTCGAGGCCGACGGTGAGGTCGGTATCCATAGTCGCGAGCGTCACCTCGGGCGTCGTCCTGCGCGACGCAGAGCCGGATGGCCGAGCGGAACCGAACGAAGCGACGCAGGGCGCTGACGATTAGCAGGACGCGGACGCATACTGCAAGTCGATCGACGACATGCGGGCCGAACTGGGGCGGTCGCCGGCGAGCGGACGCACTCGCTGCCCGACCCCTTGACGCGATACCAGCGGTACCCGCTAACCTACCGGTTGGTTGGGCGCGCATGCGAGGACGGCGATGGGAGTGCTGTGGCATCGGTGGGCAGGAGCGAAGCGACCCGGGTAGTTGAAGGGGCGCAGGGCGGCAGCCAAGTGACCCGCAAGAGCACGGTCCGCATCGGCAACTGCTCGGGCTTCTACGGCGACCGGCACGCCGCGATGCGCGAGATGATCGCCGGTGGGGACCTCGACTACGTGACCGGCGACTACCTCGCCGAGCTCACCATGCTCATCCTCGCCCGCGACCGGGCGAAGTCGCCCGACCGCGGATACGCCAAGACCTTCTTGACCCAGCTGGAGGAGTCGCTCGGGCTGGCGCTCGAACGCGGCACGAAGATCGTCGCCAACGCGGGCGGGTTGAATCCCGCGGGGCTCGCCGCCGCCGTCCGCACGCTGGCCGAACGGCTCGGACTGACCGCCAACGTGGCCCACGTCGAGGGCGACGACCTCGTCGGCCGGGCCGCTGAACTCGGCTTCGGCACCCCGCTCGCCGCCAACGCCTACCTCGGCGCGTGGGGCATCGTCGATTGCCTCGACGCCGGTGCGGACGTCGTCGTGACCGGCCGGGTCACCGACGCGTCGGTGATCGTCGGACCGGCCGCCGCCCACTTCGGCTGGAGCCGCACCGACTACGACGCGCTCGCGGGTGCCGTCGCCGCCGGCCACGTCATCGAATGCGGCGTCCAGGCCACCGGCGGCAACTTCGCGTTCTTCACCGAGGTGCCCGACTTGTCCTATGCCGGATTCCCGCTGGCCGAGATCGACGCCGACGGGTCGTCGGTGATCACGAAGCACCCCGGCACCGGCGGGTTGGTCAGCGTCGACACCGTGACCGCGCAGTTGCTCTACGAGATCGGCGGGGCGCGCTACGCCAACCCCGACGTCACGCTGCGGATGGACAGCCTGTCGCTCGAGCAGGAGGCCCCCGACCGCGTCCGCATCAGCGGAGTCCGCGGCGAACCCCCACCCCCGACGCTCAAGGTGTCGCTGAACAGCATCGGCGGGTTCCGCAACGCCATGACGTTCGTGCTCACCGGCCTGGACATCGACGCCAAGGCGGACCTGGTGCGCCGCCAACTCGAAGCGGGGCTGACCACCAAGCCCGCCGAACTCGAGTGGACGCTGGCCCGCACCGACCACCCCGACGCCGACACCGAGGAGACCGCGAGCGCCCTGCTGCGGTGCGTCGTGCGCGATCCCGACCCCGCTCAGGTGGGCCGCCAGTTCTCCTCCGCCGCAGTCGAACTCGCGCTCGCCAGCTATCCCGGATTCACCACCACGGCACCGCCGGGCGAAGGTCAGGTGTACGGCGTGTTCACGGCAGGCTACGTCGACGCCGCACTGGTGCCCCACGTCGCCGTCCACGCCGACGGTGCCCGCACCGCCATCGCCGCGGCCACCCAGACCAAGGTGCTCGAGCCCGTCGCGCCGTTCGCACTGCCCGAACCGCTGCCCTTCGGCGAGACGCGGCGGGCGCCACTCGGCACCATCGCGGGCGCGCGCAGCGGCGACAAGGGCGGCAACGCCAACGTCGGCGTCTGGGTGCGCACGGGACCACACTGGCAGTGGCTTGCCCACGCGCTGACCATCGAGAAGCTGCGCCAACTGCTACCCGAGACAGCCGAACTCACCATCACCCGTCACCTGCTGCCCCACCTGCGAGCGGTCAACTTCGTCATCGAGGACATCCTCGGACTGGGCGTCGCGCACCAGGCGCGCTTCGACCCGCAAGCCAAGGGGCTCGGTGAATGGCTAAGAGCCCGATACGTCGACATCCCTGTCGAGTTTCTTCCAGCCGTCCCGGAGGAGTTCCTCAAGTGAACATCTGGACCACGCCCGAGCGCGAAGCACTACGAAAGACGGTGCGCGACTTCGCCGAACGTGAAATCCTGCCGAACGTCGACGAGTGGGAGCGCTCGGGGGACCTGCCCCGCGAGCTACATCGCAAAGCGGGTGAGGCTGGCCTGCTGGGGGCGGGCTTTCCCGAGGCCGTCGGCGGCGGGGGCGGCGACGGCGCCGACGCGGTGATCATCTGCGAGGAGCTGCACCAGGCCGGCACCCCGGGTGGGGTGTTCGCGTCGCTGTTCACCTGTGGCATCGCAGTGCCGCACATGATCGCCTCGGGCGACGAGCGGCTGATCGAGACCTACGTGCGGCCGACGCTGCGCGGCGAGAAGATCGGCTCGCTGGCGATCACCGAACCCGGGGGCGGCTCGGACGTCGGACATCTGACGACGAAGGCCACCAGGGACGGCGACCACTACGTCGTGAACGGCGCCAAGACCTACATCACGTCCGGTGTGCGCGCCGACTTCGTGGTGACTGCCGCTCGCACCGGCGGGCCGGGCGCCGCAGGCGTCTCGCTGATCGTCGTCGACAGGGGGACACCGGGATTCGAGGTCACCCGCAAGCTGGAGAAGATGGGCTGGCGCTCGAGCGACACCGCAGAGCTGTCCTACACAGACGTGCGCGTGCCCGTCGCCAACCTGATCGGGCCGGAGAACACCGGTTTCCTTCAGATCGCCGCCGCGTTCGTGTCCGAGCGGGTGGGCCTCGCCGCCCAGGCCTACGCCAGTGCGCAGCGCTGCCTCGACCTCACCGTCGAGTGGTGTCGCAACCGGGAAACCTTTGGGAGACCGCTGATCTCGCGGCAGCAGGTCCAGAACACGCTGGCCGAGATGGCGCGCCGCATCGACGTGGCACGGGTCTATACCCGTCACCTGGTGGAGCGGCAGCTGGCTGGCGAGACGAACCTCATCACCGAGGTGTGCTTCGCCAAGAACACCGCCGTCGAAGCCGGCGAGTGGGTGGCGAATGCGGCGGTCCAGCTGTTCGGCGGCATGGGCTACATGGCCGAATCCGAAGTCGAGCGGCAGTACCGCGACATGCGCATTATCGGGATCGGCGGCGGCACCACCGAGATCCTCACCGGCCTCGCGGCCAAGACGCTTGGATACCAGTCATGACCGCTCCGGATTCTCTTCGCGCAAGCGGCTCATCGGCCCTCAAGTCGACCCTCGACCCACGCTCGTCCGCGTTCACCGACGCCGCCGAGGTGATGTCGAGCAAGCTCGCCGAGCTCGGCGCCGAGCACGCCAAGGCGCTTGCGGGTGGCGGCGAGAAGTACGTCAAGCGTCACCACGACCGCGGCAAGATGACCGCCCGCGAGCGCGTCGAGTTGCTCATCGACCCCGACTCCCCGTTCCTCGAGCTCAGCACGCTCGCCGGATACGGCAGCCAGTACACGGTCGGGGCCAGCGTGGTGACGGGCGTCGGCGTGGTCGAGGGTGTCGAGTGCATGCTCGTGGCCCACGACCCGACCGTCAAGGGCGGCACCACCAACCCGTGGACGTTGAAGAAGATATTGCGGGCCAACTACATTGCGCTGCAGAACCGGTTGCCGCTGATCTCGCTGGTCGAGTCGGGCGGCGCCGACCTGCCGACGCAGAAGGACATCTTCATCCCCGGCGGTCAGGGCTTCCGCGACCTGACCCGACTGTCGGCGGCGGGCATTCCGACCATCGCGCTGGTCTTCGGCAACTCGACGGCTGGCGGCGCCTACATCCCCGGCATGTCCGACCACGTCGTGATGATCAAGGAACGCTCGAAGGTGTTCCTGGCCGGGCCGCCGTTGGTGAAGATGGCCACCGGCGAGGAGTCCGACGACGAATCCCTCGGCGGAGCCGAGATGCACTCCCGCACTTCGGGACTCGCCGACTACTTCGCCGTCGACGAACTCGACGCCATCCGCATCGGCAGGCGCATCGTGGCGCGGCTCAACTGGCGCAAGCGGGGCCCCGCGCCCGGCCCCGTCACCGAGCCGTTGTTCGACGCCGAGGAACTGATCGGCATCGTGCCCGCAGACCTGCGCATCCCGTTCGACCCGCGAGACGTCATCGCCCGGATCGTCGACGGCTCGGAGTTCGACGAGTTCAAGGGCCTCTACGGCTCGTCACTGGTGACCGGATGGGCCACGCTGCACGGCTACCCCATCGGCATCCTCGCCAACGCCCGCGGCGTGCTGTTCAGCGAGGAGAGCCAGAAGGCCACCCAGTTCATCCAGTTGGCCAACCGGTCCGATACGCCACTTCTGTTCCTGCACAACACAACCGGCTACATGGTTGGCAAGAAGTACGAGGAGGGCGGAATGATCAAGCACGGCTCGATGATGATCAACGCCGTCTCCAACTCGACAGTGCCCCACCTCTCGTTGCTGATCGGCGCCTCCTACGGCGCAGGCCACTACGGCATGTGCGGACGGGCGTACGACCCACGATTCCTGTTCGCCTGGCCCAGCGCCAAGTCCGCGGTGATGGGCGGCGCCCAACTCGCGGGGGTGCTGTCGATCGTCAGCCGGGCGGCCGCCGAGGCCCGAGGCCAGACCGTCGACGAGGACGCCGACGCCGCGATGCGGGCGGCGGTCGAAGGTCAGATCGAAGCGGAATCACTGCCGATGGTGCTGTCCGGAATGCTGTACGACGACGGCGTGATCGACCCGCGGGACACTCGCACCGTCCTGGGAATGTGTCTGTCCGCCATCGCGAATGGCCCGATCGAGGGGACGTCGAACTTCGGCGTCTTCCGGATGTGAGCGCCGCAATGTATGCGATTTCGGCGCGCTTTTCGGCGTTGAGCGCGGAATTGCGCGCCGAAATCGCGGAGGAGACTGCGAGATGATCACTCGAGTTCTGGTTGCCAACCGCGGTGAGATCGCGCGTCGCGTCTTCACCACGTGCCGTCGGCTCGGCATCGGCACGGTCGCGGTCTACACCGAACCGGACGCCGCGAGCCCCCACGTCGCCGAGGCCGACGTCCGGGTACGACTGGAAGGCCGCAACGGGTACCTCGATGCGACGCAGCTGATCGCCGCGGCCCGCGCCGCCGGTGCCGATGCCATCCACCCCGGATACGGATTCCTCTCGGAGAACGCCGAATTCGCGGCCGCCGTCCAACAGGCCGGACTGACCTGGATCGGGCCGCCGGTGGCCGCCGTCCAGGCGATGGGCTCCAAGATCGAGGCCAAGAAGATGATGGCCGCCGCGGGGGTACCCGTGCTCGACGAGCTGGACCCCGACGCCGTCACCGCGGCTCAACTGCCGGTGCTGATCAAGGCGTCGGCGGGCGGCGGCGGACGCGGCATGCGCGTAGTTCGCGACCTGGCCGAACTACCCAAGCAGGTCGATGCCGCGCAACGCGAGGCGCAGTCCGCGTTCGGCGACCCGACGGTGTTCTGCGAGCGCTACCTGGCCACCGGCCACCACGTCGAGGTGCAGGTGATGGCCGACGCGCACGGTGCCGTATGGGCGGTCGGAGAGCGCGAATGCTCGATCCAGCGCCGCCATCAGAAGATCATCGAGGAGGCCCCGTCTCCGCTCGTCGAACGGACGGAAGGCATGCGCGCCAAGCTGTTCGAAGCCGCCCGGCTGGCGGCGGCGGCGATCGGCTACACCGGGGCCGGCACCGTCGAATTCATGGCCGACGACCACGGCGACTTCTTCTTCCTCGAGATGAACACCCGGCTGCAGGTCGAGCATCCCGTCACCGAGGAGACCACCGGACTGGATCTCGTGGCCCTGCAACTGCACGTCGCCGAGGGCGGTCGGCTGGCCGCCGAATCCCCCGCCATGCAGGGTCATTCGATCGAAGTCCGGCTCTACGCCGAGGACCCCGCCAAGAACTGGCAGCCGCAGGCCGGTCCCATACACCGGTTCGAGGTGCCCACCGCCCGAGCGGAGTTCACCACACTCGGCAGCGCGGGCGTGCGCGTCGACACCGGCGTCGTGGACGGCTCGGAGGTGTCGATCTTCTACGACCCGATGCTGGCCAAGGTCATCACCTGGGCGCCGACGCGGCGGCAGGCCGCGGCGATCCTGGCCGACGCATTGACCCGGACCCGGCTGCACGGCATCCGGACCAACCGCGACCTGTTGGTCAACGTGCTGCGTCATCCGGCGTTCCTCGAGGGCGCCACCGACACGGCGTTCTTCGACACCCACGGCCTGGCCGAGTTGGCCGCGCCAATCGCCGACTCGACCGCACCCCGGTGGGCCGCCCTGGCCGCCGCGCTGGCCGATGCCGCGCACAACACCAGCAGCGCAACGGTTTTCCGCGGCCTGCCCAGCGGCTGGCGCAACCTACCGTCGGGCTACCAGAGCAAGGCGTACGTCGACGCCGCTGGTGACGCGCACGAGGTGGCCTATCGCTTCACCCGCGGTCGGCTGGAACTTCGCGGACGGCGCCGCCGTGAACCTGGTGTCGGCGGCGCCGGACCGGGTGGTGCTGTCGGTCGACGGCGTGGAACGCCCCTTCGACGTCGCGCGCTACGGCAACGACGTATTCGTCGACTCGCCGCTCGGGACCGGTGCGGCTGGTCGCCCAGCCCCGCTTTCCTGACCCCGATTCCGCCGTCGCGCACGGGTCACTGCTGGCCCCGATGCCGGGCTCGGTGACCCGCGTGGGCGCTGCCGTCGGCGACAAGGTGAAGGCGGGCCAGCCGCTGATCTGGCTGGAGGCCATGAAGATGGAGCACACCATCACCGCACCCGGCGGCGGCGTGCTCGCCGAACTCAACGTCGCGGCGGGCCAACAGGTCGACGTCGGCGCCGTACTCGCCCGCATCGACACCGCGTGACCCCACATCCCACGGCCTGAGCACACCCAAGAGGAGAACGACATGAGCTTCGTCGAAACCGACGAGCAGAAGGAACTGCGCAAGTCCGTCTCGCAGTTCGCCGCCAACTACGGCGAGAAGTACTACCTGGAGAAGGCGCGTGCCGGCGAGCACACCACCGAATTGTGGAGTGAGGCAGGCAAGCTCGGCTTCATCGGCGTCAACCTGCCCGAGGAGTACGGCGGCGGCGGCGCGGGCATGTACGAGCTGTCGCTCGTCATGGAGGAGATGTCGGCCAACGGCTGCGCCCTGCTACTGATGGTCGTCTCCCCCGCCATCAACGGCACCATCATCAGCAAGTTCGGCACCGAGGAGCAGAAGAAGCGCTGGATCCCCGGTATCGCCGACGGCTCCATCACCATGGCCTTCGCCATCACCGAGCCCGACGCCGGGTCGAACTCGCACCGCATCACCACCACCGCGCGCCGCGACGGCAGCGACTGGATCCTGTCCGGCCAGAAGGTCTACATCTCCGGCGTCGACCAGGCCCAGGCGATCCTCGTCGTCGGCCGCACCGCCAAGAGGACCAAGACCGGTCGAACCTCGAAGCCCGCACTGTTCGTCGTGCCCACCGACACCCCGGGACTGTCGTGGACCAAGATCGACATGGAGATCGTCAGCCCGGAGAACCAGTTCCAGCTGTTCCTCGACGACGTGCGGCTGCCCGCCGACGCGCTCGTCGGCTCCGAGGACGCCGCGATCGCCCAGCTGTTCGCGGGCCTGAACCCGGAGCGCATCATGGGCGCGGCCAGCGCGGTCGGCATGGGCCGCTTCGCGATCAACAAGGCCACCGAGTACGTCAAGACCCGCCAGGTGTGGAAGACGCCGATCGGCGCGCACCAGGGCATCTCACATCCCTTGGCGCAGAACCACATCGAGATCGAACTGGCCAAGCTGATGATGCAGAAGGCCGCCACGCTCTACGACCTCGGCGACGACGGCGGCGCCGCCGAGGCCGCGAACATGGCCAAGTACGCCGCCGGCGAGGCGTCGGTGCGCGCCGTCGACCAGGCCGTGCAGTCGCCTCGGCGGCAACGGACTGACCAAGGAGTACGGCATCGCGTCGGTGCTGACCGCGTCGCGACTGGCCCGCATCGCCCCCGTCAGCCGGGAGATGATCCTCAACTTCGTCGCGCAGACCTCGCTCGGGCTCCCCCGGTCGTACTGATCGGCGTCGAGGTATCCCCGCGTCGGTACGCGAAGCGACAAGCCGGAAGCGATGTCCGAGCTCGTCCACTACGCCGTCGACGGCGCCGTCGCGCGCCTGACGCTGGACTCGCCGCACAACCGCAACGCGCTGTCGACGGCCCTGGTGCAGCAGCTCCGCGACGGACTGACGCGCGGCGGCCGACGACCCGGACGTGCGCGCGGTCGTGCTCGGCCACACCGGCAGCACGTTCTGCGCGGGCGCGGACCTCGGCGAGGCGGCAGGCCGCGACCCCGGCGACGTGGCCGTCGACCGGGCCCGCGAGATGACCCAGGTGCTGCGCGTCGATCCTCGAGCTGCCGATGCCCGTCATCGGCGCCGTCGACGGCCACGTGCGGGCGGGCGGCCTCGGGCTGATCGGGGCGTGCGACATCGTCGTCGCCGGACCGACGAGCACGTTCGCGCTCACCGAGGCACGCATCGGCGTCGCGCCGTCGATCATCTCGCTGACGCTGCTGCCGAAGATGATCCGCGCGCGGCGGGCCGCTACTTCGTCACCGGCGAGAAGTTCGGCGCCGACGAGGCCGCCGCGCATCGGGCTGATCACCGCTCGCCGCCGACGACGTCGACGCGGCGCCGTGGCCGCGCTCGCCGCCGACGTCGCGAAGGGCTCACCGCAGGGCCTGGCCGCGTCGAAGGCGCTTGACCACGCGCGTCGATCCTGGAGGGCTTCGACCGTCACGCCGAGGCGCTCGCCGAAGCAGTCGGCCGCGGCTGTTCGTCTCCGACGGAGGCCCGCGAGGGCATGATGGCGTTCCTCGAGAAGCGACCGCCGCGGTGGGTGCGGTAGCTGATCGTCGATCGGCCGAACACGTACTCGAGTTACCCGGCATCTGTGCGGCAACGTCTGGACATCGATTCCGTTAGGGTTTCGACCACCCTCTTGCATGTACCGAGGTTCGTCGTAGGCTCGTCGATGATGAGCACTCCAGCGTCGCGCAACGGGTCGATGCGGGCTGCCGACACCGATCGCATCCAGGTGGCGCAGTTGCTCACCGACGCCGCCGCGCAGGGTCGCCTCGAGATGAGCGAGTACGAGGACCGGCTCGACCAAGGCGTACGCGGCCCAGACCTACGACGAACTGGATCGGCTCAGCGCCGACCTGCCCGGCGTCGCATGACCTCGTCCGCGCGGAGCTCGGCCCGGCCGGCCCGCGCCGTCGACGCTGCTGCTGGCGATCATGAGCGGCTTCGAGCGTCGCGGCCGCTGGAACGTGCCGAAGCGGCTGACGTCGTTCGCTCTGTTCGGTGGCGGCGTCATCGATCTGCGCTACGCCGACTTCACCTCGTCCCGACGTCGAGATCCACTCGTACTCGATCTTCGGCGGCCAGACCATCCTGCTGCCGCCCGAGGTCAACGTCGACGTCCGCGGCGTCGGCGTGATGGGCGCATTCGATCACGTCGGCGAGCAAGGTTCGCCCGGCGCCCCGCACGTCACCATCCGCGGGTTCTCGCTATGGGGCAGCGTCGGCATCAAGCGCAAGAAGCGCAAGGCCGGCTGAGCTCCCAGCGCGTCATTCGTCGGGAATGAGCAGCGGGGCGCGACGGGACTGCGCCAGCAACTCGGCGCCGGTGAACTTGGGCCGCCTCGGCAACTCCACCCACTGACCGCCGAATGGCGACGACGGCTCGTCGGTGGGGTTCACCAGTCGGCGGAAACTCAGTCTGTCGCGGACGTCAGCCGGATCGGCGGGGTTGACGCGCGAGTAGTGGAAGATGGCGCAGTTCTTCACGTCCTGCGACTTGTCGCGTTCGAGCTCTTCGAACTGCTCGGGCAGCATCCGTTCGATGTTGTAGCGGGCGATGCCCATGAAGTCGCCGTGCGTGACGACGAGCACCCGCAGTCCCGCGGCCTCGCGGTGCAACGTGCCCTGGAAGTCGCGGAACCGGTCGCTCACCTCATAGCGACTCTCTCCACCGGGAAGTTTTGTGTACCAAGGTGATTGGCCGTACATCTTGGTGGCGAGCGCGTACCGGTGCTGGCGTTCGGCCCGCGACAGAGCGCCGTAGGTGCCCCAGCTTCGTTCGACGACCCGGTCGTCCATGATCCAGTCGCCGCACTCCTCGCCGCCGAGGTACGCGGCGGTTTCGCGGGTGCGCAGGAACGGCGAGAAGTACCGGAGGTCGAACGACGTGGCGCCGCCGAGGCGCTCGTCGAACCAGGCCTTCGCCAGCTTGGCCTGCTCGACGCCCAGGCTGGACAGCCGCTGCTCCCAGTCGGGCCGATCGTAGATCTCGACGTGCTTGGCGTGGAGCCGACCCGCCTTGTCCTCCTGCTGGGCGATGTTCGCCTCGGACTGGCCATGCCGAACGAACACGAGGTCGTTGGGCATCGCCATGCGACTAGCCTGCCACGGCGAGGTGACAGGTCAGCCGCAGGCGGCGATGTCAGCGCCGCCTTCGGAACGCAGGTCGTCTACCCGGGTTGCCCGACTGAGCCACACCGAGGTCGGACAGAAGCTTGTAGACCGCACGTAGGCTCCGAATGTCGACGGGTTCGACGAGACACCCGTGTTGTTGCCTTCGTCGTCCGCGTCTCCGTATGGGTTGTTGATGTCGAAGAAGGTGCTCAGGAAAGGCGTGGTCGTGTTGTCGGGATCAGTGGAGTCGCCGCCCAGTTGGCGGTAAGCCACCTGTGTCACGCCACCGCCGAAGACGTCGCCGATCAGCTGCTGCTGCGCTGGCAGGAGGGTGCTCAAAACGAGTGCCGCAACCCGGCTGCGCCACTCTCGAAGAACGTGTCGATGATCGCCTGACCGGCGTCGCCGCCGATACCGGAAGCATCGAGGTACTGCTGCACGACCGCCGTGATGACGCCGGTAAAGAAGCTGTTGACCGTCTCATTGCCACCCGCGATCTCCTTGGCGTACTGATGCGCGACGCCAGATCTGCTCCACAGGCCCGGAGCGTCGGTGCTGCCCTGGGCACTTGCCGAGCCGGCTCGGGGGTTGATCTTGAATTGACCAGCGCGTGTGGAACGACGAAGTAAATCAACGCCTTCTTCGAGACCCCAGATAGTCGCCGACGACGGCGGCGCCGAGGCCGTCGAGATCGGGCACCACGACACGACCCTGGACCCGCCGGGCCACCTGATCGATGAACCGCGCCAGCCCGGGATCACTGCCGAGCCGGAAGATGGTCACCTGGGCGCCCAGCCGTGCGATCTCGTCGAATCCGCGCACGGTGTGGGCGATGGTGCGGGGGTGCGGCGGATAGTCGAAGAACACCGACGTGCCGTCACCGTCGCCGAAGTCCTCCAGGTGCGCCGTCGGCTCACCGTCGGTGACGATGAGCACCACGGGCTGCGCGTTCGGGTGCCGCCGCAGATGGCGGCCAGCCAGGGCCAGCGCGTGGTGCAGGTTGGTGCCCTGCTCGTACACGCCCTCCAGCCCGGTGAGCTCGCCCGCCGTCACCGTCCGCGCGTACCGACCGAACGCGACGATCTGCAACGCATCGGAGCGGAACCGCGTGCTGACGAGATGGTTGAGCGCCAGCGCAGTGCGTTTCATCGGCAGCCACCGGTTCTCCATCACCATGGAGAACGACGTGTCGACGAGCAACGCGACCGCCGCCTGAGTCCGGGTCTCGGTCTCGGAGATCTCGACGTCTTCGACGGTGATCCGCAACGGAGGCTCGGACACTCCGGTGCTTGCCGTCCGCAGCACCACGTTGGTCAACGTGCGGGTGACGTTCCACGGTTCGGTGTCGCCGAACTGCCACGGCCGGGTGGCGCCGGTGAGCTCGCCCGCGGCGCCCGCCCTGCGGGTCTCGCGCTCGCCATGTCGTCCGGAAAGTTGTTGAGCCACATCGCGCAACGCCGCCTGACCCAGCTGCCGCATCGCCTTCGGCGACAGTCGCCACTGCCCGTCGGATCCTCGGTCGAGGAACCCTTGATTCATCATCGCGCGTTCGAGCTCGGCCAGAGTCTGCGCGTCCACGGCGGCGTCGTTCCCCGAGCTGGCGGGCCAGCATGTCCAGGTCCACGTCGTCCATCTGCGCGCCCGCGTAACTCTGCGACAGCTGCTCGGCGAGCTGCTCCAGTTCTGCGATGTCGGCCATCGCCTGCGCGCCCTCGCCCATACCCATCGGATCGTCGCCCGAGAACCGTTGCGAGCCATCCCAATCCTCTCCGGGGCGGGCCGACTGCAGATGCTGGTCGAGCTTGTTGAGCGCGTTCATCAGCGACGGCGAACCGAACGCCTGCTGCGCAAGCGCGTCGAGTTCGGCGCGCTGCTCGGCCGACAGGCTGTTGCGGAACCGCTGCGCCGCGGCGGCTCGCTTCGCCAGCGAGTCCAGTAGCTCGTCGATGTTCTTCGGATTCTCCGGGAAGAACTCGCCGTGCTTGTCCATGAAGTCCTGGAAGTCCTGCTCGGAGTCCTCACCGCGAGAGTGCTTGTCCAGCAGGTCGTTCAGGTCGTCGAGCATGTCGTTGACGCGCTGCCGGTCCTCGTCGGTGGCGTTCTCCAGCGCCTCCTTCATCCCGGCGAAGCGCTGGTCGAGCATCTCGCGACCCATGAGGTCCTTGATCTGCTCGTACTTCTGCCGGGCCTCCGGTGAGCGCCAGTCGTACTCCGCCAACTCCTGGACGGCTTTGGCCGGCGACGGCGACAAGGACTCGAGTTGCAGCTCGCCGAAGCGGGCGTCGTCGTCGAGCGCCCGCGCCAGCTCCTTGCGTTCGGCCAGCACGGCCTCGTCGAGCAGCTTCTTGATCTCCTGCAGCGTGCCGTCGAGGTTGTTGCGCTGCAACAGTTCCCGACGCTTGCGGTTGGCCTCGGCGGCCAGCCGGTCGGCACCCTTCATGTTCTTCGTGCCGCGTCGCATCAGTTCGGAGAGTGCCCGCCGCGGCGAGCTGCCCTCCATGACGTCCTGGCCGATCTGCTCCAGCGCCTCCCGCAGGTCGACGGGCGGTGCCAGCGGGTCAGGCCCGCCGCTGTATCGCGAATACCGCGAAGTGCGTTTAGCCATAAACTGTTTCGCCCTCACCAGATACCTTGTCGATGCGCTTCGCAAGATAGAGCGCCTCCAAGGCCAGCTCGAGCGCTGCGGCGCGCTCGCCGTCGGACTCGGCGCCGAGCCGGGTGGCGATGGCGTCGACGACGGGAAGGTCGGGCAGCGCGGCCAGCACGTCCTTGGCCGAGACGCGCTCACCCGTCGTGACCGGGGCACCCTCCTCGACCGCCACGACCAGCGGACCGACGTCGAGCCCGCCGAGCAGCCGCTGTGCGGTGTCCGCCGTGGCACGCCGGAGCAGGTGCTCGAGCACCGCCTGCTCGCGGCCTTCCTCGCCGGATTCGAACTCGAGCTTGCCGCGCAGCACGTCGATCACGGTCGCGAGGTCCACCACGCGGGCGACGGGGTCCTGCTCGCCGAGGATCGTCGAGCGGTGGCGTGCGGCAGCGGCGACCGTCTCGGCCGCCGCGATGGCGAACCGCGCCGAGACGCCGGAGCGCTGGTCGATCGACTGCGACTCGCGCAAGTTGCGCGCGAAGCGGGCCAGCACGTGCAGGAGGTACTGCGGTACCTCGGCGGCAAGGTGCGCCTCCTGGTTGATGACGCCGACCTCGGCGTCGAGCTCGCTGCGGGTAGTGCGTGCGGATCTCCGCGCCGAAGCGGTCCTTCAGCGGCGTGATGATCCGGCCGCGGTTGGTGTAGTCCTCGGGGTTGGCGCTGGCCACGACGAGCACGTCGAGCGGCAGTCGCAGCGTGTAGCCGCGCACCTGAATGTCGCGCTCCTCCATCACGTTCAGCATCGACACCTGGATGCGCTCGGCGAGGTCGGGCAGCTCGTTGACGGCGACGATGCCGCGGTGCGCCCGCGGGATGAGCCCGAACGCGATGGTCTCGGGGTCGCCGAGGCTGCGGCCCTCGGCCACCTTGATGGGGTCGATGTCGCCGACGAGGTCGGCCACGCTGGTGTCGGGGGTGGCGAGCTTCTCGGTGTACCGCTCGCTGCGGTGCCGCCAAGCGATCGGGAGGTCGTCGCCCGAGGTGGCCGCGCGCCGGATCGACTCCGGGATGATCGGGGTGTACGGGTGCTCCCCCAACTCCGAACCCTCGATGACTGGCGTCCATTCGTCCAGCAGACCGACGAGCGCGCGCAGCAGGCGCGTCTTGCCCTGTCCACGCTCGCCGAGCAGCACGATGTCGTGTCCGGCGATCAGCGCACGCTCGAGTTGCGGCAGCACCGTGTCCTCGAAGCCGAGGATGCCGGGCCACACGTCGCGCCCCTCGGCAAGCGCAGCCAGCAGGTTCTCCCGGATTTCGGTCTTGACGCCTCGCTCGCGGTGCCCGGAGGCCCGCAGCTCGCCGACGGTGCGAGGGAGCTCGTTAGGTGAAGTCACCACTCCACGCTACGACTGCTATGCGACCTAAGCATCACCGTGGGGCTCAGGGCGTATACCCGGTACCCTCGGTACCGCGAATTCACTCGACTGGTCCAGCCGGCCGCGGACGCCCATTTCGGCCCCGCGTCCTGGCCGTCGAAACTTTTCGCGCTGCTGAGCGCGATCTTCGTCGAACCGGTGATCGCACTGCTCACGGTGATCAGAATGATCGTCAACCGCTTCCGCCCTGCCGTGTTGCAACGGGCTCGTCATCGACCTTCCGCTGCGCATCGTGCGGCCGTTGGCGGGCACCGACGTCACGCGCGTCGACCTGCCGAACTGACCCGCGGAATTGGTGGTGGCACCGGCCGTTCGCGACTTCGACCACGCGATCGTCTACTTCCACGGTGCGCCGCTGATCACGTTGGGGCTCAACAGTCACAGGCGCGCCTGAGGCCGCTTCCTCCAGCGACTTGTGCACAGTTGCCCACGCTCATCAGTGCGGGTTTCAACACACAAGTCGCAGGTAGCGGAGTCTGTGACACCATCGTGCGGTGACAACGTTCGTCCTCGTCCACGGTGCATGGCACGGCGCCTGGTGCTGGGACCTACTCCGGCCCGAGCTCGTCCAGCGTGGCCACGACGTCGTGACGATGGACCTGCCGTGCGACGACCCGGACGCAACGTTGGAGACGTACGCGGACGTGGTGTGCGCGGCCATGGATCGACGCGGGGATTCCGACGCCGTTATCGTCGGGCACTCGCTGGCGGGGCTCACGGTGCCGCTGGTGTCCGCGCGCCGACCGCTGCGCCGACTCGTTTACCTGTGTGCGTTGATACCCGAACCCGGACTGACCTTCGTCGAGCAGAACCGCGGTGGCGTCATCGTCGCCCCCGCCGCCCTGGCCGGACTTGGCGATGTCGACGAGCGCGGCTGCAAATCATGGCTCGACCCCGGCCTAACGCGTCGCGCGTTTCTCGACGATTGTTCGGATTTGGTTGCCGAATGGGCGATCTCACGCCTTCGGCCCCAGGCCTTTGGCCGATACACCGAACGCTGCGCATTGGGTGAATTGCCCTCCATCGCTTCGACATCCGTGATCTGCACCGACGATCGCATCGTGTCCAACGACTGGTCGAGGCGAACCGCACGCGATCGCCTCGGCGCCGACGTCATCGAGTTCCCGGGTGGTCATTCGCCGTACCTGTCACGCCCGTCGGACCTCGCCGACGTCTTGCACGCCCTGGCCTAACCCTCGACCCACGCGCTAGCGAGGGCCCGAGTTCGGCGCCATTACCTGGAATCCGGCGAGGATCGCGTCTTCGTCGCGCTTGAAGAGGGGTTCATCGGGTTTCGGTGACTGAATCGTCAGCACCACCCCGTAGGTCTTGCCTCCGGTGAACACCACGACCATCACCGCGGTCGCCGCGATCGGCTGTTTCAACCCGGCCATCTGCTGGATGACGTAGTGGATGGTCTGCGCGGGCAAGCCGCACACGGTGCCGTCCGTGTAGTCGACGTTGGCGGTGTCGAACGCTGACGTCAACGCCTCGCGCGCCTGGTCGAAGAACGAGTCTGCGTCGAGTTTTCCTGGATGGCTCTCGATGGTCACCACGGCGGAGGCAGCGAAATTGTCGACCCCCATACTGCGGTTACCCATGGTGAACCTGATCATCGCCGAATCCAATTCGGTGACGCGGTCCCAACCTTCGGGCTGCGGTACACGCATCACCGGTTCGGAGTCGTCGGGCGAACCAGAAGCCGGCGGGACCGTCGTCATCGGCGCGTCGACCTTGGTGCACTGGGAGTCGTCCCCGGGCCCCGCGGAAGAGGCGGCGACGGGGTGGCCTTCGATTGCTCTCGCACACCCTGGAGCAAACAAGGCGACGACTGCGAGCATTACCACGCCCACAGCTCTACTCGTCGAACTACGCACACGCGGAGCGTATTCCCACGCCCCCGCCCCGACAACACGGCCCCGCTGTCGCCCTCGGCGCTAGTGCGCGAAGTGGCGTGCGCCCGTGAGGTACAACGCGATACCGGCCTTGGTGGCCGCCTCCGTCACGACGTCGTCGCGCATCGATCCACCCGGGTGCACGATGGCCGTCACACCTGCGGCGGTGAGCGTCTCCAGTCCGTCGGGGAACGGGAAGAACGCGTCCGAGGCGGCGACCGCACCAGACACCCGGTCGCCGGCCCGCTCGACGGCCAGCCGTGCCGCGTCGACTCGGTTTACCTGACCCATGCCGACGCCGACGGTCGCGCCGTCCCTTGCCACCACGATCGCGTTCGACTTCACTGCGCGACAGGTACGCCAGGCGAACACCAAATCGGCCAGCGTCGCCGGGTCGGCGGGTGAACCGGTGGCCAACGTCCAGTTGTTGGGGTCGTCGCCCGCGGCGTCCAGCGCGTCGCGCTCCTGGACGAGGAGGCCGCCAGTGACCTGACGGAACTCGGTGCCGCCGACCTGTGGCTCCGAGGCCACCAGCACGCGAATGTTCTTCTTGCGCGCCAACACCTCCACCGCGCCCGGCTCGTAGGCAGGCGCCACGATCACCTCGGTGAAGATGTCGGCGACCGTCTCCGCCATCTCGACGCTGACGGTGGTGTTCGCCGCGATCACCCCGCCGAACGCGCTCAGCGGGTCGCACTCGTGGGCCTTGCGGTGCGCGTCGGCCACCGACACCGACGAGATGGCGATGCCGCACGGGTTGGCGTGCTTGATGATCGCGACACAGGTGTCCTCGTGGTCGAACGCCGCGCGCCACGCCGCATCGGCGTCGGTGAAGTTGTTGTACGACATCTCCTTGCCGTGCAGCTGCTCGGCCTGCGCCAGACCTGGCCAGCCGATGTCGTTGCGGTACAACGCCGCCTGCTGGTGCGGGTTCTCGCCGTAGCGCAGCACCGCGTCGCGCTTCCACGTGAAACCGACCCACGCGGGTAGCTTCTGCGCAGGCTCTTCGGGCGCCAGCGTGTCCCCCATCCACGTCGCGACGGCCACGTCGTACTCGGCGGTATGCCGGAAGGCCAGTGACGCGAGGATCTTTCGCTCCGCGAGTGTGAACCCGCCCGCCCGCACCGCGGCAAGCACGCCGTCGTATCCGAGCGGCTCGACGACTACCGCGACGCTCGGATGGTTCTTGGCCGCCGCCCGCACCATCGACGGCCCGCCGATGTCGATCTGCTCGACGCACTCGTCCTCGCTCGCGCCCGATTCCACCGTCGCGCTGAACGGGTAGAGGTTCACGACGACAAGCTCGAAGGCCGCCACGCCGAGTTCCTCTAGCGCCGCGAGGTGTTCGGCTTTGCGGGTGTCGGCCAGCAGCCCGGCGTGCACGCGTGGATGAAGCGTCTTGACCCGCCCGTCGAGCACCTCGGGAAAGCCGGTGACCTCCTCGACAGGGGTCACCGGAACACCGGTCGCAGCAATGGTTTTCGCCGTCGAACCCGTCGACACGATGGCGACGCCTGCATCGTGCAGCCCACGTGCCAGCTCGGCGAGTCCGGTCTTGTCGTACACGCTGATCAGCGCGCGCCGGATCGGGCGCCTGCTCTCGTCGCTCATCCCATGGCCGCCTTTCGTCCAGTCCAGATCACGCCGCGCGTGGCCATCGCGGCGAGCACATCTACCAACAGGCGGCGTTCGACCACCTTGATCCGCTCGTGCAACGACGCCTCGCCGTCCCCGTCGAGCACCGGGATCGCCTCCTGGGCGAGGATCGGCCCGGTGTCGACCCCGGCGTCGACCAGGTGCACCGTGCACCCCGTCACGCGGACACCATAGGCGAGCGCATCGGGCACCGCGTGTGCGCCTGGAAATGCAGGCAGCAACGCAGGGTGGGTATTGACGACACGCCCCAGGAAGCGCGAAAGAAATTGTGCACCAAGGATCTTCATGAAACCCGCGGAGACCACCAGGTCCGGTGTGTGGGCGGCGGTGGCGTCGGTGATGGCGGCGTCCCAGTCCGACCGGTCGGAATAGTCGCCCAGCCGCACCGTGTATCGGGCGATGCCCGCCGCCTCCGCCACCTCGAGAGCCCGGCAGTCGCGGTCGGTTCCGACTGCGACGACCCGCGCCGGGTAGTCGCCGACCGCGGCGGCGAGCAGGGATTCCAGTAGCGAGCCGGTGCCAGAGGCCAACACCACGAGCCGGGCCGGTGCGCTAGGGGGCACTCGGATCGGTTGCTGCACGCGATGCAGCCTAATCGGCCGGTCCGCGGTGCTCGTCGCTGGTCACGTCGTCGTCGGTGAAGAAGTGCGCCTCGGGATCGTCCTCGAGGTCGAGCGGACCATCGCCGACGCGGGGGTCTGGGCGCGGCATGGGCCGCGGCGGAGGCGCCGGGGCACGCTCGAACACGGACTCCGGCTCAGGCTCGGGCTCGTCGAACTCCTCGAACTCCGGCTCGGCGTCGTCGAACTCCTCGAACTGCGGCTGCGGATCGAGTTCCGGGTCTGGGTCGGGCTCGGGTTCCACCGCCCCCGCGTCGGCGTCGGGCTCGGGTTCCCCCGGCCCCGCGTCCGCGTCGGGCTCGGGTTCAAGCTCGGGCTCCAGGTCGTGCTCCGGCGCCGGTGGCGCCGCGGCGGCCGGCGCCTTGCGGGTCTTCGACCTGCGGGCGATCCCGCCCGCCATCGCGACCGTCAGACCACCGATCCCCAGGAACCACAGGAACACCGCAGGTCCGAAGGTGGTCTGGTCGACGCCGACGTCGCCGAAGTTCCCGAGCTTGCCGCCGCCGGCGTAACCGAGCAGCGCCATCGCGACCGCCGCCAATGCGGAGGCGACGGCGACCTTCGCGGCGGCCGCGGGCAACGGCAGGGGCCGTCGCGCACACTGTTGCCCGACGGCGACCGCAGACACGGCGCCGACGATCATCAGGGCCACCCAAACCGGTCCCAGCGGCGGCGTGGGCACGGCGGCGAGCACCGGCAGCGCAGGCACGTCGCCGCCAAGCACCGTGAACGGGCTGAACGTCGCCAACCCGATGTGCGCACTGGACCCCACCGCGACGGCCGCCGCCCCGACGATGACGTTCGGTGCGTACAGCACCGCCAGCAGCGTCAGACTGAACTGACCGAACACCGAGTCGGTGACCGAGTACAACCCGTCCATGGTCGACCAGTGCACGATCATCGAGCCGACCACAACCACTCCGGACAAACCCAGCAAGGCAAGCACTCCAGCCGACGCGGCCCGCACCGCGTCGGGCAGCCACGCGGGCAGGACCCTGCCTCGCATCGCCTCGCTCCAACCCCCGGGCTGAGCTTCCCCCCGAGTCGCTTCGCTCCGACCCCCAGGGAAAGACGTGGTGTGCACCATGCGCCGGCCGACCCGGGAGCACACTCCGATCGCGGCGCCGACGAAGTGCACGGCCAGCACTCCACTGAAGGCGCGCAATGCGTTCGGGGTCTGCAGTTCGGTGATCACCGACGACGCGTCGTGGACGACCGCCACGGCCAGGGCGGCGACCAGCAGCGGCCCGCCAAGTGCCGAAAGGACCACCCACCGCACCACGAACCACGATGCGTTCGGGTTGATGGCGGCTGCGGTCGTGCGTGCCGTGCCCCACACCATCGCGAGGACGGGCAGCAGCGGCATCACTCCTAGTTCGCTGCCACCGATCGATACCGGCACCTGGTGGACGCCCAGCCACAGGCTGGCGATCGCGCCGAACGCGCCCGTCATGTCGCTATTGGCGATCAACAACTGCAGCAGCACGACGGCTGCGATGACCACCAAAGCCACTACCGACGGGCCGAACGCAACCCTGAGCAGATCGCGGGCCTGACGCGTGCCGACCGGCCGGTTGTCCACTAGACGGGTAGCTCCTCGCACTAGCTGCTGCACGCGGAGGTCGCGCGCACGCCGCTAGTGATTATGACGGCGGAGGGGCCGATTGCTGCGGAGCCTGCTTCGTGGCTTGATGGGGTTGCTGCGATTCGTACGGCTGCTGCGACTGGCTGGGACCGGCGCCCGCAGGTTGGGACGACTGCTGAGCCCCCTGCGGCTGACCGAACGCCGGGAATCCGGTGGGCGGAGTCGGCGGGCCGCTGTGCGGTCCGTTCTGCGGGGCATTCGGCCTGCCGAGGGCAGGAAAACCGCCCGTGTTCGGGCCGCCGCCGTATCCGCTGCCGTACTGCGGGGGGTAACCCGGCTGCTGCTGCGGGCCACGTCCACCGCCGTAGGACGGCTGGCCGTAGTACGGCGCCGGGGCGCCGTAGTGGCCGTAGGCCTGGGGCTCGACCTTGGGCTTGGGCGTCGGCGCGGTGATGACACCGGCGTCGAGCAGCAGCTTCCCCACAGCGGTGATGGCCTGCAGCACCGAGAACACGATGAACGGGTAGAACGCCCACTCGATCGACGACCCGTCGCCGATCACGGCCAGGATGATCAGAAGGAAGCCCAGCACCGCCAACACGGCCGCGACGGCCGACTTGTCGTCCTGCTTGGGTAGCAGGCTCACGCCGGCCAGCAGACCCGCCAACAACGGCAGGATGACGAGGAAGAATCCGGGCGTCGCGGTCGGGCCGCCGAACAGCGGGCCGAAGCTCGTCAGATAGATCGCGAACCCCAGCACGGCGACTGCGCCGCCGAGGTACACCGGAAGCTTGCTCGGCCCCTCGGGCGCGGCGGGGGCGCCGGCTCCGGCTCGGGCACTCGGTCGAACGCTTGCGTGGGGGCCGAGTATTGCGATGGCTGCTGCGATGGATAGCCGGGTCCACCGGGCGGGTAGGTCATGACCTCTCCTGTCCTGTGCGATTCAGCCACCCACGCTAGCGCACCAGACGGGTGCGCGTTCAGGCGGCGACGGGCGCTCGTTCGACGAGCGGTCTAGCGGCGACGGGCGCTCGCGCGAGGAGCGGTCAGGCGGAGACGAGAACCGGCTCGTTGGGCGAATTCTCTTCGGCGTCTTCGATTTCGCGGATCAACGGCAGAACGTTGGCACCGAAGTACTCGATCTCCTCCTGAAAGTGGAGGAACCCTCCGAGGATCAGATCGACACCGCGTTTGCGGTAGGCCGCGATGCGTTCGGCGATCTGCTCGGGCGTGCCGATCAACTGGGTCCGGAAACCGTCGTTGTACTGCACGAGGTCCTCGAACGTCGAATCCGCCCACATTCCGCGCTTGTCCGGCGTCGAGTTGCCCGCCTGTTGCACGGCGGAGCGGAATCCTTCGACGGCCGGGCGATTGGCCTTGTCGACGATCTCGCGCAACGTGTCGCGGGCTTCCCTCTCCGTGTCGCGGGCGATGATGAATCCGTTCAGACCGACCCGAACTTCCCGGTTCGCGCTGCGGGCGTGATCGCGCACCTCGACGACCTGCTCGGTCAACCCGTCGAAGTCCTTGCCGTTGGAGAAGTACCAGTCGGAGTAGAGGCCGCCGTTGCGGCGCGCGGCCGTCGAGTTGCCGCCCTGGAAGATTTCCGGGTTGGGACGCTCGGGCGTGTTGACCGGCTTGGGCTTGAGCGTGAAGTCGTGAATCCGGTAGAAGTCGCCGCGGAAGTCGACGTCGTCCTCGGTCCAGATCTTGCGCAGCACCTGCAGGAACTCGGCGCTGCGGCGGTAGCGCTCGTCGTGCTCGAGCCACGGTTCGCCCAGGTGGGTGAATTCGTCCTTGAACCAGCCCGACACGACGTTGACGGCGAATCGGCCGCCTGACAGGTGGTCGGCGGTGGCGCCGAGCTTGGCCAGCACGGCGGGCTGCCATAGCCCGGGGTGCACGGCCGCGATCACCTTGAGGCGCTCGGTGGCCAGCAACAGGGCGAGGCTGAAGCTCGTCGACTCGTGTTGGTACTCGGCGCCGTAACTGGCCTCGTAGCGGACCTGGGACAGCGCGTACTCGAAGCCGTTGTGCTCCGCGGTCTGCGCGAGCTTCTTGTTGTATTCGTAGTTCCAGTCTGTGCGCTGTTCGATGTCACTGGTCACCAGGCCGCCGCTGACGTTGGGCACCCAGTACGCGAACTTGACGTGGTCGGCGATGCGTTCGGTCGTCATGGTCTGCCATGCCACCAAGCGGCCCTCGCCAGGTCACGGGTAACGATCCCCGTGACTCAAACCGACCAGTTGACCGCCGGATCGACGACCGCCTGCTTCGGACTGCGGACGGCCTTGTAGCCGGCACGTTGCAGTATCTGCGGGATCTTGCGGACGAACACGCGGTCCCACTCAGCGACGTCGGACGGCAGATCGCCGAACGGCACCAGGTAAGGCGAGGTCTTCTTGCCCTTCTCCTTCGGGCCCACCGACCAGCCGGCGTTGAAGCGCTCCGCCATCCACCGGTCGTGCTCCTGGATCGCCAAGCCCTCCACTTCGGCCTCGGTGAAGGCGAACGTCGACTTCTCATCGCGCTCCAGCGGTTGGATCGTGCTGTCGATGGAACGCAGCTTCGTGGCGATGTGATGGGCCTGAGCCAGGCTCGATTCGCGATACGCCGCTGCCTCGTCGTCGTCCCACTCGGGCGGGTTTTCGATGTCCGCGCGTTCCTTCTTCAGCGCCGCGACGACGCTGGAGGTCGACGCGAGCGCGTCACCGTGGTCGCCACCCGTCTTCTCCAGATTCTCGAGGGACTTCTTGATCATCGCGAGCGCCGCTTCGTCGTCGCTGCGAGCCTGCTTCGGCCTCGCGGGAGCAACGGCGCGGGCCTGCGCGACGAGGGTGGCTGCCGCGTCCTGATCGCGCACCGATTCGAGCCTGGCAAGCGCCTTGTCGATCCTCTTGACCTGAGCGAACTGCTCCTCACGCCAAATCTCGTGGATCTCCATGGCGAGCCGCCGGACCGACACGTCGAACAGAAGGTCGGACGTACACGTCTTCTCGAACGTCGGGAAGACCTTGATGTCGATCCTCGGCGAGGAATCAAGCACCTTGCCGGTGCCGTGCGCGCGGGACAGCGTCAGCACGACCTTGGTCGTCAAGTTGAGGTGATACAGCAGCATCAGCGCGGTGGCGACGTTCTGGTCGTCGTCGGCGGACGTGACGTAAGCCCAATCCGGCGGCGCCACGGCGTCGCCGTATCTGTCCTTGAGTTGCGAAACATCTTCCGCCGACGTCGAACTCGTGAAGAACGGGAAATTGGCTTCGTCCCTGAGCATGGCGTGCTGACGCTTCAACGCCGCCACCTTGTCGTCAGCCTGGTCGTCGACGACGGTGACCGCCAACGGCAACTGTCGGGTGTCGTCGTCCTGCTTGCGTTGGCTGAGCCAGCGTTGCGCAGCCGTCGCGATGACGCGCTGCCCAAGCGAATCGAGATGACCGATCAGAATGTGCGGCGGCTTGTCCCGGTCCGCCACGATCGGGTACGCGTCCAGCACGAGGGCCGCCGAGGTGTCGTCGGTGTTGAAGAAGTCAGCGGACCACGTGCGATCGTCGTCGCCGATCTGTGACACCCGCAGCATGCTGCAGAGCTGCGGGTGACTGATCTGGGCCAGGCATTGAAGGCGGCCGCTCTTACGTGTGCGCGCGATCTCGCGGGCAGCGAGCAGGATCTCCGCGTTGACTGCGTCATCGGGGCACACCGCAAGCAGCCAGGCCGCCTTCTCGACACCCGCGCGGCGCAGGATCGGCGCGTGCTGCGCATCTCCGATGATGATCCGGACACCCGCTTCGCGGCAGTCTTCGATGACGGGATTGGCGGGGTTGGATTCGATGACGATGACGCGGCGGTTGGCCGCGCGCAAGCTCTGAACGAACGTCAGACCCTTGTAGCCGAGCCCGCATACGACCACGTGATCGCTCCAGCGCTTCAGCCGCATCGCCAAGAACTGTTCGCTGAACAACGCGAACACCGCAACGACACCGGCGCCGATCGTCGCCGCGAACGCCAGATAGCGGGCGATGTTGAGGATCGGGTTCACCTGCGACCACGGAGGTGGGTTGAAGACGAAGAGCTCCATCGTGCCGAACACGATGTCCGACCAGTCATAGGTCCGATCCGCCACCGCGAGGGCATCGTCCGCCTTGACGGCTTCCGCCAATTCCGACGCGTACATGCTGTGGAAGCCGATGCATCCGAGCACGAACGCCGCCGCGCCCAGGCCACCGATCACCGGCCACAGCCGCCTAGCGGCGTTCTCCGACTTCAGTTCTGTCATTCATTCCCCGGTCTTGCGCGCTGGATCGAGTCACTCTAAGCCCGTGACGCGGCTGGGAGTTGGCTAACTACGGCACACCACGATCGGGGTTTCGGCGATGCCGTTGAACCGCGACGAAGTGACCGTGGTGTAGGCGCCCATCATCGGGCTGACCACGACGTCGCCGGGCTGCAGCGCCGGCATCGGGTAGTCGCGGGCCACGACGTCGACGCTGTCGCAGGTGGGTCCGGCGAGCGTGACCGGCCGATGGTCGCGCGGCGCCACGCCGCACACCTCGTCGAGCGCGAGCAACGGCGGATGCACGTCCTCGGTGAGGATGTTCGAATACGCGCCATAGAGCCCGTCGTCGAGGTAGTGCCACACCTTTCCGTCGCGTGCCGTGGACCCGACGACGCTGGTGAGCAACGTCATCGCGCTGGCGCTGAGGAAGCGGCCGGGCTCGGCCAGCAGAGTGAAATCGTCTCGTTCGGCCCCGAGTTCGTCGTCGACGATGGCACCCAGGTCTGCGATCGTCGGCATCTCCTCGCGGTACGGCACGGGGAAGCCGCCACCGATGTCGAGGACCCGAGCGCGCACCGCCAGCGAGCGTTCGATCGAGTGGGTCAGTTCGACGGTCGCACGTATCGCACGACGGTAGGGCTCGAGGGAAGCTGCCCTGGCTGCCGACGTGAAAGCTGAACCCCGCGAACGTGACTCCCGCCGCAATGACGTGCTTCACCACGAGTTTGGCCTCCTCGAGGCGGACCCCGAACTTCGTGGAGAGGTCGGACTTCGCAAGGGGATTGGGGAACGCCAGCCGGACGAGCACCTTGATGTCCGCGGGGCGGCCGCTGAACTTCTGTGCCTCGCAAGGGTTGTCGACGACGAACGTACGGATGCCTGCGCGGTACGCGTGGTCGATGTCGGCGGGCTTCTTGATCGGGTGGGTGTGGATGCACCGCTCGGGCCTGATGCCGAGTGACCTGACGAGGTCGACCTCGGCGGACGTCGCCACGTCGAAGCCGCTGCCGAGCGCGGCCAACGTCGTGAGCACCGCGGGGTGCGGCAACGCCTTCATCGCGTAGTGCAGCTGGAAGCCACGGAGGTGACGCGTCATCAGTTCGTACTGCTCGGCAACGCGTTGTGGGTTGAGCACCAACAACGGGGTGCCATGCTCGGTCGCCAACTCCCGCCAGGACTCTTGCGCCGCACGCGGGCGCAACTCGTCACGCAACCGCTGCCGCAGTGACGAATCCATGTTCTGCCACCTCCTCGAAGTGGTCGACCGTCGCTGGCTTCACGCGGACGGCGAGCAGACTCTTGAAGCGCTCGTAGCTGAAGATGGCCATCACGAAGAAGGCGACGTCGGCGGTCACGCTTCCCAGCATCCAGCCGACTGCCACGTTGCCGAAGAGGATCGGCCCGGCATAGAACGCCACCGGCCGGATCAGGATGCTGTCGATTGCTTCCGCGGGTCCGAACTCCACCGCGATGCTGCGCGCGCGAGCCCGTTGGCGATCAGCACCCGCACGGCCAAGTGCGGCCCGTCCGCGCGCGGTACGACCTGCGCACCCCGTTCACGTACGCAGTCGCGTAGAAGCCCGCGGAGGCGCCGATGGTGCCCGCAATCACCGCTGCGGCGTACGAGCCGGTGAGGTAGTAGGTGGCTGCGGCGCCGCCGAGTTCGCCTACCCTGCCTGCGATCTCGTTCGGCGCGTACCTCAGCAACCATTCAATGATCTTGATGCGAATCGATCTGGGGGTCGTCACACGTCAGATCGTCGAGGGCCAGCAACGCCGCGATGTGAGTAGTGCACTACGCGATACGTCGTTCGACGGGACCGTGACTACCCGACCCTCACGGGGGCCGCCTTGCGTTCCCGGACTGGAACACGTTCTAATTCTGGTCATGAACTACGGGCTCGTACTCTTCACCAGCGATCGCGGGATCGCTCCGGCGGCGGCCGCCAAGCTCGCCGACGATCATGGCTTCGAGACGTTCTACGTGCCCGAACACACCCACATCCCGATAAAGCGGGAGGCGGCGCACCCGACCACGGGTGACGAGTCGCTGCCAGACGACCGCTACATGCGGACGCTGGACCCGTGGGTCAGCCTCGGTACGGCGGCCGCGGTGACGACGCGGGTGCGACTGTCCACCGCGGTGGCCCTGCCGGTCGAGCACGACTGCATCACCCTGGCGAAGTCGATCGCCACACTCGACCACCTGTCCGGCGGCCGGGTCAGTCTCGGCGTCGGATTCGGCTGGAACACCGACGAACTCACCGACCACAACGTTCCGCCCGGCCGGCGGCGCACCATGCTCCGCGAGTACCTCGAAGCCATGCGCGCGCTGTGGACCCAGGAAGAGGCCTCCTACGACGGGGAGTTCGTCAAGTTCGGCCCGAGCTGGGCGTGGCCCAAGCCGGTCCAGGCCCACATCCCCGTGCTCGTCGGCGCGGCCGGCACCGAGAAGAACTTCAAGTGGATCGCCAAGTCCGCCGACGGGTGGATCACCACGCCGCGCGACTTCGACATCGACGCGCCCGTGAAGCTGCTGCAGGACACCTGGGCCGCCGCAGACCGCGACGGCGCACCGCAGATCGTCGCGCTCGACTTCAAGCCGGACCCCGACAAGCTGGCCCGCTGGGCCGAGCTCGGCGTCACCGAGGTGCTGTTCGGGCTGCCGGACAAGCCGGAGGCCGAGGTTGCGGCCTACGTGGAGCGACTGGCGGGCAAGCTCGCCGCGCTGGTCTGACCCCTTCGTACGCCAGATCACGGCGCTCGGCGCAGACGAGGTGCCTGCGCACTTACTAGAGGTCATCGACTGGCGTGTGCGGCCCGACTGTTATACGGCGGAGGCACACTGGCGTAGCGTTCGCTTCATCAGCGCAGGCTAGGGGTTGTGTGGAGACGACCGTCCTGAGTTTGTTGTTGTCATGGCGATCACCGCGGGGCTTATCTGGGTGACGATGCGGATGGAACGAAGCTACCGTCAACGAGGGGTGGGACGTCACCCTCAAGCGTCGCGGGCCGGGGGCGCGTCGGGCCTGCCGCCGGGCAGCTACTTCGCCGCCGACTACAGCGACGGCTGCCGCGGCGGCGGCTACAGCGGCGACTGTAGCGACAACGGTCGCGATCGGAGGCGGAAGCTGTAACGACGGAGGCTGCGGAGGCGGAGGCGACTGAGTGCTGCACGGCGGGCAACACCGGCCAGGATGATCCGCTGAGCGGTTAGCCAGGCGAACGGTTTGTCGTCGCCGTTGGGTGGCGTGAACCTCCCTAGCCCATGTTCAACGACGGGCGACAACCCCAACAGACCACCCAACCCCAGGTGGCTGCATAGTTAGTAAAGGGGATTGCCAGCGGGTGTGTTGTGTAGCTGTGTACCGCCGGTGAGGTCCGGATGACGGCGAGCACTTCCTTTCAGCAATCTTTCAGCAATAGGGTCCAAATCCTCTATCCCTGGCGTTGCGTGGTGGTCAACCTATTCGTGCGGGGGTCACGGCGGCGGCCTGACTACCAAGTCCGCGCGAACCACAGACGCGGAGCCGTGAGGGTCGTCTATTGGCGGCGACGCAAAGCCGCACGGCGAAGGCTACCGCCGTGGCAGCCCATGCAGTTGATCGGCGCAAGCGACGCTGTAAACGTCTGATACGCGCTCCCCGACGAGGTCGTCCTCTCGGTGATGGCCGAGCCTTTCCGGAGCAACCCGAATGGTCGGCCTGCCGGGGCACGGCTGGTGAGGGCCTCACCTGATGGCGGTCGCGTAGTGGGGCGAGATAGTCGCGTAGTGGACTACGCATGTTCGGATCGATTTGGGCGACGACAGTTCGTGGTCATGAGGACTCCACCTCAGCGGATGACCTGAAAGGACAATGTCATGCCCAGTATCAGCCCACTCATCGTCCAGATCTTCGACGACCCGCACAGCAACCATCGCCGCCCCAAGCGGGAAGGCGACGCAAACCGCACTCGTTTCGAGTCCAGGGGACGCGTGCCGCGACGTCGCTCGAAGTGACGCCAGTCCAGCCCGGCGAGCGGTCAGGCCAGCGTGGCCACGTTGATGCCGTCCTCGGTCGACTTCACCGAGATGTTTGCGCCCATCGGGTCACCGTCGCTCATCAACGCCACCAGGTCGTCGTCTTCGGTCAGCGCCATGAACCGGCTGTCGTCGGCGTCGAGCCTGCCGATGATGACACCCGTCTTGACGGGCCAGTCGTAGCGCACCGAGTAGGTCTCGATGGTGCCGGGCCCGTCGGCGTCGCGGGTGACCGCAACCTTCGGCAGCGCGGCGATGTCGTCCTGCAGGGCCTTGCTGCGGTCGGCCGCCCAGTCGGCGGGTTCGGTCGAGTACACGCCAACGGAGTACTTGCTCATGATTCCGCCGTTGGCGCCGACGAGACCGAATGAGCCTGGCCTGTCCCGCATCTCGGCCACTGTCTCGGCGATGCCGTGCAGGGAGTAGCTGTTGCCGGGACCGCCGAAGTACGGCAGCCCGCCCGTGAGCGTGAACCCGCGCGGATCGTCGGGCGCCAGCCCGAATTCGTCGCACACCGCGAAGACCGGGAACGGAAAGCAGCTGTAGAGGTCGAAGGTCGACACGTCGTCGATGCCGATACCGGCGACCCGGAGCGCTTCTGCCACAGCCTGTTTCGCAGAGTGGCTGACGCTGACGTCGACACGGTCCAAGAGGTCCTGCTCGGTCTGATTGGCGTGCCCGCGTAGGTACACCCACTTCTCCTCGGGTACGCCGAGCCGGCGCGCGGCGGCCACCGACATCAGCAGTGCGGCCGCACCCTGGTTCACCTGATCGCGAGCCACCAGTAGTCGGGGATACGGATCGCAGATCATCCGGTTCTCGTCCGTGACGGTTTCGATCTCCTCGACCGAGCGCTCCACCGGCGAAGACGAGAACGGGTTCGTGGCAGCGACTTTGGAGAACGGCGCGAAGAGTTCGGCCATCCGCCTCCGGTAGTCGTCGACGCCGAGGCCCAGTCGGGCGCGGCGCGCGTTGTCCAGCAGGCCGTATTGGACGGGTGCGCCGGTCAGGCCGTGCTTCGCGGTGTAGTCGCTCATGTACTGCTCGTACCCGTAGCCGCGGTCCTCGAGCTGGCCGCCGACCTCTTCGGCGAAGTCCGGCTTGCTCCTTCCCTTTTGAGCGGGCCCGGCCCAGTACTTCGTCGTGGACCCCGGCTCGGACCCGAGTACCAACGCCACCTCGACGTCGCCCGCTGCGATCGCGCCCGCGAACTCCGTCACCAACTTCTGCGGGCCGTTGCCGCCGATGGGCTCGAGCACCGCACGGGTGGGGTCGGCCCCGACGCGCTGAGCCACCGACCGCACGTAGTTGTCGGACGCGCCGAGCGGCGGCTTCTCGAACGGCGTGCAGATCTCGAACTGCCGCAGTCCGGCGAACACGTCGATCGCCTGGGCCAGGGTGGCCACGTCCACGCCCGTGTCGGCGAGCGCGGCCCGCACGGCCTCGGTGGCCAGCTCGACGGACGACATGCCCCGGTAACCGGGGTCGTCGATGCGCTCGGTGAACTGTCCGACGCCGACGATGACCGGAGTGCGGGGATCCGCGGACGAGCGCTTGCGCGAGGAATGTGTCTCGGGCATTACAAACCTCCAGGCAGATGTTAATTCGCTAGGCTAACCGAAAACGAGAACGTGTTCCAATCCCGGTGGCCTAGCTCACTGCGGGAAGGGCCGGGCGCACGGCGGCACTGTTGACTTGGCGAGCAGACGCAAACTCCCCTCAATCAGCGGGATTGAGGGGAGTTTGCGTCTGTTCGCGCAGGAAAGCTACAGGCTCTCGAGGATCTCCCGCGCCTTGGCGGCAGTCTCCGACGGCGTCTTGCCGACCTTCACACCCGCGGCCTCCAACGCTTCCTTCTTGCCCTCAGCGGTACCCGCGCCGTCCGAGACGATGGCGCCTGCGTGGCCCATCGTCTTGCCCTCGGGAGCGGTGAAGCCGGCGACGTAACCGACGACCGGCTTGGACACGTTGGCCTTGATGAAGTCAGCAGCCTTCTCCTCGGCGTCGCCGCCGATCTCGCCGATCATCACGATGATCTTGGTCTCCGGGTCCTTCTCGAACGCCTCGATGGCGTCGATGTGGGTGGTGCCGATGACCGGGTCGCCGCCGATACCGATGGCGGTGGAGAAGCCGAGATCGCGCAGCTCGTACATCATCTGGTAGGTCAGCGTGCCCGACTTGGACACCAGGCCGATCGGTCCCTTGCCGGTGATGTTGTTCGGCGTGATGCCGACCAGCGACTCACCGGGGGTGATGATGCCGGGGCAGTTGGGCCCGATGATGCGGGTCTTCTCGCCCTTTTCGACGTTGTAGGCCCACGCATATGCGCTGTCCTGCACCGGGATTCCCTCGGTGATGACGACCAGCAGCGGGATCTCGGCGTCGATGGCCTCGATGATGGCGTCCTTCGAGAAGGCCGGCGGCACGAAGGCGATCGACACGTCGGCGCCGGTCTCCTTGATCGCCTCGGCGACGCTGCCGAACACCGGCAGTTCGACGTCGTTGCCGTCCTTGTCCTTGTGCGACACCGTAGTTCCGGCCTTGCGGGCGTTGACGCCGCCGACGATCTGGGTGCCGGCCTTGAGCATCAGCGCGGTGTGCGTGGTGGCCTCGCCGCCGGTGATGCCCTGCACGATGACCTTGTTGTCCTTGGTCAGAAAGATTGCCATGTCAGTCCTTTCAGGCCTTCGCGGCTTCGGCTTTGGCGGCGGCGGTGTCGGCGGCGTCGTCCATGGTGTCGACCTGGTTACCAGTGGATGATTGGCCTCGGCCAGAATGCGCCGGCCCTCTTCGACGTTGTTGCCGTCGAGCCGGACGACGAGCGGCTTGTTGGCCTCATCGCCAAGGATCTGCAGGGCCTGCACGATGCCGTTGGCGACCGCGTCACATGCGGTGATGCCGCCGAACACGTTCACGAACACACTCTTGACCTGCGCGGTCGTGCAGGATGACGTCCAGACCGGCGGCCATCACCTCGGCCGAGGCGCCGCCGCCGATGTCGAGGAAGTTGGCCGGCTTGACGCCGCCGTGCTTCTCACCGGCGTAGGCGACGACGTCCAGCGTCGACATGACCAGACCCGCGCCGTTGCCGATGATGCCGACCTCGCCGTCGAGCTTGACGTAGTTGAGGTCGTGTCTCCTTGGCCTTGAGCTCGAGTGGATCGGTCGCGTCTTTGTCCTCGAACTCGGCGTGGCCGGGCTGACGGAAGTCGGCGTTGGCGTCGAGGGTGACCTTGCCGTCCAGCGCCAGGATCTTGTCGTCGGGCGTGCGCACCAGCGGGTTGACCTCGACCAGGGTGGCGTCCTCGCCGACGAAGACCTCCCACAACTTCTGAATGGTCACGGCCGCGGCGTCGAGCACCTCGGCGGGCAGGTGACCCTGCTCGGCGATCGAACGCGCGGTGGCCAGGTCGACACCCTTGACGGCGTCGACGGGCACCTTGGCGAGCCGGTCAGGCTTGGTGGCGGCCACCTCTTCGATCTCCATGCCGCCCTCGACCGAGCACATGGCCAGATAGGTGCGGTTGGAGCGGTCGAGCAGGAAGGAGATGTAGTACTCCTCCGCGATGTCGCTGGCCTCGGCGACCAGCAGCTTCTTGACGACGTGGCCCTTGATGTCCAGGCCGAGGATGTTCTTGGCGTGGGTGTACGCGTCCTCGGGGGTGGCAGCATACTTCACGCCACCGGCCTTGCCGCGTCCACCGACCTTGACCTGCGCCTTGACCATCACGGGCTTGCCGATTTCCTCGGCGATGGCCTTCGCGTCGTCGGCGGATTCGGTCACCCGGCCCGGCGTGGTTGGAACGTTGTGCTTGGCGAACAGTTCCTTCGCCTGATATTCGAAGAGATCCATTGGCTCACTGTCTGTCTGCGTTGACTCTTGACTGACTTCCACGGGTTTGGGCCTGACAGGCTCGTGGGAACTTTATCCACACGCTTGCAAGCCGCCCGCACCGCCTACCACTCATGTGGTACATCTCACCGCTGGATCGTAGTGATAGAGATCACAATCGCTGACGGAATGCCCGCACGAGTTGCCACCAACATTGGATTTTGGTTAACGTGCCTGTGGTCTCGATAACGTTAAGGTCACGGCGACAAGGACATTTCGGTTGGCAGCGCATCGTTTGTCTCGGTCTCCGCGAGGAGCGATGACGAGCGCTCGGCCCTCCCGATTCGACGCAGACGTCACTGAAGTCATCCCGTTCAACGAGTTCGGTGACCTCGATGACCTGGACTTTTCCAATACCTCGGCCTTCGATCGCGAATCACACGTCATAGGCGCGCCCGAGTTGGACGACCTCCATCACACCGACGACCTGGTGCCGCTGCGGCTGGCAGTGCCGTCGGAGTTCCTGGCCCGGGCCGGTGACGAGCCCCGCCCGCGGGCCTATCGCGACAGCCACACCGACGTCAGTGACGGCATGGACGCCACCGACGTCATCGACATGACCGGTCGCGGTGGCGGCGCGCATCGCAAGCTCGACGGCGGCCACGTGAAGGGCCGGCTGGTCGCCGCGGCGATGGCCGTCGGCGCCACCGCTGCCGCGGGCTACTCGATGGCGAACGCACCCAACGCTCCGGCCGCCGACACCATGGTCGCCGCAGGACCCAACGCCTTCGTCGACGGCTCCGCAGTCACCGGCTCCGTCGACGGCATGCAGATCGTCTCGATCGCACCCGTCGCCGACTCGTCGGCCCACAGCGAGGAGTTCGCGAACGGCGCCGCCTTCGCCGCGGAGCGAGCCGAGCGCGAGGCCCGCCAGATGCGGCCGCTGTTCGTCTTTCCCGCCAAGGGCGTGTGGACGTCCGGCTTCGGCTACCGCTGGGGCGTGCTGCACGCCGGCATCGACATCGCCAACTCCATCGGCACCCCGATCTCGGCCGTGGCCGACGGCGTCGTCACCGACGCCGGTCCCACCGCCGGCTACGGGGCATGGGTCAAGATCCGCCACGCCGACGGAACCGTCACGCTCTACGGCCATGTAAACACGTGGCTCGTCAGCGTCGGTCAGCGCGTGTTTGCCGGTGACCAGATCGCCACCATCGGCAACCGTGGCAACTCCACTGGTCCGCACCTGCACTTCTCGGTGCTGCGAAACGGCACCGACTTCATCGATCCGGTGCCGTGGCTTGCCCAGCGTGGGCTGAGCCCGGGCAGCTACGTCGGCTGACCCGCAGCGACTTGCGTGTTGGAGGCCGCGCTCACCGCGGGTAACTGTGCCCAACCCGCTGGCTCGCTAGGCTGGCTGGAGTGACCACCGGCGGACCCCCCGACCAAACGCGCATCATCCGGCGCGTCGCAGAGGTCGCCGCAGCTCCTGCGAGGGAAGACGCTCCCCCTCCGAGCGGCTCGGAGCCGCAGACCAGCATCATTCGCCGCTTCCCCACCGGGTCGTTCCCCGCACTCCCCGACGCCGCCCCCAGCATCGAGGACGCGCCGACGGGTTACATGCCACGTGCCACCCCCGTCGCAGTCGGCACCGGCGGACGCGTCCGCCGACCCAGCCCGCATGCCGCCTCAGCCACTGCGGCCGTCAGCATTCTCAGTGGTTGGGCCACCGCCGTCATCGCGACGTCGCTGATCGCCGGGTGGTGGCGGAGCGACCAATTATTCTGCGTCGCAATCGGTTTCCTCACCGCCGTCTCGGCGGCGGCGACCATCGGCGGCCTGATCGCCCTGCTGCTGCGGCGCCGGATCGGACGACTGCTGATCGTGGTCGGCGCCATCGTGGCGCTGATGATCTTCGCCGGGCTCTTCGTGGCGGGCGCCGCACTGCCCCCGGTCGTGTACGCCATCCCGGTGCTGCCACTGGCCGCCGTGGTGCTCGCGCTGCTGCCCGCGACCGGTCGCTGGTGTCGGTGAGCCGTTAGAGCTTCTGGATCGGCGCGTGGTTGTGCATGAGCTTGACGCGGCCCGCACTGCCGAAGTCGATGAGCGACATCGCGGACTCACCGACGCCCGATACCTCCTCGACGCGGCCCAGCCCGTACTTGTCGTGATTGACGCGGTCGCCCGGCTCCAGCGTGACCAACGGCCGGTTGCGGGACGCGACCGTGCGGGCCGGTGACGGACGAGGGGTGCCGAAGCGACCGGCGCCGCTGACGGGTGCACTCAAACCCGAGGCGGGTCCCTCCGTGCGGCGCCAGTCGATGAGCTCCTGCGGAATCTCGCGGAGGAACCGCGACTCCGGGTTGAGCATGGGCTGGCCCCAAGATGAGCGGACCTTGGCCCGGCTCAGATACAACCGCTGTCGGGCCCGGGTGATGCCGACGTATGCGAGCCTGCGCTCCTCCGACAGTTCGGTTGGGTCGCCGAGCGCCCGCATGTGCGGGAACATGCCGTCCTCCCAGCCGGTCACGAAGACCACCGGGAACTCGAGCCCCTTGGCGGTGTGCAACGTCATCATGGTGACGACGCCTGCGCCATGCTCGGGCAGTTCGTCGGCGTCGGCGACCAGCGACACCCGCTCCAGGAACGCGGCGAGTGCACCCGTGTCGGGAATGTCCTCGTCGAGCAGCCTCGTCGGACTCCTCGCGCAGCGCCGCGGCGTTGGCCAGGTCGATGCTGAATTCATGTGCGACGCTGACTAATTCGTTCAAGTTGTCGAGGCGCGCCAAGTCCTGTGGGTCGCTCGATGATTCGAGCTCGCGCCGGTACCCGGAGCGATCGAACACGGCCTCGACGAGGTCGCCCAGTTCGTCGCCGAGCTTGCCTCGAAGCTCGTCGAGCAGCTCGACGAACGCGGCGATCATCTTCTCCGCGCGCGTGTTCAGCATCGGGACCTTGCCCTCGGCGGCGGCCTGCAACGCGTCGTTGAAGCTGGCGCCGGTGTTCTCGGCGTACACCGCGACGCACGCCTCGGCGCGGTCGCCGATGCCGCGCCTTGGCGTGTTGAGGATGCGCCGCATGCTGACCGCGTCGCCGGGGTTGTCCAGCACGCGAAGGTAGGCGACGATGTCGCGAATCTCCTTGCGCTCGTAGAACCGAACGCCGCCGACGACCTTGTACGGGATGCCCGCGCGGATGAACACCTCTTCGATGGCACGCGAGGAGTTGTTGGTGCGGTAGAACACCGCGACGTCGTTGTATGTGATGTCGCCGCGGTCGCTCAGCGCGTCGATCTCCCCGGCGACGAACCGGGCCTCGTCGTGCTCGTTGTCGGCGACGTATCCGACGATGAGCTCGCCCTCACCGGAGTCGGTCCACAGCCGCTTCTCCCGCCGCCCCGCGTTGCGCGAGATGACGGCGTTGGCGGCCGACAGGATGTTCTGCGTGGAGCGGTAGTTCTGTTCCAGCAGGATGGTCGTCGCGTTCGGGTAGTCGCGTTCGAAGTCCTCGATGTTGCGGATGGTGGCGCCGCGGAACGCATAGATCGACTGGTCGGCGTCACCGACGACGCACAGCTCCGCGGGTGGCACCTCATTCGTGTCGTGCGCCCCGCCGCCTACGAGCTCGCGCACCAGCACGTACTGCGCGTGGTTGGTGTCCTGGTATTCGTCGACCAGGATGTGCCGGAAACGGCGCCGGTAGTACTGGGCGATCTGCGGGAACGCCTGCAACACCGCGACCGTCTCACCGATGAGATCGTCGAAGTCCAGCGCGTTGGCCGCCCGCAGCCTGCGCTGGTACTCGCCGAATACGTCGGCGATGATGCGCGGCATCTCCTCGCCGGCTTCCGACGCCTCGGCCGCCGCCTGCTGCGGCTCGATCAACTCGTTCTTCAGGTTGGAGATGCCGTTGGCCAGCAGCCGCGGCGAGTAGCGCTTGGTGTCGATCCCCATGTCCTTGCCGATCATCATCAGCAGGCGACGCGAGTCGTCGGAGTCGTAGATCGAGAAGTTGGAGTTCAGCCCGGGCAGCAGCGAGGCCTGGTTGCGCAGGATGCGCACGCACGTCGAGTGGAACGTCGACACCCACATCGACTTGGCGCGCGGCCCGATCAGCTGCACCACGCGCTCCCGCATCTCGGCGGCGGCCTTGTTGGTGAACGTGATGGCCAGCACCTGGCCGACGCCGACGTCGCGGGCGGCCAGCAGGTAGGCGATGCGGCGGGTGAGCACGGCGGTCTTGCCGGAGCCTGCGCCGGCGACGATCAGCAGCGGAGAGCCCTCGTGGAGTACGGCCTGACGCTGCTGATCGTTGAGGCCGTCAAGGAGCTCGTCGGTGCCGGTAGGCACAGAAATCACGGTCATATCGTCTCGAACTTACCGCTGAACAGCGACACATTGCGCCGACGCGGCCAGTGATGGCACACTCAATCCGTGCTCAATCAGCAGGGACGATTTTTTTACGGGTACCGGCCAGCGGTGCCCGTGGTCTAGCTGCTTTTCTTCCAGCCCCGCGGTCCGCATCCGGATCCGGGGCTCGTTTCTTTTGTGAGGCCCGAACCGGATGAGTCCGCGGGACCCCACACAACGAGGAGCCCAAAGTGAGCGTAGAAACTGAACCCATGGCTGACATCGACGACCTTCGCCTCGAGATCGACCAGCTCGACGCCACGATTCTCGCTGCGGTCAAGCGCCGCACCGAGGTGTCGCAGGCCATCGGCAAGGTCCGGATGGCGTCCGGCGGCACCCGCCTGGTGCACAGCCGCGAGATGAAGGTCATCGAGCGCTACAGCGTGCTCGGTCCCGACGGCAAGGACTTCGCGATGCTGCTGCTTCGCATGGGTCGCGGCCGACTCGGCCACTGAGCCTCCGCGGGTGAGCCGCGTGCGCGTGTCGTTCGTTGCGGGCTTCACCTGAAGTTCGCCCCAACACACGATGCGAGAGTCCGCTCGGCGCGACACTTTGCTCATGAACTTCAAACTCGAGGTCGCCGTCATCCCCGTCGCCGATGTCGACCGCGCCAAAAGCTTCTACGAACGGCTCGGCTGGCGGCTGGACGCGGACTTCTCCGCGGATGACGGGTTCCGCGTCATCCAGTTCACCCCGCCCGGGTCGGAGTGCTCGATCATCTTCGGCGCAGGCGTCACGTCAGCCACCCCACCGGGAACGCAGCATCTGTACCTGGTCGTCACCGACATCTTGGCCGCCCGCGCCGACATCGCAGGCCGAGGCGTCGACATCAGCGAGGTGTTCCACGATGCTGGAGGGGTCTTCCACCACGCGGGGACCAAGGATCGGGTCTCCGGTCCCGACCCGGCTCGCACTGACTACAGTTCGTTCGCGACGTTCAGCGATCCCGACGGCAACACCTGGTTCCTCCAGGAGATCAACGTCCGTCTTCCAGGGCGCTAGGGCTACAGAGCGACGGAGTGCGCACAGCGAGACGCTGACGTGCACTTAGATCCCCACGCACAGCGATACGAAGGGAATGGGCGCGCAGATGCTCGCCGAGACGTACGGCGTGGGACCGTTCCACGCAGGCGGTGGCGGCGGGGGTGGCGGTGGCGGTAGGAGCGGTGGGGGCAGTTCTGCCGCCACGCATGTGTTCGATGGTGGGTCGTATACGGTTCCTTGACCGCACTCGGCTGCGGTAGCCACCCCTGGCGACACCAGTGTCACGGACGCGAGCGGTGCGAGTGCGACCGCCACCATGATTGTCAAACGACGAATTAGGCCGATCATCGCTGATGTCCCCCAAGGTCCTACCCCGACCCTGCTAGGACCAAAACTCTACCTACTGGGAACCGACTTCACCCAGAATTTGACGATCGCGTTAGCTTAAAGGCCAGCACGGTCGGTGACGTTGTTCGCGCCCGCGCGCGACACCATCGCGGTCATCCTGCCGACGGCACCATCATCTGGACCGCCCCCAAGACCGCCAACACCGCATCGCCGAAGAGCGTCGACTCAACGGGATCGACCACGACCGACACACCCAAGAATCGATCCCACCGTTCTAGATGCGAATTAGGGCTTGCCGAAGCCGGCCTGATCGAGCACCTTCTGGCCGGCTTCGCCAGTGACGTACGCGATGAACTTCTGCGCCAGTTCGACGTTCGCGGAACCCTTGAGCGCCGCGATCGGGTAGGTGTTGACGGCTTCCTTCGCCTCGGGGAAGTCGACGCCGGTCACCTTGTCGCCGGCCCCCGCCACGTCGGTCACGTAGACCACGCCCGCGTCGGCCTCTCCGGTCGTCACCTTGTTCAGCACGTCGGTGACCGACGAGTCCTCGCTGACGGGCTTCAGTTCCACACCCGTGGCCTTCTCGATCTTCTCCGTCGCCGACCCGCACGGCACCTGCGGCGCGCACACCACGACGTCGAGCCCGTCCCTGGTGAGGTCCTTGAACGAGGCGATGCCCTTCGGGTTGCCTGGCGCAACGGCGATGGTCAGGACGTTCGATGCGAAGTTCACCGGATCGCCCGCTAGCAGACCGCCGTCCCTGGCCTTGTCCATGTTCTTGGTGTCGGCCGCTGCGAAGACGTCGGCCTTGGCGCCCTGGGTCAACTGGGTGACCAGATCCGACGAGCCCGCGAACGAGAACTCCACCGACGTGCCGGAGTTGTCGGTCTTGAACTGCTCACCGATCTGCGTGAACGACTGCTTGAGCGACGCGGCGGCGAACACGACGAGATGCCCGCCCGCGAGCCCCGTCATGGCGGGAGCCTTGCTGCTCGACGAGGACGTCGACTCGGTCGACGAGCCGCACCCGCTCACCATGGCGAGGGACAACATCGCGGCGAACGCCAGCCGGACAACACGTTTCATGAAGTTCCACCGGGGGTTTCGACGATTACGGTGGTGGCCTTGACGACGGCGACGGCGACGCTGCCGGGCTCGAGGTTCAGTTCGCGCACGGCGTCGGTGCTCATCAGCGATACGACGGTGAACGGTCCGCACTGCAGCTCGACCTGGGCCATCACCTTGTCAGTGGTGACCTTGGTGACGAGGCCTGCGAACCGGTTGCGTGCCGAGCTTCCGACTCCGACGGGATCCTGCGGGACGCGGCCGGAATTCGCGCTGACGTAGGCGGCCAGTTCCGCACCGGCGATGACCATGCGGCCCGACTCGTCGGTGGCCGACGACAGGTTGCCGTCGTCGATCCACCGGCGCACGGTGTCGTCGCTGACTCCGAGCAGCTCGGCGGCTTCCCGGATCCGGATCGTCGGCACCGACGGATCGTAACCGCAAAATCGGAGGAAAGTCGGGTTCTCTCCCGCAGTTACGGTTATCCGTCCGCAGCGTCAACGGACCCTTAGCGCGAGTTCTGCCACGGGTCGCCGGGTCCCAGCCACGACCGCCACGCAGAACTCGATGAACTACACCGCGACTTCTGCACGAGGGTCGCGGGCGCGACGGCTCAGTTCGTGAGCGCGATGTACTTGGTGTCGAGGTACTCCTCGATGCCCTCGGACCCGCCTTCGCGGCCGAAGCCCGACTCCTTGACGCCGCCGAACGGCGCCGCGGGGTCGGAGATCACGCCACGGTTGACGCCCACCATCCCGGCCTCGATCGCCTCGGCCGCCCGCAGCGCGCGGTCGAGCGACTGCGTGTAGATGTAGGCGGCGAGGCCGTATTCGGTGTCGTTGGCAGCGGCGATGCCCTCTTCCTCGGTGTCGAAGCCGATGATCGGGGCGACCGGGCCGAACACCTCCTCCTTGAAGATGCGCGCCGCCGCAGGCACGTCGGCCAACACGGTCGCCGGGTAGAAGTGCCCGGGCCCACCCGGAGCGACGCCGCCGACGGCGACGATCGCGCCCTTGGACACCGCGTCGGACACCAGGTCCTCGACGGTCGCGACCTGCTTGGCGTTGACGAGCGGGCCCAGCGTCGACGACGAATCGAGCCCGTTTCCGAGTGTGTACTCGCTCATCTTCTTGACGAGCTTCTCGGTGAACTCCTCGCGCACCGCGTTCGCGACGTGGAAGCGGTTCGACGCCGTGCAGGCCTCGCCACCGTTGCGCATCTTGGCCAGTAGCGCGCCCTCGACGGCGGCATCGACGTCGGCGTCGTCGAACACGATGAACGGCGCATTGCCGCCCAACTCGAGCGACAGTCGCAGCAGCTTGTCGGAGCTCTGCTTGGCCAGCGCCTTGCCGACACCCGTGGATCCGGTGAAGGTCAGCTTGCGCAGCCGGCCGTCGTCGATCAGCGCCGTGGTCAGATCACCGGGCTTCGACGTCGGCAGGATCGACAGCACGCCCTTCGGCAGGCCAGCCTCGTCCATCAGCTTGGCCAGCAGCAGCATGGTCAGCGGCGTCTCCTGCGCGGGCTTGATGATCATCGTGCAGCCGGCCGCCATCGCGGGCCCGATCTTGCGGGTGCCCATGGCCAGCGGGAAGTTCCACGGCGTGATCGCCAGACACGGTCCGACGGCCTGCTTGGTCACGATGATGCGGCCGGTGCCCGCCGGGCTCCTGGTATACCGGCCGTCGATGCGGACGGCCTCCTCGGAGAACCAGCGGAAGAACTCCGCGCCGTACTTGACCTCCCCCATGCTCTCGGCGAACACCTTGCCCATCTCGAGGGTCATCAGCGTCGCGAACTCCTCCGCACGGGCGGTGATCGCCTCGAAGACCGAACGCAGGATCTCCCCACGTTCCCGCGGGGGCGTCGCCGCCCATTCCTTCTGTACTCCGGCGGCTGCGTCGAGTGCCGCGATGCCGTCCTCGGGCGTGGCGTTCGATATGGAGACCAACACCTCGTCGGTCGCCGGGTTGAGCACGTTGAACGTCGACGAACCCGCACGCTCTTCACCTCCGATCCACACCCCGGTAGGAACGGATGACAGCAGCTTGGCGGTGTCCATACATTAATCATTTACTCCTTCGAAGGCCGTGCCGCACTAGGGTCGAGGTATGTCTTCCGACGAGCGCTTGCGCGAGGACCCAATGGCCGCCGATACCGTTCAGATTGCCGACATCTCCGCTACGCCGGCATGGAACGCGTTGGCTCAACACGCCGGAGAGATCGGGGCCAAACACCTCCGCGAGTTGTTCGACGAGGATCCAGACCGCGGCCGCGAACTGACGCTCACCGTGGGCGACCTCTACGTCGACTACAGCAAGCACCGCGTCACCCGTGAGACGCTCAAGTTGCTCATCGACCTGGCCAAGGCCGCTGATCTGGAGGGTCGTCGCGACGCCATGTTCTCCGGCGTGCACATCAACACCTCGGAGGACCGGGCGGTGCTGCATACCGCGCTGCGGCTGCCGCGCGGGGCCGAGTTGGTGGTCGACGGGCAGGACGTGGTGGCCGACGTGCAAGCGGTGCTCGACTCGATGGGTGACTTCACCGACCGGCTGCGCAGCGGTGCGTGGACGGGCGCGACGGGCGAGCGCATCAAGACCGTCGTCAACATCGGCATCGGCGGCTCGGACCTCGGGCCGGTGATGGTGTACCAGGCGCTGCGGCACTACGCCGACGCAGGCATCTCCGCGCGGTTCGTGTCCAACGTCGACCCCGCCGACCTCGTCGCAAAGCTGGCCGACCTCGAACCCGCCACAACGCTTTTCATAGTCGCGTCGAAGACGTTCTCGACTCTGGAGACGCTGACCAACGCGACCGCCGCTCGGCGGTGGCTCACCGACGTGCTTGGCGACTCCGCGGTGTCGAAGCACTTCGTCGCCGTCTCGACGAACAAGAGGCTCGTCGACGACTTCGGCATCAACACCGACAACATGTTCGGCTTCTGGGACTGGGTCGGCGGTCGATACTCCGTGGACTCCGCTATCGGCCTTTCCGTGATGGCGGTGATCGGCAAGGAGCGGTTCGCCGAGTTCCTGGCCGGTTTCCACGTCGTCGACGAACACTTCCGCACCGCGCCGCTCGAGGCGAATGTGCCTGCGCTGCTTGGCCTCATCGGGCTCTGGTACAACGAGTTCTTCGACGCTCAGGCGCGGGCGGTGCTGCCGTACTCCAACGACTTGGCCCGCTTCGCCGCCTATCTGCAACAGCTGACGATGGAGTCCAACGGCAAGTCCGTGCGCGCCGACGGCAGCCCCGTCACCACCGAGACCGGCGAAATCTATTGGGGCGAACCGGGAACCAACGGCCAGCACGCGTTCTATCAGCTGCTACATCAGGGCACCCGGCTGATCCCCGCGGACTTCATCGGGTTCTCTCAACCCACCGACGACCTGCCGACCGCCGACGGCACCGGCAGCATGCACGACCTGTTGATGAGCAACTTCTTCGCGCAGACGCAAGTGCTGGCGTTCGGCAAGACGGCCGACGAGATCGCCGCGGAGGGCACCCCCGCCGACGTCGTGCCGCACAAGGTGATGCCCGGAAACCGGCCCACCACTTCGATTCTCGGTACCAAGCTGACGCCGTCGGTGGTCGGGCAGCTGATCGCGCTGTATGAACACCAGGTGTTCACCGAGGGCGTCATCTGGGGCATCGACTCTTTCGACCAGTGGGGCGTCGAGCTCGGGAAGACGCAGGCCAAGGCGCTGCTGCCGGTACTCACCAGCGACGCCGCTCCGGCCGAGCAGTCCGACTCCTCCACCGACGCCCTGGTGCGCCACTACCGCGTCGAGCGGGGCCGCGCAGGTTAGCGATTTGTGCACGTAAACCCGCGCCGCGTGGCTGTTGCGAAATGAACGAAATCGATCGTCGAGCGACGCGAAGAGTCGGCTCAAGATCGCTTGAGCCTGATCGGACCATCAGATCACCTTCGGCGAATCTGCCGAAAGCTGCCGTTTCTTGAGGGCGTCTTCATTTCGCGACAGCCACCGCACGCGGGTTTACGTGCACAAATCGCTAGTCGATGACTGCGGTTTCCTTGTGGACGGTGATGGGCGCGGCGAGTTGCTGCTCGTCGCAGATGCGCTGCAGCTTCTCCAGCGTGGCGTCCAACCCGGGGCCGAGCCGAGGGCCGGGTGCGAACGTGGCAGGCAGGTGTTGCATGCCCTGGATGACGCCGATCGTCCGGTAGTGCACGGCACCCTCGGGCTCACAGTGAAAGTCGGGCATGCGGTCGAGCACGGCAGTGAGCATCGACTTGAAGACCGTCCGTGCGACGTTCGAGCCGATGCACCGATGGATGCCGAGCCCGAAACTGAAATGACGGTTGCGCGTCCGGTCCAGTACCACCTCGTCGGGGTGCTCGAAGAGCTCGGGATCGCGGTTCGCCATCGCCCACGACAGCCATAACCGCTCGCCCTCCTTGAGTACCACGCCGTCGACCTCCAAGTCCTCCGCGACGGTGCGGCCATCACCCGGCGCGGGCGTGAAGTACCGCAGGAACTCTTCGGTTGCCGAGTTGAGCAACGTGTCACGTTCGCGGCTCAGCCGCTCGCGCTCATCGGGGTGCTGCGAGAGCCACTCCAACGAGTGCGCGGTCAGCGCGGTGGTGGTGTCGAAACCACCGCCGATGAGCAACATCAGCATGCCCATGATCTCGAAGTCGGGGGCCGGCTCGCCGTCGATCCGATACCGGACCATCGCGTCGATCAGCCCAGGCCTCGGCGTCTCCCTGATGTCGGCGACATGCTGCATCATCTCCATGGCCGACGCGAGCGCGAGGTCGACGACTCGTGGATATTCCGGCGAGTCGGCGGGCGTGTACACCCCCGCGTGGGCGGGTTCGCAGTAGATCTCCCAATCCTTCAGCGGTATGCCCAGTAGGCCGAGCGTGAGCACCGCGGGGACGATGTTGGCCAGGTCGTCGACGAAGTCGATCCGGCCTTCTTCGATCTTCTCGTCGAGGCACGCCTTGACGAGCTCGTCGACGACGGGGACCCACCGTTGCACCGCGGCGGGCGAAAGATAGGCATTCAGCGGCGTGCGATACGCCCGATGCTCGGGTTCGTCCATCTCCAGCATGCCGCCGCGGAACGTCACGCTGGACTCCCCGCGAGGGATGCTGATGCCGAGATAGCCCTTGCGCTGACCGGTGATGTCGTTGTCGTTGGAGACGTGCGGGCACCGCGCGAGTTCGAAGACTTCCTTGTTGCCCGCGGCGACCCAGTGCCCGCCGTAGGTGTCCGTCCACGCAAGCGGACAGTGACCGAGCATTTCTGCGGTGACCACCTCGAACTGTTCCCGGTATTGCGGGGTGTGGCGGTCGAAGTGGAAGCCGTGCTCCGCGTGCCGGTTGTCGACGTCAGCCTGATCGGTCATTGCCGGCCCCCCGGATGTCGCTGCGCCAGTGGCTTGATCACTTCCAGAATAGGAACTAACGCCGCAAAATTGGCGGATCTGGCATATCCATGACACATACGCTTGTCGAATCACTTCGGGGGAAGGACAGCTCATGGCAGTTCGCCGCATCGGCATCATCGCCACCGTTGGAATCATCGTGCTCGGCGCCAGTAGTGCGTCGGCGATGGCGACGCCCGGCGAAGGGGACGTGGTGCGCGCCGACCTCGCGAAGGGGACGACGGACGCGCCGGTCTCGATCGTCACCGAGGGCGGTCGGCCGACGACGCTGCTCGTGCAGAGCCTGGTGCTCAAGCCCGGTTCGAGCAGCGGCTGGCACACCCATCCCGGAACGGAGTACTCCGTGATCACCGGCGGGGTCGTCGCGTTGCAGACCGGACCGGACTGCGCGGTGGTCAACTACGGAGCCGGGCAGGCGGTCTTCATCCCGGCCGGTGTTCCCCATCGCGTCGCCAACGACGGCGCCGTCGACGCCAGCGTCGTCGTCAACTACACGATTCCCGCGGACGCGCAGGCGCGCGAGGACTCCCCGGACGTCTGCGTGAAGTGAGCCGACCGATCAGGCGAAGTACTTGGTGAAGCGCGGCGGCAGCACCTTCATCAGTTCCACCAGGGGCCACCACGGCCAGCCCGGGACGACGGCGCGGCCCTTCTCCTTCTCGATGGCGTCGACCATGGCCTTGACCCCGGTCTCGTTGTCCACCATGAGCATTGTCGAATTGGACTTCGCGGTCATCTCCGACTCGATGTAGCCGGGCTCCAGCACCGTGATCTTGATGGGTCCGGAGGGGTACTCGGCGCGCAGCGACTCGCCGAGCGAGGTCACTCCCGCCTTGCTGGCGGCGTAGGCAGCCTTGTGCCCCGGCACGCCGACGTTGCCCAGCACCGAAGACACCAGCACCAGGTGTCCCCTGCCCGCCTTCTTGAACATCTCGAGCGAAGTTTCGATCTGAACAAGCGCCGCAACGAGATTGGTCTCGATGGTGGCCTTGTTGGCCCACGGCTTGCCGCCACCGAGCGGGTAGCCCTTGCCGATGCCCGCGTTGACGATGACGCAGTCGATGCCGCCGAGCTCGTCGTCGAGTGCGCCGAACACCTTCGGGATCTGATCGTGGTCGTTGACGTCGAGCGCGCCGACGGCAACCGTGATGCCGGGGTGACGGGCGGTGAGTTCGGCCTTCAACGCGTCGAGGTTCTCGAGGCGGCGCGCACACAGCGCGAGGTCACGGCCCTTGGCGGCGAACTGGCGGGCCATTCCCGCGCCAAGCCCCGAGCTCGCGCCGGTGATGAGGATCTTCTGCCGAGTCATCCGTGCAGGATAACCGGACTCGACAGCTGTCAAGAAATGGCCGCTCCCCCCACCGTCCGCCCATCCTGCTACGGCCGAATTCGACACCACGGTCGTCGCTCAAGTCCGCTCCGCGAACTTGCACGACCGTGGTGTCTGGATCGCGCATGGGTCGAGAACTGGGATGCAAGTAAGAGATCATGGGCCGCATGCGTCGCACCGTCTCGATCGTTGCCGGAACCCTGCTGGCGGCCTTGTTCACCTTCGGGCCCGTCGCCCATGCCGACGACGCCGACCCGCTCTACCGACTGGTGGACACCGCTGCGCAGCGACTGGCCACGGCCGATCCGGTGGCGGCCTACAAGTGGATCAACGGCGGACCGATCACCGACGCCGAACGGGCCAACCAGGTGCTCGACGACGTGGGTTCCGACGCGACCGCCCACGGCATCGACGGCGGCTATGTGCGCACGGTCTTCGAGAACCAGATCGGTGCGACGGAGGGCATCGAGTACACCCGCTTCGGGCAGTGGAGGTTCGATCCCACCCTCGCGCCGGACACCGCGCCCGATCTGTCCGAGTCACGCACGGCCATCGACGGTTTCAACAAGGTGATGGTGGACGAGGTCGCCTTGAACTGGGGCGCGCTGCACGGGCCTGAGTGTGCCGCCGAACTGACCGCGGCGACGGACGCGGTCGCGTCGGCTCGCACGCTCGACGGGCTGTACCGGCAGGCACTGTCGTCGGCGACCCGCTCGTACTGCCGAACTACTTGAGCAGCTTGGACATCCGCCGGTCGGCGAGCACCTTGCCGCCCGTCTGACACGTCGGGCAGTACTGAAACGACTTGTCGGCGAACGACACCTCCCGCACGGTGTCCCCGCAGACCGGGCAGGGCAACCCGGTGCGGGCATGCACCTGCAGCCCGGAACGCTTCTCGCCCTTGAGCGTCGCGGCGCCCTGCCCCACCGACCGCGACACCGCGTCGGTCAGCACCGAGATCATCGCATCGTGCAGGTCGGCCAGTTGGGCGTCGGTGAGCTTGCCCGCCGTCGCGAACGGCGACAGCTTGGCGACGTGAAGGATCTCGTCGCTGTAGGCGTTGCCGATGCCCGAGATGACCTTCTGGTCGGTGATGACCGTCTTGATGCGGCCGGTGTTGCCCCTGAGCGCGGCGGCCAGCCCGTCGGGGTCGAGCGCAAGCGCATCCGGCCCGAGCGCGGCGATCTGCGGCACCGTCATCGGATCGGTCACCAACCACACCGCCAGCCGTTTCTGCGTGCCCGCCTCGGTGAGGTCGAAGCCCACCGGAGCCGCCCCGGCGGTGACATCGGATCCGGCCTCTCCGGGCTTTCCGAGGTGCACCCGCAGCGCGATGGGCCCCTTGCCTGGCTTCAGCGGGGCCGCGGACAGCTTGTCCGACCAGCGCAGCCACCCGGCTCGCGAAAGGTGGGTGATGAGGTGCAGTTCGCCGGCCTGCAGGCCGAGGTACTTGCCCCAGCGGTTGGCTCCGGTGACCTCCCGACCGTGCAGTGCCGTAGTGGGCGGGTCGAACGTCTTGAGCACCGATAGTGCCGCCACGTCGATGCGTCCCACGGTGAGTCCGACGGCGTGGCGACGGAGATGATCGGCCAGTGCCTCTACCTCGGGCAGTTCAGGCATGTCATCCAGGTTAGAGCAGATCCTCCAGGCGGATCGGAAGGTCGGTGATGCGCTTGCCCGTCGCGTTGAACACGGCGTTGGCGATCGCGGCGGGCACGCCGACGATGACGATCTCGCCGAGGCCCTTGACGCCGATCGGGTCGGCGATGGTGTCCTCGGCGGACAGGAAGGCTGCGTCGAGTGCGGGGATGTCGGCGTTGACCGGAACCAAGTAGTCCGACATGTTGGCGTTGACGATGCGGCCGTCGCGGTGGTCGAGATCGGTGCCCTCGAGCAGCGCCATCCCGATGCCGCCGACCATGCCGCCGATCGCCTGACTGTGGGCCAGCTTCGGGTTGATCACCCGCCCCGCGTCGTAGACGGCGTACACGCGCCTGATCCGGACGAAGCCGAGCAGCTCGTCCACCGCCACCTCCGCGAACACTGCGCCGTACGCGTACATGGAGAACCGCTTGTCGGCGTCGTCGGGCGACCAGCTCTGTCTGGTGTCCAGGTTGGGCAAGCCGCGACGACGAAGCAGGTCCTGATAGGTCTCGCCGCGGCCAGGGTCGGCGATGACGGACATGCGGCCGTCGGCGACCGTGACGCCCTGGGGCGCCACCCCGCTCAGCGGCGACTTCGGGTCCGTGACCGCCGTGCGAATCAGCCTGTCCCGCAGCATGTTTCCCACCGTGAACACCGCGGATCCGACGCTGGCCATGGTGCGCGATCCGGAGTGCGACGGCGCATTGGGGTACTGGCTGTCACCGAGCGCGAACCTGACCCGCTCGACGGGAAGCCCGAGCGCGTCCGCGGCCACCTGACTCATCGAGGTGTACGTCCCCGGCCCCATGTCGCTGGTGGCGGTCTGCACGTCGGCGGTGCCGTCCGCGTTCAACCGCGCGTAGACATCCGAGGGGCTCCGCGAGGTGTGATAGCCGGCCGCGGCCATCCCGACGCCGATCAGGCGGTCGCCGTCGCGCACGGTTCGCGGCGTCGGGTTGCGCCGCGCCCACCCGAACGTCGAGGCGCCCTGTCGCAGGCACTCGTCGAGCCGCCGCGTGGAGAACGGCAGGTCGTCGGTCTGGTCGCGTTCGGGTTCGTTGCGCAGCCGCAGCTCGATCGGATCCATGCCGAGCCGGTAGGCCAGGTCGTCCATCGCCGACTCGAGTGCGAACGTGCCCGTCGTTGCGCCGGGGCCGCGCATGTAGGTGGGCAGGTTCACGTCGAGCGGCACCACGCGGTAGGTGGACCGCATGTTCGGGCTGGTGTACATGAACTTCGGCGACGCGGTGAGACCGTCCTCGTAGGTGGCGTACCGGGCGGTCTCGGTGCGGCCCTCGTGGATGATGGCCGCGATCCGTCCGGACCGGTCGGCGGCGATGGCCATCCGTTGACGACTGGTAGGCCGATAGCCGATGCCGGCGTAGACCTGCTTCCTGGTGAGCACCAGCTTGACCGGGCGGCGGACCTGCCGGGCGGCGAAGGACGCGAGCAGTTGGTGCGGCCAGGTCTGGCCCGCGCTGCCGAACGCGCCACCGACGAACGGCGAGATCACCCGCACGTTGTCGGGGGGTACGCCGTGCGCCTTGGCGTGCGCGGCCTGCGCCGAGACGATGGACTGCACCTTGTCCCACACCGTCAACCGGTCACCGTCCCAACTGGCCACGGTGGACGGCAGTTCCATCGGGTTGTGGTTGTTGCGCGTGATGGAGTACTTCGCATCGGAGACGACGGCGGCCGCGCGCAGCGCACCCTCGGGATCACCGCGCGAGTAGTTCGGGGTTGCGGCCGGGCTTCGAGATCGCCTGCGGTGCATCGATGTCCGTCAGTTGGGCACCCGCCGTGTAGCGCACGTCGACCAATGTCGCAGCGTGTGCGGCGGCCTCGAGGCTGCTCGGCCACCACGACCGCGACGGGCTGCCCGAAGAACGACACCCGACGAATGTCGTAGGGCAGCGTGACGTGGGTGAAGTCGGTGAGCACGCGCACCACTCCCGGAGCTCGTCCGGCCGTGGTGGTGTCGATGCGGTCCACGGAACCCGTTGCGACGGTGCTGCACACCAGCACGGCGTGGACGAAGTCGGGCACCGGATTGTCGGCGGCGTACCGCGCCGTGCCCGTCACCTTGAGCGGCCCGTCGACGCGCGCCAGGGGCGCCCCGACGGCAGGGGTGGTGAGCCGCTGCGGGTACGTCACGGCAACCCCCCACCGTCGCGAGCTGGCGCGCGACGACGCGTTGCACGAGATCCACCTTGAATGCGTTGTCGGTCAACGGCTTCGCACCTTCGGCGGCATGTGCGGCAGCGGCGCTCCACAGGTCGGGCCCCGCGGCGCGCCCGATCAGCGCCCGTTCCACTGCGGGCAGCCGCCATGGCACGGTGGCCACTCCGCCGACGGCCACCCGAGCCGCCCGGACGGTGCCGCCTGTGACGTCGAGCGCCACCGCGGCCGAGGTGAGCGCGAACTCGTAGGACTGCCGGTCGCGCACCTTGAGGTAGCCGGACCGGCGCTGCTCCGGCCCGGTCTGCACTTCGAGTCCGACGATGAGCTCGCCTGGCCGCAGGTCATGCTCTTGGTCGGGGGTGGTCCCGGGCTGGCGGAAGAACTGCGCGATGGGAATGCGGCGGTCGCCGGAGGCGTCGCGGGCCACGACGACGGCGTCCAGCGCGACGAGTGCCACTGCCAGATCCGATGGGTGCGTGGCGACGCACTGGTCGCTGCCGCCGAGGATGGCGTGGGTGCGATTGAGGCCGCCCAGCGCCGAGCATCCGCTACCCGGACTGCGCCGATTGCAGTTGGCCGACACGTCGCGGAAGTACAGGCACCGGGGACGCTGCATCAGGTTGCCCCCGATGGAGGCCATGTTGCGCAGCTGCGCCGAGGCGCTGAGCTCCAATGCCTGTGCGATGACGGGGAATTCGCGGCGCACCCGCGCGTCGGCGGCTAGCTCCGACATCCGCACCAGGGACCCGATCCGCAACGTGCCGCCGTCGAGCGCGACGTCGCGGTACGGCAGGGCGTTGATGTCCACCACCGCATCGGGGCGTTCCACGGTCTCGCGCATCAGGTCGACGAGCGTGGTGCCACCCGCGATGTAGCGCGCGCCCTTGTGGCCGGCGTCGAGCGCCGACCGCTCGTCGGCCGCCTTGACGAAGGTGAACGGGAACACTGCGGCTAGGTCTCCTTCGCCGTCTGTGCCACCGCGGCGACGATGTTGGTGTACGCGCCGCAGCGACAGATGTTGCCGCTCATCCACTCCCGGATCTCCTCGTCCGAACCGGCGTGGCCCTCCTGGATGCAGCCGAGGCCGGACATGATCTGCCCGGAGGTGCAGTACCCGCACTGGAAGGCATCGGTGTCGATGAACGCCTGCTGCAGCGGGTGCAAGCGACCGTTCTCGGCGACCCCTTCGATGGTGCGCACCTCGGCGCCGTCGTGCATCACCGCCAACGTCAAACAGGAGTTCACCCGCTTGCCGTCCAGTAGCACCGTGCAGGCGCCGCACGCGCCCTGGTCGCAGCCCTTCTTCGTGCCGGTGAGCCCCGCGCGTTCGCGCAGCATGTCGAGCAGCGAGGTGCGGTTGTCGACCTCGAGCTCCTTGTCGGCGCCGTTGACCCGCATCTTCACGACGGTGGTCTGACCCTGTGCCGGTGGCGATTCGGCGTCGCAACCCGCGAGCACCGACCCGGCGATCACTGCACCGCCGACCGTCGCCGACGCACCGACGACGAACGTCCGGCGGTTCAGTTCCGCGTGCACTGGCGCGAGGGTACCCCGCCGAGCTGGGAGGCTCCGGCGAGTGCGGTTACGTGGGATTCGTCGCGTAGTACTCGCCGTCGTAGTAGAAGTCGACGTAGCCGTTGCCCTCGTTGTCCTTGTACCTGCAGGACGAGAACCGGGTGCCCTGCTTCTTCGTCGTCCCGTACGTGCCGCCCGCGGACTTGCACTCGCTCTTGATGGTGGATTCCTTGATCGGCTGGGCTTCGGCGTGCGCGGCCGTGCCCAGCAGGCCGGCGAGGGCGAGGCCGACCCCGACTGAGAAGAGGCCGATCCGCTGGCGATGTTTGACGTTCATGGTTGCTCCTCCGGTTCGTCGCGGCACCCGTGTGCCGCGCTCACCGGTGGGAGCGACGAGTCACCCGCAACCGGACACTTTCCGGCTAGGAGCGCGCCCTGTCGCCGTCCGGCAACACGAGCGACAGCAGCCAGCTGACGATCGAGAGCACGATGGCGGCCCATATCGCGGTCCACCAGAAGTCATCGATGAACAACCCCCAATGGGTGGTGTGCTCGGTGACCCACGACGTGATCCACAGCATCAGCGCGTTGATGACGATGTGGATCAAGCCCAGCGTCAGGATGTACAGCGGGATCGAGATGAACTGCACGACCGGCTTGATGAATGCGTTGATCACGCCGAAGATCACGGCGACGACGAAGATGACGCCTGCGCGTTTGAGCACATCGCCTTCACCGCCGACGATTTGGACACCCGGCACGAGGATGGTGACCAACCACAACGCGACTGCGGTCAGGCCTGCGCGAACGAAGAATCGCCCCATGGGCTCAGATCCTTGCACAGCGCCCCCGACGGCCAGCGGACGTTCTACCGGCACTTTCCGAGCAAGCACGCTAGCGGCTGGACCGCAGCAGATACGTGTCCATGATCCAGCCGTGGCGGTCCCTCGCCTCGGCCCGCATCGCAGCGATCCGCTGCCCCACTTCGCCGACGGTCCCGTCGACGAGGAGCTCATCCGGACTACCGAGATAGGCGCCCCACCAGATCCTGGTGTCGGGCGGGCAGCCGAGGAATGCGCAGTCGCCATCGAGCATCACCACGGCGGCGCCCGACAGTCCCTCGGCACGGAGCCTGCGGCCCGTCGTGATCAACACCGGCTCGCCAACGTCGTTGAGCGGGATGCGATGTCGGGCCGTGAGGGCCTGAATCGCGGTGATGCCGGGAATGACGTCGTAGCTGACGTCGATGCGCGCTGCGACGAGGTCGAGAATCCGCAACGTGCTGTCGTACAACGACGGGTCGCCCCACGCCAGGAAGGCCCCGACACCGTCGTCGGGCAATTCGTCGAGCAGGGCGCGCGCCCATACCTCGGCGCGGGCGGCATGCCAGTCGGCGACGGCCTGGCGGTAGTCGCCGGTCTTCGCCCGCGACGGGTCGGCGAGTTCGACGAAGCGGTAGCCGGGTTCGCGGATGAAGCGCGCGCAGACCTCCCGCCGCAGCGCCACCAGGTCGTCCTTGGCCTCGCCCTTGTCCATCGCGAAGAAGACGTCGACCTCGTTGAGCGCGACGACGGCTTGAGCGGTGACGTAGTCGGGGTCGCCCGCCCCGATGCCGATGACGTGGATCCGCCGGGTCACGGAACCGCCAGTATCCGGTACCAGGGGTATTGACATCGTGACTCGCGCGTCATTAGGTTGCAAAGCATATCGGCGCACTTTTGCCAGCTGAAGGAATGTCGACGATGAGCGCTTGCGCGAAGAGCAGAGGGCGACGATGAGCGCTTGCGCGAAGAGCAGGGCGACATGAGCGCTTGCGCGAAGAGCAGAGGGCGACGATGAGCGCTTGCGCGAAGAGCAGAGGGCGACGATGACTCTTTCCCCCGAAGCAGCCCGACGTGCCAACGCGCCCACGCGCGAGGAGTTCTCCGAACGCCTGCTGCGGGGTTCGGTCAAGAAGTACTACGAGCCCATCGTCGACATCGACTGGGAAGCACCGATCGACCCCGACAAGTTCTTCCTGCCGCCCAAGGTGGTGTCCCTGTACGGGACGCCGATGTGGGCCGCCATGACTCGCGCCGAGCAGATCGAGCTGTCGCGCCAGGAACTCGTCAACACACTCTCGGCAGGCATCTGGTTCGAGAACATCCTCAACCAGGCGCTGCTGCGCGACGTCATGCACGCGGATCCCACCTCCAACGCGACGCACTACGCCCTCACCGAACTGGGCGACGAGACCCGGCACATGGTGATGTTCGGCAAGGCCATCGACCGGCTTGGCGCCAAGCCGATTCAGCCGCGGCGGTACCAGCGGATGATCATCAACGCCCTGCCGCTCGGGTTCAAGGGATCCGTGCTGTGGATCGCCGCACTCATCGGCGAGGAGATCTTCGACTCGCTGCAACGGCAGATGATGGACGACCCCGAGTTGCAACCGATGGTGCAGCGGCTCATGCGGATTCATGTGACGGAGGAGGCCCGCCACATTCAGTTCGCGCGCGACGGGGCCCGCAAGCGCGCCGCCGAAATGCCACGTTTCAACCGGTGGTGGGTCGCCAACCTCAACGGCGTCGGCGGTTACTTCTTCCGCTTCCTCTTCACAAACCCCGTGCCGTACCGCCGTGTCGGTCTGCCCGCTCGCGAGGCGCGCCGCATTGCCCGGCGCAGCCCGCACCGGCGCAACGTCCAAGTCACGGGCTTCGCCCCCTTGGCCGCCTTCCTCGAAGAGGTCGGGTTGATGGGCCGGATCGCGCGCCGGATGTGGAGGCGCACCAGCTTCCTGCCGCAGGCCGCTGCGCCCGCCGAGTCCGTCGCCGCCGACGAGGCTGTCCCCGACGACGTGTACGACGGGCCCGCCAACCTCCGGGTCGCCGACGACGACCACGCCGTCCGGGTGCGACTGACCGGCCGGCTGAATCCGATCGACGGCAAGTACCACTGGCGCGGCATGGTCTTCGGAGCGCTTCCCGACGACGTGCTCAAGCGGCCCGAGGCGCTGCTCACCGCCAACGGTCGCACCGCGGCGGCCCGACTGGCCGAGCTGACCCCGCAGGGCGGCTACTCGGTGACCGGGGTCGGCGCCCCACCGTTCGACTGAGTTGGGGCGCAGCCAGCCTCACGCGTCACACCCGCTCCGAGCACGGCAAGACCAACCGATTCTGAAACGCGGTATCACCGGTGATATTGCGTTTCGGCGCAAACAAACGGTCAGGGCGACCGGCGCCACCAGCCACAACCCGGCCGCGATCCCGCGAGCGCGAGGGTTCCACCTCCCAAAAGTAGAACGTGTTCTAATATCGGATTCATGCGGTTCACCTATGCGGAAGCCATGACCGACCCCAAGTACTACATCCCGTTGGCGAAGGCCGCCGACGAGGCCGGGTACCACGCGATGACCATTCCGGACAGCATCGCCTACCCCGAGGAGTCGGACTCGAAGTATCCCTACACCGCGGACGGCAACCGCGAATTCCTCGACGGCAAGTCGTTCATCGAGTCGTTCGCGCTGATCGGTGCACTCTCCGCGGTGACCACGAAACTGCACTTCAACATCTTCGTGTTGAAGCTTCCGATCCGGCCGCCCGCGCTCGTCGCGAAGCAGGCCGGCTCGCTGGCGGCCATGTTCGACAACCGGCTCGGCCTCGGCGTCGGCACCAGCCCGTGGCCGGAGGACTACGAGATCATGGGCGTGCCGTTCGCCAAGCGCGGCAAACGGATGGACGAGTGCATCGACGTCATCCGGGGACTCACGTCCGGCGATTACTTCGAGTATCACGGCGAGTTCTACGACATCCCGAGGTTCAAGATGACGCCCGCGCCGACGAAGCCGGTGCCGATCCTGGTCGGCGGTCACGCCGACGCAGCGCTGCGGCGCGCCGCGCGCAACGACGGCTGGATGCATGGCGGCGGCGACCCCGAGGAGCTCGACCCGCTGCTCGCCAAGCTGCAGAAGTTCCGGGACGAAGAGGACCGGATCGGCCTCGCCGACGAGTTCGAGATCCACGTGATCTCGATCGACGGCTTCACGCTCGACGGCGTCAAGCGGCTCGAGGACAAGGGCGTCACCGACGTCATCGTCGGGTTCCGCATCCCCTACATCATGGGCACGGACACCGAGCCGCTCGACGACAAGATCCGCAACTTGGAGTGGTTCGCGGAGAACGTCATCGCGAAGGCGTGAACTCCCTGGCGGGCAACGTCGTTGGCGGCGTACGAGGTCGACGAGACGCTGCGGCCGTACCGCGTGGACTTCGACGTCGCAGTCCCCGAGGCACTGGACGTCGTTCTGACGGGCCTGCTCAGCCGATGAGGGCGGCCACCGCCCGTGCGCTCAGCACCTGATCGAGCACCATCGCCGCGGTGCCGATCACGGCAGAGTGCCCTTCGTGCGCGGCGGGTACCACCTGGAGCTCCCGGGTGGCCATCGCAGTAGCGTTGCGGTACAACGCTTCCCGAAGGCCTGCCACGAAGACGTCATAGGCCGCCGCCATGTCTCCCGCGACGACGAGCACCGCCGGGTTGAGCAGGTTGACCGCCGAGGCGATCACCTCGCCGATGTGCCTGCCGCTGTCCCGAATCAACCGCCGCGCCTCCGGATCGCCCGCATGGACGAGTTCGACGACGTCGCGCATGTGGCGCACCGCGCGACCCTGCTGCTGCAGCTGATGCACCACTGCCCAGCCGCTCGCGATCGCCTCCAGGCAGCCGGTGTCTCCACATCGGCACGAAAGCCCTTCTGCCGCAGCCGTCTTGTTGTGCCCGAACTCTCCTGCTGCCTGCGTCGCGCCGCGTTGCAGCACGCCGCCCGCAATGATGCCCGCCCCGAGCCCCGTCGACGCCTTGAGCACGAGCAGGTCGTCGAGCCGCTGCAGTTCGCCGCCGCGCTCGCCGAGCGCGATGGCGTTTGCGTCGTTGTCCAGCATCACCGGAACGCCCGAAGCCAATTCCTCGAAATACGGGCGCAATTCGACACCGTCCCACCCGCGCAGGATGGGCGAGTCCCGGCTGCAGCCACGCTCGCGGTCCACCGGCCCCGGCAGGCTAAGCCCCACGCCGTACACCGGGACGTCGCGATAGTCCTCCAGCAGCACGTCGAGCCGCTTGACCACGTCCGGCATCAGGTCGTCTGGACCCAGCGCCACCTCCTGCTCGATGTCTCCGGTGGCGACTAGCTCGCCCGCCAGGTTGCACACCGCCATCCGGGTACGACTGATCCCGATGGCCACGCAGAGCACCACGCCCGCGTCGGCGTCGAACGTGAGCATGGTGGCGGGGCGCCCGCCGGTCGACGCGGCCCGCTCGCTCTCGGCTACTAGGCCGACCTCCATCAGTGCGGCCACCCGGGCCGCGACCGCGGTGCGCGACAAGCCCGTCAACTGCCCGAGTTCCGCGCGCGTCGTGTCGCGCAGTTCGCGGATCAGGACGAAGACGTCGCCGGCAGTGGCCATGTGACCGATTGAACACGAAAATCGTAAGCTACGCCACTTTAACCCTCGAAATACAAAAGTCGTTTTGCGATCGGGCATATGTAGCTCTACCGTTGAACCCGTGACTCGAACCCTGGACCGGCCCGACCGCCCGCAGTCCGTCGTCTCCCCCGCCCCGGCCGTGCGCTGGCTGGCGGTGATCGCGCTGGCACTCGGCGGCTTCGGCATCGGCACCACTGAGTTCGTGGCGATGGGCCTACTGCCCGACATCGCCTCGAACCTCGGCATCACCGAGCCGACGGCCGGACACATCATCTCGGCGTACGCACTCGGCGTCGTCGTCGGTGCCCCGTTCATCGCTGCCCTGACGGCCCGCATGGAGCGCAGGACCCTGCTCCTGGGCCTGATGGTCGTCTTCACGCTGGGCAACCTGGTCAGCGTCTTCGCCCCGACGTACGGCACGTTGATGGCAGCTCGCTTCGTCGCGGGCCTGCCGCACGGTGCGTTCTTCGGCATCGCCGCACTGGTCGCCGGGCACTTGATGGGCCCGCAGAACCGAGCGAAGGCGACGGCCCACGTGCTGACCGGTCTCACGGTCGCCACCGTGGTCGGTGTGCCGGCAGCGTCGTGGCTCGGACAGGCCCTCGGGTGGCGCGCTGCCTTCGGGCTCGTCGTCGCCGTCGGCCTCGTCACCCTGACCGCGCTCTGGTTCTGGCTTCCGACCATGAGCGCGATGCACGTCACCAGCCCGCTGACCGAGCTCGGTGCGCTCAAGCGCGTGCAGGTGTGGCTGGCGCTGCTCGTCGGGATGGTTGGGTTCGGCGGCATGTTCGCCGTGTACACGTACGTCAGCACCACGCTGACCGACGTCGCCGGGCTGTCGCGGGCCCTGGTTCCCTTGGCGCTCATGGTCTTCGGCGTCGGAATGGTCATCGGCAACCTCGTCGGCGGCAAGATGGCCGACGTCTCGGTGGTCGGGTGGCTGTACGCGTCCATTACCGCGCTCGGCGTCGTGCTGGCGTTGTTCGTCGTGGCCGCGCACAATCCGTGGACGGCGCTCGGCGGGCTCTTCCTCATCGGCGCGGCGGGCTCGTCCATCGGGCCTGCACTTCAGTCCCGACTGATGGACGTCGCGCACGATGCCCAGTCGCTCGCCGCCGCGCTGAACCACTCGGCGCTGAACATCGCCAACGCCACCGGCGCGTGGGTCGGCGGCGTCGTGATCGCCGCGGGACATGGCTACACCGCGCCAGCCGCCGCGGGTGCGCTGCTCGCCGTTGCGGGGATCGTCGTGCTCACCGTTTCGGTGCTGCTGCAGCGCCGCACGCGCACCGCCGCCTAGTCCCGTCGCGAGCGCGCCGATGCGTTCGAGCGAGAAGATCTCGTCGGAAAGCAACACGGAGAGCCGAGCAATCCTGCGCGCGGGTCGAGTTGGCTGCGAACGATCTGGAGGTGTGCGGGTGGCCAGCGGCAGCGAGCGCCGGTAGACGATCTCGCGCATGCCGGCGAGTAGGTGCTCCTCGGTGCTGCCGAGCTGGCCGCCGACCGACGACCACGCTGGGGTTGAAGAGGCTGACCGCGTCGGCGACGGCGCAGCCGAGGATGCGTCCTGCGCGTCGGAGCAGTTGTTCGGCGGTGGTGTCGCCGCTTTTGAGGCATTGCACGACGTCGTTGACGGTCTTGGACGTCGCTGCCTGCGGCGCGCAGGTCGCGGGCCATGGCCCAGCCTCCGGCGTACGCCTCGACGCAGCCGACGTTGCCGCATCGGCAGATCGGCTCCTCGGCGGAGTCGTCCGGGTATCCTCGAGGCAGTCGCAGGTGGATGTGGCCGATGTCGCCCGCGGCCCCGTCGGCGCCGCGGTGGATCTGGCCGTAGGCGATGAGTCCGCTGCCGACGCCGGTGCCGACCTTGAGCATCATCATGTTCGCGACGTCGGGGTAGACGGCGCGGTGCTCGCCGACGGCCATCGCGTTGACGTCCTTTCGACCACGCACCGGACAGCGGTAGTCGCGGGGCGAACCAGCCGCGGATGTCGAAGCGGTCCCAGCCGGTCATGATCGGCGGGCTGACCACGCGCCCGGCCGCGAAGTCGACCGGCCCGGCACGTCCAGGCCGATGCCCAGGACCTGGTCGGGCTCGTGTCCGCTGCGGCCGAGCAGCTCGGCGAAGTCACGGCTGACCTGGCCGAGGATCGGCGTCCGGGCCGTCGGCGATGTCGATGTCGTGGTCGATCTCGGTGAGGACCTTCCCGCGCAGGTCGCACACCGCGTTGCGCATCGCCGTCGCCCCGATGTCGGCGAGCAGCAGCACGCCGCGGTTGCGGTTGAGCGCGAACAGGCTGGCGGGCCGACCGCCGGTGGAGGCGCCGACGTCGGCGGCGACGACCAGTCCGGCCGCGATGCAGCGCGTCGAGTCGCTGGTTGACCGTCGAGCGCGACAGGCCGCTGCGTCGGACCACGTCGGCGCGGCTGAGCGTCTCGTCGCCTTGCGGAACATCGTGACGATCCGGAAGAGGTCGTCGCGCCATTTCGGACCCGGCATGCCCAGGGCGCCTCGATCGTCATTCCGCCCGTCCTGTCGGTCGATGCGTGCTGAAACTTATGCTACACGGACATCTTGCTTTTGTTTAGATTTAGTCTAAAGTCATCGCCAGTCTAACATAACTGAGAGAAGGATCACCGATGAAGACGCCGTCGAGGCCCTCGACGACTACCCAGGCCGTGCACGGCGTCTGCCGGCTGTTCTCGCCGCGGCGTTGGCGCTGTCGGCGTGCTCGCTCGTCCTCGAGCGACGCCGAGCAGTCGCCGCGGTGATCAAGGGCCTGGACAACCCGTTCTTCCAGACGATGCAGACCGGGCGTGCAACGACGCAGCCACCGCCAACGACGTCAAGGTCGAGGTCCAGGCCGCCACCTCGATCACCGACACCACCGGCCAGGCCGACAAGCTGGCCGCGCTGGCCGACCAGGACTACTCCTGCTTCATCGTCAACCCGATCAGCGGCACCAACCTGATCCAGGGCATCGCCCAGCTGGCCGCGGCCAAGAAAGACCGATCGTCAACATCGACTGCCCCGTCGACGCCGACGGCCGCCAAGCAGGCCAACGCCACGCCTGGCCACGCTACATCGGCACCGACAACGTCGCCGCCGGCAAGATGGCCGGCGACGAGATGTCGAAGCTCCTGCCCGCCGGCGGCAAGGTCGCCGTGATCGGCGGCATCTCCGGTGACGTCACCAGCGCCGCCCGGATCGAGCGGATTCACCAGGCGCCGTCACGACCCAGCCGTCGATCACGGTGCTCCAGCACCGTCGCGGCGAACTGGGACCGCCAGGAGGCCCTGACCCAGGCGAGCACGCTGCTGCGCGCCAACCCCGACCTGGCCGGGTTCTTCGTCGCCAACGACGACATGGCGCTCGGCGTCGCCCGCGCCGTCGCCGATCGGCCGCAAGACCGGCAACGTGAAGATCATCAGCGTCGACGGCCTCAAGGACGCCCTCGAAGGCGTCAAGAGCGGCGAGCTCTCCGCCGTCGTCGCGCAGTACCCGTACGCCATCGGTCAGATGGGCGTCGAGGCCTGCCAGGCCGCCGCGACCGGCAAGACCCTGCCGGCCAACGTCGACGCACCGGTCGCACTGGTCACCAAGGACAACGCCGACCAGGCCCTCGCCGCCACCCCCAAGCCCTTCGGCCAGTACGCCGACCCGTTCACAGGACCTGCGTCAAATGAGCCACTGCCGACCGCCACCGAGCGGAAGCACCGAGCCGCGCGACGGCGCCAGCCGGCAGCGCCGTGCCGTGGCAGCGCGCTGAAGGACCTGTCGCTTCTGGGCCGAATGGGCCGCGCTCGTCGGACTCGTCGCTGCTGGTCGTCATCTTCCAGCGCGCTGAACCCGACGTTCCTGACGCCCGGGCAACGTCGAGTCCATGCTGGTCGCCGCCGCGATCCTCATCGTCCTGACGATCGGCCAGACGTTCGTGATCGCCACCGGCAGGCATCGACCTGTCGGTCGCCGTCGACGATGACCTTCGCCGCGGTCTCGTTCGGCCTGGCCTACGTGCACACGAACCAGCTGTGGCTGGCCGTCGTGGTGGCGCTGCTGGCCGGGCGCCGCGATCGGCGTCGTCAACGGCCTGATCATCGTCGAAGGGCAAGATCACCGACTTCATCGTCACCCTCGGCACGCTGTCCGTCGCGTCCGGGCTGGCGCTGATCCTCGCCGACGGCAAGCCGATCACGGTCATCGACACCGCTGCTGCTCAAGCTGTCCACCGGCGGCGATCGGGATCTTCGGCTGCTCGTTCATCATCGCGGCGGTCGTCGCCGTCATCGCCCACGTCGTGCTGCTTCCGCACCCGGTTCGGCACCCACGTGCTCGCCACCGGCGGCTCCGCCGAGGCCGCCGCCGCCACCGGCGTCAGCACCACGCGCATCAAGATCGCCGTCTACATCATCTCCGGCACCCTGGCCGGGCTCGCCGCGATCCTGCTGGTCGCCCGGGTCGGCGCCGCCGAGCCCGCCGCCAACACCGCGTTCCTGCTGAACTCCGTCGCCGCAGTCGTCCTCGGCGGCGTCAGCCTCGTCGGCGGCCGCGGCACCATCATCGGCCCCGTCCTCGGCGCCCTGCTGCTCACCGCCCTGACCAACGGGCTGACCCTGGTCGGCGTGTCCGAGTTCTACCAGCCCCTGTCGGTCGGCATCGTCGTGGTGCTGGCCGCCCTGCTGTCGAGGTTCCAGAAATGACCACCATGCCACCCACAGCCGAGCAGCGACCATGAACGCAGCCGAGTCTGTCGCCGTCGAGAACGTGTCGCTCGTCGTTCGGCGCGGTCAAGGCGCTGCGCGAACGTCAGCTCTGACCCTGCGCCGCGGCGAGATCACCGCACTGGTCGGCGACAACGGCGCCGGCAAGTCCACCCTGGTGCGGTGCATCTCGGGAATCCACCGCCCAACGCCGGCCACGATCGCCTTCGACGGCGACGTCGTGCAGCTTCCACACCCCCGACGACGCCCGCGAGGCCGGCATCGAGACCGTCCACCAGAACCTCGCCCTGGTCGAAGACCTCACCGTCTGGCAGAACCTGTTCCTCAACCGCGAGATGACCGTCGGCATTCGGTCCCGTTCCGGCTGCTCGACCGCCGCGGCATGAAACGCGAAGCCGACCGGATGGTCTCGACCCTGGCCGTCAACGTGCCGGCGGTCACCTCCCGGGTCCGCCGCCTCTCCGGCGGCCAGCGGCAGGCCGTATCCATCTGCCGGGCCGCCGGTTTCAGCTCCAAGCTCGTCATCATGGACGAGCCGACCGCCGCCCTCGGCGTCCAGGAGACCGCGAAGGTCGAAGAACTCATCCGCAAGCTGCGCGACGACGGCCACGCCGTGCTGCTGATCAGCCACAACTTCGAGCAGGTCATGCGGCTGACGCGACCAGGTCTGGGTCATGCGCGCCGGACGCTGCGTCGGCGGACGACGCACCGCCGAGACCACCGGCGAAGAGATCGTCGCCCTGATCACCGGCGCCATCCCCGCCTGAGCCCACACCGTCACCAACTCGATCTCAAGGAGCTTCACTGCCATGTCTGCACGTCAACCCGATCGGCGTCCACGCCCTGGTCTGGGTCGGCGACACCTCACCAGCATCGGTCGACCACGGCCATCACCAGCACCAAGGAGGCCGGCTTCGACCTGCTCGAGCTCTCGCTGCACGACTCCCTCAACCTCGACGTCGCAGCCGCCCGCGCCGAGCTCGACGCGGCCGGCCTGCAGGTCGCCTGCTCGCGCGGGCTCGCCTTCGACGCCGACGTCTCCAGCGAGGACCCCGACGCCGTCGACCGCGGCGCCGAAGCTGCTGCGCCGACTCGCTGCAGATCACCCATGAGCTGGGCGGCACCCACTTCACCGGCGCGCTCTACAGCGCACTGGGCAAGTACGGCGCGCCCGCTGTCGGCGGCCGGGCGGGCCAACGTCGTCGCCGTGCTGCAGCGACCTGTCGCGATCAGGCCGCCGACTCGGCATGACCCTCGGCCTGGAGATCTGCAACCGCTACGAGACCAACGTCATCAACACCGCCGCCGACGCGCTGCGCCTCGCCGACGACATCGGCGCCGACAACGTCCTGATCCACCTCGACACCTACCACATGAACATCGAGGAGGACGACTTCGTCCGGCCGGTCTGCTGGTCGGCGACCGGCTGGGCTACGTCCACATCGGCGAGAACCACCGCGGCTACCTCGGATCGGGACACCTGGACTTCGCGTCGTTCTTCCGTGCCCTCGACGCCATCAACTACACCGGCCCGATCACGTTCGAGGCTTCTCCTCAGCCGTCGTCTCGCGGGCCTGTCCAACGATCTGGCCGTCTGGCGCAACCTGTGGACCGACGGCGCCGACCTCGCCGCGGCACGCACACCACTTCATCACCGAGCAGCTGTACCTGAACCGAGTGGCTGCGTGACGCTGGGCCAACGCCGATGATCATGACTCCAATGAATCCGATGCTCGTCGAATTGTGCGGCCACATCGACGAACTCGTCCACCGACAGCAGGGCCGCCGCGTCATCGTCGGGCTGGTGGGCCTGCCGGGCGCGGGCAAGACCACGCTCGCCGAGGCGTTGGTGGCCGCCCTGCTGGACTGGCACGCCGAGTGGACCGATCACCGCAGCGACCGGATCAGTGACCCGGCCAGACCGTGGATCGGGTCGCACGTCGCGCACGTGCCGATGGACGGCTTCCACCTGGCCGACTTGGAGTTGAACCGGCTGGGGCGCGGTGGCCGCAAGGGCGCGCCCGACACGTTCGACGGTGCTGGTTACGCCGCGCTGTTGGAGCGGCTGCGGCATGCGGAGGAAGACGTGTGGGCCCCAGCCTTCGATCGCACCATCGAACAGCCGATCGCCGGGAGCATTCCCGTGCTGCGCCACACACGAGTGATCATCACCGAGGGCAACTACCTTCTGTTGCGGGACCCCGTATGGGCCAGAGCGCGGTCCAACGTCGACACCGTGTGGTTCTACGACCTCGCAGAGGACGTGCGACGGCAGCGACTGATCGACCGCCACATCAGATTTGGGAAGTCTCCCACCGACGCGGTGGCCTGGGTGGACGGCCCCGATCAACGCAACGCCGAACTGATCGCCGCCACCCGGGCACGTGCCGACCTCGTCGTCCACGACACGGGCCTCGGTCCGTCCTTGGTGACCGCACCCGTGCTCGGCGCCTAGGAGCGCGGTCAGTTCTTGAGGGCACCCCCCTGCAACATCGTCAGGGCCTTCTCGACGCTGAGCGTGCCGGACGCCTGGCCGGGCGGGTACTCGACGAACGTCGCGAGGAATTCCCCGACGATGTTCACTGCGGGCACCATGGTCCACAGCTTGTCGCCCCACCATCTGCCGTACAGCATGCTCTCCGTCTGATAGCGCTCCCACGGGTCCTGCCGGAGATTGGTCACCACGGGGACGTTCGTCGAATCCTCCTTTCCGGTAAAGAGATTGCCGACGATGGTCTTGAAGTTGAGCTTCCAGGCGTTGTAGCGCACGGCCATCAGGTCTGCGTTGTCGCTGAAGTAGAAGATCTCGCGGCGCGGCCCTTCGTCGACGTCGCCATTGAAGTAGGGCCCGAAGTCGTAGCCGTCGAGATGGACCTTGAAGGTCTTGTCCCCTGCCTCGAGCCCGGTCAACAGCTTCGCCTTGGTGTCCGGTTCACCGGCTGCGCCGAGCAGTGTCGGCAGCCAGTCCTCGTGCGCCATGATCTCGTTGACGATGGTGCCGGGTTCGATGACGCCGGGCCACCTCGCCACCATCGGCACGCGGAACCCGCCCTCGTAGGTGCTGCCCTTCTCGCCCCGGAACGGGTGGTTTCCGCCATCGGGCCAACTGAAGATCTCGGCGCCGTTGTCACTGGTGAACAGCACGATGGTGTCGTCGGCGATGCCGAGCGCGTCGAGTTTGTCGCGGAGCTGGCCGACCTCCCAGTCCAACTCCATCATCGCGTCGGCATAAAGCCCAAAACCGCTCTTGCCCTGCCACTTTGGATCGAGGTGGGTCCATACGTGGCATCGGGTGGAGTTGTGCCAGAGGAAGAACGGCGTCTCCGCGGCGACAGACCGATCGATGAAGTCGAGTGAGCGACGGACGAGCTCGGGGTCGACGTTCTCCATGTTCACTTCTGCTGCCTCGTCCATGCCCGGGTGCGGGGGCAGTGGGCCCGCATCGGCGATGGTCTGCTGCCGTGGCGTCAAGGATCGAGCGTGAGAAAGACCACGTCCAAGAAGGCTGCCCAGAGCTGACGAAAAGCCCTACGACGTAGGCACTCAACTTCTAACATCGGGATCACGCCGAGGTGCCAGAACTCCGGGCTCACTGCTGCGGGAGCCATCGCGCTGACAGCGGCTAGTCGAGGGGGATCCGATGGCACTGAAACGCAGCAACGTGGAATTCGCCAAGCGCGTATTCCTCGACCGACTGACGGCCGACGACGCGCCAAGCGGTCACGGGCCAGGTGTCGACTACCTGTACGGCGGCGTCTACGACCCATTCAATTTCGGCATCGGCGCGGACTGCTCGGGTAGTGCGGGAATCTTCATCGGCGCGGCGTTCAAAGGCACCGACCTGTCGTGGTCGCGGCAGTTCTCCACGGAGACATGGCGACTGGCAGATCCACACCACGGCCCATTTGGTGGCCGCCGGGTGGGACCCCGGGACTGGGGAGACGCACCCATCCGGGTTTGCCTCACGCACGGCGGCGGCGGTCCCAACAGTCACATGGCCGTCTGGATCGACGGCTGGATGATGGAATCCAACGGCACGTACGGCACCTGCACCGAGGGCGGGGGTGCGAGATCACCGGACAGTCCGAAGTGGAACGACTGGTGGGTGATCGACGGACCCATCGTCGAGGACACCACCTTCCGGCAGGAGCAGGGCTATCCCCGTGGGCTGAACTATGCCGACGGACGCCCCAGCGGCACAGTGCTCAAAGACGCCGGCGTCACCTTCGTGGTCCGTCACTTGTCCGACGGAGGCACCGCACAGCCCCAGAAGCGCCTGACCCCCGAAGAGTCGAATGATCTGGGTGCCAACGGGATCCCGATCGTGAGCCTCTGGGAGTCGTACAGCAACCGGATGCGTGAGGGCTATCAAGCGGGGCTGGCAGACGCCCGGGCGGCTCAGGACTGGCATCTGCACTGCAGCGGTCCCGACGACGCCCCGATCTACTTCTCCTGCAGTTACGACGAGCCCGAGAGCGATCAGCCGGGTGTCAACGATTACCTGCGGGCCTGCTGCGACGTCCTGGGTGGTCCCGGCCGCGTCGGGATCTACGGGGCCTACTACGTGTGCAAGCGTGCGCTCGACGCCGGGGTGGCGCGCTTCATGTGGCAGACCGAATCGTGGAGCGGCGGCAACATCGACGCCCGGGTCAACATCATGCAACGCAACAAGATGGGCTTCGAACAAGTCGGCAGCGTCCAAGCCGCCATCAACGAGGCCCATACCGACTACTTCGGGCAGTGGGCGGTGTCCGGATCGCTGCCCAACCCAATTCCCGCAGTCACTGGCGCAACCACACCAGCAGCCCCGCAAGTACCCGTCACACCCGTCACCCCCGTCACGCCATCAGCCCCGGAGGCCAGTCCGATGACCGACACCATCTACGCCGACGTGTCCGAATGGCAACAGCCCGTCGACGACTCGTATCCCCACCGGGTCATCTGCATCCGCTCCAACGACGGGACGCACCGAGACGAGAAATGGGCGACCAACTACGAGTGGTGCAAGCGTCGCTGCGACGACGGTGCGTTGGACTTCTTCATCGTCTACTTCGTCTGGCGGCCGAACTGGGAGCAGGCCGTCGCCACCCACAAGGACCTCGTCGGCGAACCTCATCCCCGGATGGTGGTGATGATCGACGTCGAAACGTGGGGCGGCCAGATCCGCGGTGACCAGTCCGCCGGTCTCACCGGCGCGCACTCCGCGCTCGTGGACTGGCTAGGTCATCCGCAGCGGGTGATCGGCTACGGAAATCGGGGGGATCTCGACGAACTGTGGCCCCAGAAGCCCGACGGGCTGCGACTGGTGATGGCCGCGTACGGCACCAACCCGTCCTATCCGGGCAAGATCGCCCACCAGTACACCAACGGCCAAGGCTTCGGCGGAGGCCTGCCGGAAGGCGCCGACCCGTTCGGCGTCTGCGACATGAACTCCGCCGACGGGCTGCACCCGCATGCATTCGCCTCGGCCTGCGGCATCACCATCGCGGTGGAACCCGCGATTCCCGAACCCGCGATTCCCGAACCCGCGATTCCCGAGCCCACGGTTACCGAGCCGACGACGGTACCGACGCCCGCTGCAAGCGGTTTCACCGAACAAGACCGCCAGCTGCTGACCGCGGTCTACGACATGCTGGCCAAGATCACCGGTGGCCCGCCGCGCGCAGTCCAATCCCCGAATGGCAGCGGACCGAGGGGCGGTCCCACCAAGGCCACCAAGCGCAGTCCCGCCAAGTCCACCAAGCGCAGTCCGGCGAAGGCCGCCAAAGCCGCACCCGCCAAGGCCACCAAGCGCAGTCCGGCCGCGATGGCGGAGGGCACTCCCGTCGAAGCGGCCGTAAGCGCTCCGGCCAAGGCCACCAAGCGCAGTCCGGCCAAGGCGGCGAAAGGCACACCCGTCAAGGCGGCCAAGCGCACCCCGGCCAAGGCCGCCAAGCGCACCCCCGCCAAGGCCGCCAAGCGGACTCCCACAAAACGGACGAAGCGCACTCCGCGGAAGGCTGGCGCCTGAGCACGCCCGCCGATGGAGCTGCCATGCTGGAGTGCGACGGGCACACGTCGTGCGATGGCAGGCAGAAGAAGGGGCACTCTGATGGGGCGGGCGCTGCACGCGGGGCTGATCGCAACGTCGGCGCTCGCGCTCGCGGTGGGCGCTTCACCCGCGACCATTCCGTCGGCCGCTGCCGCGCCCTGCCCCGACGTCGAGGCCGTGTTCGCGCGCGGCACGTTCGCCCCGCCTGGCCTTGGCGGAATCGGTGATGACTTCGTCAACGCGCTGCGCTCGAAGCTCGGCAGCAAGTCGCTCGGCGTGTACGCCGTCGTCTATCCGGCGAGCACCGACTTCCCTACCGCGGTGGACGGCATCAGAGACGCCAGTAAGCACGTCGAGGACATGTCAGCCGCCTGCCCGAACACCAAGCTGGTGCTCGGCGGCTACTCGCAGGGCGCGGCAGTGATGGGCTTCGTGACGGCGAACGCGGTGCCCGGCGGGGTGGATCCCGCCGACGTGCCGCAACCGATGCCCGTCGGCGTGGCCAATCACGTGGCCGCCGTCGCGCTGTTCGGGAAGCCCGACCCCGAGTTCATGAAGGCGATCGACTCGCCGCCGGTCAACGTCGGCCCGTTGTATGCGGCCAAGACCATCGAACTGTGCGCTCCAGGCGACCCGATCTGCTCCGACGGCGGCGACGGCGCGGCCCACACCAGCTACACGAAGATCGGCATGGTCGACCAAGCCGCCACGTACGTCGCGGGCCGCGTCTAGCCGTTACAGGTTGCGCAGCAGCCCGGCCGCGCGGACGTCACCGTCCACCACGAACCAGAAGCGGACGTTGCCGCCCTGGACGGCGGAGTGGAGGTCGACCGCCTCCCCCAACGCGATCGGCTTGCGGTATTCCACCACGGCGCGGTAGCGGGCGCCCACGACGTCGGAGTACAGCGCCAACATCTCGTGCACCGCGTGCCAGTACACGGTGTTGTTGACGTGCCGGAAGTGGTCGATGTCGGTGTGGCGCAAGGCGAACGGCGTGACGGCGTCCGAGTGGCCGGCCCGGGGAGCCACGGACGCCACTTGATCCGCGTGTTCTCGGTGGTGGTCGCGAAGCGTTCGAACAGGGCGTCGGAGACGAGCGACGGCGTCAGCGTGTCCTTGTTCATGTTGATCCAGAAGCCCTCCGTCTCGATTCGACCCCCTTCGGAGCCGTCGAGGCGGACGCGCATGGCGCACCATCGGGTCGAGATTCCCGCGGCCCAGCGTTGGAATGCGATGTCGCTGGGCCACTCGATCGGCTCGATGACGTCGATGACCGTGCGCTGCACGATCCAGTGCGGGTGGAGCTCGGCGAAACCGGCGTCGTACAGGTGCTCGGCACCCACCTCCTGGATGTAGCGCGCCACCCCATCCAGCCTGGCGCAGAGGTTCGAGTCGATATCGCCGGTGAGAAGCTTCCACGCGGTGCGGTAGACGTACCCCCGCTCCGGCAACGGGCTGAGCGGTTCGTCGACTGCGTCGACCTGCCCTGATGGCACGAGTGCTCCTTCGTCGCGCTGCACCCCGTGCGGGTGAATGCGATACCGAGCGGTAATGCACTCGCGGCCTCGGTTCGTTCTGCCATCCGCGTCCCGGCTCGCAACGCTCCGCGACTGCGAAAGCCACGTCGTACAGAGAAGGTGCGAGTGGACGCCTACGAACCGCGGATCTCCTTCGACGCGGCGATCCTGGTTGCGACTACCCGTCCGAGCGCTGCGTCCGCGCCGTCGGCACGCTGATGTCGGGCGAGTCCGCAAGCTCTTGCGTCGCAGCCCAACTCGCGAGCAGCTTGATTCCGTCCTCGGACGGGCTGCCGGGTTCCGCGGTGTAGGCGAAGAGCATCAGCCCGGGATCCGACGGAAGCTCCATGCCCTCGTACGTCAAATCCAGGTCGCCGACCACCGGGTGGTGCAGACGCTTCACCCCGGTGCGGTGCAGCCGCACGTTGTGCGCGGCCCAGCGGGTACGGAAATCCTCACTGCGGGTGGATAATTCACCGATCAGCTTCGTGAGCTTCTCGTCGAACGGATTGCGGCCCGCCGCGCCTCGCAGGATCGCGACGGTGTTGTCGGCGATCTGCTCCCACTCCGGGTAGAAGTCACGCGACCGCGGATTGAGGAACATGAAGCGCGCGCTGTTGGCCGGCCGGACGGGATCGGTGAAGAACTCCGAGTACAACGCGTAGCCGAGCCGGTTCGCGGCGAGGAAGTCCAGCCGGTCGTTGTGCACCCATGCCGGGGCACCGGACATGGCGTCGAGCACCCGCTGCACGCTGGGCCGCACGCCCGCCGAACTGCTGCGCCTCCTCGTCCGCGGGGTGGCGTTGGCGGTGCGGGCCAGATCGAAGAGGTGCTCGCGTTCGGCGTCGTCGAGCTGCAACGCCTTGGCGACCGCGTAAAGCACGCTCTCGGACACGCCGGTGAGGTTTCCGCGCTCGAGCCGGGTGTAATAGTCCACGCTGACGCCGGCCAGCAGCGCGACCTCCTCGCGACGGAGTCCCGCGACCCGGCGATTTCCGCCGTACGCGGGCAGTCCGGCACGCTCCGGCGTGATCCGCGCGCGCCGCGAGGTCAGGAAGTCGCGGATGTCCTTGCGGTGATCCATGCACTCCAGGTTAGAAGCGTCGAGCGGCCCGTGAGGGGTACTGCCGTTACCTGGAACGACAGTCACTGCCACGCCACGGGGAACCGACGTTGACTGGTCCCCATGAGAGCAACCGTCATGTACCAGGCCGGAGACGTGCGCGTCGAGAACGTGCCCGACCCGGTCCTGCAGAACCCCACCGACGCCATCGTCCGCGTCACCTCCGCGTGCATCTGCGGCAGCGACCTGTGGCCGTACCAGTCGATGCCCGCCAGCGAGCAGGGCCGCCGCATGGGCCACGAGTTCATCGGCATCGTCGAAGAGGTCGGCTCCGAGCTCAGCGGCTTCGCCGCAGGCGACCTGGTCGTCGCGCCGTTCGTATGGTCGGACAACACCTGCGACTTCTGCGCCGCCGGTCTACAGATCGCCTGCCGCCACGGCGGCGGATGGGGTGCCCCCGGCGTGGACGCGGGACAGGGCGAAGCGGTCCGCGTGCCGCTGGCCCAGGGCACGCTGGTCAAGCTTCCGGTCGCCCCGGACTCGGCCCTGATGCCGTCGTTGCTCACGCTGTCCGACGTGTACTGCACCGGACACCACGGTGCCGTCACCGCCGGAGTCGAAGCCCGGCGACTCCGTCACCGTCATCGGCGACGGCGCGGTCGGGCTCTGCGGCGTGCTCGCCGCGAAGCGGCTCGGCGCCGAACAGATCATCCTGATGGGCAGGCACACCGACCGCACCGACCTGGCCGCGAGTTCGGCGCCACCGACGTCGTCGCCGCCCGCGGCGAGGAAGGGCGTCGAACGGGTCCTGGAACTGACCGAGGGGCGACGGCACCCACGCCGTCCTCGAGTGCGTCGGCACCCTGCCGTCGCATCGAGACCGCCGTCAAGATCGTACGCTCCGGCGGCGCGATCAGTCGCATGGGCGTCCCGCAGTACACCGAGGGCCCGCTGGGTTTCGACACCGTGTTCCGCAACATCAGGTTCACCGGCGGCGCCGCCCCCGCCCGGGCCTACATCGAGGAACTGATGCCCGACATCCTCGACGGCACCGTCGAGCCTGGCAGGGTCTTCGATCGCACCATCGGACTGGACGAGGTACCCGACGGGTACAAGGCCATGGCCGAACGTGAATCGCTCAAAGTCCTCATCCGACCCTGAGGAGCCACCCGATGACGACCTGGACCGATGACGACCTCGGCGCGCTTCGGCGACGCGCCAGGAAGTGCGCGATCGCCGGCATGCGCCGCGACGGCTCGCTGCAGATCACCGGTGATCGTGTGGGTAGTGCGCGTCGGCGACGACCTCTACACCCGATCGGTGAACGGACCGACGCCGCCTGGTTCCGCGGCGTCGCAGACCCGCCATCGCGGCCAGTCTCCGCGCGGGCCACGCCTCGGCGGACGTCGACTTCGTCGACGGAAGCGCGCCAGCCGACGACGACCTGATCGACGCCGCGTACCAGCGCAAGTACGGCCGCTACCCCGGTCCGGTCAAGTCCATCACCAGCGCGACGGCGCGATCGACGACGCTGAAACTGGTTCCCCACCAAGCGATTAGGAACGACGATGCACAAGATCCCGCAGGGGACGTCCACCAAGGGCCCAGCCGAGATGTTCAACGGCGACGTGTACTTCGACGTCATCGCCAAGGGCGAGGAACCGTCGCGAATGCGCGTCAACACCGTTCGGTTCGCCCCCTGCGCCCGCACCGCCTGGCACACCCACGCGTGCGGCCAGACGCTGCACGTCACCGACGGCATCGGGCTGGTCCAGTCGCGCGGCGGCGAGGTCGTCGTGATGCGCCGGCGACACGGTGTACACCCGCCCGGCGAATGGCATTGGCACGGTGCGGCGCCCACGCACTTCATGACGCACCTGGCGATGTGGGAGGCACCCGATCCCGCGTCGGGCAAGCCGAGACCAGTGGGGCGAGCACGTCACCGACGACGAGTACCGTCCCGAGGGCGTGCACTGTGACGATCAGGCCGCCCAGCGCAATCACGACGAACTGTTCCCGGTCACGTGTCGACGCTGGAGGTCACCGACCCCGAGTTGATCGAGGTGTTCGACAACTTCGCGTTCGACGAGGTGCTGCAGTACGGCGACCTCGACGCCCGCATCCGGCTGATGGTGCAACTCGCGGCGATGATCGCCTCTCAGGCGCTCGGCGAGTACCGAGTGATGCTGGGCGCGGCGCTGACGGTCGGCGTCACGCCCGGTCGAGGTGAAGGAGATCGTCTACCAGGCCGTGCCGTACGTCGGGCTGGCCAAGGTGTTCGACTTCCTGCACGCCACCAACGACGTGCTCACCGAGCGCGGCGTCGAGCTGCCGCTGCCCGCCCAGTCGGCGTCGACGCCGCAGACCCGCGCGGAAGTCGGCCTGGCCGTGCAGAACCGGATCGTCGGAGAGGACAAGGTGGCGGGCATGTACGCCACCGCGGCCGCCGACGAGCGCGCACTTCCAGCGCTACCTGTCCGCCAACTGCTTCGGCGACTACGTCGCGCGCTCCGGCATCGACCTCGAAGACCCGTGAACTGCTGACGTTCTCGATGCTCGTCGCGCTCGGAGGCGCCGACGCGCAGGTGCGCGGCCACGTCGCGGGCAACCTCAACGTCGGCAACGATCGCGGCACCCTGCTCGCCGTGCTGACCCAGCTGCTGCCGTTCATCGGTTACCCACGCACGCTCAACGGGCTGGCCGCCGTCAACGAGGTCGCCCCGAAACAAGGAGAATGACCGTGGCACAACGTGTCTGGCTCATCACCGGCATCAGTAGCGGCTTCGGCCGACACCTCGCTGAGCAGCTGCTCGACCGTGGCGACTACGTCGTCGGCACCGTGCGCAAGCCGGAGTCGGTCGCCGACCTTCGCGAGAAGTTCCCCGACCTTCTTCGCGTCGAGGTGCTCGACGTCCGCGACACCGTGGCGCTGCGATCCGCCGTCGAACGCACCGTCGCCGACCTTGGACGCGATCGACGTCGTGATCAGCAACGCCGGCTACGGAGTGTTCGGCGCCGCCGAGGAACTCAGCGACGATCAGGTCGCCGCCATCCTCGCCACCAACCTCACCGCCAGCATTCAGCTCATCCGCGCTGTGCTTCCGCACATGCGCGCCGCCAGGCGGCGGACGCATCATCCAGTTGTCCAGCTACGGCGGCCAGGTCGCCTTCCCGGGCAACTCGATGTACCACGCGACGAAGTTCGGCATCGAGGGTTTCTGCGAGTCGGTCGCCCAGGAGGTGGCACCGTTCGGTATCGGCATGACGATCGTCGAGCCGGGAGGTGCCCGCACGGAATTCCGTTACAGCAGTGCCCAGGTCGCCGACGTGCTGCCGGCGTACGCAGGCACGCCAGCGCGCTCGTTCGAGAAGATGCTCGACCCAGCCAACGGCCTGGCAGTCGGCGACCCGGCCCGGATGGCCACCGCCATCATCGACAGCGTCGACCAGGATCCGGCGCCGTTGCGCATGGTGCTCGGCTCGCAGGCCCTCGACAGCACCATCTCGACACTCGAAGACGCGGCTCGCGGACTTCCGCACCCAGAAGGAACTCGCCGCCTCCACCGACTTCCCGCCCGGTGAATAGCGCCGCGGCTCAACGAAAGGACACCGAAAATGAAGCAAGCAAAGCTCGGCGACCTCGACGTCTCCCGAATCGGCCTGGGCGCCATGGGCATGTCGCACGGCTACACCGGGGCAGGCACCGACGACGCCGAGTCGATCCGGACCATCCACCGCGCCCTCGACCTCGGCGTGACGCTCATCGACACCGCCGAGATCTACGGGCCGTACGTCAACGAGGAACTCGTCGGCCGCGCCATCAAGGACCGCCGCGACGAGGTGGTGCTGGCCACGAAGTTCGGCCTGGTGTCCCACGCCGGGGCAGGCGCGTGGAACCTGGACAGCAGCCCGGCCAACGTCCGCACGGCGGTGGAGGGTTCGCTGCGTCGGCTCGGCACCGACCACATCAGACCTCTACTACCAACACCGCGTCGACCCCAACACCCCGATCGAGGACACCGTCGGCGCCGTCTCGGAACTGGTCGCCGAGGGCAAGGTCCGTCACATCGGGCTCTCGGAGGCCTGGGTCGACACGATCCGACGTGCGCACGCCGTCCACCCGATCGCCGCGGTGCAGTCGGAGTACTCCCTGTGGACCCGCGACCAGGAGCCGGAGGTGCTGCCCGTGCTGCGCGAGCTCGGCATCGGTTTCGTGCCGTATTCACCTCTCGGACACGGCTTCCTGACGGGCACGATTCGCTCGACCGATCAGTTCGACTCCGACGACTTCCGCGCCACCAACCCACGGTTCACCGGCGAGAACTTCGAACGCAACCTCGCCATCGCCGACGAGGTCCAGACCGTCGCCACCGACGTCGGCGCCACGCCGGCTCAGGTAGCGATCGCATGGTTGCTCACGAAGGGCGACGACATCGCGCCGATCCCGGGCACCAAGCGGGTTGCTCGCGTCGAGGAGAACGTCGCGGCCGACGCCGTCGTGCTCACCGAGGAGCAGATCGCGCGGTTGGACGCGTTGACCCCAGCGGCCGGGGGTCATCACAACGAGGCGCAGATGGAGCTCATCGAGCGCTGAGGGGCGGCCATCCGTCGATCACGAAGATCAGCCCGCCTGATCGCGGTCCACTCCCATGGCCGCGGAGCGAGTTACGCCGATTCTTGGAGCCGCGCCAACGTTTCGGCCGCGATGTCGCGCAGTTTGACGTTGCGCCGCTGAGACTCACCCGCGAGCATCCCGAACGCCTCCTCCGGGCCACAGCCGTGCAGCGCCATTAGCGCGCCCTTGGCCATGTCGATGCTCGACCGTGAGACCAGCGCCTGCTCGAGATGGGTGACCGTCACTCGGGAGTGCTGCCAACGACCCGCGTTGGTGATCGCTTGCCCGGCGGCAACCGAATACAGGCGCATCAGTTCCTCGTCGAACGGGTCGAACGCGGATGCGGTGATGCTGTAGATGTTGAGCGAGCCGACGAGTTCCTGTTCGTCGTCCAGACCATCCACGATTAGCGGGACGGACAGGCTTGCCCGGACCCCGATTTGCTGAGCGGACTCGACGAATTCCGGCCAGCGACCCTGTGATTCGCTCATCAGCGCCCTCACCGGCGTGCGCGACCACGCGGCCTCCAGGCAGGGGCCCCGGCCGGATGCGTACTGTCGACCGTCCAGCTCCAGAGCCCGCCCATCGGTACTGGCCGCGGTACGCGGTTCCGGCCATGACAGAACGGTGATGCTCACTGCATCTGCGTTGGGGATTGCCGCGACGGCCGTCAGCGCCACTCGCGCCGCGATGAGGTCCAAGGGTTCCTCGGCGGCAAACAAGTCTCGTAGCGCCTCGATCGCTTCGGCGGTCGTTACCAGCCTGGCAAGCGGTTGAACATTTTCGTCATTCATCAGCACCCTTCAGGAGCATGCGATTGCCGCTGCTACGGGCACACTGACCTCAGCGTACGCCGAGGCAGGGGGCCCCGAACGCTGGGGTTGGGGTCTGTCCAGGTCGACAGCCGTGGCTACGTCGCTGCGATCAGTGCTGCCAGCTCTTGTAGACGAATTCGAGGCTGTAACCATCCGGGTCGAAGACGTTGGCGGCGTAGTAGCGGGGGTCGTAGTAGATGCGCGCGCTGGGCGGCCCGTCGTCGGTGGCGCCCGCCGCCATCGCGGCGGCGTAGGCAGCGTCGACCTCTGCTTCGCTGTCGGCCACCAGCCCGATGCGCGTCGAGGGATCACCGACGTTGCCCTGCCGGAGCCAGAAGATCATCCGGCCGTCGGCGCCGAAGCCCTTCAGGTCGGGATGGCCTGGCGGGCCGTCGTTTCCGGCGTAATCGGCGCGGATCGTGATGCCCAACGGGGCCAGTATGGCGGTGTAGAAGTCGACCGAGCGGGCGATGTCGCTCACCGCAAGAATGACGTGATCCAGCATGGCGCGGCTCCTCGTGTCGGCGGCGCAGGCCAGCGTAGGCCTGCACGGGATGGGCGAGCTCGGAAAGAAGAATGCCGTGGGCCGCTGGAAATATTTCCACCCTCGACGCCGTTCCTCGGATTGCGATTCTTATGTAACGTTGTTTCATAAGACCTCGCAACGGCCGGGTACCAACCCGGACGACATCGAACGTCGAGACAGGAACCACCATGACCAACGTCGTCTTCATCCACGGCCTATGGATCTCCCACACCGCATGGCAGCCGTGGATCGAACACTTTGCCGCGCAGGGCCATCACGCCATCGCCCCGGCATGGCCGGGCGAACACGCCACCACCGAAGAGACCCGCGCTGAACCCCGGTGACCAAGCGGGTATCGGCATCGACGAGCTCACTGAGCACTTCGCCCACGTCCTCGAGCAGTTCGACACCCCGCCGGTGGTGATCGGACACTCGTTCGGCGGGCTCATCGCCCAGAAGCTGCTCGGACAGAACAAGGCCGCCGCGGCGATCGCCATCGACCCCGCCCCCATCAAGGGCGTCAAGCCGCTGCCGATCGCGCAGCTGCGTTCGGCGTTCCCCGTCCTTGGCAACCCCCTCAACCGAGGACGCGCCAAGGGACTGACTGAAGCGCAGTGGCGCTACGGTTTCGGGAACGCATTGACCGTCGAAGAATCCGATGCCCTCTGGCGACAGTGGTCCATTCCGTCGCCTGGCAGGCCGCTGTTCGAAGCCGCCGTTGCGAACTTCTCCGGCAATTCGCCGGCCAAGGTCGACACCGCCAATGCCACGCGTGGACCGCTGCTGATCACCGCTGGCACAGCGGATCACACCGTGCCCTTCGTATCCGCCAAGGCCGCTCACGGGCTGTACGCAAAGTCCGATGCAACCACCGACTTCCACGAATTCGAGGGACGCGGACACTCGCTCACGATCGACCACGGATGGCGCGACGTCGCCGACGTCACGCTCTCCTGGATGGCCGATCGTGGGGTCACCACCCCGGCATGACCGTCCGCCGCCGCACCGCCAGCCATCAGGTCTCGGCCGCGTTACTCGACGCGGCCGAGACCGTGCTGGATCGTGATGGAACCGACGGCGTGACCATCCGTGCCGTCGCACACCAGGCCGCCGTGTCGCCCACCAGCGTCTACAACAGGTTCGAGAGCAAGGATGGCCTGATCGTCGCGCTGGCCATGCGGACACTGGACCAGCTTGCCGAGGCCATCGACATACCGGACCACGTCGAGCCGGTCGAACGCTTTCGCGAAGCCTGCCGGAGCTACCGAGACTTCGCCCTCCGGCATCCCGCGCGATACTCGCTGATCTTCGGCGCAGGAAGCCCGCTGGAAGACCAATCCTCCGAGGTGGCGAGTGCCGGTCGGGCAGTGTTCGCCGTCCTGGTCCAGCTGACGGGCGCACTGAGAAGTACAGCCTCCGAGGAGGTTTCGGCCGAAGCCGCCCAGATCGTCTGGAGCGCCGTCCACGGGGCCGTCACCATCGAGCAGACCCGAATCGGTCAGACACCCGATGCCGCCGCCACCTTCGAACACATGCTGGACCTGCTCACCCGCGGCGTCACATCGGGTCGATGACGGCCGGGGCGCCGGCTTGCCGTTCAACCGCGCCGAACGACCTACTGCCAAACAAGTGGTGGAGCTGCAATATTCGAGGTGTGCGGTATCCATTTTCGGCGTTCAGCGCCCGAGGGCGAGCGCTGACGGTCGGAACGCCGCGTCCGTGACCGTCAGCGTCGACGAGATCGACGTCGCCGATCCGGCGGACGCATTGACGCGAGCCGGGGCGTCATCGCGATCGACCACGTCGTGCTGCTGTCACCTGACCTACGCCGGACCGTCGCGTCGCTGGCCGCCATCGGCGCGGACCCGCGCCGAGAACGGGACGGCGAACTTGGCGGACGACCGATCCGCCAGATCTTCTTCCGGTTCGGCGAGGTCATCGTCGAGGTCGTCGGTTCGCCAGAGCCGACTGGCGAGGGGCCATCCACGCTCTGGGGGATCACGTACGGCGTCGCGGACATCGACGCCACTGCGGCGTTCTTGGGTGGCCGCACGACGCCGGTCAAGGACGCGGTGCAGCCGAGGCGCCGGATCACCACGCTCAGGCCCCACGAGCTCGAATTGTCTGTGCGGACGGCGATGATCTCGGCGCCCAATTCGCGATCGTTGACGCGTGTCGCTGCGCTGACAGCTTGAGGCAGTGCCTATCCTCGGCGCATGACCGACCCCGCGGACTTCGATCAGCGCATCGCCCTTCACGGTGTCGGGCCAAAGGCCGTGCGTCTGCTCCGACAGACTCGGGCGAACTGATCTCATGGGCGAGGACGTCGTGGTCATCCACACCGACGGTGGGTGCAGACCCAACCCGGGACCCGGCGGGTGGGGGGCGGTGTTGCGCCAACGTGCGCACATCCGCGAGATGTGCGGCGGCGACCCCGGTGAGACCAGCAATAACCGAATGGAGTTGACCGCGCCGATCATGGCGCTGGAGGCGCTCACCAGGCCGGTCGTGGTGCACCTCTACACCGACAGCACCTATGTCCGGAGTGGCATCACTAAGTGGATACTCGGCTGGGAACGCAACGGCTGGAAGACTTCCGCGAAGCAGCCGGTGAAGAACGTCGACCTCTGGCAGCGACTCCAAGCGGCCTGCGCGCGACACCAGGTCGAGTGGTTCTGGGTGAAGGGGCACTCGGGTGTCGCGGACAACGAGTTGGCCGACGAGCTGGCGACCAGGGGTATGCAGGAAGCGATCGACGCTGCCCGCTGATTGTCGGCGCCGGGCGTGGAACTACTCCCACACAACTGGCGAGGATGCAGTATTCGAAGCGTGCGGTATTCGGCTGCGCAGGTAGACGCCGGTTACTCCTCGGGCACACAGAAGGTGAGCGTCGCCGGCACTACCTTCGCCTGCAACCGCTTGCTGGAACCCCGCTCCCCACCGTCCAGCTCGTACACGATTGGCTCGGCGAACTTGACGTCGATCTCCTGACCCTGCGTCATCTCGATGAACGGCGAGCGCTCCGAGCGGCCCGTGGCGGCGCGCCCGAGGGTACGGGCCCACTGAAGGGCGCCCTCGGCGGTGGCTACCCCGACGTCGAGGTAGCCGTCGTCGGGCCGGGCGTCGTCGAAAGCGCGGATGCCGCCGGTGATGGTGCCAACGTTGCCGAATAGGACGCAGGTTGCCGGCCCGTTGAACCACTTTCGACCGTCGACGCGGATCTTCGTCCGCACGGGCTCGTCCCGCACGTGGCGCAGCCCGGTCAACACGTACGCGAGCCGACCGGCCCGGTCCTTGAGCCCGCGATCGGCGTCATTGATCATCTGGGCGTCGAATCCGGCCCCGGCCATGACGGCGAAGTGTTCGCCGTTCAGCTTGCCGAGGTCGAGCCGTCGGTGTGAACCGTGGAACGCTATCCGCACGGCCTCCGGCAGATCGGTCGGGATGCCGAGGTTGCCTGCGAGCATGTTCGCGGTGCCTGCCGGGATGATCGCGACGGCGGCGTCCGAGCCGGCGAGCGCGTCGACGCACCGCTGAACCATGCCGTCGCCACCCCACACGAGGACCAGATCGACACCGTCCTTGAGCGTGCGCCGGGCCCGCTTGCGCGCCTTGCGGCTCTTGGACACCTCGTGCCAGATGGGGTCGTCGAACCCTTCGTCCGCGATCAACTTCCGGAGTTCGTCGAGACCGCCACCGATGGACTTCTTCCGGTGGGCGATGACGGCGACCCGTAGTGCTGGTGCTGAAACGGCGGCGTCCATGCGAAGTTACCTACCCGTCGGCTGTTGGCGTGCCCGCTGCGGGCTGGACCCCGGCGCGGTGGTGGGCGGCGTGTCGAAGCTGGGGCGTGCCTGGCCATTACGGGTCCGGCGCTCCAGCGCGTCGATCACAACCGGGCAGATATCGACGTCGTACAGACGCTCGATCGCCTGCAGACCGCCCGGGCTCTCGGCGTTGATCTCGACGACTTTGTCGCCGATCACATCGATGCCGACGAAGAACATCCCGTCCTGGACCAGCTTGTCGCGCAGCGCCTCCACCACCGCGCGCTTTTGCTCGGTGATGTCCCCAGCTTGCATCCTGCCGCCAGTGCTGATGTTGGCACGCGGGTCGTTCCCCTCCGGCACCCGCTGGAACGCGGCGACGTGTCCGTCGACCTCGATGAGCTCGCCGTCGAGCAGGAAGATCCGCATGTCGCCTTCTTCGGCGCCGTCGACGTAACCCTGCGCGTAGATGTACCCGTCGTCTAGTACCGCCTCCATCATCTGGTTCAGGTTGGGCTCGTCCTCTCCGTCGACCATGAACACGTTGCGGCCCTTCGCTCCGTGCAGCGGTTTGATGATCGAGCGCCCCTCAGTGGAGATGAAGTCCCGGACGTCCTCCTCGTTGCGCGTCATCAGGGATCGAGGCCTGATCTCCGCCGGGAAGTCGTCGAGGTACACCTTCGTCCCCGCACGCAGCAGCACAGTTGGGTCGTTGACCACGGTGACACCGCGCTTCATCAGCAGCTGGCCGAAAACGGCACCCAAGCTGCTGGCCCACGGTCGATCCTGCAGATCCTCGATCGAGTCGTTCCGCAGGAACACAACATCGAGTTTGTCCATGCGTATGCGCTTCGCCGTGCTCTCCTTCACGCGATCGACGAACGCTGCAAGCGTGTCGTCGTCCTGGGCGATGCCGGGGCGGCCGTGCGCCCCGATCTCGCCGTCGGGCTCGCCGATCCTCAAGTCCCCCAGGCCGACGTACCAGACCTCGTGGCCCATCAGGGCCGCAGCCTTCGCGAGCCGGGTGGTCGAGTACTCGTCGATTTCGGTCTCCACCTGATTGACCAGGAATGCAATCCTCATGCGGCCACGCCCGTCTCTAGTAGGTCGGTGACGCGCATGCCTTCACGCACGCGTGCTAGTCGCTCCTCGGCCCCTGGCGCCGACAGCCAACGTGGCCGCGCCCACGGAGGCTCGAGCATCCCTTGTTGGATCAGTTCCTCGACGAGCGGCGCATGGTCGAGCGAGAGCTTGCCGGCGAGTAGGGGATCGATGCTGCGGCCCTCGGCGAAGTAGCCGAGGACTCGCTCGATCCCGCGCAGATAGATGATGTCCTTCGTCGAGCCACCGCCGTACGTCGCACGGCTCGTCACCGACCACGCGGTGCGGGGCGCGAAGCCATGGTCGTCGGTCAGGTGTTTGAAGATCTCGATGAAGTCCGCATGGGCCAACATCATCCATGCCGCCACGACCCGTGCGGCGAGCACGCGCATGCGTCGGGGATCGAGCCCTCCTACGACATACTCTGCCAGAACCGCCAGGCCTTCCTGCGTCTCCTCGTAGGACGGGAGCCCGACAGCCAAGAGCTTCAACGGTTGTGAATCACCGTTGCGATAGGTGAGCACGTGGGTCCCGACCTCGTGCTGGATCAATGGCTCGACGCGATCCTCGCGGAAGGCGGCGGTCGCAGGGATGAGGAGTCTGCCGAACGACACCATCAGATCGGCGACGTCGTCGCGCACCTCGACCGCTACGGGGAATCCCGGGTAAATCGATCGGTATGCCTCGAGCTCCGTTCGTGCCGCCGCTGCGAATGCCGTCGCGGTGACGCTGCGCGACGTGATCGCATGCGGATTGATGCGCTCGAGCAGCGAGCGGGCCGTCGCGACAAGTGATTTCCCGGGTTCTCCGTAAAGCTGGAGGCTGCCGTACCTGAAGCAGGAAGTGCCCCGATCCTCGACAAGCGTTATCTGCCGGGCGATCTCGTCACGCTTCGCTCGGAAGAGCGAGTTGAGCGCCGGATCCTCTACCCGCTCGATCTCGACGTAGTAGAGGTCGCGCTTGACGAGGTCCGGATCGAAGTCGAGCGGCCTCGACTGCACGGTGGGGACCGACTCGAACCCCGAACGTTCGAAATCCGTCCACGCCTTGGCGCCGTTGGTCGGTGTGACATTGAGCAACAGGTTCAGCTCGCGCTCGATCTCTGCCAGGCGGGAGTCGACGGCCAGGGCAGCGGAAAGATCAGGTGGACCTCGGTTAATTCTGTTTTGGCTCAACGGGTTTCACCCTCTCCGCGTGTGCCGAGGCTGCTGCACAGCAGCAACATTGGCGGCGGCGCACAGCTCAGCGTCAGCTCCGGACCTAGCGGCGCCCTGGCTGGGCCCGCGGTCCGGCGACAGTGGACCGGCCGCCGTTGCTGAGTCGGCCCGTCCCGCCACCGTCAGTGGATCAGCTGAAGCCGGGGCCGGGACGCCGGCGCGGACAGCTTCGAGTTGGGCGGCGAACGCGATACCGAGGAAGAGCGCCACCGAAGATAGGTTGGCCCAGAGCAGCAGGGCGAAGATCCCGGTCAACGGGCCGTAGGTGGTGCCGAACGACGCGCCCTCGGCCACGTAGAGCGCGAGCAGGCCGGTGACCATCAGCCACAACGCGAGCGACACACCGGATCCGAACGCCAGCCACGAGTACGCAGGCTGCCGGCGCCGCGGCGCGCGCTCCAGGACGACGGTGAAGGACGCCCAGGCGAGGATGACTCCGACTGGCCAGCGGCCGATCGTCCACAACGTCTCGGACGTGTCGCTCCAGGTGTACACCGCGGCCAGCGACTCGCCGAGCGCGTCGCCGGCGATGATGACGAGGAATCCGAACAGCGAGAGCAGGCCGGCAGTCAACGCCATCAGCAGTGCTCGACCGTACTTCCGCACGGCGGGGCGGTCGCGTTCGATGCCGTAAATACGGTTGGCGCCTCGCTCGATCTGACCCATCGCGGTGGTCAGCGCGACGATCGCCGCGAACAGTCCGAGCCACAACGCGAGCTGGCCACCGGTCGCGCCTTGGTCTCGGCCATGCTGCGCGGCTTCCTGCATCACGTTGCCGTCATTGCCGCCGGGCATTACCCGGGTCAGGGTCCGGGTGACGACCTGTCCGAACTTCTCGTGATGCAGGGCGCTCGACAAGCCGACGACCGCGATGATGAGCGGGATGAAAGACAGGCAGAACTGCAGCGCGAGGGCACGCGCATTGGTGAAGCCATCGGCGTACCTGAAGCGGATGAACGAGTTCTTGACGAGTTTCCAATGCCCGTATCGCCGTAGGGTCGTGACAGCGTCGTCTGCGGAGAGCTCGTCGCCGGAGATGGTGGTCGTCTCCGGCACGCGTGTCGCGGTGCTCATCTCAGGCTCCTCACTCGGTTGAGCGGCCGTCGTCGCCAAGGACTATGGCGCGCATGGTTATCCGCTCACCAAGCGCCGGTCGGCGTCGACGGCCGCGTCGCGCCGGCCGCCAGCATCATGGGTGCGCACGTAGAAGATGACGACGGTCAGCCAGATCGCGCCGAGCAGCGCGCCGGCGAGTACGTCGGTCGGGTAGTGCATGCCGCGGTACACGCGGCTGACGGCGATCAGCAGGGGCAACGCGGCGCCGACAACAACGGCGACGACACTGATCCACCGATGCCGACTGTGCCAGAGGATGATTGCGGCAATCGAGCCGTAGAAGCAGACGGCAGCAGCGGTGTGGCCTGAGGGGAAGGAGGAGGTCGGCGGCGCTTCGTCGAGGTGCGGGACGCTTGGCCGCGGGCGGTCGATGAACAGCGTCGTCGTCGTGAAGATGGCCGTCTCGCCGACCACCGCGTAGACGACGACCAAGGACTCGCTCCAGCGGCCAAACTTCCAGCGGCACAACGCCGCGGCGAGCGTCGTGAGGGTGACGATGGTGAGCGTCTCCGAAAGCGTCGTGATGAGCTTGCTCTCCGAGATGCCGTCTTGCTGGCGGTATTCCACCAACCGTTTGGGCACCTCGGCGTCCCACTTCCCGAGCGCCGTGGCGGGGAGGACATCGGTGAGGAGGACACCCAACCCAACCATCAACGCGAGAAGGCAAGCGGCCGGAACGAGTAGCCACCGGACGTCACGGACGATGCCACCGAAACCTTGTGAAGGCATGCTGTGGGGTACCCACGCCGCCGTTAATTGACTCCCTGGCGGTCAGTTCGGGAAACCGCCAGATCAGCGCCCTGCGACGGGCTGCTCGGGGGTGCCCACATCGGCTGGCCGCTCGACCGGCTGCCCGGTCTCGCGCCGCCATGCGACGTAGGCCCAAGTCGTCACGGCCACCCAACCGATGCCGAGCGCGATGCCGGCCAGGACATCGCTGACGAAATGGACGCCGAGCACCACCCGCGCGAGCGCGACGGCGCCGACGATCAATGCGGCCGCGATGACGGCGGCGACGCGGCCGCCGCGCGGCAGGAAGCGGAGAGTGATCAGCAGCAGCAGGCAGCAGCCGATAGATGCCCCGAGCGCATGACCAGACGGAAACGACAGCCCGGGCGCCGTCGAAACCGGATCCGGCAGTACCGGGCGGGCCCGGCCGACGATCTCCTTCAGCCCGAAGCCGAGCGCGGCGCCACCGAAGACCGTGATGACAAGCCAGGTCGCGTGGTGCCGCTCGCCACGGATCACGTACACCAGCGCAATTACCGTGAGCGCGACGCGGAACACGTTCGGGCCGAAGACGTCGCTGACGATCTCGGCCGCCTTCGTCAGCTCCGGCTGACCGGTGTCGATCCGGTTGAATGTCGCTGCTACCCCGGTGTCCATCCGGCGCAGCGGCGCCCAGCCCGCGCGGACGAGCACCAGGAGCAGCGCGAACGTGACCGCGGCGACGATGGTGGCGACCAAGCCGGCACCGAGGCGCAGTCCGAACCGCTCGTCGGCGGCTGACAGATGGCGCTCGATGGCCCGCTGCCCGATCCACTTAGACATGCCTTCTGTCGTCCCCCAGACGGCTGCTGAGTAAACCCGGGGGGTACGTACTCGACCGACGAGTTGGCGGCGAGCCGAGCGCGCCCAGGGCCGGTGAAGATTGGCGGTGCCGTCAAACATTGCTGTTTACCGACCGCGAGCTCGGTGAACACCGGTCTGACTGAGCGTCAATTACGGTCACGAATTATGAGGTGTCATGCCGCGAACTTTGGGCGTCGAGGAGGAGTTTCACGTCGTTGACCTGAAGACCAGACGGCTGACCGCCCGCGCACCTGAATTGCTTGACGGATTGTCCACGAGCTACGTGGCCGAGCTGCAGCGCTGCGTGGTCGAGATGAACAGCGGTGTGGCCCACACCCTGGACGGCCTGCACGCCGATCTGCAGAGCCACCGCCGGGTCCTGGTGGATGCCGCCGCCAAGCTCGCCATGGGCGTGGTCGCGGCGGGGGCGGTGCCGTTGTCGGTGCCCGCCGAGATGGAGGTCACCGAGACCGCCCGTTATCGGCAGATGCTCTCCGACTACCAGCTACTCGCCCGCGAACAACTCATCTGCGGAACCCAGGTGCACGTCGGCGTGGACGACCGCGATGAGTCCGTCGCGGTGGCCCATCGGGTCGCGCCGTACCTGCCAACGCTGCTGGCTCTGAGTGCCAGCTCGCCCTTCTGGGCCGACGGATCCGACACCGGCTATTCCAGCGCGCGCACCTTGGTGTGGCAGCGCTGGCCCACGACGGGACCGGCCCCGCCGGTGTCGTCGGCTGCCGAATATGACCGGCTTGTCGACGACCTCGTGGCCAGCGGGGTGATCACCGACGCCGGGATGGTTTACTTCGACGTCCGGCCGGCGCTCGCGGCGCCGACCCTGGAACTTAGGGTGTGTGACAGCTGTCCGTCGGTCGATACCATCGTGCTGATCGCCGGACTGTTCCGGGCACTGGTTGAGCGCGAGCTAGAGGCGTTGCGCGCGGGCGCTCCGGCAGTCGAGGTCGCCGCGCCGCTGGGCCGGGCCGCGTTGTGGCGGGCCGCCCGCTCCGGGCTGGAGGGCGAGCTCGTCGACGTCAGCGGTCCCAGCAGCCGGCCCGCCGCCGAAGTTGTCACCGACCTGGTGCGATCGCTGCGCCCGCATCTTGAGACGGCTGGGGACTGGCCGATGATCAATGAGCTGACCCGGCAAGTGTTGATGGGCGGCACATCAGCAGCCCGTCAGCGTCGGGCCCTATGCCGCCGCGGCCACCTGACCGACGTCGTCGATCAGCTGCTCGCCGAGACGGCGGGCTGCTGGCCGGAAAACGCGACGCAGTCGCCGACTTGCCGTCGCTGAATTCGACTTCATGTCAGCGGGCCGTAACGGTGCCGCTGAGTTCAAATGCGCGCCATAGGGTTGTCGACGTGTCGCGGTGGTCAGGATCGATGCCGATGAGCCGCCCGCCCGCGAGGTAGACCGTTTCGTGTTTGGCGGCGAGGTCGCTGGTGACGAGGGCTTCGACGCCGGTCCTTGGAACAGTGGTGTCGTCTTCGCGCCATGTGGTGATGCTGCTGTGGCCGTGGATCTGACTGAACGGCATCTGGCGGTCCGCCCACCCGGGCACCAATTCGGTGGTGGTGTCCGCCCACAACGGCCCGGCATCCGGGGCGGTTGTTCCGTGCAGGAAGATGCCGGCGCGGAACACCGCATCGGCGTCTGCTTTCGCAAGGTCGTTGATCCGGCGGGCGGCCTCGGCGGCGGTGGGCGGGCCGCCGAGAATGCTGGCCCAGAATTCTGCCGTAACGCCGGCGTGGGTGATGAGGAAGGACTCATAGGTGGTGGTTTCGACCGCGGCGGCGACGGCCGCGGTACCGTTTTGCCACCAGGAATTGAGGACGCGGATGTGCTTGCGGCTCAATGTTTCTGGCCAGGCGAAGACTGGTGGCTGCAGGTAGTGTGCCTCATGGTTACCGATGAGCTGGATCCACTGGGTGGGCTGGGTGCGCAGGTAGCGGTCGACGATGTCGACCACCTCAGCGGAGTCGGGTCCACGATGGATCAGATCACCGACCTGGATGATGATCAGATCCTCGGGTAGAGAGCCGTCGGGGCGCGCGCCGAGGCGGGCGAGCTCGTGGCGCAGTGGTTTGGCGTGTCCACCGACGTCACCGATGACGGCGATTCGCATCGCAGTCAGGTTGCCTTTCGCCGGGCCGGCCGGGTAAGCGGTCTGGGGCGGAGGGCGACGCGGTCCATCCGGCGCGCGATGGTGTTGATCTCCCGGACGGCCTGGCCGATCATGCTGCGTTCGATCGGTGACAGTTCGTCGCGGTCGATCAGGTCGCTGGGTTGCTGACCGTGGCGGAGCCGATTCAGGTGATGGCGCAGTCGCATTCGTTGCAGGATCTCGAAAACCTCGATCAGGCGGTCGGCCTCGGCGCTGGGCAGGATGGCCGAGCCGGACGCGTCGCGGAGTCGTTTGACGGTCTGCAGTTCGGTGGAACCGACGCCAAGCGCGGCCCACCGGGCGATGCTCACCACCGGTAGCAGCCCATGGGTTTTGACATCGAAGGTGTCGCCCTTGCCGGTGAACACGTCGCGAAGTGTGCGCTCCCGCTCCTTGGCCCGGTGCGATACCGATTCCGACAGCAGCAGATCCATCGCCGCAGGATGCTGCCGGAATTCGGTGAACACCCGTGCCACCTCCGGCAGTCCGGGTGTGCCGTGGATGGGCCGGGCGTCCACCAGTAGGGACGCGATGACGGCCAGGCCCGTGCGGTGGACCGCCATGGTCGCGCGGGAGTGCTCCTCGGGTGCCGTCAGCCAGCGCGTCGCCGCGGCTCGCCACTCGCCGTTCGTCCGGGAGAAAGCATTGTTCGACGCGTTGGCGCCATTGACGTCGACACCGAGCCCCGCGGCGGTGAGCAGTTCGTTGACCTCGCCGAACGCGCGGCGGAACAGCACCATCGTCTCTAGGGGGACGTCGTCGTCGAAGGCGATGGCCACGTCGACGTCCGAGCAGGGCACCGCTTCACGACGGCCGTGACTGCCCAGGAAGAGCCAGGTGAACTGGTCGAGGGCAAGGTCGTCATGGTCGGCGAAGACCAGGTGGATCGATCGACGGACGATTGCGTCGACGATCGCGGAGTACACCCGGATGACGCGATCGACAGCCAGACCCCGGTCGAGAATGTCATCGAGAACCGACGGCGCACGCCGGGCCCGTTCGATCAGCTCGGCGCGGTCGCGGGCGCGGTGAATCTGCTCGAGCATCCCGACCCCCGCTGTCGTCGGCGCGAGTACGAAATCACGTGCCCCGACCACACCACGCAGAGCGCCGGACCGATCGACGACCGGCAGATACTGCGCCCGGGTATCGAGCAGCGTGATCACCGCCTCGTCCGACGAGCCGGAGAGTTCTACCGTGGTGGCAGGGTGCACCATCACCAGGCGTGCGGGGGAGTCCGCGGAGATCCCGTCGCCGACGACCCGTCGGCCCAGCACCGAATCGGTGACGATGCCGTAGGTGCCATCACCCGAATCGACGACCGCGCAGTGCACGTCACGGTCCGCAAGCTGCCGCGCGATGACCGCCAGAGGCGTCTCGGGGCCGACGACCAACGGGGTGCTCGCGATCAGGTCCTCGACCGTGCTGAACAGCGGGGCCGAGTTGGCCTGACGTCGGGTCCGGGAGATGTAATCGGCCAGGAACCGGGCGCCGCTGCGAGAGTAGAACGCCGGCTCGACCAGGTTGCCCGGCAAGACCGCAATGCTTGCCGACGTGGTGGCTACCACTCGCGGGCCGATAGGGCGTTCGGTGAGCATCGCGGAGAAGCCGAACACATCGCCGGCGACGAACCGGTCGTCACCGGCCTTCGTCACCTGATCTTGGTCATGCCAGAGATCGACTTCGCCGGCGAGCACCACGTAGATCTCCGTGGGCGGCGCCGTGAACGCGTCGACCACCAGGTCACCCGCGGAGAACTGGCGGACCGTCGCTGCCGCCGCAACGGCCGCCAGCTGTGCGGGGTCGAGCGCACTGAACAGCTCGACTCCGGCCAGAAATCGGCTCAGATCCGTCTGCGCATCCGCGGTACCGGCACCGCCCATCGTCATTACTGAGCCGGCTCAGCGCATGCCGACATAGATCTGCCCGGACGAGACATCCTCTTCGAGCGCCTCCAGGGAGCGGCCGCGGGTCTCGGGCACCTGGGTGTACACGAAGAACAACGCTACGACTCCGATCGCGGCGAACAGGAAGAACGACCCGGTGATCCCGACGGTCGCCACCAGGGTGGGGAAGTAGAGCCCGAGGAATCCGTTGGTGACCCAGCAGAAGAAGACCGCCATGCCGATACCGAGACCGCGCATGTGCAGGGGGAAGACCTCCGCGAGCCACACCCACACGGCGACGTTGAGGAACGTCTGCATCGACAGCACGAACCCGACGACGAGGACGAGGATCACATACGGCCGCGCCGGGTTCCCTGCCGGTAGCAGCATCGACGCGATACCCACTAGGCAATGGAAGGTCGTAGTCAACGTCAGACCGATCATGAAGGTCTTCCGGCGGTCGATCCGGTCCATGTTGCGCAGCGCGATGATTCCGCCGATGACGGCGACCACGCCGAACGCGATGTTGGCGAGGACCGCCTGCTGTTCGCTCATGCCTGATTCCTCCAGCACCCGGGTGCCGTAGTACATGATCGAGTTGATGCCGGTGAGCTGCTGGGTCATGCACACACCGATGCCGACGAAGATGATGCGCCGCAGCCACTTGCTGCCCATGATCGCGCGGATCCCGATCTGGTGGGCCTCCCGTTCGTGCTGGGCAACCAGCTCGACTTGAGCGATCTCCGCCTCGGCCCGCTCCTTGGAACGCACGGTCTTCAGCACTGCCAGCGCTTCGTCGTCCTTGCCCTTCTCCACCAACCAGCGCGGCGACTCCGGCATCCGCAGCATGCCGAAGAACAGAGCCACGGCAGGCAGCGCGCAGACCGCGAACATTATGCGCCAAACCCCGTCTACGTGGCCGAGGGTCACGCCGAGAACTGCGTTCACCACGAATGCAGACAACTGGCCGAGGACGATGGCCAACTCGTTGCGCCCGGTGATCGATCCACGGATCTCGTAGGGCGCTAGCTCCGCAAGGAAGACCGGGACCACCGTCGAGGCGCCACCGACCGCTAGCCCGAGCACGATGCGCCCGCTCACCAGGATCGCGAACCCCGCCGGGGAGAAGGTGCCCGGCTCGGGTCCGGCCGGCGAGAACACCACCAGCAGGACGCCTACGAAGAACAACAGCGCCAGGATCAGGATCGTCTTGCGACGCCCGATGGCGTCAGAGATGATCCCGCCGACCAGGGCACCGATCGCGGCGGCGAACAGCAACGAGCTGATGACTACGCCGAGCTGCAGCAGGGAGAGCCCGAGCTCTTCGGCCATCGGGCCCTCGGCGCCATTGGCCACGCCGGTGTCGTAGCCGAACAGCAGGCCGCCCAGGCAGGCGACGACCGAGATGAGGCCTATCCGTTTTCGGTGGGGGCCGCTCGTTAAGGGTGGTAGCTCGGCTTCGGCCACCGAGTCCGCGTGTGCAGTCATGTAGGGACTCCTTCATTGCTAGGCCCGCGCGGAACGCTGCGCTGGCGGCGACGGTGATGCCCGTCACATAGAGGGAGACTACCGCGTCAACGCCATTTGTAAAGTCATATTGACATCTTAATGATCGGACACTGTGAGGCGACGGCGGAACAGTCGAGCGCCTTCCTCACCAATCACCAATGTGCACAACCCCTTTGGCGCTGCAGACGCGCAACCCGATATTCAGGATCGCTCCCGGAGACGGGTCTAATAGACCGGACTAGCGCAATGGAACTTCGACCACCCGCGTTGGTGCGTTGTAGGGGGCCTGACGACTCGACACGACTCTGATCGCCAGGTGAGCCGGAATGACTCAGCCCTGTCCGCCGTCTTCGTGCTGGTCGATAGTGTTGGGACCGTCATGAGAAGAAAGCCCAACAGTGAACAGCGTCGTCGCGACCTGTGCGACGCCGCGATCCAGCTGTTGGCCACTGAAGGTGCGCGCGGGCTTACGCACCTGAGGGTCGATCGGCATGCCGGGTTCGCGGACGGCACGACGTCGTTCTACTACCAGACTCGATCTGCTCTGCTCCGGGGCACGATCGACCGGGTAATCGAACTCGACGTCGCCGATTTCACGGAAGCGCTGGACGCGACCCGTGTCGGTGAGATCGACTCGTTGCTCTCGCATTTGGCGGAACACGCGATGCGCACTCTTGATATCGTGTGATGTGCGGTTGAGTCCGGATGAACGTGAGCAAGTGTTCCTTGCGATGGCTGATGAGCGGAGGTCGATCGCCGCATTGATCGATGGCCTCAACCCAGAGCAGTTGGCCACGCGAGTCTGTGCGCAGGCTGGGACGTCAAAACCGTGGCTGCGCATCTGGTCAGTGATTTCACCGACGGCTTTGCGTTTAGTGGATGCCGGAGCGATCACGCGCGCGCCAGCTGTTGGGATTCTTGTGCCAGTTCGGGGCTCGCCATTCAGCATCATATCGCGGGATCGACGCGCTTGCCCGTCGGCTTGGGCATCGTTGCCTCCAGCGACCGACATCTGCCGAAGAACTGCGGCGACAGGCCGATCCCCTCAGTCTTCACCCGTTATGACGATTATTGTGCTCGCCGACGTTTTGGTTCACGGCGAGATACGGATATTCCTCTGCATTCCGCATCCCAGATCGGCGCGTGGCCCGCGTCATCGACTTCCTCACCAGCCGGATACGAAGTCATTTGCGATGACGTCGCGCGCGCAGCAGTTCGATGGACAGCATGAAAACATTGGAGGTAGTTGGCGACTGATTCGCGGACCGGGCGTAGCCGTGATGCTGGCGATATGCGGACGCACCATCGCATTCGCAGATCTGGCCGGCCCAGGGGTGCCCGTTCTGCGGTCACGGTTGACCTGACTGGCAATCAATCTAAATCACGCCCAGCTGCGAGATGTTCGAGCTGACGATGATCGCCTCGCGCGATCCCGAGGTGCCCTGCGTAGAAGAGGTCGGCGACGCGGCAATGCACGAGAAGACGACGTCACTGCGGGGTTCGTCGCTCTCCTCGATCTGTGAGCACGTCTGCTGTGTTGGCTATCGACGAACGCCGGCTTCACAGACGCCTACCTATACCGTCGAGTCTCCTGTGACAGAAACTTCACACTCCGATGAGCGCGGTGTTCGAAAGCCTCGCGGATCGCTTCGTGGCGATCAGTGAAGCCGCGGTGGCCCAGGTGCAACCCGCCGGAACGCTGCCCGACTCCGCGGTGGTGAAGGAGCAGGCGTTCGCCGTGGTCACGTTTCTGGGCGGGTTCCTGTTCCGGCTTGCCTACGGCATCGCGGGGGTCGACAGCGCCAAGGATCTCGAAGCGCTCCTGCGCAGCGTGATCGCGTACTGGTGGTCGACCGCCGCGAGTACTCAGCAGTGATGCTCGGCGCACCCCTGGTGTCTACGACCGTCGATTCGTGGGCGGTCCGGTTTTGTCGGACCCTTCTGCGATGATGACGTCATGTCTTCGGCCGCAGTATCTTTCGCTCCTGAGGTGAGCCCGGTTGAGCGTGTCGAGGTGTTGTTCGAGGAGTTGGCGGAGTTGACCGGTCAGCGCAACGCGATCGACGGCCGCGTCGTGGAGATCGTGGCCGAGCTGGACCGCGACGGGCTCTGGGGCGCCACGGGCGCGCGTTCGGTCGCGGCGTTGGTGGCCTGGAAGACCGGCACGTCATCAGGCACCGCTCACACCATTGCCACCGTTGCGCACCGGCTCGAAGAGTTCCCCCGCTGTGCGGCGGGCATGCGTGAGGGTCGGCTGTCGCTGGATCAGGTGGGCGTCATCGCGGGGCGGGCGGCCGACGGCTCCGATGAGCACTATGCGGAGCTGGCCAGTGTCGCCACGGTCAGCCAGCTGCGCACCGCGGTTAAGCTGGAACCTCGACCCGAACCCGATCCCCGGCCAGAACCGCCGCGGTCGATCACCAAGACCGTCGACGACGAGTCCACCACGTGGCGGATCAAACTTCCGCACGCCGAGGCGGCGACGTTCGACACCGCCCTGCAGTCCCACCACGACGCGCTGACCGCGCAGTGGAAGCGCGACCGCGCCGACGGCAACGGCGATGGCTTTGGCGATGGCGTATCCGACCAGTCACCGCCGCGGCCGGGCACCGTCGAGGCGTTCATGAGTCTGGTCGAGGCCGGTTGGGATAGCGAGGTGGCCCGCCGGCCACACGGGCAGCGCACCACCGTGGTGATGCATCTCGACGTCGAGCGCGGTGCCGCGTCGCTGCATCTGGGTGCGCTGCTGTCGGAGCGCGAACGCCGGTACCTGATGTGCGATGCCACCTGCGAGGTGTGGTTCGAACGGCACGGCCAGGTCATCGGTTCCGGCCGGGAGACCCGCCAGATCAGCCGCCGGCTTCGTCGTGCACTCGAGCACCGCGACCGCTGCTGCGTGGTCCCCGGGTGTGGGGCGACTCGCGGTCTGCACGCCCATCACATCCGGCACTGGGAGGACGGCGGCCTCACGGAGCTGTTCAACCTCGTGCTGGTCTGCCCGTATCACCACCGGCTGCACCATCGGGGCCTCATCACCATCACCGGACCCGCCCATCACCTCGTGGTCACCGACGCCGCCGGCACACCACTCAGTTCAGGATCGCTCGCCCGCCCTCCCACCCAACCCCCACCCGCGGTCGCACCCTGCCCCGGACCCACCGGCGAACGCGCCGACTGGTGGTGGTACCAACCCTTCCAACCACAACCACCACCGTCGAACAGCTAACGGCTCGAATCGTCAACTCGCCTCGAGTGATTCGCCTTATCAGGTGCCTGAATCTTGATCCGCAGGTGCTGACGATCCTTTGGTGCGCTGCTGTAGTCGCGGTTACTCCCACACAACGCCATCGCGCGTCTTGTCAGGGCGCAGCCCGCGCCAGCTGGGCTGGCGGAGCCGGCCGTCGGAGGTGCGTTCGCTGTAGCGCACCTCCCCCACCAACTCCGGACGTACGAACGTCACACCCTTTGCATCGGGACCGGAAAGCCTTTTGGTGAAGGGCGATTCGTCGGTGTGCAGCGGCGCCAGGATCTTCTTGAGGTGCGCGAGGTCCTTCTCGGAAAACCCGGTGCCGACTCGACCCGCGAAGTGCAGGCCGTCGTCGTCGGGCACGCCGACGAGCAGCGCGCCGATCCCACTGGTGCGGCCGCCCTCCCCTGCGCGCCAGCCGCCGATGATCACCTCCTGGGTGAGCCACAGCTTGTCCTTGACCCACGACTGCGAACGCCGCCCCGGCTGATACGTCGAGTCCTTCCGCTTGGCCACGACGCCTTCCCATCGGTGCTCGCGGGCATACTCCAACGCCTCCGGCCCATCGCCGGGGAGTAGCTCCGGGACCGTCAGGCCGCCGCCGTCGGCCAAGGCTTCAAGAATGCGGCGACGGTCGGAGTACTTGGCGCGCAACAGCGATCGACCGTCCAGCGACAGCACGTCGAACGCCCAGAACTCGACTCGGGTGGACCGGGCGCGGTTCTGCATCTCCTCGAATCTCGGCACCCCGGACTCGTCGAGCGCGACGACCTCACCGTCGAGCACGACGTGGTGCTCGGCCAGATCGGCGGCCAACGCCTGGAGTTGCGGATACTCGCGTGTGACGTCGCGTCCGCTGCGGGAGCGCAATTCGAGTGCGCCGTGGTCGGCGTCGACGAGCAGTCGGTACCCGTCCCACTTGCCCTCGAACGCCCAGACCGTCGACGTCAGCCGGTCCACCGACCCGTGGGTGGCGAGCATCGGCGCCATGTCCGTCGGCGAGAAGGTCGGCTGCTCCTTCATGCGGTGCGCCAGCCAGTTCTTGCCGTCGGTCTGGATCAGCGCGTAGCGGCCGGAGATCTTCGCGCCGTGCAGGGTGACGATGACCTCACCGCCCTTCGCCGGTCCGTCCGGAGCGTTGTCGCGGAACTTCTCCGTCTCGTAAGTGCCCGAGTCCCAAATGATCACGTCGCCACCGCCGTACTCGCCGCGCGGGATCTTGCCCTCGAACGTCGCGTACTCCAGCGGATGGTCCTCGGTGTGCACGGCGAGGTGGTTCACCGAGGTGGTCTCGGGCAGGTTCTTCGGCACCGCCCACGACACCAGCACGCCGTTGCGTTCGAGCCGGAAGTCGTAGTGCAGCCGCCGGGCGTGGTGCTCCTGAATGACGAACGTGTCGTCGTTGCCGGTCGCCGGTGCGGCCTGCGGGACCGGCTCGGGCGTCTTGCCGGCGTCGCGCATGCGGCGGTACGTCGTGAGTTTGTCTGGTAGCGGCGCATTCTCGTCGATCGGGGCGATGGGGTCCCCGTCGCGCTCGACGCGTTCCAGCACCTCGTCGAAACGCAGGTGGCGCAAGTCCGGATCGTCGAGCTCGTCCCAGGTGCGCGGCGCGGCGACGGTCGGATGCTCGCGGCCGCGCATCGAGTACGGGGCGATCGTCGTCTTGGCCGAACTGTTCTGACTCCAGTCCAGGAACACCTTTCCGGTGCGCAGGCTCTTGGTCATGGTCGCCGTCACCAGCTTCGGCATGGACTTCTCGAGCTGCTGGGCGATCCGCTTCGCCAGCACCGACGCACCGCGCGAGCTGATCGGATCGGCCAGCGGCGCGTACAGGTGGATGCCCTTGCTGCCGCTGGTCACCGGGTAGGTGTCGAGCCCGATGTCGGTCATCAGTTCACGGACGGCGCCGGCGACCTCGCACAGTTGCGGCATCGTCACGCCGTCTCCGGGGTCGAGGTCGAACACGATGCGCGTAGCAGGGCCAGGCTCGGAGTCATCGCCAGCTCCCACGAAACGCCATTGCGGGACGTGCACTTCCAACGAAGCCTGTTGGGCGATCCACGCCAACCCCTCGCGGGTGTCGATGATCGGATACGTCGTGGTGCCCGACTTGTGGCTGATGGTCCCGCGGTGCAACCAGTCGGGCGCCGACGACGCCAGCTGCTTCTCGAAGAAGTCCGGCTCGTCGACGCCGTTGGGCCAGCGCTTGCGTGTGACGGGCCGGCCGGCGATGTGCGGCACCATGGCGTCGGCGATCGCGACGTAGTACTCGAAGATCTCGGCCTTCGTGGTTCCGGTCGCCGGGTAGAGCACCTTGTCGGGGTTCGTCAGCCGGACCCGTTCGTAACGCTCCACCAGCCCAGTATCCGAGTGTCGTCAACGACGTGAGATCGCTGCTGGTCGCGTTGACCTTCACCGCAGGGCTCGCCATCGTCGCCGCAGATGATCGTCCACGACGGCACCGGTCTCTCGCCGGACCTGCCCAGCGGTCTGACGCCCGACACCGAACCCGCGGTTTTAGTCGGCTCAGTCGTCCATCTCGAGCACGGCGAAGGGCGCCGTCGGGACTTCGGCGATCGCCATCTTCGCTGCTGCGTCGGTCGGTATGACGTCACCGCGAAGTGCGGCCAGCGCCACATGGGTGCCGACGTCCCGCCCGGCCTGCTCGCTGAGCAGCCACCGCACCTCGAGTAGATCGCAGTACGCCTGGATCGCGGTGCCGGAGTTGTTCAGCGCGGCGTGCGCCACGTGCTCGGTGGGAGTGACGACTTCGATCACCCACAGCCTGGCGGCCGTCGACTCGTCGACGTCGTACCCCGCCTCAAGACCCAACTGCACCTGATACGCGTGCAGGTCGCCAAGCAGGATGCGCGCCTGCCCCTCGCCGACGTCCAAGCCGGTGAGCTCCCGAAGGCGTTGCGCGTGGTAGCGCCGATCGCCAACGGCGACATGGAGTTGGAGCTGGCTCGAATCGGGCCTGAGGGGTTGCAATGAGACTTCGTCGACGGCGAATCCGAGGTCGTTGAGCGCCCGGATGGTGCCCTCGACGCGGTAGCGGTCGGTGAAGCCGAAGACGGGCTCCGCGTGGAGCAGTTCCCACAGCGAGTCGTACCGGAGCCGAACCTGTTCGGCTTCGGCGATCAACTTGTCTTGCAACGCTTCTGGCCAACCGAGCCGCTCGGCCAGATCGACCATGCCCATGGCGACGTTCTCCGCCATGATGTCGATGTCGTGCTGGCGCTGCCCCCGGCTCAGCGTCGGATGCACCTCGGACGTCTCGGCGTCGACGAGCCAGGCCTGCAGAGTCTGGCCGTCGCGGGAGAACAGCGTGTTCGCCAGCGAGCAGTCACCCCAGAAGACACCGTGCCGGTGTAACTCCACCATCAGGCCCGCCATCCCGTCCAGGAGCCGGGCGCGGTGCTTGGGCTGGTCCGGCGGCAGTCGCATGAACAACCGGCGGTACTGCCAGGACCCCTCGAGGTAGCGGGTGACGAGGATCGCGGTGTCGAACTGGGGTTGTAGCACCAGGCCCGCCGGACGCACTGCGGGAAGGCCCATTTCCTCAAGCGTGCGCAGGACGTCGTACTCCTTGGCGGCGATCCGCGCGGGCATGTCCTTGACGGCCCACAACAATTCGTCGGCCTCGACGAATTTCACTAGGTGGCGGCTTGGCCCCACGGCGATGTCGCGCAGTGGAACGTCGGGGACGTTCCACTGCGACAAGGGCCGGTCCCACGGCAGTGCAAGCAGACCCGCAGAGGGTGTCCGGAGCCGGAACTCCGTCATTTCCCGGGTCGCTTCGCTCTCCGCCGCAAGCGGGGGGACCCCCAGCACCGGAGCACCCGCATGGTCAGTTCAGGCGTTCCCCGGTTTGGGGGTGGAACAGGTGGACGACGCCCTCGGGATGGCGGTGCAGCCGGACCGTGTCGGCGAGCTTGGGTGCCGTGCGCGGGTTGCACCGGGCCACCAATTCGACGCCGGAACCGGCGTGCGTGTAGACGTAGGCCTCGCTGCCCAGGTCCTCGACCAGGTCGACGACGACCTCCACGCCACCGGAGTCGGCGAGCTCGAGTTGCTCGGGGCGGATTCCGAAGGTCACCTCCGAGAGGCCTGTGCCGCTCAGCTTGGTCAGATCGTCGCGTTCGAGTTCCAGTGTGGAGTCACCGATCTTGACGCCGTCAGCCGTGATCGGCAGCGTCACCAGGTTCATCGCGGGCGATCCGATGAAGCCGGCGACGAAGGCATTGGCCGGGCGGTCGTAGAGCTCGTTGGGCGCGGCGAACTGCTGCAGCTTCCCGAAGCGCAACACGGCCACCCGGTCGCCCATCGTCATCGCCTCGACCTGGTCGTGGGTGACGTAGACGGTGGTGGTACCGAGCCGGCGTTGCAGCGCCGCGATCTGCGTGCGGGTCTGCACGCGCAGCTTCGCGTCCAGGTTCGACAGTGGCTCGTCCATGCAGAACACCTGCGGCTCGCGCACGATGGCGCGGCCCATCGCGACGCGTTGACGCTGTCCGCCCGAAAGCTTGGCAGGCTTGCGGTCCAGGTGCTCGGTGAGGTCGAGGACCTTGGCGGCCTCCTCGACCTTCTTGCGCCGCTCCGCGGCCGATACGCCGCGCAACTTCAGCGCGAAGCCCATGTTCTCCGCGACGGTCTTGTTGGGGTACAGCGCGTAGTTCTGGAACACCATCGCGATGTCGCGGTCCTTCGACGGCACGCCCGTCATGTTCTTGCCGCCGATCTCGATGCTGCCCTCGTCGATGTCCTCGAGGCCGGCCAGCATGCGCAGCGCGGTGCTCTTGCCGGATCCGGACGGGCCCACCAGGACGACGAATTCGCCGTCGGCGATGTCGAGGTTGAGCGAGTCAACCGCGAGCTTGTCCGAACCCTCGTAGATGCAAGAGGCGTTCTTGTAGGTGATTGCAGCCATGGTGATTCTCCGTCTCGTGTGGGTGTCTGACTCGGGGTGTCTACTTGATCGCGCCGAAGGAAAGCCCGCGCACCAGCTTGTTTTGGGCAAACCACCCGCAGAGGATCACGGGAAGTGCCGACATGGTTGCGGCCGCCGACAGCACGGCCCAGTACTGACCCTCACCGGCGATGAACCCGACGAGGTACACCGGCATGGTCTGAGCGTTCACCGCGGTCAGGTTCACCGCGAGGAAGAACTCGTTCCAGGCGAAGATGACGCAGATGAGCGCCGTGGCCGCGATGCCTGGTGAGACCAACGGCAGGATCACTTCTCGTACCGATCGCCACAGACTGGCTCCGTCCAAGCTGGCCGCCTCGAGGAGTTCGCCTGGCACCTCGAGGAAGAAGGACCGCATCATCCAGATTGCGATCGGCAGGTTCATCGATGTGTAGAGGACGACCAGCGCCCAGATGTTGTCCAGCAGACTCACCCGGGTGATGTCCTGGACCGTCGAGATGCTGTTGGCCAGGTCGTTCCCGGGCTCGCCCAGCGGGATGGCTGCGGTGCCGCCGAAGGCGACGCGTGCTGCCCGAGTGCCGTCGTACGTCGGGTAACCGGTGCGTTCCGCGTCGTCGCCGGACACCACGAACAGGCCGGTGCCCCCGTCAGGGAGGGCGGCGGAGACCAAGAGCACGTCGGCGCGGGCGCCGTGCGGCACCGGCTCCTTCACGCCCGTGAGCGTCCAGCCGTCGTCGTCCTTGGCCGCGGTGACCTGCTCGGCGCTCGCAGTCCAGCCCCGGCCCGGCTCGTCGTGCGCGAACGCGAGCACGCTCTCGCCGGCGGAGAGGGCGCCGAGGAGCTCCTGCCGCTGCTCCGGGGTGCCGCACGCGGAGACCAGCCCCCCGGCGAGCACGACCGAGGTCAGGTAGGGCTCAGGGGCGATCACCCGGCCGAGCTCCTGGCAGACGATGCCGATCTCGACCGGGCCCGCTCCGAGCGCCGCCGTCCTCCTCGGAGAACGGCAGCCCGAGCAGCCCCATCTCGGCCATCTTCGTCCACTGCTTCTCGTCGAAGCCGGGGTCGTCGTTCACTGCCTGGCGTCGGTTCTCGTAGTCGCCGTACGCCTTGCCCACGAGGCCGTTCACGGCCTCGCGCAGCGCGTCCTGCTCGTCGTCGTACAGGAAGTCCATGTCGTCGTCGCTCTCGGTCGTCCGGCTAGAGGCCCAGGATGTTGCGGGCGATGATCTGGCGCTGCACCTCGTTGGAGCCGCCGTAGATGGACGCCTTGCGCAGGTTCAGGTAGAGCGGGCCCGCGACCCGCTCCCAGTCGGTGAGGTCGCTGTCGTCGCCTGCACCGCTGGCCAGGCCGGCCGGGCCGGCCAGGTCGAGCACCAGCTCGCTGACCTGCTGCTGCAGCACGCTGCCCTTGAGCTTGAGCACCGACGACGCCGGGTCCGGCTTGCCCTCGACCGAGTTGGCCGCGACGCGCATGGTGGTCAGCTCGAGCGCGAGGACCTCGTTCTCCAGCTCGGCGATCCGGGCGCGCAGCAGCGGGTCGTCGGCGAACCGGTCCTCGGCGAGCCCCTTGATGCGGCCGAGCACCCGCTTGATGATGCCGGAGGGCGCGACGCCGACCCGCTCGTTGCCGAGCAGGAACTTCGCGATCGACCAGCCGCCGTTGAGCTCGCCGACGAGGTTCTCACCGGGGACCCGGACGTCGTCGAACCAGACCTCGTTGACCTCGTGGCCGCCGTCGATCAGCTGGATCGGGCGGACCTCGAGACCCTCGCTGTCCATGTCGATGAGCAGCATCGAGATGCCGGCCTGCTTCTTGGCATCGGGGTCGGTGCGGACCAGCGTGAAGATCCAGTCGCCGTACTGCCCGAGTGTGGTCCAGGTCTTCTGCCCGTTGACGACCCAGTCGTCGCCGTCCTTGACGGCGGTGGTGCGCAGCCCGGCCAGGTCGGAGCCGGCGTCGGGCTCGGAGAAGCCCTGCGACCAGAAGATGTCGATGTTGGCGGTCTTGGGGAGGAACTCCTTCTTCTGCTCCTCCGTCCCGAAGTGCGCGATGACCGGCCCGATCATCCCCGCGTTGAACGCGAGCGGGGTCGGCACGCAGGCGCGCTCCATCTCCTCGCGCCAGAGGTGGAACTGGATCTCGGTCCAGTCCTGGCCGCCCCACTCGACCGGCCAGCGGGGTACGGCGAGGCCCGCGGCGTTGAGCGTGCGCATGCTCTCGACCAGCTGGTCCTTGGTCAGCTCGCGACCCGCGGCGACCGTCTCACGCGTCTCCTCGGACACCTTGGTGGTGAAGAACTCGCGCATCTCGTCACGGAACGCGCGCTCGTCCTCGGTCAGCTCGAGCTGCATGGGGGTCCTCACTCTCCGGCGTTGCTACTGGCCAGTACACACCATGTGCCCAGCGCCGTAATCGTGCGCTCTGCCCAAAGTTGGGGCACAACGCGGGCTCACCGAGTGGTGAATGCGCCGCCGTTCACGTGCAGGACCTGACCGGTGATGTGGCGGGCGCCCTCGGAGGCGAGGAAGAACACGGTCTCCGCGATGTCCTCGACCGTGCCGGCCCGGCCGTCGTGGGTGGCCGCGATGAGCCGCTCCCGGCGCTCGTCGCTGAGCCGGCCGTGGAAGAAGTCGGTGCCGGCGATGTACCCGGGGGACACGGTGTTGGCCGAGACCCCGGCCTGGCCGAGCTCGGCCGACACTCCGGCGGTCCAGGCCGCGAGCGCTGCCTTCGCCGCGCCGTACGACGACCCGGCGTACTCGGCACCGATCGAGCCGACAGTGACGACCGAGCCTCCTGCCCGCAGCAGCGGCGCGAGCGCGGTGGTCGTGATCATCGCGCTCACGACATTGAGCTCCAGGTTGCCTCGCCATCGATCGGCGAGCTGCTCGAGGGTCGGCTGGTCCGGGAGCGGATCGGACAGGTCGAGGTTCCCGCCGGCGCAGTGGACCAGGACGTCGAGTCGCTCCGCGTCGAGTGCGGCGGCGAGCGCGCGTACGTCCTCGGGGTCGGTGTGGTCGCAGCGGAGGGGGCGGGCTCCGACCAACGTGGCGGCCTCGGTCAGGCGTGCGTGGTCGCGGCCGGTCATGACGACCGAGTCGCCCGCGGCCCCGAACCGCTGGGCCACGGCCAGGCCGATCCCCCGACCCGCTCCGGTCACCAGCGCGACACGTCCGGACATGGCCCACTCCTCTGCGTTATGTTTAGAGCTAAACGTACAGGAGACCCATGGGCAACATCGGTGCGGACGAGATCGCGGCGGCCTGGCAGCGCGAGCTCCCCGGCGTCCCGACGTCGTCGATCGGGGTGATCACCCCGCTGTGGCGGGCGGCCAAGCTGCTCTCCGACGACCGGCGCCGAACGCTGCGCCGGCTCGGCATCGAGGACTCGACGCTGGACCTGCTGAGCACACTGCGCCGCTCAGGGCCGCCGTACACCCTGACGACGCGAGAGCTGGGGGAGCGCACCCTCGTCACCGCAGGCGCGATCTCCCAGCGGCTCGGGCGCGCCGAGGCAGAAGGGCTGGTGTCCCGGGCACCCTCGGACCGGGGTCGCCGCGCGGTCGCGGTGACGCTGACCCCGCGGGGCCACCGCACCATCGAGGCGGCGGTGACCGCGCTGCTCACCCACGAGGAGGAGCTGGTCGCGCGGCTGGACCCCGACGAGGTGCGCGGCTTCGGTGCGGTGCTGGCCGCGCTCGCCGAGGCCGTCACCTGACCCTTCTGCAACAGGATCCGGTCGAGCAGCGTTGATGATGCATGCAGGTAGCGGTGGAAGGAGCCCGGGTGGCCTCAGGAGCGCCTGGCCCAGAGAGCGTGCCTTTCGACGGCTGGGTCGAGGTGCGCGGCCCCGCGCTGCTGCGGCTCGCCTACACCCTGACCGGCAACACCGCGGACGCCGAGGACATCGTGCAGGAGGCGCTCGCCAGGGCGCTGCCGCGCTGGGCACGCATCTCACGGGTCGACAACGTGGACGCCTACGTCCGCCGGATGGTGGTCAACGCGCACACGTCGTGGTGGCGGAGGTTCCGGCGCAAGGAGTCGCCCGTCGCCGAGCTTCGGGACTCGTACGTCGACGGTCCGGGTGAGGGATTCGACGACCGCCGACGAGTCTGGCTCGCCTGCCAGGCGCTTCCGGAGTCGCAGCGCACCGCGATCGTGCTGCGCTACTACGAGCAGCTGGAGTACGCCGAGATCGCCGAGCTGACCGGCATCCGCGAGGGGTCGGTCCGCGCCCGGGTGTCCCGCGGCCTGGCCGCACTGCGTCAGTCGTTGGGTGAGTCGATGGGAGAAGCAGATGAGTGACCTCGAGCAGCGGCTGACCGAGGCCTTGACCGAGGGCGGCCACGGCGCGCCGTCCGCCACCGGTCTGGCGTCCGCGGCCCGGGCGCGGGCCCGCCGCAGGCGACGCAGCCGCATCGCGGGGGCGCGCGCTCGTGGCCCTCGCCATCGGGGTGCCCGGCGCCCTGGTCGCGCTCGGCGGCGACGACGGGCGGAGCAAGGACGTCGGACCGGCCGACCACGGAAACACGGCGGTCGACAAGAACGGCGACGACGGCGACGGCCAGGACAGCGTCCCGAGCCTGGCCGGCGGCTACCAGTGGGAGAGCTGGCACGGCATCACCATCCAGGTCCCCGACAGCTGGGTGCACGGCAGCCTGAACGACTGGTGTGCCGACGGGGGAGACCTGGACCCCCCGCGGATCCAACGACCAGGGACCGCGTCGGAGCTGGTGATGTGCGATCCGGCCTCGACTTACGGCATCACGTTCCAAGAGATCGACAACCGCGACGACTTCCAGTGGCCGGTGGTGCACCAGAGCGGGAAGGGCTGGCCGCAGGAGAACGTCAGCGGCGGCCGCGGCATCGGAGGGGTGCTGGTCACCGTCACGACCCGCACGTCCACCGAGGCGAGCTACATCCTCTACTCGATGCATGCCATCCCCGCGACCGGAGACTCGAACGGCTGCCAGTACCGCCTGAGGCCCGATGCGACCAACCCTCCTGAGGGTGCATTGTCCGTCTGCAGCTACGACGAGCGAGGACAGCTCGAGCAGAGCGAGGCGCTGTTCGGGGAGGACGCCGGTGATGCAGTGCGGGCCCTCCAGGCCGCCCCGGAGCCGGGTGAGTGCGCAGACACGAGCCAGGGGAGCCAGCCGCACCAGGTCGTCTTCCTGGAGTCCGCCGGCATCTCGGCCAGGGTGGACCTCGTGAGCGGGTGCCCCCGCGTCACAGTGGACGGTCAGGTCCGCGGGCTCACGCCTGATGTCGTCTACTGGGCCCTTTCGCCCGGCTGGAGCGGTTCCGTTCCGGACGGCGTCTCACTACCGTCTGAGCTCCGGAAGGACTAGCCCGAGCGACGGAGGTGGCCATGCTCGGCAAGATCCGCGTGGCCATCGTCCTGATCCTGATCGCCGGCCTGATCGTCACGGGGTACGTCGGCTACCGCCTCTTCACCGAGGAGACGCATCGCGAGCCGCCGTCATCACAGGTCACCGGCACCACCGACGACGGCTGGCAGCTGGTGTCCTACCGCGGGGTGACGGTGGAGCTGCCGCCGGACTGGCAGCGGGTGGACACCGCGATCTGCGACGCCGATCTCGAACGTTGGGCGGCGATTCGCCAGCAGCAGTGCGAGGGTGACCTCGGGTTGTTCTTCCTCGACTCGGACACCTTCGATGCGGCCGCCGCGCCGGGTGTCCACGCGACCCCGCCCTCCGACACGCTGCCCGCCGGTGGCTGGACCGGCTACGTCACCCGCGGGGACGTGGTCGTCAACGTCACGGAGGCGGACGAGGTCGTCGTACGCCGGATCCTGCAGTCGGTGAGCGAGAGCATCTGACCGCTCCTCGGCTAATGCCGGTGCGGTGGAGGGCCCCGATCGCGCACAATCCTTCGACGTGGGACATGTGGATGTGGCCGGAGTGCGCTTCGACCTGCCCGACGGTCGGGTGCTGCTCGACGACGTGTCCTTCCGCGTGGGCGAGGGCGCCAAGGTTGCGCTGGTCGGGGCCAACGGCGCCGGCAAGACGACGCTGCTGCGGATCATCACCGGCGAGCTGGCGCCGGATGCCGGCGTCGTCACCCGCAGCGGTGGCCTCGGCGTCATGCGGCAGATGGTGGCGGAGAACCTCGTGGGTCTCGAGACGGTTGCCGGGCAACCTCCTCAACCACCGGAGGCGCCGACGGTGGCAGACCTGCTGCTCAACGTGAGCCCGCTGCGGGTGCGGGAGGCAGCGGCAGAGGTGGACCGCTGCGAGCGCCGGCTGATGGAG
>CAWBRR010000025.1:0-33874 GCA_963791215.1 uncultured Actinomycetota bacterium | reverse complement strand
CCAAGATTGGACACGATCACGTACAGCGGCAGGATCGCCGCGACGACGGGCAGCATCTTCGTGCTCATGAAGAAGAACAGCGCATCCGACGTCTTGCGGACGGGCCGTAGCGACAACGCGAACGCGGCGGGCACACCCAGGAGCAGCACCAGAATCGTCGACATGGCGGTGGCGAACACCGAGTTCAACATTGCGGGACCGATGCCCTGTTCGAAGACCGCGGAGTACTGATCCAGTGTCGGCACGAAGAACAACTTCGGCGGGTTGGTCGCCGCGTCACTCTCCTGCTTGAACGACGTCAGCACCATCCAGAACACCGGGAAGAAGAACCCGAGCCCGACGAGCCACGCCACCAACGCCCACGGGCTGAACTTGCTCTTCTTCTTCTTCGAGACCGCACCCGAATCCTTGGCTGCCGTGGTCTGCTCAACTGTGGTGGTCATTTCAGGCCGCCTCTTCCTTGCCGGAGAATGATTTGAAGATCAACCGAAGCGCGAAGCTGGCGATGATCATCGTGAAGATGACGACCACCACGCCCATGGCTGCGGCCTGGCCCATGTCGAAGCCAAGGAACGCGCGCTGGAAGATGTAGAACGGCAGGTTCGCGCTGGCGACGCCCGGGCCGCCCTGCGTCATCATGAAGATGGCATCGAACGTGTTGACCAGGTAGACGGCGCCGAGCACGACGCCCAACTCGATGAATCGCCGAAGGTGGGGCAACGTCAACTCACGGAAGAGTTGGATCGCGGTGGCACCATCGACTCGGCCCGCCTCGAGTTGATCCCGAGGCATCGACGTCAGGCCGGCCAGGATCAGCAGCATCATGAACGGCGTCCACTGCCAGATCAATTCCACCATCACCATCGCCAGCGGGAACTGACCGATCCAGTCCACCGGGCCGATCCCCACCAGCGACAGCACCCAGTTGAGGATGCCGTTGTTGGGGTCGAGGATCGTCGTCTTCCAGATCAGGGCCCCCGCAACGGGAGTGATCAGGAACGGGGTGATCAACAGCGTCCGGACCGCACCGCGCCCAAGGAATGCGCGATCGAGCAGCAGTGCGATCCCCAAGCCAAGCAGCGCCGAGATCAGCACCACGCCGACGATCAGGATGACGGTGTTGCCCGCCACCGACCAGAACTGGCTGTCCTGGACCACGGCGATGTAGTTGTTCAATCCGATGAATTGCCGTGACCCTGGACGAACCAGGTTCCAGGACAGCGTCGAGTAGTACAGGGTGAACAGGAACGGAACCTGCGTCACGGCGATCATGAAGATCAGCGCGGGCAGTAGCGGTCCCCGCCTGCGCCATCCTTCGGCGCGACTCACGCCGACGTCCTGCGCTTCGCGGATCTTGCGGACCCGTTCCGCGACCGCCCCCTGACTGGCGTCTGACTCGGTTTCAGCAGTAAGCGTCATCACTTCTCCTGGTAGCTCTTGCCGACGACCTCGGCGTATTTTTGTGCCTGTTCCATGGCCGCGTCGACGGACTTCTGTCCGGCGATCGCCGCGCTGATCTGCTGGCTCACTCGGGTCCCCAGATCCTGGAACTCGGGAATTCCGACGAATTGCACGCCCGTGTACGGCACCGGTTGAACCGTGGGCTTGTTCGGCGTTGCGTTGGTGATCGACTGCAGCGTCAACGGTCCGTAGGACTTCGAGATCGCCTCGTATTCCGGCAGATCCGTGTAGGTCGACGTCCGGCTACCCGGTGGGACGCGGGCCCAGCCCAGGTTCTCGCCGACCAGCTTCATGTAGTCCTTGCTGGTCATCCATGAGATGAACTTCCAGGCACCCTCGGGGTTCTTGGCCGCCTTGGGAATGCCCAGTGCCCAGGTGTAGAGCCAGCCCGAGTTGGGCTTCTCGGCGATGGGCGCGGGCAGGTAGCCGATCTTGCCGACGAGGTCCGGGTACGTCTTGGGATCCTCGAGCACCGAAACCGCGGACGTCGCGTCGTACCACATCGCCGTCTGACCCTGGCCGAAGAGGTTGGCGCACTCTTGGAAACCCGTTGAGGAGGCTCCCAATTCACCGGATTTCTTGATGGTGTCGACGTAGAAGTTGACCGCCTTCTTGACCTCCGGACTGTTGAGTTGCGCGTTCCACTGGTCGTCGAACCAGCGTCCGCCGAAGGTGTTGATCACCGTGTCCAGCGGCGCGAGCACCTCGCCCCAGCCCGGCTTGCCGCGCAGGCAGATACCGGCCCGGTCGTCGGTCTTGAGCTGGTCCGCCCACCCCGCGACCTCTTGCCACGTGGGCTGATAGTTCGGATCCGGGTTGACCTTGATACCGGCCTGCTCGAACATGTCCTTGCGGTACATCAGGAACGACGACTCGCCGTAGAACGGGACCGAGTACATGTTGCCCTCATACGACAGCGAGTCCCGTAGCGACGGGATGAAGTCGTTCTCGTCGTAACCCGGAGTGTTCTTCGCGAAGTCCGAGAGGTTGAGCAGCCAACCGTCTTTGGCCCATTGCGGTGTCTCGAAGTTGCTGATCATCACGACGTCGAACTGACTGCCACCCATCGCGGTCGACATGGTGATCTTGGCTCTCGCCTGGTTCTCCGACAACGAGATGAACTTCAGCTTGACGCCGGGGTTTGCCTTCTCGAACTCCGACGACAGCTTCTGGGCATCCGTCATCTGCGAGTTGGACACCAGGGCGATCGTCACCTCGTTCGCCGACGCTCCAAGACTGCCCGCGCCGCTACAACCGGCGGTTAGGAGCAGCCCGGCCGAGGCAGCCAACACTGAAAGCTTGTGCAGCACCCTTCGCGTGCTCTTCACATCACCCTCCACTAATCAGAATTCAAAAGCCAACGGGCACAATCGATGTCGCAGACCAGGAGCTTCGCCAACTTGCCGCGCAGCGCGGCCAGTGTGGCGCGGTGCTTGGCCACACCGCTGGAAATCAGGATGGTCTTGGCGCACGCTCGAATGTCCTCGAGCGGGACCGACACCGCGCGGTGCGCCAACTCGCTGACGATCGGGCTGCCGTCGGCGTCGAAGAACCGACCGCCGATCTCGCCGACTGCCCCGAGCGAGATCAGTTCGTCGAGCATCCGGCCGTCGAGGAAACTGCCTTCGAACAAGGTCGTGGACGTGGATGCCGCGCCGACGCCGAACAGCATCGTGTCGGCACGCCTGCCTGCCTCCAACGTGCGGGAGATGACGGAGTCGCTTCGCATCGAGGCCACCGTCGTCGGGTCGGCGTACAGCGGCGCGGGCAACCGGATGGCGTCGGCGCGCAACACGTCTGCGCTGCGAGTCAGGATCAGTTCCATGCCGGTCTGATATGTCGCGGTGGACATCGCACCGTCCATCTGGACCACGGTGCGGCAACTCGCCACCCCGGGGACGAGGGCCGTCGCGACTGCGACCTGTTCCGGGCCCCAGGTAAACCCGAGTACGTCATCGGCGGAGAGCCTGCGCAGGAGCAGGGCGGCGGCGGCACGGCCGACACTGGCGAACGCGGCGGGTCGGTCGCGCGCACCCGTGTCGATGCCATGTCCAGTGACGACGGCTTCGGTCAGCCCGAAGCGGACTTCGAGTTCGCGTTCCTCCTCGGCGTGCAGGCTGTTCTGCAGCGTGGGCGGCACCACGACCTCGATGCGTACCAGTCCCCTGGCCTTGGCCCGCGCGATGAGCCGACCCGCGGTGGGCCGCGACACCCCTAGGCGGGCGGCGATCTCGGCCTGGGTGAGTCCGTCGAGGTAGTACAGCGTCGCGGCGCGCAGAGCGAGACGGAGGTCTTCGGGGTTCGCAGTCGAGACACTGGCGGCGGCTGCAGTGGCCTGGGCCACCTGGCCGTTCGACGTCGGTGTCGCCACTTTTCCGGTCCGTCCTTCTCGGTTGACAGCTGAGCATTTGCTCAGGGATGCGAGTAGATGCTCATCACGCTAACATCCAAGTGTGACGTACACAACACCTTCATTTCCCAAACACATGCGTGCCGCCGTCTTGGTCGGAACGGGCCGGATCGAGGTGGAAGAACGTCCCGTTCCGGCTCCCGCACCCGGTGACGTGCTGATACACGTGTCGAAGGTCGGGGTCTGCGGTTCGGACACCCACTACTACCGCGAGGGTCGCGTCGGCAGCTTCGTCGTCGAAGCCCCGCTGGTACTCGGCCACGAGGCGGCGGGGACGATCGTCGCCGTCGGCGACGGGGTCGACGCCGCGCGCATCGGTCAGCGCGTGTCGATCGAACCGCAGCGCCCCGACCCGGACAGCGCAGAGACCCGACGCGGCGACTATCACCTGTGCCCGCACATGCGCTTCTACGGCACCCCGCCCGTCGACGGCGCCTTCAGTGACTACGTGACCATCGGCGCAGGGTTCGCGCACCCGGTGCCCGACGCGGTCACCGACGAGGCCGCGGCGCTGTGCGAACCGCTGTCGGTCGGCATCGCCGCCGTCCGCAAGGCACGGGTGGACGCGGGTGCCCGCGTGCTGGTTGCAGGCGCCGGACCCATCGGCATCGTCGTCGCGCAGGTGGCCCGGGCCTACGGCGCGACCGAACTGATCGTCAGCGATCCGGACGCCGCACGGCGAACCCGCGCCGAGGACTTCGGCGCGACCACGGTCCTCGATCCGGGCTCCGACTCCTTCGACGACCTCGGGGTCGACGCGTTCATCGATGCGTCTGGTGCACCTCCGGCCGTCGCGGCCGGAATCCGCGCGGTGCGCCCCGGCGGCACCGTCGTGCTGGTCGGTTCGGGGGCAGAGTCGATGACGCTACCGACACAGGTGATCCAGAACCGCGAACTGATGCTCACCGGAGTATTCCGCTACGCGAACACGTGGCCGACCGCCATCGCGCTGATCGAGTCCGGACGCGTCGACCTCGATGCGATGGTGACAGCCAGGTTTTCGTTGGAGAACGTCGCAGAAGCCCTGGACTCCGACCGCGTGCCGGGTACCGTCAAGTCGGTGGTGACCGTGTCATGAAGCTCAACAACGAGACGTTGTCACGAATCGCAATCCCCAAGCCGGGCTATGACCGGAACGAGATCGGTGTCGGCATCGTGCATTTCGGCGTCGGCGGGTTCCATCGAGCGCACCAGGCGATGTACGTCGACCGCCTGCTCGACGGCGGGACCACCAAGGACTGGGCCATCTGCGGAGTCGGAGTGCTGCCCGGCGACCGCAAGATGGCCGATGTGATGGCCGCGCAGGACGGGCTTTACACCCTGCTCACCGAACACGCCGACGGCCATCGCGAGGCTCGGGTGATCGGATCGATCGTCGACTACCGCTACGCCCCCGACGACCGCGAGGCGGTGGTCGAACTGCTCGCCGCGCCGAGTACGCGGATCGTCTCGCTGACGATCACCGAGGGCGGATACCAGATCGACAACGCAGGCCCCGACAGCGTCTTCGGCTTGGTCGCCGACGCGCTCGCCCGGCGCCACGAGCGTGGGGTGCGGTCGCCGACCATCGTGTCGTGCGACAACATCGAGGGCAACGGCGACGTCGCCCGCGAGGCGTTCACCGCGTACGCCCAACGGACGCATCCGGGGCTGGCCGAGTGGATGTCCGACCACACCCGCTTTCCCAACTCGATGGTCGACCGGATCACGCCCGTCACCACGCCCGACGTCATCGAAGCGCTGGCAACGGAATTCGGCGTCGAGGACCAATGGCCCGTAGCGGCCGAGCCGTTCACGTCGTGGGTACTCGAGGACTCGTTCTCCGACGGCAGGCCCGCGTTCGAGGACGTCGACGTGCTGCTCGTCGACGACGTGACGCCGTACGAACTGATGAAGCTCCGGCTGCTCAACGCCAGTCACCAGAGCCTCTGCTACTTCGCCTACCTCGCCGGGTACCGGTTGGTGCACGACGCGGCCGGCTGATCCGCTCTTCGCCCGGTTCCTGCTCGACTACATGGATTCCGAGGCGACACCGACGCTGCTGCCGGTGCCCGGCATCGACCTGCCCGACTACAAGCGCACCCTGATCGAACGCTTCGCCAACCCCGGCGTACGCGACACCGTCACGCGACTCTGCTTCGGCTCATCCGACCGAATCCCCAAGTGGCTGCTGCCGGTGATCCGCGAGAACCTGGAAAGCGGTGCACCGATCCGACTCTCCGCGGCCACCGTGGCCAGCTGGGCCCGGTACGCCGAGGGCGTCGACGAGCAGGGTGAACCGATCGACGTCCAGGACCAGCTGGCGGAAACGCTGGTGCCCCTGGCGAAGTCGCAGCTCGAGAATCCGCTCGCGTTCATCCAGAACACCGCGGTGTTCGGCGACCTCGCCGAACACGAGCGCTTCGTGGACGCCTATCTGTGGGCGCTCGACTCGCTGCACCGCGACGGCGCCCGCGCCACCCTCGAGCAGCTGCTCGGCAGAAGCGAGCGGGAGTCGAGCAATGAGTGAACGCGCCCTGGTCATCGGTGAGGCGCTCATCGACATCGTCGAGCGTGGCGACACGGTGATCACCGAGCGAGGTCACCAGCGAGCATCCCGCACAGAGCACGTCGGCGGCAGCCCGCTCAACGTGGCGGTCGGGTTGGGCAGGCTGGGCCGCGGGGTGGACTTCCTCACCCACGTCGGGCGGGACGCGCGCGGCAAGCAGATCGTCCACTACGTCAAAGCATCTGGGGTGCAACTCGTTTCGGGCAGCCAGGACGCGACCCGCACGCCGACGGCGCTGGCCCGACTGGATGCCTCGGGTGCGGCGGACTACGAGTTCGACATCGAGTGGCGGCTGTCCGGCACGCCGGAGGTGACTCCCCCGCTCATCGCACACACCGGGTCCATCGCGGCGTTCCTCGATCCGGGGTGTCTGGCAACGGCCGCGCTGCTCGACACCTATCGGACGTCCGCGACCATCACGTACGACCCGAACGTGCGGCCGGCGCTGATCGCCGACCGCGCGCAGGCCCTCGGCCGCATCGACCGGATGATCGAGAAGGCCGACGTCATCAAGGCCAGCGACGAGGACCTGCGTTGGATCGACCCCCACCGCTCCCCGGAGCAGATCGCAAGGGCGTGGCAGGCGCTGGGCCCCGCCGTGGTCGCGGTGACCATGGGCGAGCGGGGTGCCTTCGCGACGTGCCGCGCGGGCACCGTCGTCGTGGAAGCACGGCCCGTACAGGTGGTCGACACCGTCGGCGCCGGCGACGCGTTCATGACCGGCCTCATCGACGCCCTGTGGTCGTTGGACCTGCTGGGGGCGGGCCGCCGCGCGGCTCTCGCGGGCATCTCCACCGACACGCTCGAGGGCGTACTGCGGGCGGCGTCGCAGGTGTCGGCGGTCGTGGTCGGGCGTGCAGGCGCGGATCTCCCGGATCGCGCCGCGCTACGGGGCTGACGGATCCGTGGGCCATACTGGGTTATGCGTTCGATCTGGAAGGGTTCCGTCGCCTTCGGACTGGTGAACGTGCCGGTCAAGGTATACAGCGCCACCGAAGACCACGACGTCAAGTTCCACCAGGTCCACGAGAAGGACAACGGACGCATCCGCTACAAGCGGGTGTGCGAGGTCTGTGGTGAGGTCGTCGAGTACCGAGACATCGCGCGCGCCTACGAGTCCGACGACGGGCAGATGGTCATCATCACCGACGAGGACATCGCGACGCTGCCCGAGGAGCGCAGCCGCGAGATCGAAGTGGTGGAGTTCGTGCCCGCCGATCAGCTCGACCCCATGATGTACGACAAGAGCTACTTCCTCGAACCCGATTCCAAGTCATCGAAGTCGTATGTGCTGCTTGCAAAGACGCTTGCCGAGACCGACCGGGTGGCGATCGTCCACTTCGCGCTGCGCAACAAGACGCGGCTGGCGGCGTTGCGGGTCAAGGACTTCAGCAAGCGCGACGTAATGGTGATCCACACACTGCTGTGGCCCGACGAGATCCGCGATCCCGACTTTCCCGTGCTCGACAAGGACGTCGAGATCAAGCCTGCCGAACTGAAGATGGCCAGCCAGGTGGTCGAGTCGATGACCGACGACTTCCACCCGGATCAGTTCCGCGACGACTACCAGCAGCAGCTGCAGGAACTCGTGCAGGCCAAACTCGAGGGCGGTGAGGCGTTCGCCGTCGAGGAGTCCGAGCCCGAGGACCTCGATGCCACGGACGACGTGTCCGATCTGCTCGCCAAGCTGGAGGCCAGCGTCAAGGCCCGCAAGGGATCTTCGAGTTCGTCGGCTGACTCGGACGACGAGCCCGCCAAGAAGGCACCGGCCAAGAAAGCCGCGGCAAAGAAGGCCACAGCCAAGAAGGCGCCCGCGAAGAAGGCCCCGGCCAAGAAGGCTGCGGCGAAGAAGTGAACCGACGACGGCGGCATCGTGACTGACTTGTCGGGGCTCGCCAAGCATCACGTGACCGCGGTGACGGTCGGAGCGGCCGCGACCGCTGTGGGCCTCGCCGCCGAGACCTACAAGGCGTGCGAACGGCTGCCGTTCGTCGGCGGTCGGCTGCGCGACGTTAGGTCCTCGTTGGAGCGGCGGGGCGAGGACCTCCTGTCGAGCGGGCTCGAGCCGGTGCTGGTCACCATCACCGCCGTGGCGGTGGAGCTCGTCGACCGGGTGCTCGACGAACTGGACCTGAACGAGTCTGGTGCGCCAACGCATCGACCTGATTGGACTGGCCGACGAGATCGTTGCCGGGATCGACCTGCCTGCGATCATCCGCGACTCCACCGGAAGCGTTACCGCCGAAGTCATGGACGACGTGCGCAGTCAGGGCGAGCGGGCCGACGACGCCGTGTCTGGTCTGGTCGACCGAATTCTGGGCCGCGACAAGGGCCCACGTTGAGCGACCCCGCCGTGGAGTCGATCGAATCCGATTCCCCCCGCGCTGCGGGCATCGTCAGCCGCGGGACGGCCGCCGTCGTCGACCTCGGCGTGCTACTGGTGCTCATCGGCCTGATCTATGTGGGACTGGTGCTGACGAGGCTCGCGCTGAACCCGTCTGCGTTCACGTTCCCCAACATCAGCGCACTGTTCTCCACCTCGATCACCTTCGTGCTCGCCGTGCTGTATCTCGCTGTCTGCTGGGCGGTTTCGGGCTGCACCGCAGGCGCCGTAGTGATGGGGCTGCGCGTGACCGACCGCAGGGGCGAACGGATGCCACCCGTGCGAGCGCTCCTGCGTGCGGTCGCGTGCGTCGTCTTCCCGGTCGGACTGGCCTGGGTCGCTTTCGACAGTCAGCGCCGCTCGCTGCAGGACCTCGTCCTGCGCAGCCGGGTCGTGTACGTCAGCAGGCCACCTTCTTCTTGAGCAACAGCCGGCTTTCTTGATCAACAGCCGCCCTTCTCGATCAGCAGCCGCCAGCGCCCGCCGAGTGTGCGTCCAGGGCGACTTCTTGGCCGAAATCCCGCCTTGACTGCACACTCGGCGCGAATTAGAACGTGTTTCAGAAAGCGACCACGCGGCGTTCCGCGCCTTGTTACCGTGTCGCCCGTCTACAGAAGGGAGGCACACGTGATTCTCGACAGATTCCGGCTCGACGATCAGGTCGCCATAGTCACCGGCGCGGGCCGCGGGCTGGGCGCGGCGATGGCGCTGGCATTCGCGGAAGCCGGTGCTGACGTGGTGATCGCAGCCCGCACCCAATCGCAACTCGACGAGGTCGCCGAGCAGATCCGGGCCACCGGGCGCCGGGCGCACGTCGTCGTCGCAGACCTGGCCCACCCCGAGGACACCGCCAAGCTGGCCGGGGTGGCCGTCGAGGCGTTCGGCAAACTAGACATCGTCGTCAACAACGTCGGCGGCACCATGCCCAACGCGCTGCTGAACACCTCGACGAAGGATCTCCGCGACGCCTTCACGTTCAACGTGACGACCGCCCATGCGCTGACGGTGGCGTCCGTACCGCTGATGCTGGAGCACTCCGGCGGCGGCAGCATCATCAACATCACCTCGACGATGGGCCGGGTGGCGGGGCGAGGCTTCGCCGCATACGGCACGGCCAAGGCTGCGCTCGCGCACTACACCCGACTGTCCGCCCTGGACCTCGCGCCGCGGATCCGCGTCAACGCGATCGCGCCGGGATCGATCCTCACGTCCGCGCTCGAGATCGTCGCGAGCAACGACGAACTACGCGACCCGATGGAGAAGGCCACCCCGATGCGTCGCCTTGGCGACCCGCTCGACATCGCCGCCGCCGCGGTCTACCTCGCATCGCCGGCGGGCAGCTACCTGACCGGTAAGACCCTCGAGGTCGACGGCGGCATCACGTTCCCGAACCTCGACCTCCCCATCCCCGACCTGTAAGGAGACCTGCATGGCCATCCGCGTCGCCGCAATCGGCACCGGGAACGTCGGTCGGCACGCGCTGACCCAGTTGATCACCGACCCTCGGTTCGAACTGACCGGCGTGTGGGTGTCGTCGGACTCCAAGGCGGGGAAGGACGCCGGTGAGCTTGCGGGACTTGATGTTTCGACGGGCATCACGGCCACCACCGACCTCGACGCCGTGCTGGCCACCAAGCCCGAGTGCGCGGTCTACACCGCGATGGCCGACAACCGCCTGGTCGAGGCGCTCGAGGACTACCGGCGCATCCTGGCCGCGGGGGTCAACGTCGTCGGCAGCAGCGCAGTGTTCCTGCAGTACCCGTGGCAGACCCTGCCCGCCGAAATGGTCGCGCCCATCGAAGAGGCCGCCGCGTCAGGCCAGGCCAGCCTGTTCGTCAACGGAATCGACCCCGGCTTCGCCAACGATCTGCTTCCACTGGCCCTGGCCGGGACGTGTCAGAGCATCGAGCAGATCCGCTGCATGGAGATCATCAACTACGACACCTACGACAGCGCCACGGTGATGTTCGACGTGATGGGCTTCGGCAAGCCGCTCGACGAGCTCCCGATGCTGCTGCAGCCCGGAGTGCTGAGCCTGGCGTGGGGTTCGGTGGTGCGACAGCTGGCCGCCGGCATCGCCGTCGAACTCGACGAGGTCACCGAGACCTACGTCCGCGAGCCCGCGCCCGAGGACTTCGACATCGCCTCGGGTCACATCGCCAAGGGCACCGCCGCCGCGCTGCGGTTCGAGGTGCGCGGCATGAAGGACGGCGAGGTGGCGGTCGTGCTCGAGCACGTCACCCGACTGCGCGACGATCTGCGACCCGACTGGCCACAGCCCTCCCAGGAGGGCGGCTCGTACCGCATCGAAATCACGGGCGAACCGTCGTACGCAGTCGACCTCTGCTTGAGCAGCCCCAACGGCGACCACAACCACGCAGGCCTGGTGGCAACGGCCGCGCGCGTCGTCAACGCCATCCCCGAGGTCGTCGCCGCGGCCCCGGGAATCCGAACGACGATCGACTTGCCTCTCGTCACGGGAAAAGGGTTGTACGCTGGCAATTGACTGTCAATTGACTTGAACGAAGGGCGCCGCCGTGCGGTCTCGGCTTCTCATCGGCTCAGTGGCATCGGCGGGCGTCGCGGCGGTCCTCTTCTTGGCCCCGATCACCGCGGCGGACCCCGAGTCCAACCTGCCCGCCTGTACGACGACCGGCGAGAGCGGGCAGTACACGGGCACCGAGACCACCGAATGCGCGACCCCCGGCAACGTCCAGATCGACGCCACGGCACCCGAGCCCGTCTACTCCTATCCGTGGGATGACGAGTTCTACGGACCGGCGCTGATCATCGGCGGTGGTGGTGGCGGAGGCCACCGGTAGTTCCCTCTGGCCCATTGAGGAGGCCAATGATGTCCAACTACAGGCGTTGTCTTGCAACGGTTTTCGCGACAGCAGGCGTGGCGGGGGCGATCACGTTGGCTCCCGTAGCCGCAGCGATTCCAGAGTGCACGCAGACCGGTCCCACCACCACGTTGTGCTCCACGAACGGAAGCGCGCAGCTCGTCACGTCGCCTCCGGTCCAGAACGGTCCGTACTAGGGCTGGCCGTACGGCGGCGGATTCGGAATCAGCATCGGGGGCTGGGGCTTCGGCTGGTAGGCCCGGCATTAGCCGAGCCTTCGTTGCTCGACGGCAAATGTTTCGGCTAGCCTAACTTTTCTGTTCGCAAGGTCGGATAGAAGGTGGGGTTAGTTGGTCACGGACACCAAGTTGCCGCTGCGGCCTGGGTGGTCACTGCTCGGGCCCGCGTTCGTGGCCGCGATCGCCTACGTCGACCCCGGCAACGTCGCGGCCAACGTCAGCGCGGGCGCGCAGTACGGCTTCCTGCTCGTCTGGGTGATCCTCGTCGCCAACGTCATGGCCGGCCTGGTGCAGTACCTGTCAGCCAAACTGGGTCTGGTGACCGGCCGCTCGCTGCCCGAGTCGGTCGCAGACCACAGCCGCACCCCGACCCGAATCGCGTACTGGCTGCAGGCCGAATTCGTGGCCATGGCAACGGATCTCGCAGAGGTGGTCGGCGGCGCCATCGCCCTGTACCTGCTCTTCGACCTACCGCTACTGGTCGGCGGCGCGATCACCGGTGGGGTCTCACTGGCCCTGCTTGCCATCCAGAACCACCGCGGCCAGCAGATGTTCGAGCGGGTCATCACGGGCCTGCTACTCGTCATCGCGATCGGATTCCTCACCAGCCTGTTCGTCCAACCGCCTGCGCCGAGTGACGTCGTCTCCGGTCTGCTGCCGCGCTTCGACGGCCCGGAGAGCATCCTGCTGGCCACCGCGATGCTCGGCGCGACGGTGATGCCCCACGCGGTCTACCTGCACTCCGGGCTCGCGCGCGACCGGCACGGCCAACCCGAGGCAGGCGCTCCGCGCCGCAGGCTGCTGCGCATCACGCGCTACGACGTCGGCCATCGCGATGCTGGTGGCCGGCGCCGTCAACCTCGCGATGCTGCTGGTGGCCGCGACCAACCTGCAGGGCATGGAGAACACCGACTCGATCGAGGGCGCGTATGCCGCCGTGCAGGGCACGCTCGGGCACACGGTGGCGCTGTTCTTCGCGATCGGCCTGTTGGCGTCGGGGCTCGCGTCGACGTCGGTGGGCGCGTACGCAGGCGCGATGATCATGCAGGGCCTGCTGCGCCGCTCGTACCCGCTGCTCTTGCGTCGACTCGTGACGCTGATCCCCGCTCTGGTGATCCTCGCGATCGGCGTCGATGCGAGCCGCGCCCTGGTGCTGTCGCAGGTGGTGCTGTCCTTCGGCATCCCGTTCGCACTCATTCCACTGGTCCGCCTGACCGCCAACCGGACCCTTATGGGCGACGACGTGAACCACCCGATCACCACGGTCCTCGGGTGGGCCGTCGCCGCGATCATTACCGTGTTGAACGTGGTGTTGATCTACCTGACCGTGACGCGCTGAATGCAGAGCTATTTTGCATACGGTTCCAACCTCTCCGTGACGCAGATGACGGAGCGCTGTCCCGACGCCACCGACCCGCGCCCCGCGACACTGGCCGATCACGACTGGCTCATCAACGAGCGTGGCGTCGCCACGGTCGAGCCGTTCGACGGTTCCGAAGTCCACGGCATCCTCTGGCAGATCAGCGATCAGGATCTGGCGACGTTGGATCGAGCCGAGGGCGTGCCGGTCCGGTACCGCCGCGACCGCGTGACCGTGCAGACCGACGACGGACCAGCCGAGGCCTGGGTGTACGTCGATCACCGCGTCGGACCCGGCGCCCCGCGGGACGGCTATCTGGAACGCATCATCGACGGCGCCGGACACCACGGACTTCCCAGTCGATGGGTCGAATTCCTCAACCGCTGGGATCCAGTCAACTGGCCCCGCCAGCTGGGCGAGCCGGATCCATCAGCACCGCAATCACTTTCGGAGCTGCTCGCCAGAACCCGGTGTGACGGAGACCAGCGTGCTGCGGTCCACGCTTCGGGTTCATGGCCATCCACGGTGGCGGACTCGAGAAGATGACCGACGTCATCGCCGAGCAGTCGGCTGTCGCGTCCGGAGCGTCGCTGTACGTCGTGCGCCACCCCCACGATTACCCGAACCACCTGTCGTCCAACGCCTTTCGCTCCGAGGAATCACCAATGCTTGCGGCCTTCCTCGACCACGTCGACGTGGTGGTGTCGCTGCACGGATACGGCCGCATGAACCGCAGCACACAGGTGCTGGTCGGAGGATGCAACCGCGATCTGGCCGCGCACCTCGCGCGCCACGTCGTCATCCCCGGCTACGAACTCATCACCGACCTCGAGCAGATCCCCCGGGAACTACGGGGGATGCACCCCGACAACCCAGTTAATCAGCCACGCGATGGCGGTGCGCAGATCGAACTCTCTCCACGGGTGCGCGGCATCAGCCCGCGCAGCGGCATGGTCGGCGACGACGGATTGACGCTTGCAACCTCACGGCTCGTCGCCGGGCTGGTGGCGGCCGCGACGTCGTGGCCACCGAACTGAACGCTACTCCTCCATGTCCAGCACCGGCGTTGGCCGCTGGAACCCACGAGTTACGGCCAGCAACCAGCCGAAACCGATCGCCAACCAGATCAGCCCAACCTCCAGCGTCAGCCACGACAGGTTGAACCACAACCAGATCGTCAGGAGGAAGCCGATTACCGGCAGAATCAGGTTGTTGAGCACGTTCTTCTCGCCCTCGTCGAAGAAGTAGTGCTTGATGACGGTGAGGTTCACCGCCGAGAAGGCGACCAGCGCACCGAAACTCACGATCGAGGCCAGGAAACCCAGGTCGATCCAAAGCGCTGCCAGCGAGATCACCGACACCACCAGGATGGCGAACGTCGGGGTGGCGAAACGCAGCGACACATGCCCGAACACCTTGCGCGGCATGATGCCGTCGCGGCCCATCGCGTAGAGAATTCTGGCCACCGACGCCTGCGAGGTAAGCGCCGATCCGACGCAGCCCGCGACGTAGGCCGCGGTGAAGAACGTGTTCAGGAATTGGCCGCCCGCTGTCGTCATCACGTCGAGCGAGCCCGAATCCACGTCGGCGAACTGATTGGACGGGAATACCAATTGGGAGACATACGACAACCCGAAGAAGATAAGCCCGCACACCACCGTCGCGATCATGATCGCCTTGGGCACGGTGCGAGTGGGGTCCTTCGCCTCCTCGGACATCGTCGACACCGCGTCGAAGCCGAGGAATGACAGACACAGGATCGCCGCGCCCGCGAAGATCGGGCCCGCACCGCCGACCGTGCCGTCACCGGTGAACGGCGCCATCAGGTTGACGTCGCCCACCTTGTTGATCGTCACGAACGCCATCACCACGAACACCACGATGAAGATGACTTGCAGCGCGAGAAGCAGGAAGTTGGCCCTCGCCACCGAGACGATGCCGACGATGTTGAGCACCGTCACCACGACGATCGCGATGAGGATCCATACCCAGGGCGGCACGGCCGGGATCGCAGCGCTCATGTAGATGCCGATGACCAGGTAGTTCAGCATTGGCAAGAAGAGGTAGTCCAGCAGCAGCGACCAGCCCGCCAGGAAGCCGACCGGCGCCCCGAACGTCCTCTGGGTGTAGGCGTATGTCGAGCCAGCCACCGGGAAGGCCGCCGACATCCGCGCGTAGGACCTGGCCGTGAACACCATCGCGGCGAGCGTCACCAGATAGGCGACGGACAACCGACCGCCGGTCAGCTGGGTGACGATGCCGTAGGTGGTGAACACCGTGAGCGGCACCATGTAGACCATGCCGAACAGCACGAGCGAGGGCACGCCGAGCGCGCGTTTGAGGTGACCCTCGGTCTGAAGGTCGACGGGGACTTCTGCCGACATGGGCGTTCCCTTCTACGGTGTGACTGGATGACCGAGTGTGCCTCGGACGTACGTCCCTCGAATGCGCAATGCTGGAAGTTCGAGCGCGGGTGTGTCACGCGGGTCGCGGTCCAACCAGATCAGGTCCGCGCTCGCACCCGGGACCAGCCGGCCCCAAACCCGTTCGGCGAAGGCTTGTTCGGCGACGGCCGCGGTGTATGCGTCGAGGGCGCGTTCGATGGTGAGGATCTCCTCGGGCGTCCATCCGCCCTGCGGCTCGCCTTCCGCCGTCTGACGAGAGACCGCGATGGCGATGCCGTCCAGCGGCGCCCCTGACGACACCGGCCAGTCGGACCCGAACGCCAGCGGCGCGCCCGACTCGTCGAGGCTGCGCATCCGGTACTGCTTGTCGGAGCGTTCCACGCCGAGCCGGGGAATGGTGAGCACGGTCATCAGCGCATCCATCTGCGCCCACAGCGGCTGCATGCACGGAATGACCCCGAGCTTCGCGAACCGCTCGAGGTCGGCGTCGTCGACCAATTGGACGTGGGCGATCACCGGGCGCCGATCGCGCGGTCCGTTGCACTGCGCCGCGTACTCGATGGCGTCGAGCGCCTGACGTACCGCGGCGTCGCCGATGGCGTGGATGTGGATCTGCAGGCCGAGTTCGTCGACCAGGCGCGCGGCCTCGGCCAGGCTCTGCCCCTCCCAGACCTGCATGCCGTGCTGATCCCCCGAGTCGCTGCGCTCCTGCCCCCCGGGATGCTCGTGCAAGCCCGAGCAGTACGGCGCGAGCAGCGCACCGGTCTCGTTCTCCACCACCCCGTCGGCGAAGAACTTGACCGTCTGGGCCGTCAGGAACGGCGAGCCGAGTTCCTCGACGCGGCGCTTGGCCGTCGCGAAGTGCTCGAGCTGGGAGTCGATGTGGCGCGGGTCGGCGTAGAAGGCGAGGTTGAACCTGACGCGCAGCGCGTTGCGGCGGGCGGCCTCGACGTAGGTGTCGACGTCACCCGGCTCGACCCAGGCGTCCTGCACCCAGGTCACGCCCCTGGCGAGGTAGTAGTCGGCGGCGGTACCGAGTGCCGCGATCCGGACGTCCTCGTCGCGCGGCGGCATGACGGCGGTGACGAGGTCGACGGCGCCCCACTCACGCAGCGTGCCGAGCACCGAGCCGTCGTCGCGGTGCGGGATCTCGCCCAGCACGGGATCGGGGGTGTCCGGGGTGATGCCGGCACGTTCCAACGCGACCGAGTTGCACCACACGGTGTGGTAGTCCCACGCCCTGAGCACGACGGGCCGGTCGGAGACGGCCTCGTCCAGCCAACGCGCGTCGAACAACCCGCCCGGGGCGAGGCTGCCGTCGTATGACGCGCCGACGATCCACTCCTCGTCGGGGTTGTCCTTGGCGAAGCGGCGGACCGCCTCGACGATCTCGTCGACCGACGTGCACGGCCGCACCGCGGGCCCTACGTACTCCAGTCCGCCCAGCATCGGATGCGCGTGGCCGTCGCCGAACGACGGCATCAGGAAGCCGCCCTCGAGGTCCACTTCGTCGGCGCCGTGCTCGCCGGCCAGCGCGACCGCATCATCGCCGACGGCGGTGATCACGTCGTCGGTGACGAGGAGTGCCGCTTCCGTGGGCGCGTGGGCACCCATCCACACGGTTCCGTTGCGAAACAGCGTCATCGCCACGGTCCGGGACATTACGCGCGGTTAAGCGTTTCGCCATGCGAACGACACCCATCCGTCGTAGGGGTGGCTCCGAATAGAAAACGTGCAGAAACAAGACCTACGCGGCCGATCCATCGCCGTCATCGGCAGCGGGGTGGCCGGGCTCACCGCCAGCTACGTGCTGTCCGCCCGAAACCGGGTGACCCTGTTCGAGGCCGACACCCGGCTCGGCGGCCATGCCCACACCCACTTCGTCGACCGCGGCGACGGGATGGTCGTCGGCGTGGACTGCGCCTTTCTGGTCCACAACGACCGCACCTACCCCACGCTGTGCCGCCTGTTTGCGGAGCTCGACATCGCCACGAACGACACCGACATGTCGATGTCGGTCCGTGACGACGCGATCGGGCTCGAGTACGCCGGGGCCCGCGGCGTCGGCGGGCTGTTCCCGTCGGCCGGCAATCTGGCGCGGCCGCGATACCTGCGAATGCTGCTCGAGGTCAAGCGCTTCCACCGCGCCGCCACCCAGCTGATCGACGATGAGCCCGACGACGGTTCCGACCTCGAACCGCTGGGCGCATTCGTGGAGCGGCACGGCCTCTCCGACTACTTCGTCGAGCGCTTCATGACACCGCTGGTGGCTGCCGTGTGGTCGTGCGCGCCAGGCGAGGCGATGCGCTACCCCGCCCGCTACCTGTTCCTCTTCCTGCAGCACCACGGCATGTTGTCGGTGTTCGGGTCGCCCACGTGGCGCACCGTCGTGGGCGGCTCGGCGTCCTACGTCGAGGCGATCGCCACCCGAGTGCACGAAATCGCAGCTGGCGTGCCGGTCCGAGCGGTACAGCGGGTACCCGAAGGCGTGGTCGTCACCACCGCCGACGGCGCACCCCGTCAGTTCGATGCGGCCGTGATCGCCACACATCCCGATCAGGCCCTGCTGATGATGGCCACGCCGACCCCGGCCGAGCGCGCCGTACTCGGTGCGATTCCATATTCGACGAACCACGCGCAGCTGCACACGGATGACTCCGTGCTGCCCCGTCGAACCCGGGCCCGCGCATCGTGGAACTACCTCGTGACACCGAACGCCGACGACGTACTGGTGACATACGACATCACCCGCTTGATGCGCCTGCCCGGCCCACGCCGATTCCTGGTCACGCTCGGCGGGCGCGACCGGATCGACCCAGCGTCCGTCATCGCGGAGATGACCTACGACCATCCGATGTACACACCGGAATCGGTTGCCGCTCAACGATTGTTGCCGACGTTGGACGACGATCGGGTGGTGTTCGCCGGTGCATACCACGGCTGGGGCTTCCACGAGGACGGCGCGGCATCCGGGCTACGGGCCGCCGAGCGGCTCGGCGCGCACTGGCCCGCGGCCTCCGAGCGGGAGACGGTGCCATGCTGACGCCGGCCATCTACCGGACGCGCATCACGCACCTGCGCCGCGCGCCCGTTCACCACTACTTCGAACAGCGCGGCTACTGCTGGTACGTCGACCTCGACAACCTGCCGCGGCTCGCGGCTTGGCTGCGACCGTTCGCGAAGTTCGATGCCCGCGACCACTTCTCGACCCCCGCCGAGCAGGACCAGACGCTCCGCGAGCGCGTCGACGCCTTCCTCGACGAACGCGGCATCAGTCTGCCGGGCGGCACCGTCACCGCGCTGATGCAGGCCAGGGTGCTCGGATATGTCTTCAACCCGTTGAGCATCTTCTGGTGCCACGACGCCGACGGCGTGGTGCGTCACGTCATCGCCGAGGTGCACAACACCTACGGGGGTCGCCACGCATACCTGTTGCCGCCCACCGGCGATCAGCCGGCCGCGGTCAGGAAGAAGCTCTACGTCTCACCGTTCAACGAGGTCGACGGTTACTACCTGGTGCGTGCACCGCGTCCCGCCGAGGAGCTCGACGTCACGATCTCGCTGCACCGGGAGGACAAGCCGGCATTCGTCGCCACGTTGCGCGGCTCGCGGCGGCGCGCGTCCGTGGGGCAGCTGTTGCGGTTGCAGCTGGTGGCCCCTGTCGCACCGTTGATGGGGGCGCTCTGGATTCGCATCCAGGGCATCACGTTGTGGGCACGTCGGGTCCCGGTGGTTCCACGGAAACCCGCCGTCGAGCGCGAGAAAGTCGATCAGCTGTGACCATTCAGACCACCGGAAACACCACTGCGGCAACCGATCAGCAGCGTTGGCCTGCCGTGGCGCGGGTGCCGCGCGGACCGGTCAGCATGGCCACCGGGCGCATCGCCGAAGGTCTGCTCCGCCGGGCCGTCGCCCGCCTGCCGATCCGGCTGGAGTATCCGGACGGCTCGGCGATCGGGGCGGCCGATACGACGCTGCCGACCATGGTCATCCACCAGCCCAAGGCACTGTTCTGCCGCGTCGGCCGGTACGGACTCATCGGTTTCGGCGAGTCGTACATGGCGGGCGAATGGGAGTCGAACGATCTGGCCGGCGTGATGACGGCGTTCGCCAACTCCGTGGCCGACCTCATTCCGCCTGCGCTGCAATGGCTCCGGCCGCTCGCCGTCGTCCGACACCCCCGTTCGATGTACAACAGCCTCACGCAGGCGCGAGACAACATCGCCGAGCACTACGACCTGTCGAACGAGCTGTTCGCCGAGTTCCTCGACGACACCATGACGTACTCGAGTGCGCTGTTCGAGACGTCACGCCCGACTTGGGGCGACCTGATCGAGGGTCAGCACCGCAAGATCGACCGACTGCTCGACTCCGCCCGCGTGGGTCCGGGCAGCCATTTACTCGAAATCGGTACGGGCTGGGGCGAGTTGTGCATTCGGGCGGCGTCGCGTGGCGCGCACGTCCACTCGATCACGCTGTCCGCCGAGCAACAGCGCATGGCGCAGCAGCGCGTCGCCGAGGCCGGACTGTCCGATCGGGTGGTGATCGAACTCAAGGACTACCGCGAGGTCGACGGACTCTACGATGCGGTGGTGTCGGTTGAGATGATCGAGGCCGTCGGATATCGGTTCTGGCCCACCTACTTCCACACGCTCGACCGGCTGGTGTCGCCCGGCGGGCGCGTTGTGATCCAGGCGATCACCATGCCGCACGACCGGATGCTGGTGTCCCGCAACACCTACACCTGGATCCAGAAGTACATCTTCCCGGGCGGGCTCATCCCCTCGGTCGAGGCGGTCGTCGGCATCACCGAGCGTGAGACACGGTTGCGCACGGTGGGCATGCTGTCGTTGCGACGGGACTACGCCGAGACGCTGCGGCTCTGGCGCGACCGCTTCCTGCAGCACCGCAATGCGGTGTCGGCGTTGGGCTTCGACGACGTGTTCCAGCGGATGTGGGAGCTCTACCTCGCGTACTCCGAGGCCGGCTTCCGAGTCTGGCTACCTGGACGTCTATCAGTGGACGTTCGCACCGACGGGAAGTGACCTGTGAACTTCGTCGTCGTTTCCGCCGGGGCACTGGCGATCCTGGTCGTCGGCTACGGCGTCACCTTCCTCATCGGGCGCAGCATCGGGCGCTACAACGTCGTCGACGCCACCTGGGGGGTGAGCTTCGTCGCCGTCGCCGCCGTCGGGGCCGCGCTCGGTACCGGTGACGCCTTCCGCCGGCTGCTGCTATTGGCCCTCGTGGCGGTGTGGGGACTCCGGCTGGCCTGGCACATGATCGGCAAGTCCGCGGGAAAGGGCGAGGACCCTCGGTACGAGGCGCTGCTGAAGGGCGACTTCTCGGCCGTCAACGTGCTGCGCAAGATCTTCCTGCTGCAGGCCGTCGTCACGTGGTTCATCTCGCTGCCGATCCAGCTGTCCGCGACGCTCGGGCCGACCCCGACCGCGCTGGTCCCGGTGCTCGTCGCGGGTGTCGTGGTGTGGGCCGTCGGCGTGCTCTTCGAGGCCGTCGGGGACCTCCAGCTACGCCGATTCAAGGCCGATCCGGCAAACAAGGGCGTCATCATGGACCGGGGTCTGTGGGCGTGGACTCGGCACCCCAACTACTTCGGCGATGCATCCGTCTGGTGGGGACTCTGGCTGATCACCATCACCGGTTGGCTGTCGCTGTCGACGGTGCTGTCGCCGGTCGCGATGTCGTACTTCCTGGTCTACGCGACCGGGGCCAGGCTCACCGAGAAGATCATGGCCGACCGTCCCGGATTTGCTGAATACCGTTCGCGTACATCGTTTTTCGTCCCACGGCCACCCAGATCGTCAATACGGTGACGTTCCTCGAGTTCGCCAGTAGGCTACCGGGCGTGACAGCCGACCTCGACGCACTGCTGCGCCGAGTGGCACAGCACGACGTCGACGCCTTCACCGCGTTCTACGACAACACCCGCGCCAGGGTGTTCGGACTCGTCACCCGCGTGCTGCGGGACCCCGGGTACAGCGAGGAGACCACGCAGGACGTCTACCTGCAGGTATGGCGCAATGCAAGCAACTACGACCCCAACGCAGGGTCGCCCATCTCGTGGTTGATGACGCTGGCGCACCGCCGAGCGGTCGACCGCGTGCGCTCGGAGCAGGCCGCCAGCCAGCGCGAATCGCGCTACGGTGCCGCCAACGTCGACCTACCCGCCGACCGCGTCGCCGAGGCCGTCATCGACTTAGACGAGCGGCGCCAGGTCACCGAATGCCTCGGCTCGCTGACCGATGCGCAGCGCGAGTGCATCCAGTTGGCCTACTACGACGGTCTGACCTACTCGCAAGTGTCGGACCGATTGTCAGCAAACCTTGCGACGATCAAGTCACGGATGCGCGATGCCATCCGCGGGCTGCGCAGATGTCTGGGGGTCTCGTGACCGAGCCGGCCGACTTCGATCTCATGACCCTTGCGACGCCCTACGCGCTGCACGCCGTATCACAGGCCGAGCAAGACGCAATCGAACGCCAACTGGCCGAGGCTCCCGAGCTTGTCGCACGAGCCTTCACCGACGAAGTGCGTGCCGTGCGCGAGACCATGGCGGTGGTGTCCGCCGCGACGGCCGTCGATCCGCCGGCCCAGCTTCGTGACCGGTTGCTGGCCGCCATCGACGACCACGCTCCGCTGCCCCGACTGTCGCCGCCCCAACGCAGGAACTGGCAGAGCATCGCGCTGTCCGCCGCCGCCGCGCTGATCGTCGGTTTGATCGTCGTCGGCATCGGCTGGGCCATCCGTCCCGAGCCGAAACCGACGACGGCAGAACAGATCTTCACCGCTTCCGACGTGCGCACGGTGTCGGGTGACATCCCGACCGGCGGTAAGGCGACGGTCGTCTTCTCGCGCGAACGCAACGCGGCCGTGCTCGTCATGAACAACGTCGCGCCGCCCGAGAAGGGCACCGTCTACCAGATGTGGCTCGTCGGCGCGGACGGCGCAAAGTCGGCGGGCACCATGGACGCCGCGGCCGTCGCCCCGTCGACCACGGCCGTGCTCCCCGACCTCGGTAGCTCTAAGGCGCTGGCATTCACGGTCGAACCCGGCACCGGGTCGACCCAACCCACGACTCCCATCTTCGCCGAGCTGCCGTTGACCTAGGCTCGGGGCGTGCCCAAGGAGTTTCGCTTCGGAGTAGGTCTGCAAGCCGCGCGACGCGCGCAATCCGTTCAGGACTGGGCCCGCCGCATGGAGGGCCTGGGGTACGACGTGGTCAACATGGCGGACCACCTCTACACCACCGCGCCATTTCCGATGATGACGGCGCTGGCGCTGGCGACCGAGAAGCTGCGGGTCGGCACGTTCGTGCTCAACGCAGGCTTCTACCGGCCTGCGCTGCTGGCCCGGGACGTCACCTCGCTGCGCGACCTGTCCGGAGGAAGGCTCGAGCTGGGACTAGGCGCTGGTTACGCGAAAGAAGAGTTCGAGCAGGCCGAGTTGCCGTACCCCACCGCAGGTCAGCGGGTCGCGTGGCTCGGCCACGTCATCGAGCACATGAACGAGCACGCGTCCGACGTGCCGATTCTGGTCGCAGGCAATGGCGACAAGCTGCTGACGATCGCCGCGCAACGCGCCGACATCATCGGGCTGACCGGCGGCATTCCCATCACCGCCGACGCCGATCCGCTGGCCGACCGCATCGAGTTCGTCCGCAACGCCGCTCCGGACCGTTTCGACGACCTCGAACTCAACATCTCCGTGATCGGCATGCCTACCGACGACTCCGGGGTGGCGGACGTGACCCTGGCCCGCCGCTTCCTGCCCGAGTTGTCCGACGACGACATTCGGCGCACACCTGCGGTGCTGACGGGGTCGACGTCCGACATCGCCGACACCATCCGCGACTACCGGGATACCTACGGCGTCACGTACATCACGGTGCAGCAGCAGCATGCCGAGGCGTTCGCGAAGGTCATCGCCGAGCTCCGCTGACCCGCCTGGGTAGACTGCTGCCGTCCCCGCCCCCGTAGCTCAGGGGATAGAGCACGGCTCTCCTAAAGCCGGTGTCGCATGTTCGAATCATGCCGGGGGCACAACAGTTATTGCAGTTCAGGTGGTATTTTTAGAGTCAGCAGTGAGTCCGCGTGCTATCTACGTGCTGTAGCGAGCCACGGATCATCCGTAGCGCACGTCGTCACCGGCCTCCCGAAAACCCGTTTTCGTCGCGCACTTGGAGGCGGGGACCCTACCTCGATCCCACCCTCCCGCGTCCGAAAGGACACGCCATCCTCACGGACTGAGCCACGACCACCCCCGGCGAGGGTGTAGTGAGGAGGGTCCGAGTATGTGGAAGGTGATGCTCACTGAGTGTGGTGAGTGCGACGCTCGAGGGTGAGTGTCCAGGTGGGCATGGGTGTCGGCGGGGTTGGCGCTGAGGTGTTTCAGGCGTTTTCCCAAACGTGATCTGAAACGTGATTCTGGGTTTTCGAGGTGGGTTGGTGAGGCCGTGGCCCTTGCGACGGTCACGATCCGTCCCCCTCCTCGAGCAGGATGCTGGGGTAGGCCACGTCGAAGAGCTTCTGCCAGGTCGACTCAGCCGCGGGCTTCCCTCGGAAGATCGCAGCGACGTTCGGGTAGTGCAGGCCAGCGGTCTGGGCGAGCTTGCGGACGCTCATTCGCTTACGGTCGAGGCCTTGCTCGACTCGGTCGTCGAGGCCGTCGTAGACGACGCGCAGCAATACGTCATGAAGCTCCATGACGAAATGATAGGCGGCGCAGCGCAAAACAGTTTGAGTGGCCGAACCACACATTGTGCGGCGCAAGGCAATTCATCTGGCACCCCATGGGGTTGCTAGATACTTGAAATATCTTGCAGCGTAAGGGATTCGACTTCGCGGAGTCGTTGCCCTGCAACGGCTTTCCCGCCGATTCTTTGAGGCTCGGGCACGAAGCCGCCTTCGGCGGCTAGGGTGCTCCTGCCCGGTCGCCTTCCAAAGGAGACGGCATCCTCACCGACTGGTCCAGAGCCACCCCCGGCGGGGGTGAGGCCGTCCCCGACGGGGGTGGATTTTTCTCGGTTGGCTCGCTCGATGTTGACCGCTCTACAGGGGTCTGGTGCCCGTCTGCCCTGGCGAAGGCTCACCACCCCCGTGGGGGGCCGTGGTTATGGGTATCAGAGCCGTGTTTGACTGGCTCCATAGGCTTTGCGCACTGCCCTGGTCGAGTCGCGGGCCGGCGAAATGAGCATGGCCGAGGTGATGATCCGGATGAATCGTGTCATCGAGGCGGTGCGGGCGTCCGTGCCACCGAGTTGTGGCCGGAGATCCACCGCCAGCTCGAACGACGACGCCGAGCCGCTGGAGGAAGAGGACTGGGACGGCTTCGAGCCGGACGAAGACCCGTTCGAGCCTGACGACGATTTCGACGGACCAGACGAATGACGGCGCCGGGCGATCATGTTCGAGTTCGCGCAATGAGCGGGCAGATCACCGCACCGCGCCTCACCGAGGAGGAGCGCAGGTGATCGCCGCGGGGATGGGGCTACAGCGGTGTTCGGAGACCGCCGGCCGATGTCGCTGATGCCATGGTCAGTGCCCGCGCCTCGACGACGGCAACCCGCCGAGCACTTCACGGCCGCCTTGGGAGAGCCCGGAGTTCTGGACGAGTCCAGCGGGGCCACCACGCCACTTACTTCCTCGCGGCGGTGTCAAGGTCTTTTTCTGGATCTGCAGCGCCCGCTCGTACAGACGCCGGTAGTCGGGACCCTTCGAGACAAGGCTCGCCGCTTCATTCACGATCTCCTCGAGTCGCTGGCGGCTTTTGCGTCCGAGCTCCTGCTTGGCCGCCATCTCGGACAGTTCGCTGTGGATCTGCCCGATTGTTTTGCCTTTCTCCTTCGGCTTCCGGGCCGGTGCGTCAGAAGCCGATGGGGTAGCCGCCCGTTCTGCGGGTTCGGGGCCGTCGGCGCCGTTCAACCGCGCCTGCACCGCCATCGCCTTCTGCGCCGGCGGCGTCTTCTGCACCTTCGCCGGCTTCTTCGCGGCGGGTGACTGTTTGGCCGGTGCGGGAACACCGGCGTCACGCTTCCCGGTGCGGACCGCGGAGACGCGGCGCAGCAGACCAGTGATCTCCTCGGACCGGTCGCTGAAGAACGCCGCGCGCAGCTGAGCGGCGAGGTCGTCGAGCAGCGCGATCTCCCCCGCGGTGAGAGGGCGGTTCGTGGGGATCAGACTCGGCGTGGGCCACCGCAGCGGTGAGCTGGTCGAGCGTCCCGCGTTTGGCCACCGGTTCCTCCTCGGCGTGGGTTTCAGTCAGGGCAGCGTATGCGGAGGGTCCGACGCAGCCGCGGCGTGCCTGCTGGCCGCCGGAACTGTGTCGAGGGCGAAGGGCGCGGCAGACCGCATCAGGGTCGGTCACGGGATCGGTCCGGTGCTGCTGGCTGTTAACCCTCTTCGGGCCAGTCACCGTGTGGGTCGAGGCCGCCGTCCCAGTCATCCCAGGTGTTGTCGCGTCTGTGGCGGGGGGCGATGATGCGCCGTCGCAATTCGAGCAGCAATTCCTCGGTGGACACCTGCGAGAGGGCGTTGGCGTTGGTCGGGCGCAGCGCGTATCCCTGCGTGCGGGTGGTGGTGCTGCTCTTGTGCAGGGTGGACGCCACCTCGGTGGGTTCCCCTCCGGTCAGGATGGTGTCGATGCTGCCGGGTGCCCAGGCCAGTTTGTTCTCCAGGATGGCGTAGGTGCCGGGGCTGGCCTTGCGCACACCGTGCTCGATGTCGGCCAGCGTGCGCACGGTGAACTGCAGGCTCGCGGCCAAATCGGTGCGGGTGCGAAAACCCAGCGCCACCCGTCGACTCACGACGTGGTGGCCCAGCCGTTCCAGGGCGCGCGAATCCATGAAGGCCATGATGGCGTACCCGGGCGGCAAAGTCGAGTCGCCATCCCCGTTTCGTTCCACTCGATGCATGAGCGAAGAGAAGCTATTTCCTGGGTACGCCCGCCAACTCGGCCCTGACCTGGGTGACCGTATCCCAGAACAGCTCCTCCACCTTCTACCTTCGACACCCCGGCCACCTCGATCCTGGGTGTCCCGGCCAGCTCCCGGCGCACCACCTTGGCCTCCGGCAAGGCGTCCCCGGTCCACCATTGTTGGCGGATGGCGAAGTCATCGAACCGTCCACCCTCGTCGGTGTCCCGCAGCTCGACGCGCCGCTTGGCGACCGGCATCCGCGCCCACCACTGCGCACGCCAGTAGGGGCCGTCGTAGACGCACGGCGGAGCACCGTCCTGCCATTCGTCCACCTGAACAGGCTCAATAGGGGCAATACCGTTGTAGTCCTGCAGGAATCCATAGGCTTCATCGGCGTCGAGGTAGACCCGTTCGATGCGGTAGGACTCGCCGATACCCGCCGTCACCACATACGCCGTCGCCATACGCCGCATCCCCGTTTCCGCTGGTGGGCTCCAGTCTGACAGCACCCTGATCGCCCGGGTCGGAAAAACGATGGGCACCGCTGGCGGGGCGAGGCCGTAGTGATTGCGGCGTGACCGGAATCACACAGAAGTAGATGTAGTGAAATTGACAATATTTCCGTTTAATTCCTATAATTGCAGGCACAGAACGGCCCTGATGTCGAGGAAGGCTCCATGGCGAAATCACAGACCATCGACGCCGTGGGGCTGCAACAAGAGAGGGCTACGCCCATGACCGCCCAGACACCGCCGGGCTGGTACGACGACCCAGACGAATCGGGCGGCGAGACAACTGCGACGGGCGACGCCCTGGCGAAAGTCGAGGCAAATCTCGACGTACAGCGGCGATGCATCGACGGAATCGTGGTGCTTGCGGTTCGTGGTGAGCTCGATCTGCTCACGTCCCCGCAACTGACCGAGGCGATCACTGCCAGCCTCGCGGACGAACCCGTCGCACTGATCGTTGATCTCTCAGAACTGGACTTCCTTGCCTCCGCCGGAATGAGCGTGCTCATCCAGGCGAATGACGCCGCCGGTAAGGCACGCCGATTTGCCGTCATCGCAGACGGTCCGAGTACGAGCCGCCCAATGAAGTTGCTCGGCCTGGACAGCGTGCTGAGCTTGTACTCCACGCTCGATGCTGCACTGGCGGGCACCGAGTAGCCCGCCCACTAGTGGGCCTCGGCGACCATTGGCGGCACCCCGGGCCAAATGGTCGTAACGGGCCTGCAGTCCGCGAGCGCTCGGACACGATTGCGATTCCGGCGACCATTGAGTACGTCCAGTACCTGGCCCTCTCCGATCTTCCGGAGCAGTGATTGCAGGCGGGTCATCTCGGCTTCACCCGACCGTTTGCAACCTTCACTGCACCAGCGGGACGGGCGGCCCCAGCTAGCTGGACGCTGAGCGCCGCACTCAGGGCGAGACGGGTGGCGTGAACTGCACGGACTCACCCGGGGACGGCCCGCTGGAGGACGCCCACGTTGTACCCGATTGAACTTTGGCCCAAATGTCTTCGTGTCATATGCAAGACCCCGTCGCCGGAACTATCGACGCGTAGCCAAATACTGGGGAGTGCAAGGTGGAAATCGTCGCATTCGTTGGCCTGATGCTCCTGCTGATCGCGCTCCCGGTCTTGTTCATGGCCCGCTGATCGTCACGCAGGCCGACCCGGCGACACCCACCGCAACCGGGGGCCACCACCCCGCCGCCCCGGTCAGCGGACGCTGATATCGCACTCTGGCTTACCTTCCGTGCCCGCATTTCGTCCCTGATCACTACCGGCATTGCGGTGGGTGCGGCCCTCCCGTCGGCTCGCCACGCCGTTCAAGCCTGACGGGTGGGATTACACCGTTCCGAATTGCAATATTCCCGCGCGGCACCACCCAGCGCAGGACCACGCAGTGTGGCCCTCGGCCCACAAAGAGACCGCGCGACCCCGCGAAGAAGTGCGCACATTTGACCGAACGTGCGCGTCAGCGCGGCGTTGAGGCTGCCGGGCGCGCGCACTGGCACGGCGATATGACGAACATCGCCGAGCAGCGGTGAAACGATACTGACGTGGACCCCAGCGGGGATGGTGGCGGTGGACTGACCGCGACGGGGCCGGTGTGTGGGTCGTGCGGCACACAGTTGGGCGCGACGGCCAAGTTCTGCAGCGAGTGCGGTGCGGCGCTCACACACTCCACCCGATCGGCGGAGTACAAGCAGGTGACGGTGTTGTTCGCCGATGTTGTTCATTCGATGGACATCGCGGCAGCCGTCGGTGCGGAGCGGCTGCGCGAGATCATGACCGATCTGGTCAACCGGGCGGCTGCGGTGGTGCAGCGGTACGGGGGCACGGTGGACAAGTTCACCGGCGACGGGATCATGGCGGTCTTTGGTGCGCCGGTGGCGTTGGAGGATCACGCTGTTCGCGCCTGCATGGCCGCGTTGGGCGTTCAGGAGGAGGCCATGCGGCTTTCCGTCGAGGTCGACGATCGCGACGGTGTGGACCTGCGGCTGCGGGTGGGCCTGAACTCGGGTCAGGTGATCGCTGGCGAGATCGGCTCGACTTCCTTGGGCTACACGGCGATTGGTCAGCAGGTCGGCGTGGCCCAGCGAATGGAGTCTGCTGCGCCGCCCGGCGGGGTGATGCTCAGCGAGTCCACCGCGCGGCTGGTTGAGGGCGCAGCGACTGTCGGCGAATCTGAGCTGGTTCAGATCAAGGGTGCAGACGCGCCGGTGGCCGCCCGCCGCCTGTTGGGCATGGTTGAAGGGCATCGCGGCGTCGGGCGTACTGAGTCGAGCCTTGTTGGTCGACCGTGGGAGATGTCCGCCGTTCAGGGCTTGTTCGACCGCGCCATCGAGGGCCACGGCGCGGTGGTCGCTGTGGTCGGCTCCGCTGGCATCGGCAAGAGCCGTCTGGTGCGCGAGGTCACCGAAATTGCCGCCGCCCGCGGTGTCGAGGTGTTCGGTGCCTACTGCGAATCGCACGCCACCGACGTGCCCTTCCACATGGTGGCGCGGCTGCTGCGGGCAACCACCGGCGTGCGTGGCTTGGACGACCCGGCAGCTCGCTTGCGAGTGCGGGCTCAAGCCCCCGACGCCGACCCCGAAGACTTGCTGCTGCTTGATGATCTGCTGGGGATCACCGATCCTGATTCGGAGTTGCCCAAGATAGATCCGGATGCCCGTCGGCGGCGGTTGACGGCGTTGGTGAATGCCGCGTCGCTGGCCCGCAAGTCCCCGGCGGTCTATGTCATCGAGGACGCCCACTGGATCGATGAGGTCAGCGAGTCGATGATCGCCGACTTCCTCACCGTCATCCCGCAGACACCGTCGCTGGTACTGGTCACCTACCGCCCCGAGTACTCCGGTTCTTTGAGCCGGGTGAGCGGTGCGCAGAGCATCGCCCTTGCTCCGCTGAGTGATCTGGAGACCGCAGCACTGGTCTCGCAGCTGCTCGGTCCGGACCTCTCGGTAGGCGAGTTGAGTCACAAGATCGCCGAAAGGGCCGCGGGTAACCCGTTTTTCGTCGAGGAGATGGTGCGCGATTTGGCCGAGCGCGGTGTGCTTCGCGGGCAGCGCGGCACCTACATGTCGACGACCGAGGCTGCCGATGTTAGCGTGCCCGCGACGTTGCATGCGACCATCGCCGCGCGCATCGACCGGCTCGATCCGAAAGCCAAGCGCACACTGAGCGCAGCCGCTGTCAGCGGATCGCGGTTCAGCCTGGACTTGTTGAAAACACTCGGCATTGAACCAATCCTCGAAGATCTCGTGGTGGCCGAACTCGTTGATCAGGTGAGGTTCACCCGAGGGCCAGAGTATGTGTTCCATCATCCGCTCATTCGGGCGGTGGCCTATGAATCACAACTGAAATCCGATCGTGCCGAGGTGCACCGGCGGCTGGCCGCCGTAATCGAAGTCCGTAGCCCGGCCTCGGCTGATGAAAATGCTGCGCTGATCGCCGAACATCTGGAGGCCGCTGGTGATCTGCACGTCGCCTACGGCTGGCACATGCGCGCGGCGACGTGGGCGACGAACCGCGACATCGGTGCGGCGCGGGTGAGTTGGGAACATGCCCGCCAGATCGCCGACGCGCTGCCCGCCGACAATCCGGACCGTACCGCGATGCGCATTCCCCCGCGCACCATGTTGTGCGGGACCGCCTTTCGAGCCCATGTCACCGTTGCTGGCGAACGCTTCAATGAATTGCGCGAGTTGTGCACCGCCATAGGGGACAAGGCGTCACTGGCCATCGCCATGGCAGGGCTCGTGATCGATCACGCGCATCAGGGCCGGATGCGCGAGGCGTCGCAGCTGGCCTCTGAACACATGGCCCTCATCGAGTCGCTCGGCGATCCGACCCTGACGGCGGGTCTATCCTTCGCGGCGATCTACGCCAAGCTGGAGAGCGCCGAGATGTCTGACGTGCTCCGCTGGTCGCAAAGGGTCATCGAGCTGGCCGACGGAGACCCGGCTAAAGGCAACTTCATCATCGGGTCTCCGTTAACGGTCGCCTTCGCGACACGGGCTATTGCCCGGTATGCCCTGGGCCGTCCTGAATGGCGCGACGACCTGCAGCGGGCCCTGGCCATGGCCCGCAGCGCTGACCCCCTGTCCTACGCCAGGGTCGTGACCTATGCCTACCTCGTGGGAATACCGATGGGCGTGCTGCGGTCCGACGATCGCGTGGTGCGTGAGATCGAGGATGCCCTGCGGATGGCCGAGCGATCCGGTGATGACCACGCGGTGCGGAACGCCCAGATCACGCTGGGCCTTGCGCTGGTGCACCGCCCAACGGATACCGAGCATGCCCGCGGACAGAAGCTGCTGGCCGAGGTCAGCGACGAGTTCCTACGCCTGGGATACTTCCGAGGCGATTTACTACTGATCGTCCAGGTCTACTTGGCTCGTGAGCGCGCTCGGTATGGAGATCGCGATGAGGCGATACCAATAATGCGCGCCGCCGTCGACCATCTGTTGCGCGAGGGCATGGGCAGTGCTGCGCCGGTTGCTCTGGTGGAGACCCTGCTGGATCGCGGGACTGAGGACGACTTGGCCGAAGCCGACGCCGCGATAGAGCGGTTGGCAGCGGCACCAGCCGATGAGGGTCTGGTGATACGCGACATCTGGCTGCTGCGGCTGCGCGCACTGGTGGCACAGGCGCACGGGGACGAGACCGCCTATCGCGACTATCGGGATCGCTACCGGGCCATGGGCGCAGACCTTGGCTTCGAAGGGCACATCGCGTGGGCCGAGGCGATGCCATGACGGGTGCTGCTCCTTCGGGGGTGCGTCACGTTCTTGTTCACCGACGTCGAGGGGTCGACTCGTCGGTGGGAGGCCGACCCCGATGGCATGCGGATCGCTCTCGCCGCCCATGACGAGGTGTTGCGCAACGCAATCGTGTCGCACGGCGGCTTTCTGTTCAAGCACACCGGCGACGGGGTGTGCGCCGCCTTCGCCTCGCCGAAGTCGGCGGTGGATGCCGCAGTGTCCGCGCAGCGGGCGCTGGAGTTGCCGGTGCGGATGGGACTCGCGACCGGCGAAGCCGAGTTACGCGAGGGGGACTACTTCGGTGCGGTGCTCAACCGTGCGGCGCGGGCGATGGCTGCCGGGCACGGCGGGCAGGTTCTGCATCACGGGATCAACCTCCACTTGCCATTCGGCGCTGAGGTTCTCGGCGATAGTCTGTAGACGTTCGGCCCTGCGGGCGACGGGAACGACGTTGAATCCCTTGGCCGCCAACAGGGTGGTCAACGCCAGCCCGATACCGCTCGACGCACCGGTCACAAGTGCCGTGCGTCCCCGCCCCTCGGCGCCGCGGTCGCCAGCACCGATGGCTACGAGCTTCGTCAACGGGCTTCTGCGGGGGCGGTCGGTGCGAGTCGTCGAAAGTCACTCATGAAGTGCGGTTGTGCGTTCTGCATCAAGATCCGCGGATCCGCATGAGTTACCGGAATGACCGCCTGCAGCAGCGTCACCACTGAGCAGTACGTAATGATCGGCGTCTCGTCGGACATGGTGGATTCGAGGTCCATCTGCACTGCTATTCGAGCAGGTTTGCCGTCGAGTTGGATGATGTAGTGGGAACTTCCGGAGAAACCGTCGCCGAGGGGGCGATGGTCCTTGCCGAGGTACCAGTGTTCTTCGTTCGTGAAGAAGTGGTGGTCACCGATGTACCCGCGGTGTACGTGGGAGATCGCCGACGCGGTACCCGGCGGCAAAGCGAGACCCGGGATGCTTCGATCCTCGTCCACCGCGGTACCGGTGAAGTCGTGCTCGATGCGGATCTCGTCGGGTTCGGCGTTGAACTGCGCCCGCCACCAACACCTGTCCCACGCCGCATTCCTGGAACTGGTCCTCGCCGACGAGGCCACCCGCCGCGACACCAGCTCGACAGCCCCACGTGCCCGAGCGGCCGGGTTGGATCCCGCCATGCGCCTGGACACCTGGGACGAGGCCGCCACCGCGCGCTACGACCGGACCCTGTGGACCGACCTGACCAGTCTGCGGTTCCTCGACGCCGCCCACGGCGCCGTGGTCCTCGGTGCGGTCGGCGTCGGCAAAACGCACCTCACGACCGCGTTGGGTCACATCGCGGTGCGCCGTCGAATCCCGACCCTGATGCTGCGTGCTGATGCAATGGTTCAAGCGGCTGCGGGCATCTCGCCTCGATAACAGCACCGAAGCCGAGATGCGGCGACTGGCGCAAGTCCGTCTGCTCATTATCGATGACTTCGCGCTGCAACCGCTCGACGCCACCGCCGACTTCTACGAACTCGTCGTCGCCCGCCACCAACGCACCGCCACCATCGTCACCTCCAACCGCGGACCCGCTGGGGCGACGTCTTCGGCGACCAGGTCGTCGCCGCGGCGATGATCGACCGCATGGTGCTCCACGACGAAGTATTAACCCGCAGGGGGTCGAGCTGCCGGATTTAAAGGACACCGGAATCGACCCCCTGCCCTCCGCACGAGCAGACAACACGGCACAATAACCACACAATCGTGTGGCCTACGAACACCCCCTACGCAGGGGCCCAGCCAGAACGCCGACTACGGCCACGACGTGCTCCTGAATGGGTTCGGGTGCGGAATTTTGCCAGACCCTGGCTGCAGGTGGCACCGTGGAGCGACGAGAGGCGTCGATCTCAGGGTGGGGTCAACGCATCCGAGATCGACGCCTCTCTGGTGTCTGGCACGCCGGGCACCTCTCCTACCGGCCACGCACTCGCACCAGGCACCGTGCCGAGCGGTCTGAAAGCCTGCCGGCCAGGCCGGATTGTCTGGTCGGCAGGG
>CAWBRR010000024.1:0-263204 GCA_963791215.1 uncultured Actinomycetota bacterium | reverse complement strand
GCAGTCGGGACCACTGTCGCAGTCGGGACCATGGGGCTGGTCGGGGGTGGGGTTGGCCGGCGGGTGGGTGTCGGTGAGGGCGTCGGCGTGGGCGACGACGTGGATGACTACGCTGCGGGCCACCGCCTCGGTGGCGGGGCAGTCGGGGTTCCCGCACAGACAGGTCAGCCGGTCTCGGCCGTCGAGCAGTGTCCCGAGGGCGTCGGCGCGGCGTTGATCGCGGGTGCGGGGGTCGTGGGGGCAGACGGTGCCCGCCAGCCCGTCCAGACGTGCATCGAGGGCCTTGCCGTCGGTGGCGAACAGGGTGCCCCACAGGTTGGCCAGTCCGCTCGCGTCGTCGATGAACACCTCGACGCAGCGCCCGCGGGCCCGGTCCTGGGTACGGGGCAGCGCATACGGGTCGAACTCGGCGATGAGCGTGTCGATGGCCTGCTCGGTCTTGTCCACCGACATCGGCCCCCACTGCCGCACCGCATCGGCCAGTGCGGCGTCGACGGCACGCAGCGCGGCGGGGTCGCGGACGAGTCCGCTGCGGCGCGCGATGGTGGCGACCAGTCGGTAGCCGATGGTCCCGGAGGTGAACAGGGCGCCGACGTGGGGGAGTCGATCACGGAGCGCCACGGCGACCAGCAGTAGTCGGGAGGCGGCCCCGGAGGTGAGTTGTTGGGCGGCGCCGATCTGGGCGCATACCGCACCCCAGTTGTCCAGGCACCACTGTTCGCGGTCGACCGATCCGTCGGCGGCGTGGCAAGCGTCGAGCATGGTGACCATGGCGGCAAGCCGGCGCGCGCAGGCGGCGTTCTCCACCCTCGTCCACGCCCCGACCGCCCCAGCACCGTGGGTGCCGGCGGTGTCGGCCACCAACTGATCGAACATGCATTCGAATCTAGTGAGGAAAGCCGACCGCGACCACCCCCGACGACCTCGGCTGCGGAGGAAACCCAGACTGTGCACAACCGCCGTACGAACACACGAAATTGTCAGTGCCCCATGCTAATCGGGCTGCGCTGGTCGGAGAATATGGCGACGCGTTGACAGGGAGCACGACGCGGGCTCGCCTGGAGGTGCGGTGCCAGGTTGCCGGAGCGCGGCGAGGGGCCAAGCTGTCCGCGGCGAGCCGATGGGAGCACGACGCGGGCTCGCCTGGGGTGCGGCGTCAGGCTGCCGGAGCGCGGCGGCAGACCGATCGGGCCGCGGCGAGCCGGTTGCCGGAGCGGACGGCAACGGCTTGCCAAGGGCGCCAGGGGAGCGCGGCGCCCGCCTGACCACAGCCACCTCACTCGGAACGGAATACCAGCGGCTCAAGTCGGGCGCGAGCGTCATCGGGGATGGGTGTGGGTCCGTCGTCGTCCAAGGCGACCAGCACGGTGTCGCACAGGCTGATGCACTCGTCGGCGATGAACAGCGCGGTCGAGGCGACGTATGACGTGCGGCCGATCCGACCAACTCCGACGCCGGTCTGAATCGTTGCGGGCCAATGTGATTCGCGCAGAAAATGCACGACGTGGGTGGCGGTGACCAGCCGCAGCCGGCGCGTCGCCAGTTCGTACACCCCAGGAAACACCTGCGCATTGAGCGTCGCGCGAGTGTTCTCGTGCATCGCCTCCAAGGCGAGGTTGTTGAGGTGCCCGTTGGCATCCATGTCGCCGTAGCGGGCATCGACGGTTCCGCGCACCGGGTACGTCGTCGGCAGGAGTCGGGCGGGATGAGGTCGCGCTGCGGCACTGGCCAGGGTCATGAACTCAACCTAGACAAGCCGACCTCGTCAGTGCCGACCTGCAGGCACCCCTTCTGTCGCGACTGCTGGCGTGACCACCGGCTTCGGCCACGGCACGGGCAGGGGTCGTTGCCGGACCAGTTGTGGCCACCAGAACCACTTGCCAAGCAGGGCCGCGATCGACGGGGTCATCAGCGAGCGCACGACCAGCGTGTCGAACAGCAGCCCGAGTCCGATGGTGGTGCCGACCTGGCCGATGACGGTGAGCTCGCTGACGGCCATCGACATCATCGTGAAGGCGAACACCAACCCGGCCGAGGTCACCACGGACCCGGTGCCGCCCATGGCGCGGATGGTGCCGGTGTTCAAGCCTGCATGGATTTCCTCCTTGAACCGGGAGACCAGCAGCAGGTTGTAGTCGGCGCCGACGGCCAGCAGGATGATGACCGACATCGGCAGCACCATCCAGTGCAGTTCGATTCCGATGAGGTGCTGCCAGATCAGCACCGACAATCCGAGCGAAGCGCCAAGTGACAACACGACGGTGCCGACGATGACGGCGGATGCCACCACGGCCCGGGTGATGATCAGCATGATGATGAAGATCAGTGCCAACGCGGCGATGGCGGCGATCATCAAGTCATAGAAGGCACCGTCGGCCATGTCCTTGAACGTGGCCGCCGTGCCGGCGAGGTAGATCCGCGAACCCTCCAGTGGCGTGCCCTTGACCGCCTCCTTGGCGGCCTGCTTGATGGCATCGATGTGCGAGATGCCTTCTTCGGTCAGGGGATCGCCCTCGTGAGAGATGATGAACCGCACCGACTTTCCGTCGGGGGAGATGAAGTTCTTCATGCCGCGCTTGAAGTCCGCGTTGTCGAAGACCTCGGGCGGTAGGTAGAACGAGTCGTCGTTGCGGGCGTCGTCGAAGGCCTGGCCCATGGCCGTGGAGTTCTCCGACGCCGCGGCCTGCTGATCCTGCTGCCCCTTCTGGGTGGCATACATCGTCAGCATCATGGTCTTCATCGACTTCATGGTTTCGATCTGCGACGGCATCAGTGCCACCAGCTGCGGCATCAGCGTGTCCAGCTTCTCCAACTCGGGCACCAGCTGCTGGATGTCGTCGGTCATGGTGTCGACGCCGTCGAGGGTGTCGAACACCGAGCGGATCGACCAGCAGACCGGGATGTCGTAGCAGTGCGGTTCCCAATACAGGAAGTTGCGCATCGGCCGGAAGAAGTCGTCGAAATTCGAGATGTTGTCGCGCAACTCTTGGATGTCGACGACCATGCCCTTGGTCTTGAGCACCAGCTGGTGCGTGGTGGCCGCCATCTGCGCGGTGAGCGACGACATCTTCGTCAGCGTGTCGATGGTGTTCTGCATCTCGTCGGCCTGCCTGAGCATGTCGGCCTGGCGGTCCTGGTTGTACTTCTCGTTCATCGTCTGGTTCGTGCCCTGCATGCTGATCCCGAACGGGATCGTCGAGTGCTCGATCGGCTTGCCCTCGGGCCGGGTGATCGTCTGCACCTCGCTGATACCGGGCACGGCCGTGACCGCCTTGGCGATCTTGTTGATGACCAGGAAGTCCGCCGAGTTGCGCAGGTCGTGATCGCTCTCGATCATCATCAGCTCGGGGTTCATGCGCGCAGGCGAGAAGTGTCGGTCGGCCGCGGCGTAACCCTCGTTGGCGGGCACGTCCTTGGGCAGGTAGTTGCGGTCGTTGTAGCTGTTGCGGTAGCCGGGCAGGGTGAGCAGTCCGACCAGGGACAGCGCGATGGTGCCGACCAGGATCGGACCCGGCCAGCGGGTGACGGCGGCGCCGATCTTGCGCCAGCCGCGCACCTTCATGGCCCGCTTGGGTTCGAGCACCTTGCCGAATCGGCTCGCCACGCTGATCACCGCGGGGCCCAGCGTCAGCGCGGCCAGCACGCAGACGACCATGCCGATCGCCAGCGGCACGCCCAGCGTCTGGAAGTAGGGCAGGTTGGTGAAGCTGAGGCAGAACGTCGCGCCAGCGATGGTCAGCCCCGAGCCCAGCACGACGTGCGCGGTACCACCGAACATGGTGTAGTAGGCGGCTTCTCGATCCTCTCCGGCTCCGCGCGCTTCCTGATATCGACCTATCAGGAAGATGGCGTAGTCCGTCGCGGCGGCGATGGCGAGGGTGACCAGCAGGTTGGTCGCGAACGTCGAGAGCCCGATGATCTGGTGATAGCCGAGGAACGCGACGACGCCTCGGGCGGCGGCGAGTTCGAGCACCACCATCACGAGCGTGATCAGCACCGTGACGATCGACCGGTAGACGAGCAGCAGCATGATGATGATGACGGTGAACGTCACGCCCTCGATGAGCTGCATGCTGCGGTCGCCCGCGGTGTTCTGGTCGGCGGCCAGGGCAGCCGCCCCGGTCACGTAGGCCTTGACGCCGGGCGGCGCGGGCACGCTCTTCACGATGTTGCCGACGGCCTCGACGGACTCGTTGGCCAGCGCTTCGCCCTGGTTTCCGCGCAGGTACACCTGGACGTAGGCGGCCTTGCCGTCGTTGCTCTGCGAGCCGGACGCGGTCAGTGGGTCGCTCCAGAAGTCCTGGATGTGCTCGACGTGCCTGGTGTCCGCCTCGAGCTTCTTGATCAGCTGGTCGTAGTAGGCGTGCGCGTCGTCGCCGAGCGGCTGCTGACCCTCCAGCACGACCATCGCCGAGCTATTGGAGTCGAATTCCTGAAACACCTCGCCGATGCGCTTCATCGAGATCATGGACGGCGCTTGGTCCGGAGTCATCGAGACCGAGCGCAGCTTGCCGACTTCTTCGAGCTGCGGGACGACCACGTTCAGCACGGCGATGACGGCGATCCAGCCGAGGATGATCGGCACGGCCAACGTGCGGATCATCCGGGGGACGAAGGGCCGCGCGGCGTGGCGCGCAGGCGGGAACGCGTCGGTCGGCGCGTCGGTGGTGGGGGCACTCATGCGGGCTTCCCCGGGCCTAGGCGGCCGAATGCAGGGGTCATCGTCCTACCGTTCGTTGCGTCTTCGATTTCGCGTCGTCGATGTCGGTCGCTGGTCGTCCGTCGCCTGGTACGGCGTTATGTGCTTAATGCAGATATATAGTGCGGCTAATGGTATTGGGTGCGGGTCGAGATGCAAACCGCTGGGTCCAAAGGGTGATGGGCCACACAGTCAATGGAATGCAAGGACTTTCATCACACCACGGTGACCAATGTGGTCCTGCGTACGGCGGCGCACCGCGACGATGCCAGCCCGCCAAGCAGATTTTCCATAGTGTCGTGATGTAATCTGCGGTCCGTGAAGTCCCACCAGGCCGACGTCGACGCCGTCAACGAGGCGCTGTCGCAGGCCACGCTGCTGATGTCCCGGCATCTCTTCGATCGCGCCGACCTGAGCCCCACGGCGTCAGAGGTCCTGTATCGCCTGCACGTCGAGGGGCCAGTGAGGCTCACTGCCTTGGCGTCATCCACCGCCATCAGTCAGCCGTCGATGACGCAGCTCATCCAGCGTCTGGAGCGCAGGGGGCTCGTCGCCAGATCAGCCGACCCGGCCGATCGCAGGGCGGCCCTGGTGGAGATCAGCGATGGCGGCAGGAGTTTGGTGCTCGAGCATCAGGACGCCGTTCGAGCGCGGTTGCGCGAATTGCTGACGATGCTGCCCGACGGTCAGGCCGACGCCTTGAGCCTTGCGGCTCGGGTCGCGTTGCCGATCATCGCGAAGCTCATCGAGCTCGAGTCGGCCAGGGCAGGCCCACTCACGTCGGTGTGAGTTGGGGCGTCAGCTCGCGCGGCCGTCGAGGGTGGATCCGCGCGCCTATCGTGGAGCCATGACCGTGCTCGAGTCACCGATTCCACGATTCCACCTGGCCATGCCGGTCGACGACATGGCGGCCGCCCGTCGGTTCTACGGCGACGTGCTCGGACTCGCACAGGGCCGGAGCACCGACACGTGGATCGATTGGAACCTCGGCGGTCACCAGGTCGTCACCCATCTGGCGCCGGACCGGTCGCGCGCCGTCCACAACCCGGTCGATGGACACGACATCCCGGTGCCCCACTTCGGGTTGATCCTGACCGTGCCGAGGTTTCACGAGCTCGCCGAGCGGCTACGTGGCGCCGGTGTGGAGTTCGTCATCGAGCCCTACGTCCGATTCGAGGGCGAGACCGGTGAGCAGTGGACCATGTTCCTGCTCGATCCGGCCGGAAACGCGTTGGAGTTCAAGGCCTTCGCCGATGACTCGCAGGTGTTCGCGGCATGACTGAGGCCGTCCGATCTTCACGCGAGCGCTCAACGCGGCGGATCGTGATCGCAGGCGGGCATGGCAAGATCGCGCTCGAACTCGAGCGGCTGCTTTCGCAGCGCGGCGACTCGGTGGCCGGGCTCATCCGCAACCCGGACCAGGCGTCGGACCTGGCCGCGGCAGGCGCGGAGGCCGTCGTCGTGGACCTCGAGCACTCCTCGGTCGACGAGGTGGCGGCGCACGTCCGCGGCGCCGATGCCGTGGTCTTCGCGGCAGGCGCGGGCCCCGGCAGTGGAGCGGCGCGCAAGGAGACGGTCGATCGCGCTGCGGCGGTGCTGCTCGCCGACGCCGCACTCGCGGCGGGGGTGGGGCGGTATCTGATGATCTCGGCGATGGGTGCCGACCGGCGCGCCGATGACGGCGCTTCGGATCCCGTGTTCGCCGCCTATCTCCGTGCCAAGGCAGCCGCCGATGAGGAGGTACTGGCCCGTGACGGATTGCGCACCACGGTCGTGCGCCCGGGTCACCTGACCGACGAGCCAGGAACGGGCCGCGTGTCGATTGCGGCGAAGACCGGCCGCGGCAGCGTGCCCCGCCAAGACGTCGCCGCAGTGTTGGTGGCGGTGCTCGACGCCCCGGACACCGAGGGTCAGACCTTCGAACTGATCAGTGGTGAAACGCCGATCGCTGGTGCCGTGGCGGCCGTCGGCCGCTAGCGCCGATCAAGCAGCGTGGGCGTGATGCGTTGCGCGGGGTGCCTCGATGGCAGGGCGATGTGTGTCCAGCGGCTTGCCCCTACGCAGGAGACGGATCAGCGAGCGAACGTCGAGCAGCATGGGTAGTGCCTCTCAGGCGGACTTGGTGAGGATGGGCAGGAGCCGGCGACGCGCGGCAGTGGCGTCTGCGAACCGGTGCAGGGCCTCCGGCACCGAGCCGACGGTGTGGAACGCGGCCGGGTCGCCGTAGTGGTCCATGGTGCGAAGGACGGCGGGGCTCGCCACGACCGCCCACTCGACGCCTGCGTCATAGCAGGCATCGTCAACGGCGTAGAGCAGCGCCACGGCCGCGTCGGCGAATTCGTCCACGTCGCTGAGGTCGAGCACGAAGGGCTTCTCGCACAAGACATATCGCGTGGCGTACTGGTTGACCGGACCGATGTTCGTGTGGTCGAGCTCGCCGCTGAACGACACCACGGTGGCGAGTTGACGGCACACCGCGCTCATCTGGGCGTGGTCACATTCGAGTGCCGGATTGCCATAGCGGAAGCCATGATCCGACGCGGAGTTGGTGCTCGCGTTCGTCATGATGCCCTCGTTTCCGGTTGCGTGAACTGGCTGCGGACGACGCCGTCACCTCAACCTGACTCTGAACGTAGCCATGCACCTTGGCCTACCGTTGAGTAGCGGCTAATACTTCGGTAAGAACTGGGTGCGGCAAATCTGGCAAACCTCTGAGGGGCGGCCGACGGTCAACGCTTCCACTGGGGGCCCGAGTAGTTCACCCAAGGGTCGTAGTCGGCGATGAGGTCGTCCTGCGGCGGCCGCTGATCCTCCGGCACGTGCTGAAGGTTGACCCGGATTCGGTACCAGATTGAGCTCGGCCCTCTCATCCCGTCGACGAGCACGTCGACCGGCTCGAGCCGGTCGGCGGCCGCCGGATAACGCTGGCGCCACGTGTCGAGCGCGGCCAGTGCCTCGTCCTTGGTCTTCGTGCGGGCGATCTCGATGAGCGGCATGCTCGACTCCCGGCGACCGGTGCCCCGCGTGGTCCCCTTGGGCGCCTTCTCCGCCGGGCCGAGCTCCGATGCGCGCTCCAGCAGCGCGTCCAGGCCGCCTGGCGCGTCGTCGATGCCCTCCCACGGGTCGCCGAGCTCGGCGTAGCGCGCGGGCACCGTCGCTACCGTGAACGCCTCCGGCCTGCAGTCGGGCACCTCGTCCCAGCGAAGGGGTGTCGACACCCGCGCGTCTGGCCGGGACCGGACGGAGTAGGCCGACGCGACGGTGCGGTCCTTGGCGTTCTGGTTGAAGTCCACGAAGACCCGCTGGCCGCGCTCCTCCTTCCACCACTTGCTCGTCGCGAGGTCCGGCGCGCGGAGTTCGACCTCGCGGGCGATGGTCTCGGCGGCCAACCGCACCTGCTTGTACGGCCACTGCGGGTGGATGCGGGCGTAGATGTGGAAACCCTTGGAGCCCGACGTCTTCGGCCAGGCGGTCAGCCCATGGTCGGCGAGCACCTCGCGGGCCACCAGTGCGACGGCGATGAGTCTGCCCCACTCCACGCCGGGCATCGGGTCGAGGTCCACGCGGAGTTCGTCGGGGTGGTCGAGGTCCTCGGCCTGCACGGGATGTGGATTGAGGTCGACGCAGCCCAGATTCACGGCCCACGCCAGCCCAGCCGCGTCGCGGAGCACGGCCTCCTTCGCCGACGTCCCCGAGGCGTACTTCAACTCGGCGACCTCGATCCAATCGGGCCGCTTCTCGGGGGCGCGCTTCTGGAAGACCGCCTCCTGCGAAATGCCCTTCACGAATCGCTTGAGGATCATCGGTCGGCCCGCGACGCCGCGCAGTGCCCCGTCCGCGACGGAGAGGTAGTACTGGATCAGGTCGAGCTTGGTCAGCCCGGGCTCGGGGAAGACGACCTTGTCGGGGTGGGTGACGGACAGGGTGCGACCGCCCACGTCCAAGGACAACGGCCCGGCCATGACGGCAATCGTAGTTGTCCGTCCCGAGTGAGACCGGCGTCACATATTGTTGGGTCATGCTCAAGCTAACCGACCTTCCTTTGCAGGCAGTGGCCAAGGTCCAACAACTCGCCGAGCGCGGTTCGGCCGAAGTGCACTACGCCCGCAAGATGTTCGAAGCGGGTGCGCTCAAGCTGGAAGCCCCGCAGAACATCGCCGCGATGGTGGCCGACATCCGGCGCTGGGGCGAGTTCGGGATGATCCCGGCACTCAACGCGCGGCGCACTCCCAACGCCGTCGCGGTGATCGACGACGACGGGGAGATGACGTTCAAGGAACTCGACGACGCGGCCAACGCCGTCGCCAACGGGCTGCTGGCGATCGGGGTGCGCGGCGGCGACGGGCTGGCGCTGCTCATCCGCAACCACCGCTGGTTCCTCGTCGCGCTGTACGGCGCCGCGAAGGTGGGCGTCCGGCTGATCCTGCTCAACAGCGAGTTCTCCGGGCCGCAGATCAAGGAGGTCTCCGAGCGCGAGGGCGCGAAGCTGATCATCCACGACGACGAGTACACGAAGGCCGTCTCGGCCGCCGACCCGCCGCTGGGCAAGCTGCGTGCGCTGCCTACCAACCCCGACAACGACGCGCCGTCGGAGAGCACCGACGAGACGCTCGCCGACCTCATCGCGCGCAGCAAGAGCGATCCGCCACCGAAGGCCACCGCGCACTCCAAGATCATCATCCTGACCAGCGGTACGACGGGCACGCCCAAGGGCGCGAACCGCAGCAGCCCGCCGTCACTGGCGCCGATCGGCGGCGTGCTGTCACACGTACCGTTCCGCTCTGGCGAGGTGACCTCGCTGCCCGCGCCGATGTTCCACGCGCTGGGCTTCCTGCACGCGACGATCGCGATGATGCTCGGCTCCACGTTGGTGCTGCGCCGCCGGTTCAAGCCGGCCACGGTGCTGGCCGACATCGAGAAGCACCACGTGACCGCCTTGGTCGTCGTGCCGGTGATGCTGTCGCGCATCCTCGACGAGTTGGACAAGACCAGCCCCAAGCCGAACCTGTCGAGCCTGCGCATCGTGTTCGTCTCGGGCTCGCAGCTCGGCGGCGAGCTCGCCACCCGCGCGCTGAAGGATCTCGGCCCCGTCGTCTACAACCTGTACGGGTCGACGGAGATCGCGTTCGCGACCATCGCGCGGCCGAAGGACCTCTCCATCAATCCGTCGACCGTCGGGCCGGTGGTCAAGGGCGTCAAGGTGAAGCTCTTCGACGACAACGGCAACGAGGTCGCGAAGGGTGAGGTGGGCCGGATCTTCGTCGGCAATACCTTCCCCTTCGAGGGATACACCGGGGGCGGACACAAGCAGATCATCGACGGGCTGATGTCGTCGGGCGACGTCGGTTACTTCGACGAAAACGACCTGCTCTACGTCAGCGGCCGCGACGACGAGATGATCGTGTGCGGCGGTGAGAACGTGTTCCCCGCGGAGGTCGAGGATCTGATCAGCGGCCATCCGGAGGTGGTCGAGGCCACAGCGCTCGGCGTCGAGGACAAGGAGTGGGGCCACCGGTTGCGCGCCTTCGTGGTGAAGGTCGATGGGGCATCGGTCGACGAGGACACCATCAAGGCCTATGTGAAGGACAATCTGGCTCGGTACAAGGTGCCGCGCGAGGTCGTCTTCCTCGACGAGCTGCCGCGCAACCCGACGGGCAAGATCCTCAAGAGGGAGTTGGCCAAGCACGAGGTCGGTGGGCAGACCGCAGACATCGACGGAGAGCCGGCGAAGCCGGAGTAGTTCTCGACTCGCCGCTTGCCTCCGCGACCACGCGAGCCGCCGTCCGGGTGGACGGCGGCTACGTCGACTCGATCATTCCCCAATCACCAGGGGTTGTTGACGTAGTACGACAAGCACCCCGGACGGTTCCTGCACGCGATGATCGCGTTGGCGTCGGGAGCGGAGCCACGGATCTTGTTGATCGGTCCTGGAACGGTGCAGCTCTGGACATACGGGTTCCACGGCATGACCCCGTTGTAGCAGGACGGATCTGCCTGGTTCTGCACCGTGGGCCCGTCAGTGGCCGACATCAGCACTGCCGCGGGGGCCACGGTGATGGCGGCCGCGGCTGCCCCGGTGAGGATCATTCGTATTGCGCGTCGGGATGTGCTCATGTCTGCACCAACCGTTCCGGTACCAATCCCTATTTCGACGGTAGCACCGCGGGCCAGCAGATACGAGCACTCCGACTCAGTAGTCGATGGCCTCGATCAGCGGCGATGGCTCGTCCATCAGCCCCCAGAACCGGTCCCGGATGGCCACGGTCATCGGGCCGGGAGCGCCGTCGCCGATCCGCTCGCCGTCGAGGGTGTTGATCGGCGTGACACCGCCCGCGGTAGTGACGGCCATCAGCTCGTCGGCGTCGTAGAGCTCGTGGCTGGTGACGTCGCGCAGGGTGGCTTCGATGCCCATCGCATCGGCGAGTTCGAACACCGTCTTGCGCGTGATGCCGGGCAGTGCGTTGCGCGACGGGGACGCCAGCTTGCCGTCCTTGACGATGCAGACGTTGAACCCCGGCCCCTCGGCGACGCAGCTGTCGGAGTCCAGCAGGATCGCGGTGCGCGCGCCCCGGTCCTTGGCCTCGAAGCTGGCCGCGGTGAGATCGCCCCACTGGTAGTTCTTGATGGTCGGGTCGACGGTGTTGCGGCCGGCCCGTCGCACATGGCGCGGCACGATCGCAGTGGTGCCGAAGATCTGCTCGGCAGGCGGGAACGCCCACAGGTAGGGGATCGCGTAGATGTACACCTGATGGGTCAGCTTGGAAAGGTCCTTCTCGCCCTTCTTCTTTCCGTAGCCGCGGGTGACGGTCAGGTTCACGAACGACTCGCGCAGCTGCGACATCGACACGCACTTTCGGGTGATCTCGGCGAGCTCGTCCTTGCTCATGCCTGCGTCCAGGCGCAGCTTGCGAGCCCCGTCGAGCAGCCGGTCCAGGTGGTCGCCGAGCCGGAAGATGTTGCCGTGCCAGACGTGTGCGACGGTGTAGGTGACGTCGGAGTGCCCGAACCCGGTGTCGAAGATCGAGATCCTGGCGTCCTCGGCGGGCATGTACTCGCCCTCGATCCAGGCCACGCCGCCCGCGAACGGGCTCGAGGTGTCGAGTTCGTAGTCGCTGTACTGGATCACCGATCCCGGTGGAGTGTCCTCGCGGATGGCGCCGGGTTCGACGGCGACCAGGTTGCTGGTGCCGAGTGTCGGTGTGACGGTCATGATGGTCCCTTCGGAATGTGTTGTGATTCGGTGTGATTCAGGAGATGTGGGTCTTGGCGTAGTCGGGTCCGGCCTCGCCGGTGGCCAGCCGCTTGCGCAACCCGGTGAAGGCCCAAAGCGTGGCGAGCACGAGCAGGCCGAGAAACACATAGCCGTTGCCTGCGAACTGCGGGAGGAAGATCAGCGCGGCGCACACCAGGGTGAAGCGATCGCCGCGACCACGGCCACCGGTACGCGCGCCTTGCCGAGGTCGAACGTTCCCGGCTCGGCCGTGGGGATGGTTCCGCGGCGGCTGGCGATCATGACTGCGATCGTCTGCAGCAGGTACATCGCGCAGACCGCCAGCGAGGAGAGCCCGAGGATGAGGAAGAACGCCTTCTCGCTGACCAGTGCCGAAAGCAGCAGGATCGTCGAGAACCCGAAGATTCCGAGCACGGCGTACGTTGGCGTCCGGTTCGACGGGGACACGTGCCGCCAGACGTGGGAGAACGGCAGCATGTTGTCGCGGGCCATCGAGTAGGTCAGCCGGGTGGCGACCAGGATGTTGGCCAGGATGCAGGCCATCACGTTGGTCAGAGCCACGGCGACGACGATCCTGCTGATGACCGGGCCGACCTGCTGGGTGATGATCTCCTCGATGGGAGCGGCAGTCGCGGCCGCAACAGCGTCCTGGTCCTTGATCGCCAGCACGTAGACGACGTACATGCCGAACTCGATCACGATCGAGGCGCCCAGCGCGTAGAACATCGTGCGCGGAATGACGTGGCGGGCGTTGACCGTCTCCTCGGCGATGTCCGCGCTGGCCTCCACTCCGATCAGTCCGAAGAACGGGCCGAGCGAGGCGGCCAGCCAGGCCAGCACGTACGGGGTACTGCCGTCCGATGTGCCGCCGGTGAAGAGCACCGAGACGGATTGGTGGTTGTCCGGCGAGGAGAAGGCGACGATCGCGACGAGAATCGTTGCGCCGACGGTGATGACGAACTCGAGGCTCACGCCGATGTTGTTGACCATCGTCGCGAACCGCACGCCGTACAGGTTGATCAGCATGCAGACGGCCATCACGCCGATGGCGACGAGGATCTGCGCGGTCTGGCTCATGTTCCAGCCGAACAGGCTGCCGAGGTAGCCGGACAGGATGAAGCCGACGCCGGTCATGCCGCAGATCCAGCCGGCGAGTGCCAGGACGCCGGTGAACAGCGCCATCGTCGAGCCGACGAGGCGACTGGTCCACTGGTACGAATAGCCGGCCAGCGGGATCTTGGCGGTCAGGTCGGCCGCGATCAGCGTCCAGATCACGAACACCGCGGCGGCGAGCAGCAGGGTCCACACGAACGGTCCGCCTGCGGTGAAGTAGCCGGCGCCGAATCCGGTGAACACCGCCGTCGTGGCGCTGATCGTGGCGAAGCCGATGGCGAAGGACGCCAGCCTGCCGACCGAGCGGTCGAGCTTCTGGGTATAGCCGAACTGTTGCCGAGCTTCGTCGTCCTCGGATTTGGCAGGCTGCGGAGCCTTCGTCGTCGGTGGACGCAATATCGGTCATGGCTTCTCCAAGCGAGAGGGTGGGACGGTGCACCAAGAAAACCCCCTGACCAGGCATGCGGAAGTTCGAATATCTGATCTACTGATAACACGGGGTTATCAGTAGCTGACTCATCAGAAATAAGTTGCGGGACGTTCACCCGATTCGCCCTCGCCGAAGTTCCACTGGTCTCGGACGTGGCTGACCAGCGCGGCCGCCTCCCGGCTCAGCGTCGCGGGATTCCACGCCAGCGCCGTGAAGTTGCGCGGACGGTCGACGATCGGCACGTAGGCGATGCCCTGCCGGTCGTACAACCGCGCGCTGGCCTCGCTGGTGAAGCTGATGCCGAGGCCGCGCGCAATGGTCGTCGTCTCCTCTTCGTACGTCGCGGCCACCGCCGCGATGGTGGGCGGCTGCCATCCCGACGTCCATCGCCATCCAGTAGTCGCGCCACCGGCCCGCGCGTGGCCGGTGCGACGACGATGGGATCGTCGAGCAATTCGGTGATGGACAGCTCGGTGCGGTGGGCAAGGCGATGGTCGCGCGGAAGGCACGCCACCCAGGCTCTCGGCGTCCAAGATCAGCATCCGATGGTCCGGCAGATCGACCGGCGGCCGGATGATGGCCACCTCCGTAGTGCCGTCGGCCAGCCCGGCGGTCGGGTCGGTGAAGTCGAATTCCCTTGGCTCCAGCCGGATGTCGGGCTGCGCCGCCTCGAAGTGGCGGACCAGTCGGAAGAGCAGGTCGGCGCCGGTGCCGATCAGATAGCCCAGATCGGATCCGGCGGTCGCGCTGAGCCGCGCGACGAGGTTGTCGACGACGGCGTCGACGCCGCGAGATCGCCTTCCTGCACCTGGGGCAGCCAGGCCGTGCCGAGCTCGGTCAGCGCGACCTCGCGAGTGTTGCGCGTGAACAGCGACGACCCCGAAGTCTGATGCTCGAGTTGCTTGATCGCCGTCGACAGCGCCGGCTGGGTGATGAACAGCCGCTCGGCGGCCCGCCGGTAGTTGAGTTCCTCGCCGAGCACGGCGAAGTAGCGCAGCTGGCGCAGCGTGACGTCGTCCCTGGTGCTCGTGTCGTTCTCCTCGGCCGTGCGGAGCGGTCCGCGCCGTACCAGGGTGTCACGCGACCTGGCGCTTCGCCCACAACTCGTCGATCAGCGTTTCCGATCGAGCGGCGCTTTCGGCGGCGAGCGAGCGCAGTTCGGCCATTGCCGGATTCTTGTCGGCGAGGGTCAACTCCGCGGTGATGAACCGCGGCGTCAACCCCGTCAGCGCCACCCCGTGCGGGAGCCAGGCTTCGGCGTGGTCCCAGCCGTCGCGTGGCGTGCCGGGTCGCGTATCCGCCACCGCGCGCGGCCAACACGATGAACTCGGTGTCACCGAGCAGTCCTGCGCCCGTCTCGGCGTCGAACGACAGCCCGGCGCGACGAGGTGGTCGACCCACGCCTTGACGGTGCTGGGCGGACCGTAGTTGTACAGCGGAAGTCCGAGCAAGAGCACGTCGGCGCGCTTGACCTCGTCGATCAGCTCGACGCTGAGCGCGAACGACGCGGCCTGCGCCGGCGTGTGGCTCGGCCGGCGGGACCATCCGGGCCAGGCCGCCCGCGGCGTCGAGGTGCGGAATCGGGTCGCCGCGAAGTCCCGATAGGTCACCGTTCCGTCTGGGTGGGCGGAGCGCCAGCGATCCGCGGCGCGCGCGGTCAGTCGCCGACTGGCCGAGCCGTCGCCCTGGATCGACGTGTCGATGTGAAGCAAGATGCGACATGGGAATGACCTTTCATAGATGAGTTTGTGTAAGTACAAAGTATCTGTACACGGGATCATGATCGATTCATTCCCTACCCTGTGGGAGTGATGCCGAACTTCCGATCGTCTCGCCGAATCGGCATCTGAGCGGTCCGCTCATGGAGCACCTGGCGCGGCGCCTGCGTGCGGAATCAGAGTCGGAGATCGAACGGTTCGGGCTGCGCGCGCGTCACGTGATCGCCTTGACGCTGCTGCGCGACCTCGGCGAGCGTCCGCAAGCCGAACTCGCCCACGTGCTCAGCATCGATCCGACCAACGTGGTCGGACTGCTGAACGAACTCGAGTCGGACGGGCTCGTCGAACGGCGGCGGTCGCCGGAGGACCGGCGTCGCCACACCGTGGCACTGACGTCGGCGGGACGTGATCGGCTGGACGGCCGTCGAGGACGTCCTCCTCACCGTCGAACGACGGGTGCTGTCGTCGCTGGACGACGATCAGCGCGCGACGTTGCACACCTGCTGCAGACCGCGACCGGGGAGTCCGCGTTACTGCTCGGTGCGTTGAGACCCGCCCGAACGCTGCCTCGGCGATTCCTAGGGATCGCGGGGCAGGCCCAGCAGACGCTCGGCGATGATGTTGAGCTGCACCTCGGTCGTGCCGCCGTAGATCGTGGTGGCCCGGCCGGCGAGCAGGTACTCGGCCCACTTGCCGGACGGCTCACCCTGATCGCCGATGGCCGCGTCGGTGCCGAACGAGGACACCCCGAACTCGGCGTAACCCTGGCCGGTCTTCATCGACAGCAGCTTGAGATGGCCGCGGCCGGCATCGGATCGCCGCCCGCCAGCGTCAGCAGCGTCGAGCGCATGTTGAGCAGCTTGGCGGCGTGGCCCTCGGCGATCAGCCGGCCTGCCTCGTTCTGCTCGATCTGGTCGAAGTGCCCGTCGGCGAGGAACTGCACGAACTGGTCCAGGCTGGCCAGGAACGGCGGCTCGCTGCTGCCGATCGACACGCGCTCGTTGGTCAGCGTGTTGCGGCTGACCTCCCAGCCGCGGTCGACCTCGCCGAGCACCATGTCGTCGGGCACGAACACGTCGTCGATGAAGACGGTGTTGAACATGGCGTTGCCGGTGAGCTCGCGCAAGCGGCTTGACCTCGACGCCCTCGGCCTTCATGTCGAGCAGGAAGTACGTGATGCCCTGATGCTTTGGTGCCGACGGGTCGGTGCGGGCCAGCAGCGCGCCCCACTCCGAGTACTGCGCGCCGGTGGTCCAGATCTTCTGGCCGGTGATGCGCCAGCCGCCGTCGACCTTGGTGGCCTTCGTGGTCAGGCTGGCGAGGTCGGAGCCCGCGCCGGGCTCGGAGAACAGCTGGCACCAGATCATCTCGCCGCGGAACGTCGGCGGCAGGAAGCGCTGCTGCTGCTCGTCGGTGCCGTAACGCCACGATCGACGGGATGATCCAGGCGGCGATGCCCATCTGCGGCCGCTTCACCCGGCCGGTCGAGAACTCCTGGGCGATGATGATCTGCTCGATCGGCGCGGACGCCCGGCCCCACGGCTTGGGCAGGTGCGGCTGCACCCAGCCGCCCTCGGCGATCGCCGTGGTGCGCTCCTCGCTCGGAATCGCCTTCAGCGCAGCCACTTCCGCGCGGATCTCGTCGCGCAGCTTCTCGGTGTCGGGGTCGAGGTCGATGTCGATCGACCGCATCCCGGTGGTCGTCGCGATGTCGACCACCTGCTGCGGGTAGTCGGCCGCCCGGCCGAAGCAGGCGGCCAGCACGATGGCGCGCCGGTAGTAGACGTTGGTGTCGTGCTCCCAGGTGAAGCCGATGCCGCCGTGCACCTGGATGCAGTCCTGGGCGCAGTGCTGTGCGGCGACGGGCGCGAGGGTGGCGGCGACGGCGGCGGCGAACTCGTAGGCACTTTCGGTATCGCCGTCCGCGGCCTCGTCGATGGCGCGCGCCGCGTCCCACACCGCGGCCGGTGGCGCGCTCGGTCTCGGCGATCATCCCCGCGCACTTGTGCTTGATGGCCTGGAACTGGCCGATGGGACGGCCGAACTGCTCGCGGATCTTGGCGTACTCGGCCGCCGTGTCGGTGGCCCACCGGGCGACGCCGATGCACTCGGCGGACAGCAGCGTCGACATCAGGGCGCGGGCGCGGGTGCGGCTCAGGTTCGACAGCACGCGGTCGTCGCCGACCTCGACGGCGTTGGCCCGCACGTGCGCGACCGGACGCAGCGGGTCGACGCTCGCGACGGGTTCGATCTCGAGCCCGTCGGCGTCGAGCACCACCCATTCCTCGCCGCTGTCGATCGCGACGGGAAGCACCAGCAGCGAGGCCTGCGCGGCGGCGGGTACCGCCCGGACCTCGCCACGGATGACCAGACCGCTGCCCTGGCGGGTGGCGGTCAGCCCGGAGTCGATGGCGTAGGCGGCGATGACGTCACCGGACGCCAGCCCTTCGAGTCGCTTGTCCTCGGGGTCGTTGGCGGAGATCAGCGCGCTGGCGATCGCCGACGGTACGAACGGTCCTGGTACGGCGCCGTAGCCGAACTCGGCGAGCACGATCGCCAGCTCGAGGATGCCGAAGCCCTGTCCGCCAACGGATTCGGACAGGTGCACGCCCTGCAGACCCTGCTCGGCGGCGGCCTTCCAGTACGGCGGTGGGTTGGAGATCGGGGTCTCCAGCGCCTCGTGCAGGACCTCGGACGGCGCGACGCGCTTGACCAGGTCCCGAACGGAATCGGCCAGGTCGTTGTGCTCGGAAAGGATCGCGATGGGCATGCTGGCGGGCTCCTCTGTATCAACCGGTGGGTTGGGAACGAGGGTACCCCGGCGATCAGGACCGCTGGACAGGCACCTCGTTCACCAGGTTCACCAAGTCCCGGCCGTCGCGCAAGCGTGCGCAGTTGTCGACCGCCTCGGCCAGGTACCGCCGCATGGTGTCGGCGGTGTACCAGGTCACGTGCGGTGTGACGACGACGTTGGGGAGCGTCAGCAAGCGGGTTGTCGGCAGGCACCGGCTCGACGGCGAACACGTCCAGGCCGGCCGCTGCCAGCCGCCCCGTCGACAGGGCTTCGGTCAGCGCGGTCTCGTCGACGATCGGACCGCGCGAGGTGTTGACCAGCACGGCGTCCGGCTTCATCAACGCCAGCGTCTCGGCGTCGATCAGGCCCGCGGTTGCGTCGACGAGCGGCAGGTGCAGCGACACGATGTCGCTGACGGCGAGCAGGTCCGGCAGGGACCGCCAGCCCGGGGTGTCCGTCGTCGCGCGTGCTGGTGTGCAGCACGTCGGCGCCCATCGCCGTCACGATCGTCTCCACGCGCTTGGCGACGTTGCCGTAGCCGACCAGGCCGACCGTGCAGCTGCCGATGTCGCGCACCGTCTCACCGAGCGTCGGGTCCGACGGCCAGCCTCGTCCGGCCCGGGTGGCCGCATCGAGTGCGGGCAACCGACGCAGCGCGGCGAGCATCAGCAGCACCGCGCCCTCGGCGACCGACGGGGCGTTGGCGCCGGGCATGTTGGCCACCCCGATGCCGAGTCGCGTGGCGGTGTCGACGTCGATGGTGTTCACGCCAGCGCCCAGCTTGTGCACCAGCCGGCAATGCCCGGCGCGCTCGAGGTCGACGCCGACAGTGGGCGCAGCACGTGCCAGATGACGTCGGCGCTCGGGCAACGTCGCGTAGAAGGTCTCGTCGTCGTCCTCGGCGCAGAACCGGACATCGAGCCAATCTGCTTCAGGGGCAAGGAATTCCAGCACCTTGTCACCGGGGGTGAAGTGGGCCAGTACCCTTACCGCCACCGCTTCGCGATCCACTTCGCGATCGTATCGGCCTTCTCGCTGCGGGCTCCGGGGGTGGTGAAGTAGTGATCGGTGTCGATCGAGTACATCGTCTTGTCCGTGCTGGCCAACGCGTCGTGAATGCGCTTGGCGTCGGACGGGTACACCCCGGTGTCCTGCTCGGCGTTGATGATGAGGGCGGGGCTGTCGATGCGGGCGAGATGCGGCTCGGCCCGCGTCTGCGCGTGGCGCAGGCTCCACATGCCCAGCCAGCTCCGCAGCGTGCACGCCGCCGCGATGCCGTGGGCCGATCGGTTGGCGTTCACCGGCACTCCCGCGTAACACATGTTGGCCGGGCGCTTGGTCGGTTCGATGCTCGGATCGACCATGCGTGGGTCGGCCCAGGTGCGGAGCACGGTGAACGGCCGGTCGGAGTATCCCGCTGCGCGAACGCGTTTCAGTTCATCCTCGACCCAGTCGGTGATGGCGTGGTTGCGGGCGACCTGCGCCGACCGGTAGCGCTTCAGGAAGTCCGCGGTGTACGGCGGCCCGTTGTGCTCGTCGAAGAGGTCCAGCGTGGGATCGCTTGAAATGGCGTCGTTCTCGTCGACGACGGCGGCGTCCATCCACGCCGTGAGCACGTCGGGGCGGCCCGGGTGGGCTGCGCTTGCCACGTAACCGTCGGCGGGCAGGAGCTCCGTGAGCCCGGCGGCGGGCCGCATCCCGTCCAATGGCGTCACGTTGGGGTCGACGGCCTGGGCCTGGTAGGCCGCCATCAGCGATCCTCCGCCGGAATTGCCGAGCAGCACAACGGTGTCCACTCCCTGGACCTCGCGCAGCCAGCGGACACCGACGCCGAGGTCGACCAACGCATGGTCGAGCAGGAAGCTGCTCTCGTAGCCGCGGAAGCGGGTGTTCCAGCCGAGGAAGCCGACGCCTCGGGTAGCCATGTAGTCCGCGAGGTAGTGCTCCGAGAAGTCGATCTGATAGTGGGCGGCGATCATGGCCACCTTTGGCTTTCGGCCCACGCCCCGGTAGTAGATCCCCTGGCACGGGTGCCCGCCAGAACCGGCGCGCCGCGCGGTGGGAGAGTCCGTCCCGATGAACTCCCTCATGACGCCCGGCGTACTCGTCCCCCCCGAGTTCCTGGTCATGTAGTCCCCTCGCGGTCGTCGATCATCTATTTCCCCCTGTGGTAGATGGTGCGGTAGAAGATGGTGGCCAACGTCGCGATGCAGGCATCGTCGTCCACGGTCTTGGCGCCGTCGCCGCTCAACTGCACGTAGCAGAACTGATTGAGCATCGAGACCAAGGCGACCGCGATGAGGTGCGGGTCGTCGTCGGCGCAGAACCCTTGGTGCTGAGCCTGTTTCACCATCGCCGTGACCAGCTCGATCGGCAGTTCGCAGATCTCGGCCCAGACCTGTGCCAAGTCCTCGCTGATCATCGCGAGCTGCGAAACGCTGATCATTTCGGCCAACCGGTGGCGGTACGCGTTCCAGTGGGCCGCGGCGGCGCGGTAGGCGCGCTCGGAGTCGCTCAACTCCGGCGCTTCGGCGGCCCGGGCGCGGTCGCGGGCCTCGTCGCGGAAGCGCAGCGCCCACTCGCGCACCATCGCTTCCTTGGAGTCGTAGTAGTTGTAGAACGACGCCGTGGACCGGCCCGCCTCGGCGGCGATGTCGGCGGTGGTGGTCGCGAGAATTCCCTTGCGCGCGATGACCGTTCGGGCTGCAGCGTCGATCGCGGCCTGCGTCTGTCTGCCCCGAAGCGTTGGCAGCTGTTCACGCGGTGCGACGGTCACCCGACGGCCTTCCGTGTCGTTGATCGAAACTGAATCTGATGTTAGATTCAGATCCTGATCTTGACCAGATCTATGGGTGATCGAGGAGCGAGCGACGTGATCAAGCCCGACAACCCCAACCAGGAGTTCGAGCTCGGTGGGATCAATCACGTCGCTCTGGTCTGCGCCGACATGGCGAAGACGGTCGACTTCTATACCAACGTGTTGGGCATGCCGCTGGTGAAGTCGCTGGATCTGCCGGGCGGCATGGGCCAGCACTTCTTCTTCGACGCGGGCAACGGTGACTGCGTCGCGTTCTTCTGGTTCAAGGCGGCGCCTGACGGCGTGCCGGGTGTCTCGGCGCCCGCAGCGATTCCCGGTATCGGCGAGATCGTCAGCGCGGTCGGGTCGCTCAACCACCTCGCGTTCCACGTGCCTGCCGACAAGTTCGACGCGTACCGGCAGCGGCTCAAGGACAAGGGCGTTCGGGTGGGTCCCGTGCTCAATCACGACGAGAGCCCCGCCCAGGTGTCCGCGACCGTCCATCCCGGCGTCTATGTGCGGTCCTTCTACTTCCAGGACCCCGACGGCATTACCCTCGAGTTCGCCTGCTGGACAAAGGAGTTCACGGAGCGCGACACCGTGACGGTGCCCAGGACCGCCGCCGAGCGCTTGCGCGTGGAGCATGGTCCCGCGGACAGGCGCCCCCCGGTGACCGCGGGCACCTAGCGCCGATCCAGTTCGCGCGCGGCGAGCCCGTCGAGTATTCGCGTGAGCTGTTCGACCAGTTGCGCCTGATTCAGGTCGATGTCGCCGGAGACCCAGGCGCTGATCGTCTGGCCGACACCACCGACGACGAAGTGCGCGACCGACTTGGTCCACCCGTTCTCCGGCAGTTGATAGGCGGTCGTCACGTGTTGACCCGAGAGCAGGGCGAAGACCCCACCGACCTCGGCGCGCTTGCGCGCCAGCACCGCGTTCGACAGCGCAGGGTTGAACAACAGCCGCCCGATGCGGGCGTCGTCTGCGATCGTTCGGACCAGATTCACGATGCCGGCCCGGTTCTGCTCGTCACGCGGTGCAGCCGCCACGGCGGCCTGGGTGGTGGCGGCGATGTCGGCGATCACCCAGTCGTACACCGTGGCGACGAGTTGGTCCTTGTCGGTGAAGCTCTCGTAGAAGTACCGCGCTGAGACGCCGGCCTGCGTGCACAGGGCGCGGACCGTGAGTTCCGGCGGGTCGTCCGCACCGCCAAGCAGCTCAAGGCCTGCGTCGAGCAGCTGGCGTCGGCGCTGCGCCAGCCGCTCGGGAGCTTCGACGCCGCGGTACGGCCGGACCTGGGGCACCCACCCATCTTGACACCCGTCACGGACGGACGGCAATATCAGGAAACATGCGTTTCCACATTTGCGTAAGGGGAGTCGGCCGATGACGGTCAGCGACAGCCACGTCGAGCGTGCGGTCAGCGACGCAGCGCCGCCCGCGCCCCGGCTCGCCGCGGCGACGCGGTCACGACGGTCGACGACGGGCATGCTCGGCATCGGCCTGCTGGCGGGTCCGGCCAACGTGATCATGGAGCTGGCCAGGCCAGGCGTCGGCTACGGCGTGAAGGAGAGCCGCGTCGAGAGCGGTCGGGTCGACCGGCACCCGATCAAGCGCGCGCGCACCACGTTCACGTACCTGGCGGTGGCCATCAGCGGCACCGACGCGCAGAAGGCGGCCTATCGACGCGCAGTCAACCGGGCGCACGCGCAGGTGTATTCGACCGACGAGAGCCCGGTGAAGTACAACGCGTTCGACAAGGACCTGCAGACTGTGGGTGGCCGCCTGCCTCTACAAGGGCACCGTCGACGTGTATCGACGTCTTCGTCGGAGAGATGGACGACGAGACGGCCGACGAGCACTACGCCGAGGGCATGAATCGCTGGGCACCACCCTGCAGGTGACCCGGACGAGATGTGGCCCGCGGACCGCGCGGCGTTCGACGAGTACTGGCGGAAGTCGCTGGACGAGGTGCACATCGACGACACCATGCGCGACTACCTGTATCCGATCGCTGCGGGCCGGGTGCGTGCGCGGTCGAAGCTGCCCGGTCGCCGTTCAGCGCAAGACTCGACGAGTTCAACCTGCTGATCACGACCGGCTTTCTGCCGCAGCGCTTCCGCGACGAGATGCGGTTGGCATTGGGACGCCGAGCGGCAACGGCGCTTCGACCGGTTGATGGCCAGGCTTGCGCACCGTGAACAACCTGTTGCCGCGGTTCATCCGGCAGTTCCCGTTCAACGTGCTGCTCAAGGATCTCGACTGGCGAATCCGCACCGGGCGTCCGTTGGTCTAGGGCGCCGTCACCCATCCACTGCGACAAGGTCCGCGTCACCAGCGTGCTCCGGTGGCAGAGTGGCCCGCCGCACGGGCGCAGGTCGCCGGTCGTGCTGGCGGTAGCCACGGTGATCCCGCGCCCTCAAAGGTCGGGGATCGCATTCCAGGCGTGCGGTCATGGTGTGTGCCGCCGCCGTGCAATGCTCACGGCATGGCGGGCACCCCGGAGACGCTCTACGCGAAGGATGGCGACTCCCACCACCTCGCGTACCAGGTCGTGGGTGAGGGGCCGGATCTCCTCTTCGTGCCGACCGCGACGTTCCCGATCGACCTGCTGTGGGACGAGCCCACCGTCGCCTACCATCTTCGCCGCCTGGCGTCGTTCAGCCGGCTGATCTTGACCGACCTTCTCGGCACGGGGAGCTCCGACGCGGTGCCGATTCACGACCGTCCCGCCATGCAGGCCTGGACCGACGGGCTCGTCGCGGTGCTGGACGCGGTGGGGAGCGAGGGCGTGTCGGTCTTCGCGATGTCGGAGTCGGCGCTTCCGGTCATGCTGCTGACCGCCAGCCATCCCCACCGCGTGCGGTCGCTGGCGCTCTTCGGCCCGTTCGCGCGCTACCTGCGTGCCGCGGATCAGCCTTTCGGTATGCCCGAGTCGGCACTCGCGAGATATCTCGACGGCTTCGAGCAGACCGTCGGCACCGGTGGGGTCGTCGACAACCTCGCGCCGAGCTGGGCGGGTGACGCGGCGAAGCGGCGCTGGTGGGCGCGCGGCGAGCGCCTTTCCGGCGGTCCCGGGTACTTCCGGGCGTTGCTCGACCTGTACCTGCACAGCGATGTCCGCCCCGCGCTCGAGAGCATCCAGGCGCCGACACTGTTGTTGCACCGCCGTGGTGACCGCCACGTGCGTGGCGAGCACACCCGGGATCTCGCCGAGCGCATCCCGCACGCGCGACTCGTGGAGCTCGACGGCGATGACAACATCTGGTTCGCCGGCGACGCCGACGGTGTGCTCGACGAGATCGAATCGTTCCTCACCGGCGGACGCGCCGCTGCACCGTCGAACCGCGTGCTGTCGACGGTGTTGTTCACCGACATCGTCGGATCGACCGAACGCGCGGCGCAGCTCGGCGACGAGGCGTGGACCGCGGCCCTCGCTGCCCACAACCGCCTCGTCGAGCGGTACGTGGCCGGCGCGCGTGGTGTCGTCGTGAAGTTCACCGGTGACGGTGCACTTGCGACCTTCGACGGCCCGGCGCGAGCGATCAACTGTGCGTGCGCGATTCGCGACGCAGTGGAGGACCTCGGCGTCGAGATTCGCGCCGGCCTGCACACCGGCGAGGTGGAGCTGGTCGACGGTGACGTCCACGGCATCGCGGTGCACATCGCCGCGCGCATCATGGCGCTCGCGGCGGCTGGCGAAGTCCTCGTGTCGGGCGTGATCCCGCCGCTGGTGCTGGGATCCCGAATCGCGTTCACCGACCGCGGCATTCATGAACTCAAGGGCTTGCCCGACCGTTGGCCCGTCCTTGCGGTACGCGACACCCGCGACTGACGGGCCGGGTCGAGCGACAGGATTGACTCCGAACTCTTCCGCCGGAGACCATGGGGAATGGTCGGCTACGTGTATGTCCGGGCATATGCCGAGCTCAATGACTTCCTCGGGCCCGAGTCGCGCGGTGTAACCGTGCGCCGTCCGTTCCGCCCCCATCAGACGGTGAAGGACGTTCTGGAGGCGATGGGCATTCCGCACACCGAGGTCGATCTCATCCTGGTGAACGGGAATGCGGAGGATTTCGCTCATCGGCCGGCTTCCGGCGACCGCATCGCCGCGTACCCGGTGTTCGAGGCGCTCGACATCGGGTCCACGGCCCGGCTGCGGCCGGTGCCGTTGCGTGATCCGCGCTTCGTCATCGACGTCAACCTCGGTCGGCTGGCGCGGCTGCTTCGAGTGCTCGGATTCGACGTGTGGTGGTCCAGCGACGCCGATGACCAGACCCTGGCCGATATCAGCCTGGGCCAGCAGCGGATCCTGCTGACCCGAGACCGTGCTCTGTTGAAGCGTCGCACCATCACGCATGGCTTATTCGTCCACTCCGAGCGACCCGAGGAGCAGACGCTCGAGGTGATACGGCGACTGGACCTGCGGCAACGGCTGGCGCCGTTCACGCGGTGCGTGCGGTGCAATGGCCGGCTGGTCACCGTGACCAAGGAAGAAGTGATCGACCACCTCGAGCCGTTGACCCGCCGGTACTACCACGATTTCAGCCGTTGCGCGGAGTGCGGACGGATCTACTGGCCCGGGTCGCATCGAGCAAGGTTGGTCGACTTCGTTGAAGGACTCCGCGACCAGCTCTGATCAACGGCTCGAGCGGTGAGCTGCCCGCCGAGGAGCGCTACTCGCTACTTGCCAATCGGCGATACCGAATTCAGGTAGTTCACTACTCACGACCCACACAACGGACGCCACATAGCTTTGGTGCAACGACGAAGATGCCCAGTCCGGCGACGGGCCGGCCTCGAATAACTAAAGCGGCGCCGAACATGGTGAACCAGATCGTGTGCCAAACCGTTGAACTCGACAGGGACGCCGCGTAACTGAATCGCCCGACTGGGGCACTACAACAGGATAGCCCGACAGCAAACCCAACGCCGCAGGCGCATGGGTCCGCGCGGTCAATCACATAATCACCGATCCGGAGCCGCCGGCTTCTTCGGCGTGAACTGTTGCGCCCTGTGGAACAACCGAATCCGCAGGAATCGCGACGAATGCACCGAAGGGGCGGATCGGCGGAGAGAACGCGAACGCCTCTGTAACAAATGACCGACGAACCCAAACAGCAAATGCCCATCACCTGTCACAGGAACACAAGAAAGGTACGAAAATGAAGAACATCGTCCTGACGTCGCTCGCAGCGGGGGCGTTGGCCTCCGCCGCGCTTGGCCTGGCCGGAACCGCTTCCGCCGCCCCGTCCGGCCCATCGTCCGTCGATGCCACGGTCAGCCAACTGCAGGCGCAGGGCTTCCAGGTCATCGTGAGCCGGGTCGACAGCGCTGCGATGACCCAGTGCACGCTCAACGCGGTTCGCCCTGGCCAGACGTTCTCGCGCACCGACTCCGGGGTGCCAGGGGCCAACGACGACCTCGTCACCACGGTGACCAACAAGACCGTCTACGTCGACGTCACCTGCTGACACCTATCCGGACACGTCGGGCGCCCACAGTCCGGTCGTCGCGCAACCTCAGCCCCATCACGCGCTATTGCGGAGCCGGTGGTTCCGCCGTTCCGGTGTGAGCCGCCGGCGTCTGGCATTCGGATCCGAACAGCGGGACCAAGTTTCCGAAGTACCAGAAACCCCACCGCCGCGAGACACCATCAAAGGCGGGGGAGACTGTCTGCTGCGGATCGACGATCGGGCCGTCGTAGTGCCTAATCGAACATGAAGTCCCGCATGAAGCGGGTCATCTTGCGGAGGTAGTCCGGCTGGCTGACGTGCAGGACGTGATTGCCAGGAAACCAGTGGAATGCGCAGCGGTCCCAGTGCTTCCACAGCGCCTCGGCCTGCTCGGGTGGTGCCAACCGGTCGCCGAGCCCGGCGATGATCAGCCGTCGATCCTTGGGTACCAGGGGCGTGTAGTTGAGCGGGGAGTGATAGCTCGACGCGTCGGCCATCAACTCGGAATCGGTTCCGGTGACGCGGTTTCCGAGCTTCACCAACAGATTGGCCGGGAACCAGTCGTCGAACATCTCGTTCGGGGCGACGACGGGAACGTTGGGGATGACGGCCTGAATGCGGTCGTCGACCCCGGCGATCAACGCCGAGGTATAGCCGCCGAGTGACATGCCGGTCAGTGCGATCCTGTCCACCCCGGTGTACTCGAGATAGTCCAGCACCGAACGGAAGTCGTGCACTGCCTGTGCCATGGCCTCGGCGAAACCCGAGAAGCCGTCTGCGAAGTAGCCGTAACCACTGAAGGGGGAGTGCTTTTCGGCCCGGCGCCCGTGGAACGGCAGCGTGTAGAGCATGATGTCGTACCCCGACCGGTAGAACCACGGAAGGGAGAAGAACAAGCCGTTGAACAGATAGGCCGAGCCGAGGAAGCCGTGGATCAGACACAAGGTGGGGTGCGGCCCGTCGTCGTGCATCCAGTGCTGGGCGTGCACGACGTTGTTGCGCTGGTGGCCCCGGAGGCGTTCGCGCACAGCCGGATTCATCGCCTCGAAGCTGCTCGCAAACTTGATGTTCTGCACTCGGCCGTGGGCCAGCCACTCCGCGACGGGATTGGCGGGCCGCGACGAGACACGCGGTGGCGCAACGGGTGCGGGAAACGACACGGCGGGATCCTTGGCGGCGGCCAGTTCGGCGTAGAAGCTCAGTGCGTCGTGCTCGGTCCGCGAGTCCGATGGACGCAGTGCCGCCCGGGCCACCCGAGGCAGCATCGCCGTGCCGACGAGCGAGGCGATCGCCGTGCGGAGGCCCAGATCGGCGACGGCGGAGGCGTCCACGACGAGCTTCTGTTCCCGGGTCAGGTCGGCGCGCCTCGGCAGCCCGCGAGAAGTGGCATCGGCACCCGCGACGTCTGGAACGGGAATCGGGGGATCGATGGGGGCACTCGTGTTCGACTGCGAACTGGGCACGGCCGATGCTAACGCGGCGACCTCGCGTCAGGCGGTATACCAGCTAATCGCCCACGGTGATCGGTTGGGAGCGTGCCCGGTGACCAGGATGACCGGCCGTCGGGTGTGCTGCGAATCAGCTGTGGCTCAACCCGAAGAGTCCTGCGGCGTTGTCGTGCAACACCGCTCGCAGCCAAGCGTCGTCGACCCCGTCCAACCGGGTCAGCACCGTGATCGCCTCGAGGTAGCCGTAGGGGATGTTGGGGAAGTCGCTGCCGAAGAGGATGCGTTCGCCCGCCGCGATCAACCGCGGGAGGGCCGCCCGCGGGAACGGCATCGTCTCCTCGACGAACGGGGTGAGTGCCATCGTGGTATCAAGCCGCACCTCGTCGTACCGCTCGCACAGGTCGAGGAAGTCGACGTACTCCGGCATGCCGAGGTGCGCGACGACGAGGCGCAGGCGCGGGTGCCTGGCCAACAGCGCGCGGATCGGCTCCGGGCCGGTGTGAACGCCGGGCTGCGGGCCCGATCCGCAGTGGATGATGATCGGGGTGCGCGCGTCCTCCAGCACGCCCCACACGTCGTCCAGCAGTGGATCGGTTGGGTCGTAACCTCCGACCTGGACGTGCGCCTTGAACACCCGCACGCCGCCCGCGATGGCCGCCGTGACGTACTCGGCGGCCCCGGGCTCGGGGTAGAACGTCGCGGTGGACAGGCAGTCGGGCGTCTCGGCCGCGAACTGGGCCGCCCACTGGTTCAGCCAGGCGGCCATCTGCGGTTTGTGGGGGTAGACCAGCGACGTGAACGCCCGCACCCCGAATCCGCGCAGCGTCTCCAGCCGTTCGGCTTCGTCGGTCCGGTAGCGGACCGGCCACGGCCGTCCGACGAGGGCGCCCGCCGTGTCGAAGTACTGCCACACCTTGTCCATGACGCGCTTCGGCATGAAGTGCGTGTGCACGTCGACCAGGCCCGGTAGGCCCAGCGACTCCCAGCTCCCGCGAACCGCGGCTGACTCTTCCATCGTCAGACAGGATGACAGCATGTGGAATCCCGATGTCTACCTGGCCTTCGCAGACCATCGCGGGCGGCCGTTCTTCGACCTGACGGCCCGGGTCGCGGCCGAGTCGCCGCGACGCGTCGTGGACCTGGGTTGTGGCCCCGGCAATCTCACCGTCACGCTCTCGCAGCGGTGGCCCGACGCCGTCGTCGAGGCCGTCGACAGCTCGCAGGAGATGGTGGCCGCGGCCCGCGAGCGCGGCCTCGATGCCGTGGTCGGCACCATCGCCGAATGGTCACCCAAGCCGGACACCGACGTGGTGATCTCGAACGCGGCGCTGCAGTGGGTCCCCGAGCACGCCGAGTTGCTGGTCGGCTGGGCCAAGACGCTGCCGGCCGGGGCGTGGATCGCGATGCAGGTGCCCGGCAACTTCAACGCGCCCTCCCACGTGGCCGTGCGGGAGGTGGCCCGCCGCGAGCCGTTCGCGGATGCGTTGCGGGACATGCCATGGCGGGAAGCCGACGTCGTCGCAAACCCGGAGCGCTACGCGGATCTGCTGACCGATGCGGGGTGCGCCGTCGACGCATGGGAGACCACGTACGTCCATCAGCTGACGGGCGAGACACCGGTGCTGGACTGGATCACCGGTACGGCGCTGACACAGGTGAAGAGCCGGTTGTCGGAGCAGGACTGGCAGCGGTACCGCAAGGCGATCATCCCGGTGCTGGCCGAGGCATATCCGGCGCGCCCTGACGGGACGACGTTCTTCCCGTTCCGCCGCATCTTCGTCGTCGCGCGGGTGGGCGGCTAACGCGCCTTGTCGAGCAACGCGATCACCTGGGCGACGAGCGCATCGATGTCGGCGCCGGTGGTGTCGAGCACCAGATCGGCGTCCTCCGGTGGTTCGTACGGTGCGTCGATCCCGGTCATACCCTTGAGCTCGCCGGAACGCGCCCGCGCGTAAAGCCCCTTGGGATCACGCTTCTCGCACTCTGCGAGCGACGTCGACACGTACACCTCGACGAAGGGTAGCTTCGCGGCCTCGTTGAGGGCGCGGGCGATCTGGCGGTCGGACTTCAGCGGGGAGACCAGTGACGCGAGCGCGATCACGCCCGCGTCGGCGAGCAGTCGGGTGAGATGCCCGACGCGGCGGATGTTCTCGGCGCGGTCACCCGCGGAGAAGCCGAGGTCGTCGGACAGGCCGTGGCGCAGGTTGTCACCGTCGAGCAGGTAGGCGACGTGACCCGACTCGACCAACGCACGTTCGACGGCGACCGCGATGGTGGACTTGCCCGATGCGGGCAGGCCGGTGAACCAGATTGTCGCGCCGCGCTGGCCGGTCTTGCTCCAGCGGTAGTCGCGGTCGAGCGACGAAGGGTGCCAACGGATGTCGTTGCGCGCCTGAGCGCCCGGCTTGACTTCCCGCGCCTCGGTGATGGTGCCCGCGCCGACGGTGTCGTTGGACGTCTCGTCGATCAGAATGAAGTTTCCGTTGTCGCGGATGTCCGAGTAGGAGTCGGCCACGACCACCGAGCTGGTGCGCAGCGTCACCGCGCCGATGTCGTTGAGCACCAACTCGACTGGGCCGTCCAGATCGTCGAGCGTCTCGGGATCCAGTCTGCTGTGCAGCGCCTGCACCGTGGCCCGCACCGTACGCGCGCCCTGCTTGAGCGCCAGCCGGTCACCGGCCCGCAGCGGCGTCTCGGTGAACCAGCACACCGTGGCATCGAGCTCGCGCGCCAGCACCGGCAGCGCGGCGTCTTCGGCTCCGCTGACGAAGACGTCGCCGCGGCCGACGTCGATGTCGTCGGCGAGCTCGATGGAGACCGACAGCGGAGCGACGGCGACGTCGCGGGCATCGTCGAGGGTGTCCAGTGCGGTGACCGTCGACGTCGAGCCCGACGGCAGCGACACGATCGGATCACCGACGCGCAGGGTGCCCGCGGCGAGTCGGCCGGTGTACCTTCTGCGCTCCTGGGCGGTGGGCCGCGACACCCACTGCACGGGAAGGCGAAACTTCGCGGTCTCCGGCTGTGGGGCCGAAAGCTCGATTCCCTCAAGGTATTCCAGCAGCGTCGGGCCGTCGTACCACGGCGTCTGCGTGGACCGTGCCACGACGTTGTCGCCGTGTTTGGCGGCGATCGGAATCACGGTCAGCTCGGCGCCGCCGAGCCGTGCGGCCAGCTGATGGAGGTCCGCCTCCACCTCGGCGAAGCGCGCCTGATCGAAGTCGATCAGGTCGATCTTGTTCACCGTGGCGACGAAGTGTTGAATCCCAAGCAGTTTCGCGATGCGGGCGTGTCTGCGGGTCTGCCGCAGCACGCCGGCGCGGGCGTCGACGAGGAGGATCGCGGCGTGCGCATTGGAGGCGCCGGTGAACATGTTGCGCGTATAGCGTTCGTGGCCCGGGGTGTCGGCCAGGATGTAGCTCCGGGCCTCGGTGGAGAAGAACCGATAGGCGACGTCGATCGTGATGCCCTGCTCGCGTTCGGCCCGCAGCCCGTCCGACAGCGCGGCGAGGTCGGCGATGCCCTCTTCGTCGGTGACGGCATCGAGATGGTCCAGCGGCAGGCTGTCGGTGTCGTGCATCAAGCGGCCGATCAGCGTGCTCTTGCCGTCGTCGACGGAGCCTGCGGTGGTGATGCGCAGCAGTTGTCGCGTCATGTCACCTTCCCCGTCGCTTCGGTCGCCCCGGAATCAGTCGCCGCGCCCATCAGAAGTAGCCCTCCCGCTTGCGGTCCTCCATTGCTGCCACTGACGTCCGGTCATCGGCCCGGGTTTCCCCACGCTCGGACACCGTCGCCGCGGAGATCTCGGCGATGACACCGGTGATGTCGGTGGCCTCCGACCGCACGGCACCCGTGATGGTGAGGTCACCGACGGTGCGGTAGCGCACCCACTCGACGGCCGATGTCTCGTCGCCCCTTGGCTGTACGTAGTCCGAGACGGCCAGCAGGATGCCGTCGCGCTCGACCACCTCGCGCTGGTGCGCGAAGTAGATCGACGGCAGTTCGAGGTTTTCCAGTTCGATGTAGCGCCAGATGTCCAGCTCGGTCCAGTTGCTCAGCGGAAACACCCGGACCTGTTCGCCCTTGCGGATCCGGCCGTTGTACAGCGACCAGGGTTCGGGTCGCTGAGCCCGTGGATCCCATTGGCCGAACTCATCGCGGAAGCTCAGGATGCGCTCCTTCGCGCGGGCGCGCTCCTCGTCACGACGCGCCCCGCCGAACGCGGCGTCGAACCCGCCGGCCTCCAGCGCGTCGAGCAGGGTGCGGGTCTGCTGACGGTTGCGCGACGCGCCCTCACCCGGATCGGCCACCCGGCCGCTGTCGATGGTCTCCTGCACCGAGCCGACGATCAGGCGGTGGCCATGCTCGGCTAGCCGCCGGTCGCGAAACTCGATGACCTCGTCGAAATTGTGTCCGGTGTCGACGTGTAGCACTGGAAACGGCAGCGGTGACGGTCGAAATGCCTTCTCCGCCAAACGGAGTAGCACGATCGAGTCCTTGCCCGCCGAGAAGAGCAACACGGGTCGTTGCAGTTCCGCCACCACCTCGCGGATGATGTGAACCCCCTCCGCCTCCAGCAGCCGGAGCTCGTCGACGTGGGTGTCGTCGAACGTGACCTGCGTCGTCATAGGGGCAGTCCCTCCCGTTCGGCATCCGCGCGGTAGCGGTCCACCCAGTCGTCGGAGCGCTGGTCGGCCTGACGCTCCAGTACCGGGGGCGGCGCCAGCCGCGGATCCAGTCCCAGTGCCTCCAGCACGGTACCCACGATCTGGGTGAGGTTGCGCCACAACACCGGGTAGGACACGTCGATGGGGTCGATGCCCTCCTCGGCGAACCAGTTGCGCCAGCCCTCTTCCTGCGCGCGCAGCATCGTGACGACGTGGGCGATCGCGCCCGCGTGATATTCCGCGCGGGAATCGCGCACCGGGTCGGGCCGCCCCCGCCAGACGCGCGTCTGGACGGCGCGCCAGAACGACACGGCCTGCGAAACCACGTCCGGACGGTAGACGTGTACCAGCACTGGGTCACTGCCGACCACGTCGCGGATGGCGGCCAACAGCCCCTCGCCCGAGCGGTTCGGAAGGCCCTCTGCGCGGTCGACCAGCAACGGAGTCTGGTTCCACATCAGCTTCCCGCCCCACACCCCGTTCGGGGTGCGCCCGACGGTGCGGATGTAGTCGCGCCAGATCTCCGCTGGCGCAATGTCGGGCTTGCCCTCGTCGAGTGGATCGAGCAGACGCAGAATCGATTGGTCCTCAACGCCTTCGAACCACTGCCGGGGCTGGGGGGACTGACTCGTCGTGGGCAGGTACTGAAAGAACTCCTGTGGTTCGCCCGCCACGCCGGTAGCGCGCAGCGACTCGACGAGCAGTGTGCTACCACTGCGTTGGGACGCGAGCACCAGGTAGGCGGTTGGGGCCATGAGCTGCAGCGTAGCGGGTGCCGAACCCCCCGTCAGTACCGATGTTCTGCTCACCACGAGCGGAACTATTGCTGTATTTCGCCCTGTACTCCTCGATCGGCGGCGATGGCCGAGCGGCTGGTCGGGGGCCTGCCGTGGATGTGAAGGTAGGTCTGCGTGTAGCGCTCGGCGATTCTGCTTCCCGCGAAGTCGGATGGGATGACGTCGTTGGTCTTGTGGCGCCAGGCGTCGAGCAGCATCGCGAGGTCACCTGCGATGGCCTCGGCCTTGTCGCTCGGCTCCCCGCCGAGCAGGTTGTCACGCTCCGAGGGGTCGACGCCGAGGTCGTAGAGCTCGCGGGCCGGGCGGAGTCCGCGCGTCAACGGTTCGACCGCCAGGCCCGGAGCGCTATCCGCGATGTCCCAGGGCAGATCGAGCTCAGGCCGTTGGGCGTAGTTCTCGATGTAGCTGTATTCCTTTGTGCGAACGGCACGTATCGGATCGAACGAGTCGTGATAGGTCTTGGTGGTGTAGACCTCGGTGCGAGCGGGGTGTACGCGGCTTTCTTGGCGCAGCTGCGCTGCGTGCGAAATTCCCTGCACCGCTTCGGGAATGTCGACGTCAATTAGGTCGAGCAGGGTGGGTAACAGGTCGACCCCGGAGAACAACTCGTCGTAAACCATTGGAGCATAAGCTCTTCCACTGGGCGGACGCACGATGAACGCGATGCCGGTCCCTGCGTCGTACAGCGTCGACTTGGCTCTTGGGAGGGCGGGGCCGTGGTCGGTCATGAAGACCACCCACGTGGTCTGGTCGAGGCCCGTCGACGCTAGGGCGTCCAGCAGCTGCCCGACGGCTGCGTCGGCGACTGCGATGGATCCGTAGAAGTCGGCGAGATCCTGCCGCACGTCGTCGGTGTCGGGGAGGTAGTCGGGCACGGTCACGTCGCCCGCATCGGCCGGTTCGTACCGGTCGTGCGGATACGGACGGTGCGTTTCGAAGAAGCCCGCGGTCAGCAGGAACGGCTCGGCGGGTGGATCGGCGAGCCAGCGGGTGGCGTGTTCGACGACGTACTCGCAGTAGGAGTTGCTGACGTCGTACTCGTCGAACCCGAGCCGCACCGGATACGATGTCTCATGCTGCATGCCGAATAACGCGGTATGCCAACCGGATTCAGAGAGTATGCGGGGCAGTGTCTGAACGCCCGCCCGGTACTCCCAGCCGTGGTGGGCCAGGCCGATGAGCCCGTTGTCGTGCGGGTAGCGGCCGGTGAACAGCGACCCGCGCGACGGTGAGCACAGCGGCGCGGTGGCGTGAGCGCGGGTGAAGAGGATGCCCTCGGCGGCCAGCTGGTCCAACCGCGGGCTGCTGACGTCGGCGTGGCCGTAGGCGCCGAGGTACCGGCCGAGGTCGTGCCAATGGACGATCAATACGTTGTCGCGCTTCGGTTCGGTCACGTGGCGTCCCTCATCGTCAGTACACCCAACTCGGCGAGTCGATGGTCGGCAACCCTTTCACTCATCGAAAGCAACTTATCCACAGTCTGGGTTTCATCCCCAACTTGGGTTCGCGGGCGCCACCAGGACGTGGGTTTTCCCGGGGGTTGTGCACAGTCTGGGTTTCATCCACAGCTCCGGTGGGCGGGGGCCTGGTCGCCTCGAATGGGGTCGGGTGGACGGGCAGAATCGAAACTGTGTTCGACGAGTTGGTGACTGGCGATCAGGTGGCGGGCCGCTGATGACGGCGCCCTGATCGACGCGATCACCGGCTGGGCCCGCGCGGAGGCCACCGTGACCGCGCACCGGCTGGCCGCCATCGCCGAACTCGCCGGACGGCGCTGCGGCGCCGAACTCGCCGCGTCGCGTGAGCAGTGGGCGTGCGACGGCTGGGACAGCGCGGCCGCCGAGATCGCCGCCGCGCTGACCATCGGGCACCGCGCCGCGGGCACCCAGATGCTCCAAGCCCTGCGGCTACGCGACCGACTGCCCCGGGTCGGCGCGCTGCTCGCCGACGGGATGATCACCGCCGCCACCGCCGCCACCATGGGGTGGCGCACCCTGCTGGTGGAGGACCCGCAGGTGATGGCCCGCATCGACGCCGACCTGGCGGGCGCCGCGGCCCGGTTCGCGGCGCTGTCGGCGGCCCGACTCGAGACCGCGATCGACACCATCATCGTGTTCCACGACCCGGCCGCGGTGCGCCGCTTCCACAGCGCGGCCCGCGGACGCGACATCACCATCGGGGACCCCGAGGACACCACCGGCACCACCTCGATCTGGGGGCGGCTGCACGCCACCGACGCCGAACTACTCAAACGCCGGCTCGACGCGCTGGCCCACTCGGTGTGCCCCGCCGATCCCCGCACCCTGGGCGAACGCCGCTCCGACGCGCTGGGCATCCTGGGCGCCCACGGCGACCGGCTGCCCTGCCGGTGTGAGAAACCGGACTGCCCGGCCGCCGGACCCGACGCCCGCGCCGATCGGATCGTCATCCACGTACTCACCGATCAGCACCCCGACACCCCACCCCCGACCCCAACCCGAATCCCGGACCCGAGGGCCGACCCGACGGCGACGGCGGGGGTCCCCGTCCCGAGCCTGGCCCCGACCCCGACTCCCCATCCCGGCCCGCGCGATACCCCGCCGCCCAATCCCGGCCCGGACGGCCACCCCGTCGACGGCGACCCCAGCCGAAGCGGAAGTCGGACCCGACCCCGCTGCTGAATCCGTTGACTCCGCTGCCGTGTCCGAAGCCAACCCACCGGCCGCGTTCGCCGCCACTCCCGCCGCTCCGCCCGCCGGCTGCCCCGCCACCGCGGTGATCGCCGGCGGCCCCGCCATCCCGGCCGCGCTGCTGAGCGAACTACGCCGCCTCGGCGTCGCCGTGCGCCCGGTGCCCACCGCCGAACGACTCGGCGCCGAACCCGGCTACCGGCCCTCCACGGCGCTGCAACGCTTCCTCCGCAACCGCGACCTGACCTGCTGCTTCCCCGGCTGCCACCACCCCGCCGAATACTGCGACCTCGACCACACCCTCGCCTACGCCACCAGCAGGCTCACCCACCCCGGCAACCTCAAGTGCCTATGCCGAAAACACCACCTGTTGAACCCGCGTGATGCCCGCGAGGCATTTCCGCCAAACTTCTCTGTGCTTTGCTCGTGATTGACAAAATCGAGCGTAACTTCGATCCATTTGAAAGGGGCATGCCATGGAAGTCACTCCTAGCAGTGGTCCCCTAGAGGGCTGGGGTTCTTTGAAGTCCCGGGAGGTTACCTGGCACGATCCGGCACCGACGAGACTGGTCGGAATCTCGATGAACGGCATGGACTACGTGAGGGCGGGCCTCGACGGGCATCTTCCTCCCCCTCCGATCGAACGGTTACTGCAGTTCCAACTCGTGAGTGCTGAGCCAGGCAAGGCAGTGTTCACGTGCACACCCGACGAATCTGGCTACAACTCGTTGGGCACCGTTTGTGGCGGAGTTGTATGCACGCTGCTAGACGCGGCGGTTGGCTGTGCAGTCCACACGACGATGCCCCAAGGCAAGGGATTTACATCGCTCGAACTCAAAGTGAACTTCCTCAAACCAGTGCGCTCATCAAGCGGGGTGCTGACGGCGACGGGCACAGTAGTCAAATCTGGTTCACGCGCCGCGTTCACCGAAGGCATCGTGACAGATGCTTCGGGCACGCTGGTAGCTACGGCTACGAGCACGCTGCTCATCATCGACTTTCCGAAGACCTAATGGGTGACAGCGCGTTCTCCGTTCAAAGTGTTGTTCGCGCAATCGCTGCCACCACCTGCTCAAAACCTTCTGGAACGGACCCAACGGCTGGACCGACCACCAACTCCCCGACGGCACCATCGAATGGACCAGCCCCACCGGCCACCGATACACCGTCCCACCGGGCAGCCGGCTGCCGTTCCCCCACTGGAACACCACCACCCCCACCCCCGAACCGGCGCCGACTGGACCCGCAGTGCCATCACCGCACCGCGGCCCGAGCATGCCCCTACGCACACGCACCCGACGCCAACAACACCACGACGCCATCACCGCCGAACGCCGCCGCAACCAAGCCCACATCGACGCCCACCCACCACCCTTCTAGGGCTGCGGCAGCAGGCGGCATGAAGGCCAGCCCACCGACCTTCCAATCGCGCGGCCAGGCCGATGTGGACGCCACCGCCCTTCCAACCGCGCGAGGCTACCGCGTTGGTCGCGTGGGCGAGGTGCGAATCCACCTGACCCGCAGGACATGGTGGCGATCGAAAGTGCTTGCGGCAGTGGCCGATTGACTTCAACCGCTAATGTTCTCGAGGGTTCATGACACGTCGGACAAGGTGCTCGACACGTCCGACGAGGACGGGTAGCACGGATTCGGACGTCAGCCGGACGGTAGCTGGAAGATCCATGTCTCGCATGCCTTTACGCCGGAGTAGCGCCGCCGCGCAGGGCAAGCCGGTGGTGGAGTGACACACTGCTCAGCCTCGGCGGGTGCGCCGAGGAGTGAACGTACCCCTCAGCCCCGGTACGGCACGCCGACGGCGGAGTAGACGAACTTGGCGGGTACGTCGAACCCGAACCTGCGCTGGGGGAGTCGGGTCAGCACGCCCTCACTCAGTGGCGACTTGTAGTGCAGTGAAAGGGTTCCCGAGAAGCTGGGGTCGACCGCGGACAGGCTGGGCAACTCGAGCAGCAGCCCGGATTCGTCGAGCGTGGCTGAGACCATGGAACCGACCGCGGCGTTCCACGGATGGTCGACCGCGCGGCCTGCCTTCTTCGGGACGACCGACAACGTGGCCAATACCCGCTGATCGGTCAGCGCCAACGCCCCGACATAGCTGCGGAGGTTGCCGTGCGCCGTCATGCCAGGCACCTTGCCCGAGAACCGATAGGTGACCGCCACGAACTCCGCGAGGTGGATGATCCCCTCGGCTTCGACGGCGGCCCGCATGTCGTCGGGCAGCTTCCCAATGCCGAGCATCTTCCGCAGAATGACGGCCATAGCCACGGAGGATAGTGGCTATAGCCGCCTTGGGTCAGGATTGTGCGGGCAGCGGGTGGCTCACGTTTGTGCTGGGAGCACGTGCTCGCCGGTCTTGTCGGTCGACAGGCACAACGAGCAGATGAACCCTTCGTGAACCGCGGACTTGATCATGTCCGGCCGTTCGTACTCATGATGGCAGACATGGCATCTCAGGTGATCGTCCGCAGGGTTGCCGTGCTCGTCGAACATCGGAATATCGATGCCATCGTCGGTGCGACGCAGGTAGTACTTGCCCTTCGTCGCGATCGCGATGATCGGCGGTAGCACCAGGGCCAGGCCGATGGCGACCAGTGGCGAGTACGGCCGGATGGCCTCGCCGAGACCGCCGAAGAACGCGATGACGGACAAGCCGGCGGCGATCAGCATCGAGCCGAACCCGACCGGGTTGAACGAGTACAGCATGCCGCGGCGGAACTCCGGCACCTTCGGCGAGAGCTTCAGCAGGTACTTGTTGAACACGATGTCCGACGCGACCACAACCACCCACGCCATACCGCAGTTGGCGTAGAAGCCGAGGATCGTATTGAGGAAGTCGAACATGTTCGCTTCCATCAGGACCAGGGCGATCAACAGGTTGAAGCCGAGGAACACCAGCCGACCCGGGTAGGTCTTCGTCACGCGGGTGAAGGAGTTGGTCCACGCCAGCGAACCCGAGTAGGCGTTGGTGACATTGATCTTGATCTGGCTGATGACCACCAGGCACACGGCGAGCGTCATCGCCAGCCACGGCGGCAGGAAGTTCTGGTAGATCTCCAGGAACTGGTGCACCGGCTGGTTGGCGATGCCCGCGCTGTCGGCGACGTTCGCGATCAGGTAGACGGCGAGGAACAGGCCGACGATCTGCTTGATGGCGCCGAAGATGACCCAGCCGGGACCGGCCAGGAACATCCACGTCCACCAGCTGCGCTTGTTCTCGGGCGTCTTCGGCGGCATGAAGCGCAGGTAGTCGTTCTGCTCGGCGATCTGAGCGATGAGCGACAGGCAGACGCCCGCGGCCAGCAGCGTGGAACCGAGGTCGAAGCCCTGCACCCCGTTCTCGCCCTGGTAGGCGAAGAACTGGCCGACCGACTCGGGGTGGGTGATGACGAGATAGACGAACGGCGCGACCATCAGGATCAGCCACAGTGGCGTCGTCCAGACCTGAAGCGTCGACAGCACCTTCATGCCGTAGATCACCAGCGGGAAGATGACGAGCGTCGATGCCGCATACCCGAGCCAGAGTGGGATGCCGAGGCCGAGTTTCAGGCCCTGCGCCATGATCGAGCCCTCGAGGGCGAAGAAGATGAAGGTGAACGTCGCGAAGATGACGTTCGTGACCACCGAGCCGTAGTACCCGAAGCCGCTGCCTCGGGTGACCAGGTCGAGGTCGATGTTGTACCGCGCCGAGTAGTACGCCACCGGGAAGCCGGTGGCCATGACGACGACGGCGAAGATGAGGATGCCCCACAAGGCATTCGTGGTGCCGTAGGCGATGCCGATGTTGGCACCGATCGCGAAGTCGGCGAGATAGGCGATGCCGCCCAGCGCCGAGATTCCCACCACCCTCGTCGACCACTTGCGGTAACTCCGCGGCGCGAACCGCAGGGTGTAGTCCTCCAAGGTTTCCTTGGTGGCGGTCATGGTGTCGAGCGTTGCCTCGTCCACCTCGGGCTCTTTACTGACCTCTGTCATGGGTAGCAAAGCTAAGTTGGGGTTGTTTCGTGGCCGTGACGAATGTGTTCCCACAAATTGCGATAAACGCCCGTGTTGCCGTCAAGAGTCGGGGTTGTGACGGCAGCACGGGCGCTTGCTCAAGACTTCGTTACCCCTGTGTGTGGTGTTACAGGTGGTACAGATCTAGGTGTGACGCCGAAGCGGTGGTGGCTGGCTGGCCTGGCGATGGTCGCCGCGGCGCTGTACGCCGCAGCGTGGATCGGCTGGTCATCGCCGTGGTCGTGGCTGGTGGCGGCCGACGACGCCGCGCTGGCTGCCACCCACCGGTTCGGGCTGGCCCACCCGGGATGGGTGACGTCGTGGAACGTGCTGTGCACGGTGTTCTCACCAGTGTCGTTCCGCCTGGTGGTGCTCGGACTCATCGTGTGGGCGTTGATGCGGCGCCAGCTTCGACTCGCATTGTTCCTGGTCTTCAGCGTCGAAGTGACCGGCGCGCTCACCGAACTCGCGAAGTACGCCGCGGACCGGCCGCGGCCCGTGACCGCATTGGTCTCCGCGTCATCGACGTCGTTTCCGTCCGGCCACGCCCTCGGCACGATGGCCGCCGTGCTCGCGCTGCTGGTGGTCGGGTTGCCCCTGGTGAGCTCGGCGTGGCGATGGCCGTTGATCGGTGCCGGCGCGCTCGTCGTCGTGGCGGTCGGGGTCGGCCGCGTCGTGCTCAACGTGCACCATCCCTCGGACGTGGTCGCGGGCTGGGCGTTGGGCTACGTCTGGTTCGTGCTGTGCCTGTGGCTGCTGCCGCCGCGCCTCACCCCAGCGGACGAAACACCGGCAGTCCGCGATAGTTCACCTTGAAGCTCGCTTCGTCCAGAGACAATTCGACCTCGCCGTCGTGGGCGAGCGGGGTGGGGCCGTCGATCACCTTGAAGTGGAACTCGGGCACCCGCATCTCGTGGTACAGGGGGCTGCGCACCAGTCGGCCCAGCGCGAGCGACGTCACGATGCGGAAGGTCGACAGGGGACGACCCGTCTCGAGGATGCGCACGTCGATCAGGCCGTCGTCCATCCGACTGCGCCGCGATGGCGCGAAGCCGGACGGCAGGTAGACCGAGTTGCCGAGGAAGAACAGCGACGTCTGAAGCTCCTTGTTGTCGTACGCGATTCGGACGGGTGCCTCGCGACGCAGCGTGTGGAAGAGCGCGTAGGCGCCTGCCAACGGCTTGCCGATCTTGTGCTCGAGCTTCTCCCGCGTGCGGACGAACGCCGGATACGCGCCGATGCTCGCGGTGTTGATCACGGTGCCCGTTTCGTTCAGCCGCAGGACGTCGACGCACCCGACGCTGCCCTCCCGAATCGCGGCGACGGTCTTGGCGACAGTGTCGCATCCGAGGTCCTTCGCGAAGTGGTTGAACGTGCCGCCGGGGAACACCGCGAACGGGACGCCGGCGTCGAGGGCGATACCCGCCGCGCGCGACACCGTGCCGTCGCCGCCACCCACCGCGAGCACCTCGGCGCGTTCGGCTGCCTCGCGCAACACCGCCTCGATGTCGTCGTCACCGTCGAGTTCGACGATCTCGGCGTTCGGTAGCTCCCGCTGCACCTCGTCGATGACCCGGGCACCCGTGCCGCTGCCCGAAGCCGGGTTGATGACCAACACGACTCCGGCACCGTCGGGCCGCCGCGGCGTCTCCACGCGCAGCGGATCGGCGGTGGGCAGGCGCGTCTCGACGATCGGGGGCACTATCCGTCCGCCGAGGACGGCGATGGCTGCGCCCAACCCGAAGCCGGCCAACACGTCACCCGGATAGTGCGCCCCCGTCGCCACCCGCGATATCCCGACGAGCCCGGCCAACAACGCCAGGCCGAGACCGACCGGCGGGCTCTCCAACCCGACGCCGACGGCGAACGCCGCTGCGCTCGCCGAGTGGCCCGACGGCAGCGAGTTCGACGTGGGCAGCCGTTGGGACCGCCGGATGAGCGGCACCGTCGTCGCATTGGGCCGCGGTCTCTTCCACCCCCGCTTGGCCACCTGGTTGGTGAGCAGACTCGTCACCGCGAGGGTGGCGACGCCCCTGGCCACGCCACGCTTGGCCGACGTACTTCCGACGGCGCCGATCAGGGCCGCCAGCACAAACCACAGCTTGGAGTGATCGGCCGCCGACGACAGACGCGGCATCACGGCGTCGAACAGGGGACTGGGAGATTCCGCGATCGCTTCGAAGATCTCGCGGTCGAGCGTGCCGAGGCCCTCGCCGATCTGCTGAATGCCTCGTCGCCGCCGCCACAATTCCATGTGCTCCAACCTAGCGGGGTCGCCAACGTTGTCCGATCGTGTCCATTCCTTGCTTGACCTGGGTCCCGTCCTCCGCCCACGATGGACGACGTGCGCCGACTGTGGGTTCTGCCATGCGCGGCGGCGATCTGGCTGACGAGCTGGTTCATTGCGATCCCCGGCGCCAATGCCGAACTCATGCCATGGTTCGCCAATCAGGTGGGCAACGCGACGCAGGTGATTTCCGTTGTGGGCGTTGGCCCCACGGACGCCAACATCGACGTGTACGAACGCACCGGTGCCGGTTGGCAGGCGGTGAGTGCAGGCATCCCGGCGAAGATCGGCGAGAAGGGAATGTCGGCCGATCACTACGACGGCTCGATGATGACGCCGATGGGCATCTACACCCTGGACTTCGCCTTTGGCACACAGCCGAATCCGGGCGGCGGCCTGCAGTACGTCCAGGTCACGCCCAACCACTGGTGGGACGGCGACATGAAGAGCCCGACATACAACCTGATGCAGGTGTGCGAGAAGGCGCAGTGCCCGTTCAACACGTCTCCATCGTCGGGCACCGAGAACCTCGACATCCCGCAGTACGCACACGCCGTCGTCATGGGCGTCAACAAGGAACGCATCCCCGGCAAGGGTGGAGCGTTCTTCCTGCACACCACCGACGGCGGGCCGACCGCCGGTTGCGTCGCGATCGACGACGCGATGATGGTCAAGCTCATTCAGTGGCTGCGGCCCGGCGCGTTGATCGCCGTGTCCAAGTAGTCAGAGCTCAACGTCAAGCATTGACAGCCGACGGGGTGGTCGGTGATGAGTGGACGGGCGGGATTCAACCACTTGACGCCCAATCGGAGTCAAAGCTTAACGGCCCGACCGGCTTTCACCTTGAAGCCCAACGACTCCGTCGAAAGTGACGCGTCGTAGGTGCGGTCGTAGCCGGTGGCGCTGATCCTCCAGCCGTCCGGGGTGCGCCGGTAGCGGTCGTGATAGAAGCCCGCGCCCATCAACATGAAGTTGTACTTCGGCACGATGACCTTGTCCTGCAGGTACCAGATTCCGGTGGCCTCGTCGCCGTCGACGTCGATCTCGGGGTGCGTCACCCGGTGCTCGGTGATCATGTCGGCGGGCATCGCCTTGACCATGAACTCGACGAGCGAGTCGCGGTCGGTGAAGTGGTGCTCTTCCCCGAGCGACTCGCCGTAGTCGCCGACGACGTCCTCGGTGAGCGTGTCGGCGAACTCGTCCCAATGCTTGGTGTCGAGCGCGCGCAGGTAGCGGTACTTCAGTCGCTCGATTTCCTCGATGTCACCCATGGCGACATTGCAACACACCCGTCGGTCGACGCATAGAGTCCGGCCATGAGTTTCATTGACGGCTACGTCAAAACGCCGCTTGCGGGCATCGCGCCCTGGGTGTTGTTGGCGGTCGTGTCGGGACCGGGACGGTTCGAGGAGGCCGCCTCGGCCGCGCTCGGGCTGACCCTGCTGACGCTGTGGATGGGCTGGCGGCGCGGCGTTCCCGTGCACGCGCTCGACGTGTTCGGCGCGGCCTTCTTCGTTGCGCTGGCCGCCCTGGGGCTCTGGGCGCCCGACCAAGTGATCGACTGGCTCGAGGTGTGGGCAGGGGAGCTCAGCAACATCGCGCTGGCGCTGTTCGCCGTGCTCAGCCTGGTCATTGGCAAACCCTTCACCATCGCTTACGCCAAGGACACCACCCCAGCGGAGTACTGGGCGACCCCGCTATTCAAACGGGTCAACTACGCGATCTCGGGGGTGTGGGCGGCCGCGTTCACGTGCTCGGCGATTGTCGGGGCGCTCGGGAACACGGTCGTGTCCGACCAGGACTTTTGGACCGCATGGATTCTGCCGATCGCGGCGATCCTGTTTGCCATCGAGTTCACCGAGTTCTACCCGGATTACGCCGGTGCGAGGTTCGCGCAGGCCACCGGTGAGCCCACCGATCCACCGGAATCGCCAGTGCGCCTGCTCGACTGGTTGCCGCCGTTCATCGTGGTCACGGGTATCGCAGGCTGGGTCTGCGACGCGCTTCCCGACGCCATCGGCATCGGCCTGATCATTGCGGGCATCGCCGGATCGGCGCTGTCGCGGCGTGGTGCCACAGCCAAAACATAGCTAGGACAACACTGTTCACAGCATTGCCAACGGAGTGTCATTTCGATCGGCGTGGCGTCCGCGGTTATGGTGGGTCCCGTTATGAGCGACCCAGTGGGGTTGTCGATCGGGACGACAAACCTGGTCGCGGCTCGTGTAGGCAACACACCCGTCACGCGGCGTTCCGTGCTGACCGTGTCGGGTGAGGTGCTCGGCGGATTCGTCGAGCGCGTCGGTGACCCCGTTCGACTGGTCACTGCGGACGGAACGTCGTATCAAGCCGACCAACTGATGGTCGAGGCGCTCGCCGCGCTGGTCGGCGACGACACGTCGCACCAGATGGCCGTCGCGGTTCCCGCGCACTGGACCGGTGCGACGCTGCGCGGACTGCGCACCGCCATGCGCAGCGCGCCGAACCTCGCGCCCGACGGCGTGGCGCCGCGGCTGGTGTCCGACGCCGTGGCCGCGCTGACGGCACTCAACGCCAATCCAGGGCTGCCCGCGCGGGGCGTCGTCGTGCTGTTGGACCTCGGGGGCGGCGGAACCAGCATCACGTTCGCGGATGCGGCCTCGTCGTTCGAGCCGATCGACACCGTGCGGGACTCGGAGTTCTCCGGCGATCAGCTCGACCAGGTGCTGCTCGCGCACGTGCTCGACCGCGTCGCCGACGGCGGAGCCGTGGATCCGGCGGGCACCGCCGCCGTTGGCTCGCTGAGCCTGCTTCGGGAGGAGTGCCGCCGCGCGAAGGAGGCGCTGTCCACGGACACCGTCGCCGACGTGCGCGTCGAACTGCCGGGACACTCGTCGGTGGTCCCCGTCACCCGCGCCGACTTCGACGCGTTGATCGACGCCAGGTTCGTCGGGGCGCTGTCGATATTGGAAGACACGTTGCTGCGCAACAGGATTGCGTGGGCAGACGTCACCACGGTGGCCTTGGTCGGCGGTGGGTCAAGCATCCCGTTGACCGCGCAGCGACTGTCCGAGCGCACTCAGGTACCGATCGTCACCACACCGCAGCCCGGGCTCGACGCGGCCGTCGGGGCCGCGATCTTCGCGGCGTACGCCGCCGACGCCCAAGCCGCGACGGGTGTGGCGCCCACCGCCCTGATCCCGCCCGACGTCGACGACGTCGCGCCGGGTTCGGCCACGTTCCGGGCGCTGGCCTGGTCGCAAGCCGACGACGCCGACGTCGACGACTCGCTGCTGTACACCGACGAGACATCGTACGGGTACGACACCGGAACCACGCGAGCCGTCGCGCAGTACGTCCCGCCGACGGGGCCCGTCCCCGTCGACGAGCCGCGGTCGTGGCACCGGTTGCCGCAGTTGGTGTTCGGGCTCATCGCGGTGGTGGCGCTGCTGGCCGTCGGCGGCGTGGCGGTGGTGCTGACCAGCGCCGTCGGCGACGACCGTCCGACTCCGAGCCCGGCACCTCTGACCGCGACGTCGGTACCGCGCAGCAGTGTCGAACCGCCCCCGCCGCCCACCACCGCAGCACCGCAGAGCGTCGCCCCCGTGACCACCGTCGAACCACCTCCGCCGCCGCCCGCGACCACCGTGGAACCGCCGGTGACCATCACCAAGACGGTCGAGACCACACCGCCCACCACGACCACCACCACGACGTCGCCCACGACCACGACGACGACAACGACCACCACGACCACTCCCACCACCACGACGACGACCACGCCGCCGATGACGACGAGTTACATCACCGTGCCGTTCGTCCCAGTGCCCATCCCCATCCAGGTGCCCAATTCGGGTCCGCCTCAGCCCGCCCAGACGTATCCCCAGTACCCCCAGCAGCCGCAGTATCCGCAGTACCCCCAGCAGCCGCAGTTCCCGTACTAGGGCCTGCTAGCCCGGCTCGGGTCCATGTTGCGCGGATGGTGGCACGCAGCGACGTGGCCGGCCTCCGAGCTCCCGAAGCACCGGATCGTCGGTGTGGCACACGTCGGTGGACCACGGGCACCGGGTGTGGAAGTGGCAGCCGGACGGCGGATCTATGGGACTGGGCACGTCCCCCTCGAGGATGAGCCGCTCCCGCGCCACGTTGAGCCTCGGGTCGGGTATCGGCACTGCCGACAGCAGGGCGTTGGAATAGGGGTGCAGCGGGTGCTGGTAAAGGGCTGTTGCGGCGGCACTCTCGACGACGCGGCCCAGGTACATCACCGCGACCCGATCGGAAACGTGCCGAACCACGCCGAGGTCGTGCGCGACGAACAGGTACGACAGGCCGAGTTCCGCCTGGAGGTCCTTGAGCAGGTTGACGATCTGCGCCTGCACCGATACGTCGAGCGCAGACACCGGCTCGTCGGCGATGATTAGCTTCGGTTGCAGCCCAAGGGCTCTCGCGATGCCGATGCGCTGACGCTGGCCGCCGGAGAACTCGTGGGGAAAGCGGTCGCGGTGCTCGGGTTGTAGTCCGACCCGATCGAGCAGGTCCTGGACGCGCTTGCCGACGTCGCGACCGCTGGCGAGTCCGTGCAACTCGATCGGCTCGCCGATGATCTGACCGACCCGCTTGCGGGGGTTCAGCGATGCGTACGGGTCCTGAAAGATCATTTGGATCTGGCGCCGTATCGGCCGGAGCTGGCGGCGCGACCGGCCGACGAGTTCTTCGCCTTCGAACCGGACGGAGCCCGACGTCGGCGTGGTCAGTTGGAGGATCAACCGGCACAACGTCGACTTCCCACATCCGGATTCGCCTACCAGCCCCAGTGTTTCGCCCGAGTTGATGGTGAGGCTCACACCATCGACCGCGCGCACCCGGCCGACCTCGCGGTCGACCACGATGCCCGACTTGATCGGGAAGTGCTTGACCAGGTCGGTGACCTCGAGCAGCACATCGCCGGTTGTGGATGAGCGCTCGCGCGAAGACTCTGTTGTGGATGAGCGTTCGCGCGAAGACTCTGTCACGGCGACACCGCCTTGCGTAGCCCGATTCGCCCGTCCACTTCGCGCAGCACGCGCTTCTGCTCGGGTTCCAGCCAGCACCGGTTGCCGTCCACCAGCGGCGGCGGACTGTCGCACTTGGAGAACACGTGTGGGCATCGCGGCGCGAACCGGCAACCAGGTGGCGGATTGGTCAACGACGGTGGCTGGCCCAGGATCTGGGCCAGTCGGCCAGGCTGCGGTTGATCGAGTCGCGCCAACGAGCCGAGCAGCCCCCACGTGTACGGGTGCTTCGGATCGTAGAAGAGCGCGTCGAGCGTCGCGTCCTCGACGATCTGGCCGGCGTACATCACCGCCACGCGATCGGCGACCTCGGCGACCACACCGAGATCGTGGGTGATCAGCACGACGGCGAGCCCGCGTTCGGCGTTGAGCCGCTCGAGCAGGCGCAGGATCTGGGCCTGCACCGTCACGTCGAGGGCGGTCGTCGGTTCGTCGGCGATGAGCACGTCAGGGTCGAGCGACAACGCCATCGCGATCATCACCCGCTGCCGCATGCCGCCCGAGAACTCATGCGGGTAATCACGCACGCGCCGTTCGGGATTCGGGATGCCGACCTGCTTGAGCAACTCCACGGCCTGGTCCATGGCTTCACGCTTGGTCACGTCGCGGTGGGCGCGGATCATCTCGGCGATCTGCGCGCCGACGCGGTACACGGGATTCAGCGACGTCATCGGGTCCTGGAAGATCATGGCGATGCGCTCGCCCCGCACGGCGCGCAGGTCCCGGTCGCTGAGCTGTACGAGGTCCTTGTCGTCGAAGCGCACGCTGCCGGTGATCGTCGTGTTGGGTGCCCGGGTGAGCCCGAGCATGGTCTGCGCGGTGACGCTCTTGCCCGAGCCGGATTCGCCCACGATGGCGAGGATTTCACCGGCGGCCAAGTCGAACGACACCCCTTCCACCGCGCGCACCGTGCCACCGTCGGTGGCGAAGCGAACGGTCAGGTCCTCGACGGAGAGAATCACGCGGGCGCCGCCTCTCCGAGTCGGATGCGCGGGTCGAGGAACGCGTACAGCACGTCCACGATGGTGTTGAACAACACGATGAAGAACGCCCCGAACATGGTGACGCCCATCAGCGGCGGAAGATCGAGGCTGCCGATCGCCTGCCCGGCGTACAAGCCAACACCGTTGAGATTGAACACCGTTTCGGTGAGGATGGCACCTCCGCCGACGACCGCTCCGAAGTCCAGGCCGAACAGCGTGATGACCGGGATCATCGAGTTGCGCAGCACGTGTTTGATGCGGATCTGCCGCTCGGTGAGCCCCTTGGCGCGCGCGGTGCGGACGTAGTCCTCGTTCATGACGTCGAGCATGTTCGAACGCAGCACGCGGCTGTAGAACCCGACGAACAGCACGGCGAGCGTGATCCACGGCAGGATCAGGTGATAGAGCCAGTCGACCGGATCCTTGGTGAGTGGCACGTAGCTGCTCGTCGGGAACAGCTGGGCCTTGAAACTCAAGTAGTACAACAGGATCGCCGCGAGCCAGAACACCGGCACCGAGATGCCGACCAGCGCCAGAATCGTCAACGCACGGTCGGTGAACTTTCCGGCGTGTACGGCCGACAGGTAGCCGAACACGACGGCCAGCGCCATCCACAGCACCGCGGCGCCGATGCACAGCGACAGTGTGGCCGGCAGTCCCTTCCAGATCTGCTCGGCGACGTTCTGGGAACTCGCATACGACGTCAACTCGCCGGTGAAGATCCGCCTCATCATCGTCAGGTACTGGACGGGGTACGGCTGGTCCAAGCCGAGATCCTGGGTGACCCTGGCGATCAGTGCGGGGTTGGCGTTCTTGCCCGCGATGCGGACCGCCGGATCCGAGTTCGGAATCACGTTGAAGATGAGGAACACGATCACCGAGATCGCGAACAGCACGGCGATCATGCCGATCAGACGTCTGGCGACGAAGCGGGCCATGGTTCAGTGCTCCAAGCGGATCTTGGCCCGCGGATCCAGCGCGTCCCGCAACCCGTCGCCGAACACGTTGAGCGACAACACCGTCAGCACGATCATGAGGCCGGGCACGATCGTGAGATGGGGAGCCGTGTAGATGGTCTGGTACCCGTCGGCGATCATCGTGCCCCATGACGCGTTTGGTGGACGGACGCCGGCGCCGAGGAACGACAGTGACGACTCGAGCAACATGTTGTTGGCGATGTTCAACGTGAAGAAGACGATGGTCGTGGACGCCACGTTGGGCAGCAGTTCGGACACCATGATGCGAAGCGGCCCCTTGCCCTGTGCGACGGCGGCCTCGACGAACTCCTTCTCCCGCAGCGCGAGTATCTCTCCTCTGATGGGTCTGGCCATGTAGGGCACGTAGACGAAGCCGATGATGAAGATGGGGATCCACAGTGAGTCTCCGGCGACCGCCAGTCCACCGATCTTCAAGCCGCCCAAGGACAGAGTGGTGCCGAGGGCGATACCGAGCAGCAGCACGGGAAAGGCCCAGACGACGTCCATGGCCCGCGAGAACAGCGCGTCGATCCACCCGCGGTAGTAGCCGCACAACAGGCCGACGAACACCGCCAGCACCGTGGTGACCACGGCGGCGGCCACCCCGATGAAGATCGACGTACGGCCGCCGTAGAGCAACCGCACCATGACGTCGCGGCCGTTCTGGTCGGCGCCGAGCAGGAACTGGCCATGCAGACCGGGACCCAGGGGTGTGCCGTCTGGCGCGACGACGTAGGTCTCCTGTCCGTCCCGCATCACCTTGTCGGTGATGTGGTTCTGGTTGGGCCCGGTGTGGGCGACGTGATCGGCCCACAGCGGTGCCGACAGACATGCCACGACGATGGCGATGAACAAGACGAGGAACGCCAACGCCATCTTGTTGCGGCGCAACCGCATCCAGGCCAGGTACCAGGGGTTCCGGCCCCGGATCTGCTCGCTGGGAACGCCGACGGGCAGCGGCGGTTCACCGGGTGCCTCGAGCTGCCCGATGGGGGCGCCCATTACTTGATTGCGAACGAAGAGTAGTCCTGGTTGAACAGCAGATGGTGGTAGCTCTTGTCGAAGTCCATCCGCTCGGACAGGAACGTCGTGAACTGCTCGTTGCCGTACGGCGCCCACACGGCCTGCTCCATGTACTGCTTGTCCAGCTCGGCGTACTGCTTCTTCACGTCGTCCGTGAGCTGTTGCTGCCGCAGGGCGTCCATCTTCGCATCCAACTCTGGCAGGTTGACGTGCGAAAAGTTGTTGCTGTTGGTGGGAAGGTTGCTCGCCCCGTTGAGCAGCGGACGGAAGAAGTCATCCGGATGCGGGAAGTCCTGGAACCAGTCGGCGAATCCGGTGTCCAGGTCGGGCGTCGACTGATTGCCGATGGTGGTGAAGTACACGTCACCGGCGATCACCTTGAGCGTGGCATTGAAGCCGAGCTGGGTGAGCACGTCGTGGTAGTACTCGCCGATGCGCTTGCGGTCCGGCTCGTCGTCGGTCCACACGGTGACGTTCATGTCGCTCGGCTTGGCTTCGGCGAGCAGCGCTTTCGCCTTCGCCAGGTCCGGGCCGGGGTAGAGCTTGTACTCGTCGTAACCGGGCATGCCGGGCGGCAGGATCTGCTGGGTGGGATGCATGCGGCCGCCGAACACCCGGTTGAGCGCCTCGGGGTCGACGGCGTAGTTGACCGCCTGCCGCACCTTGATGTCGTTGAACGGCGCCGTCTGGGTGTTCATCCAGAAGTAGTAGGTGTTGATCGACTCCTCCATCCGGAAGCGATCGGCGAACTTCGCCTTGACCTCGGCAAGTCGGTCCGCGTCGGGCGGGTCGACCATGAAGTCGATGGTGTTCTGCTCGACGCCCGTCACCTGAGCGGAGTTGCTCTTGTTCTGGGTGATGGTGATCTTGTCGACGCTCGCGTCGGCGACTTCGCTGGCACCGGCGTCCTTGACAGTTTGGAAGTTGGGATTGCGTTCCATCGTCATGGTCTGCGGCGCTTCGACTTTGGTGATCATGAACGGCCCGCTGGACGGCGGTGGCTTAGGGGTCGCGTCCTTGTCCAGCGGCGTGCTCGGGGGAACCGGAGCGGCGAACGTCAGTGCCAGCAGGCCCTCGAACGTGCCGTTGGGTTCGGTGAGCTGGATGGTGATGTCACCCGTGTTGTCATCGGTGGTGATGCCGCTGATCGTGTCGGCCTTGCCGTCGGCGTAGTCGCTGGCGCCGACGATCGGCTCGTAGAACACCGAGCCTCCGGAGTCCGCCTTGAACAGGCGCTGGATGGCGTAGGTGAAGTCGGACGCCTTGATCGGGGTGCCGTCCGAGTACTTCATGTTCGGGCGCAGGGTCAGCTTGTAGGTCTTGCCGTCGGCGGAGACCTCGGGCATCGCCTTGGCCAGGGCAGGCACCACCTCGGTGCCTGCGTCGCCCTTGGCGTGCTTGTAGGTGAGCAGCGGTGTGTACGTGTTGTACATGACCTCCCACCCCTCGAGCGTGTACGACAGTTGCGGGTCGACATAGTCGGGGAACGACGTCATCGTCACGTTGATGTCGCCGCCCTTCCCACCGCCGGAGGTGCCGCCGCTTCCCGACTCGCCGCCGCACGCGGCGACGCCGAACGCGGCCAGCGCCGTCGCACATGCGATGGTCAGGATCTTCCGTGGCGTGCTCATGTAGCTCCCTGGGTCTGTCCGTCAGATGTTCATAACCTGTACGCCACATGAGGACGCTGCATTGCATCTTTTCCGAAATACGGGCATCGGCAACTCGAGCGGGGCGGGCCGGAGTCGGTCCAGTGCGCCATGAACGCGTCGACGTGCGCGTCGACGGCAACGCTCAGATCCTTTGCGCCACCGCGTTGTCCCGGCTCCGGCGGTGCTCGTTTCGCTCGTCGTCGTGGTTGCTGTCGGCCATGGGCCCAATGCCCCGAACCCGCGTCACCGGGCCCTGAAGATTTCTCCGCTGGCGAAAGTCGGGAGAAATTCTGGGTTGAACGGATGCTCAGGCGCCGGGAGCCGTGAAGTTCGCGGTGGCCGAGAGATCGAGCGGCGACGGGTGTTGGCGGTCGCCGCCGATGTGTTGAGGCCGAGGCCACCGGAGCCGGGTGGCCGGAGCTGCACGGCACGGCACGGCGACGTGACGGCGATACTGCGAGTGATGTGATCACCCGAAGGTTCTTGGCTGACAATAGTTTTCGATGTTCATGAACGATCCCTGCCGTCACGTGGCAGCCTGCGCCTCAATCGTCGGGTGCCCACATTGACGCGGAGCAGTGACCCGATCGAGTGAGCCGACTAGCTCTGTGCCCGGGTGAATTTGGAGAAATCACTGGCGCGGGTATCCCTTGGCCTTGGTTGCATATCGCATGGATCGTCCTGGTGCGTACGGATGACGCCGATGCTGGCACCTACCTGCATCGAATCGCCAGGAATGCCGATCGGTTCGGAGCGCACGCGATCGATGCGGTCGACGAAGTGCTCGAGCGCGCCGTTGTTGAGATAGCCGATGAATAGCGCGATGAACTCGTCGCCCGCGAACCTTCCGACGATGTCACCCAGCAACCGCGAGCGGCGCCCTCGTGCTGCGGCTGATCGGCGGCGGAGCGAGGCGTCGGCGCTGCTCGGTGCCTGTTGCTCCATCGAGGGGTCCTCGTCCGGCGCGGTATCGCGTACGCGTCGGTGAAAGTGGCAGGTCAAGAATGACTTTCGCGGAGGCATTTTCGAGGCCGCGCGCGGCGGTCCGGCTGCGTGCTGATTTCGCTCGTCACGTGCCGTGCGGGCCGTCGGGCGGAGTCTTCGCGACAGTCAATTTTGGGCGGGCCGGCCCTTGGCTAGCAAACGAAGTTGCTAGAACGCACCCAAGAAGCCGAACAAGCTGGTCAAGGCATATATATACCGACAGTAGGGTATAGCTGTTTACGCAAGTCTTCAGTGCCGACGGAGACACGTCGTCAAGTCAACGCGATGGAGTACTACGGCATGACAGCCACCCTCGAACGTGCAGCCGCCCCAACCCTCGACGATCACGACTACGGACGTGTTGCGTTTTGGGACCCGAGGGCCGAATGCACCATGGTCATGGCCAGCCCGTCGGCCGCACCCCTGCTCTTCGCCGAGTATCACCGAGGCGCCGTCGAGAAATACGCACGCTTCGGCGTCGGTGACCTGATCGACGCCGACGTCCAGCGGTGCGCGGACGACACGGCGCTGTTCTGGGCGCTCGTCGAGCTCGACGGCCGCGTCGTCGGCGGGGTACGAGGCAAGGGCCCCCTGCGCAGCCCCGAGGACTCGCACGCCATCGTCGAGTGGGCGGGTCAGCCCGGCGTTTCCGACGTGCGCGAGTTGATCGCCGAGCGGCTGCCCCTCGGCGTCATGGAGATGAAGGCGGCCTGGCTGACGAAGGACCCGGTAGTCGGTCGTCATCGCGCCAAGATGATCGCGCGCACCGCCTTCCATGCGATGGCACTCCTGGACATCGACTTCTGTATGGCCACGTCGGCTGCGCACAGCCTGGACCAGTGGCGTTCGTCCGGCGGTGTGGTGGCCGCTATACCCGCCACTCCGTATCCCAACGAGCGGTACCAAACCAAGATGATGTGGTGGGACCGGCGCACGTTCGCCGTCCACGGTGAACCCGACCAGGTCGCGGCGACCTTCCGTGAGATGGCCAACGTCCGCCAAAGCAGGCGGGCGCGTCGGGCCGAGGGCCTGATTCAGCCGGTGCCACCGACCTCGCTGTACCCGCCGCGGAGACCTGCGCGACAGGATCCCGGCCCGTTGCGCGTCGCGCCCAAGTTCGCCTTTGAAGAGTCTGCCTAGGCGCGGTTCGGGCTCCGCGAGCCCGCCCTATGATCGGGCGATGGCCGTCGATGGAGCCGCCGTCACCAGTGCCGAGGCCGCGCAGTACCGCGCCGCTGGCTGGTGGTCGGACAGCACCTTGTCCGAATGCGTCCGACGGAACGCCGCGTCGATGCCGGACAAGCCGGCCTACGTCGACTTCTCCGACGACGCCACCGAACGCCGACTGACGTGGTCCGAGTTCGACCGCGCCGCCACGAACCTCGCTCACCAACTGAACGAGCTAGGGGTGGTGTCCGGTTCGGGCGTCGCAGTGTGGCACGAGGACACCTCGTCGATCCACGTCCTGCTCGTCGCGATCGAACGGTGCGGTGCGGTGGCCGTGGGCCTCGGCGCGCGGGCCGGCGTGCGCGAGGTCGCCCAGATCCTCCGAACGGCTCGGCCGTCGTTGATGGTGAGTGACGTCGGCCGGTTCGAGCAGGCGGCGCGGGCGGCCGCCGATGCAGGAGCCGAACCGCCGCTGCGCGCCGTCGCGCTCGGGGATCGCACCACGGGGCTCGTCGTCGACGCGCGCCCGCGTCCCGATCCGATGACCGGCCTTTCACCCGTCGGTCCCGACGACGTCTTCCTCATCAACTCGACGTCGGGCACCACCGGACTGCCGAAATGTGTTGTCCACACCCAGAATCGGTGGCACTACTTCCATCAGAAGGCCGTCGCGAACGGCGAACTCACCACCGACGACGTATTCCTGCCGGTCATCCCCACCCCGTTCGGCTTCGGAATCTGGACGTCACACACCACGCCCATTCACCTCGGAGCAACGGCGGTCAGGATGCGCCGATTCGACGCCGCCGCGACGTGCGCGGCCATCGAGCGGTATCGAGTCACCGTACTCTGTTGTGTCAGTACGCAATTGATGATGATCCTGGCGGACCCCGCCTTGGCGCGTCACGACATCACCAGCCTGCGAGTCGTCTTCACCGGCGGTGAACCGCTGCCGTACACGCAGGCCGCGCAGTTCGAGGAGGTCACCGGCGCGAAGATCCTGCAGTTCTACGGATCCAACGAAACCGGCTTGTTGAGTGCGACCACCGTCAAGGACCCGCTGCACCGCAGATTGCGCACCGCGGGCCGGATCGTCCCCGAGATGCAGGTGCGGTTGTTCGACGGCGACCGCGACGTGACCGAGACTGGCCGCGGACAACCGGTCTGCCGCGGCCCCGCACTGAGCCTCGGCTACCTCGATGGCACCGACCACGACAAGCTGTACACCCGAGACGGCTGGATGCGCATGGGCGACATCTGTGAGTTGGACGACGACGGCTACCTCAGCCTCACCGGCCGGACGTCCGACTTCATCATTCGCGGTGGGAAGAACATCAGCGCGGTCCAGGTGGAGGAGGTCGTGGCAACCCACCCGGCAGTCGCCGTGTCGGCCGCGGTGGCGATGCCCGATCCGGTGTTCGGCGAGCGGGTGTGCCTGTTCGTCGAGCTCAGGGACGGCGCCCAACTCGATTTGCCAACGTTGGTCGAACACCTTCTCCAGCAGGGTGTTTCCAAGGAATTGCTGCCCGAAAGATTCGAGTTGCTCGATGAACTGCCGCGGTCGTCGGGCGGCAAGATCGCAAAAGGGCAACTTCGCGAGGCCATCAGAACGACACTGGAAGCGGAGCGAGTGGGAGTCGAGCAGTGACGACCGAAGACGAGCGCGAGTGAGGATCGCAGCGAGGCACGAGCGAGGACCGGAGCGAGTGGGAGTCGAGTTATGACGACAGACGAGATACGGCGCGGCGGCCTTGAGGTGTGGGCGCCGTCGGTGGTGCCACCCATCGGCGTCGACCTCACCGACGAGCAGACGTTGGCGGTGGCCTTCCGCCACCTGGCTGGCCTCGGATTCGCCGAGAACCTGGCCGGGCACATCACGTGGCAGCTCGATGGACAGACCGACATGCTGGTCAATCCGTGGGGGCTCTGGTGGCAGGAGCTCACCGCATCCGACATCTGCGTCGTCGACGAGGACGCCCGGCTGGTCCGCGGCCGCTGGGACGTCACGCCCGCCATCCACATCCACACCGAACTGCACCGGCTACGACCCGACGCCCGGGTGGTGATTCACAACCACCCGTACTACGTGAGCCTGCTCGCCGCGCTCGGCGTGCTGCCCGAACTGGTCCACCAGACCGGCTCGTTGTTCCTGGACGACATGTACCTCGTCGAGAAGTACGACGGTGAGGTCGACGCACCTTGGCGGGCAGCCGAACTCGCGAAGCAGATCGGGTCGGCCAACCTGGTGATCCTGGCGAACCACGGCGCCATCGTGACCGGTAGCAACGTGGCCGAAGCGGTGTATCGGGCGGCGTCGATCGAGCGCGTGTGCAGACTCGCCTACGACGTGATGCTCACCGGTCGTACGCCGTCGCAGATGAACCGTGGCGACATGATCGGCATGAAGGCGTCGCTCATCGAGCGCGCGGCCGACGTGTACTGGGCCGGCGCCGCCCGGATGACCATCAAGGCCGACCGCGACGTCTTGAACTGACAGCCAACGGATTACGAGTAGTGAGGACCGAAACATGGCTTCCATCGACGAGATGTCGGCGAATCTGAGCTTCACCACCGCCAAGACGGGTGAGGACCGCACGGTCACGTTCCTGGCCGAGCCGGAACGTGCCGAGCGGCGCTACACCGTCATCTCCGTCGACGACCACATCGTCGAGCCGCCGGACACCTTCGAAGGGCGCGTTCCACGGAAGTTCGCCGACCGCGCACCACGGGTGGTGGAGACCGACGACGGCGGGCAGACCTGGATATACGACGGGCAGTCGCTGCCGAACGTCGGCTTCAACGCCGTGGTTGGGCGGCCCGTTTCCGAGTACGGGTTCGAGCCCACCCGGTTCGACGAAATGCGCCGCGGCGCATGGGACATCCACGAGCGCGTCAAGGACATGAACCTGAACGGCGTGTACGCGTCACTGAACTTCCCGTCGTTCCTCCCCGGTTTCGCGGGCCAGCGGTTGCAGCAGGTGCCCACGGATCGCGACCTGGCAATGGCCTGCGTGCGGGCATGGAACGACTGGCACCTCGAAGCGTGGGCGGGCGCCTACCCGGATCGGATCATCCCGTGCCAGCTGCCATGGCTGCTCGACCCGGAGGTCGGCGCGAAGATGATCTACGAGAACGCCGAACGCGGCTATCACGCAGTGACTTTCAGCGAGAATCCGGCGATGCTGGGTCTACCGACCATCCACTCGGGCTACTGGGAACCGCTGATGGCGGCCTGCGCCGAGACCGGCACGGTGGTGAACCTGCACATCGGGTCATCGGGCACGTCGCCGTCGACCACCGAGGATGCGCCTCCGGACGTGCAGGGCGTGTTGTTCTTCGCCTATGCCATCTCGGCGGCCGTCGACTGGTTGTACTCCGGGGTGTGCACGCGCTACCCGGAACTCAAGATCTGTCTGTCGGAGGGCGGAATCGGTTGGGTGGCCGGGCTACTGGATCGCCTCGACCACATGCTGAGCTACCACGAGATGTATGGGACGTGGGCGGCGCTTGGGGAGCAACTGACTCCGGCGGAGGTGTTCAAGCGCAACTTCTGGTTCTGCGCGGTCGAGGACCAGTCGTCGTTCATCCAGCACGAGCGGATCGGCTCGGACAACATCCTGCTGGAGGCCGACTACCCCCACTGTGACTCCACGTGGCCGCACACCCAACGCACCATCCACGAGCAGATCAACGGATTGCCCGAGTCGATCATTCGAAAGGTCACCTGGGAGAACGCTTCCCGGCTGTATCAGCATCCGGTTCCCGTCGCCGTCCAACAGGACCCAAACGCCTTCTGAGCAGCATCGGCGCTGCTCGGTTAACAACGCGTTCCGCAGCTCGCGCAGCCTTCCGAGCCGTTCACGCGGGGCTGTAAGGGGTGATCGCGTCGAGACATGCCAGTTCAGGCCGGTCTGCGCCGCTGATGCGGAATACGCAGTAAGGGACCCGCATCCCAATCGCGGGCAACGTCTCCAAGACACTTCTTTGCTGTAGCTTGCCAAACGGGATCGTCACCCCACGGGCGTTGGTTGCGGGTGCACACCTTGACGATCAGGTCGTGGGTGCTCTGTACTGACCGGCTCGTACTCGACGCCCAAGTCCGCGACGCCGAAACCCGGCCCGGTGGGCAGCGTCGTCGGTGGTGTCACCAACACCGTTGGTGGGGTGACCGGCGGCCTGACGAACACCGTTGGTGGGGTGACGGGTGGGCTGACGAACACGGTTGGTGGGGTGACCGGCGGCCTGACGAACACGGTCGGCGGCCTCACCGGTGGCCTGACGAACACCGTCGGCGGGCTCACCGGTGGCTTGGGCCTCGGGAAGTAGCGTGCGTTCGTCCTGGCGCACCACATTGTCGCGCCGCCTGCCCGCGGGCGACTGACCTGCATAGACGAGCTTCGTTGGATTTGAGGTCGGCGCCACGCGGGGATATCATCACGATCTTGTAACGAAAGAAATACGGTCAGATCTCGGAAGGTTGCGTTCCATGCCTCGATTTGGTCGTAAAGTGCCTTCCGTGGGGCGACACCGATTAGCCAGCAACCGACGAAGCGCTCCGGTTGTGCTGGCTGCGCTCGTCGCCCCGGTAGCGGTGTTATTCGCGGCCGGAGGCGACGTTCATCCACTGGTCGTCAGCCAGGATGCCAAGCCGGTCGTCCGCGAGGCCGCGGCGTCCGTCGACGACGTGATGCAGTGCTGCTTCGAGGTGGTGACGGCGTCGCCGGCGGCGCTGTCCTCGGCCAGTGCGCCGTCGGGCAGCGGTTCGGGTGCCATGCCCCTGGTTTCGGCCTCGCGATGGCGGGTCGACACCCGGCCGCTGCTACTACCGGTCGGGGACGCCCCGGAGCAGGGGCTTCAGGTCAGAACCATCCTCGTCTCGCGGCTCATCAGCGAGTTGTTTCCCGAGATCCACAGCATCGGGGGCGTCCGACCCGACGCGCTGAGGTGGCATCCGGACGGTCTGGCGCTGGACGTGATGATCCCGAATCCGAGCTCGGCCGAGGGCATCGAACTGGGCAACGAGATCGTTGAGTACGTGCTGAAGAATGCGGAACGGCTCGGAATTCAGGATTCCATCTGGCGGGGTACCTACTACACGCCTGCCGGCGCGCGCAGCGGTGGATACGGGCATTTCGACCACGTCCACATCACCACGACCGGAGGCGGATACCCCACCGGCAGCGAGTCTGTACTACCGCTGAGTTCGGCCCACCCATCTGGGAATGCGTGGCCTGTGATTCCCGGCTCCGCAATTCGAGTAGTCCACTACTCATCACTGCGGCCGTCGTGGCATTCAACCTTGGATCGAACACATTTCCGAGGGGGCCGCAATGCCGGTGAAATTGTCGATCGTCGGCCGCCGCGTCGAATCCGCCCAATCGAACGATCCCCTCGATGACTTCGAGGTAGTCGCATCCTTCAACCTATCGCCCGCGGCCCGGGACAGGGCTGATGCGCCCGAACCCTTCACGGCCGAGGACGACGACGTGCTCGAGATCGAGGTCGAAGGTGGATTCAGGATCTGGACGTCGGCAAGCCGGTTTCAGGAGGAAGTCCTCCTGCTGCGGCCGGAAGCCAAGGTGGGTGACGCCGTCAGGGTCGACACACTGCCCCGAGTTTCGAAGCGGGGGATCACGGAATGGGTGCAGAACGGACTGCGCGTCCTGCGACTAAAGCGCACCGAGCTCGACGACATCCTCGGGCACCCAGATCTGCTGCCACCGGATCTCAGACAGCTGGCCGGCGACCTCGGTATCGACCTCGGGGTGAAGCTGCCCGCCTGGTTCGCGACGAAGGTTCTGATCCGCACGATCGAAGGCCGGCTGCGACCCGCACCAGGTCTCTACACCTGGGGCGACGCTACGCGCGACCTTGCTCCGAGGGACGAGGATCCAAAGCCTGCGAGCTTCGACGGTTACGACGTAGATAAACCAATGCTCGTCTTCATCCACGGCACCGCGTCGTCCACCCGTGGCAGCTTCGGCGCGTTCCTCGGCGATGACGCCCAGCCGCAATGGCAAGCGCTGCAACAGATCTTCGACGACCGCATCTACGCCTACGAGCATCGCACCTTCAGCGACAGTCCGATCGACAACGCCATCGAGTCTGATCTCGGCGCTGCCGCAGAACGCCCGCGTGAGCCTCGTCTCCCATTCCCGCGGGGGACTCGTTGGAGATCTGATCTCACTCACGTCGATCAGCACACACCTCGTCGCGCGCTTCGACCGCAACGATCCCGAGCTCCGCCACGCCGACGACCACGACCGGCGTCAGCTCGAGCGGCTGGCCCGGCTCATCGCGCAGAAGCAACTCAGAATCGAACGGTTCGTGCGCTGTGCCGCCCCGTCGCGCGGAACGCTGCTGGCCTCCGAGAACCTCGACTTCTTGATGTCGGTGCTCACCAACCTCATTGGGCTGATTCCCGGCCTCGGCGGCAATCCGCTGTACGAGGTCACCAAGCGGATTGCGTTGCAGATCATCAGCAATCGGACCAAGCCGGCGCTGCTGCCCGGCATCGAAGCGATGGTGCCTGCATCGCCGCTCGTCGGACTGCTCAACAATCTCGAATCACCTGCGGCGGGCGCACTCGGCGTGGTCGCGGGTGACATTCAAGGCGGCAACTGGCTCAAGCGCCTCGGCGTCTTCGCCAACGACCAGGTCCTGTACGAGTCGCGCGACAACGACCTCGTCGTCAACACGGATGCGATGTTCCACGGCGCACGGCGCGAGGTGTCCGGCTACGTCTTCGACCAGGGCGCCGACGTGAGTCACTTCAACTACTTCAGGAACCCGCGAACGCGCGCCGCGCTCGTCGATTGGTTGGCCGCCAAGCCGGGAGCTGCCCTCGAACCGTTCCGCGAACTGAAGGTCAGCGACCCCTCCCCGGTGCCGATGTCCCGATCGATACCGAACCGTCCCGGCCCCGACCGGCCGATGGTCTTCGTGCTGCCGGGGATCATGGGCTCCCACTTGAAGGTTGGCGACCACGAGGTCTGGTTGAACTATCCCGCGTTGCTGCGTGGCGGGCTCGGTGAGCTCGCAGACGTGGACGCGACCAACGTGCAGCCGAGTGGCCTGGTCGGCGAGGCGTACCGCGACCTCTGCAAATCACTGGACGACTCGCACGAAGTGATCCCTTTCGCGTATGACTGGCGGCGCTCGGTCACGCATGCAGCCGGGCTATTGGCCGCTGAGGTCGACGCTGCGTTGAAGCGAAGCAAGGCACCGGCCCGCTTCGTCGCCCACGGCATGGGCGGTTTGGTGGTACGCGCGATGATCGCCGAGCGGCCCGAGCTGTGGGACGCGATCTGCGCGCGCGGGGGCGCGCGCCTGGTCATGCTGGGCACGCCGAACCGCGGCTCGTACGAGGCGGTCGAGGCCTTGCTCGGCACCTCCGCGGGAGTCCAACAGCTTGCGTTGCTCGACCACAGTCGCGATATTGCGGACATCGCAAACATCGCCGCGGACTACCCAGGCGTCCTGGAGCTACTGCCCGATGACACAACGTATTTCGGTCAAGAACGTTGGGAGTCCTACCGGACGCGGCGAAGCGCGTCCGCCACGCCAAGTGCAGAGCGGCTCGACGCGGCGCGACGTGTGACGGAGGCGCTCAAGGACGCGTCGGCGATTCCGCATTCCAGCTGTGTGCACTACGTCGCCGGAACGTCGGGGCGGACGGTGTACGACGTCGACATCAAGTCCGGACGCGTCGTGCTGTCGGTCACGTCCGAAGGTGACGGCCGGGTGACCTACGAGTCAGGTCAACTCCCCGGAGTGCCAACGTGGTACATGGACGCGGTACACGGCGACCTGCCGTCGCACCCGGCCGGCCTCCCCGCCATCAGGGAGTTGCTCGAGAAGGGCACGACCTCGCGCCTGTCGATGGTGCCACCCAGCATGTCGCGGGGCGGGGCGGTGAAGTACCGCGCACTTCCCGAGCCGGTGCTCTATCCCACCGAAGCGTCCCTTGCGGCGGGCATTCTCGGCAAGAAGCCGTGTGGGTCGTATCGACAAGGCGATCAGCCGAGTTTCCGGGTCTCGGTGGTACACGGCGACCTGAGGTACGCGCGCCATCCAATCATGGTGGGGCACTACGAAGGTGACACCATCATCGCTGCGGAAGCCCAGATCGATGCACTGCTGCACGGCGCGTTGTCACAGCGATATGCGCTGGGCCTGTACCCCGGCGAATTCGGTTCGGCGGCAGTAGTTCTGCGCAAGCCCACCCCGATGCAAAGGGCGCTGGCCTTCCCGTCGGGGGCGGTGGTCATGGGGCTAGGCAAGTGGGGTGAGCTCACTGCCGGCCAACTCGGTGATCTGATCCGTCGTGCCGCTCTGCAATACCTGCTCGAACTCCGCAACGACCTGTGCGGACCGTCGGACGCTGGTGTCGAGAGCCCGGCGAAGGTCGGTCTCTCGGTCCTGCTGGTCGGAGGCAACTCGAACGCGAACATCGCCGTTGGAGATTCCGTTGCGGCGATCCTCCGCGCCATTGCGCAGGTCAACCGCGAGCTCGCCAACGCCGAAGGATCACCCAACAGCATCGAAGAGGTCGAGATCATCGAGCTGTACGCCGACACCGCAATAGAGGCGGCGCACGCGGTCAAGCGGCTGGCGGGAGTGATCGGCAAGGAACTCCAGACGTTCATCGACGCGGTCCCGCTGCTCCAGCGCGGGCGCGAGGGACGTCGCCGGCTGATGTCGACGTCCGGCCACGACGCCTGGCGCCGCTGGGAGGTCAGTGTCGTGACGCCGCCCAATCCGCCTGGACCGACGCGGCTGCCGAAGCCACTCGCGGACCGGCTCAAGCGTGCGGTCGTCGAGTCGGGCAACGCCGACCCGGAACTGGTTGCGGCGCTTGCGGAGTTGGCGATAGGCGCTCAGGCCGACGTAGCCGAGTCGTATCGCGAGATCCGGTTCCTCACCCTCTCGGACCGAGCCCGTGCCGAAGCCACCTCACAGCAGCGGCAGCCAGAGCTCGTCGAACGCCTCATCAAGGATTCGATTTCCCAACCCCACTTCAGTCTGGACGAGTCCCGCGTGCTGTTCGAGCTGACGGTGCCGAACGAGCTCAAGTCTGGACTCGCGCGGGTCGACAACCTGGTGCTGGTGGTCGACGCTGAAAGTGCCGCCTACCCATGGGAGCTGATGAGCGCTGGCGAGACCCCCTTGTGCATCGAGAAGGGACTGGTCCGCCAATTGCAGACTTCGAGCTACCGGCCGCAGATCGGGGCGCGCGCGGGGACGTCCGCTTACGTGGTGGGCGATCCGAAGGTCAGCGCGCCGTACCCGCAGTCGACGGAGCGGCCTCCGAAGCCGACGCGGTGTACGGGATCTTGAAGACGAAGTTCGACGTCAAGCCGCCCGTCGCGCAGCCCACCGCGCTGCAGGTACTCGCAGGGTTGTACGAGAAGCCCTATCGCATAGTGCATGTCGCGGGACACGGCCAGTACGAGCCGCCGCTGACTCCCGAGGGAAAGGCGCGCAGTGGGGTGGTTCTGGACAACGGCGTGTTTCTCACCGCAGTCGAGGTGGGGCAGATGCAGCAGGTGCCGGAACTCGTGTTCCTCAACTGCTGCTACATCGGCCAGACCGGTCCCGAGGCGGCGCCGCGAACGTCAGGTGTGGAGTTCAATCGGCTGGCCGCGAGTGTTTCCCGGGAGCTGATCGAGATGGGCGTGCGCGCCGTGGTGGCCTCGGGCTGGGCGGTGGACGACGTCGCGGCGGCGCACTTCGCCGAGACGTTCTACCGCAAGATGCTGGACGAAGGCGAGACGTTCGGCCGCGCGCTCAAGGCAGCGCGTGTCGATACCCACGAGCAGTTCGCGGACACCAACACCTGGGGTGCCTACCAGGCCTACGGCGACCCCGACTACCGGCTCGACCCAACGGGTGGCCGCAGCAGCGCGGCTCGCCTGGGTCCCGTCGATCCTGCCGAATTCATCGACGCTGTGCGCGACGTCGCGCGGCGCGGCGCCGAACGCGGTGCGGAGTCCAGCGGCTCGGCCAACGCGTTGGTCACCACCCTCAGGGAGCTGGTGGGCGACTGCCCGCCCGATTGGCTCAACCGCACCGACGTGCTGATCGACATCGGTTATGCCTTCGGCGATCTCGGCGACTTCGAGACGGCAAGCCGCTATCTCGAGGCGGCGCTCGCCGGCGACGGGACGGACAGCACGACGACGATGCGCGCCGTCGAGCGGCTCGCGAACTTCGAGGTCCGGCTCGCCGACGACAGCGTCAAGGGCAAGGCCGAACGCGCGTCAGGGTTGCGCGAGGACGCCATCAGCCGGCTGGAAGGGCTGATCGCCTTGGCACCGACGGCAGAACGCTACTTGCAGTTGGGGGACGTATACAAGCGCCGTGCGGCTGCCGAGTCGGACGCGGACGCGGTCAGGAAGGCACTCACTGCGGCGGCCGAGAACTATCGGCTCGCACATCAACGCAACGTCGACAGACAACAGTTCGAACCGCGGCCGGTATTGAATTGGCTTGCCGCAGCGGCTCTTCTCGGCAACCGGGTCACCGATGGCGACATCCTCGTCGACCGATGCGAGGTGACAGCCGCCGAGCGGTACCAGAAGGACGGGTCGTTCGCCACGGCGATCGGGATCGCGGAGTCCGCCCTAGTGCGGGCGCTGGCGTCAGGGCTGCTCGGCCGGGGTGACGCTGCGGCGGACGAGTTCGACAGGGTGGCGTCCGCCTACAAGACCGCGATTCGCGACGCGGCACCCAGCGCGCGCGAGCGCGACGCGGCGGGCAAGCAGATCGACGTCGCCATCACCGTGCTCGGGAAGCTCTGGGCCGATGACGGGGCAACCAAGGCCACCATCGAGCACCTGAAGCTGCTGCGCGCGACGATCACGGCGGACGCTCCCGTGTCGATTTGATTCGGGCTTAGGGCCGGGCCGCGTACTCGATCGACTCGAAGGGCCAGTCCCGGTCCAGCCAGCCGAGCACGGCTTCGTACAGCGGACGGTCCAGGTCGGCGTGATCCGCGCGTACCCAGGACCGGATAGACGCGTCGCCCGGGTCGCCGGGCTCGGGCGGATAGACGTACACGCAGCCAAGGACCTCGGACGCATCTGGGTCGGCTGGCGACAGCACGGTGTAGGTGAAGCCGGTGCGGGCGGCGAAGTCGGCGGCGTGCTGCTCGAGGTCGGTCAGGTTCTGTGCGGCAGGCATCACGTGCGGCCAGGGCCGTCCCCCGAAGCCCGGGGTGGCCCGGATGTGTTCCATGCTCCCCGACCAGGCGGCGTGGTCGGCTGCGTTGTGCTCGGGCCCGAGCGGAACTAGCCGAAAGCCGGGGCCGACGAGTTCCAATGGCACGACGAAGTCGACGGGCACGAAGGGCCGTTCGGTCATGAGCGCGAGCGTAACGAACTCGGGCAGGTTTCGATCGAGTGGCGGCGAGGGCGCCGCGGCTTGTCAAACTCAGCTGCATGGCGTGTGCCGAGTCTCTCCGTGATAAATCGAGGTTCCCCTGGTGGCGCCGCGGCAGCAGGCCGATCCGAGATTTGCGCCGATATGTCTCGCTTACCGGCAACATAATCGCGCGTCCACTTGTAGCCGTGCACGAAGCTTGATCCGAAAGAGCAGAACCGTTGCGCGCCCATGCTCATTCCGTACTGCAAACCGTTGGAATCGGTGACGTGTGGCGGCGGGTTGTCGTCAATCCACTCGGCTGCCTTCACGACGATCTTCTCGGACTCTCGCGGTGGCCTGACGACATCGCCTTCCGGCAGCGACACGATGAGGTTGGGGCGCTTCTCGTATCTCTCCCTTGTCTCTACAAACACCTGGTATTCAAGGTCTTTGGAGCCGTCATCGCGGATCGCGTAAGCTGTTCCCGGTTCAGAAATCGAACGCCTCGTTACTGGCGGAGAAAGCTTTCGTGCAGTAGTCCCGAAAGGCGACGGTCCGGCGCGTGAGACGCCCACGTAGGGTCACGGCGAGTAGGGCTACGTCTGGGACGTCGTCGGTTATGTCGAGTTCGCGGTATGCCCGTCCTTCGTAGCTGAGGTTGGTGCGGGACTGTTGCAGGAGCATGGACCATCCGAATCCACGCGCGACGAGCGCGCGCACGCCTTCCACGCTCGAGGTTTGGTGTACGACCCGAGGTGTTACCCCGGCAGCCGACAGGATCGCGCGATAGAAGACCTCTCCGGGTGAGATATCGATGAGGATCATCGGCTCGTTTGCGATGCTATGCAGCGTGATGTTGTGAACTTCCTGGCCGACGTAGCCCTCGGCTACAAGAACTTTCGGCCGGACTGTGAAGAGAGGGTGTGCACTAAGGCCGTCGCGCACACCGAGGTCGTACATCAAAACTACGTCGCATCGACCTTGAATGAGCCAGTCCTGCACTTCGCTGGTTGCGCCTTCCATGAAGCTGAAATTCACTGCGGGGTAACGGCTTAGGAAGCCCGACATCAGTTGGGGAAGAAGCACCGGAGTGAGCACAGGGTCTAACGCAACCTTTAGTTCACCCGCCACTGCGCTGCCGACGCTAGCTGCGTTGCGTTCGAGCTCTCGCGCCCGTGCCACCAGCGACCGTAGCTCCGGGAGCAGTGCGGTACCGGCCGCGGTGAGCGTGACGCCCCGCGCTCTCACGCGATGCAGCAACCGCACTCCGACGATGTTCTCAAGCTCGGAGATCGCCACCGATACCGCTGATTCAGAGATTGGCAACTCCGCGGCGGCCGCGGCGATCGAGCCCCGCTCGGCGACGGCGACGAAGTACTCCATCTGGCGCAAGGTCATCCGCATAAAACCAACTTTAACTGAGGAAGTTCCGCCAAAACATGTATTTGACTCCGGTTACAGTCTGGGAGAACAGTGGGAATCGAATAGGAATCGAGACGAGCAGGCCAATTCAGCGCAGCCGGCACGCAGGATGAGAACCGCAAAGACGCGAGCCAGAGAGGTGTCGCGACCGATCTGCATCCGGTCCGCAGTGGTAAGGGCCCGCTCGGTCCTGTCATCTCAATGAGAGGAACGATGAAGATGGGTCGTGTTGCTCTAATCACCGGAGCGAGTCGGGGAATTGGTGCGGCGACCGCTCTAGTCCTCGCCGAGCAGGGGTTTCGAGTTGTCGTCAACTACCGCTCCAGCGCCGAGCAGGCAGCCGAGGTGGTCCAGGCCGCGACCGCGGCTGGCGGTGAGGCCGTCGCGATTCGGGCCGATGTCACCGAGGCCGGTGATGTCGCCGCGATGGTGGGCGAAACCGAACAGCGGTGGGGTCGCGTGGACGTGCTCGTGCACAACGCATTGATTCCTTTTGATGTCACCTCGTTCGCCGATCTGAGCTGGGACCAACTCGGCGGCAAGCTGGACCGCGAGCTGCGTGCCGCGTTTCTGATCACCAAAGCCGTTGTGTCGGGGATGATTTCCCGTAATTACGGTCGGCTGGTGTACCTCAGCACGGGGTTATCGCGCCGTCCCCGCGACGGGATGATCACGCTGGGCACCGCGAAGGCGGCACTGGACCAGTTTGTCCGCTACATCGCGCTCGAGCTGGCGCCGCATGGGATCACCGCCAACCTCGTCGCACCCGCCACGGTGGACGAAACCAAGGTGACCGAGCAGTTGACGACCGACCAGGTGCGTCACCTCGGCGCAACCAACCCCATGGGGCGCCTCGTGCGCCCCGACGAGGTGGCCAGGACGGTGGCCTTCTTGGCAAGTGAGGAGTCCGGTTTCACCACCGGCCACTACCTGCCGGTCAACGGCGGCCTTGCCATGGATTGAACGGGACAGCGACGCATCAGATTCGGGAGGAAGGCAGTCCCCATGAACACGATCAACCTGGCACGCCCGAGCGGGCAAGCCGTAGTCGTCGGAGCGACCGGCGAGGTCGGCGCTGCCATCGTCGCGCGGCTACGCAAAGCCGGAGTGCCGGTGGTCGCAGTGGCACGCGACCGTGACCGCCTCGAACAGTTGAGTGCAACCGACGATGGGATTGCGGCATGCCCCGCGGACATCGGCGATGACTCGTCGGGCGAGGCGATCGCCGCCGCAGTGTCCGGGTCTGTCCGGATGGTGGTCCAGTCAGCAGCCGTTCCGCCGGCCGGACCGCTGGCCACGATCGAGCCAGAGGTCCTTGGCCGGTCGGTGTCGTTGAAGCTGGGTGGGCTGCTGCGTCTCATCCGCGCTGTTGACGATCGGCTTGTCCAGGGGTCCCGGATCGTCGCCATCGGTGGCCATTTCGGTTCCGAACCCACGCCTCAAACCTGCGGGGCCGGTGTCACCAATGCTGCCCTGGCCAACCTCATTCGCCAGCTCGCCGACGCCTACGGGCCACGGGGGGTGACCGTGCACATGGTCGCTCCGGGTGTCTTGGACACCGACCGCCTCCGTCGGTTCGCCGCCGCCCACGCCGAGGCGCGCGGCGTCAGCGTCGAGGCCGTTCTCGACGAATACCGATCCCACTCACCGCTGGGTCGGATGACCACGGTCGACCAGGTCAGCTGGGCGGTAACTCAATTGCTGGCGCCCGAGGCCGACGCGCTGCACGGCGCAACTCTCGCCTTGGACGGCGGCGCCCGCCGAGGGCTCTTCTAGCCACCGAAACCGCTGCGCGCTCACCAGCTCGACGGCATCAGATTGAGAAGGGATCCAGGCATGCGCACCATTGATCTGGCCTATGTCGAGCGTGGTGTCCACGAGGAACTGGTCGCCTATGTGGCCGACCAGGAGGGCTATTACGAGGATGAAGGTGTCCACGTCGCCATCCGCAACGGGGTGAGCTGGGACCCGGAGCGTCTGCGCCGCTGCGCCTCGATTGGTCTGGGCCGGGCCCTATTGCAGCGGCTGACCGGTGGCATCGGCTGGAAGGTGCTCAGCGTCAACACCCATCGTCCGCTGTTCTGGTTTCTAGGCAACACCGAGGTGACATCCATGGCCGATCTGCGCGGTCGCCGCGTGGCGGTTCACCCCGCCCACACCGCCCCCGGTTGGTTCACTCGGATCACCTTGCGCGAGCACGGCCTTGACCCCGACCGCGACCTGGAATGTGTGGTGCGGCTTCCGGGTGACTACCAGATGGACCTGCGGCGGCTTAGGGACGGCTCGATCGACGCTGCCTGCGTCGGCACCACGCTCTCCCCCGAACAGGTCGCCGAGGAGGAAGGGTTTCACGTGCTGGCCTGGGTCGGCGATCACATCCAGATCCCCACCGTGGGCATCGCGGTCGACCCTGTTCATATCCCGCTGGACAGCCGCGCGGTGCAGGCGCTGGTGCGGGCCAACAACCGGGCCCTCCGGACGATCGCCGAACAGCCCGACTTGGCCGTGGACTACATCGCCTCGTTCCTCAATCGGCTGACGCGTGATGAAGCGCAGCAGTACTACGAGCGCTACATCCGCCCGGCCTTCACCCCCGACGGCCGGGTGGACCTCAACATCGCGCAGCAAGGGATCGACGCGGTCGCGGCCGAACTCGGCGTAGCGCCTGTAGCCGCTGATCTCATCTATGCGCCGTCCGCATGAACGTCAGGACAGTCCAAACACGAAGGAATCCAGCCATGCACACTATCGACCTGTCCTATGTCGGACATGGGTACCACGAAGAACTGGTCGCGTACGTCGCTGATCAGGAGGGCTACTACGAGGATGAAGGTGTCCACGTAGCCATTCGCGACGGAGTCGGCTGGGAAACAGAGCGTGTGCGCCGCGGCGCGACGATCGGCTTGGGCCGGGCTATGTTGTCTCGGCTGACCGACGGCATTGGTTGGACAGCGCTCAGCGTCAACACCCATCGTCCGCTGTTCTGGTTTCTCGGCAACGCCGAGGTGACATCCATGGCCGATCTTCGCGGGCGCCGCCTGGCGGTCCACGCCGCCCACACCGCCCCCGGGTGCTTCGCCCGCATCGTCCTGCGCAAGCACGGCCTTGACCCCGACCGCGACCTGGAATGTGTGGCGCGACCTCCGGGTGACTACCAGATGGACCTGCGCCGCCTTCGGGACGGCTCCATCGACGCCGCATACGTTGGCAGCACGCTCTCCCCCGAACAGGTCGTCGAGGAAGAAGGGTTCCATCTGCTGGCCTGGGTCGGCGATCACTTTCAGATCCCCACCGTGGGAGTTGCTGTGGACCCCGCCCACATCCCGCTGGACAGCCCTGCGCTGCAGGCGCTGGTGCGGGCCAACCAGCGCGCCCTGCGGACGATCGCCGAAAAACCTGCCCTGGCCGTCGACTACATCGCCTCGTTCCTCAATCGACTGACGCGTGATGAAGCGCAACAACACTACGAGCGCTACATCGCCCCGTATTTCACCCCCGACGGTCAGGCCGACCTCGATATCGCACAGCAGGCGATCGACGCCGTCGCCGCCGAACTCGACGTCGCGTCGGTACGGGCCGACGATATTTATCGGCCCGCGCAGAGACCTGCACACCACTCGAAAGCCGGCTAAATGATTGACGTCGTTATCGCGGGAGCCGGCCCGAATGGGCTCATGCTGGCCTGCGAACTGGGATTGGCTGGGATCCAGCCGGCGGTGTTGGATCCGATGACCGGTCCTAACCCGCACCCGCGGGTCATTGTGGGCCAAGGGGTTCGGATTCTTGATCATCGAGGCCTGTCAGTGACCTGTTATCGGGTGCCGAAAACCGTTACGTCACAAGCGCCGATGCGCATCCATTGGTAGGGCGATGGGTACCCGACTTCGCCGTAACCAACGCCAGCGGAACAATGTCCACCGCTAGCCGAACGTGGCGAGGGCATGCGGCAGGTCGAGCGTCGACCGGATGCCCGGCGGCGCCGCACACACCGCCGCCACCAGGTTGACCGCACGGTTCGCCGTGTAGCCCGGTGAGGTCTCGGCAGCCCTACCGCGTCGGCCACCAGCCGCAGCGACGGCCCGAAACTGGAGCTCAGGTGGTCGGCGCGGGCCTGATGGAACGGGGCGAGTGCGCGGCCGAATCCCATGATGTCGAACAACAATTCGGGCGAGTTGCGCTTCGACAGGTCTGCATACTCTTCGATGCTCACCGAGTCCAGCCTGCGCTGAATCGACGTCAAGACCAACGGCACGGCTTCGGAGATGAAGCCGGGGCTACTACCCGTGCTGTGGATGGACGCACCGCCCGCCTCGCAGGCAGCCTCGACGCGGGTCCTCAGCGCGGCGTCCATGCTCGGGGGATGGTGGAACTGACCGCAGGTGGTCACCACGTTGGCGCCGGATTCCAGCAGTACGCACACGTCGTCGACGTCGAACATCCGCGGCATGTAGAGCACGCAGTCGGCACCGGCGGCCACGACGTCCTCGATGCTCCCGGTGGCGAGCACCCCGACGGCATCCATCCCGCAGAGCTCGCCCGCGTCGTGCCCGACCTTCTCGGGGTCGTAGACGTACAAGCCAGCCAACGTCATGGCGGGGTGTTCGACGATGCCCCGCAACGCCTTTCGGCCGATGTTGCCGGTGGCCCACTGGACCACCCGGTAGGGCTCGCTCATGCCGGGTGCACGCTCACCGGTACGCCGGAGTAGCGCACCATCCCGGTCACCATGTCGATGTCGTTCTTGTTGGTCAGCACGTTGACGTTCGCCTCGACGTGCCCGTGCGGCACGGATACCGCGCCGCGCCGGATGGTGGGGTCCAGCTTCGCCACGCCGGTCAACTCTCCGTTGCGCGCTGCGGACAGTCACCGCACCGCCGTCGACGACGCCCGCGGCCGCGCCGTCGTCGGGATGGATCAGGATGTCGGCGGGGTCGCCGAGGAAGTCGAACTGGGCGTTGAGCCGACGCATCTGCCTGCGCGGGGTCAGCACCAGTGGCGCGGGCGCTCGCAGCGCAGCGAGTTGGTCGACGAGCACGCGTGGCGCGAGCCGCCACCCGCCCATCCGCTCGAGGTGCCGCTCCACCCACGGTGCGGGCAGCTCGTGGCCTGCATCGACCCAGCCGGTCTCGGCCAACTCACTGAACGAGCACCGTGCTGCGGCAGTCACGCCCGCGAGGATCGCGTCGTCCGGCTGGGTGGGGTCGGCGACGTCGTGTCCGAGCCTCCGGCCGAGCTCGGCCAGGAACCACCACATCGAGCGCCGGTCGCCGACCGGAGCGACGACGGCCGGCGTGTGCTGAGCCGAAACGCGTGAGCTGAGTGCGTCCCAGATCGTGACGTCCGAGCGTTCGAGTTGATCCTTCGTCGGCAGCACGTGCGTCGACAGCGCCGCGGTCTCGTTGGCGATGATCTCCGTGGTGGCCAGCACCTCGAGCTTGCGCAGCGCCGGCCCCAAGGCGTTGGTGTCCGGGAACGACGTCAGCAGGCTCCCGCCGAGATTGAGCACCGCGCGGATGTTGCCCGCTTCGATCTCGTCGACCAGTGCGGCGCAGGGCCATTCGCCCATGAACGACTGGCTGCCCGGGCGGCTGCGGGGACCGGGACCGAAGGAACCGTCCGGTGGTGATACGGGAAGCTCGAATCCTTCTAGTTGATAGGAGAATCCAGGGTGAAACCAGAACCCGCCGGGCCTGTTCATCGATCCGGTGAGAATCATCAGGACCCACGCCAGCCACTGCGTGACGTTGGCCTTGTCGGCCGTCATGGTGACACCGGTGCCGGTTTCGATCGCGATGTGATCGGCGGCCCGCACCTCGTCACGGAGTCGCGTCAATTGCTCGGGCGCCACGTCGGCCAGCCGCGCCGTGTGTTCGAGCGTGAACGGCTCGACGGCGGCGGTCAGCAGCTCCGCATCTTGCACCAGAACGTCGAGAGCGGCTCCCTCGCAGAGTATTTCGCGAACTAGGTACGCTAGCACCGCATGGTCGGTCCCGGGTCGTGGGGCGAGGTGCGCGGTGGCCAGCCGGGCCGTCTCCGTACGTCGTGGATCGATGACCCACACCTGGCCACGCTTGGCGATGTCGCGCACGGTGCCGGTGGGATTCGGCACGGCGATCGCGTGACCGTGCGAGATCACCGGGTTGGTGCCGACGAACACCATGAAGTCGACGGCGTCGTAGTCGGGCCGACCCGACAGTCCGACGAATCCGCCAACCAGGTCCGAGATCAACGGCTTGGCGGTGCCGTCGATGGTCAGCGGGCTGAACTTCGCCGGCGTGCCGATCGCCGCGTGCAGTGCCTCGGCCACTCGAGTTCCGGTGGCGTCCATGCCGACACCGGTGCCGAAGAAGATGCCCACCGACTCGGGGCCATGACGGTCGATGACGGAACGCAGCCGCAAGCCGAGATCGTCGAGGCAGGTCTCCCACGAGGTGTCGCGCAACCGGCCGTCGATGCGCATCTGCGGCAGCTCGATCCGGTTCGGATGGTGGTGCATCTGCGGAAGTTCGAGGACAAGTCCTCGCTGTTGGAAGCCCTTGTCACCGAGGGCTTTCACCGTCTGGGTTGCGCGCTGGCAGCGGCCGCCGAGCCCGACGACCGCAAGTTCGACGTGGTGCTGAAGGACGTCGCCGTCGCCTATGTCCGGTTCGCCGCCGACAACCCGGCGCTCGTCGACCTGATGTCTGCGAGCCGGTATCTCGCCGACGCCTCCGAGGCACTGGTGCGTGCGCGCGACGCGAGTTTCGCGCCGGTGCGACGACTCGTCGAGAGTGGCCAGACCACCGGCGAACTGGCACCCGGCGACGTGCGTCGGATCGGCACCTTGATGTTCGCGACGCTGCACGGCCTCGCGACGATGGCCAACAACAGGATGATCGATCCGCTCGACGACGACTTGATCTCCGACGCCGTCAACTCGCTGCTGAGTGGCCTCGCGCCGGTGACGACTGCGCGCTCTACGAGCTAGCCAACGTACCCGAGTCGTCGGCTGATCGCCGCGGCCGCCGCGACTGTCAGCTCCGCGACCCGATCGAACCGCGTCGGCTCCAGTCGATACGATGGCCCCGAAACACTAAGGGCTGCAACGACTTTACCAGAACTGTCGCGAACCGGCGCTGCCACCGCGTTCAGCCCGATCTCCAATTCCTCGCGCACACTTGCCCATCCGGTGGCGCGGACGGTGACCAATTCGGCCTCCAGCGCAGCGGCATCCGCGATGGTGTTGGGGGTGAAGGTCGGTAATGGGTGTTCCAGCAGCTCGCGGACGTGCCCCGGGTCGAGCGCCGCCAGGAGCGCCTTGCCGCTCGACGTGGCATGCGCCGGGCAGTTCTGGCCCACCCAGCTGCGCAGCGTGATCTCCGCGGTGCCAAGGGCCTCGACGATGTTGATGATCCGGGCACCGTCGAGGATCGCGACGTTCGTGGTCTCGCCCGTCTGAGCGGCCAGCCCGTCGCAGATGACCTGGCTCTCCTTGGCCAGGTCCAGCTGCGCACTGGTGGAGCCGGCCAACCGGACGATCGCGAATCCCAGCCGGTACTTGCCGCGGTCGGAGAGCTGTTCGACGAAGCCACGCGACTCGAGTACCGCGATCAACCGCGAGACCGTCGACTTGTGCACTCCCAGTTCGGCCGCGATCTCGGTGACCCCGGCGGCGCCCAACTTGCCGAGGATCTCCATCACCATCAGGGCGCGGTCAACCGATTGCACTGCGGCGACGGACTTCTCCCGCGGCGGGACGACGTCGGTGGGCTCGGTCATGGCGCGTCCAGTGTATGCAGGTGCCGTCGTCATTGGTGGTCGTCCGTTCGCCTCAGGTCGCGTCCGAGTCCGGCGCGCGCAGCATGGTCTTGACCCAGTCGTGAAACTCGCCGATGTGGTGCTCGGACGGGACCAGTACGCCGCCGCCCCGATAGGCCCGTGAGGACATCGCAGGCTGGGTGCGCTCGCACGCGTCGAAGTCCTGCATGTTCACCCGGTGGAACAGCTCCACCGACCGCTTGAGATCCATATCCAGTTCGACGACTTCCGGCAAGTAGAGCCAGTCGCACTCGACGACGGTGCGGTCGACGGCGAGCGGATACATACGGTGGAAGATCACGTGGTCTGGCACCAGGTTGATGAACACGTTGGGCCGCACGGTGATTGCGTAGTATCTGCGGTCCTGCTCGGGCGTCACGCCGGGAATCGGGTTCACCCCGGTGCCGCCGTCGATCGTGAAGCCCTGCACCTGCTCGCCGAAAAGCGCGCCATGCCCGACGAAGTACTGCGCAGCCAGCCCATCGGCGAACTCGGGCAGCACTTCGGTCAATTCCGGATGGATGGTCGCGCAGTGGTAGCACTCCATGAAGTTCTCGACGATGAGCTTCCAGTTCGCCGCCACGTCGTAGACGATGCGGCGGCCGACCGCCAGGCCCGAGACGCCGTAGTTCTCGACGGCGTCCGCATCGCCCAGGCGTGCCGAGACGGTGCCGACGACGTCGGTCTCGAACGACGGCGGCTCGTCGGCGAGGCACACCCACGCATATCCGAGCCACTCCCGCAGGGCCACCGGGATGAGGCCGTACTGAGTGCGGCTGATGCGGGTCCCGGTTGCATCGGTGAGCGCCCCGAGGTTCGGTGCGGCGACGAGCTTTCCGTCGAGCCCGTACGTCCAGGCGTGGTACGGGCAGCGCAGGTGTCGCTTCACCTCGCCGGAATCCTCTGTGCACAACATCGCTCCGCGGTGGCGGCAGACGTTGAGGAACGCGTTCAGCGCGCCGTCCTTGCCGCGTACCACGAGCACGCTCTCGCGTCCGACCTGAATCTTCCGGAATGCGCCGGGGGCAGGCAGATCCGCGCTCCGCACCGCGCAGTACCACTTCTGTTCGAAGATGCGTTCCTGCTCGGCCGCGAAGATCTCGGGTTCGTAGTAGTAGTGGCCCGAGAGCGTGGGCACGAGGGTGCCGCCGGGCGTAGGGGCGTCGGCGGCCGCAGGCCGGGGTTCGTCGATCGTCGTCATGTGGTCACGAGTCTCCGCGGGTCGAAGAGTCCGATGGGGTGGGCCGTGGTGCCGGCGGTTGCGAGATCTGCAAGAACCTCGCCGACGACGGGGACGAACTTGAACCCGTGTCCCGAGAAGCCGCACGCCACGGTGACGTTGGCGTAGCCGTCGGGGCGGGCGATGACGAAGTGCTCGTCGGGGGTGTTGGAGTACATGCAGGTCGCGGTGTGAACGGCCGGTCCAGAGAGGGCGGGGAGCAGCCGGGTGACCCGGTCGCGCATCTCGTCGACTTCCTGCGGATACACGGTGCGGTCGATGGTCTCGGGGGTGCACACCTGGCCCTTGCGGAAGAACGCCGTCTTGACTCCGCCCGCCGGTCCGTCAATGGCCGGGAAGCCGTAGATCTGCTGCCCGTCGGCATTCTCGTTGATGTAGATCGGGTGATCCTCAAAGGGTTTCGTTCCACCCGCAGGCTCGAGCCAGTACAGCACCTGACGTTCGATGGTGATCGGGATGCCGAGTTCGGTCAGCAGCGCGGGTGCCCACGCCCCTGGGCAGATCACCAGCTGTCCTGCGGTGTAGGTGCCGGTTGCGGTCGTCACCGTGACGCCGGTTGGCCCGTCGGCCCACTGCTGGACCTCCTCACCGAAGCGCAGCGCGGCGCCCTCGCGCGCCGCGAGGTCGATGTGGGCCTGGACCGTCAGCTCAGGACGCGCGAAGCCGGCCTTGGCCTCGTACAGGCCGACATCCCCCGCGCTCGGCGTGAACGTCGGGAAGCGCCTGCGGATCTCGACCTCGTCGAGCATGTCGTGCGCCAGCGACCACTCCTCGGCGGCACGCAGGCTGCCTGCGACGGTGGGGCAGTCGGGCGGCCCGAGGAACAGCCCGCCGGTCACCCGGTACACCTCGAGTCCGGTGCCCTGGGCCAACTCCTCCCAGAGCTCGTAGGCGCGCAGCAGCAGCGGCACGTAGGCGGGATCCTCGAAGTAGGACTGCCGGATGATGCGTGAGCCACCGTGGCTGGAGCCGCGGTCGTGGGCCGGGGTGAACTTCTCCAGGCCGAGCACCCGGACTCCCCGTCGCGCCAGGTGGTACGCGGCGGCGCTCCCCATTCCGCCGAGCCCTACGACGATCACGTCATAGCTGTTGTCGCTCATTGTCTTCTGCTCTTCGCGAAGGCGCTCATCAACGCCGTCACCTCCGGATCAGGCTCATGTCGGGGTCGACGACCGGCTCGCTGTGAATCGTCGCGCCGTGCGTCGTGGTGAGGTAGGCGATGCTCACGGCGTCACCGACGGCGACTTCGGCGGGCAGCCAGGCGTACGCGATGCTGCGGCCGATGGTGGCGGAATAGCCAGCGCTGGTGACGTATCCGACGACGGTGCCATCGACGCTGACGGGCTCCTTGCCGAGCACGACGGCGCCGGCCTCGTCGAGCACGATGCTGCGCAACACCTTTGCGGGCGCAGGCGCTGCGTCGATCGCCGCCTTGCCGAGGAAGTCACCCTTCTTGGCGGACACCGCGAAACCGACACCCGCTGCGGCGGGGTGGTGCTCGGTGGTCATGTCGGTGCCCCAGGAGCGGTAGCCCTTCTCGAGCCGCAGGCTGTTGAAGGCGATGCGCCCGGCGGCGATCGCGCGGTATTGCTGGCCCGCCGCGTACAGCTGGTCCCACAGCTTGAGCCCGTGTTCGGCGGAAGTGTAGATCTCCCAACCCAATTCGCCGACGTAGGACACGCGCATCATCGTCACGGGCACGGATCCGATGAAGGTCCGGATGGCGCGGAAGTAGCCGAACGCCTCGTGCGAGATGTCCGCTGCGCACAGCGGCGCCACCAGGTCGCGGGCCCGTGGTCCCCAGACGCCGACGCAGCAGGTGCCGCCGGTGACGTCGCGGACGGTCACGCCGGTCGGGGGCAGGTGCCGGGTGATCCAATCCATGTCGAGCGGTCCGTTGGCGCCCACCTGGAACAGCTCGTCGTCCAGCCGGGCGACCGTGAGATCGCTTCGGATGCCGCCGGTCTCGTCGAGCATGAGGGTGTAGGTGACCGCCCCGGTGCGCTTGTCGACGTTGTTGGTGGTCAACCGCTGCAGGAACTCACACGCTCCGGGACCACTCACCTCGTAGCGGGTCAACGGGGTCATGTCGTAGAGCGCGACGTGCTCGCGGGTCCAGCGCGCTTCGGCGATCGAGATGGGCGAGTAGAACTTCCCAGACCACGCGTCACGCTCCGGGAAGGCGACTCCGGCATCGGTCAACTCGGCCACCAGCGGGGCGTTGGCCTCGTACCAGGCGGGTCGTTCCCAGCACGCGCCCTCGAAGAAGAACGCACCGAGTTCCTTCTGGCGCCGATGGAATGGGCTCACGCGTAGGTCGCGGGGTTCCTTGCGGTACTCGTGCGGATGGAGGATGTCGTAGACCTCGACGAACGCCTGCGAGCTGGTGGTGAGGATGAACTCGGGGCTCTTGGCCGGTTCCTCGAAGCGGTACAGATCGCATTCGTGGACGTCGGTGGTGGGGGCGCCGTCGAGGATCCACTCGGCCATGGCCTTGGCCACTCCGGCAGAGTGCGTCACCCACACCGCCTCGGCTACCCAGAAGCCCGGCAGATCGCGGTGCTCGCCCATGATGGAGAAGCCGTCGGGGGTGAACGAGAAGATGCCGTTGAACCCCTCCTCGACCTTCGAATCACCCAGTGTGGGAAGGAGATCCGTGCTGGCCGCCCAGGCGGGGGCGAAGTCGTCTTCGGTGAACGGGAGCATCGACGGCATGGGCTCGCCCGCGGTGTCGGTTAGCAGCGTCGTCATGTCGACGGGCATCGGCCGGTGGCCGTAGAAGCCGATGCCGATGCGGTCGCCGTACTCGCGGTAGTACAAGTCCTTGTCCTGGTGGCGCAGGATCGGCATGCGGGCTTCGTCGCCGACCGAACCGTCCCGGCGCAGCTCAGCCACTTGCCCGGTCTTGGCGAACTGGTGTGCCATCGGCACCAAGGGGACCGTCAGCCCCACTCGAGCCCCGAGTTGCGCGCCCCAGAACCCCGCAGCCGACACCACGACGTCGGCGGCGAATTCGTCGCCGGCTGCGGTGCGCACGCCGACCACGCGGCCACCCCGCTCGAGCACGTCGACCACTTCTTGGTTGCCGAGGAAGCGCGCGCCCGCCTCGATCGCGCGTTTGGCCTGAGCGGTACCGGCGCGCACGGCCTTGGCCAGCCCGTCGGTGGGCGTGTGGAAACCACCCAGGATCCGGTCGGCATCCAGTAGCGGGTTGAGCGCCTTGCACTGCTCGGGGTCGAGGAGCTCACCGGGGATTCCCCACGATCGTGCCCAGCCGAGCCTTCGGTGCAAGTCGGTCAAACGGTCCTCGGTTGTCGCCACCTCGAGCCCGCCGACCTGGTTGAATGCGTCCAGGCCGAGGAACTTCTCGACCGTGTAGGTGGCGAACTCGCTCATCGTCTTCGACCCGTTGGTCTGGAAGACCAGGCCGGGAGCGTGCGACGTCGACCCGCCGGTGGTGAACATCGGGCCGCGGTCGACGACGGTGACGTCGGTGCAGCCGCGGCAGGTCAGTTCGTCGGCCAGCGACGTGCCGACGATTCCTGCGCCGATGATGACGACCTTGGGCTGGGTCATGACGTGCTCCTGTTGCGTGTAGAGCAACTAATGCGTACTGCGCAACAGTATGAAGCTCAAACCTGGTCGCCGCAACACCCCGATCGGGTCGCGCCCGAGCAGTGATCTGGTGGCCCCTTCAGGCGCTGGGGCTCGGTGTCATCAGCGCGTTCTGAAGGGGTGGAGACGGAGCTCGGATCGCGGCGACGTGGGCGCCATCTGTCGATCCGCACGCCCGACCGAAGCGGTGCTGGCTGCGTCCGATCGGGTGTCCCAGCTTGACCGGCGGCGGTCGTCACCAGCCGCCGGACCGACCTGCAACAGGATGACGTTCGGCGCCCGCCGTCAGCCCGTGGGGCCGGGCAGAATTGGCTGACCTGGCACTGGGGCGCCAGCCGGCGCCGGAGCGATGGGGTCGCCCTTGCCGCCGAAGCCACCAACCATGTCGAGGAGCGGAGCGCCAGCCGCCACGGGAGCACCCACCGGGACGGGTGCACCGATGGGAGCACCGACCGGAATCGGTGCACCCGCGGGTATGGGTGCACCCAGAGGAATTGGTGCACCTGCGGGTATGGGTGCACCCAGAGGAATTGGTGCGCCTGCGGGTATTGGTGCGCCCAGAGGAATTGGTGCGCCTGCGGGTATTGGTGCGCCCAAAGGAACAGGTGCGCCGACGGGCACTGGAGCACCTGCCGGAACCGGCACTGGCCCAGGCAAAGCCAGCGGAATGCCAGCCATGTCAGTGATCGGAGCGCCAGCCGGACCGCACCCGGCTGGCACTGGTGCGCCTGCTGGCACTGGTGTGCCTGCCGCTGCTGGGGTGCCTGCCGGCACTGGTGCGCCGGCCGCTACCGGTGCGCCGGCCGCTACCGGTGCGCCGGCCGCCACCGGTGCTCCAGCCGCCACTGGTGCGCCTGCCGCTACCGGTGCGGCACCACCGACCTCGCCCGCCGACGTATGAATGCATTCGTACCCGCCGGTTAGCAGCGGAGCGGCCACAACGCTTGGACTCAATGCCAAAGCGAGCCCGCACAGCCCGGCCCCGGCAACAACAACCCTGACGTTGAACCGATCAAAGATCGCCATGGACGTCGACTCCTCCAGTCCCACTTACATAGTCCCCATTCAGGTGGTGCAGCAGAACTGCCCGCCGTACCGAAGTCGTGTTAGACGACTCCGTCAATTATCAGTAGCAAAGATCCGTGACGCGCCACGCCGCACCGTGTCGTTTCCAAACGGTGACGTTCGGCATGTTTGCGCTCGCGTCCACCGGAGTTGCTCGGACCCGTGAGCCGCGCCGCGTCCATCATCGGCATGCGACCGCGAGCCGACGCCACCGAAGGTCCCCGTGACGACTACGGCATTTGCGTGCGCACGCGAACATCGGCTCCCTACGGAGCCGCTCTCAACTGTGGCCACGGCTAACCGCTAACCCGCCGAGGAACTTCCAGGCTGTTTTCCTGCACGATGACCGGGTCGCCCACGTTGACGGTGTTGAAATACCATTCCGCGTCCTCGGGGCTGAGGCTGATGCAGCCATGACTGACGTTGTCATGCCCGAGTGAGTTGACGGCCCACGGAGCCGAATGAACGAAGAGGCCACGGCTGGTGATGCGGACGGCCCAATCGACCGTGAGGAGGTAACCGTCGGGAGCGTCGACGGGGATGCCGACGCTGCTCGAATCCATGTCCACCGAGCGCTCCTTGCCCAGGACGGGGTAGATACCGACCGGCGTCGGATACTCCGGCCGTCCCATCGAGGCGGGGAACACGCCGGCCTCGCCCCAGTGGGGTCGGTGGTGCGGAGCAGGCAGCGCAGACGGCGGTCCCGCGTCGACACCGTCGACGGTCACGGTGAACGTGTGCTCCGAGATATTGGCGACACCGACGACCGCGGGGCCCGTTGCGAAGTTCGTGGACAGGCCGCCAACCGAAAGCGCGATCGCGCTGTGCGCCGGCCAGAATCGGTCGGGAACCCACTGCGCGACATCGTTTTCGAGCCATTCGAACCTGCCCGTCATCGCGGGCGTCGACGTGATGTCAATGGCCCGCTCGGCCGCAGGCCGATCGGTGACGGCGCCGCGGAACGTCACCACCACGGGGTGTGCCACTCCCACGACCTCACCCCGCGTGGGCAGTACCGAGGCAATGGCGGGCCAAGCGAGCTGGTTCGCTGTCGTGCTGGCTCCGGCGGGCACCGCGACCACTCCAGCCGCGATCCCAATCACCGTCAGAACGCACCCCACCAACCGACGCATGGCCCCTACTCACTCGAATTACATGCATGTCAGTTGAATGGTAGGGGGCGGTGACGGTGCGATGCGCATGTGTGCCTTAGCAATTCGATCAAGACTCCATCACGCTTCGGCTACGGCGCGGAATGCGGCGCGTCACTCGTAGCTTTCGAGGGGGTTGGCCACGATCCGTCTGGCACCGTCGTTCGCAAGTGATGCGGCAGCAGTGCTGCCCGGTTTGCGCTCGGCTTGATCCTCGAAGCACGCCGTGAACTCTGCGCCGAATCCATGTCGGGGATAGCGAGCGAGCACGTCCCCCCTCGCCTCGGGCGGGAACTCCTCCGGTCGTCGTCCGACGACCTCCCAGCTCGTCGCCACCTGCAGCATGTGCGATTCGGGGTCGTCGGCTGCGGGCACGTCGTCGCGCATGTGCAGCACGATGATTTCGTTCGCCCTGGCCGCCCGATCGGCTGACCAGCCGGCCGCAGTGCCGAACACCCACGCGAGTTCGCCGCCCGCGTTCTCAAACGGCAGTCGGTGACTGTCGAACGCCTCCGTGAGCCCAATGTCGTGCAGCAGTGCCGATACGTAATACAGCTCGTCGTCGTAGGCGATGTCGTGCCTTGCGCCGTACATCGTTCCCCACAGGTATGAGCGCACGCAGTGGTTGAGCAGCGCGGGGGAGTAGAAGCGGTTGGCCACCGCCAGCGCAGCTGCGGCAGCGGGTGTCTGCGGAAACATGGATCGATCTTCCGTCAGGGCGAAGCGCCTCGGCTGGTTTCCGACAGACCGCCGGGGGCCCGGCTAGTACACCGCCTCAGCGATCACCGGGTGGCTGCTCGGTCGCGGGGTTGAGCGCGGGAAGGGCGCCTGCCCAGGCATGCGCGCGCCGTCGATGAGTAGTAGTGAGGCCACTGATTGGCAGACCGTCGGTCGGGCACGACGTGAACCAGGGCGATGCCGATGTACTCAACGGCGAATTGATCCGCGGGTAATCGATTTAGGCGTGAGCTAGCCGGTCCGATGTACCCAGTCGACGTCCCGCAAGCGCTCCGTCGCCTGCGCGTACTCGAGTTCGGTGTAGGGCCACTGCGTCACGATCCGCCCGGACGGTGAGCGAAAGTAGCTGTCGCACTTGGTCCATACCGAGCGGTCGAGTTCGGCGTCGATGCGCGCGTTGAACAGTTCCTGGGCCGACGCGCTGACCTCGAGGCTGCCGCCGTGCCGGGCCAGCCGGCGTACGGCGTCGACCACCAGATTGGCGGCCGACTCGAGGATGTAGACGATCGAGTTGCCGCCCTGATTCGTGTTGGGACCGTAGAGCATGAAGAAGTTCGGGTAGCCGTGGACCGCCACGCCGAGATAGGCGCGGGGGTCGTCACCCCACTCGTCATGCAGGCTGCGACCGCCGGTGCCGATCACGTCGAGTCCCGAAAGGTATTGGCTGGTCTCGAATCCCGTGGCCAGCACGACCGCATCGACCTCGACACGCCGGCCGGACGCGGTCTCGATCGCGCGGTCGGTGACGCGAAGAATCGGATCCGAGACCAACTCGACGTTTTCGCGTTGCAACGCCTGGTAGTAGTCGTCCCCGAGCAGCACCCGCTTGCAGCGGAAGGGATAGTCGGGCGTGAGTTGCGCCCGCAGCGCCTCGTCGGAGACCCGTGCGTCAAGGAACGCCTTGGCGTAACCCTGGCGGCTGGCCGCCAGGGGGTCGTCGGCGGCCACGGAGGTGTTCACGTGGAACTCGTGCCAGATACGGTCGCGTTCCGCCGATACTGCGCCAGGATCGTTGCGGAAGCGCTCCAATTCCACGGCGCTGAAGTGCCGGTCGTCCTTTGGCACCATCCACGGCGGCGTGCGCTGGAACACCACCACCTGGTCGGCGACCTCCGCAAGCTCGGGGATTGCCTGAACGCCGCTGGCGCCGGTACCGATCACGGCCACCCGAGCATCCGCCCACTCGACGGTGTCGTCCCACCGCGCGGTGTGCACCAATGGCCCAGTGAAGTCGGCAAGTCCCTCGATCTCGGGCAGCCGTGGCGCCGCGAACAGACCGACCGCGCTGACCACGACGTCGGCGCTCAACGCATCCATGCCGCGAGAATCAACGCCGGGGTCGTTTCGCCCCTGCCCTCCGGAGGATTCGAGCTCCAGTTGCCAACGAGCCTCGTCCTCGCGCCAGCGCGCCCGGCTGAGCGCGGTGTCGAGCCGCAGGTGGCGGCGCAGGTCGAAGTCGCCGGCGACGGATTCCAGGTAGGCCAGGATCTCAGGCTGTCTGGCGTAGGTGCGCGACCATTCCGGATTCGGCGCAAACGACAACGAGTACAGGTGGCTCTGTACGTCGCACGCCGCACCGGGATAGGTGTTCGACCGCCACGTGCCGCCGACGCCGTCCGACCGCTCGATGATCGTGATGTCATCGAATCCGGCCTGGCGCAACGCAACTGCCGCGGCCATTCCGCCGAAGCCCGCCCCGATGATCGCGACCCTGGGCTGCGCGCGACCCGTCACGACGGCGCCGTCCGCTGCGCGCGGCGCAGGTCCAGTCCGGCGAATCCGCCGTCGTCGCGCCAGGCCCGCAGGGTCTCGGAGTACTCGGTGGGTCCGCCGAAGAAGAACGACCCTTGGCGGGCCTTCTCGTCGTACTGACCCTCGCGGTTGTAGTACCCGGGTGTGCACGACTTGGCCCGGTCGATGCTCGCGGTCGAGCGCTGCATCACCGTGTCGACCCACGCCGTCTCGGCCTCCGCGGAGGCCTCCAGTTCGGTCACGTCGAGTTCGAGCGCGCGTGCGATGACGTTCGCGACGTGGGTGGCCTGGACGTCGAGCAGATACGGGAAGTTCACGGTGAAACCCGACTGCGCGATGCTCAGCACGAAGGCGTTGGGGAAGCCTCTAACGTGCACGCCATGCAGAGTGCGTACGCCGTCGCTCCAGGCGTCCGTGAGTGACTTCCCGTCGCGTCCGATCAGTTGGAAGCCCGAGCGGCGGGAATAGTCGGTACCCACCTCGAACCCGGTGGCGAAGATCAGACAGTCCAAGGCGTATTCGGCGCCGTCGACGACCACCCCTGACCCGGTGATCCGCTCGACGCCGAGACCGTGGGTGTCCACCAGGGTGACGTTGCGACGGTTGAACGTCTGAAGGTAGTCGTCGTGAAAGCAGGGCCGTTTGCAGAAATACCCGTACCAGGGCTTGAGCGCTTCCGCCGTCGCGGGGTCGTCGACGACGGCATCGATGCGCGCCCGGATCTCCTCCATCTTCGCGAAGTCCGCCAACTCGGTTGGGTTCTCGTCGAGGTCGCTCTGCTTGCGCATCAGGAAGAGCTTCTTTGTGATGCTCGTCCACGCGTCGGCGACCAGGTCCTCGTCGGCTTCACCACCCGCCGTGAGCAATTGGAAGTTCTCGATGCGGCGTCGTTGCCAGCCCGGCCGCAGTGCCGACGCCCAGTCCGGGTCGGTCGGCGCGTTGCCGCGAACGTCGACGGTCGACGGCGTGCGTTGAAACACGTACAGCTCCTGCGCCGCTGCGGCGATGTGTGGCACGCACTGCACCGCGGTTGCGCCGGTTCCGATCAGCCCCACCCGCTTGTCGGCGAGTTCGGCCAGGTCCGTACCGGTGAAGGCGTAGTCCCACCGGCTGGTGTGGAAGGCATGGCCACCGAAAGACTCGATTCCCGCAATGCCGGGCAGCTTTGGTCGCTGAATGTAGCCGTTGGCCATCGACACGAACCTGGCCCGGATCTCGTCGCCGCGATTCGTCGAGATGACCCACCTAGAATCTGTTTCATCCCAACGGATTTCGTGGACCTCTGTCTGCAGGCAGGCATCCCGATACAGGTCATACCGCCGCGCGATCTGGCGGCAGTGCTCGAAGATCTCCGCGCCCTTGGCGTACTTCTCGGATGGCAGGTAGGCGAGCTCCTCGAGGAGTGGCAGGTAGACGTAGGACTCGACGTCGCATGCGATCCCCGGATAGCGGTTCCAGTACCAGGTGCCGCCGACGTCGGCGGCCTTGTCGATCAACCGCAGCCGCTCGACACCCAATTCGCGCAACCGCGCCCCAGTGAGCAAGCCACCGAAGCCGGCCCCGACGATCGCCACGTCGATTTCGTCGACGACCGGTTCGCGCTCCAACCGCGCGTCCGCCCACGGATCGTCGGCGAAGTGGCCGAAGTCGCCGGTCACCTCCACGTACTGCGACAAGCCGTCGGCCCGTAGCCGCCTCGTCCGCTCTCGCGCGTACTTCGCTCGCAGTGCCTCGGGGTCGAAGCCCAGTGGATCATCCGTCACCGGGCGGCCTCCCTTGCTGACCTGCGTCGGCACCAAATATAGGCAACCGACTGGTTATAGTACGAATCGGTCGACGGCTGGAGGAAGCGAAACGAACCTCGCCACGGTGGCGCTGGGCAGCCCGGTCGGAGCGAGCGGCGAAGAGACCCAGCCCCGAATTCTGAGCAGCCGCGCAGCGCGAATGCCCGAATAGAGTTGGGGTGCAGGCGATCCACGCACTCATCGCCGGGATCGTCGACGATGTGCGACGTGACGGTTCGCTCGCGGCAGACGCCGACCCGACGCCGTCGTCGACGTCCTGTTCGCGCTGACCCGCGGGCTCACCGGGCACACCACCGAGCCGAGGCTGCACGCCCACAGGGATACGCTGGCGACGGCGAAGCGCCTCATCCGGGGCACGTTGTTCGCCCCGCCGCCGAAGAGAGGACGATGACGATGGGTGCCCTGGAATTCGACCCGCAGGTGCTCGCCGAACTCGCTCCGCTGCTCGCCGCAAAGGAGGCGGCGGGTGCTGCGCCTCCCGTGGGCGACGTCGCGAGTCGGCGCGTCGCGAACCAGGCCGTGTTCACCGCGATGGCGGCCGGACGGCCCGCCGTTACCGGCATCGACGTGAGTGAGTACACGTTGCGGCGCGACGACGGCGCGACGGTCACCATGACGTGGTACCGCCGCGCCTCAGGCGAACAGCCGGGCAGTGCCGCGCTCTACCTCCACGGAGGCGGAATGATCCTCAGCCTGGCCGAGACTCGGGACCTCTACGATTCGGCGGTACGTGGCTACGTCGCCGACTCGGGCGTTCCGATGCTGATGGTGGATTACCGCGTGGCTCCGGAGTTTCCGCATCCGACGCCGGTGGAGGACTGCCATGCAGCGCTGGTGTGGCTGGCTGAGCATGCCGCCGAACTCGGGGTCGAGGCACATCGCATTGGGGTGATGGGCGACAGCGCAGGCGGTGGGTTGGCCGCGGGGGTGGCCCTGCTGGCACGCGCACGCGGCGGCCCGCAACTCGCCCAACAGATCTTGATCTATCCGATGCTCGACGACCGGACGACGATCACGGACCCGCGCCTGGAGCCGTTCCTGACATGGACCTACGACGACAACGTCACGGGCTGGGGGGCGCTCCTTGGCGACCGCGCGGGCACCGATGGCGTCGCGTCGAGTGCCGCTCCGGCTCGGGAGTCCAACCTTCACGGATTGCCCACGTCCTATCTCGAGGTCGGGGAGCTCGACGTGTTCCGCCACGAAGTAATCAAGTATGCCGACGGCCTCGCCGAGGCCGGGGTGTCGGTGGAGCTGCACGTGTATCCGGGTGCTCCACACGCGTCGGATGCCTTGGCGCCCAACGCCGAATCCTCGCGTCGTGCGATCGCCGACCGCGTGCGCCGACTCAGCTCCCTCTGAGAGGCGATTCTCGAGTGGCGGTCAGACAGCGACGGGTGGGGGCTGACACCGCCGATGGCGTCGATGAGCACCTGCCGCGTCTCTACTTACCTTCTGGGTGTTCTCCTCCTCCAGCGGAGGCGGCACAGGCTGCCCGCAGTGTGGTCACACCGATAGGCCCGATTCCGAACATCGAGAAAGCCCCAGTCGGTAGCATTACCTGCTGCAAATAACGCAGCGAACCCCTCACCAGAGGCAAACATGACGACGAAACGCAAGATCGTCGCGGTCTCCTCGATTTGCACTGCCTGCATCACTGTTCTTGGCACGGTTGCTGATTTCCCTGCGCGCGCAGACGACTTGGGGGCTGCGGTGTACGACGGCGTGAACCGGCTTCGCCCGACATGCGCAGCGATCGGCGACGACCCGCGTTTGACGGTAGCGGCGCAACGGCACGCGAACGACATACTGATGACTGGCGTGGACGGCCATACCGGTTCGGACGGCTCTTCACCGCAAGCCCGTATTGCGGATGCGGGCTACACCCCGACCGGGTACACGGGTGAGATCGTCTACTGGGGTACCGGGTCGGCTGCGAGTCCGACCGCAGCGCTCGACTTGTGGATGAATAGTCCTTCGCACCGCGCGATCATCTTGGATTGCGCCTTCACCGCAGGCGGCTTCGCGACCGCCTCAGACGGCGACAAGATGATCGCCGTTGGCGACTTCGCGGGCCCTTGAACGCCCACGCAAGGTCGACGACGCCGACGCCGCCAAGGCACGCAGCATGCGGGACAAGGGCATCACGCGTCCGCCCAGGTCGGGCACGTCGGCGTAGCTTTGAAAATGCGGGCATGTCCCAGCGAAGGGTGAGAGCAGTGCGATGGCGGGTGTGGCTGCTGACGGGCGTGGCGGTGAGCGCCGTCCTCGCAGGATGCTCTACACGGATGCAGTCGGCCGAATTGCCGCTGCGACAGGTGTCCGAGACGCCACTGACTGGTGGTCCGGTTCGGTTCGACTACACCGCGCTGGATGCCGAACGCGGACGACTGTTCATCGCGCACATGGGCGCGAGTGAACTCATCGACGTCGACGTCCGTGCGCAGAAAGTTCTCCGCACGGTGCCGAATCTGCCTGACGTACATGGAGTGATCGTCGTTCCCGACAAGCATCGGGTCTACGCAACTGCGACCGGAGCCGACCAGTTGGTCGCCATCGACGAAGACTCCGGCCAAGTCGTGTTTCGCGCCCCGACCGACACCTACCCCGACGGACTGGCCTACGACCCCGTTAGGCGCACGGTGTGGACGACCAACGAGAGCGCGGGCACCGAAACAGTCATCGACGCCGAGACGGGCGCAGTCCGTGCAACTATTCCGTTGGGCGGTGAGGTGGGCAACGTTGTCTACGACAGTTTTCTAGACCAGATGGTCGTCGCTGTACAAGGCCGTAACGATCTGGCCGTCATCGATCCCGTGAGCTTCGCTGTGACGGAACGGATTCCGACGCCGGACTGCGACCACCCGCACGGTCAGGCTCTCGACCTCCCCGAGCAGGTGATGTTCGTCGGTTGTGAAGCCAACGCCACCATGGTCACCGTTGACCTGATCAACCGAAACGTCATTGACCATCATGGAGTCGGCGAAACGCCAGATGTGTTGGCCTACGACGCTGGCGCTAACCGCGTCTACGTCGCTGCCGAAAGCGGCTGGGTAAGCATCTTCGATCAAGACCACGGCCACCTGACGGAGCGGGGTTCGGCATATCTGGCCGATGGGGCGCACTCATTGGCTCTCCACCCCACCACGCACCACACCTTCATTCCGATCCCCAAGGATCACAACGGCTCCCCAGTACTGCGGGAGTACGAACCCACCTAAGTGCCCCGCTGGACGCCCCGCAATGAACTAGTCGGCGCTCATACCCAAGTCTTGGCTTATGGCGCATCAGGACACAGATGTACGGTCGCAGCACCGACGACATTCCGCGCATCTGCGGTTATTGCTGGAACTTCACTCGGTTGCCAGGCAATGCTGCCGTCGCCGACGACGAGGTCATTAACGATGGCGTCCAATGAACGTCCCGCACGCAAGTCCTGACAAATCTTCAGTCCTGTCGCTACCGCCTTCTCGGAGCCTCCGTCGCCCTCCCACCAGTGAACCCCTAGCACCTGCAGCGCAGCCAGGTACTCGCTGTGCTGGCTGACGCCATCGGCGCAGACGACAGGCCGAGCGTCAACCCGCTTCCTAGCAATATCAAACTCGTAGCCAGATTCCGGAATGCAGCAGCCATGATCTCGATTCTAAGGAGCCAACGAACGAATCTCTGCCGCATCCTCAAGGTTGAACAGCAAACCGCGACTGTCCGAGTCCGGGGGCACGGGCGGGGTACGGACCCGTGTATAGAACCGAACTTGACCAACGTCTGTACAGGTAGATGTGGAGCCGATGACGGGAATCGAACCCGCGTATTCAGCTTGGGAAGGATTCTCCCGTAGACGTGGCGCCGAGTCAGGCGACGACCGCGTCAATGTGAGACCAGTGCGCGGTCAGTTCGGCTGCTACCTCGTCTGGCCGCTCGACTTGCCACCAGTGCCCGCATTCGAGTTCGCGGAAGCGCGCGCCCGAGGCGGCCGCGGCGACACGCCCGAATTCTGCTGCCTGGTATGGGTCTTGCCGACCCCACAGCACGAGGCCCGGCGGGTATGTGGCGTTCGGATCGAAGGCCCAGTCCTCGAGGTAAGGCTCGGATCGGTACAGAGGCAGTATGTGATCGAACATTCGGCGGTCCATTCCGGCCGCGACACCGGCGGCATCGATCTCGGGTAGGCCAGCGGCCGCCAACCCGCCAGCGCGGGTGTTCACGTCAAGGTTGAGAAAGTGATCGCGCCATCGCTCGCCCAACCCGGTGTTCTGCCAGATCCGGGCCTGCTTATGCCAGAGGAAGTCGTCCGCACAGACACCTCCGCCGAGCACCCAGGAGTTGACCAGGTCGGGTCGAGCCAGGATGACGCCCTGGCCGATAACCGAGCCCTGGTCGTGTCCCACGAGGTCGACCGGCCCAGGCATTGCTTCCAATTCGTTGATTACCCAGTCGCGGTAGGCGTACCGCGTGCCGCTGAAGCCGGCGGGTGCGTCGCAGCCAAAACCCGGCAGCTGGAAGGCGACGGTGTCGTGACCCGACAACAGTGAGCGCACCGGGTCCCACACCGTGGCGGTGTTCGGTACTCCGTGGAGGAAGACGACGGTCATGGCTTTCCCTTCTATCGATGGTGTGGTGATGCCTTCCCTATTTATAGCGAACGATCGTTCGGATGGCAATAGCGATCGAACGTACGCTATAGTTTCGGTATGGCTGGCCGTCGTTCCGTGGTCGAGGCATCCAACACTCGTCAAAGCATCCTGAGTTGCGCTGCTGACATGGCGTCCGTCGAGGGTCTCGAGGGCGTCACGGTCGGACGGCTCGCCACCGCGCTCAATATGAGCAAGGCCGGAGCGATCGGTCACTTCGGCAACAAGCTCGAACTTCAGTTGGCCACCCTCGATTTCGCGGCGGAAGTGTTCCGCAAGGAGGTGTGGCAGCCTGCGGAGCATGTGACAGCCGGGATGCCCCGCCTTCTTGCGATCTGCGCAAGCTGGATGGAATATGCCGGTCGTCCGGCCTTTCCGGGCGGCTGTTTCATCGCCGCGGCCTCGTTCGAATTCGACAGCCGACCCGGTCCCGTACACGACGCGCTGGCGGCACACATGCGCCGGTGGCACACGCAGCTGGTCGCCGACGCCAAGACCGCCGTCGAGGTGGGAGACCTACCCGCGTCCACCGACGTCGAACAGATAGCCTTCGGTCTCGAGGCCTTGGCCGCGAGGGTGACTCCGAACCGCCAACTCTACGGCGACGAGCGCGCGGCCGAGCACGCAAGGGATTCGATGCTCAACCTGCTCGGCCAGCGAACCCGTCCAACTAGCAGTCTCGCCTAAATGTGCTGCGGCACTATCGGTTTCGCTTCACCCTGGCGGTGCCCGACACAGCAAAGATCGAACCGTTTGGGCGCGGGCGATACGGTAAGGCCACGGTGTGCGTGAACGAAAAGGATCGTGAGGGGTTCGTTCACGGGATCGGAGTCGATGACGGGCAACCAGACGGAATGCTCGTCGGTGAGTTGCACGTCGATGCCGAAACCGACTCTGAGAGGGGAATCACGACGGTCATTCTGCGCGTGCCAACTGATGAGATAGCCAGAGCGGTTGCCGACAAGCGTTCCAAACCGAAAAGCGCCAGAGCGACAATCGCTGATGTGACTTACGAAATGGAAATCATCAGCGACTATTGGCAGGCGAGTACCGATCCGAAACAGCGTTCGCAAAGCAAGACGGTCGATGCGCTGCGCTGGCGCGGCAGGCCGGTGCGCAGGTCTATGAACGCACGCTCACCAATCAGGGTTTGCGGCTGGCGGTGAAGGCGTTGGCCGATCCCCAGGCGATTGGCGGGCCGTATGCCCAGGAGGACACCACGGTCAAATTGCGCGGCGGCGGTCACCCCTACACCAACATCACGCCGTACACCCGAGGAAGCTCAGCGGCGTTCAACCCATCGAGCAAACAAAAGGAGGCGCTACGCCATGATCGCGACGAATCGGCAGGCGACGTGTGGAGTGCCGAAAACCTACTGTGATGAACTGTGACGCTCAGTGTCACAGGCCACAGTCGTCACGGTCTGGAACTGAAGTGTGACGCGCTACGTAGTAAGTGTCACTGTTTCAGTTCCCCTGACCGGCACACGGCAACAGGGGAAAGAGAAGGCATCACAGTTTCCGACGTTGTACTGACCGCCGTGCGGGGATCGACACGGCAGTCCTTGGGTCAGCTATGGCTAAACGTCAACTCGGCGGGGTGAGCCGCTGACCGGGGGTCCCAGCTGGAGCAGTCGAAAACGCTATGCGCTCCATCGCCACGGGTGAGGATAGGTGACGTGAAGGCAGATAAGAAGAAAGCGGCGTCGAGATGAGCAAAAGGAATGTGGTTGTGGCGATGCCGTTTGGAACGCCAGGAGCGGAACACAGGAAGGCAATTCTGAATTTCAGACGACTTAAATATATTATAGAAGATAAGTGCCAGGTGGTCCCTATCGGCTCTCACACCACGGGAATGCGTGTAACTTACGACGTGGAGGTGGCGAGGACTGTAATGGGCCAGATACCAGAGAATGCGCTTGCGCAGATTTCTAACGCTGATATTCTTATCGCGCTGCTGTCGGAGCGTAACCCCACCGTGACCTACGAACTCGGATATCGTCGGGCCCGTGAGAGCGAAACCCCCGTGATTCTGATGGTTGACTCGAAAGACGATCTTCCCGTTTACGAGTCTGCAGTGGCTTATCAGAGCTGGAGACAAGACGACGTCTTGAGGGAAATCGGCGACATTGCTGGCAAGGATTTCCCCCCGTTAAACGACTGGATAGGAGATATACCCGGCGCGTTGAAGGATGTGATCGATGCTAAAGACGATGAACTTATGAATGGCTTGCAGTTGGCCCTCCAAGAAATCGAAAACAAATTTGAAGCGCCGTCGACTGGTGCTGTGCGCGAGCTCCGTGGCATGCTATCTGCTGAGATCATCCGGTTTTATCCGTTTTCGGTGGTGAAAGTCAAATTCTCGAGACGCGGCGAGTTCGAGGACCCGGAAGCCCCGGCGGAAGTTATTGATTTTGACGACTCGTTTAGCCGCCTATACGGCTATGGAGGCTGGAGTGCCGCGGATAAAGATAGACCGCTGACATTGGACCGATTGCTTAATCGGCTAGAAAAATTTTCAGACGCCGACGACTGGGCCAAGCTTTTGCAGGAGCAGGTGGAGCTAACCGAAACCGTGATTATGGATTTTGGGATTGCTAGAGCCACTGTTCCAATAAGGATTAACAACTCTCACCCAGATCATTCATTTAAGGGTAGGTCTTTCCTTCCCTGCATGGTTGGCTCGGGTGGTCGATGGCAACTTGGACGGCCCCCACCAAATGTACCTGCTGATTGCGTATATTGATGTTTAGCGATGGGCCAGCGCAGCTTTCTACCCAACGTTGCCGATCCCGTGGAGACTCGCAGCGATCAAAGCGCGGGAGAATGCGAAATGACAACGGCTGATAACCCATCGACTGTAGAACCCACCGGCTACGTTAGATGGTCTGAGGAATGGTGGGAAATCGGAAACCGGGAGTCAAACAACGCCGCTGCACGGGTCACAAGCGATCCGGCGAGCAATGCCGAAATCCGGCGATTCTGGGTACGACGGTTTGCGGATATCACGGTGGACGCGCTTCCCAGGTGAAACGCAAAGCGCGGCAGCGGCTTGAGGAAGCCGCTGATCGGATGGCTGGGAATCGTTGAATCTGGCGGAAACCGACGCGAGTGAGGCCGTCGAGTTGGCCGCGACGAATTCGGCCTTGGATCGCAGCGGCCTAACGTCGAAAACCGGTGTGGAAGTGGAAGTTTCGACCAAACCGTTTGAACTGGTATTCGATAAGATCATGAATGGCCCGCAACATCCCGCGAAGCCCGCTGCTTTGGAAATCGAAAACCTGGATAACGCAGGGGAATTGGGAGAATCAGACGACGGCGTAATCGTTGGCGAGTATGACGACGATCCGCTTCCCGAAGGTGATGAGATCGAAGGCGATCCGCTAGGAAACCGGCGAGAGCGAAAATCCGCCGGCGTTATCGACGTGGAAGTTGCTTGGGCCGCTTCTGGTCGTCCCTGTGCAGTGGGTCGGCTCAATCGTGGCTAGCCAGCCGGTCGTAGAAAACTCGGATGCTCTTGACACGCAGCGACTCTGCAACGGCTTCGACGTAATCACGATCCTCACCAGCGAAGGAAAGTGCAATGTCGCAGTGAGGATGCTTCGGTGTCACTTCGTTTTGAGACATGCAACTTGCTTCTGGAGGACGAAACGGCCCTGTTGTGTGCCCGGTGCCATCATCGCAGGAATAGCTCGCACAACGAGGTGGTCGGTGACTTTCGGCGCCGTCGCGGGTGACAACCGAGGTCAGCAAACGGCCCTGAAACCGACTCGCGTCATGAGAGCGTCACGGGTTAGTCGGTCTAGCGATTTCCGGCCTTCAAAAACGCTCTGACCAGGCATTTTGTGGAGCCGATGACGGGAATCGAACCCGCGTATTCAGCTTGGGAAGCTGATGTTCTGCCATTGAACTACATCGGCCTGACCAGCCGTGCTGGTGAGCACGAAGACTAACACTCCGGCTGTCGCCGATCCGGAGGGACTCCTGCCCGGACCGGGATGATCGCCCAACTACTGGCTGGCCAGTCGTGTCGCCTTCGCGTGCATGCGATTGATCTTGGTCGCCTCGGCTCTGCGCGCGCTGGCGCGAGGTTGGTCACCAGCTTTGACGTCGAGCAGGTGATCACGAGGACCGACTTTTCCAGCGGTTAGGCTCGTCGGGTGCTGCTCTCCGATCGCGACATCCGCGCCGAGATCTCCTCCGGACGGTTGGGCATCGATCCCTTCGACGACACCCTGATCCAGCCCTCCAGCGTCGACGTCCGGCTGGACAACCTGTTCCGGGTCTTCAACAACACGCGGTACACCCACATCGACCCCGCGATACGCCAGGACGACCTGACCACCTTGGTCGAGCCGAAGGAGGGCGAGCCCTTCGTGCTGCACCCCGGCGAGTTCGTGCTCGGCTCGACGCTGGAACGCTGCACGCTGCCGGACAATCTCGCGGGTCGCCTCGAGGGCAAGTCGTCGCTCGGCAGGCTCGGATTGCTGACGCACTCCACTGCGGGCTTCATCGATCCGGGCTTCACCGGCCACATCACCCTCGAACTGTCCAACGTCGCCAACCTGCCGATCACGCTGTGGCCGGGCATGAAGATCGGTCAGCTGTGCCTGCTGCGGCTGACCAGCCCCGCCGAGCACCCCTACGGCAGCAGCGCGGCCGGCTCGAAGTACCAGGGCCAGCGCGGCCCCACCCCGTCGCGGTCGTATCAGAACTTCATCAAGCACTGACCGGACGCCCGCGTTGAGATAGCGGTGGCTACCCGTGCTACTCGCACTTGTTCACCGTGAGCGCTCTCTGAACGGCCGACGGTCCTGAGCTTCGGGCGCGGTGAGCCTCCGGTAACCACGCCGAAACGCTGAACATATGCTCTTCGGGATTTCGCCGCGAAGGGAGCCCGACGTGCCCGAGCTCGATCCCGCCGCCACCGCATGGCTGCTGGCCAGCACCGCGCTGGTGCTGTTGATGACGCCTGGCCTGGCCATGTTCTACGGCGGGATGGTCCGGACCACCGGCGTGCTCAACATGATCATGATGAGCTTCATCTCGATCCCGTTGGTCACGGTGGCCTGGCTGCTGGTCGGCTACACCCTCGCCTTCTCCGGCGGCGGCGCGGGCGGATTGATCGGCGACCTGTCCCACTTCGGCATGGCAGGCATCGAACCGAGCACCTTGCACGGTGCGGTGCCGGAACTTCTCTACGCCACCTTCCAGCTGAGCTTCGCGATCATCACCGCGGCGCTGATCAGCGGCGCCATCGCCGACCGCGCCAAGTTCTCGGCATGGATCGTGTTCGTCCCGATCTGGGCCGTCGCGGTGTACGCCGTGGTGGCGCACTGGGTGTGGTCGCCCAACGGCTGGCTGTTCAAGCTGGGCGTGCTGGACTACGCGGGTGGGCTCGTCGTCGAAATCGTCTCCGGCTCTTCGGCATTGGCCCTGGCACTGGTGCTCGGCCCGCGCATCGGGTTCAACAAGGACCCGATGCGGCCGCACAATCTGCCGTTCGTCCTGCTCGGCGTCGGGCTGCTGTGGTTCGGCTGGTTCGGGTTCAACGCCGGCTCGGCACTGGCCGCCAACGGGACGGCGGCCGCGATCTTCCTCAACACGCTCGTCGCCGGATGCCTCGGCATGCTCGGCTGGCTCGCGGTCGAGCGGATCCGCGACGGCCGCCCCACCACGTTCGGCGCCGCCTCGGGCGTTGTCGCCGGCCTGGTGGCCATCACCCCGTCGTGCGGCACCGTCAACACGTTGGGCGCGGTGGTCGTCGGCCTGCTCGCCGGAATCGTGTGCTCGTTCGCGATCGGACTGAAGTTCCGCTTCGGCTATGACGACTCGCTGGACGTCGTGGGCGTGCACTTCGTCGGCGGCGTGGTCGGCGTCCTGCTGATCGGCCTGCTGGCCAACGAGGTGATGACCGCCGGTCCCGAGGGCTTCTTCTACGGCGGTGGCTTCACCCAGTTGGGCAAGCAGGCGCTCGCGGCCGTCGTGGTCGCCGCCTACGCGTTCGTGGTGTCCTTCGCGTTGGCGAAGCTCATCGACCGCGTCTTCGGGTTCCGGGTGAGTCCCGAGGACGAGACTGGCAGGCGTCGACTTCACCCAGCACGCCGAGACCGCCTACGCCGAGGGCGTCCACGGCCACCTGGGCTCGCGCCGTCCGTCGCACCTCGACACGAGCGCGCCGCGGCCTCGACCGGACGTCGTCGACGAAGTCTGAGTAGTGGCGCTAAGCGAGGCGCGAGTAGGGTCGAATATGCGGCATGTCGGCGGTTCTTCAGCTAATGCCGCCCCGAGTAACGACTGCGCAGGTAGGCGCGATGAAACATCTAGTCGGCGGCTCGCGACAGGTGAGTTGCCAGACGTGACCTAGCTAGTGTAGCAAACATATTGGAGGGATCGGTGGACATCGTACTGGGTGTGTCGTTGACACCTAAGACGGTCCGCATGGTGCTGGTCGAGGGTGAAAAAGGTGACGGCGCGATCGTCGATCACGACACCTTCGACGTGTCTTCGTCGGATGGTTCAGCAACCACAAATGCGGTCGATCAGGTAGTCGCGGCGGTCGTTGGGACGCAGGAGAGCGCCATCGAGGGCGGCCACGAACTCAAATCGATCGGTGTCACGTGGAGTGACCGCGCCGAGGCCGCCGAACTGCGCGACGCACTCGCCGCCGCGGGCATCCGCGACGTGATCCTGGTCTCCGAATTGCATGCCGCAGGCGCTCTGGCCCAGGCGGCGGGCAAGGCCGTCGGATACGACAGCACGGCGCTGCTGTTCATCGATCGGGACAGCGCGACGCTTTCGGTCGTCCGCAGCGACGACGGGTCGATCGTCAAGGTGGTCAGCCGCAATCTCCACAGCACGGACGCCATGGCCGTGCTCGCCGACATGGTGTCGGCCGTCGAGGCGCAGGATTCGCCGCCACAGGGCATGTTCGTCGTCGGCGCCGGTGTCGAGATCGCGTCGGTCAAGGAGCACCTGGAAAGCCTCGTCGAACTTCCGGTCCGCGCGCCCGAGGAGTCCGCGCTGGCGTTGGCGCGCGGCGCCGCACTCGCGGCGGCCAACGCGCCCGCGTACGACGCGACCACCGCCGGGCTGGCCTACTCGCTGGATCCCGACGGTGCGACGGCCGGGAGCGAGTACGGACTTGCGAATGCGGCGACCGTGATGCGGCCGGTCGGCACCGACGCGCCGATGGCCGATGACTTCGACTTCGCCGACTTCGACGACAGGCGGGCCGAGGAGGGGCACAAGCCGTTCCTGCTCGTCGGCAGCGCGCTGACGTCGATCTTCGTCATCGGCGTTGTCGCGCTTGTCATCTCGCTCGCAGTGAGCATCCGGCCCACCGTGGAGTCGCGCCCTGACCCCGGTCAGGCGGTCATCCCCGAGGCGGCGCCGCCGGTGGTCCCGGCTCCGCCCGAGGCACAGTTGCCTGCGCCTGCGCCCGCCCCCGCGCCTGCGCCTGCCCCGCCGCCGGAGACCATCAAGGCGCCGATGCCGGTCGTCCAGGAACAACCGCAGGCCCCGCCGCGCACCGTGTACGTCGAGCAGGCCCCGGCGCCGGCACCGGAGGCTCCTGCGCCTGCCCCGCCGCCGGCCGCCCTCCCGCATCCGATCGTTCCGCCGCCGGGACTGTTCCCACCCGTCTGGCAGCCGCCGGTCTACAACGCACCGCCGGTCTACAACGCACCGCCGGTCTACAACCCACCGCCGGTCTACAACCCACCGCCGGTGTGGCAGCCGCCGTGGAACCCATGGGCTCAGCAGCCGCAACGCGGCGGCGACGACGACTGGCCCCAAGGGGGCGGCAACCAGGTCTCTGGGCCGCAGTTCCCGTGGCCCCAGCAGGGTTCGGGTCGCGGTGGCGACGGCGGGTTCGGTCGCGGATCCGAAGGTCATGGCGGCGGAGGTGGCCACGGCGGCCAGGGCGGCAATTGCTTCCTGATCTTCTGCCGTTGACCACGACTCGTCACCTAGCGTTGGTCTGCTGATCAGTGTCGCTTAGCAACTAGCTCATCGCGGGGGCCTATCCAGGCAGTATGCGATGCACCGTATTTGGCACCGGGTATCTCGGTGCGACACATGCCGCGGGCATGGCTGAACTGGGACACGAGGTCATCGGTGTCGACATCGACCCCGGCAAGATCGCGAAACTGGCCTCCGGCGACATCCCCTTCTACGAACCCGGGCTGCGAAAAGTCCTGCGCGACAACATCGAAGCCGGTCGACTGCACTTCACCACCGACTACGAAGAGGCGGCCGAGTTCGCCGACGTGCACTTCCTCGGCGTCGGAACGCCGCAGAAGAAGGGCGATTACGGCGCCGATCTACGTCACGTCCACGCGGTCATCGACACCTTGGTGCCGCGGCTGCGCCGTTCCGCGGTGATCGTGGGCAAGTCGACGGTCCCCGTCGGCACCGCCGCCGACCTCGTCGTGCGTGCCCGTCGACTCGCCCCCGAGGGCATCGACGTCGAGATCGCCTGGAATCCCGAGTTCCTTCGGGAGGGCTTCGCGGTCCACGACACGCTGCATCCTGACCGCATCGTGCTTGGCGTGCAACGGGATTCCCGTCGTGCGGAGGCCGCCGTCCGCGAGCTGTACGCGCCGCTGCTCGACCAGGACGTGCCGTTCCTCGTTACCGACCTGCAGACCGCCGAACTGGTGAAGGTGTCGGCCAACGCCTTCCTCGCCACCAAGATCTCGTTCATCAATGCGATCTCGGAGGTCTGCGAGGCCGTCGACGCCGACGTCACGCTGCTGGCCGACGCCCTGGGCTACGACCCCCGCATCGGCAGGCGATTCCTCAACGCGGGCCTGGGATTCGGCGGCGGCTGCCTGCCGAAGGACATTCGGGCGTTCATGGCCCGCGCCGGAGAACTCGGCGCCAACCACGCGCTGACGTTCCTGCGCGAGGTCGACAGCATCAACATGCGCAGGCGCACCCGCATGGTGGAACTGGCCACCAAGGCCTGTGGCGGATCGCTGCTCGGCGCCAACGTGGCGGTGCTCGGCGCCGCCTTCAAACCCGAGTCCGACGACGTCCGCGACTCGCCCGCACTCAACGTGGCCGGCCTGTTGCAGCTCAACGGCGCCACGGTCAACGTCTACGACCCCAAGGCGATGGAGAACTCGCAGCGCGTCTTCCCCACGTTGAACTACTCGACGTCGGTGTCCGACGCGTGCGAACGGGCCGACGCGGTCCTGGTACTCACCGAGTGGCAGGAGTTCGTCGACCTCGATCCCGAGGAGTTGGCCGCGACCGTGCGTGCGAAAGTCGTTGTCGACGGCCGCAATTGCCTGGACGTGGCCAAATGGCAGCGGGCGGGTTGGCGCGTGTTCGCGCTGGGCCGTCAGATACCGGAGCTCTCGGGGCCCATCGCGTCATAACGTGGGTCCATGACGGTCTACGCCCTGAACCGGTTGGACGATCTGCGACCGGTGCTTAAGCTCGAATCATGACGCTGCGCGAGCGCACGCACTGGTTCGCTCTACACGGGGTGATCCGCGGATTGGCGTCGTTCGGCGCCAAGCGCGGCGAGCTGCAGGGCAGGCTGATCGCCGATCCGACGGTGCGGGCCGACCCGGGTGGCTTCGCCGACGAACTCCGGGCGAGGGGACGGCTGGTCCGGGGCCGAGCCGCCTGGCTGACCGCCGACCACGCGCTCGCCCACCAGCTGTTGCGATCCGACGACTTCGCCGTCACCGCCATCGGCAAGACGCTCCCGGGTCCGCTGGGGTGGCTCGAGGAACGCACCACGCGTGAAGGGCAGGCTGCATCCGCTGCTCCCACCGTCGCTGCTGTCCGTCGAACCGCCCGAACACACCCGCTACCGCAAGACGGTGTCATCGGTGTTCACCACCAGAGCCGTTGCGGCGCTGAGGGAAAGGGTGCAACAGGCGGCCGTCGAGCCTGATCGACGGCATCGGTGACGGCACCGTCGGGCCCATCGTCGACGTCGTCGACGAGTACTGCTCGCAGCTACCGGTGACCGTCATCGGCGACATCCTCGGGGTGCCGGACCGCGACCGGCCGCGCATCCTCGAGTTCGGTGAACTCGCAGCGCCCAGCCTCGACATCGGGTTGTCGTGGTCGCAGTACCGGCGCGTCGAGAGTGGACTCGACGGGTTCAACACCTGGCTGGCCGACCACATCGCCGCGCTGCGGCGCGCCCCGGGTGACGACCTGATGAGCCAGCTCATCGACGCCAGCGAGGGCGGTACTCGACTCGACGACGAGGAGCTGCGCGCCACCGCGGGCCTGGTGCTCGCCGCCGGGTTCGAGACCACGGTCAACCTGCTCGGCAACGGGATCCGCATCCTGCTCGAGCACCCCGACCAACTCGCCATGCTGCTCGATCGGCCCGAACTGTGGCCGGGGGCGGTCGAGGAGATCCTCCGACTGGAGTCGCCCGTGCAGCTGAGCGCGCGGATCGCCCGCGTCGACACCGAGGTCGCGGGACGCAACGTTCAGGCCGGCGAGCTCGTCATCCTCTACCTCGCCGGAGCGAACCGCGATCCCGAGGTGTTCACCGACCCGCACCGCTTCGACGTCACCCGCGACAACGCGGGCAAGCACCTGTCGTTCTCCGGTGGCAGGCACTTCTGCCTCGGTGCCGCACTGGCCCGCGCCGAGGGTGAGGTGGGGTTGCGCGCGTTCTTCGAGCGGTATCCGGACGCCCAGTTGGCGGGCGCTGGAAGCCGCCGGGAAACCCGCGTGCTGCGGGGTTGGTCGACGCTCCCGATCCGGCTCGGAGAGGCACGCGCAGCGGTACGTTCTTAGGCGTGGACTTCCGAGCAACCCTCATCGCGGAGACCAAGGCCTTCGGCGACGTCTACCGCGGCGCCGACCCGACTGACACCGGTGCCGACGTGTCCCGGGTGGACGCTGAACCAGCTGTTCAAACACCTGGGCCGGGGCAATCGCTGGTGCGCACAGATCATCGCCGACCGGCGCATGGAGGCGCTGGATCCCAAGCAGGTGCGCGACGGCAGACCGCCCGAGGATCCCGAGGCCGCGATCGCGTGGTTCGACCGCAGGTGCTCAGCTGATCCTCGACGCGGTCGACCAGGTCGGGTCCGATGCGCGGGTATGGACGTTCAACGGCCCCAAGCCCGCGGGGTGGTGGATCCGGCGTCGAGTGCACGAGCAGACGGTGCATCGAGCCGACGAGTTACTCGCGCTCGACCGCGACTTCGCGCTGCCGTCCGAACTCGCCGCCGACGGGGTCACCGAATGGATCGATCTGATCATCGCGGGGGCGAACCGCAACGACCCTCCACTGCCGCGCGGGCAGACCCTGCACCTGCACGCCACCGACGACGGTCTCGGCCCGACGGGGGAGTGGACGATCACCCACGACGAGGACGGGCTGAACTGGTCGCACGACCACACGAAGGGCGAGGCTGCGGTCCGCGGCACCGCCACCAACCTGCTGTTGGCCATCACGCGACGCAAGACGTCGGCCGACGCCGGCCTCGAGGTGTTCGGCGACGCCGCGGTGTGGGATGGCTGGCTGAGCCGCACCCCGTTCTGACGTCTTCTAGGGTCTACGCATGCGGGGAATCATCTTGGCAGGCGGATCGGGCACCCGGCTGTATCCGATCACGATGGGCGTCAGCAAGCAGTTGCTGCCGGTCTACGACAAACCCCTGATCTACTACCCGCTGTCGACGTTGATGTTCGCCGGCATCCGCGACATCCTCCTGATCACCACCGCCCACGACGCCCCCGGCTTTCATCGATTGCTGGGGGACGGTTCCGAGTTCGGCGTCAACATCAGCTACGCGGTGCAAGATCGGCCGGACGGGCTGGCGCAGGCCTTCGTGATCGGGGCCGATCACATCGGAAACGACTCCGTCGCATTGGTATTGGGCGACAACGTCTTCTACGGGCCGGGACTGGGCACCAGCCTCCAGCGATTCCACGGCGTCAATGGTGGAGCGATCTTCGCGTACTGGGTGGCGAACCCGTCGGCGTACGGTGTGGTGGAGTTCGACGCCGACGGGATGGCGGTGTCACTCGAGGAGAAGCCCCTGACGCCGAAGTCGCACTATGCGGTGCCGGGCCTGTACTTCTACGACAACGACGTCATCGAGATCGCGAAGGAACTGAAGCCGTCGGCCCGCGGTGAGTACGAGATCACCGAAGTGAACCAGCGCTACCTCAACGCGGGCAGGCTCTCGGTAGAGGTGATGGCCCGCGGCACCGCGTGGCTGGACACCGGCACCTTCGACTCGCTGCTCGACGCGAGCGACTACGTGCGCACCATCGAACGCCGCCAAGGGTTGAAGATCAGCGTCCCCGAGGAGGTGGCCTGGCGGGTGGGTTTCATAGACGACGACCAATTGGCCGCACGCGCGCACACCCTGCTCAAGTCGGGTTACGGCGCCTATCTCCTCGGGTTGTTGGAACGCTAGGCACGCGGTCCGGTCGCCCGCGTGTCGCGTTGCGTGGCAAGCACTTCGACGAACGGAGCCGCACTCCTCGGGCGACGTCGAAACACCATCCAGGAACGGGCCGCTCATCCTCCTGGACGACGCCTAACACCCCTCGGGGACCTCGGTATCGCCGGTGATACCGAGTTTTCGCTGGCCGACGCGGGGCGTGGCCAGCACCGCGGCGATGCCCGTCGTGAGCGGCACCGACAGGGCCAGCGCGATACCGCCGACCGCGGATCGGGCGATCTCGATGGCCACGCTCTCGCTGGTCAGCACGTCGCCGAGGGACCGGTTGGCGACGCTGAACAGCAGCAGCAGGGGCAGTGCGCTGCCGGCATACGCGAGCACCAGGGTGTACGTGGTGCTGGCGATGTGGTCGCGCCCAACGCGCATCGCCCCGATGAAGATCGCCTTGCGCGAGGCGCCGGTCTCGGCCAATTCGAACGCCGTCGACGCCTGGGTGACGGTGACGTCGTTGAGCACGCCAAGGGAGCCGATGATGAAGCCCGCCAGCAGCAGCCCGGTGATCGACACGTTGCCGAGGTAGGCGGCGACCTCGTTGTTCTGGTCCTCCGACAGTCCGGTTAGGTGTGCCAATTCGATTGCCGCCCAGGACAGTACGGTGGCCAGCAGCAGCGAGGTCAGCGTTCCGAGGAGCGCCGCACTGGTCCGCAGGCTCACGCCGTGCGCCAAATAGATGACCGCGTACAGGATCGCCGCCGATGCCACCAGCGCCACGGGGATGGTGGGGGCGCCGTCGCGCAGCGCGGGCAACAGGAAGATCACCAGCACCGCGAACGCGACGACGATGCCCACCAGGGCGCGCAGCCCCCTCCAGCGGGCGACGGCGACGATCACGATTGCGAACACACCGGCCAATCCGACCAGCGCCCAGGTGCGTTCGAAGTCGAAGAACGCGTAGGTGGTGGTGCCGTTGGGATCGACCTGCCTGCTGACGCGGACGTCGTCGCCGACGGCGAGGCTGGGCTGTCCGGGACCACCGCTGAACTCCAGCAGCGTGTTGGCGCCCTTGTTCGGGCCCGAGTCGATGGCGACGAGTGAATGGATGCACTGGCCACCACCCGGCGGGGCGGCCTCCGGCGTCGAGGTCAGCACCGCGCCCACCGAGGGGCTGCCGCAATCGGCGGCGCTGCTCGACAAGACGTGTCCGGACTCGGTGGTCACCGCGCCGCCCGCCGAATTCTGGAACGGCAGTGGGATGTCGACCTTCTGGTGAGCGGGCCAGAGCAGGGCGGCGCCCGCGATGACGGCGACGCCGATCGCGACCAGCAGGCCGACGACGATCTTGGCTGCAAGCGGGCTGAGCGGCGCGGGACCGGACGGATGCGAGTGCGAATGCGAATGCGCCACGCGCAACAGGGTAGAGGTGCCGCCTGGAGTGTTCCGGTGGGCAGGAGCGAGCAGAGCGACGCCGGGGAGTGTTCCGGTGGGCAGGAGCGAAGCGACCGGGGAGTGTTCCGGTGGGCTGATCCCTACTGGCGGTAGGACGCCAGGAAGTTGCCCAGCCGCTCGATGGCGTTGGCCAGGTCGCGGGCCCACGGCAGCGTCACGATCCGCAGGTGGTCGGGCGCGGGCCAGTTGAACCCGGTGCCCTGGGTCACCAGGATCTTCTCCTGCAGCAGCAGGTCGAGCACGAGCTGCTCGTCATCGTGAATGTCGTGGACCTCGGGATCGAGCCGCGGGAACGCGTACAGCGCGCCCTCGGGCTTCACGCACGACACCCCGGGGATCTCGTTCAGCTTGGTCCATGCAACGTCCCGCTGTTCGAGCAGCCGCCCGCCGGGCAGCACCAGGTCCTCGATGCTTTGATGCCCGCCGAGCGCGACCTGAATGGCGTGCTGCGCAGGCACATTCGGGCACAGGCGCATGTTGGCCAGCAGGTTGATGCCCTCGAGGAAGCTGCTCGCATGTTCCTTGGGGCCGGTGATGACCAGCCAGCCGGAGCGGTAACCCGCGACCCGGTAGGCCTTCGACAGCCCGTTGAAGGTGAGCGTCAGCAGGTCGGGGGCGACGGACGCGAGGCTGATGTGCGTGACGTCGTCGAACAGGATCTTGTCGTAGATCTCGTCGGCAAGCAGCAGCAGCTGGTGCTTGCGCGCGAGTTCGACCATCTGCTCCAGGGTTTCGCGGCTGTACACCGCGCCAGTGGGGTTGTTCGGGTTGATCACGACCAGCGCCTTGGTGCGGTCGGTGATCTTCGACTCGATGTCGGCGACGTCCGGCATCCAGCCCTGGGTCTCGTCGCACAGGTAGTGCACCGGGGTGCCACCGGCCAGCGCCGTCGATGCCGTCCACAGCGGGTAGTCCGGCGCAGGGATGAGCACCTGGTCGCCGTTGTCGAGCAGCGCCTGCAGCGTCATCGTGATGAGCTCGGAGACACCGTTGCCCAGGAACACGTCGTCCACGTCGAAACGCGGGAACCCGTCGACCAGTTCGTAACGGGTGAACACGGCGCGGCGGGCGGCCTGGATGCCCTTGCTATCCGAGTAGCCCTGCGCGTACGGCAGCGCCTGGATCATGTCGCGCATGATCACGTCGGGCGCCTCGAAGCCGAACGACGCCGGGTTGCCGATGTTCAGCTTGAGGATCCGGTGCCCCTCGGCCTCGAGCCTGGCCGCGTGATCGTGTACGGGGCCGCGAATTTCATAGAGGACGTCCTGCAGCTTGGTCGACTGCGCGAACGTGCGTTGGCGTGGCTGGTGACTCGTATGCCACATCTTCTCGGCTGGCAGCTGGGGCCTACTCACGTCAGTCATCGTCCCATTGCTTGTCCACTGATTTAGCGCTTCGGCGGTCGGCGCACACCCGGTGCGATGCCGAGCCCCTTGACCTCGACCGACGGCGCCGCGGGCTCGTCCGGCTCGGCGGACTCGCCGTTGGAGCTGGCCTGCTCCGGTTCCGGTTGTGCCGCAGCGGGTTTCGGCTCTGGCTCCGGTGCAGAGATGGCGGACGCGGCCGGGGCCGAGGCGGGTGCAGCGGCCTGGGCACCCTTCTTCGGCGGGCGCTTGGCTTGAATCGCAAGGCCCTTGACCTCGACCTTGGGTGCCTCCGAAGGCGCCTCGGCGGCCGGGGCCTCCGATTCTGCCGGGGCCGCAGGAGCTTCCGCCGCGGGAGCAGCGGGGGCCGCAGGCGCGGCGGAGGCTTGGGCACCCTTCTTCGGGGGCCGCTTGGCTTGGATGCCCAGGCCCTTGACCTCGACCTTGGGGGTTTCGACGGGCGCTTCCGCCGGGGGCGCCTCCGCGTTTGGGGCCGTCGGGGCTGCTGGCGCGGCAGCCGCAGCGGCGCCCTTCTTCGGCGGACGCTTGGCTTGGATGCCAAGGCCCTTGACGGGAACCTCGGGAGCCACGGTGGCGCCCGCTTCGGGGGCCTCCGCTGCGGCGGCGCCCTTCTTCGGCGGACGCTTGGCTTGGATGCCAAGGCCCTTGGCCGGCTTGGCGACCTCGGTCTTGGCGGCGGGCGCGTCCTCCTGCTGTGGCTTGGCCTCCACGGCCTCGGCTTCGGCGGGCGCTTCCTTCTCGACCTTCGCGGGTGCGGCGGCAGCGCGGGCCGCGGCGGCTTCGGCGGCAGTGCCCTTGGCGGGCAACGTCACGGTGGACTTGTCGAGCGACCCCAGCAGCAGCTGGGCCACGTCGAGCACCTCGGCCTTTTCCTTGCCCATCGCCTCGGCGCGGTCGTCGACGCCGTCGGTCATCATGACTCGGCAGAACGGGCAGGCCATGGCGATCTTGGACGCCCCGGTGTCAAGGGCTTCCTCGACGCGTTCGTGGTTGACGCGCTTGCCGATGTGCTCTTCCATCCACATCCGCGCACCGCCTGCGCCGCAGCACAGGCCGCGGTCGGCGTGCCGGGGCATCTCGGTGAGCGTCGCTCCGGACGCGCCGATCAGTTCGCGCGGCGCCGCGTACTCCTTGTTGTGCCGGCCCAGGTAGCACGGGTCGTGGTAGGTGATGTCCTGGCTGACCGGGCTCACCGGCACCAGCTTCTTGTCGCGGACCAGACGGTTCAGCAGCTGCGTGTGGTGCAGCACCGTGTAGTTGGTGCCCAGCTGCGTGTACTCGCGGCCGAGCGTGTTGAAGCAGTGCGGGCAGGTGACGACGATCTTGCGGTCGACCGTCTCGACGCCCTCGAACACGCCGTCGATGGTCTCCTTGTTCTGCTGCGCCAGCTGCTGGAACAGGAACTCGTTGCCCGCGCGGCGAGCCGAGTCGCCCGTGCAGGTTTCACCGGTGCCGAGCACCAGGAACTTCACGTCCGCGGTGGCGAGCAGTTCGGCGACGGCCTTGGTGGTCTTCTTGGCGCGATCCTCGAACGCGCCCGCGCAGCCGACCCAGAACAGGTACTCGAAGCCGTCGAACGAGTCGACGTCCTCGCCGTAGACGGGCACGTCGAAGTCGACCTCGTCGATCCAGGTGGTGCGCTCCTTGGCGCTCTGGCCCCAGGGGTTGCCCTTCTGCTCCAGGTTCTTGAACAGCACGCCGAGCTCGCCGGGGAACTCCGAGGCCGACCATCACCTGGTAGCGCCGCATGTCGACGATGTGGTCGATGTGCTCGATGTCGACCGGGCACTGCTCGACGCACGCGCCGCACGTGGTGCACGACCACAACACGTCGGGGTCGATGACGCCGCCCTCTTCCAGCGTGCCGACGAGCGGACGGAGCGCCTGGTCCGGGCCGGAGCCGAGGATGCGCTCGAAGCCGGACTCCGGCACGGCGTGCTGCTCCGTAGTGCTTCTCGCCGCGCAGTTCCTCGCCGAGGCCACCTTCAGCGGTGTTCTCGAGCGGAGTCTCCTTGTCGCCGAGGATGTATGGCGCCTTCGCGAACAAATGGTCGCGCAGGTTCATGATGACGAGCTTGGGCGACAACGGCTTTCCGGTGTTCCACGCCGGGCACTGCGACTGGCAGCGGCCGCACTCGGTACACGTGGTGAAGTCGAGATAGCCCTTCCAGGTGAAGTCCTCGATCTTGCCGCGGCCGAACACCGCGTCCTCGTCGGGATCCTCGAAGTCGATGTACTTGCCGTCGTACTCCATGGGCAGCAGTGGGCCCAGCGCGTCGGGCAGCCGCTTGAAGGTGACGTTGACCGGGGCCAGGCCGATGTGCAGGTGCTTGGAGTGCAGCACGATCAGCAGGAAGACGAGCATGACGCCGATGTGCAGCAGCAGCGCGACGCGCTCGATGATGAGGTTGGGCGTTTCACCGAGCGGGGAGAGCACCGCCCCCATGCCGTGGGAGAAGAAGGCGCCCCAGCCGTAGGGCAGGTTCTCGTGTCGCCGCTGACGCGCCACGGAACAGCGCGTACGTCCAGATGACGTTGAAGATCATGAAGAGGATCAGCCAGGCCCCGCCGGTGTGCGAGCCGTAGAAGCGGGAGTCGCGCCCGTACTCCTTGGGTTCGGAGCGCAGTCGGATGACGGCGAACGTGGTGATGCCGAGCAGCACCGCGAGTGCGAAGAAGTCCTGAAGGAACCCGAGTGCGCCCCAGTGGCCGACGAACGGGATGGCGAACTTCGGGTAGAACAGCACGCCGAACGCCTCGACGTAGACGCTGCCCAGGATGAAGAAGCCCCACATGGTGAAGAAGTGGGCGATGCCGGGGATCGACCAGCGCAGCAGTCGCGTTTGCGCGAAGACCTCTTTGAACTGTGTGGTGATGCGCGTGGCGAGGTCGTCTTTGCGGGCGTCCTCGTCGATGGTCTTCTGGCCGGACCGGATGAGGTTGGTCAGGAACAGCACCCGCTTGGCGGCCAGGGCCAGTACGACGACCGTCCCCACCACGCCGATGATCATGGTGATCAAAACGAGGGTGTGCTCGTTCACCGCATGCCTCCCGAGATCCAGTTACCGGCGAGTAACTTAGTCGGGTTACTCACCGGTAACTTAAGCTAGATGCCTGCTCATAGTTGCATCAACGCGTTTAACGTCGCTACGAAGGCTCACCTAACTCGGTACGGTTTGGCGTGCGGTTGGGTGCTCATGACGAGCGGGTGCTTGATCGTCCTTTCGGCCCAGACGCCGAGGTCGTCGTGCCTGACGTGGTCGTCGGGGACGTCGGAGGCACCGGCTTCGGGGTGGTGGTCGGCGTCGTGGTGGTGGTCGTGGTCGGTGTTGCTGTGGTGGTTGTCACTGCGAGCGCCGCCGTTCACACCAGGATCGCCCGCAACATAGAGAGCATCTCCGACCGCGACTCGGCGCCGAGCCTGCGGCGGATTCTGGCGACGTGGTGCTCGACGGTCTTGGCAGAGATCAGTAGCTGGCTGCCGATGTCGCGATACTGCATGCCCTGCAACAGGAGTTCGGCGACCTCCCGCTCCCGATCCGAGAGCCGGGAGAAGGGCGGCGCGACGGTACCCGTGTGCGGGGCCGTCGAGGTCGATGCGGCGACGGGCACGGCGTCGTCACCGCTCGAGGTGTTGAGCTTCAGCTCGCGGGCGACCTGAAGCATCGCGCCCGAGATGCGGGCGTCGGGGGTCTGGAGTGCCGCCTGGCTGGCCAATCGCGTGGCGTCCCAGGTGAGTCCGTACTGCGCGAGCCCGCGTGCCGCGGTACTCACCTCGTCGACGTCGACCTGGTTGGCCAACACCCGCAGCCAGGTGCGGCCTGCTCCTGCGAGTGCCCTGGCGAACGAACTGTGGCCGGCGGCCGCGGTGAGCGCCTGGCCGTGCGGTGCCACGGCGGCGGGATCTCCTCCCAGGATCCCGGCGTGCACGCCCGCCCAGTGCAGCGGCACCGACCACAACAGCGGATTGCCAAGCGACTCGAGGAGGGCGAAGGCATCGGCGATGGGTTGACGCAGCCGGTCGCACCTGGTGCACCCGGGCCGCCGACACCCACAGTTCGCCAAGGGGCAGCAGGGACACCAGGTCGACGGAGTGCTCGGACAGCACCTCCATCGCGGTGTACCAGTGCTTCTGTACCGCCCCGCTGTCGCCGCTGCGGCGGGCGATCGCCGTCTGCAGGGCGGCGGCCCACAGTGCGTCGCGCCGGTGGAGATCGGCGGCGATCGCGGTCGCCACGTCCGCGGAGGCTGCCGCGAGCTGACCGTCCTGCATCCGGACCCAGCCGAGCAGCAGCCGGTGCCGGTGCGTCACGAAACCCTCATCATCGGATGCCGTGCGCACCGCGCGAGCGATGACGCTGCGGGCCCGCACGGGATCGCCGCCGTGGAGCGCGACGAGGGTGACGAGTGCAGCGGCGGAGTCGGGTGTGACGCCCGGCGGACGCTGATCGGTGATCGACTGCGACAGCCGGGCCATGGCCACCGAGTACGGCTGGTCGACCGTGAGTAGCAACCCCTCGGCGAGACTGCGCGCCGCGCGCGCCGTCGAGGTGGGCGGCCCGGATGCGTCCACCTCGAGCGCCGCCCGAGCCGACGTCGGATCGCCCGTCGCGATCGACACGACGGCGCTGGCGGCCGCCACGTGCGCGTCGGGCTGCGGCCCGAGCCAACGGAACAGGTCGGCGGCCTGGGTCGCGCCGCCGTCGTGCATGGCGATGCTGGCCGAGATCCGGACGGCCGTCGCGCGTTCGCGCGCGTCGTCGGAACTCAACAGCTCGTCGGCGAGCCGCCCTGCGGTGGCGCAGTCCCCTGTCATTGCAAGGGCGTCGGCCAGACGTGCCGTCAGCGCCGTCGCACCCGCTTCGGCGGCGGCCCGGTACAGCCGGGCGGCCTGGCCGGGCTCACCGCGACCGAGCGCCGCACGGTTGGCGAGCTCGTCGGCCAACCCGGTGTCGCGCATTCCGTGCTCGGCCAGTCGAAGTGCGAGATCCGTTGACAGCGTTGACATCTCCAGCTGCGAGCGCAACAGGGCCGTCTCGACGTCGTGATGACGGGCGGTACCGACGAGCTGCGCGAGGCTGCGGTGCAGTGAGCGCAGGAATGCCGCGTTGTGCGACGGCGACAGCAGACCCGACGCCCTGGCTTCGTCGACCAGCTTGGCGGCGTCGGTGCTCTCCAGCCGCAACGCGGCCGCGACGTCGTCCGGGCCCAGTTCGGGGCTGAGCGAACACAGCAGCAGAGTGTCCAGGACGGGTTTGGCGACGCGCATCAATCGCTCGACCAACGCGACGCGGGCCGCTTGCACGGCGGCGGACGCGGACGTGTCGCCTTCAGCCGACCGGGCCGCCTCGATGGCCGGGTAGAGCAGGAACGGCAGCCCCGCCGTCGACGCCATCAACGCCCGCCCCAACTCGGGGGCGGCACGGCGCCGAGGAGTTCGGCCGCGGCGCGCAGGAGGTCCCTTCCGGGTAGCGGACCCAACGTCACCGCCGGGTTCTCCCGCGCGATTGCCGTGGTGAGCTCGGTCAGGGCCGCCCGATGCGCCAGGGGTTCAGCGCTGATGACGACGGTGGTGCGCGGTTCACCTACCAGCGCGGTCAATCGCCGCAGGTCGTCGTCGTCGAGCAGGTGGGCATCGTCGATCACGACGGCGACGTCCGTTGCGCCGGCCAGCCCAGGTGGTCGGCTGATCGTCGCGACACCCGCTGCGCGCAATGCCGAGCGCAGCGCCGTCAGCGCAGAGGTCTTTCCGGTGCCGATGCCGCCGGACACCAGCACCTTGGCGGGTTCGGTCGGGTTCGCCGTCAGCGCTTCGACCGCGCCGCGTCCGGTCACGGGACTTGCGGCGCCAATACGGGGATCGTCACTTCGGGCACCGCCACCGGGACCGTCGTCGGAGCCACCGAGGCGGGCACGGACGCGGAGTTGGCCACCGGCGGTACGGAAGTCGGCGCGATGGGAATGAGTGTCGTGGTGGTGATCGGCGGCGCAGTCGTCGTCGTCGGCGGCGGCGTGGTGGTCGGCGGCGGCGTGGTCGTCGTGGTGGGGGTCGTCGTGGTCGTGGTCGTGGTCGTGGTGGTGGTGGTGGTCGTCGTCGTGGTGGTCGTCGTCGTGGTGGTGGTCGAAGAGGTCGGCTCCGTGGTGGTCTCCGGGGGCGCGACCGAGGTGGTCACCTCACCGTTCGGCTTGGTGATGGTGACCGTCTGCGACTCCGAATGGGGCGGCAGGACCGGGACCGTGTTGCCGTTCGAGTCGGTGGAGTAGCTGGTCGCCGTCTCGGTGACCGGACCGGACGGCTCCGACGAGCTCGTCAGCGTGATCGCGAGGCCGCCCGCGGCGAGCAGTAACGCCGCCGCGGCGGCCCCGAAGAGAAGCGGCGGCCGCTTGTACCAGGCGAGCGGCTCCGGGTCGGCGACGTCGTCCTCTTCGTCGTGGGCGTACTGCATCGCCGGGCGCGCGTCGGTGGGACCGTTGTAGGTCGAGTCGTACTCCGCGCCGGCGTAGGGCACTGGATCACCCGTCGTGTCGTCCTGCGACCACGCCAGCGCGGCCGCCGAGGACGTGGGGACGCCTGCAGCTGGGGCCTGCTGGGTGGGCGGTGATTCGGCGGCCCAGCCCATCGTCGCCGCCAGTCCCGTGGCGGCGTCGGCGGCCGGTCCCATCCCCGTCGGGGTATCGGGGGCGAGCCCGAGGTCGCCGACGATGAATGCGCCGACGGCGGTGGCGAGCAGTGGCGCAGGCGTGGTCACCACGGGGGCGCGGAGTCGTTCCGAGAGTCGTTGCGTGACAAGCGGAATGGCGGCTCCACCGCCGACCGTCGCCACTGCGGAAAGGTTCGACAGCGGAATGCGGTAGCGCTGCAACGTGTCTTCGATCGCGTTGATCAGCCCGCCGAGCGGAGGGTCGATCAAGCGCTCGAGTTCGGACCGCGTCACCCGGAAGTCGGAGGTGTACCCGGGCAGTTCGGCGGCCAGGACCGTCGCGGTCTCGGCCGACAGCCGCTCCTTGGCTCGCCTGCACTCGTCGCGCAGTCGGGCCAGCGAACCGACGGCGGCGGTGCTGCCCGTGTCGGCGTCGTTGGCTTCGGCGATGCCTGCGACGACGTGGTTGAGCAGCGCCTGGTCGATGAGTTCGCCGGAGAACTCGGGGTAGCGCACCGTGTCGCCGATGATGGCGAGGCCGGCGCTTGCGTCCGCCAGCGTGATGCTGGTCCCGGTTCCGCCGAGGTCGGCCAGCACGACGATCCCGTTCGGCGGCAGTCCCGGCGAGGTGCGCAGCCCGGACAGCGCCGCCCCGGCGTCCGGGATGATCGACGGCGCAACGCCGCCAGGGGACAGGCTCGGCTTGGTACGCAGCGCCCCCCGCAGCGCTCCCACGACCGCGGGGCTCCAGTGTGAAGGCACCGCAATGGTGACGGGCTCCCCGCCTCCGACTGCGCGCGCCATGGCGTCCAGGGCGTCGACGAGTACGTACTCGGCGCGATGCGAGGACCCGTCGGACGCGACGATGGCGACCGGGTCGCCGACCCGGTCGACGAACGACGTCAGCATCAGCCCGGGCTGGCCGGGGTTCGGGTACTCACCGGGTGCGCCCACCTCGGGGGCGTGGTCGTTGAACAGCGTGAGGATCGACCGGCGGGTGAGCGGCGGTCTACCGTCGCGTATCGCGACCAGGTTGGTGGTCCCGATCGACAACCCGAGCGCGTCGCTCATGTCATAACCCCTGTGTCTGAACCCTGACGAAATCGTGGTGAGTTGCAAGCAAGCCCTCACCATAGCCGCCGCGCGACGACCGTCGGCGACGATCCCCCTAGTGTCGGAGAACCCCTAACGGCATGTCCCCTAATGGGACTCCGGAAGGCCTGGGTTTCGCACCGATCACGACGCTCGGGATCGTCGCTAGCATCGAATTCGACAACTGCGAACGATGGAAAGGAGGTGCGTCGTGGCCAATTCGCTCCTCGACTTCGTGATGTCGTTGGTACGAGATCCAGCCGCCGCAGCACAGTACGCCGCCGACCCGGCGCAGGCGATTGCCGATGCCAATCTGACCGACGTGACCAGCGCCGACGTCAACCACCTCATCCCGGTGGTCGCGGAATCGCTGTCGTCGGCGGTGCCGACCACCGGTGGGGATTCGTTCGGCGCGGAAGCCGCTCACAACGTCTGGACCAGCGGCGCTGCCACCGCGGCGTTCGACGCGTTCGGCGACCACCTGCCCCAACAGGTCATCGACGACCCGCAGGGCGTCATCCACGACGTCATCGGGACGTCCGACCACGCGGTGATCGACACTGCCGCCCCAGGCCTGGACGTACCGACCATCGCGGGCGTGGACGATCCGGGGTTGCACCTCGATGCGCCCGTCATCGACGACGTCCCGATCATCGACGACGCGCCGGACCTTGGCTGGACGGAGCACCACGGCCAGGATCAGCTCGACCACCATCCGACCCCCGACGACCCTGGTTTCGATACCCTCGCGTAGGTGCTTGGACTACGAACACGACGACGGCACGGCCCATCAGGGCCGCGCCGTCGTCGCATTTCTCCACGTCAAGAGGACTGTACTGGCACCCCCTAGGCAATCCCCTAATCCCCTAATCGGGAACCGCTCAGCGGCCCGGCATGGGCCTCGGAAGCGAGGGGATTCGGCCCCGTTTCCCGGGGCGCGGGCGCTCCATAACGTGGTCTTCAGTTCGCCGGACCACCCGGAGACCAGACCTGGTAACCACAACCGAAGGGAACTCCAATGACCACTCTCATCGACTTCATCCTCGACCTGTTCCGCACCCCCGCCACTGCGGCATCGTTCGTCACCGATCCGGAAGGGACCCTGCGCGAAGCCGGGCTCCCGAACGTCAGCGCCGCTCAACTCGCGTCGGTGGCCGCCAGCGCCGCTCCCGCCGGTGTGGCGCTCGGCGGCGGCGACCCGATCTACGGATTGCAGCGTGCCGTGGCGGACTACCACAGCATCGCGTCGCCGTTCTCGCCGCAGACCAGCTTCGCGCCCCAGACGGACTTCGCGAGCCACAACGCCACCGACTTCGCCAGCCACAACGCCACCGACCTCGCCAGCAACAACGACTTCATGAGCCCCGCCCAGCACGGCGGCGAGAACGCCCAGAACGGCGCGTTCAACCTGGGCTTCGGCGACATCACCCTCGGCAACAAGACCTCGAACACCGCCGCGGACGGCAGCGTGGTGAACACCGGCACCGCCGGCCACATCGACACCACCAACGTCAAGGGCGACGGCAATGTCGTCGGTGACGGCAACAGCGCCAACACCGGCATCATCGAGGCGGGCAGCCACTCGCCCGTCACCGTGGGCCACGGCAACGAGACCACCGTCCACGACAGCAGCCAGCACGCTGGCGGCGACGTCATCTCGGACAACGACGGACCGGTCATCAAGGACAACGACATGTCCGGCGGACACGGCGGCAACGCCGGGACCAGTGGTGGCGGCAGCCTCATCGGCATCGGCAACGGCGGCAACGAGGCCAACGCCGGTGGCGGCGGCGGCGGTGGCTCGATCGTGATCAACGACACCCACTCCAACACCAACTCGGGCAACGCCGCCAGCACCACCGCCGTGGGCGGCAACCAGACGAACGCCGGCCACGACGTGTCCTCCACCGCGAACTCGTCGACGAGCAGCAACGTGCACACCGACACCACGTCGCACGTCGACAACCTCGGTCCACGAGGACAACTCGGTGCACCAGGACAGCTCGATCCACAGTGACAACTCGTTCTCGCAGGAGAACTCGCTGCACCAGACGAACGAGACGCACTTCGAGCCCGACACCCACATCGGCTTCTGAACCGAACCACGCGCCTGGCGGGGATCTCCACTCTTTGGGGATCCCCGCCACGGTCGTGCGCCTACCGTGAATTCCACCCACTCGAGGAGAGCCCGCAGTGACGCAGCCGAACGACCCGCGCAAGGTCAAGGTGATCCTCGAGTTGATCGACCACACCAGCCGGATCGCCGGTGCGCACGAGCGCAATGACCTCGCCGACCGGCTGGCCGTGGCCCGGGAGCGGATCAACGATCCTCAGATCCGCGTCGTCATCGCGGGCCAGCTCAAGCAGGGCAAGAGTCAGTTGGTCAACTCGCTGCTGAACATGCCGGTGGCGCGCGTCGGAGACGACGAGAGCACCGTGCTGCCCACGTTCGTGTCCCACGGTGATCCTGCCTCCGCCCGGTTGGTGGTGGCAGGGTCGGACGGCCCCGACGGAATGGTGCCCGACCGTGTCGAGATCCCCGTGGCCGAGCTCAAGAACGACCTGCGCCGCGCACCGCAGGCCGGTGGCCGGGAGGTGCTGCGGGTCGAGGTCGTCGTGCCCAGTCCGCTTCTCGTCAGCGGACTGGCCATCATCGACACCCCCGGTGTCGGAGGCCACGGCCAGCCACACCTGTCGGCGACGCTGGGCCTGTTGCCAGAGGCCGATGCCATGCTGATGGTCACCGACACCAGCCAGGAGTTCACCGAACCGGAGCTCACGTTCATCCGGCAAGCGCTCGAAATCTGCCCTGTGGCAACGATTGTCGCCACCAAGACCGACCTGTACCCGCACTGGCGCGCGGTCGTGGCCGCCAACGAGGCCCATCTCAGACGAGCGGGACTGAACACCTCGATGCTCCCCGTGTCGTCGATGCTGCGCAGCCACGCCATCTCCACGAACGACAAGGAACTCAACGAGGAGTCGAACTTCCCGGCGCTGGTGAAGTTCCTCAGCGAGCGGGTGCTGTCCGGCGAACACGACCGTGCCCGCGACCACGTGATCGCTGAGATTCGCTCCGCCGCAGAACATCTCAAGTTGAAGGTGGAATCGGAACTGTCCTCGCTCGACGACCCCGACAAGCGCGAGCAGCTGAAGGCCGAGTTGGAGCGTCGCAAGCAGGAGGCTCAGGACGCCTTGCAGCAGACGGCGCTGTGGCAGCAGGTCCTCAACGACGGCATCGCCGATCTCACCGCCGACGTCGACCACGATCTGCGAAACCGCTTCCGCCACATCACCCAACACACCGAGAAGGTCATCGACCAGTGCGACCCCACCCAGCACTGGGCGGAGATCGGCGCCGAACTCGAGAACACCATCGCCACCGCGGTCGGGGACAACTTCGTGTGGGCCTACCAACGCGCCGAGGCACTCGCCGCCGAGGTCGGGCGCACCTTCGTCGAGGCGGGCCTGGAGGCCGTGAAGATGCCAGAGGTCAGCGCTCGCGACATGGGCGCGGACTTCGGCGAGCTCAAGTCGTTGGCCAAGCTGGAGGCCAAGCCGATCGGCAAGGGCCACAAGGTCATCACCGGCATGCGCGGCTCATACGGCGGCGTGCTGATGTTCGGCATGCTCACCTCGTTCGCGGGGCTCGGCATGTTCAATCCGTTGTCGCTCGGCGCTGGCCTGGTGCTCGGCCGCAAGGCCTACAAGGAGGACATGGAGAACCGGATGCTTCGGGTGCGCAACGAGGCGAAGACGAACATGCGCCGGTTCGTCGATGACGTGTCGTTCGTCGTGAACAAGGAGTCGCGCGACCGGCTGCGGAACATTCAGCGCCAGTTGCGCGACCACTACCGCGGCATCGCCAACCAGACGACCCGCTCGCTGAACGAGTCGCTACAGGCGACCCTGGCGTCGGCCAAGCTGGAGGAGAACGAGCGCAACGCCCGGGTGCAGGAACTGCAGCGTCAACTCAACATCCTCAATCAGGTGGTCGACAACGCCATCAAGTTGGAGCCGGCTCCGACGCCCGGCGCCACCGGGTAGCCCGTCGGCAGCAACGCCGACGGCGGAGTGCCTAAGCTGGATGCTCGGTCGATCGCCGACTGGGAGGGATGTTCGAGGTAGCGATGAGCACGAGCGATCACGTGCGCGCGATCCTTGGCGGCACCATCTCGGCCTACCGGTCCGATCCGAGGTACGCCAACCGTCCGGACGTGTACAACGAACTGGACTGGATCGGGCGTCGGCTCAACGAGCCCATCCGCATCGCGCTGGCCGGGACGTTGAAGGCGGGCAAGTCCACCCTGGTGAATGCGCTCGTCGGCGAGGACATCGCGCCCACCGACGCCACCGAGGCCACCCGCATCGTGACGTGGTTCCGCAACGGGCCAACCCCCAAGGTGACGGCCAACCACCGCGGCGGGCGACGCTCCAACGTGCCGATCACGCGGGCCACCGCAGGCGGATCGGGGGAACGGGGGTTGACGTTCGACTTCGCCAGCCTCGACCCCGTCGACGTCGTCGACCTCGACGTCGAGTGGCCCGCGGCGGAGCTCATCAACACCACCATCATCGACACCCCGGGCACGTCGTCGCTGTCGCGCGACGTCTCGGAGCGCACCTTGCGGCTGCTCATCCCCGAGGACGGGGTGCCCCGCGTGGACGCCGTGGTGTTCTTGTTGCGCACGCTGAACGCGGCGGACATCGCGCTGCTCAAGCAGATCGGCGAGCTCGTCGGCGGGTCGGCGGGCGCGCTCGGCGTCATCGGCGTCGCGTCTCGGGCCGACGAGATCGGGGCGGGCCGCATCGACGCGATGCTGTCGGCCAAGGACGTCGCGACCCGGTTCACGGCCGAGATGGACAAGACCGGCATCTGCCAGGCCGTCGTCCCCGTGTCGGGGTTGCTGGCGCTCACGGCGAGGACGCTGCGGCAGAGCGAGTTCGTCGCGCTCGAGAAGCTGGCGGGCGTCGACGCCGCGGAGCTGGCGAAGGCGATGTTGTCGGTCGACCGGTTCGTGCGCGACGACAGCGCGCTTCCTGTCGACGCCGCTACCCGCGCCGCGCTGCTGGACCGGTTCGGCATGTTCGGCCTGAGGATCTCGATCGCCGTGCTGCGGGCCGGGGTCAGCGACTCGGTGGCCCTGGCCGACGAGCTGCTGGAGCGCAGCGGGCTGATCGCGCTGCGCGACGTCATCGATCAGCAGTTCGCGCAGCGGTCAGACCTGCTCAAGGCGCACACCGCGCTGTTGTCGCTGCGGCAGTTCGTCGCAGGTCAACCCGATCTACGCGACGCCGCACATCCTGACCGACATCGATCCACTGCTTGCGGACACGCACGCCTTCGAGGAGTTGCGCCTGCTCAGCCAGTTGCATTCGCGGGCAACGACGTTGAACTCCGACGAGATGGCGTCGCTGCGCCGGATCATCGGCGGCTCGGGCACCGACGCGGCCAGCAGGCTCGGGCTGCAACCGGACGAGCCGTACGACGGTCCGCGGGCGGCGTTCGCGGCGGCGCAGCGGTGGCGCCGCCGTGCCGACCACCCGCTCAACGACCCCTTCACGACGAGGGCCTGCCGGGCCGCCGTGCGCAGCGCCGAGGCGCTGGTCGCGGAGTACGCCGCGCGCAACCGCTGACGCTAACGATTCGGCGCCGCAGCGCGACATAACCGGTCATGCGTGGGCTGCTTGGATTGTCGATCGGCGCGACTCAGCTCGTCGCGGCACGTGCCGATGGCACGTCGATCCTGCGCCGCGCGGAGTCTGCCATGGCGGGGCACCGTCCTGACCGGCTTCGTCGAGCGCGTCGGCGACCCCGTTCCCATCGTTGCGCCCGACGGGTCCGCGCATTCCGCGGACCGGCTGCTCGCCGCGGCCGTGACCGACCTCGTCTCGGTGGCCGGCCGGCCGGGGGAGCGCTTCGGGGTTGCCGTTCCGGCGCACTGGTCCGCTCACGTCGTCGACCGTGTCCGGGCGCTGCTGCCGGGTGTGCCGGTGACCTCCGACGCCACCGCCGCGCTCGTGGCGTTGCGCGCGCATCCCGGACTGCCCGCGCGCGGCGTGGTGGTGCTGTGCGACTTCGGCGCCACTGGCACCAGCGTCACGCTCGCCGACTCGGCGCGGAACTTCGCACCGATCGGACCGACCCTGCGCTACGACGAGTTCTCCGGCGACCTGATCGACCGTGCGGTGCTGGCTCACCTGCTCGCGGAGGCGAACCTCGACCCCGAGCACACGTCGGCCGTCGCGTCGCTGCGCAGCCTCCGCGACCAGTGCCGCGGTGCCAAGGAGCGCTTGTCCCGCGAGACGGCGACGGGCCTGGCCGGCCCGGTGCCCGGAGCCACCGTGCGGCTCACCCGTCGGGAGCTCGACGCGCTCATGCGCGAGCCGATCGATGGGTTGCTCGCCGCCGTCGACGACCAACTGCGGCGCGCCGGAGTGCGGCCTGCGGAGCTCGGCGGCCCTCGCGACCGTGGGCGGTGGAGCCCGCATTCCGATTGTCACGCAACGTCTTTCGGAGGCGCTGCGCTGCCCGGTGACCACCACCCCCGACGCGCAGACGGTGGCGGCCACCGGCGCGGCCATACTGGCGGGCTGGGAGCCCCAAACCGCGACGCGGTTCGTGGTGGCGCCCGGGGGCACGGCCACGCTCGCCGCGCCTTCCGTCGCCGCCGTGCCACCTCGGGCCGAACCTGCGCTCGCCTGGTCGCAGGCCCCGGACGAGCGGGACATCGTCGACTTCACCGAATTCGAGGACGTCGAGTGGGCCCGGCCGCCGGTTGCGTTCCAGCACGTCGACCACGTCGACGACGCCGTCGCGCCCTTGGCTTGGTACCGGCGGCCCGCGGTGCTGTTCGCCGCAGCGGCGTGCGCTGCCCTCACCGCGGCCGCAGGGCTCGTCGTGACCATGGACGGCGACGCGGTGAACACCGCCTCGGCGAGCCCGATCTCGAGCGTGACGTCGGTCGGGCCGGCGGCGCCCGCCTCGCCCGAGGTGCTCGCGGCACCGACCGCCACTCAGCCGGTTCAAGAAGTACCGGGACCAACCGTCGTGTCTTACTCCCAGGTCCCGGCGCCGCAGCCCGTGGCACCGCAACCTCAGGCGCCCGTCGCCGCGCCACCGCCGCAGGCTCCGCCTCCGGACGCGCCGACCACGACGACCCCGACGACGACGACCCCGACGACGACGACAACGACGGCGACCCCGACCCCGACCACGAGCGCGCCCACGTCCACGACGACCCCGACGACGACGAGCGCGCCGACGTCCACGACGACCGCCTCCACGCCGACGTCGACCTCCACGCCGCCCAGCGAGCCGCCCCCGTCACCGCCGAGTTCGCCACCGAGCGTGCTACCGACGTTGAGCTTGCCGTCGTTGACCTCGACCCAGGCTCCCAGCAGCGCCCATATGTGACTGGCCGTTTTGCAGCGGTCCGAAAGTGCCCGTCGCACCACGACCGTCGCGTGGATTACGGCTGCGGGTACAGCGTCCTGGTCTCGTTGAGCCGCGGCCGCGAACGGGTCGTCGGTTCGTTGCTGTCCCTGGTGTGGGGCGGGATCCGCGGCACCGACTCAGTGCTCGTCGGCGTGGAGCTCGGCGTGGTGGTGTCGGTGCCCGACGTGGTCGACGTGGGATCACCGGGGTTGATGTCGCTGGTGACGGGCGGGCTGGTGCTGGTGACCGTCTCGGTGGTGGTCGTCGCCCCTGCGGACTGCGTGCGGGAGAAGGAGCTGGTACCACCCGGATCGAGGTAGTACTGCGGCGCGGGTTCGGGGTCGCTGAACGAGCGCACCATCGTCGAAATGATGAAGTACAGGAGCGCCAGCACCACCAGCGCCGCCACGCTCGCGCCGACGAGGATCGAGGTGCGTTCGTGCCACGCCGGTTCGGTAGGCGCGTCACCACCTCGGTCGTCGGGGTCACGGGTCACGGCCACTGATAGTAGCGGCGCACGGCTTCCGCCCAGCTGCTCAGCCCAGCTGCGGGACGACTTCGCCGGCGAAGTACGCCAGGTGATCGAGATCGTGCATGTCGATCAGTTGTAGATAGACGCGCTGCACCCCAGCCTCGGCGAACGGTCCCAGGCGGTCGACGATCTCGGCGCCCGTGCCCGCCAGCGGCGAATTGCTGCGCAGCTCGTCGGTGTCCCGGCCGATGGCGCCCGCACGCTGGGCGACGGCGGCGTCGTCGCGGCCCGCGCAGACCACGAAGGCGGCCGAGTACGTCAATGAGTCGGCCGCCCGGCCCGCATCGGCGACCGCCGCCGCGACGCGCTCGTACTGCGCGGTGAGGGTGGCCAGGTCGACGAAGGGGATGTTGAACTCGCTGGCGTACTTCGCCGCGAGCGCGGGAGTGCGCTTGGGGCCGCTGCCGCCGATGACGATCGGCGGATGCGGCGCTTGCACCGGCTTGGGCAGGGCCGGGGAGTCCTTCACGGTGTAATGCTCGCCTGCGTAGTCGAAGGTGTGCCCGGTGGGCGTGGTCCACAGCCCGGTGAGGATGTCGAGTTGCTCGCCCAACCGGTCGAAGCGCTCGCCCAGCGGCGGGAACGGAATGGCGTACGCCTGGTGCTCGGCCTCGAACCATCCCGCGCCGAGGCCCAGTTCCACTCGGCCGCCGCTCATTTCGTCGACCTGAGCCACCGAGATCGCCAACGGTCCCGGGTAGCGGAACGTGGCCGAGGTGACCATGGTGCCCAGCCGGATCCGCGTCGTCTCGCGAGCGATGCCGCCGAGCGTCACCCAGGAGTCCGTCGGCCCGGGCAGTCCGTCGCCGCTCATCGCCACGTAGTGGTCGGATCGGAAGAACGCGGAGTAACCCAGGTCCTCGGCGGCCCGGGCCACGGCGAGCTGATCGCCGTAGGTGGCGCCTTGTTGGGGTTCGACGAATACGCGGAAGTCCATGGGGGCCAGCCTAGGCGGGCGCTCAGATGCCGCCGCGGCCGTCGCGCACCGCCGCGACGGCGTCGGCGTCGCCGCTGAGCTCGACGCGCGCCTCGTTACGCCCGGAGCCGAACATCAGCAGTTCGAGCGGCGCTCCGGTGACCTCGACGGCGGCCCCGCGACCCACCGTGGCCAACGTCTTGCCCTCGGGTGTGCGGAGCACCACCTGGGCCGGGGCCTTGCCCAGCGCCATGCGGGCCATCATCGGCACCTGGCGGGCGATGGCCTTCGCCACGTCGTCATCGAGTTCGCGTGGCTCCCAACCGGTTACGGCTCGTCGCACGTCCTCGTGATGGATGTACATCTCGGCCACGTTGGCGACCGCGTCCAGCAGTTTGAACGGGGACAGCAGCGGCGGACCCGAGGCGATCTTGTCCAGCAGCACGTTCCAGTCGTGCTCTGCGGCGACCTGCTGGGTGACCCGTTCGGTGTAGTCGGCGAACGCGGGGATCAGGATGCCCGGGCCGGCGTCGAGCCTGCGCTCGCGCACCACCAGATGCGCGGCCAGTTCGCGCGTCGTCCACTTCCCGCACAACGTCGGTTGGTCGGGTCCGACGCCCCGCATGGTGGTGACGAGCGCGGCGCGCTCCCGCTGGGCAATGCTCATGAGTGCTTTCCCTTGTCGAGTGCGCGGTCCAGGTTCAGTGCCGCGCTGATGAGTGCGAAGTGCGTGAACGCCTGTAGTTTCCAACGTGATCACCCGTCGCACTCACCTGTTCGGCATAAAGGTCGGCGTGCACGGAGATCGCAGGCCATTTCCGAGGGTCGGTTCCCAGGATCGTCGTCGGGTTGAACGTCAGAAGAAGTCAACCTTCTCGACGGCCACGAACATCCCGTGCTTCGTCGTGTCGTTGGTGAACTTCGTGCCTGCTTCCCCGGCTTCGATGGTCCAGCCCTGGGCGGTATAGGTCCGATAGTCGAGCGAGACCACCGGAGGGTCGCCGAGATTGCCGACCAGCCACTCGGTCTGCCCGTCGGCGGTCAGTCGGATGCCGTTGGCCTGCACGCCGTCGACCGTCGGCGCATTGGTGAACGGCGCCTCGCACCCGACTTCGTCACGGCTGAGTTGGCAGCGCGTCTTGCCCGACTTGGTCTCGATGAACGACCAGCCATTCTCGGATGGGAGGGCCTCGGCCGGGGTCGGGGCCGCGGTGGGGGCACTCGTCCGCGGGCGGGGTGGGGTCGGTGACGAGCGGGTGGGCCGCGGCGTGGAGAAGCTGGGCTCGGTCGGGTTGCCCGCGTTGGGCATGGGCTCGCCGGGCACGGTCGATTGGCAGCCGGCGAGCAGCGCGCCCGCAGCGAGCACGCTCGCAGCCATCAGCCGGGCCTTCATCGCGTCCTTCGCCTCCCTCGGCCGTCCCATTCGACGGTACCCAGGGTGTGGCGGGTGTGAAACGCGGGACGGGAGATGGTTATGAAGCCGTGTCCCGGCGGCCAGTGTCGTTAGGACGCCGCGACCATCGCCGCGTAGCCGTCGGACAGCGCGCGGAGTTGCGCCGCGCCGTCACCGGAGTACGAGGCGCCGTGCATCAACGCCAGCGTCGTCGGCTCCAGCTGCGCCAGCTGCTCGAGAGTGGGCGCCAGGTTGGTGTTCAGGCCGGTCGCGTGGAACACGCCCTCGGCGTCCAGTGCGGGCGCGACGACGTCGGCCTCGGTGACCGCCGGGCACTGGCCGACGTGGGTGAACAGGTCGCCTGCGAGCAGCGTCGAGGTGGTCTCGTCGAACCACAGCCCGGCCTCCCAGTTGTGCGGGACGTGCGGAGTCGGGATGAACCGCAGCCGATGGCCGCCGATGTCATGGGGCTGGTCCGTGGCGACGACCGGCGCGCGGTCGCACATGTCCGACAGCGACAGCATGCAGGCCAGGTCGCCGTGGATGACCTCGGCGTGCGGGACGGCGTCGAGAAACAGGTTCATCGCGCCGCACTCGTCGGCCTCGAGGTGCCCGAAGGAGATCCATCGCAGGCTCGTCATCGGCAGCACCCGCTCGATCGCCGCAGCGACCTGAGGGAACAGGAAGCGCTGGCCGGTGTGGAAGAGGAACGGCTCGTCGCCGGTCAGCAGGAATTGGTTGAAGGTGAATCCGTGCTCGGTGATGCCCGGGATCCACGTGGACAGCCGGAAGATGCCCGGCGCTATTTCGTCGACTGCGGTATCCATGCGCCCATGGTGCGCCGACGCGGCTCCCGACACGTCGGTGACGGAGAAAATAGGTGTCGACCGCTCGGGGGCCGAGACAAGCGAGCCACGAAGGCGAGAGTGGGTGGTTCAGCGAGTCGTGGGTCGATCGAGTGCAAGTCGGGCGTCGACTAGCTCGGGCCACGTGCCGTCGTCGGGGATCCGGCCCGCAACGTCGACGAGCGCAGCGCGGGCCGGTTCACCGCGGAGTTCGAAGTCATCGAAGGCCGCACGCAATTCGACAAGGGTTGCACCCTGGCGGCGGGCGAGTTCGAGGGCGGCATCGATGTCGGCTTGGCGAGCGACCGCCTCCACGTGCGTGTGAGCGCGCAGCCGAAGCAGTTCGGCGTCGTAGAACGCCATTCCGGACTGGTGCGCCGTCGCCAGACCGGTGTTTAGTTGCGCACGAGCCTCATCCAGTCGACCGGCGGCGATGAGCAGCCGACCGAGGGCACCATCGAACAAGCCGATGTAGATCGTCAGGCCTGCGCCACGGACTGCGCCCACCATGGCGGTCAGCTGTTCCACGTGAGCCGACAATGCGTTCGGGTCGCCCTCGTTCCCGGCGATGCACGCCAGGGCGGCGACGGTGGCCTGCTGAGCAGCGCCCCACAGCCCCCATACCTCGAACCCGTACTGATGGGCATGGTCGACGAGGCCGGAGGCGAGCGCCGCGGCGCGCTCGAACTGGCGGCACTCGATGCGCAGCCAAATCTCGAAGAAGTGAGCAAAGGCCCGGCTGAACGGGCCCTGCGGAAAGCTCAGTTCGTCGGCCCGCCCCGCCGCGCGCGTCAGCTGGGCCTCCGCGTCGTTGAGATCGCCCCGGGTCAGCCCGTTGAGTGCCAGCACGCCCAGCGCCATGGCCATCGGATCGGTGGGTGCGAACCACACCGCATCGATCACCCGTCGATCGGCTTCGTCGAACTCCGCGGCCGCACGTGAGATCTGCTCGCTTGCCGCGGCGAATTCGCCACGAAGCCAGGCCAGTATGCCCAAGCTGGACTCCAACACCGGCCGGAAGAACTCCCGTCCCTCGCCGAGCCCCGGGCGCAAGGACTCGAACACGCTGGTGGCGCGGTGCAGGTCGCCCAGCGCGAAGTAGTACCCGGCCAGGGCCAGCAGCGTGGCGAAGACCTCGTCGTCGCGCACGTCTGACCCGCCCAGCTTCAGGCACTGTTCGAAGTCGACGGACGCCGCGGGCCGCGAAGGTCCCTCGGCGGCGGTGATCAGGAACCCTCGCTCCAGGCGAACCGTCATCTCGCGCCGGTCGCGGTCCCGGCCCGACGGCTGCTGGCTCACCTGCGTGAGGGCGCGCGTCAAATAGCTGCGCGCCTCGCCGAGCGCGCCGCGGCGACGTGCGTCGGTGGACGCCAGTTGGAAGGCCGACGTCGCCTCCCCGTGCCTTTCGGCCTGCTCGTAGTGTCCAGCGACGAGTGGCCAATCGGGTTCGCCACCCGCCTCGCCGATCAACGCGTCGGCGACACGGGCGTGCAGGCCACGGCGCACGCTTGGCGGTGCCAGCTCGGCGGCGAGTTCACGAAGTAGCTCGTGGCGGAACCGCCATCCGTCGAATCCCCACGGCTCCAATACCGACGCGTCCTCGAGTTCTCGGAGCGCGGCGTCCACGACGTCCTCGCTCAGGTCGACTGCCGAACACAGCAGGCTGTGGTCGAGCTGCCGACCGATGAGTGCGGCCACCTCGACCACCGGGACCACGTTGGCGCTCGCCCGCAACCGGGCCAGCAGCGGCTCATACAGCGCGTCGGGCACACCGGTCTCGGTAACCCCGCCGAGCACCTGCTCGACGAAGAACGGGACGCCGTCGCAGCGGCTGGCCACTGCAGCCCGATCATGCTCGGAGAGCCCGGGATTCAGGGCGGCGATCAGCATGTCGGTCTGGTGGTCGGTCAACGGCTTGAGATCGATCACGGTGACCGGCCAGCTCGCAGGCAGCCACGAACCTTGCCGCCCGGTCACCACTACCAGCAGCCGACGCTCAGTGAGCTCAAGCAGTGAGCCACATACGTCGAGGGTGGACGGGTCGAACCAGTGTGCGTCCTCGACGAGCACCAACCCTGGGCGCTCGCCGCAGCATGCCAGTAGATAGTCGTGCACCGCCTGCTTGATCAGGTGGTAGAGCTTGCGGCCCTCGGCGGCCACGGGTTCATAACCCGCTCCGCCGCCAATCCCGAGCACCGGTGCCAGTAGCGGCACGACGGCCGTCGGATCCAGCCCACAGGCCGTCAGCTCGGCTTCGAGGAGGCGCAGTCGCTCAGCGGGAGCGGTCATCCTGCTTATCCCACAACGGTTTTCGATCAGGGTCCGCACGGGGTGCAGGCCGGCGTCGGTGTGGAAGGACGACCCCGTCAACTCCAGGACCACTGCGCCCGAATGCTCGGCGTGTTCGACGGCGGCAGCGGCCAGTCGCGACTTCCCGATCCCCGCCTCCGCGCGCAGTACCACCCCCTGCGCGCTTCCCGGGCCCGCCATAGCGTGCGCCCAACTTCGGTGCAGAATTGCCAGCTCGTCTTCGCGACCCACCAGGAGGCTCCGCGGCGCACTGGTCAGGGTCGCTCGCTCACCGAGCACCAGATGGTGGGAGATCAGTTCGTGAACTCCCTTGACCGCACCCGGCGCACGTTCCTCCAAGTCAAAGGTGTTGGCTACCAACGGGGCAACCGCATCCGAGATCACCACCGACCCTGGTGGGGCCAGGCCCGACACTCCCGCCGCGAGGTTGGCGGCCAGGCCGTAGACGTCGTCCTGGACGGTGTCCAGATACACCACCCCGCGGTGTATCCCCACCCGGGCGGTGAGCTCAATTCCGAAGTCTCGCTTGGTTTCCCGGGAGAGTTGGGCGAGCTCGCGGGTGATGTCCAAGCCGGCCAGCACCGCCCGCCGAACGTCGTCCTCGTGGGTCGTGGGGTGACCGAAGAGCGCGGTCAGTCCATCCCCCTTCGTCGAGGCCACGTAGCCCTCGAAGCGGTCGACGATGCCCAGCACAAGGTCGCGGTAGCGGGTGACCACCACTCCGTACGCACGGGGCTGCGCGCGCGTCGACAAGGCCGTCGAACCGACCAGGTCCGTGAACATGATCGTCAAACGACGGATCTCACCACCACTGGTCGGCGCGGTGAGCAGGTCTTCGGCATCGGAGTTGCCCCGGTCGACGGCCAGCACCTGCCCGGCCAACGCATTGGCAGCCACCCGATCGCCGCGGTTGATCGCCGCTACCGCGCCGTCCAGGAGCGCGTCGATCGAATCCCACCCACCGGGTGAGTCACCTTCATGTGTGGAGCTCGCCCCCCGGTCGCTCACGTCAACATCGTGACACCGACGACCCGCGGGCGCAGCGATAACGGAGTTCCGCTAGCGGTGGCCGATGCCGACGATGCTGACGCCCGGCAGGTCGTATCCGTCTTGAGTCGCAAAGCCCGTGAGGGCGGCCACCGCCTCCGTTCTGATCGCCGCTTCGGTCTCGGCGGGAAGCGAGGCCAGCAGCTGCGCGAGTGGACCAGCCAATGACGGTATGACGGACCACCATTCGTCGAGGGAGTCGACCCGCATGGGCACCGACACCTCGCGGCTGGCCACATCGGCGAATCCGGCCTGTTTCAAGAGCGCGTCGAGAGTGCCTGGCGCGTCGAGCGAGAACGGCCCAGGCACGCCCGGCGGAGGAAGCTCGATCCCGAGCACCGCGGTGACGGCACCGAACAGGGCGCCGAGCCACGGGTTGCGGTCGCGCGGTCCCCAGACGGCGAAGACCGCCCGTCCGGCTGGTCGAAGCACCCGGAAGGCCTCTTGCACCGCGGTGGCCGGGTCGAGCACGAACATCAGGCCGTCTCGGCACAGCACGGCGTCGAAGGACGCGTCTGGGCACTCGAGCCGTTCGAGGTCCAGTTCGCGGGTGGTGACGTTGTCCAAGCCGCGGTGCTTCGCCCTTCGCGCAGCGATCGCGGTCATCTGCGACGTGACGTCGGAGAGCACGACCGCGCCCGCCGATCCGACCACCTCTGCGGCGGCCATGCCGACCCCGCCAGGGCCACAGGCGAGTTCGAGTACGCGTTCGCCGGGGCGAAGTCCCACGGCATCGAGCATCGTCTGCGCCACGACTGCACTGCGCGCGTCGACGTGCCCGGCGTGCTCATCCCACGAGGCGGCGACCGAAGCCCACATCGAATGAAGCGACTCGCGCAACGGGTCGGTCACGGCCGTCCCCCTTCGTCGGTGGAGTGGTCCGTGCAGTCTGGCAGGGCCTCGCCGAGACCGACGCCAGGGTCGCTGAGGGCGCGAGTTGGCGACAGGGAATTCGGTTTCGGCGCAGGGTGCGGGAACAAACTCGCGGTGGGGCCCGTTGACCATCTCGATAACTTGAGTGACGTCGGCTCAAGTCTGGGTTGACTTAAGTCGGTCGGCCGTAGCAGACTTGCGCCTGGTTCACTCAGACCATATTTCTCTATCAGGAGGCAGTAACCATGGCTCGTGCGGTCGGTATCGACCTCGGGACCACCAACTCGGTCGTCGCAGTGCTCGAAGGCGGCGACCCCGTCGTCGTCGCCAACTCGGAGGGCTCGCGCACCACCCCGTCGGTCGTCGCATTCGCGCGCAACGGCGAGGTGCTGGTCGGCCAGCCCGCGAAGAACCAGGCGGTCACCAACGTCGACCGCACCATCCGTTCGGTCAAGCGCCACATCGGCACCGACTGGTCCGTCGAGATCGACGGCAAGAACTACACCGCGCAGGAGATCAGCGCGCGCATCCTGATGAAGCTCAAGCGCGACGCCGAGGCCTACCTGGGTGAGGACATCACCGACGCGGTCATCACCGTGCCCGCGTACTTCAACGACGCGCAGCGTCAGGCCACCAAGGAAGCCGGCCAGATCGCCGGCCTCAACGTGCTGCGCATCGTCAACGAGCCCACCGCGGCCGCCCTGGCCTACGGCCTGGACAAGGGCGAGAAGGAACAGACCATCCTGGTCTTCGACCTCGGTGGCGGCACGTTCGACGTCTCGCTGCTGGAGATCGGCGACGGCGTCGTCGAGGTCCGCGCCACCTCCGGTGACAACCACCTCGGTGGCGACGACTGGGACGAGCGGATCGTCGACGTGGCTGGTCGACAAGTTCAAGGCCTCGGCCGGCATCGACCTGACCAAGGACAAGATGGCCATGCAGCGGCTGCGTGAAGCGGCCGAGAAGGCCAAGATCGAGCTCAGCTCCGGCCAGAGCACCTCGATCAACCTGCCCTACATCACCGTCGACGCGGACAAGAACCCGCTGTTCCTCGACGAGCAGCTGACCCGCGCCGAGTTCCAGAAGATCACCCAGGATCTGCTGGACCGCACCCGCAAGCCGTTCCAGTCCGTCATCAACGACGCCGGCATCTCGGTCAGCGACATCGACCACGTCGTGCTGGTCGGTGGTTCCACCCGCATGCCCGCGGTGTCCGACCTGGTCAAGGAGCTGACCGGCGGCAAGGAGCCCAACAAGGGCGTCAACCCCGACGAGGTCGTCGCCGTCGGCGCCGCGCTGCAGGCCGGCGTGCTCAAGGGCGAGGTCAAGGACGTGCTGCTGCTCGACGTCACCCCGCTGTCGCCTCGGCATCGAGACCAAGGGTGGCGTGATGACCAAGCTCATCGAGCGCAACACCACCATCCCGACCAAGCGGTCGGAGACCTTCACCACGGCCGACGACAACCAGCCGTCGGTGCAGATCCAGGTCTTCCAGGGTGAGCGCGAGATCGCCTCGCACAACAAGCTGCTCGGCTCCTTCGAGCTGACCGGCATCCCGCCGGCCCCGCGCGGCGTGCCGCAGATCGAGGTCACCTTCGACATCGACGCCAACGGCATCGTGCACGTCACCGCCAAGGACAAGGGCACCGGCAAGGAGAACACGATCAAGATCCAGGAGGGCTCCGGCCTGTCCCAGGAGGAGATCGACCGGATGATCAAGGACGCCGAGGCGCACGCCGAGGAGGACCGCAAGCGTCGCGAGGAGGCCGACGTCCGCAACCAGGCCGAGTCGCTGGTCTACCAGACCGAGAAGTTCGTCAAGGAGCAGCGCGAGGCCGAAGGCGGATCCAAGGTTCCCGAGGAGTCGCTGACCAAGGTCGAGGGCGCCATCGCCGAGGCCAAGTCGGCGCTCGAGGGCACCGACATCTCCGCGATCAAGTCCGCGATGGAGAAGCTGGGCGTCGAGTCGCAGGCCCTCGGTCAGGCGATCTACGAGGCCACGCAGGCCGAGCAGGCCGCTGGCGACGGAGCTGGAGGCTCCGCGTCCAGCCGCGACGACGACGTCGTCGACGCCGAGGTCGTCGAGGACGACGCAGGAGCGCAAGTGACACAGGGAGATCCGCACGACGAGCCGGTGACCATCACCGACAAGCGGCGCATCGATCCGGACACCGGCGTGCAGGCGCCTTGCGTGCAAGGCGAGCGACCCGGGGTCTCGGCGTCGGCCCCCAGTGGGTCGGCCCCGGAGGCGCCCGGTCCGCCGCCAAGGTCGATGAAGCCGAAGAGCTCAAGGCGACGCTGCAGCGCGTCAAGGCCGAGTACGACAACTACCGCAAGCGGTCCGTCCGCCAGGAGCAGGCCGCCGCCGAACGGGCGAAGGCCGTCGTCGTCATGCAACTGCTGCCCGTGCTCGACGATCTCGACCGGGCGCGCCGCCACGGCGACCTCGAGTCGGGTCCGCTGAAGTCGGTGGCCGACAAGCTGGCCGCCGCGCTCGAGGGACATCGGCGCTGGTGGCGCTTCGGTGCCGAGGGCGACGCCGTTCGACCCGGCGCTGCACGAGGCCGTGCAGCACGAGGGCGACGGCTCCAATCCCGGTGGTCGGCACCGTCATGCGGCAGGGCTACCAGCTCGGCGACCGGGTGCTGCGGCACGCCATGGTCGGGGTCGTCGACTCCGTCGACGGAATCCGACACGAGTCGACGAACTGTCGGCCGTGACGACGACATCGGCGGCGATGACGAACGCAGAATCAACCGAATAGACAACAACCGATGAGCAGGTGAGGAGGTGACGCGGCATGGCCCAACGCGAATGGGTCGAGAAGGACTTCTACAAGGAGCTGGGCGTCTCCTCTGACGCCACGACCGACGAGATCAAGAAGGCCTACCGCAAGCTGGCCTGGCGGAGCTGCACCCCGACCGCAACCCCGGTGACACCGCGGCCGAGGAGCGGTACAAGGCCGTGTCGCGAGGCCAAGGAGCGTGCTGTCGGATCCGGCCAAGAGCAAGGAGTACGACGAGACCCGACGGCTGTTCGCCAACGGTGGCTTCGGTCGCCGGTTCAACCCGGGCGGCGGCAACTTCGGCGGGTTCGGCGGCGATGGACGGCGAGTTCAACCTCGGCGACCTGTTCGGCGCGGCCGGCCAGACCGGTGGCGCCAACATCGGCGACCTCTTCGGTGGCCTGTTCGGCCGCGGTGCTCAGCAGCCGCGGCCCAGCCGGCCGCGTCGCGGCAACGACCTGGAGACCGAGACGGAACTGTCGTTCCTCGAGGCCACCAAGGGCGTCGCGATGCCGCTGCGGCTGACCAGCCCGGCGCCGTGCACCAACTGCCACGGCAGCGGTGCGCGCCCGGGCACCAGCCCGAAGGTGTGCCCGAACTGCAACGGCTCCGGCGTCATCAGCCGCAACCAGGGCGCGTTCGGGTTCTCCGAGCCGTGCACCGAGTGCCGCGGCACCGGCTCGATCATCGACGAGCCGTGCGCCGAGTGCAAGGGCACCGGCGTGACCACCCGGACCCGCACCATCAACGTGCGGATCCCGCCGGGCGTCGAGGACGGTCAGCGGATCCGGCTGGCCGGCCAGGGCGAGGCGGGCCTGCGCGGTGCACCGTCGGGTGACCTGTACGTCACCGTGCACGTGCGGCCCGACAAGGTGTTCGGCCGCGACGGCGACGACCTGACCGTCACCGTTCCCGTCAGCTTCCACGAACTCGCCTTGGGCACAACGCTTTCCGTGCCGACGCTGGAGGGCAAGGTCGGGGTGCGGGTGCCGAAGGGCACGTCGGACGGCCGCATCCTGCGGGTGCGTGGCCGCGGCGTGCCCAAGCGCGTCGGGGGTCACGGCGACCTGCTGGTCACCGTCAAGGTCGCGGTGCCGCCGAACCTCGACGGCGAGGCGGCCGAGGCGCTGGAGGCCTACGCCAAGGCCGAGCGGGCCAGCGGCTTCGACCCGCGGGCCGGATGGGCGGGTGCGTGATGGCCGGGAACCGAAGCGGCGACGACGCGCGCGGACGTTCCTGATCTCGGTGGCCGCCGAGCTGGCGGGCATGCACGCCCAGACGCTGCGCACCTACGACCGGCTCGGCCTGGTCAGCCCGCAGCGCAGTTCCGGTGGCGGACGGCGCTACTCCGCAGCACGACGTCGACCTGCTGCGCGAGGTGCAGCGCCTGTCCCAGGACGAGGGCGTGAACCTCGCCGGGATCAAGCGCATCATCGAGCTGACCAACCAGGTCGACGCGCTGCAGTCCCGGCTGGCCGAGATGGCCGACGAGCTCGACCGGGTGCGCGCCGACGCAGCGCCGCGACGTCGCGGTGGTGCCGAAGAGCACCGCACTGGTCGTGTGGCAGCCAGGCGCCGGGCGACGGCGCCGACAGGGCGGGTGACCCGCGTCCTGCGCTACGACACTTGATCCTGCGCTACGACACCTTGATCGAGAAGCGCGCGGTCTCGGGCTTGCCCGCCGCGGCGAAGCGGTAGTTGCCACGGCGCAGCGCGTCGGTCGGCGCCGCCATCGGCTCGATACCCATGACGTCGTCGTTGCTCGGCGCGAACAGTTGGGCGGCGGGGTAGCCCTTCTCGAACGTCACCTCGATGCGGCGGTCGCCGCCCGCGAGTGCGAACACCGCACCGGCGGGCACCTGATCGAAGCCGTCGTCGTACTGAACGGTCTTCAGCGGCTCGGTGGCTCCGTTCCAGTCTTCGTGCTCACCGGTCGGAATGCCCCAGTTGTCGACCGGCAGGTGCCGCATGTTCGGCGTGGTGAGCTTCCACTCCTCGCGCGGCACGTCGGGGATCCGAAGGTACGGGTGGTAGCCGAAGCACAGCGGCACCGACGCCGCCGTCGTCGGCATGACCGTCGTCTCGATGGTCAGCGTGCGGTCGGCGAGCGTGACGTCCTGCGTGAGCACGTGCGGGAACGGGAACGACGCCAGCAGCCGCGGCTCGGCCGCCGAAGTCGAGCACGGCCGTCAGCTTGTGCTCCGTACGGGCGGTGACCAGCCAGCCCGGGTAGGCCGCCGAGTACGCCGTGAATCGGCACGCCGTGCTCGTCGGTGCGCACGCCGCCGGTGCCCGCGGTCAGACGTGACGACGGCGCCGTTGATGCCATACTTGCTGGCGCTCAGCCGATTTGCCCACGGATAGAGAATCGGGATGCCCATCGTCTTGCCCGACGTCACATAGGCGTCCAGCCCGCGGCGCTGACCCAGGAACTCGATGCCGTCGTCCGCCAGCGAGGTGCCGATCATGCCTGCGACGGGCACGAAGGTGGCGGTCATCGACGACGACGGATCCTTCAGCGTGACGGACTCGAACTCAGCGGCATCGCCGGATTCTGTCACGCTCAGCTGGCGAGCGGATCGTGTTGTATGCGGTGCTCGGCAGCGCCCTTGGCGACCAGCGCGGCCTTCGTCGCCTCGACCATCTGCGGCCCGCCGCAGATCAGGATCTGGCGGTCGCCCCAGCTGCCGTACCTCGTCACCACGTCGGGCAGCGTGCCGGTCTGGCGCACGTGCAGGCCGCGGGGCGGCTCGGGGTCGGGGTAGTCGCCGGCCCAGGGCGGGTTGGTCGAGTACTCCGACACCGGTGTCACCGACAGCCACGGGTTGGTCGAGGCGATCTGCCACAACGTCGGAAGGTCGTACAGATCGCAGGGGAAGCGGCCGCCGAAGAACAGGTGCACCCGCGGGTTCACCCCGTATCGCGTGAGGTCCATGATCAGCGCGCGCAGCGGCGCAAGGCCGGTGCTGCCTGCGACCATCAGCACGTCGCCGGCGTCGCGGTCGATCTGCATGGCGCCGTGCGGGTTGGACATGCGCCACCGGTCGCCGGGCTTGGTCTCGTCGACGACGGCCGGGCTGACCATGCCGCCCGCGACCGACCGGACGTGGAATTCGATGGCGCCGCCGCGGTCGGCGGGGATCGACGGGCTCAGGTAGCGCCACCGGCGCGGCCACTGCGGCACTTGGACGGGGACGTACTGGCCGGGGTGGTAGTACAGCGGCTGCTCGAGCTGCAGCCGGATGACCGACACGTCGCGGGTGGCCCGGACGTGTTCGATGACCGTGCCGTCGCGGTACGGCGGCCCCTTCTCGGCATCGGCCGCGCCCGCGCATCACCCCGATGATCAGGGTCACCGCATCGCGGGTGGTCGCCTCGAGTCGGTCGTCCCACTGGTCACGGAGGTGACTCCGCAGCGTGGTGTCCAACGCTTCTCGCATGGTGTCGTAATGCCGTTGCGTGACACCGTATTTGCGGTGATCGCGGCCCAGCTGCGCGAGGAACGCGACGGGCTCCTCGGCGCGCTGGGCGATGAGCTCGCCGAACAACCACGTCAACGCCTGCGCGAACGCCGCACGCTGCTTCTCCATGTCGGGTGGGAAGAGGTCGCGAGCCGAGGTGTCGGAGGCGAACCAGCGGGTGTAGAACCGGTGGATCAGTTCGTCCGAACCGCCGTCGGGGTCGACCGCGGCACGCAATATCGCCAGCGCATCACGGTCGTCGAGTCCCACGCCGTTCGAGTCTAGGTGTGTCTGGTTCCTCGTCCACCGGCACGGGGCATCCGATGCAGATGCGCTCCCGAGTCCCTCGCCCTAGAGTCCGTGAATTCCCTTGTACAGCAACAGAACACCGATCACGATCAGGATCAATGCCACCAGGGTGGCATGCTGGCGGTCCATCCAGTCCTTGAGCTTCTCCAACGGCGCGTCGAGCCGTTCACCGGAGACCACGTAGGCGAGGATGGGAAAGGCGACCGTCGACGCCGCGACGGCCACGTAGCAGAGCACGGCCAGCCAGACGCCGGACCTTCCCAGCCCCTCGGTGCCGATCGCCAAACCCGCTGCGACGCAGATGAGCAACACCTTGGGATTGACGACCGACGAGCACCATCGCGGTGAGCAGGGCGCGCGGGGGCTTGATGGTGGTCAGGGCGCTCATCCACTTCGGGCTGTGCTCGGAGTGCGTGCGCGTGAACCACCTGTAGATGCCGAAGATGATCAGTGCGGCGCCGACGGCAAGCCGGATCCATGCCGCCCAACTCGGCGGCTTGTCGAAACCGCCGAGCAGCCCCGACACCTCGACGAAGATCGACGTCAGCGCGGCGAGCCCGATCACCCAGCCGACGAGGAACGCCAGTCCCGTCGGCCTGGGCCGAGGCGTGTGCAGCACCAGCACCGCCGGAATGATCGACAGCGGCGACAAGGCGACCACGAGGGCCAGGGGGATGAGTTCGGTCAGCATCGCCCGTCAACGTAGCAAGCGGTTGGGGCCAATAGGTGAAGCCAGCATCAATTGTGCTGATCGTGGTTCAACTCCGTGCCCGTCGACCTAGGGGGATTGGTCCACGAGCAGACCCGTCAGCGTCGTCACCCGTGCTGCCCCACGGGCGTTCGGCTGGTCGTCGGACGACATCTGTGATGGTGTTGATGTCCACGGCACGGACCCCTCGTGTTCGGCGTAGCGGTTTGCGCATCTTCGTCTTCGAGTGGGTCAATGCTCGTCGAGATCGGAGCGCCGACATGAGCCAGATCCACTACGGGCACGTCTTCCACGTGGCGGGCAAGGCTTCGGTGACGGACGCGTCCGACGCGCTGGTATCACTCCCGGAAGGAGCGCTGGTGATCGGCGACGATGGTCGAATCATGTTCTGCGGGAGCAGGTCCGAGGTGCCCGACGAGTTCGCGTCGGGCGCCGTGCACGACCATCGCCCCGGCTATCTGCTGCCCGGCTTCGTCGACACCCACGTGCACTTTCCGCAGACCTACGCCGGCGATTCGTACGGCGGTGGCCAGCTGCTCGAATGGCTCGACCAGTGCATCTTCCCGTCGGAGTCGAGGTTCGCTGACCGTGAGTTCGCGCAGCGGGCGGCGGTGGAGTTCTGCAACCGGCGCGTCGCGGCGGGGACCACGGCGGCGATGGTGTTCGGGTCGGCCTTCCCGCACGCGCAGGACGCCTTGTTCACCGAGACGCAGCGCCGCGGGCTGCGAATCGTCAGCGGCCGGGGCATCCAGACGGTGGGCCCCGACACGGCGCGGCCCTTGCTGACGTCGGAGGCCGACGCGATCCGGCTGACGCGCGAGGAGATCGACAAGTGGCACGCCACCGACACCGGCGCCGTCGACACCGCGCTCCTGCACGTGGCGATCGTGCCGAGGTTCTCGCTGTCGGTGACCACTGAGACCTTGAAGAACCTCGGCGAGCTCTATGACTCGGTACGCGATCGCGGCGTCTACGTGCACACCCACCTCAACGAGAACAACCGGCCGGGCACTGGCGAAGTGGACATGACGAAGCGGACCTACCAGGTCGACTCGTACCTCGACACGTACGACGGAAAGTTCCTGCCTGGCTCGTCGGTGGGCGGGAAGAGCCTGCTCGGCAGGCGCACCATCCTCGCGCACTGCGTGCACTGTCAGGACGCCGAGTTGGAGCGGATGGCCGAGGCGGGGACCTCGATATCCCACTGCCCGATCTCGCAGCTCTTCCTCGGCTCAGGCACGATGCCGTGGAAGCGGACGGTGGCCGCGGGGGTGAACGTCTCGGCTGGAACGGATTTCGGCGGCGGCGACGAATGGCTGATTCCGCGGGTGCTCGGCGATGCGTTCAAGGTGCACGTCACCGAACCCGGAGACGAGGGGGTGTCGATGCACCCTGCCGAGCTGCTCTTCGTCGGGACACTCGCCGGCGCGCGCGCCCTCGACATGGAGGACCGGTTCGGCAACTTCGACGTCGGCAAGGAGGCCGACTTCGTGGTCGTCGACGCGACGGCCACGCCTGCGCTCGACAACCACCTCACCATGGCAGTGCGTTCGGCCGAACCCGTACTCGCAAGGGAACAAACGCTTTTCGCCCTACTGATGGGCATTCGGGAGTCGTCGATCGCGGAGGTCTACGTGCGCGGGCGCCGGCTCGATCCCGGCTAGCCGGTTACGGGTCGCACCACTTCCAGTCGCCGTCCTCGCGGGCGAACGGGACGTCACGGGCGACGCCGCCCGCGGGCTTGACGGAGACCGTCGCAGAGTCGCCGTCCACTTCGACGGACTTGACCGAGATGTTCATGTCGTCGGAATCCTCGCGCGCGGCGAGGAAGTCGTTCTCGTTGAACTCCTCGGCGTCGCGCATCTCCTGGCAGACGATCGGCTCGAACGCCGCGAAGTCCCGCTCGTTCCACGCACTTTGGAACTTCTCGACGACCGCCTCGATCTGTTGCTCGTCGGTCTGCTCCGTCTGGGTGGGCGTCGCAGGCTTCACGGTGACGTCGGGCGTCGGTCGCGTGACGACGATCGCGACCACGACTCCGACGACGATGAGCAGCGTCGCGACCAGTGCACCGATGATCAGCGCCGCCTTGCCACGCGCCGGACGATCCTCGACCCAGAGCTGCCACCCGGGCGGCACCGGCGGCCAGGATGGGTCGGGCTGCCAGCCGGGTGGGGGTGTCCAGCCCGGCGGCGCTGGCGGCCAGTTCGGTGGCGGATTGAAGCGCATGCGTCAATTGTGCAGGACCGCGGCCGGTCCCTCGACGTCTCGTCCTAGGCCGTCACCCCGCCGTCCTCGCGCACGAAGCCGATGTCCTCGGGGGCTTCGCCGCGTGGCCGATGTTGGCGGTCGCAGAGTCCCGAAGAAATTGGTCAGAGTTGAGCGGAACAGACTCAACCTTGACGGCGTTGGAGAAGGCGACAAGCATTTTCCTGGTCACGTGATGGCCACTGTCTCAAGAATGGAGGTGTCGTGGACTCGTTCAACCCGACCACGAAGACCCAGGCGGCGCTGACCTCGGCGTTGCAGGCGGCCACCACCGCAGGCAACCCGGAGATCCGGCCCGCCCATCTGTTGATGGCGTTGCTCACGCAGAACGACGGCATCGCCGCGCCGCTGCTGGAAGCGGTCGGAGTCGATCCCGCGACCATCCGGACCGAGGCCCAGCACCTCGTCGACCGGCTGCCCAGCGCCAGCGGCGCCAACTCGACGCCGCAGCTGTCCCGCGATTCCATCGCGGCGATCACCGCTGCCCAGCAGCTCGCCACCGAGATGGACGACGAGTACGTCTCGACCGAACACCTGCTGGTCGGACTGGCCACCGGCGACGGGGACACCGCGAAGCTGCTGACCGGTCACGGCGCCTCGCCGCAGGCCCTGCGCGACGCGTTCGTGAAGGTCCGCGGCAGTGCCCGTGTCACCAGCCCGGACCCCGAGGGCACCTACCAGGCGTTGGAGAAGTACTCCACCGACCTGACCGCCGCGGCCCGGGAAGGCAAGCTCGACCCGGTCATCGGACGCGACAACGAGATCCGTCGCGTCGTGCAGGTGCTGAGCCGCCGCACCAAGAACAACCCGGTGCTCATCGGCGAGCCGGGCGTCGGCAAGACCGCGATCGTCGAGGGCCTGGCCCAGCGCATCATCGCGGGCGACGTACCGGAGAGCCTGCGCGACAAGACCCTCGTCTCGCTCGACCTCGGCGCGATGGTCGCCGGGCGCCAAGTACCGCGGCGAGTTCGAGGAGCGGCTCAAGGCCGTGCTCGACGACATCAAGAACTCGGCAGGCCAGGTCATCACGTTCATCGACGAGCTGCACACCATCGTCGGCGCCGGTGCCACCGGCGAGTCCGCGATGGACGCGGGCAACATGATCAAGCCGATGCTGGCCCGCGGCGAGCTGCGGCTGGTCGGCGCCACCACGCTCGACGAGTACCGCAAGTACATCGAGAAGGACGCCGCCCTGGAGCGGCGCTTCCAGCAGGTGCTGGTCGGCGAGCCGTCGGTGGACGACACCGTCGGCATCCTGCGCGGGCTGAAGGACCGCTACGAGGTGCACCACGGCGTGCGCATCACCGACTCCGCGCTGGTGGCCGCCGCCACGCTGTCCGATCGCTACATCACGTCGCGCTTCCTGCCCGACAAGGCGATCGACCTGGTCGACGAGGCCGCGTCGCGGCTGCGCATGGAGATCGACTCCCGGCCCGTCGAGATCGACGAGGTCGAGCGGTTGGTCCGTCGCCTCGAGATCGAGGAGATGGCGCTGGCCAAGGAAACAGATGCAGCATCCGTCGACCGCCTGGAGAAGCTGCGTGCCGAGCTGGCCGACCACAAGGAGAAGCTGGCCGAGCTGACCACCCGCTGGCAGAACGAGAAGGGCGCCATCGACATCGTCCGCGACTTCAAGGAGCAGCTGGACAGGCTGCGCGGCGAGGCCGACCGGGCCGAGCGCGACGGCGACCTGGCCAAGGCCTCCGAGCTGCGCTACGGGCGCATCCCCGAGGTGGAGAAGAAGCTCGACGCCGCATTGCCGGTCGCCGAGGCCCGCGAGAACGTGATGCTCAAGGAGGAGGTCGGCCCCGACGACATCGCCGACGTGGTGTCGGCGTGGACCGGTATCCCCGCAGGCCGGATGCTCGAGGGCGAGACCGCCAAGCTGCTCCGGATGGAGGAGGAGCTGGGCAAGCGCGTCGTCGGGCAGACGAAGGCCGTGCAGGCCGTCTCCGACGCGGTGCGTCGCACCCGTGCGGGTGTCGCGGACCCCAACCGGCCGACCGGTTCGTTCATGTTCCTCGGGCCGACGGGCGTCGGCAAGACCGAGCTCGCAAAGGCGTTGGCGGAGTTCCTGTTCGACGACGAACGGGCCATGATCCGCATCGACATGAGCGAGTACGGCGAGAAGCACTCCGTCGCGCGACTCGTCGGTGCGCCTCCCGGCTACATCGGCTACGACCAGGGCGGTCAGCTGACCGAGGCGGTCCGCAGGCGGCCCTACTCGGTGGTGCTGTTCGACGAGGTCGAGAAGGCTCACCCCGACGTGTTCGACGTGCTGTTGGCCGTGCTCGACGAGGGCAGGCTGACCGACGGTCAGGGCCGCACGGTCGACTTCCGCAACACCATCCTGATCCTGACGTCGAATCTCGGCGCCGGGGGCACCGAGGAGCAGGTGATGGCGGCGGTGCGCTCGGCGTTCAAGCCGGAGTTCATCAACCGGCTCGACGACGTCATCGTCTTCGACTCGCTGAAGCCGGACGAACTGGTGTCGATCGTCGACATCCAGCTGGAGCAGCTGCAGAAGCGGCTGGACCAGCGCAGGCTCACCCTCGAGGTGTCGCTGCCCGCCAAGCAGTGGCTGGCCGAGCGCGGGTTCGACCCGCTCTACGGCGCCCGCCCGCTGCGCAGGCTGATCCAGCAGGCCATCGGCGACCAACTCGCCAAGATGCTGCTGGCCGGTGAGGTGCACGACGGCGACGTGGTGCCCGTCAACGTCAGCGCCGACGGCGAGGGCCTGACCCTGGGCTGAGCTTCACCGCGACCAGACGCAAAGTTCCCCGATACCCGGCGTGTCGGGGAACTTTGCGTCTGCTCGGCGGGAATGTGCCACCTGGTAACCGGGTTGTGATCTGTTCGAGTTCGGGAGAAAGGCGTACCAACCAGTAGGCTGGAGGCAATGGTCCCGCTCTGGTTCACGCTGTCCGCGCTCTGCTTCGTGGGTGCGGCGGTGCTGCTGTACGTCGACATCGACCGTCGACGTGGGCTCGGGCGTCGCCGCAAGTCCTGGGCCAAGTCGCACGGCTTCGACTACGAACACGAATCGCGCGACATCGTGAAGCGCTGGAAGCGCGGCGTCATGTCGACGGTCGGCGACGTCGCCGCCAAGAACGTGGTGCTCGGACAGATCCGCGGCGAGGCCGTGTTCATCTTCGACCTCGAGGACGTCGCCACCGTCATCGCGCTGCACCGCAAGGTGGGCACCAACGTCGTCGTCGACGTGCGCCTCAAGGACATCAAGGAACCGCGCGAAGGCGACATCTGGCTGCTCGGCGCCATCGGCCCCCGGATGGTGTACTCCACCAACCTCGACGCCGCACGCCGCGCCTGCGACCGGCGCATGGTCACGTTCGCGCACGCCGCGCCGGACTGCGCCGAGATCATGTGGAACGAGCAGAACTGGACGCTGGTCAGCATGCCCATCGGCAGCACCCGCGCGCAGTGGGACGAGGGCCTGCTCACGGTGCGTCAGTTCAACGACCTGCTCCGCGTGTTGCCGCCCGTGCCCGCAGCCGGGCCAGAACGCCGTCACGGGCCAGGCCATCGCGCGGCGCGCAACGTCGCCAAGCCGACCGATCGCCCGCCCGGCCGAACTGCCCGCGGGCCGCAGCGATCAACCTCAGGGCCAGGCCGACGTCGGCCGCTACACCCAGACCCGGCCGCCCGTGCGCAACGGTCGCCAGTCGCCGCACTATCAGCGTTAGCAGTCCGCCGCGCGCCGTTGGCTAAAGTGGCCGCATGCCACGCCCCGTCGTACTGATCACCGGTCCGACGTCTGGGCTGGGGGCGGGTTTCGCCCGCCGCTACGCCGTCGACGGCCACGATCTGGTGCTCGTCGCGCGTGACGTCGAACGCCTCGAGCAGTTGGCTGCCGAACTCCACGACGAGGCGGGCGCGAACGTCGAGGTGCTGCCTGCCGACCTGGCCGTCGCCGCGGATCGCGAGAAGGTGGCAGAGCGGCTCGCCGCAGGCGTGCGAATCCTGGTGAACAACGCCGGTTTCGGTTCGTCGGGCGAATTCTGGACGTCCGACCTCGCGATGCTGCAGTCGCAACTCGACGTGAACGTCACCGCGGTGATGCAACTGACGCACGCCGCCCTGCCGCCGATGCTGGCGTCCGGCGCGGGCACCGTCATCAACGTGGCCAGCGTCGCGGGGCTGCTGCCCGGTCGCGGGTCGACGTACTCGGCGTCGAAGGCGTGGGTGATCGCGTTCTCGGAGGGCCTGGCCAACGGACTCGACGGCACGGGCGTCGGCGTGCACGCGCTGTGCCCCGGCTTCGTGCGCACCGAGTTCCACGAACGTGCGGGCATCGACATGGACGGAACCCCGTCGATCCTCTGGCTCGAGGTGGCCGACGTGGTGCGCGACTGCCTGGCCGACGTCGCCAAGGGGAAGGTTGTCATCGTGCCCGGCCTGCAGTACAAGGTGCTCACCACCGGCGGCCGCATGATGCCGCGGAACGTGGTGCGCGCCATGAACAAGGTCGTCGGCCGCGGCCGCGGCCGGACCTAACCTCGCGTGCGCAGAGTCCTCGCGGTGTTGCTCGCCCTCGTCACCGGAGCCGCCCTCGTCGCCTGTTCGAGCGGCTCCGACACCGACCGCACCTACGGAGCGGCGACGGCCACGGTCGGAGAGTCGTTGGCGCTGCTCGGGTGGAACGTGTCGGTGGCCAATCTGCGCTTCGACGGCGACTACGTGCTGATCGACGTCGATGCATCGGCGGCTCAGCCCGGTGGCCAGCACGCGAAGCCCGAATCGCTGCGCTTCGGGCTCTACGGGGCGCTGGCGCATCCCATCGAGGCCTACGCGCTGGGCGGCTGTACCGGGGTGACGAGCCTCGACCTCAAACCGGCGGAGGCGCCCAGCCCCGACAAGCTCACGGGCACAGTGTGTTTGGGTCCACTTCGGGATCAGACCCAGGTCCGCGGGGTGTACGCGTACTCGCCGCAGGACCGGATGCCCGGTACGACGGTGGCCTACGCCGCGGCGTATCCGGTCGGCCTGACGCCCACCAACGAGAACGACACCGGACTGGTGATGAAGTCCACCAGCGTCGACGCGTTTCGGGCCGACGGGGCCCAACTCGACCCGACGGCGCTTGGGGATCCCGCGGCGTTCACCGGAAACGGCTACATGCTGCTCGGACTCGAAATCACCGGTCTCGCAGCGCGATACCGCGACGAGTCACTCGCCCGCGGCGGCCCGCTCATGGTCCTGGTGGCGCCGACCGCTGCCGGGCAAGGGGCTGTCCCACGCGTGCAACGTGTACGGCGCCTCGCTGTTGGTGCTGCCCGACGCCTCGTTGGAGGCGGTGTCGGTGCGGGCCTCGCTGTGTACGCAGGGCGAGATCAACCAGGCGCTGCTGTTCGCGTCGGTGTCGGCCATCGGCACGCACGCCGCACTGTGGACCAGCCCCCGTGAGTGAACGACCCGGCCCCACCGAATGGTCCGAAGGCCCCGGCGTCGGGCCGTGGGACGGGCCGCTCCCCGATGATCCCCGCTACGACCCTCACCTGCTGGCCGATGGGGACACCCGCAACGTCGTCGACGCGTACCGGTACTGGACGCGGGAGGCGATCATCGCCGACATCGACACCCGCCGCCACCCGTTGCACGTGGCGATCGAGAACTTCGGCAACGACGCCAACATCGGAGGGGTGGTGCGGGCCGCCAACGCGTTCGCCGTCGACACCGTGCACATCGTGGGGAGGCGGCGCTGGAACCGGCGCGGTGCCATGGTCACCGACCGCTACCAGCGCCTGGCACACCACGACACCACGGCGGCACTGCTTTCCTTCGCCGCCGACGCCGGGTTGACGGTCGTCGCCGTCGACAACGTGCCAGGGTCGGTGCGGCTCGAGCAGACCCGGCTGCCCCGTAAGTGTCTGATGATCTTCGGCCAGGAGGGGCCGGGCATCACCGACGACGCCAAACGCGGTGCCGCGATGACGGTGTCCATCGCTCAGTTCGGCTCGACACGCAGCATCAACGCCGCCGTCGCGGCGGGCATCGCCATGCACGCGTGGATCGCGCAACACGGCGACCTCAACCGGGCGTGGTAGGGCAATATCGTCACCATGGACCAGCTCTGGGGGAATCGCGCGGCCAGTGCGGAGGCCGCAATCGAGAAGCGGCACTTCAAGAAGTTGTGGGGCTTGCCAGGCACTCAACTCGCGGTGGTGGCCTGGCCGTCCGAGCAGAAGTACCGGACCTTCAAGTACTGGCACTACTGGTGGCAGGCGCACGTGCTGGACTGCCTCGTCGACGCGCAGGTCCGCGACCCGCAGCCCGCCCGCGTGAAGCGCATCGAGAATCAGGTCCGCGCACACCGGATCCGCAACACCGGCCGCTGGATCAACGACTACTACGACGACATGGCGTGGCTGGCCCTGGCACTCGAGCGGGCAGGGCGACTCGCCGGCGTCGAAAAGCCCGGGGCCCTCGAGAAGCTCGCGGACCAGTTCCTCAATTCGTGGGTGCCCGAGGACGGTGGCGGCATCCCTTGGCGCAAGCAGGATCAGTTCTTCAACGCCCCGGCCAACGGGCCGGCGGGAATCTTCCTGGCCCGCTACGACGACCGGCTGCGGCGCGCCCAGCAGATGGCCGACTGGATCGACGAGACGCTGATCGACCCGGACACCCATCTGGTGTTCGACGGGATCAAGGCGGGCTCGTTGGTCCGCGCGCAGTACACCTACTGCCAAGGCGTGGTGCTGGGCCTGGAGACCGAGCTCGCGGTGCGGACGGAGGATCCGCACCACGCGCAGCGGGTACACCGGCTGGTGGCGGCGGTGCGCGACAACATGTCGACGGACGGCGTCATACAGGGTGCGGGTGGCGGCGACGGCGGGCTGTTCGGAGCCATCACCGCGCGCTATCTCGCGCTGGTCGCCAGCTCGTTGCCGGAGCGGACGGCGGACGACACCACCGCCCGCGCCACGGCGAAGGAGCTGGTGTTCAAGTCCGCACAGTCGGCCTGGGACTACCGGCAGACCGTCGATGGCCTGCCGTTGTTCGGTGCGTTCTGGGACCGCAGCGCCGACGTGCCAAAGGCCACCGGCAAGGACGCGCAATTCGTGGAGGGTGCCGTCAACGCCTCCGAGATACCCGAACGCGACCTCTCGGTTCAGGTGGCGGGGTGGATGTTGATGGAGGCGGCCCATACGGTCGCCGACGAACGGGCACCGGAGCCGCAGGCCGAGGCGCCCGCCGCTCCGGCTGCCGATTCCGGTGACGACGCGGACGCTGCTGGCTGAGGGTCAGTCCAGGTCGACGGTCAGTTCGGCACCGGTCGCCGCGACGACGTCCTCGACGGTGACTCCGGGAGCCAGCTCGCGCAGCACCAGCGATCCGTCACCAGGAACGTCGATGACGCCCAGGTTGGTGATCACCCGGTCGACGACACCCTGACCGGTGAGCGGCAACGTGCAGGTCTGGACGATCTTCGGGTGACCCGCGCGATCGGTGTGCTCCATGACGACGATGACGCGGGCCGCCCCGTGGACGAGGTCCATGGCGCCGCCCATGCCCTTGACCATCTTTCCCGGCACCATCCAGTTCGCTAGGTCGCCGTGCCTCGACACCTCCATGCCGCCCAACACCGCGGTATCGATGTGTCCGCCGCGGATCATGCCGAACGAGAGCGACGAATCGAAGTACGCTGCACCGGCATTGACCGTGACGGTCTCCTTGCCCGCGTTGATCAGATCGGGGTCGACGTCGTCCTCGGCGGGATAGGGGCCCGTCCCGAGGATGCCGTTCTCCGAGTGCAGGGTGACGTGCACGTCGCCGGTGAGGTAACCGGGAATCAGGGTCGGCAGCCCGATGCCGAGGTTGACGTACTCGCCGTCGACCATCTCCGCCGCAGCCCTGGCGGCCATCTCGTTGCGGTTCCAGCCTGCGGTGGCGACGGTGTTCTCTTGGCTGCTCACTGGGCCGTTCCCTTCGAATTGCTGACGGTGCGTTTCTCGATCTTCTTGTCCTGCGGTCCGGTGTGCACCACTCGTTGCACGAAGACGCCCGCGAGATGCACTGCAGCCGGATCGATCTCACCAGGCTGGACGAGCTCTTCGACCTGCGCGATGGTGATGCGCCCCGCCATGGCCGCGAGCGGGTTGAAGTTCATGGCCGTCTTGTTGAAGACGAGGTTGCCGTGGGTGTCGCCGAGTTTGGCGTGGACGAGCGCGAAGTCGGCGTTGATCGCCTCCTCCAACACGTAGCGCTTGCCCTTGAATACTCGAATCTCCTTGGGCGGCGAAGCGATGGCCACCGAACCGTCGGGTGCGTACCGCCACGGGAGGCCACCGTCAGAGACGGGACTGCCGACACCCGCGGGCGTGAAGAACGCAGGGATGCCTGCTCCGCCTGCGCGCATGCGTTCGGCGAGGGTGCCCTGGGGCGTGAGTTCGACCTCGAGTTCGCCCGCGAGGTACTGGCGGGCGAACTCCTTGTTCTCGCCCACGTAGGACGCGGTGACGCGCCGCACACGCGCGAGTGACAGCAGCACTCCCAGGCCGACGCCGTCGACGCCGCAGTTGTTCGAGAACACCTCGAGATCGGTCGCGGACGATTGTGCGACGGCTTCGATGAGCCGGTCCGGGATGCCGCACAGGCCGAAGCCACCGACTGCCAGGGTGGCGCCGTCGGTGATGTCGGCGACTGCGGCGGCCGCGGATTCGTAGATCTTCGAGGACATGGCTCTCCTTCGTGCCCGTTCGTTCACGTTCATTCTGCAAACGCCCGGCATTGCATGGCAAGGGGTTGGTATCGCCGACTGTTTTACCTGATGGCTACTGAACAACGATCGTTCTCGACGAATCAACCCCTGCGCGCTGGCTCTCGGAAACTGTTCGCCTGATGAGCATCCATGGCATTGGTGTTCATCTAGTGAACGCCTAGGATCGGAGCCGTGGTGGGTCAAACTCCAGGGGCGAACGTCGTCGCGCGGGTCGGTGCGGTGCTGCGTGCGGTTGCCGCAGCGGAACCCGCAGGCGCGTCGACCACCGAGCTCGCGAAACTCGCGGGGCTGGCTCGCCCGACCGCTCATCGGCTGCTGGTGTCGCTCGCTGACGAACACCTGGTGGCGCGCGATCCGAAGTCGGGACGCTGGTCGCTCGGGCCCGAGCTGTACCTGCTCGGGGTGGGTGCCGCCTACCGGTACGACGTCACGGATCAAGCGCGCTTGGCGATCACGCGGTTGGCCCGTGAGACGGGCGAGAGTGCGTTCTTCTCCGCCCGGCGCGGCGACGAGACGGTCTGCGTACTCAACGAGGAGGGCAGTTTCCCCCTGCGCTCGCACGTGCTGCACGTCGGGATCAGATTTCCGCTCGGCGTGGCCAGTGCGGGGTTGGCCATCCTCAGCCATCTGCCGGACCGCGACGTCGACGCCTACTTCGCCCGCATCCAACTGGAGTCGGCATGGGGAGCAGGCCACTCGGAAGCGGCGATCCGGGCCCGCATCGCCGCCACGCGGCACACCGGCTATGCGATCAATCCTGCGTTGATCGTCGAGGGCAGCTGGGGCATCGGTGCAGCCGTGTTCGACCAGAGCGGCCAGCCCGCCTGGGCGCTGAGCCTCACCGGGGTCGAGACACGGTTCAAGCCGGATCGTCATCACGAGTTGGGGACCTTGCTGCTGGAGCAGGCCCACCTGCTGTCCGGGCGGCTTCAGGGCTGAGGTGCGTGAGGTGATGGTGTGTCCCACGCTTGGCGGATCATGGACATCTCTGTGATTCTTGTCGGTATGACCGGACCGACGCGCTCGATGAAGTCGACTGGCAGGTTCGAGGTCGCATGGAGGTCGGAGCCCATTCCGTTGGGCGCCAAACCATCCGACGGGCCGACGGCGCGCGAGGTGGACGGGCCCGACCTGCTTAGCGTGTTCACGGAGCACGTCCCGACGTGACCGAGCCCAGCCCGGAGCCAGACGTCACGTTGGATTCGAGTGATGCACCGCGTCCGGGTCCGGCGACGCCCAGCAGGTTCGGCCGCGATCCGACGGCAGCCCGCAGTGGCGAGAACACCGCGGCGGCGTTGCTCTTGGCCTTCACGGTCATTGCCATCGTGTGGGCGAATTCACCGTGGGCGCACACCTATTCGGAGTTCTGGAACACACACGTCGGGCTGACCCTCGGCGGCTTCCACACCGAGCTCACCGTCAAGCACCTGGTCAACGACGGGCTGATGACCTTCTTCTTCTTCGCCGTCGGACTGGAGGTCAAGAGCCAGTTCACCATCGGCGAGCTCACCGACCGGGCCCGCGCCGCCGTCCCGGTGATCGCCGCGGTCGCTGGGCTGATCCTGCCCGCCATCGTGTTCCTGGCGTTCAACCCCGCAGGCGACGACGCGAGAGCCTGGGGCGTGGTGATCTCCACTGACACGGCGTTTCTCGTCGGTGCGTTGGCGATCATCGGTCCCAAGTACCCGGCGCGCCTCCGCACCTTCCTGCTCACCCTGGCGGTCGTCGACGACGTCGGGGCGCTGCTGGCGATCGCGTTGTTCTACACCGACGACGTCCGGATCGTCCCGCTGCTGAGCGCGGTGGCCCTGATCGCGGCCATCGCCGCGGTTCGGGTGCTGCCCATGGGTCGGGGGCCGGCCTACTGCGTGCTGGCCTTCGGGCTGTGGCTCGCGTTGCTGCTCGGGGGCGTCCACCCGACATTGGCTGGCGTGGCGGTGGCGCTACTGATCCCGGCGTTCACTCCGGAGCGGCAGCGGGTCGAAGACGCCGTCAAGGTGATCCGCGCCTTCCGGCAATCGCCGAACTCGGAGTACGCCAGGGCCGCGACGCGCAGCCTGCGCGAATCGATCTCCATCAACGAACGCCTGACGACCGTGTTCGCGCCGTACGTTTCCTTTCTGGTGCTGCCCTTGTTTGCGCTCGCGAACGCGGGCGTGCGGCTGGACTTCGCCACCCTCTCGGAAGCGGTGAGCTCTCCGCTCACGTGGGGAGTGATCGCCGGTCTGGTGGTCGGCAAGTTCGTCGGCATCACCGGGGCGACCGCGATCGTGCGCGCCACAGGCATCGGTCAATTGGCGCCGGGGCTGACGTTGCGCCGCATCGCCGGTGGTGCCGCGCTCTCGGGCATCGGATTCACCATTTCACTGTTCATCGTCGACATCGCGATCTCCGATCCGGTCAAGCAAGACCTGGCCCGAGTCGGCGTGCTGGCGGCATCCGTGCTGGCGTTTGCCTTCGGCTGGTTGTGGTTTCGCGTCACCGACCGGCTCTTTCCGCCGGTTGCGGTGGGCGCCAAGCTGCTTCGCGACGTCGATCCGGATCGCGACCACATCCGGGGCAACCCCAACGCTCCGCTCACCCTGGTCGAGTACGGTGACTTCGAGTGCCCGTTCTGTAGCCGCGCCACCGGGTCCATCGACGAGGTCCGCGACCACTTCGGCGATCGATTGCGATACGTGTGGCGCCACCTGCCGCTGGAACGCGTGCACCCGCATGCGCTGGACGCGGCGCGGGCCAGCGAAGCCGCGGCGCTGCAAGGCCGCTTCTTCGAATTGGCCGTTCGCATGTTCGAGTTCCAGGACTATCTGGAATGGGAACACATCTACCGGTACGCCGACGGAGTCGGTTGTGACGTCGGAAGGTTCGACGACGATCTACACACGTCCAAGGTGCTGCACCGGGTGCTGGACGATGCGCAGGACGCCGAACTGATGGACCTCAACTCGACGCCGACGTTCTTCGTCAACGGACGACGGCACAGGGGGCCATGGGACGCAGCGAGTTTGATCCGCGCACTGGAGCAGGGGTCACCCGCCGACTGACGTCGGCGAGGTCTAGACCCCACGCTTACCCGGGGCCGAGAGCTAGAAGGGCGGCGGGTCGGCGAGCATGCGGGCGCGATTGACGCCGCGTTCCCACTCGATGCGGGCGGCCCGTTCGGCGGCGCGAGTTCGCTTGCGCAGCGGCATCATCACCGTCTTCGACGCGTCGGTCGGCGGCGACCCGTTGGACGGGTCCAGCGTTCCGGTGGGGCTGGCCAACTGTGGGAAGAAAAGACTGCCAGCGGGTTTGGTGACATACGTGCGACCGGTCGGGGCAGTCCACACCATGGTGCCGTCAGGCAGCTGAAGTTCGTGCCACCCACCCGGGCCGACGAGGAAGGTCTTCATCAGGTGGTGGGTACGGCAGTACAGCTTGGTGTTCGACGGGTGGGTGGCCCCGAACGGCCAAGGAATCGTGTGGTCGACGTCGCAGAACTCTGCAAGCACGTTGCAGCCGACCCAGCGACAGGTCAGATCGCGGGCGCGGATGAATTCCGCGAGCGCGGTGGAGGGCCGGTAGTGCGGTTCGGGAGGGGGATTCTTCGGAATGATCAGGGGCCTCAGTCGGGCCTTCTTCGCCAACTCGCGTACCGACTCGGCCGGGATGGGCCCGTACCCCGGCAGGTAGCCGGGTTTGGAGCCCGCGCTGTCGACGGGGGCTGTCTCGGTGGGCCCGGCCGTTTCGGCCGCGGTCACGCCGGCCTCGGCGTTCTGCTCGGCGGGGGTATCTTGCCGCACGCCCGTGCTGTGTTCGGCGACGGTGCCCTCTTCGGCGATCACGTGGATGATCACCTGCGTAAGCGCGTCGGGCGTATCCGCCTGGGCAGCAGGGCAATCCGGTATGCCGCATTCGCATGTCAGCGTGGTGGCCCCTTCGGAAAGGGCAATCAACGCGTCTACGCGGCGTTGGGCCTTGGTCCGGGGATCGTCCCTGCACACCGTGGCGGCGAGGCCGTCGAGCCGCTTGTCGAGGGTGGCGCCGCCGGCGGCAGGTAGCCGACCCCATACTTCGGCCATGCCGGGCTGGTATGCGTCGGGGGTGATCTCGATCCGACGGTCGTCGTTCCGGTCGCGCACGATCCGGCGGGCGTCCGGATCGAGGTTGATGACCAACCAATCGATCACGTGGATGAGCTTTTCCCGCGACAACTTGTTCCAGCCAGGCGCTTGCTCGGCGAGCATGGTGTCGAGGCGGGCGACGAGGTCGGAGTCTTGGACGTTATGGGTGCGGTAGTCGATGGCGGTGATCACGCGGACGTCGACTTCGCCGGCCAGGAACCGTTCGGCGAGTTTGGGTAGCCGCGTCACCAGGGTTTCGCCGTAGGACATCTCGGCCGAGGCGCGGGCGCGGCTAATGCCCAACTCCGCGCCGACCTCCCCGGCGAGTGCCTCCCGGTCATCGATGCACCAGAACTGGCGGTCCGGGTTGGCATTGATCACTCGGCGCTGCGTCAGCAGTCCCAGGGCCACCATTCGGCGGGCAGCGGCGGCGCGTTCTTCCCGCAACGACTGGCTCATCGCACCGAGCAAGCCGCCATCATCCAACCGCGCCAATTCGTCGAGCATGCATTCAATCCTGGTTGACCGAACCAGCCGGTCGCCACCGCCAGAACCGAAGTTGTGGATGAAACCCAGACTGTGGATAACCGGCGGTGGGGCTAGCGCTGGTCAGCGATTCAGACACTGGAGCGAACGCGTCCCTAACTCCACAGGGTCACATGGACTTTCGGCCGGAATCTGGTGACACCGACGCCCGTTCCGCGGATCATCGCCTGGGTGCATCGCGGGGTGGTGATGAACCGCACCAGCTCCGACACCGCGGGCTGGCGGGCGGACGGGCTCAGCGTGAACGCGCACCACTCACCGGAGGCCTGCAAACCCGGCCCCTTCACGTGCGCGAGCCGTCCGTGCGAGAGATCCTTCGCCACCGCGAACCCGATCGTCAACGTGACACCGCCGACGCGTTGAACCTCCTCGAGCGCCGCGGCGTCGCTCTGGAAGATCCGTTGCTGCGCGTCGGGAATCGCGAGCTTCCTTAGCATTGCCGCGATCTCGCCGTCCACCCCGCCGGCCGACGGGCCGAGCATCCACTGCTGTTCGCGCAATGCGGACGGCGTAGGCGTGCCGGTCGCCAACGGATTGTCCGGGGCAGCCACCGTGATGAGCTGGTACTTGAGGAAGGGGCGGACGGCGATCGCTTGGTCTAGGTCAACGCTTGCGGGACCCAGCGCGATGTCCACGGCGCGCGAGGCGATGAGGTGGCCGAACTGGGTCGCCGGATGGACGCTGAGCTCAACCGACAGGTCGTCGGCGCGCGACGAGAACAACTCGATCAGGCCGGGCGCGGCGTGCTCAGCGAACGCGCTCGACGCGGCGATGCGCAGCAGCCGGCGGCCGTGGGCGGCCTCGGTCACCTCGATCGCGGTCTGTAGCTGTAGGCCGAGGATCTCGACGGCGCGGCTGGCCAACCGTAGCCCCCCAGGAGTGAAGGCCAGGCCCGAAGCGGTTCGCGAGTACAGCTGGTCGTCCAGTTCCTTGCGCAACTGGGCGATGTGCATCGAGATCCCGGCGTCGGACACCCGCAATTCCGCCGCGGCGGCGTGCACCGACCCGAGCCGCACCACGGCGGAGTAGGCGCGCAATTGAGCCGGTGTCACGGAAGCAGCCTACGTCCGCTCCCTGGCGAACTGACCTGAACGAGCCGCCCCCGGCGCCCTCGTACACAGCCAACTTACAGCTGCTAGCTGCACGGATGCACCGAGTTAAGCGATCGCTTAACCCAGTATTGACGGGCCCGTCGACCGCACGGAGACTGGTGGCCCAGCCCAGAATGTGAGGCCAGTCACATGCAAGTTCCCGGACCATTCGAGTACGAGCGCGCCACCAGCGTCGACCACGCCGTCGGCCTGCTCGACCGCCTCGGCGAGGACGCGATGATCGTCGCGGGCGGGCACAGCCTGCTGCCGATGATGAAACTGCGCATCGCCAACCCGGAGTACCTCATCGACATCAACGACTTGGCGCCCGAGTTGGGTTACCTCGTCGTCGGGGGGCACAGTGATCCGACGTTGGCGCGACTGGGGGCGATGACCCGGCACCGGGAGGTGCTCGAGTCGGACGCGTTGTTCGCGGTGTGTCCGATCTTCCGAGACGCCGAGAAGGTGATCGCCGACCCCGTCGTCCGCAACCGCGGCACCGTCGGCGGGTCGCTGTGTCAGGCCGACCCAGCCGAGGACCTCACCACCGTGTGCACGGTCCTGTCCGCCGTCTGCGTGGCGCGGGGCCCGTCGGGAGAACGCCAGATTGCGATCGACGACTTCCTGGCCGGTCCCTACGAAACCTCATTGGCGCACAACGAGATGTTGGTGGAGATCCGCATTCCGTTGCGGCTCGACACGTCGAGCGCATACGCGAAGGTGGAACGCAGGGTTGGGGACTGGGCGGTGGCGGCCGCCGGTGCGCAGGCTCACCCTGGAGGGCGACACCATCGCCGCCGCGCGCGTGGGCCTGACGGCCGTCGCCCCCGACGCGGAGGGGCTGGCAGCGCTGGCGCAGGCCATGGTCGGCAAGCCGGCCACGGAGCAGACGTTCGCCGCGGCCGGTGCGGCTGCCGCCGAGGCCTGCGAACCGATGTCCGACATGCGCGGCAGCGCGGACTACAAGCGGCACCTGGCCTCCGAACTGACCATCCGGACATTGCGAACCTCCGTCGAGCGGTTACGCAACGCTGCAGGGCGACAAGGGAATTGAGGACTCACTGATGCAGGTGAACATGACGGTCAACGGCGAACCCGTGACGGCCGAGGTCGAGCCCCGCACGCTGCTGGTGCACTTCCTGCGCGACGAGCTCGGGCTCACCGGCACGCACTGGGGCTGTGACACCTCCAACTGCGGGACCTGCGTCGTCGACGTCGACGGCGAGCCCGTGAAGTCCTGCACGATGCTCGCGGCGATGGCCTCCGGGCACGCGGTCCGCACGGTCGAAGGCCTGGAGGTCGACGGCAGGCTGGATCCCGTCCAGGAGGGCTTCATGCAGTGCCACGGCCTGCAATGCGGCTTCTGCACCCCCGGGATGTTGATCACCGCGCGGGCGCTGCTGGACCGCAACCCCGATCCGACGGAAGCCGAGATCCGCGAGGCGATTTCGGGCCAGATCTGCCGGTGCACCGGCTACACCACCATCGTGCGCTCCGTTCAGTGGGCCGCCAACCATGCGAATGCAGAGGTGACCGCGCCGTGACCACCATCCACGAACGGCCACCCTCACCCGACGACCTGGCCGACAACGACCAGAAGCCGTGTGGGCACGGCCGAATGCTGCGCAAGGAGGACCCGCGGTTCATCCGTGGCCGTGGCAACTACGTCGACGACGTGAAGCTGCCCGGCATGCTGCATCTGGCGATCCTGCGCTCGCCCTACGCGCACGCCCGCATCGTGTCCATCGACGTGTCTGCGGCACAGGCACATCCGAAGGTGAAGGCCGTCGTCACCGGAGCCGACCTCGCCGAGAAGGGCCTGGCGTGGATGCCGACGTTGTCCAACGACGTGCAAGCGGTGCTGGCCACCGACAAGGTGCGCTTCCAGGGTCAGGAAGTGGCGTTCGTCGTCGCAGAGGACCGGTACTCCGCGCGGGATGCGTTGGAGCTCATCGATGTCGAGTACGACCCGCTGGATCCGGTCGTGGATGCCCGCAAGGCGCTCGACCCCGACGCCGCCGTGATCCGCACCGACCTCGAGGGCAAGACGGACAACCACTGCTTCGACTGGGAGACGGGGGACGCGGCGGCCACCGATGCGGCGTTCGCCAAGGCCGACGTCGTGGTGAAGCAGGAGATCGTCTATCCCAGGGTGCACCCGGCGCCGATGGAAACCTGCGGCGCCGTCGCCGATCTCGACCCGGTCACCGGCAAGCTCACGCTGTGGTCGACGTCGCAGGCGCCGCACGCTCACCGCACGCTGTACGCGTTGGTGGCCGGGCTACCCGAGCACAAGATCCGGGTCATCTCGCCTGACATCGGCGGCGGTTTCGGCAACAAGGTGCCGATCTACCCGGGGTACGTCTGCGCGATCGTCGGGTCACTCGTGCTTGGCAAGCCGGTCAAGTGGATGGAGGACCGCAGCGAGAATCTGACCAGCACCGGGTTCGCCCGCGACTACATCATGGTCGGCGAGATCGCCGCCACCTCCGACGGCAAGATCCTGGCGATCCGGTCGAACGTGCTCGCCGACCACGGCGCATTCAACGGTGTGGCATCGCCGATCAAATATCCCGCCGGCTTCTTCGGTGTGTTCACCGGAAGCTACGACATCGAGGCCGCCTACTGCCACATGACGGCGGTCTACACCAACAAGGCGCCGGGCGGGGTGGCGTACGCCTGCTCGTTCCGCATCACCGAGGCGGTGTACTTCGTCGAGCGCCTGGTGGACTGCCTGGCCTTCGAGATGAAGCTCGACCCGGCGGAACTGCGGCTACGAAACCTGTTGAAACCCGAGCAGTTTCCGTACAAGTCCAAGACCGGATGGGTGTACGACTCGGGTGACTACGAGACCACCATGCGGCTGGCCATGGACATGGTCGGCTACGACGCACTGCGCGCCGAGCAGGCCGAGAAGCGGGAACGTGGCGAGTTGATGGGCATCGGCATGGCGTTCTTCACCGAGGCCGTCGGCGCCGGGCCGCGCAAGGACATGGACATCCTCGGACTCGGCATGGCCGACGGGTGCGAACTACGGGTCCACCCGACCGGCAAGGCCGTTGTGCGACTGTCGGTCCAGTCGCAGGGCCAGGGCCACGAGACGACGTTCGCGCAGATCGTCGCCGAGGAACTGGGCATCCCGCCGGAGGACATCGACGTCGTGCACGGCGACACCGATCAGACGCCCTTCGGGCTGGGGACCTACGGCAGCCGGTCCACGCCGGTCTCTGGTGCCGCGGCCGCACTGGTCGCGCGCAAGGTGCGCGACAAGGCGAAGATCATCGCCTCGGGAATGCTCGAGGTGTCGGTGGCCGATCTCGATTGGGAGAAGGGGTCGTTCCACGTCAAGGGCGACCCGTCGGCGTCGGTGACGATCGCCGACATCGCGATGCGCGCGCACGGCGCAGGCGACCTGCCCGAGGGTTTGGAGGGTGGGCTGGATGCCCAGATCTGTTACAACCCAGAGAATCTCACGTATCCGTACGGTGCGTACTTCTGTGTGGTCGACGTCGACCCGGGTACCGCGGTGGTCAAGGTGCGCCGGTTCCTGGCCGTGGACGATTGTGGTACCCGGATCAACCCCATGATCATCGAGGGCCAGATTCATGGTGGCATCACCGACGGCATCGGGATGGCGCTGATGGAGATGATCGCGTTCGACGAGGAAGGCAACTGCCTCGGGGGATCGCTGATGGACTACCTGATTCCGACGGCGATGGAGGTTCCGCACTTCGAGACGGGCCACACCGTGACACCGTCTCCGCACCATCCGATCGGCGCCAAGGGCGTCGGCGAGTCTGCGACCGTCGGGTCGCCGCCAGCGGTGGTCAACGCGGTGGTGGATGCGTTGGCGCCGTTCGGACTTCGGCACGCCGACATGCCGTTGACCCCGTCGCGGGTATGGGAGGCGATGCAGGGTCGTCCCACCCCTCCGATCTAGCGCACCGTCCCGAGGAGCACCATGACCATGACCGACCGCGCGCAGCAACTGCTGCGAGCCCGAATGCCATTCGTTCACGCGACCGTCGTGCGTGCGCAGCATCCCACCTCGGCGCACCCCGGCGACGAGGCGATCCTGTTGGCGGACGGGACGATCGAGGGGTTCGTCGGAGGTGAGTGCGCGCAGAACTCGGTGCGCAAGGCGGCACTCGGTGCGCTGCAAGCGGGGGAGAGCGTGCTGCTTCGGGTGCTGCCCGACGGCGACGTGCACTTCCCCGAGGCGCCGGGCGCGTGTGTCGTGGTCAACCCCTGTCTCTCGGGTGGGGCGCTGGAGATCTTCCTCACGCCACAGGTGCCCGCGCCGCTGATGCGGATCTGCGGCGCCACCCCCATCGCGACGGCGCTGGCCGACCTGTGCGCAGCGCTGGGCTATGACGTGGCACGTGACGACGCCGACGGGATGAATGGCGCGACGGCGGTGGTGATCGCCAGTCACGGCGGCCCGGAAGCCGAGCAGATCCGCGCTGCCCTGGACGCCGACGTGGGCTACATCGGACTGGTGGCCAGTCGAGTTCGCGGCGCGGCGATCCTGGACTCTCTCGAGCTGTCCGAGGTCGAGCGGGCCCGCGTGCACACCCCGGTCGGGCTGCCGATCGGAGCGACGACGCCCGCGGAGATCGCCGTGTCCATCATCGCCGAGGTGATCGCGGCCATCCGCATGGGCGGCCTGGCCATCGCGCCGCTCCCGGTCGAGTCCGCGCCGCCCGCTGCCGAGTCGCACTGCGCGGCACATGGCCACTGACCGCGTCACGGGGGTCGTGCTGGCGGCGGGGCGGTCCCGCAGGCTCGGCACGCCCAAACAGGTTCTGCCATACCGGGATACCACGGTGTTGGGGGCTACCCTGGACATCGCGCGCAGCTGCGGCTTCGACCAGATCATCCTCACGCTCGGCGGTGCGGAGGCACAGATCCGCCGGAGTGTGCGGCTCGACGGCGTGGACGTGGTGGTCGCCGAGGACGCCGGGTCGGGTTGCTCGTCGTCGTTGCGCGTCGCACTGGGCGCCCTCGATCCGGAGGCGGAAGGCATCGTGCTGATGTTGGGCGATCAGCCCGCAATGGCGCCGACCACCGTGGAAGCGCTTGTGGCGCAACGGTTCCGCGGTCCGATCGCAGTGTGCCGGTATCGAGACGGCATCGGACACCCGTTCTGGCTGAGCCGCAGCGTGTTCGGTGACCTGGGCCGACTGCACGGAGACAAGGGCGTGTGGAAGCTCATCGACCAGAACCGGGCCTCGAAGCGGTTCCCGGTGCACGAGGTGCCCATCGACGACGCGGTGCCGCTCGACGTCGACACCTGGGCCGACTACCGGCGGCTCCTCGAATCGGTGGCGCCATGACCCGGTTCTCCGACCTCGCCGAGGTGACACGACGATTCGACGACCACGGATACCTCCTGGACGTCGGCACGGCATCTGCGCTCTACCTGGCCACCGCACTGGGCCGGCCGCTGCTACTCGAGGGCGAGCCGGGCGTCGGCAAGACCGCCGCGGCGAAGACTCTGGCCGCCGTGCTCGACGCGCCTCTGATCCGGCTGCAGTGCTACGAGGGGCTGACGGCCGCGGAGGCCCTCTACGACTGGAACTATCAGCGTCAGCTGCTCAGCATCCGGCTGTCCGAGGCGAGCGCCTCGAGCATCGCCGAAGCCGACCTGTACTCCGAGGCGTACCTGGTCGAGCGGCCGATCCTGCAGTGCGTGCGGCACCGCGGGCCAACGCCGCCGGTATTGCTGATCGACGAGATCGACCGTGCCGACGACGAATTCGAGGCGCTGCTGCTGGAGTTCCTCGGTGAGGCCGCGGTGACCGTGCCCGAACTGGGTACGTTCGTCGCGCAGCAACCGCCGCTGGTGGTGTTGACGTCCAATCGCAGCCGCGACCTGCACGACGCTCTTCGCCGCCGCTGCCTGTACCACTGGATCGAGTACCCGGAGCCGGCCAGAGCGGCCGCGATCGTGCGCCGCACGGTGCCGGGAGCCACCACCCCGCTGATCGAGCACGCCGCCCAGTTCATCGCTACCGCAAGAGAACTCGACCTGGACAAGCCGCCCGGTGTGGCCGAGGCCATCGACTGGGTGGCGGCGCTGGTCGCACTCGGCGTGACCGAACTGGCGGATCCGCCCGCCGTGGCCAGCCTCGGCGCGTTGGCCAAAACCCCCGAAGACGGTGAGTTGCTCCGCGACGCACTGGTCGAACTGAGAGGAAGCCCGAGATGAAGATCGCCAACGAGTTCACGGTGAGCGCCCCGATCGAGGAGGCCTGGGACGTGCTCACCGACCTCGAGCAGGTCATCCCGCTCATGCCGGGCGCGCAGATGACCGGCCGGGACGGCGACGACGTCACCGGCAAGGTGAAGATCAAGGTGGGACCGGTCACCAGCGAGTTCAGCGGCAAGGTGCACTTCGTCGAACAGGACCGCGAGCAGTACCGCGCGGTGATCGACGCCAAGGGCAAGGAGTCCCGCGGCACCGGGAACGCCGCCGCCACGGTCACCGCCCAACTTCACGGTGCGGGAAATCGGACCCGCGTCACCGTCGACACCGACCTGAAGGTGGTCGGCAAGCTCGCCCAGTTCGGTAGCGGGATGTTGCAACAGGTTTCGGAGAAGCTGCTTGGGCAGTTCGTGGACTCGCTGGAGGCCCGACTGGTGGCGGACGACGCTCCCGCAGTCGCGGCGACGGCCGAGCAGTCGCCGACCGCCGCCCCGACCGTCCGGGCGGCCGCCGAACCCGCGCCGATCGATCTGCTCGCGTTGGCGGGCGGTGGCGCGCTGAAGAAGTACGGACCGATCATCGCGGGCCTGTTCGCATTGGCCGCCTTCGTCTTCACGGTGGGTCGGCTGCGACTGGCCCGCAAGGGCGCCCGTCGGCCGTGAGTCCGCCGCTGGTCCTGCGCGGGGTCGACCGCGCGGTGTTCGCGGTGACGCTGGTGGCGCGGTTGCGCGCCGGTGGCGTGGTCGTATCGGCCAGCGGGCCAACCGGATTCGTGGCTGCGCTGGAGCTCCTGGGTACCTCGTCCTACGACGAGCTGTACTGGGCTGCGCGGCTTACGCTGGTCAACCGCGTGGAGGACCTCGCCCGTTTCGAGGCCGTGTTCCACGCGGTGTTCTCCGACGCCGTGCTGGTGCTGGACCCGTTCGCGCAACGCCGAGGTCCTGGCGACGCGGGCGCGACGGCGTGGGTGCCCGCTGGGCGGACCGCGGCGGGCGCCGCGATCGACGGTGGTGGCCTGCCCTGGGTGACCCGTCCGGCGGTGGTGGGCGCGGCGGAGCCGACCGATGCGAGCGTCACGCTCCCAGATGCGCTTCCCAGCCAGCTGGCCGGGCGTTCCGACGAACCGTTCGAGGCCTTCGACGCCGGAGACCTCCGGCTGTTGGGTACCTGGTTGGAACGGGCCACCGCGCACTGGCCCCAGCGGCGCAGCATGCGGCGAGCGGCCAGCAGCCACGGAACCCGCATCGATCTGCGACGGACGATCTCCGCGTCGCGCTCGACCAGCTGGGAACCGGTGACACTGGCCCGCACCAGGCGCCGCCGTCGACCCCGGCCCGTCGTGCTGGCCTGCGACGTGAGCCGGTCGATGCAGCCCTACGCGACGATCTATCTGCACTTGATGCGGGCAGCGGCGCTGCGCCAATCCGGAATCCGGCCAGAGGTATTCGCGTTCGCGACGTCGCTGACCCGGTTGACGCCCGCGCTGTCCCATCGCTCTGCCGAGGTGGCCCTCGCGCGCGCCAACGCCAGGGTCGGCGATCGGTTCGGCGGGACGCACCTTGGCCGGTCGGTCTCCGCGCTGCTGCGCCAGCCGCGCGGCAGCGCGCTTCGCGGCGCGGTGGTGATCATCGCCTCGGACGGCTGGGACGCCGATCCACCCGAGGTGCTCGAACGTGCGCTGGCCCGGGTCCGCCGCCGCGCCGAGCGCATCGTCTGGCTCAATCCGCGCGCGGCGGCCCCGGGATTCGCGCCTCTGGCGGGGTCGATGGCGGCCGCATTGCCGTACTGCGACGTGTTCCTACCCGCGCACTCGCTGAGCGGGCTGCGGGAGTTGTTCGCCGCGTTGGCATGACCGGGAAGCTCAGTCCGTGCGGGAATGCTGCAGGTAGCCGACGATCGCGTTGGTCAGTCCGCGTCGGGCCAGCTCCAGGTCGTAGTACGACCCGAGCTGGCGCTCCGAGACGAGGCCGCGCATGGCGCCGGGAATGAAGGAGGCGACCTCGCGGACGCGTTCTGGATCGACGTCGACGTCGGCAAAGGCGTTCTGGCAGGCGGCGATCCAGCTGCGCCCCCACGACTGAAGTTCGGCTGCGGTCTGCGGATACAGCCGATCCAACTCGGCCCCGTCGCGCGGGAGTGCGGCCCGCAGCGTCTCGATGGCCCGCGAGTCAGGGGCGGACAGCCCGTCGAAGAGCAGGTCGATGATCGCAGCGACGCGTTCCCGCAGCGGTGCGTTGGGGGCGGCCCGGGAGGTGCCCATGAGCGTTTGCGCGAAGAGCGAGGGATCGAGTTGCCCACGGCGTTCGGCGGTGCGGCGCAGCACCGCGGCCCACAGCCCGTCGATGTCGCCGAACTGGTACTTGACCGCACCCCAGGTGGCGCCGGCGTCCTTGGCGATGCGGTTGCCGGACGCCGCCGAGGCGTCGCCGGTGGCGAGCGCGCGCAACGCGGCGTCGAGCATGGCGTCGCGGGTGGCTTGGCCGCGACGGTTCGTGCGCCTCGCGCTGGTCAACGACTCCGACACTTGACGAATCATAGAGCCCTCTGTGATTCTTGTCGACATGGCCAAACCGCCGCTGTCCATGAAGCCGACCGGCTGGTTCCAGGTCGCCTGGTCGGACCAGGTCGGCGTCGGCGACGTGCATGCGATGAAGTACTTCGACACTGAAATGGTGGCCTGGAGAGCCCAGTCGGGGCAGGTCACCGTCATGAATGCGTACTGCGAGCATCTCGGTGCCCACCTGGGTTTCGGCGGCCACGTCGAGGGCGAGGTGATTCAGTGCCCGTTCCACGGCTGGCAGTGGAACTCCGAGGGCCGCAACGTCTGCGTCCCGTACGAGCCGCGACCGAACCGGGGGCGCCGCATGCGCACCTACCCAGTCGCCGAGCGCAACGAGTCGATCTACATCTGGCACGACGTCGAGGGGCGCGAGCCGTTCTTCGACGCGCCGGACGTGTTCGCGAGCTTCTCCGGCGGAAGCAGCGCCGCCGACTACTACCCGCAGCAGCGCCTGTACCGCGAAGCGCTGGAGCTGCATCCGCAGTACGTGCTCGAGAACGGCGTCGACTTCGCGCACTTCAAGTTCGTGCACCAGACACCGATCGTGCCCGTGTTCACCCGGCACGACTTCGCCGAACCCGTTTCGTACGTGGACTTCACCATCACCTTCGAGGGTGACGATCAGCAGTCGATCGAGGACGTCCGCAGCGGGGTCGAGGCGATCAACGGCGGCCTCGGCATCGCCGTGACGAAGAGTTGGGGGATGGTCGACAACCGAACCATCTCTGCCATCACGCCAGTCGACGAGCACACCTCCGACGTCCGCTTCATGGTGTACATCGGCCGCACCCCCGGCAAGTCCGACCCCGCACGCCAAGAAAGGGCGGCGACGAAGGCGCAGGAATTCGGCCAGGAAGTCATCCGCCAGTTCAGCCAGGACGTCCACATCTGGTCCCACCAACGCTATTCGGATCCGCCCGCGCTTTCGTCATCGGAGTACGAGGGCTTCACGGCGATCCGCAACTGGGCAGTGCAGTTCTATCCCGACGGCCGTGGCGGCAGCGCCGCGGACCTTCAAGCCCGTGACCTCCACACCACGACGACCAACCAGAAGGGCTGAGTGTCAATGTCTTCCAGCAGCACGCCGATCCGAGTATTCCAGGTCGCGACCGGCAACGTCGGCTCCGAGATGATCAGGCGCATCGCCACGCACCCCGACCTCGAACTGATCGGATTGCACTGCTACACAACGGAGAAGATCGGCCGCGACGCAGGCGAGCTCGTCGGACTGGACCCCATCGGCGTGTTGGCCACCGGGGCGGTGGACGAGATCATCGCCGCCAAACCCGACGTGCTGACCTTCCACGGCGTGTTCCCCGACGAGGACCTCTACGTCAAGGTCCTCGAGGCCGGGATCGACATCGTCACCACCGCGGACTGGATCACCGGATGGCACCGCGACACCAACCACCCACACCCGTCGGGCAAGCCCGTCACGCAGCTGCTGGCCGAAGCCTGTGAGAAGGGCGGGTCTACGTTCTACGGCACCGGGATGAACCCCGGGGTGAACCAGATCCTCGGCGTGGTGTGTTCGGCCGACGTCGCGGAGATCGAGAACGTCACCACCATCGAGTCCGTCGACGTGTCGTGTCACCACAGCAAGGACACCTGGATCGAGGTCGGCTACGGGCTGCCCGTCGACGACCCGAGCATCCCCGGCAAGCTCGAGAAGTACACCCGCGTCTTCGCCGACAGCGTGCTGATGATGGCCGACTGCTTCGACGTCCAACTCGACGAGGTCAAGTTCAGCTATGAGCTCGGTGCGTGCACCAAGGACGTCGACCTGGGCTGGTACACGCTCCCGAAGGGCTCGCTCGGCGGCAACTACATCAAGTACCAGGGCATGGTCGACGGAGTGCCGAAGGTCGAGACGCACCTCGAGTGGCAGATGACGCCGCACACCGACCCGAGCTGGGACATCAAGGGCTGCTACATCACTCAGATCAAGGGCGATCCGTGCATCTACAACAAGCACATGATCTTCCCCAAGCCAGGCGTCGATCTATCCAACCCGGACAACTTCGCCTCGATCGGCATGACGATCACCGGCCTGCCCGCGCTCAACGTCATCAAGTCGGTGGTGGCGGCCCCGCCCGGGCTGCTCACCAGTGCCGACATTCCGCTGCGGGGGTTCGCCGGAAGGTTCAAGCCCTAGCCGCCGAAGGTACGGTTGTTGAACACGAACGTCGAGTAAGCCCGTCAACAACCGTACCCTCGGCGACCCACCGAAGGTCGTTGCCTAGAGTCGAGTGATGACCGACTCCAGCCGCCCCGACATCGAATTCCCCAGCCGCATCGGTGTCTGGTGGGCCAGCGAGACCTGGGCCATGCCCGACGCCCAGGAGGTGGCCCGGGAGATCGAATCCCTGGGCTACGGTTCGCTTTTCATCCCCGAGATCGGTGGCAAGGACTGCCTCGTCGAGTCCATGGCGTTCCTCTCGGCCACCGAGCGGCTGGTGGTCGGCACCGGGATCGCCAACATCCACGTCCGGATTCCTCAGGCGGCCGAGACGGCCGGCCGCACGATGAACGCGCTGTACCCGGGGCGCTTCGTGCTGGGGCTCGGCGTCAGTCACGCGCCGCTCGTCGAAGGAGGCATCGGCGGCACCTACGCCAAGCCGTTGGCGACGATGCGCGCCTACCTCGACAAGATGGCCGCGGTCCCGGAGGTGTTCGAGCCGGGAGCGGGGCGGCCGGTGCGGCTGCTTGCGGCGCTCGGGCCCAAGATGATCGAGCTGTCCGGCACCCACGCCGACGGCGCCCATCCGTACCTGGTGTTGCCGGAACAGACCAGCGTCACGCGCGACATCCTCGGACCCGACAAGTGGATCGTGTCCGAGCAGGCCGTCGCCGTCGGCGGTTCCCCCGACGACCAGTTGCAGTGGGCGCACGGGCACCTCACGGGTTACAGCGCGCTACCGAACTATCGCAACTCGTGGCTGCGGCAGGGTTTCGACGACTCGGATCTGGTACCCGGTGGCTCCGACCGGTTGGCGCGGGCGCTAGTTGGGATGGGTTCGGTGGAGCAGGCGGCGGCGTCCGTGCGCGCGCACCTCGACGCGGGCGCAGACCACGTCGTGCTCCAGGTGCTTGGTGACACGCCGGTGCTCGATCCGCGGCCTGCGCTTCGGGAGTTGGCCGCCGCGCTCGAACTCGGATAGGCGCCTGCCAACTTCACGAAATCCGCATCTCGTAGGCCGCGACCCGCACTCCTTCTACAGGGAGCTCGATCCCATTAGGACTGCTCGGCGGCGGGTTCGCCCGCCTCGCCCGCGTGCTTGGCCGCCCTGCGCCGCTTGAGCCACTCGAAGAAGATCGGCAGCACCGAGACGAGTGCGATGAGGATGAAGATCGGCTCGAGCAGCTTCTGGATGATCTCGAACTGGCCGAGCCCGTAGCCCAGCAGGACCAGGCCGACGCCCCAGACGACTGCGCCGATGACGTTGAAGAGCGTGAACACCCCGTAGCCCATTCGGGCCGCGCCCGCGGTGATCGGGGCCAACGTCCGCACGATCGGCACGAACCGGGCGAGCACGATGGCGAACGGGCCGCGCTGCTCGAAGAACGCGTGTGCCTCGTCGAGGTACCGCTGCTTGAGGAACCGCGCGTTGGGCTTGAACATCGCCGTCCCGATGCTGCGGCCGATCCAATAGCCCACCTGACCACCGAGGATGGCGGCGATCGGGATGAACACGAGCAGCTTCCAGAGCGCGAAGTCGCTCTGGTCGACGTTCGTGGCGGTCTCCGTGCCCGCTGCGAGCATGCCCGCCACGAACAGCAGGGTGTCGCCGGGCAGCACGGGGAACAGCACGCCGGACTCGATGAAGATGACGACCAGCAACCCCACCAGAGCCCAGGTACCGAAGTACCCGATCAGCGTCACCGGGTCCAGGAAGTCCGGCATGAGCGCGAGGCTGGTGGTGGTCATGGGTCACCAAGATACCGGCGCGGCCTGGACGGGCCGGCGCTCCCTCAGCCGGGGTTCAGGTGCGCTGGCCCGAGAGTTGTTGATCGACCGGCATGCTCGGTCCCCGAACGGTGCCCTTGAGTTCGATCCAGAACGGTGATCCGTTGTTGCCCGAAGGTGACGGATTCCTGCCACCGGCATCCGTCGTTCGATGTGCGCGGCTAGTGTCGAACCATGGCCACTCACCGCGCAGTCCACGTCCCTCCGCCGGTGCAGCGTTGACGCTGACCGACGTCGAAACCACTTCGCCACCAAGGGATCACGTTCGCATCGCCGTCGCCGCCTGTGGCGTCTGCGGAACCGACCAGGGCTTCGTCCACGGTGGATTCCCGGGGATGCAATGGCCACTCACCCCCGGACACGAGGCCGCCGGAACCATTGCCGAGGTGGGCGACGAGGTGGAGGACTTCGCGGTCGGGGACCGGGTCGCCGTCGGTTGGTTCGGCGGCAACTGCAACCGGTGCGTCCCGTGCCGCAAGGGCCAGTTCATGCAGTGCGTGCGGATGCAGGTGCCGAGTTGGCACTACCCGGGTGGCTACGCCGAGTCGCTCACCGCGCCCGCGACGGCGCTGGCCCGCATCCCGGACGGGCTGTCGTTCGTCGAAGCCGCACCCATGGGGTGTGCCGGAGCGACGACGTTCAACGGCCTGCGCAGCACGCGGGCCAAGGCGGGCGACCTCGTCGCCGTGCTCGGCATCGGCGGCCTCGGCCACCTCGGCGTGCAGTGGTCCAGGGCCATGGGCTTCGAGACCGTCGCGATCGCGCGGGGAGCGGCCAAGGAAGCGGACGCCAGGGAGTTGGGCGCCCACCACTACATCGACTCCAACGCATCCGACGTCGCGGCCGAGCTCAAGAAGCTGGGCGGTGCCGTCGTCGTCCTGGCGACGGCCGCGAACTCACCGGCCATGGCGGCGACCGTCGGCGGGCTGGCTCCGCAAGGTGAACTCGTCGTCATCGGCGTGACCCCGGACAACCTGCCGATCAGCCCGTTGCAGCTGATCACCGACGGCCTGTCGGTCATCGGTCATCCCTCGGGTACCTCGCGCGACATCGAGGAGACCATGCACTTCGCCGTGCAGACGGGCGTGCGCGCCGTCATCGAGGAGCGGCCGCTGGCCGAGGCCGCCGCGGCGTACGAAGCCATGGAAACCGGCAAGGCCCGTTATCGGATGGTGCTGACGGTATAGCCGAAGCCGCAGTTTCGGGGTCGGGGGAGGCCCGATCTCGACCACGGGGTGTCGACCTGGCCGGCTTCTTGAGATACTGGCCGCGACACCCGGAACGCCGAGAGGAACCCCCATGCCCATCGCCACGCCCGAGGTCTACGCCGAGATGCTGGGCCGCGCCAAGGAGCACTCTTTCGCCTTCCCCGCGGTCAATTGCGTCGGCTCGGAGAGCATCAACGCCGCGATCAAGGGCTTCGCCGATGCAGGCAGTGACGGCATCATCCAGTTCTCCACCGGCGGAGCCGAATTCGGCTCGGGACTCGGCGTCAAGGACATGGTCACCGGCGCGGTCGCGCTGGCCGAGTTCGCTCACGTCATCGCCGCGAAGTACCCGATCACCGTCGCGCTGCACACCGATCACTGTCCGAAGGACAAGCTGGACACCTACGTCCGGCCGCTGCTGGCCATCTCGGCCGAGCGCGTCGCCAAGGGCGGCAATCCGCTCTTCCAGTCGCACATGTGGGACGGCTCCGCGGTGCCGATCGACGAGAACCTCGAGATCGCGAAGGAACTTCTGAAGCTGTCTGCCGAGGCCAAGATCATCCTCGAGATCGAGATCGGCGTGGTCGGTGGCGAGGAGGACGGCGTCGAGGCCGAGATCAACGACAAGCTCTACACCTCCTCCGAGGACTTCGAGAAGACCATCGAGGCGCTCGGCGCGGGCGAGCACGGCAAGTACCTGTTGGCCGCGACGTTCGGCAACGTGCACGGTGTCTACAAGCCGGGCAACGTCAAGCTCAAGCCCGAGGTCCTCGCCGAGGGCCAGAAGGTGGCGTCGGCCAAGCTGGGCCTGGCCGAAGGGAGCAAGCCGTTCGACTTCGTCTTCCACGGCGGTTCCGGCTCGCTCAAGTCGGAGATCGAGGACTCGTTGAAGTACGGCGTGGTCAAGATGAACGTCGACACCGACATGCAGTACGCGTTCAGTCGCCAGATCGCCGGACACTTCTTCGCCAACTACGACGGTGTGCTGAAGGTGGACGGCGAGGTGGGCAACAAGAAGGCCTACGACCCGCGCAGTTACCTCAAGAAGGCCGAGGCGGGTATGACCGAGCGCGTCATCGAGGCGTGCAACGACCTGCACAGCAGCGGCCGGAGCGTCACCGCCTGATCGTGAATTCGGCGCGCTTTTCGGGGTCCCGCCCGGAAATGCGCGCCGAAATCGCAGAACTAGCCGGGCGCTTGGCAGATCTTCCACTGCTCGTCGCGGAACTCCAGGTCGAAGCTGCGCGTCGAGCGGGTCGCCGGATCGAAGGCCATGAACGTCGTGACGTTGGCCTCGGCGTGGGTTTCGTGGACGACGACCTCGTCGATGCTGGCCACTACCGGATACTGGCGGGCCGCCGCGACGCGGGCGTGGATGTCCGTCCACTGCTTCTCGTCGTACTTGATGTAGCTGTCGGCCGTCTCGCCGCACGTGATGCTGCGCAGCGTGGCCAGGTCGCCCTTCTGGATGGCGCTGTCGAAGTTCTGGATGGTGGTGCGCACCTCGTCCTCCCGCGACGCAGCGGGCGTTTCGTTGCGCGTCAACAGCACCGTCCCGAAGATGGCGACCGCGACGATCGCCAGGATGATCAGGACCACCGCGATCACCCAGCCCCAGCTGCGGCGTCGCGTCGGGGGCTTGGGCGCGTCGGGTCGGCCCGGAATCAGCTGTGGCGCAACGGGAGTCGATGCGGCGAACGGCTCGGTGGCGGGTGCCGTGCTCGGCGGGCCGTCGAGCGGCGCGAACACCTCGGTCTCCGGCTCGGGCACGGTGTTGATGATCTGCGTCTTGCCTGCGTCGAAACCGGACGGAGCGGTGAAGCGGCGCTCCGGGGTGGCCTCCGGCGTCTCGTCGCCGACGGTCGCCGAATCGGCCGCTGCGATGTGCTCGGTCTCGGCCCCCGCGCCGTCGGCGGTGCGCTGTGGTTCCCCGTCAGACCCCGGTGGGTTCGACATGCCTGGCTCAGTCTCCCTCGTCTTCACGTGCCGAGTTCTTACTACGTGCCGAGCTTATCCACCCGCGTTGAGCGGTGCCCGCAGCCCGCCCGGCTGATCGGCGCCGGACCCGCTCGCGCACAATGGGCGCATGACGAGGATGGGTGATCTTCTGGGTCCGGATCCGGTGCTGCTGCCTGCGGACAGCGAGGCCGAGGCCGAGCTCGCCGCGGGTGAGCAGCCGGCCATCGTTGCGGCCGCTCACCCCGCCGCCTCGATTGCGTGGGCGCTGCTCGCAGAGCAGGCGCTCGCCGACGACAAGGCGATCACCGCATACGCGTACGCGCGGACCGGCTACCACCGGGGACTGGACAAGCTGCGGCGCAACGGGTGGAAGGGGTTCGGCCCGGTGCCCTACGGCCACGAACCGAACCGCGGATTCCTGCGGTGCGTGGCGGCGCTGGCCAGGGCCGCCGACACGATCGGCGAGACCCCCGAGTACGCGCGCTGCCTGGACCTGCTCGATGACTGCGATCCAGCGGCACGCTCCCAGCTGGGGCTCAGCTAGTTCGCATCCGCGGGTCGCACGCTCGCCCCCGTGAGTTGGGTGCGACGTTGCCTGAACGCGCTCGTGGGGGCGGTGACGGTCGTGATCGTCGTCGTGGCCCGCGGTACAGGTTGCCTCGTTGCGGCCGGACGCGGCGCACACCTCGTTCGTGGCGGGCGTCATGCGGATGGACCCGGCGCTGATCCGCCGTGAGCTTCGGCCCGGCACGATGGACCCGAGTGGAGCTGGCGGGCGGCGACGTCGCTCACCGATTCGGAGCAACGCACCGTCGCCGCCGTCTTCAACGGAGGCTTCCGGCTCAGCGACCGCAGCCACAGCGGCTACTACAGCGAGGACCGGATCATCACGGCGCTCGTCGACGGGAAGGCCAGCCTGGTGCTTCACACAGATTGAGCGGAGCCTACTTCCACGACCAATCAAACGGTCCGCCAACGGGTTTCAAGCTCTTCCCCGCCGAGCAGGTAGACCCGTTGCACTACCTGCGCTCGTCGAGCCGGGATTGGTTCGCGTGGTTCACGCGCGCGTAGTGACCCGTTGCTCAGTGACCTAGGTGCTGCTCGCAGTCCTCGGCCGCCTCGGGCGGCTCGACCTGGACGGTGGCGTGTGCGAGCCCCCGCGCGGCAAGCACCGCCCGCGCCTCCTCGAGCACCTTGGTCGAGTCGCCACAGCACGTCACGTGCGCGGTGGCCATGTCCTTGCCCGGCACCAGCGTCCACACGTGCAGGTCGTGGACGTCAGTGACACCGTCGACGGCCTCGAGCGCCGTGCGGAGTTCGTCGACGTCGATGTGGCTGGGCGACGACTCGGACAGGATCCGTAGCGCCGCCCGGGCCAGGGAGATCGCCCGGGGCAATACCCACAGCGCGACGAGTAACGCGACCACGACGTCCGCGTAGGGCCAGCCCGTCGTCACGGTGACGATGCCTGCGATGAGCACGCCGATGCTGCCGACCGTGTCGGCGACCACCTCCATGTAGGCGCCCTTGACGGCCAGGCTCTGCTCGGACTGGGAGCGCAGCAGCAGCACGACGACCAGGTTGGCGAACAGCCCGACCAGGGCCACCACGATCATCGGGACGCCAGGAACGTCCGGCGCGTTCCCGAGCCGCTCGATCGCCTCGTAGAGGATGAAGCCCGCCATGCAGAGCAGCAGGACGGCGTTGGCAACGGCGGTGAACACCTCGGCGCGATGCCAGCCGTACGTTCTGGCCGCCGACGCGGGGCCGTGTCGGGCGAGCAGCACGGCAGTCAGGCCCATGAACATCGCGACGAGGTCGGTCAGCATGTGGCCTGCGTCGGCCAGCAGCGCGATCGAGTTGATCCACAACGCGGTGGTGAGTTCGATGACGAAGAAGACGGCCAGTACCCCGGCGGCGATGATCATCCGGCTGACTCGGGTGTCGGTGCCACCGTGGTTGTGATCATGGCCGGCACCCATGTCAGCAATCTATGCGTAAACCCGCATATATCGCAAGCCCTCTGGATCGTGCGAATTCACCACCGACGTGCAGAACTCGGCGAGTGCGGGAGTCCGGGCAGGCGCGCCATGTCAGTGCTTCGACAGCCGGTCGACCTGTGCGTTGAACATGCGAACCAATTCGTCGAGATCGGACTTGGTGTGCGTGGGCCCGAAGTGTTCGGCGTCGACTTGGACGCCGCGGTAGTACCCCGATGCGTAGACGAACTGAACGTCGTCGGTGTCCACGGCGATGGCGACCGCCCAGTCCGGAAGCTCCGGGAAGTTCATTGCTCGAACGGTGCCCTCCATGTCGGCGAACGTGATCGTGCGTGAGTCGCACTCGGCCAGGATCTTCTTGAGGTCCGGCGACTCGTCGTCGTTGATTCGCAGCTTGACGGTGAAGCCCTCGTCGTCGTTGGTGACGGACTTGCTCGTCGCTTGCTTCGCGTGGGGATACTCGACCATGTAGAAGCACTCGGCGGGATCGACGTCCGATGGGTCGAAGTCGAATTCGGCGTCGGCGGCGATCGGTTCCCCGACGAACTCGGCATCGGCCAGCGACGGGAAGTCGGACTCGGGCAGGAGCATCGCCGCCGTCAGGTCCGTGATGTCCCGCTTGCGCGTCAGGAGGAACACCGTCGTGGCGACGACCGACACGACGGCCAGTACGACGACCACCGCCAGGCCGATCCACAGTCCCGTTCGCGACTTGCGTTGCGGTGCTTGATGATACGGAGCCGGCGGGGGACCGTAGCCGTAGCCGACCGGGAAGCCCTGGGCGGGTGGATGTTGCGGGCCCGGTGGCGGGTACTCCGGATACGGCACGGTCACGCCGTCAGGCTATGGCAGCGGCACCCGTTCGGGCGCGTCAATTTCGTGAACTACAGCCAGGCCGACCAGAATCGGGTGAGCTGGTTGCCCCACGCGACCAGGTACTGGTCGACGCCAGTGAGCCCGACCACGTCGGACACCGCACCGAAGAACGCCTTGTTGAGCAGCGGGATGAACAGCAGCAGGAACAGGACGAAGAAGCCCCATTGCTTGACGGGGTTCAACTTGGCCTGCAGCTCCCGGCTCAGGTGCGGCTCGAGTGCGCCGTAGCCGTCGAGTCCGGGCACCGGAAGAAGGTTGAGCAGCAGTGCCGTCACCTGGAGGAAACCCAGAAATGCCATCGCTGCCCAGAACACGAAGTGCGCGTCTTCGTAGAACAGGGCGGTGACCACGAGCAAGACCGCGGCGAGCACGGCATTCGCGAACGGCCCAGCCAAGCTGACGATGGTCCGCTGCCGCGGTGTCATGTGCCACGTGCGGACCCACACCGCTCCGCCGGGCAGTCCGATGCCGCCGAGCGCGATGAAGAGCAAGGGTATGCCGAGCGACAGCCCCGGGCTCGCGTACTTGAGCGGGTTGAGCGTCAGGTAGCCGCGCATGGCGACGTCGTGATCGCCGAACCGCCACGCGGTGTAGGCGTGCCCGAACTCGTGCAGGCACAGCGACACCAACCAGCCGAAGATCACGAAGATGAACACTCCGACGTAGGCCAGCACCGGCGGACGTCCGTCGGACGGGACCGGGGTCAGCCAGGCGAGCGCCCCGCCCGCGACGGTGATGGCCACGATCGCCAGGAAGATCGGGCTCGGGCGCACGGACTGACGCAGCGGACGGATGCTCACGCGATCGAAACTACCTGGCTGCGCCTGTGCGGTCCGTCAACGGACGGCCAACCAGCCCTGCGTGTGGCGATAGAACGTCGAGCGCTTGACGGGCCGTGGACCAGCCACCCCGTCGCGCACGACGGTCGCGCCGGTGGTGCCCAGTTGCGCAGCCCGGCCGGTCACCCAGCGCCGCGGGCGCATCCGGGCGGTGAGCGCGCTCGCCCGCAGGCCGGGCAGCGCGGCGATCGGCTCGATGCGCACGCCGGTCACCTCGCCGTCGAAGAGCATCGTGTCGTCGACGACGGCCTCGCCCGCGATGGTGCGGCTGGCGTCGTCCGAGGGCAGCCAGTACGCGGCGCTGACCAGCACGGTGCCGGTCTCGTCGCGAATCAACGGCACTCGCTGGGCGGTGCCGGTGCGGGCCCTGCGGGCCGTCCAGCTGCGGCTCACGAAGCCCACCTCGACGTCGAGCCGGTCGGTGCGCAGCAGCCGGGTGAGCACCATCGCGAGCTCCGCGTGCGTGCCGAGCACCAGCAGACGGCGCGCCCCGGAGGTCCCGTCGACGTGCTCGGGTGCGGCGACCGCGACGACGGGCAGGTCGGCGAGTGGCCGCGGTACGCGGCGGTCGCCGAAGCGCAACACCACGACGGCTTCGCGGCGGGCAGGAGCGAAGCGACCCGGGGATGGTTCGGCGGTCAAGGCAGCTCCTCGCGAACAGCTGGGATAGTGTGGCTCACCGGCTGGACACAGTATTTGAGCCAGGTGAGCGGGAGACTATGCCATGCCGGCAATCGTCCTCATCGGCGCCCAATGGGGTGACGAGGGCAAGGGAAAGGCCACCGACCTGCTCGGTGGGCGCGTCCAATGGGTCGTGCGCTACCAGGGCGGCAACAACGCCGGACACACCGTGGTGCTCCCCACCGGCGAGAACTTCGCCCTGCACCTCATTCCGTCGGGAATCCTGACCCCCGGTGTCACCAACGTCATCGGCAACGGCGTCGTGGTCGATCCGGGCGTGCTGCTCACCGAACTCAAGGGGCTCGAGGAGCGCGGCGTCGACACGTCGCGGCTACTGATCTCCGCCGACGCCCATCTGTTGATGCCGTATCACGTCGCCATCGACAAGGTCACCGAGCGCTACATGGGCAGCAAGAAGATCGGCACCACGGGTCGCGGCATCGGGCCTTGCTACCAGGACAAGGTGGCGCGGCTCGGCATCCGGGCGGCCGACGTGCTCGATCCGGAGCTGCTCGCCCAGAAGATCGAGGCGGCACTGGAATTCAAGAACCAGGTGCTCGTCAAGATCTACAACCGCAAGGCGCTCGACGCGGACGAGGTGGTGGCCAACCTGCTCGAGCAGGCCGAGGGCTTCAAGCACCGCATCGCCGACGCCCGACTGTTGCTCAACGAAGCGCTCGAGGGCGGCGAGACCGTGTTGCTCGAGGGCTCGCAGGGCACGCTGCTCGACGTCGACCACGGCACGTATCCCTTTGTCACGTCGTCGAATCCGACGGCCGGCGGGGCGGCCGTGGGCTCCGGCATCGGCCCCACCCGCATCACGACGGTGCTCGGCATTCTGAAGGCCTACACGACGCGCGTCGGCTCGGGTCCGTTCCCCACCGAGTTGTTCGACGAGTTCGGCGCCTACCTGTCCAAGACCGGCGGCGAGGTCGGCGTGACGACCGGACGGCCCCGTCGTTGTGGCTGGTTCGACGCCGTCATCGCGCGGTACGCCACCCGGGTCAACGGCATCACCGACTACTTCCTGACCAAGCTCGACGTGCTCTCCAGCCTGGAGACGGTGCCGGTGTGCGTCGGATACACCGTCGACGGGAAGCGCACCGACGAGATGCCGATGACGCAGAGCGACATCGCCCGCGCCGTGCCGGTGTACGAGGAACTGCCCGGCTGGTGGGAGGACATCTCCGACGCCCGCGAGTTCGACGACCTGCCCGCCAAGGCGCGCGACTACGTGTTGCGATTGGAAGAGCTTGCCGGAGCGCAGGTTTCGTGCATCGGCGTGGGCCCGGGTCGCGAGCAGACGATCGTGCGTCGCGACATCCTGGCCGCCCCGTGAGCGGCGATGAGCGCTTGCGCGAAGAGCAGACAACCGGCGATGAGCGCTTGCGCGAAGAGCAGACAACCGGCGATGAGCGCTTGCGCGAAGAGCAGACAACCGGCGATGAGCGCTTGCGTGAAGAGCCGAACGCGCTAGACCCCGACTACGACAGGCATGGCGGCTTCCCGATCTTCGAGCCCGCCCAGCCGGGACCGGGGTTCGCGCCGTTCATCGCGTCGATGCGCCGACTGCAGGACCTCGCGGTGTCGACCAATCCCGACAGCGACACCTGGGAGGAGGCGGCCGCGCGCGCCGCCGAACTCGTCGCGTTGCTCGAGCCGTATCAGGTCGCCGAAGGCGTCGGCCCCTCAGGCCGAATGCCGTCCATGCCCGGCGGCGGCAACCTGCTCATGCCGCCCTTCACGGTGACGAAGATGGACGCCGAGGGTGTCGAGGCGAAGGTGCAGTTCAGCCGCTACCACGTGGGTGGCAACTACGCCGTGCACGGCGGCGTGCTGCCGCTCATGTTCGACTCGGTGTTCGGCATGGTCATCCATGGCGCGGGCCGTCCGATCAGCCGAACCGGCTTCCTGCACGTCGACTACCGCAAGGTCACGCCGATCGACACTCCGTTGACCGCGACGGGGTGGATCCGCGAGACCGAGGGCCGCAAGGCCTTCGTGAACGCCGAACTGCGTGACCCCGACGGGAATCTGCTTGCCGAGGCGAACGGCCTGATGATCCGACTGCTGCCCGGCCAGCCGTAACCCTTGCCGCACCAGTAACTCGTTCTTGGGTCTGTTGCGAGATCACGAGTTCGCGAACATTCACGACCTCCGTGCAAAATACGCGCGGTTTCACGCGACGACATGACACCATGACGCGGTGAGTGAACGTCCCCCCGATTGGCGCCTTCGCAGGCTCTCGACACCCCGCGCGGCGGCCTTCGCCGGTGTGCTCTTCGCGGTGCTGTTCGGCACCGCATTGGTGCTCATCAAGACGGCCATGCCCGAGGGTGGTCAGCCGGGATCGCAATGGATCGACGGTGCCAACGGCAAGCTCATGTTGGCGTCGAAATTGATGCCGTTCGCGGGGATCGCGTTCCTGTGGTTCATCGGCGTGGTGCGCGACGGGTTCGGCAAGTTCGAGGACAGGTTCTTCTTGTCGGTGTTCCTCGGGAGCGGCCTGCTGTTCCTGGCCATGATCTTTGCGTCGTCGGCGGTCGGCGTCGGGCTCGTCGCGGTCAGGGCAACCAAGGCCGAAGCGGCCGCCAGCGGCGAGGTTGCGGTGTTCGGCCAGCACTTGCTGATCGCGCTGAGCAATACCTACGCGCTGCGCATGGCGGGGGTGTTCATGATCTCGCTCGCCACGATCTGGTTGAAGACCAGACTGATGCCGACCTGGTTGGTCGCGACGACTTATCTTGTCGCGCTTACCATTCTGATCATCAGCGACGTCAGCATGTGGATCACTGTGGCCTTCCCGATCTGGGTGCTCGTGGTCAGCCTGCTGGCGCTGGTGCGCGTCGGGATCATCGACCTGCACCACGACGACAACGACGTCACGTCAGGTGCAGCACCGACGCCGGACAGGTCTTGACGGCCTCTCGGGCGTGTCCCTCCTCGGCCTCCGGCACGTCCTCGGTCAGCAGCACCACGACGCCGTCGTCGTCCTGATCGAAGAGCGCAGCCGAGATCATCACGCAGTTGCCCGAGGCGATGCAGTCGTCTCGATCGGCAGTCAGTTTCATCTGTGCCATCACCACCTAACCAACAGCGACCGTAGTCCGTAAATGAAGTGAAACGACCGGAACTGGACATCCTCGAAGTCCTCGGCGAGCGCGAGGTTCGAAAACCGCCGCAGCAGTGCAGGCCATGCGATGCGCATCTCCATGCGGGCCAACGGCGCGCCGAGACAGTGGTGTACGCCGTGACCGAACGCCAGGTGGCCCGGAGCGCCACGACGGATGTCCAGCACATCGGGCGCCTCGGTGAACGCGGGATCGCGATTGCCCGACGGCAGCGACGCGAAGACGAGTTGACCCGCCGGGATGGTCACGCCCGCCACCTCGACCTCGGCGGTGGTGATGCGCGGGATCGACGTCTGCACGATCGACAGCCAGCGCAGCAGCTCCTCCACGGCCGGGCCGACGGCGTCGGGATCGTCGCGCACCACGGCGAGCTGCTCGGGGTGACGCAACAACGCAAGGGTGCCCAGCCCCAACATGTTCGACGTGGTCTCGTGGCCGGCCAGCAGTAGCAGCCCGGCGACGCCGACGAGCTCGTCATCGGTCAACTCGGTGCCGTGCTCGCGGATCAGCATGCCGAGGATGTCCTCGCCCGGCGCACCGCGGGCCCGGTCGACCAGCGAGTGCATGTACTCGCGGGCCTGCCGCTGCATCTGCATGCGCTCGGGGATGGGCAGCGACAGATCCAGCTGGCGCGAGGCGCGCTTCTGGAAGTCGGCCCGGTCGCCGTACGGGACGCCCAGTAGCTCGCAGATCACCAGCGACGGGATCGGCAGTGCGAACGACTCCACCAGGTCGGCGGGCGCGCCCGCGGCCTCCATCGCGTCGAGGTGTTCGGTGACGATCTCGACGATGCGCGGCTCGAGCCGCTTCATCCGGCGGATGGTGAACTCGGGCGTGAGCATCCTGCGCAGCCGCTGATGTTCGGGTGGGTCCAGCCCCAGCAGGTTGCCCGCGCGGGCGGTGGCCTGCTCCTCCTCGGGTAGTTGGGGTGCTCCGGGCAGCACGAAGCCGGGTGGGCGGGAGTTGGCGAAGTGCGCGTGGTCGGACAGCATCGCCTTCACGTCGTCGTGACGGGTGACGAGGTAGACCTGCATGCCGAAGGCGTTGGTCACCGCCCGCACCCCGGCGCCCGCCCGGATCTCCCCGAGCTCGGGCACCGGATCGAATGCGTTGCGGCGCATGTGCACGGGTGGCAGCGCGGGAGCGGCGGTCATGGATCCGACGGTACCGACGGTTTCGTCGGGCGGCACGGACCCGCGGTCACCCCGCCAGGAAGTCGGCCACCAGTCGGTTGATCAGCGGTGGGTCCTCCAGCGCCGCGAGGTGCGCGACACCGTCGAGCACGACGAACCGGGCGCGGGGATCCGGCTGCCGCCTCGGTCTCGGCGCGGGCACCACGCTCGCGCACGACCGCCCACGCGCTGGAGTCGAGGTCGACGGACTGCACCGAACGTCGCACGAAGTCGACGACGTCCCGCCCCGTCGCGACCGAGGAACGCCTTCAGCACCGAGCGCGTCAACGGCGGACGGATGCCGCCGATCAGCTTGGCCATTCGGAGCAGCGCCCCGTACTCGAGCTTCTGCCGCGTGCCCGCGGGCGACGCCGTGGCGTTCATCAGGACCGCCCGCCCGACGCGATCGGGATGGGTGGCGGCGAACGTGCCGCCGATCATCCCGCCCCAGGAGTTGCCGACGAAGTGCGTGCGCTCGATCCCGAGTCCGTCGAGCACGTCGACGATGCACTGCGTGCACTCTTCGAACGTGAATGGTGCAGTGAGTCTTTGGCTTTCGCCGTGGCCGGGGGAGTCCACCAGGATGACCCGATGGTCGGGTCCGAAGTAGCGGGCCTGTGCCAGCCACATGTCGCCGTTCATCAAGAGGCTCGGCCAGAACATGATTGGCTGACCGCTGCCCCCAGATGCGCACGCGCACGTGGCCGAGTGCGGTGTCGAGCGTCACTGACTCCAGGGCTGGCTCCGCTTCAGGCTCCACGGAAGTCACGCTAGCCGTCGGGCCGCAGCGCAGGCCACCAGATGCGCGGACCGATCAGGGTGAACAGCGCGGGAATGATCACCGTGCGAACGACGAAGGTGTCCAAGAGGATCCCGAGGCCGACGATGATGCCGAGCTGCGTCAGCACGATCAGTGGCAGCACGCCGAGCACGCAGAACACCGCGGCAAGCACGATGCCCGCACTCGTGATCACCGCGCCGGTCGCCGACACCGCGCGCACGATCCCGTTGCGAGTGCCGTGTTGGGGCGTCTCCTCGCGGGCGCGGGTGACCAGGAAGATCGTGTAGTCGACGCCCAGCGCCACCAGGAAGAGGATGGCGAACAGCGGAGTGGTGTTGTCGAGCGCGGGAAATCCGAAGGCGTGCACGCTGACCCAGCCGCCGAGCCCGAGCGCCGCGAAGGCACTGAGCACCGTCACCGCGACCAGCACCAGCGGTGCCAGAACCGCCCGCAACAGCACGTAGAGCACGGTCAGCACGACCGCAAGAATGGCGGGGATCACCACCCACTGGTCTCGCTGGGCGGCGGCGCGGGCATCGCGTGCGGACGCGTCGGAGCCGCCGACCAACGCGGTCCCGTCGACATCGTGGACCGAGTCACGCAGTGCGTCAACGGTTCTGAAGGCGTCAGCGGAGCCCGGCTCGGCGTCGAGCACCACCGACCACTGCGTCAAACCCGATGGGGACCTACCGGTTTCGGACGAGGACACCACTCCCGGCGTGGCGGCGATGGCGGCGTCGAGCTCGGCCGCCCGTTCGGTCGAGCCGACGACGCGCGTCGGGTCGGTCAGTCCGCTGGGGAAGTGCGCCGCCAGAGTGCGGTAGCCCGTCACCGATTCGGCCTTCACGCGGAACTGGTCGGTCTGGGACAACCCGATCGACGTGCCGAGAAGACCTGTGCACAACACCGCGAGCGCCAGCATCGCGACGCCGGCGATCAGGCCGGGTCGACGGGCCACCGCGGAGGCGACGCGGTGCCACACCCCGGTGGTGGTGAGCGGCGGCGCGCCGACCTTGGGGACGAACGGCCAGAACAGCCGCTTGCCGAACAGTGCCAGTAGCGGCGGCAGCAGCACCAGCACGAAGACCGCCGCCACCACGAGCCCGGTCGCCGCCTGCACCCCGAGGCTGCGGGTGCTCGGCGACGAGGCGAACAGCAGGGTCAACAGGGCCAGCACGACCGTCGCATTGCTGGCGATGATCGCGGGACCCGCATGGCGCAGCGCCGTCCGGATGGCCGCGCGATGGTCATCAATGCTCTGCTCTTCGCGCAAGCGCTCATCGCCTGACTGGCTCGAGCTCCTCCCGGTAGCGGGAGATGAGCAGCAGCGCGTAGTTGGTGCCCGCGCCGAACACCAGGACGCTGGTGATCCCGGACGTCGAGCCGTCCGGGCTGGTGCCGACGGCGGTGGCGATCCACGCGCCGAGGACGGCAGCGACGCGGTCGGCGAACCCGATCACCAGCAGTGGGACCAACCACAGCACCGGGGACCGGTACGTGACGATCAGGAGCAGCGCCACCACCGCCGCGGTCACGGCGAGCAACGTGAAGTTCGCGCCGGTGAACGAGTTGGCGATGTCGGCGCCGAACGCGGGCCCGCCCGTCACCTCGGCACGCAGCTCGCGCGGCAGGCCGTCGGACGCGGCGTCCCGGAGTGCCTTCACGGCGTCGTTGAGCGCGAACCCGGAAAGGTCGCCGCGCAGCGGAACCGTGGCGATGGCGGCCTTGCCGTCGGTCGAGACCACGACGGGAGGTGCGCCGCCGGTCACCCCCACGACGGTCAGCATCCGCGCCCGGGCAGCGTCGCAGACGGCGACGTCCGCGGGCGTGAGCGCGCTGCCGTCCGGCCGCGTCACCACCAGGATCGCCGGGACGGTGTCGCCGCCGGGGAACTGCGTGCGGGTGGCGTCGGCGCGCGCCGACTCCGCACTGGCGGGCACCGGTTCGGGGGACTGGCTCGCGGAATCGCCGGTGCCGACGAGAGCCAGCAGTGCGCCGGAGGCGAGGATCACGAGCACGGCGGCCACCCAGGACATCCGAAGCGACATCCCGTGAATATTTCACGACCAGAATGATTCAATCGGTGAAGGATCTACTGAATCCATTGCTGAGCGGCCCTACGATCGTTGCTGAAGAGGTGCCACTATGCTGGACGGCCATTGACATGAAACGGAGCCCCCACTGATGTCCGAACGGACCGAAGTGTCCGACGATCGGGCGCAACTCGAACAACGCTTGGGAGCCGAACTTCGGGAACTCACGTCCGAGTCGGATCAGATCGTGCGCGCCTTCGCCGACCAGAACAACGTGTCCGCCAACGAATTTCGCGCACTCCTGTTCGTCATGATTGGAGAGGATTCAGGCGCTCTCCTGACCGCAGGCGACCTACGCAAGCAGATGAAGTTGTCGGGTGCGGCCATCACCTATCTCGTGGAGCGGATGGTCGACACCGGACATCTGCGCCGCGAGACGGACCCCAGGGACCGACGTAAGGTGATCCTTCGCTACGGCGAACGCGGCATGGGCGTGGCACTGCAGTTCTTCAGCCAACTGTTCGCGCACAACCGGCGGGCGATGGCGAATCTCTCGGACGAGGACCTCGAGGCGGCGCACCGCGCGATGAGCGCCATGGTCGACGGGATGCGCGCCTTTCGGGCCGAGGTCGCGGCGCCGACCGCATCGGACCTCCCTAGTTCCGGTTGAGGCTCGCCTCCTCCAGATCCAGCCCGATCAGCGCCGACCGCAGCACCTCGTCGCTGATCGCTCCCGCATCGCGTTCGGCGATGAATGCATTGCGTTCGGCCGCGAGCATCTCCAACCGCAGGCGTTTGAACGCCGCAGCCGGGCCCTCGCCGATCTCGTCCTCGCCGCGACCCAGGCGCTCCCACGCGGCGCGCTGCCGCCGCTCGTTCCATCCGCGCAGCACCTCGGCGGCGTCGTCGGCGCGGGACCCCGGCCGCTGCTCGGCGAGGACCTCGTCCAGCCGGGTGGCGGCAGCCGTCGCGGCCTTGGTCTGGGCCGCGGCCAACTGCAGGGCGTCCTGGTGGTCGTCGTCGCTCTGCACGTCGAGCACCCTGATCAACCACGGCAGTGTGAGCCCGTGCAACAGCAGCGTGCCGACCACGACGACGAACGTCAGGAAGACGAGCTGTGGACGGCCGGGGAACGGGGCGCCCGTTGACGTCGTCAGCGGGACGGCGAACGCGGCGGCCAGCGACACCACGCCGCGCATGCCTGCCCATGCGACGATGAAAACCTCTGAGGGCGTGGGCTTTCGGGGTTCACGTTCGCGAATCCGGGCCGAAAGCATGCGCGGCAGATACGCGAAGACGTACACCCACACCAGCCGCACCACGATCACCGTCGCGAGCACCGCGACGGACGCGATCGCGAGCGTCGCCGCCGAGATGCCCGCCAGCTCCCCGACCACCGTCGGCAGCTGCAACCCGATGAGCAGGAACGCGAACGACTCCAACACCAGCTGCACGGCCTTCCACACGGCGGTGTCCTGCAACCGGGTCGCGTAGCCCGCCCGCGTCGAACGCTGGCCGAGGATGAGCGCGGCCACCACCACGGCGATCACCCCCGAGCCGTGCACCTCCTCGGCGACGAAGTAGATGAAGAACGGCGCGACCAACCCGATCGCGCTCTCCACCATCGGATCGTCGAACCACGTCCTGAGGAACTCGAGCACGCCGCCGATGAGGCCGCCGACGACGACGCCGCCCGCGGCCGCCAGCGCGAACGTTTCGAGGCCGGACTGCCACGTGGCGGCGGTACCGATCGCCGCGGCGAGCGCCACCTTGTACGCGGTCAGCGCCGTCGCGTCGTTCAGCAGGCTCTCGCCGCCCAACAGGGTCATGATCTGCCGCGGCAGGCCGAGCCTGCGGCCGATCGCGGCGGCCGACACCGCATCGGGCGGCGCCACGATCGCCCCGAGCGTCAACGCTGCGGCGACCGTCAGCTCGGGCACCGTGTGAAACGCGACTACGCCGACCGCGAACGTCGTCGCCAACGGGAGCCCGACCGCGAGCAGCCCGATGGGCCGCACGTTTCGGCGCAGAGCCACGTAGCTGCTCTCCCAGCCCGCCGACCAGAGCAGCGGCGGCAGGATCACGTACAACACCAGTTCGGGTTCGAGTTCGATGCCGTGCAGGCCGGGGATCATGCCCGCCAACAGGCCCGCGACGACGAGCGCCAAAGGCGCCGACACGTCGTACCGGCGTGCCACCCCGCCCAGCACCACCGAGCTCGACGAGTACCGCGAGTATTTGGGCACCCACGTGCGAACCTCCCTAGCGTCGGAGCAACACCAAGCCGCCCCTATCCTTGAACAGCATGCGGAGGAGAACGCGCGAAGGGCAGTTCAGGGTGTCCCCGCCCCAAACCTGCGAGCACCTGTCGGAGGCCGCAGAAGCCGACGAGGCGGAGCCGTTGACCCCGGGTCGCTGTGGGGAGTGCTCGGAGCACGGCGGCGATACCTGGGCGCATCTGCGCATGTGTGTCATCTGCGGGCACGTCGGTTGCTGTGACTCCAGCCCGCATCAGCATGCCACCGCGCACTTCCACCAGACCGGCCACCCGGTGATGCGTTCGGTCGAGCCGGGCGAGAGCTGGCGGTGGTGCTATGTCGACCTCCGGCTGGGCTGACGGTCTGGCAAGGTGGTGTCGCGATGAGTGAATCGACCCCGCACGACACCCCGAACCGCCCCACCGTGATGCTGCTCGGGGCAGGCGACTCCCGTGGCGGAGCTCGCCGCGGCGTTCGGACGGCTCGGCGCCGTCGTCGTCGTCGCCGAGGAGCAGTGCCCCGACGCCGAGGCGGTGGCGGCGCTGCTCGACGAGCACGCGCCGAGTTACGTCGTCGCCACGTCCAGTGACGTGTCGGCAGACGTGTTGATCGCCGCCGCCGAGCGCGACGGCGTCGAGGTGTTCCCCAGCCCGCGCGCGGCGCGCCTGTCCCTCGATCGAGAAGGGTTGCGCACGCTCGCCGCCGACGAACTGGGCCTGCCCACGGTGCCGTTCTGGTTCGCGGGCTCCGCGGAGGAACTCGTCGCCGTCGCCGAGCACGCCGGATTCCCGCTCGCGATCACGCCCGCCGCGGGCGCCGAGTCCGATGGGCGTTCGGTGCTCCTGCGGCCCGACGACGTCGAGCCGGCGTGGCGGGTGGCCACCCAGTCGGCGGGACCGTCCGCGCAGCGCGTGATGGCCGAGACCCTCGTCGAGGTCGACGACGAGGTCACGTTGCTCACGGTGCGCACCTCCGGCCAGTCCGGGTCCGCGGTGCACTTCTGCGAGCCCATTGGACACCGGGTTCACCCCGACGGCGCACTGGAGGCGTGGCAGCCGCACGCGATGCCGCTGGCCGCACTCGACGCCGCCCGCTCGATCGCCGCCCGCATCGTCAACTCACTGGGCGGCCGCGGCGTCTTCGCGGTCGAGTTGCTGTTGCGCGGCGACGAGGTCTACTTCGCCACCGTGGCGGCGCGGCCCGGGGACACCGGCCTGGTCACGTTGCGGTCGCAGCGGCTTTCGCAGTTCGAACTGCACGCCAGGGCCATCCTCGGACTGCCGCTCGACACCATCTCGATCTCGCCCGCCGCCGCGGAGCTCGGAGCGGCGAGCCCCGAGTCGCCGGTGCCGGTTCACGCGCTCGCCGAAGCGTTGGAGATACCCGAGACCGACGTGTGGCTGGTCAACGGATCGCCGGTCGCGTTGGCCACCGCACCCGACGTGGTGCGGGCGCGGGACAGGGCGCATCGGGTGGCGGCCGCCCTCGGTGGTTCCGGGTCGTGAGTTCCTCCGAGGCGTCGGAACCGGAATCCGACTCCCCGGATCGGCCCACCGTCGCGCCGTTCCTGGGTGCGTTGGCAATCATCGTGCTCGTGGTGATCGGAATCTTCGTCGTCAATGCCTTCAGCAGCAGTGAGCCGACGCCCGATCAGCAGGTCGAGGGGTGCCGTCGTCGGACAGAACGATGCCCTGCAACGTCAGGACTACGCCGACTTCCGTGACTACACGTGTCGCGCGGCGCAAGGCAACGAGGCCGATGTGCTTGCCAGTCAGCGTGATTCGGTGGCCAAGAGCGGCGAGCGCTACGTGGACGACGTCTCCGACCTTCGGATCGACGGCGACCGGGCCACCGTGAAGGTGACCTACCACTTCAAGAAGAACGCCGACGAGAAGTCGAGTTCCGACGTCGCGGTCGTCCGCGAGGACGGAGCGTGGAAGGTCTGTGCCCCTCAAGTTAAGCCGGGCCCGCCATGAGACACTCGCCGTCGTGAGCTACGCCGGAGACATCACGCCTGACGAGGCGTGGAAACTGCTCAGCGACCACCCCGAAGCCGTGCTCGTGGACTGCCGGACGTCCGCCGAATGGCGCTTCGTCGGAGTGCCCGACATCTCCAGCCTCGGGCGCGACGTCGTCTACGTCGAATGGAACACGCACCGACGGCGCGCACAACGACGGCTTCGTCGACGATCTGGTCGCCGCTGGCGTGACGCCGGGCGAGCGCCCCGTGGTGTTCCTGTGCCGCTCGGGTAACCGCTCCATCGGCGCGGCGGAGGCCGCGACCGCCGCGGGCATCGCCCCGTCCTACAACGTGCTCGACGGCTTCGAGGGCAACCTCGACGAGCAGGGCCATCGCGGCGGCACCGGATGGCGGGCCATCGGACTCCCGTGGAGGCAGTCATGAGCGGCCCCGAACCGCAGGTGCCGTCGGTGCGCATCCCGGCGGCACTTCCCGAGGGCGTCAGCCAGGCCACCATCGGAGTGCGCGGCGGCCTGTTGAGGTCGGGCTTCGACGAGACCGCCGAGGCGTTGTACCTCACCTCCGGCTACGTCTACGAAACCGCCGCCGATGCCGAGAAGGCGTTCACCGGCGAGATCGACCGCTACGTGTACTCGCGGTACGGCAACCCGACGATCTCGATGTTCGAGGAACGGCTGCGGCTCATCGAGGGTGCGCCTGCGTGCTTCGCGACGGCGACCGGCATGGCGGCCGTGTTCACCTCGCTGGGTGCACTGCTGAGTGCCGGGGACCGGCTGGTCGCCGCGCGCAGCCTCTTCGGGTCGTGCTTCGTGGTGTGCAGCGAGATCCTTCCGCGCTGGGGCGTCGAGACCGTCTTCGTCGACGGCGACGACCTGTCGCAGTGGGAAGAGGCGCTGTCGATGCCGACGCAGGCGGTGTTCTTCGAGACGCCGTCCAACCCCATGCAGTCGCTGGTCGACATCGCCGCAGTGTGCGACCTCGCCCACGCCGCGGGCGCAAAGGTGGTGCTGGACAACGTCTTCGCCACGCCGCTCCTGCAACAGGGCATGCCGCTGGGCGCCGACGTGGTGGTCTACTCCGGCACCAAGCACATCGACGGGCAGGGCCGCGTGCTCGGTGGGGCGATCCTCGGTGACAAGGAGTACATCGACGGTCCGGTGCAGAAGCTGATGCGCCACACCGGTCCGGCGATGTCGGCGTTCAACGCGTGGACGATGCTCAAAGGCCTTGAGACGCTTGCTGTTCGGGTCGACTACTCCAATCGCTCGGCGCACCGGGTTGCGGAGTTCCTCGAAGGCCACCCCTCGGTGTCGTGGGTGAAGTACCCGTTCCTGGAGTCGCATCCGCAGTACGACCTGGCCAAGCGGCAGATGAGCGGCGGCGGCACCGTCGTGACCTTCGAACTGGCGGCTGCCGACGGTGCGGGCAAGCAGCGTGCCTTCGAGGTGCTCGACAAGCTGCGCTCTGATCGACATCAGCGAACAACCTCGGTGACGCGAAGTCGCTGATCACCCACCCGGCCACCACCACTCACCGCGCGATGGGGCCGGAGGGCCGCGCCGCCATCGGGCTCGGCGACGCCGTCGTCCGGGTATCGGTGGGCCTCGAGGGCACCGACGATCTGATCAACGATCTGGACCGGGCGCTGAGCTGATCCGACTCCGGTTGGCTGGATGTCGGGCGCGCCGCTCCACGAGTCCACGGCGTCCGCACCTAACATCAGCGGGTGTCCAAGGCGAGTGCGGCAAAGAAGGCGCGCCGGAAGCGGCGGATCGCCGCGCGCAACGACCGCTGGCTGCCCGACGACGTCCACGCCGACGTCGAGGGAGTGGCTCGGATCGCGAATCAGATCATCCCAAGGGGTTGGGAATTCGATCGCGAGTACTCCAGCGAGGACCACCTCACCTGGTACTACCCACCGTCGGCCATCGAGGTCGACGATGACGACGAACGGACTGAGGCGATCACCCGGATCTGGGTCAGCGACCCCGACCAGCCGAACGTCATCCTGGTGGGTGAAGGCGGAATCAACGTGGCCATGACCGTCGAGCAACTCTTCGAACGGCTCGACGTCATCGAGGCGTATCGCGCGGGGGACGCCGAGCCGGAAGTGGGCTAAGGGCACGCCGTTGATTACGACGCCCAATGACCTGCGACGCGGCTATAGTCGGGCCGTGGCCAGCGGGGATGCGCTGACCGGGCGGGACGCAGAACTGGCGGAGTTGCGCCGTGCGCTCGGTGGTGTCGGCAAGTATGCAGGTGTGGTGATCGCCGGTGCCGCCGGCGTGGGAAAGACGCGGCTCGCTCGCGAACTGATCGGCCGCGCCGCGGCCTCGGGGATGCAGACGAACTGGATCGTCGGGACGGCGTCTGCGCGTCCGATTCCGTTGGGCGCGTTCACCACGACGCTGTCCGCTGAGGCCATGGCGGCCGTCGCCGCCCCCGCGCCCAGCGTGCGCCGCGTCATCGACTCACTCGTCGGCCAGGGGCCCAAGGGCCGGTTCCTGATCGGCATCGACGACGCGCACCTGCTCGACGGGTTCTCCGCGCACGTCGTGCACCACCTCGCGCAGACCCGTGAGGCGCGGCTGGTGGTCACGCTGCGCACCGGAAGTGGCGCACCCGACGCGGTGACGGCGCTGTGGAAGGACGGCCTGCTGGCCAGGCTCGACCTGGACCCGCTGAGCGAGGACGCCACTCGCCTGATGGTCGAGAGCGTGCTCGGCGGCCCCATCGACGCCCGTAGTGCGAAGCGGTTCTGGAAGCTCACCGGCGGCAACCCGCTTTACCTACAGCAGCTGATCAGGGATCAGGTGGCGGCCGACCGCTTCCACAAGGCCGCTGGCCTCTGGATCTGGGACCGCGACGTCGCCGTGTCGCAGAGCATGAGCGACCTCGTCGGCAGCCAGATGGACCGGCTACCGCCCGACCTCGCCCGCGTGGTCGACACGCTGTCGCAGTGCGAGCCGCTCGAGGTCGACGTGCTGACCGACGTGGTCGGGCGCGAGCACGTCGAAGCGGCCGACGTGAAGCGCCTGATCACCGTCGAACGCTCCGGCGGCACACTGATGGCGCGGCTCGCGCATCCCCTGTTCGGGGAGTTGCGGCGGGCGACGGTCGGTGAGCTGCATCTGTCCAAGGTGCGGGGTGAACTGGCCCGCTGCCTGTACGACACCGAGGATCGAGACCCGCAGGCGACGGTCCGTCGCGCCCTGCTGGTGCTCCAATCCGACCTTGCGCCCGATCCGGCGCTCTACCTCGACGCGGCCCGCCACGCCATGAAGCTGCTCGATCTCGACCTCGCCGACCGGTTCGCCGCCGCGGCGACCGCACTCGGTTCGGTGGAGGCGGTCGAGCTTCAGGCCCTCAACCGCTTCCTGGCCGGGCAGGGCGCGAAGGCCAAGGAACTGCTGCGCGCCCTCGTCTCCCGGCCCGCACCGTCGCGCCACCGCTGGGCCACCGTGCTGGCGGCGAATCTGATGTGGATGCTTGCGCAGCCCGGCGAGGCGGCCGCAGTCCTCGCGGAGCTGGCCAAGGGCCCGGAGACCGACGCGCAACGCGTGGAGCGGCTCGCCGTGGAGGCCTGCGTCGACGCGGTGTTCGCACGTTGCGCCGAGGCCGAGCTGAAGGCCAGGACCGCACTGGATTCCGAGGAGCTTGTCCGACCTGTCGGCGATGCTCGCGTCGGTGGCGCTGGTCATGTCGTGCGGTGCCCTCGGCCACGCCGACGACATCACCCCGGTGGCCCGGGCGGCGCTCGACCGCGCGACGAACTCCCACGAGACCTCGCACATGCGCTTCTGGTTCCTCGGCGTGTACGCCAGGGCGTGCAGGCTCACCGGTCGCATCGCGGAATGCGTCGATGCCGCCGCGGAACTCGCGGAGCAGGTCAACGACGTCCCTGGGTTGGCGTATGCCAACCTGGTCTTCCTGTTCGCCAGCGCGGAACTGATGCGCGGCGAGCTCGATGCCGCGGGTCGGCTACTGCGCGAAACCCTCGCGGGGGTCGAGGACCACGCCGTCACGACCGGGTTGCGGCCCGCGTGTGCCTTCGCGCTGACCGAGCTCTACGCCAAGCAGGGGCAACCCGAACTGTCGGCGCAGATGCTTGCGGAGGCGCGCCGCGCCGTCCCGCCGGACTTCCTGTTCATGCAGACCGCACTGGCGCTGGCCACCGGCTGGACGCTGGCGGCCGGCGGTTCGCTTGGCGAGGCGATCGACACGGTGATGGCCGAGGCGAAGGTGGCCCGCGACCGGAACCAGCCCACCCACGAGGTGGCGTGCATGCAGGCGGCGCTGCAGTGGGGCGTCGTCGACGGGCTGGACGACGTCGTCACACGGACTCGTGAACTCGCCGACCAACTCAAGCTCCCGTTGGCCGATGCCGTTGCCGCCCATGCGGAGTCGCTGCGGGCGCGGCGCGGGGAGGGCCTGCTGGAGGCGTCTCGTGCGTACGAGGCCATCGGCGACCGCTGCACGGCAGCCGATGCCGCCGCCCAGGCGGCGGAGGCGTTCATGGCCGCGCAACACCGCGGACGCGGGCAGTTCGCGGCGTCGGCGGCCGAACAGCTTGCCCGCGACTGCGGCGGCTTGTCCACTCCCGCCACGCGCATCGCGTCCGCGCCGGTGCCGCTGACGGGTAGGCAACGCGAGGTCGCCGAGCTGGTGGCGGCGAGCCTCACCAACAAGGAGATCGCCGACAAACTCGTCATGTCGGTGCGTACCGTCGAGGGCCACCTGCTGCGGGCGTGTCAGCGCCTCGGCGTGACGACGCGCCACGAACTGGCGGAGATCATGCACCGGGGGAAGGGCCCTACTTCTCGCTAGGGGCGAGCGGAGCGACGGGAAGGGTCGCTAGGGGCGAGCGGAGCGACGGGAAGGGTCGCTAGGGGCGAGCGGAGCGACGGGAAGGGTCGATGACCCCGGTGGCGGACTGAGCGCGATCCTCGTAACCCTTGCGTGCCGTCGTGTCGACGTCGAGGAACACCCGGTCGTTGCCCAACTGCTTGGACAGCCAGCGACGTCCGCGCGGACCGAGCATGGACGTCACGGACGCGATGAACCGCAACTGGGCAGGCACCGAGACGTGGGTCTTCGGCTTGTCGAGCGCCTTCACGATCGCCGCAGCGATGTCCTCGGGCTGGACCGGCTTCTGCGCGCCGGTGGCCTGCGTGCCCGCGATGAGCTCGGTGTCGGTGAACGTCGGAAGGACGACCGTGACCTCGACGCCCTGCGGCGCGAACTCGTCGGCCAGTGCGGTGGACAGCCCGACTACCGCGAACTTCGTTCCGGCGTAGACGACCTGGCCGGGGACGGCGACCATGCCTGCCATCGACGCGATGTTGACGATGTGGCCCTTGCGACGCCTGACCATCTCGGGCAGCACCAGGCGACAGCCGGTGAGCACGCCGTAGAGGTTCACCTCGATCGAGGAGCGGATGGCCTCCTCGGACTGTTCGAGGAACGGGCCGACTGGCATCACGCCCGCGTTGTTGATCAGCACGTCGATGTGGCCTTGCCCGTCGGTGCGCGCCTTGTCGAGGAACGTGGCGAACGACTCCGCGTCGGTGACGTCCAGCGGATAGCCGGTGACCTGGCCGAACTTGGCCAGTCCGGTGACCGCGGCTTCGAGCACCGCGACGTCGCGATCGCCGATGACCACCCGCGCACCCCTCGCCAGGAGCGCCTTGGCGGTGGCGTGGCCAATGCCGCGCGCGGCACCAGTGATGGCGACGGTTCTGCCCCTGATGTTGTCCATGCGGCCAAACTTTACACCTGTCAAGTTTGGCTCGGAGCCGCTGAACGACCCGTCGTCATTTGCAATCACGGCGAGTTGAATCGCCCACCTGGAATGCGGCGACTCCGGGGGCGTTGGAGAGTTAAGTGGTGCCAGTGTCAGCAGTGAATCACCTGCGCTTCGTCGCGGTCGGCCAGGACGATCCGCTGGCCGAGCCGCTGCTGGCCGAACTCGCCGTCGAGTACGCGACGCGATACGGCGGCACCGTGGCCGGGGTCGGCAAGTGGCTGCGCGGTTATCCGGCCGAGGAGTTCGCGCCGCCGACCGGCGGCATGCTCGTCGGGCTGATCGACGGAGTGCCCGTCACCGGTGGCGCGTTCCGCCGGTTCGACGACGAGACCGCCGAACTCAAGCGCATCTGGACCGACACGCGGTACCGGCGGCAGGGCCACGCGCGGACGCTGCTGACCGAACTGGAACGGGAGCTCTCGGCACGCGGCTACACGCGGGTCTATCTCACGACGGGCGACCGCCAGCCCGAGGCCGAGGCGCTGTATCGTGCCGCGGGGTACGAGCGCCTGGACGAGCCCCTGCCTGCGGAAGGCGAGGTCTACCCGATGGCCTTCGCGAAGGAGCTGACGTGACCGGTCAGCTGCACGTGGCCGTCGCCCTCGAGGGGTACGGCTGGCACCCGGAGGCCTGGCGCCACACGCCGGATCGCCGCTCGGTGTTCAGCGGCCGGTACTGGGCCGAGCTGGCCGCCACCGCCGAGCGCGGGCTGTTGGACTTCGTGACCTTCGACGATGGGCTCACCCCGCAGCGGCGCAGGCGACCCGAGCTCGACCCACGCTGGCTCGCGGGCCGACCGGATGCGGTGCTGGTCGCCGCGCGGGTCGCGCCTACCACGACGCACATCGGGCTGGTTCCGGTCGCCGGTGTCACGCACACCGAGCCGTTCAGCGTCTCGAAGGCCATTGCGACACTTGACTTCATCTCCCACGGGCGCGCGGGCTGGCAACCCAGGGTCAGTGGCACGCCACACGAAGCCGCGCTGTTCGGCAGGCGGGACGTCGGCACCATCGACCTGTTCTCCGAGGCCGTCGACGCCGTCGAGGTGGTCCGCCGATTGTGGGACAGCTGGGAGGACGACGCCGTCATCAGGGACGTCGCGTCCGGACGCTACGTCGACCGGGACAAGCTGCACTACGTCGACTTCGTCGGGAAGTACTTCTCCGTCAAGGGACCGTCGATCACCCCACGGCCGCCCCAGGGACAGCCGGTGGTCGCTGCATTGGCGCACGCCCGTCCGATCTACGAGTTCGCCGCTTGCAGTGCCGATCTCGTCTTCATCACGCCCAAGGACGACGACTCGCTGCGCGCGATCCTCGCCGAGATCGCCGAGGTCGGCGGCGCGCATCTGTCGGTATACGCCGACGTGTACGTCACGTCCACGGGAGTGGTCGACGCCCGCTCCGACGCCGTCGTGGTCGACGGCGGAGCGCAGGAGTTGGTGGAGCTGCTGCTGCGGTGGCAACGGGCGGGCGTAGCCGGCGTGCGGCTGCGGCCCGCAGTCCACGCGATCGACCTGCCCTTCATCGTCGACGAGGTGGTGCCCGCGCTACGCGAGGCCGGAGCGTTCCGATCCGGGTACGCCGACGAGACACTGCGCGCCCGGCTCGGGTTGCCGATCGCACTCAACCGCTACGCGAAGGTGGGACAGCCATGAGCGTGCCCTTGTCGGTGCTGGACCTCGCCCCCATCAGCGAGGGCAGCGACGCCGCCAGCGCGCTGCGCAACACCGTCGAACTGGCTCAGCACGCCGAACGGTGGGGTTATCGGCGGTACTGGATCGCCGAGCACCACTTCGTCGCCGTGGCCAGCTCGTCGCCTGCGGTGCTCATCGGGCAGCTCGCCGCCGCCACCGAGCGGATCCATGTCGGTTCGGCGGCCGTGCAACTCGGGTACACGACGGCAGTCGCGGTAGTCGAGGCCTTCGGCATGCTCGACGCGCTGTATCCGGGGCGCATCGACCTCGGCATCGGACGTTCCGGTCAGCGTCGCCGCGAGGCCAACGACCAGCGGCCGCCCAGGCCGAAGTCGCCGCCGCGCGAGTGGCACGAGGTGGACGGCGTCGTCGTGCCCGCCCCGTTCGACATCAGCGCGCTGATGCGCAATCCGCTGCTGCGGGCCCAGATGTCGTTGCTCCAGCAGCCGGAGGCGGTGTCCCCCGACTTCGCCGGACAGGTCGACGACATCCTCGCGATGCTCGGCGGCACCTTCACCGTCGACGAGTTCGACGTGCACGTCGTGCCGGTCGCCCGGACCGGGATCCGGCCGTGGGTGTTCGGCAGCAGCAAGGGTCAGAGCGCCCAGGTGGCCGGTGCGCGCGGACTGCCGTTCGTGGCCAGCTACCACATCACGCCCGCGACGGCACTCGAGGCGATCGAGGTGTACCGCAACGGCTTTCGGCCCAGTGCCCAACTGGCCGAGCCGTATGTCGTGGTGTCGGCCGACGTCGTCGTCGCCGACGACACGGAAACCGCGCGGCACCTGGCGTCGAGTTACGGGCACTGGGTGTACTCCATCCGCGCCGACGGCGGCGCGGCCCCCTACCCGGATCCCGACGCCATCGAGCCGCTGAGCCCCGAGCAAGCCGAGGTCGTGAAGGACCGCACCGCAACGCAGTTCGTCGGCGAACCCGACGAGGTGGCACACCGGCTCGAGGCGTTGCAGCGCCTGACCGACGCCGACGAACTCGTCGTCACCTCCGTCACGCACCGTCAGGAAGACCGGCTGCGTTCGCACCGACTGCTCGCGCAGCGCTGGGGCCTGTCTTGAGAGAAGGCGTGCAGCGCAAGCAGATTCACCTCGGAGCGCACTTCCCCGGGGTGAACAACACCACGGTGTGGTCGGACCCGGACTCGGGCAGCCAGCTCGAGTTCGACTCGTTCGTGCAGCTGGCCCAGACCGCGGAACGCGGGCTGTTCGACTTCTTCTTCCTGGCCGAGGGGCTGAGGCTGCGCGAGCATCGCGGCCGCATCCACGACCTCGACGTCGTGGGCAGGCCCGACACCTTCCCGATCCTGGCGGCGTTGGCGGCCGTCACCGAACGGCTCGGCCTGGCGGGCACCGTCAACACCACGTTCAACGAACCCTTCGAGGTGGCACGGCAATTCGCCACCCTGGACCACCTTTCGGACGGCCGGGCGGCCTGGAACCTGGTCACGTCGTCGGATGCCTTCACCGGCGCCAACTTCCGGCGCGGCGGCTATCTCGCCCACGACGACCGCTACCTGCGCGCCGAGGAGTTCCTGACGGTGGCGCGCGCGTTCTGGGACAGCTGGGCGGCCGACGCGATCGTCGCCGACGAGGTGACCGGCAACTACGTCGACCCGGACCGCGTGACCGCCGTCGCGCACCACGGCGCACAGTTCGACGTCCGCGGGCTCGCGACCCTGCCCGCGGGGCCACAGGGGCATCCGGTGCTGTTTCAGGCAGGCGATTCGTCCGACGGCAGGGACTTCGGGGCGCGCCACGCCGACGCGTTCTTCACGCTGCACTCCGAACTGAGCGCCGGCCAGAAGTACTACGCCGACGTCAAGGCGCGGGTGGTCGCCAATGGGCGAGACCCGAAGGGCGTCAAGATATTTCCCGCCGTGACCTGTGTGCTCGGGGACACCCCCGGCGAGGCGGTCGACCGCGCACGGTACCTCCGAGGACGGCAGATCACCGGTCTCACCGCCATCGCCACCCTGGAACGGGTCTGGCAGCGCGACCTCTCCAACTACGACCCGGACGGACCCATGCCCGACGTCGAGCCACTCGACGATCCCACGGTATCGCAGGGGCGGGTGCGCCATGGCGACCCCAAGGCCATCGCCGCCGCATGGCGGGAGCGGGCGCAAGCCGAGCACCTGAGCATCCGCGAACTCGTCGCCGCCGTCACCGACCGGCACCAGTTCGTCGGCACCCCAGAACAGGTGGCCGACGAACTCGACCTGCACGTGCAGTCCGACGCGTGCGACGGGTTCATCCTGGTGCCGCACCTGACGCCGCGCGGCCTCGACGACTTCGTCGCCAAGGTGGTTCCGCTGCTGCAGGAGCGGGGCTCGTTCCGATCCGAGTACTCGGGCACCACCCTGCGCGACCATCTGGGGATGACGGCCGGACTAGGCTGAATCCCCGGGCACGGCAAACGCCCACGGGGGGTGCAGATGCTGTCGCAGACGATCGTGGGGTGGCTGCTCCTCGTCGCGGCGCTGCTGACGTTCGTGGTCGGCATCGGCGCGCGGGTGCTCGTCGGGCGCAACCGGGAGGCCGCGTTGGTTCGGGGGGTCGTGCGCCGGTTCCGCGAGACGCGTTTCGCGCGGGTGCTGTTCGGACCCATCGCCAACGACGCCCTCGACGACGACGAACTCGACCAGATGTTCGTGATGCCCACCATCGTCGTCGCGTGCGGACTGTGCCTGACCGCCGTGTTCCTGCTCGGCTATGACGCGCTGACCTGATCGCCCGGCGCGCCGCCGATCGCGATGCACCGGAGCTCCCGCGGTCATCTCGCGGCTTGCTCTGCGGCCTCCCGGATGGGCCCGTGCCATGCCGGGCCGTGGCCAGGCAGCAGCACGTCGGTGTCGAGCATGCCGAGCGCACCGAGGCTGCGCACGCACCCGTCCTGATCGTGGTTGAACATGCCGGGCAGCAGCTGCGGGCCCTGCCGGGTGGACACCGGATGCCCTGTGACGAGCGCATCGCCGCTCACCAGCACCCCGTCGACGATGTACGAGCAGTGCCCTCCGGTGTGGCCGGGCGTCGGGATGGCCATCGGGGTACCGGGCAGCGCCGCCGCTACCTCCTCGGTCAACGCGTGGGCGGTGGGAATGCCGTCACGGGTCAGCGCACCCACCGTGCCGATCTCCAACGACCACTTCAGGTACCGCGGCTGCCACAACTTGGTGGCCAGGTCCACGAACGACACCTGCTCCAGATACTCGCGGTGCGCGTGGCCGACCTCATCGGCGTGGCAGAACACCGGGGTGCCATGGGTTTTCGCAAACCAGATGGCCGTGCCGAAGTGGTCGACGTGAGCGTGGGTGAGCAGGAACGCGTGAACGTCGTCGATGCCGAAGCCGAGCGCACGGATCGAGGAGAGCACGTCGTCGCGCTGCCCGGGGAACCCGGCGTCGATGATCAACAATCCGGAGTCGTCGGCGACCAGCGTCCAGTTGACCAGCGCGGTGTGCGCGAAGTGGACGGCGTCGGTGATCTGCGTCAACTCGACTGAAGTCCCCACCCGGTCAGTCTAGGCGTGCCGCCGGTCTGCTCCGGCGGACGATGCGAGGGTAAAGCTGCCCACGAAATCGCGCATGAGGAAACGTCGTCGGATTCACGCTGAGCGCACCGCCGCGGAATGCGAGGCGAGGCCGAGGAGTAGAAAAGTAACGTGGCTGAACTCAAACTCGGATACAAGGCATCGGCGGAGCAGTTCGCCCCGCGTGAACTCGTCGAACTGGCCGTCGAGGCCGAAGCGCACGGCATGGACAGCGCCACCGTCAGCGATCACTTCCAGCCGTGGCGCCACGAGGGCGGCCACGCCCCGTTCTCGCTGGCCTGGATGACGGCGGTCGGCGAGCGCACCAAGCGCCTGGTCCTGGGCACGTCGGTGCTGACGCCGACGTTCCGCTACAACCCCGCGGTCATCGCGCAGGCGTTCGCCACGATGGGCTGTCTGTACCCCGACCGGATCTTCCTCGGCGTCGGCACCGGCGAGTCGCTCAACGAGATCGCCACCGGCTACGAGGGCGAGTGGCCCGAGTTCAAGGAACGCTATGCGCGGCTGCGCGAATCGGTCCGGCTGATGCGCGAGCTGTGGCTGGGCGACCGGGTCGACTTCGAGGGCGAGTACTACAAGACCAAGGGCGCCTCGATCTACGACGTGCCCGAGGGCGGCATCCCGATCTACATCGCCGCCGGTGGGCCCCAGGTGGCCAAGTACGCCGGCCGCGCGGGTGACGGCTTCATCTGCACCTCCGGCAAGGGCGAGGAGCTCTACAAGGACAAGCTGATCCCCGCCATGATCGAGGGCGCGGAGGCGGCGGGAAAGAACCCCGACGACGTCGACCGGATGATCGAGATCAAGATCTCCTACGACACCGACCCCGAGTTGGCGCTGGAGAACACCCGCTTCTGGGCGCCGCTGTCGTTGACCGCCGAGCAGAAGACCAACATTCACGACCCGCTCGAGATGGAGAAGGCCGCCGACGAGCTGCCCATCGAGCAGGTCGCCAAGCGCTGGATCGTCGCGTCGGATCCCGACGAGGCCGTCGCGAAGGTCAAGGACTACGTCGACTGGGGGCTGAACCACCTGGTGTTCCACGCACCCGGCCACGATCAGCGGCGCTTCCTTGAACTCTTCAAGAAGGATCTGGAGCCGCGGCTGCGCAAGCTGGGGTGATCGGGCAGGCTGGCACCTGTGCCTAACTCGAGCATCTCGGCCATCTACGTAGCGTCGCCCGAGGGCGACACCGGCAAGTCGACCATCGCGCTGGGCATCCTGCACCGACTGGCGGCCACCGTCGCCAAGGTGGGGGTGTTCCGGCCCATCACCCGGGGTCCTCGCGGGCAGGAGCGTAGCGACCAGGGGGGTAACTCAGGCGAGGATCGCGACTACATCCTGGAGCTACTGCTCGCCCACACCACGGCGGGGCTGAGCTACGACGAGTGCGTCGGCGTCGGACTACGCGCAGTTGCACGAGGACCCCGACGCGGCGATCGGCGACATCGTCGACCGCTACCACCAGGTCGCCGAGAAGTGCGACGCCGTGCTGATCGTCGGCAGCGACTACACCGACGTCGCGTCTCCCAGCGAGCTCTCGGTCAACGCACGGATCGCGGTCAACCTCGGCGCCCCGGTGGTGCTCGCGGTGCGCGCCGCCGACCGCACCCCCGACGACGTCGCGCACGTCGTGGAGCTGTGTCTGGCGGAGCTCGCAGGCCAGCACGCCCACACCGCCGCGGTGGTCGCCAACCGTTGTGACCCGGCCGAACTCGACGCCGTCGCCGCCGCGCTGCGGCGCGTCGAGTCCGACGGCCTGCAGTGCTACGTGCTGCCGGAGGAGCCGCTGCTGGTGGCGCCGTCGGTGGCCGAACTGCGGGATGCGGTACGCGGCAAGGTCATCAGCGGCGACGAGGATCTGCTGACCCGCGAGGCGCTCGGCGTGCTGGTGGCGGGCATGACCGCCGAGCACGTGCTGGAGCGGCTGACCGAGGGCATGGCCGTCATCACCCCCGGCGACCGGTCGGACGTCGTGCTCGCCATGGCGAGTGCCCATGCCGCAGAGGGCTTTCCGTCGCTGTCCTGCCTCATCCTCAACGGCGGGCTGCCGCTGCACCCGTCGATCGCGGCGCTGGTGTCGGGCCTGGGACTGCGGCTGCCGATCGTCGCCACCGACCTCGGCACCTACGACACCGCGCGGGCGGTCGCGCAGGCCAGGGGCCGCGTCACCGCGACCTCGCAGCGCAAGATCGACACCGCGCTGGAGTTGATGGACACCTACGTCGACACCGCGGATCTCATTGCGCAACTGTCGATTCCGATTCCGTCGGTGGTGACGCCGCAGATGTTCACCTACCAGCTGCTGGACCGGGCGCGGTCGGACCGCAAGCGCATCGTGCTTCCCGAGGGCGACGACGACCGCATCCTGCGGGCCGCGGGTCGACTGCTGAAGCGTTCGGTGGCCGACCTCACCATCCTGGGCGACGAGCCCGCCGTCCGGGCCCGCGCGGCCGAGCTCGGCGTCGACCTGTCCGACGCCGTGGTGCTCGATCCCGCAGACCAGCGAGCTGTGCGATCAGTTCGCCGAACAGTACGCGCAGCTGCGCAAGCGCAAGGGCGTCACCGTCGAGCAGGCCCGCGAGATCATCCACGACGTCTCGTACTTCGGCACGATGCTGGTGCACAACGACATGGTCGACGGCATGGTGTCCGGCGCGCGGCACACCACCGCGCACACGGTGCGGCCCGCCTTCGAGATCATCAAGACGCTGCCCGACGTCTCGACGGTGTCGAGCATCTTCCTGATGTGCCTGGCCGACGAGGTGCTCGCCTACGGTGACTGCGCGATCGTGCCGGACCCGACGTCGGAGCAGCTCGCCGACATCGCGATCTCGTCGGCGCGGACGGCCGCGCAGTTCGGCATCGACCCGCGCGTGGCGATGCTGTCCTACTCGACGGGCACGTCGGGGACCGGCGCCGACGTCGACAAGGTCAGGGCGGCAACCGAACTGGTGCGACAGCGAGAACCGGACCTGCTCGTCGAGGGGCCCATCCAGTACGACGCCGCGGTGGAGCCGTCGGTGGCCGCCACCAAGATGCCCGAATCGAAGGTCGCGGGTAGGGCGACCGTGCTGATCTTCCCCGACCTGAACACCGGCAACAACACCTACAAGGCCGTGCAGCGCAGCGCGGGCGCCATCGCGATCGGCCCGGTGCTGCAGGGGCTCAACAAACCGGTCAACGACCTGTCCCGCGGCGCGCTCGTCGAGGACATCGTCAACACCGTGGCCATCACCGCGATCCAGGCGCAGGGCAAGTGAGCACGTCCCGCACCGTATTGGTGCTCAACTGCGGCTCGTCGTCGCTGAAATATGCTGTCGTCGAACCGGATTCGGGCCGTCAGCTGGCCGACGGCATCGTCGAGCGGATCGGACAGGGCGAGATCGCCGACCACGAGGCGGCGCTGCGGGCGGCGTTCGACGCGCTCGCCGCGGATGGCTACCTACTCGACGAGCTCGGGCTGGTGGCGGTCGGACACCGGGTGGTCCACGGCGGCCCCGACCTGTACCGGCCGACGATCGTCGACGACGAGTTGATCGCGACGCTCGAGACGCTCTCGCCGCTGGCGCCGCTGCACAACCCGCCCGCGTTGCTCGGCATCGAGGTCGCCCGCCGCGTGCTGCCCGACCTTCCGCACGTCGCCGTGTTCGACACCGCGTTCTTCCACGACCTGCCCGCGGCGGCCGCGACGTACGCCATCGACCGAGACGTGGCCGCGCAGTGGCACATGCGTCGGTACGGGTTTCACGGGACGTCGCACCAGTACGTCAGCGAGCAGGCGGCCGAATTCCTGCAGGCGCCGCTGGATTCGCTGAGTCAGATCGTGCTTCACCTGGGCAACGGGGCGTCGGCGTCGGCGATCGTGGGCGGCCGCCCGATCGACACGTCGATGGGGCTGACGCCGATGGAGGGGCTGGTGATGGGCACCCGTTCGGGCGACATCGACCCCGGCGTCATCATGTACCTCTGGCGCACCGCGGGCATGACCGTCGAGGACATCGAGACGATGTTGAACCGACGCTCCGGCGTGTCCGGCCTCAGCGGGGACATCGACTTCCGCGTCTTGCACCAGCGAATCGAATCAGGCGACGAGGCAGCGCAATTGGCGTACGACGTCTACCTGCACCGGCTGCGCAAGTACATCGGGGCGTACCTCGCGCTGCTGGGAAGCACCGACGTCATCACGTTCACCGCGGGCGTCGGTGAGAACGATGCCGCCGTTCGCAGGGACGCGCTGAGCGGCCTCGCGCCGTTGGGCATCGAGCTCGACGAACAGCTCAATTCGAGTGCTGCCAAGGGGCCGCGGCGAATCTCGGCCGACAGTTCGCCGATCACGGTGCTCGTCATCCCCACCGACGAGGAGCTCGCGATCGCACGGGCGTGCGTGGACGCGCTGGCCTGACTGTGCAACGTGGGCGCTGAATGTGCACTCACGGCGGGATATTCGCCGAAATTCCACCCTCACAGCACAGCGGACTGGCGGAGCGCGATAGCCTCGCGCACCCGGCTCAGCACGTCGGAGGGACGGTCCTCCGCCACGACCCGCACGACGATCCATCCCATTCGCTCCAGCAGCTCGATCCGACGAATGTCCTTCACGTATTGCCGTGCGATCGGAGCGGTGTTGGTCGCCGTCGTATTCGACGGCCACCATCCACTCGTCCCAACCCATGTCGAGATAGGCAAAGGTGACTCCGTCAGCGTTCTGCACCGGAATCTGGGTACGGGGGGCGGGTAATCCGCTGCGAATGAGGAGCAGTCGCAGCGCCGTTTCCTTCGGCGACTGAGCCCCCGAATCAAGCAGCTCGAGCGCGCTTTCGAGCTGGCGGAGTCCGGCAGTTCGCGGGTGATGGGCAGCGACGGCCAGTGCGGCGTCCGGGGGTACGCCCGTGGCACCGGACAGTGCATCGAGCCGCGCTACCGCGACGTTCAGCGTGCCGCTACTTCGGCCGATGTCGAAGGCCGTGCGCGCCGCCGAGGTGCAGGGCATTCCATCGATGTGTTGCCATTCACCGTCGAGCAGTGCGGTTCGATGCGTGATCACGCCGCGCGGTGGGCGGGGATTCGAATGGACCAGGTCCACTGGTACGTCGTCGTCGATCCACTTGGCGCCGAGCATCGATGCGGCCGCGAGGCCCGCCACCACAGCCCTTCGTCCCGACCACAACCAGGCTGCAATGATGCGCCGGTTCAGCGTGGCCCGAACGTCACACCGCAAGTAGACGTCGGGAAGGACGGCCCGGTGACGGGTTCTGAGTTGGTGGCGATTCAGCACACCGCTGGCCAGCGCTTCGGTGCCGAGGAACGGAGTCAGGGGATCGGTCATGCCGGCAGACTCCGGCGACAGGCCGACAAACCGCGCTGGATGTGTAGTCAGGGCGGGGATTTGCCCACAGGCGCGCCGTCCATGCACAGCGGGCGCCGTGGTCACACACTCAAGGGTGCGAGATGTCGGTGATGCCAGTTAGTCGCGGACCCACACGGCGACGTAGCCGATCGGGATGCCGGTGCGCACCGCGATGCACTCGCGGGCGGCGCTCTCGGCGTCGACGCGCTGCTCGACGTGCACCGTGGCGTCGAGTTCGGGAACGGTGACCGCCCAGCGGGTTTCGCTGCGGGTCACCCGGACCTCGAACAGCTGGCCGGTCATCGGGGCCAGGGTGCGGCGTCGCGTGCGCGTGGCAGCGAGTCGGTAGCCGGACGTGCTGCGGGTCGAGACGATTGCGCGCATGAATTTTCCTCGAGCGGTGACTGGGCCGCGGGAAAAGCTACTGCTTGGGCGGCTCAGATGCAAAATCGCCGCCGCTCCTTCCGATCTAGAACGTGCTCATCGGACGCACGCTGTTGGCCAGGTCCACCAACGCGTAGCGATGCGCCTGCGTCGGTGCGACACGGGCCAACCCGCGCAGCGACGCCTCGACGCCCAGTCGCAGCCCGTGCTCGGTGAACGGGAAGCCCAGGATGTGGTTGGTGCTGGCGGTGTTGTCGGCCAGCCAGTCCATCGCGGTGCCCAGCACCAGCGCCCTGATCTGAAGTACCCGTGGCTCGGTGTCGGGCAGCGCCTCCACGCGGTGCGCGGCGTCGCGGATCTGCTGCTCGGTCACCTCGCTGCCCGAGCGGCCGGACAACAGGGTGACGGCGCTGGTGAGTCGGGCCGTCGTGAAATGTCGTGACGTCGGCGGCACCTGGTCGAGCGTCTTCACGGCGAAGTCGCGCTGGCCGGCCGCGGACTGCGCGCGGGCCAGCCCGAACCCGGCCGAGATCATGCCGTTGTCGGTGTTCCACACCGTCTTGTAGAAGGTGCCCTCGTCGGCGGTGCCGCTCAGCTCCGCGGTGGCGGCCAGCGCGAGCTTCGGAGCGAGCTCGCCGGGCAGCGTGTCAAGCACCTCGGTGAAGTGCTTGGTGGCCGATTCGTAGTCGGCGGACAGCAGGTCGGCGACGGCGCGGAACCACACCAGCCGCCACCGCCAGCCGACGCGGTCGGCCAGGTCGTCGAGCTTGCGGTTGGCCTTGGCCACGTCGCCGAGGTCCAGCAGCGCACGCACCTCCATGAGCGGCAGCTCGACGGACTCCGACAGATCGATGCCCTCCGAGTCGAGCGTGCCGTGCCGCGCGGCGCGCAGCGAATCCAGGGTCTGGACGGGCTGACTCAGCAGGGTCGCCGACAGCACGGTCGCCCCGACGTCGCCGGGATCGACGAGCGGGACCTGCAGCGCCCGGACGATCTCCTGGGCGGTCAGCTTCTCGGAGTGCACCTGACCGTCGAGGTAGACGTCGGTGTGCGCGACCAGCAGATCGACGCCGAACGTCGACCGGGACGGGCTGAACACCGTCGACAGGCCGGGGCGTGGGACTCCGCTGTCCTTTGCGACCACCTCGCGGAGCACGCCGAGCAGCTGGCCCGACATCTCGTCGGCGGTGGCGAAGCGCCGCCGCGGATCGGGGTCGATGGCCCGCCGCAGCAACCGTCCGAACGAATCGTATTGCAACAGTGCGGGATCGTCGTCGGGAAGACCGTCGACGTAGCGGCCGTTACGGGTTCGCAGGTTCAGCGTGAGAGCGGCCAGCGTGCGGCCGACGGTGTAGATGTCGGTGGCGACGGTCGGCCCCGTCTTCACGATCTCCGGAGCCTGGTAACCCGGTGTGCCGTAGAGGAATCCGAAGGAGTTGATCCGCGACACCGCCCCGAGGTCGATCAGCTTGAGCTGTTCCTCGGTGAGCATGATGTTCTCGGGCTTCAGGTCGTTGTAGACCAGGCCGACGGAGTGCAGATAGCCCGAGCGCGGGCAGGATCTCCAACATGTAGGCGATCGCCTGGGCGACAGGCAGTTTGACGCCCTTGGCCGGTTTGAGTGACGTCCCGCCGACGTACTCCATCACGATGTAGCCGACGGGGTCGCCGTGCTTGTCGTCGTGCTCGACGAAGTTGAAGATCTTCACGATCGCGGGATGGGTGACCTCGGCCAGGAACTGCCGTTCGGCCATCGCGATCGCCTGCGCCTCGGCGTCACCGGAGTGCACCAGGCCCTTGAGCACGACGGGTCGGTCGTTGACGTTGTTGTCGAACGCCAGGTAGACCCAGCCGAGCCCACCGTGCGCGATACAGCCCTTGATCTCGTACTGGTCGACCACCATGTCGCCTGGGCTCAGCTGCGGCAGAAAGGAATACGGACTTCCGCAGTACGGGCACCAGCCCTCGGACAGGGCCTTGCCGTCGTCGGAAGAGCGGCCCACCGGCTTGCCGCAGTTCCAGCAGAACCGCTTGGCCTCGGCCACCACCGGATTGGTCATCAACGCGTCGAGTGGATCGCGCGTCGGGTACCCGAGGCACCTCGACCAGCCCGCCGCCGAGCCTGCGGATGGGCGACGAACATCCGCGTGACGGGGGTGGGGTGTTCGGCCGGTTCGGTCTCGGCGGTGCCGACCGACGACCCCTCGGAGTCGTCGAAGTTCGGACGGAACACCGCCTGGGTGGCCATCGGCCGCATCGTCGGCGAGCGAGTCGTACGTCATCGCCTCCGCGGGCTGGGTGCCCGGGACGCCGTCGTCGGGGTCGTCGGTGAGGTCCGGCTTGGCGTCGTCGGCTGGCATGGCCATCAGTCCGCGTACCTCGGGCACGGGAGGGGCGGGCGCGGGGCCGAGCACGGTCAACCACTTGCGGTACAGCGTGTTCCACGTGCCGTCGCGGCGGATGCGGTCCAGCGTCCCGTTGACGAAGCGCACCAGGCCGGTGTTCTCCAGGTTGATGCCGATGCCGTAGGGCTCCTCGTTCATGCTGGGCCCGATGATGTGCAGGTACGGATCCTGGGCCACCAGGCCCGCCAGGATGGTGTCGTCGGTGCTGACGGCGTCGACCTGGCGCTGCTGCAGCGCCACCAGGCAGTCGGCCCACGTCACGACCTCGACGACGACCGGCGGCGGGGTGATCTCCTGGATGCGGTCCAGCGACGTCGTGCCCGTCACCGCGCACACCCGCTTGCCGGACAGGTCCGAGGCCTTGGTGATCGTCGAGTCGCGCGCGGCGCAGGATCCGCTGGTTGGCCGACAGGTACTCGGTGGAGAAGTTCACCAGCTTCCTGCGCTCGCAGGTGATGCTCATGGTCTTGACGACGATGTCGACCTGATTGTTCTGCAGCGCGGTGACGCGGTCGGCCGACGACAGGATGCGGTACTCGACCTGCGATGGGGTGCCGAAGATGTCGCGCGCCACCTCGCCAGCGACGTCGACGTCGAAGCCGGTGATCTCGCCGGTGATCGGGTCGCGGAAGCTGAACAGGTTGCTGCCGATGTCGAGTCCGACGATGAGCCTGCCGCGGTTGCGGATGTTGGCGACGGCGGCGTCGGCCTCGGCCTTGGTGGGGAACGGCCGCAGGCTCTCGGTGCAGTCGTCGCTCCGGCGGCGGGGTCGGGCTGCGCCGTCTCCGGGGCCCAACTCCTCCATGCCCGCAGGCGTCGGCGGGGCCAGCGTCACGCCGGGTTCGGGGATGGCGGGTGCGACTTGCTCGCATCCCGTCATCACCGCCATGGCGGCGAGTCCGATGATCAGTTTCCGCATCACCATCATCTGTACTCGCTCAACCGGGGCCACAGCCCCAACGTCACCGCGATCGCCGCGATCACGCTGAGCGCGGCCGCCCCGACGGTGGCGCCCGACAGCACCCGTCGCGCGTTGACGATGTCGTTGCGCAACTGCTGTCTGCTCTCCGCGATGCCCTTGGTCAGTGCGGCGTCCAGCTTGTCGAACGCGGGCGTGGAATCGTCCTCGCCGGTGCCGAGCGCGACCTGGGTGGCCGCCTGGTAGTCGCCGACGGCGATGTAGGCGTTGATCCGGTCGTCGGACGCGCGCCAGCGCCGCAGCAGCTGTTCGGCGTCGGCCAGGTCGGCCTTGTCGATCGCGTCGTCGCGGGCGAGGTAGTCCGACAGCTGCTGCTGCATCGTGTCGATGCGCTGGTAGTAGGACTGCTTGCGGACGCCCTCGTCGCCACGCCGGATCAGTGACAAGCGTCTCGTCGGCCCGCGCCTGCTGTGCGGTGATGGCCATCGTGGTCACGGTCTTCAGCGACTCGGCCGCCGTGCTCTTGGCGCTGCGGCTGTCGGCGGTCGAGATGATCAGCGCCGTGCCCACCCACATGATCATGACCATCACCGCGATCCCGCCCGCGACGAACCCGATGTTCACCCGGCGCCGGGTGCGGCGCGCCAGCCAGCGGTTCGCGAACGCGCCGAACAGCAGCGTCGCCAGCACCACCAGGATGACCGGCGCGGGAATCCGCGTCGACGCGGTGGTTTCGACGTCGACCTGACGCGACGTCTCCTCGTACAGCCGTTGGGCGTCGGGCAGGATCTGCGTCTGCATCAGCGACGACGCCTCGGACAGGTACGACGAGCCGACCGGGTTGCCCGCGCGGTTGTTGGTACGGGCCGTCTCCACCAGGCCCGTGTACACCGCGAGCTGGGCGTTGATCTCGCCGAGCAGCTTGATCATCTCGAGGTCGGTGAGCCCGCTGGAGGCCGGGTGACGGCGACGGCCGCGTCGGTGATGGCCTGCTCGTAGCGCTGCCGCACGGGCTGCGGTTCGGCGCCGGCGATGAACGCCGTCGCGGCGGCGGCGTCGGCCACCGAGAGCGTCGTGTACAGCTGACCCGCGGCGAAGGCCAGGGGCTCGGTGTGGTCGAGCACCGTCGTCAGCGCCTGCTGGCGGTCGTCGATGGTGGTGGACGTCGCGAACGCGCACGCGACCACCAGCGCGGAGAGCACGACTCCGATCGTGAGGATGCGCCCGGGCGTGGTCCAGAGGAACCACCAGCGTGGGTGCGCGGGGGTGGTCGGCGACCGCGACGCCAGCGGCTCGGTCGAAGGGTGCGCCAACTCCACAGTCACCTGTGCGCGGACCTCAACTTTCCGGCTCTTTCTCGACAGTCCCGACTTCTATAAAGAAATTCTAAGAGCAGATTGCTGCAAGCGAGGGGATTCGGGGACGGCGATGTCGTACACGCAGCAAAACATTCGCGCCGGACGTGGGTTACCCGTCGCTCCACCGCGGTTTGGCCACCAAGGCGTCGACGATCGGCGGCGATTCGACTCCGTTGGCTTCCTGCCCCGCAGACATGGGCAGGCGTTCCCTATCCTGAACGCGTGCGTGGCGACGGGGACGGTTGGGTGTTGTCGGACGACGGCGCGCACTTCTGGGGCAGGCACGGCGCCGCGGGCCTCCTGCTGCGCGCTCCGCGCGGGGACGGCACCGCGGCGGTGCTGCTTCAACACCGGGCGCCGTGGAGCCATCAGGGCGATACGTGGGGCCTACCCGGCGGTGCCCGCGACAGCCACGAGACCGTCGAGGAGGCGGCCGTCCGCGAAGCCCACGAGGAAGCCGGGCTGTCCGCGCATCGACTCACCGTGCGGACCACGGTGGTGACCGCAACCGCGCCGGGCGGCCACTGGACCTACACCACGGTGATCGCCGACGCGCCCGAGCTGCTCGAGACGGTGCCCAACCGCGAGAGCGCCGAACTGCGCTGGGTCGGCGGTGGACGAGGTCGCCGAGCTTCCGCTGCACCCCGGATTCGCGGCCAGCTGGGACACGCTGCGCACCGTGACGGCGGCTATTCCGCTGCTGGTCGATCCGCAGCGCTGAGCGCGGCCCTCAACGCGCCTGCCGCGGCGGCCGGGTCGTCGGCGCGGTGATCGCCCGCACCACCACGACTCGCCGGGCGCCCGCGTCGAGCACCTGGGGCAGTCGTTCGGCGTCGATGCCTCCGATCGCGAACCATGGTTTGGTCGGTCGACCGGCTTCCGCGGCGGCGCGGACCAGGTCGAGGCCCGGTGCGGACCTGCCCGGTTTGGTCGGGGTGGGCCAGCAGGGGCCGACGCAGAAGTAGTCGACATCCTCGTCGACCGCGGCGTCCACCTGCGCGCGGTCGTGCGTCGAGCGGCCGATCAGCCGGCCGGGGCCGATGACGTCGCGGGCCACGTCGAGCGGGAGGTCGTCCTGCCCGAGGTGCAGCACGTCGGCGCCCGCCGCGCGGGCGATGTCGGCCCGGTCGTTGACGGCCAGCAGGGCCCCGTGGCGCCGCGCCGCGTCGGCGAGCACCTCGAGGGCGGCCAACTCGGCGCGGGCCTCCAACGGCGCCGAAGCGCTGCTCGCCGACGGAGCCCTTGTCGCGCAACTGGACGATGTCGACTCCGCCCGCCAACGCGGCGTCGACGAACTCGGCGAGGTCACCGCGCTCGCGGCGGGCGTCGGTGCACAGGTACAGCTGGGCTTGGGCCAGTCGGCGAGCGAGACGTTCTTGAGGATCCGGCACATCCGCGACGTTAGCGACCGGTCAGGCGCCCGAGTAACGTGGACGGCTGAACACGGGAGTCCCGGGACTGGGGACTGAGAGTGGGGCCGATTTTCGGCGGGCTGGAGCGCAGCGAGCCGAGAATCTGACCTGCCCCTTACCGTCACACCTGATCCGGGTCATGCCGGCGAAGGGAGCAGAAATGTCTCCGGGAACAGTGGCCGTCGTCGGTGGCGGCGTCATCGGGCTGTCGGTGGCGCGTCGCGCCGCGCTCGACGGCTGGTCCGTGCGCGTGCACCGCACCGAGGACCGCGGCGCCTCCTGGGTGGCAGGCGGCATGCTGGCCCCCCACAGCGAGGGCTGGCCTGGTGAGGAGAAGCTGCTTCAGATCGGGCTCGCGTCGCTGCAGATGTGGCACGGCGGGTTTCTCGACGGGTTGCCGCCCGACGTCGTCACCGCGCGGGAGTCCCTGGTCGTCGCCGTCGACCGGGCCGACGCCGAAGACCTCCGCACCGTGGCAGGCTGGCTCGCCGCGCAGGGGCAGCCGGTGACGCCGACGACCGCCGCGCGGGACGTCGAACCGCTGCTCGCCCAGGGCATCCGGCACGGATTCCGTGCTGAAACCGAACTGGCCGTGGACAATCGGGCCCTGGTCGCGGCGCTCGTCGACCACTGCGAACGGCTCGGCGTGGCGTGGGCGGCGCCGGTGCAGTCGCTCGACGACACCCGCGACGCGGACGTCGCGGTGATCGCCAACGGCATCGACGCGCCCGCCCTGTGGCCGGGCCTGCCGGTCCGACCGGTCAAGGGTGAGGTGCTGCGACTGCGCTGGCGACGCGGATGTATGCCGGTGCCGCACCGCGTGATTCGCGCCAGGGTGCACGGCAGAGCGGTGTATCTGGTGCCCCGCGCCGACGGCGTGGTGATCGGTGCGACGCAGTACGAGCACGGCCGAGACACCGCGCCCGCCGTTTCGGGCGTGCGTGATCTGCTGGACGACGCCTGCGAGGTGGTGCCCGCACTTGGCGAGTACGAACTCGCCGAATGTGCCGCGGGCTTGCGTCCGATGACGCCGGACAACCTGCCCATCGTCGGTAGGCTCGACGAGCGCACGCTGGTGGCCACGGGGCATGGTCGCTCCGGTTTCCTGCTGGCGCCGTGGACCGCGGCGGCCATCGCGGCCGAACTGAAGGTGGGGGTGCTCGCGTGAACGTGACGGTGAACGGCGAGGCCGTGGAGATCGACGAACACATGACGGTGGCACGGCTTCTGGAGACGCGTGGCTTCCCCGAGAAGGGCATCGCGGTGGCGGTGGACTGGGCCGTGCTCCCACGGTCGGAGTGGGAGCTGCCGCTGGCCGATGGGGCCAAGGTGGAAGTGGTGACGGCGGTGCAGGGTGGCTGATGCGTCCAAGCTGCACGATCGCGGGCCGGAGCTTCGGCTCCCGGCTGATCATGGGCACCGGTGGGGCGGCCAATCTCGCCGTGCTCGAAGAGGCGCTGGTCGCGTCCGGCACCGAACTGACGACCGTCGCCATGCGCCGGGTCGACGCCGAGGGCGGTACCGGGGTGCTGGACCTGCTGAACCGGTTGGGCATCACGCCGTTGCCCAATACGGCGGGGTGTCGCGGCGCCGCGGAAGCCGTGCTCACCGCTCGGCTGGCCCGCGAGGCGCTTGGCACCGAGTGGGTCAAGCTCGAGGTCATCGCCGACGAGCGGACGCTGCTGCCGGACGCCGTCGAATTGGTCAAGGCCGCAGAACAATTGGTGGACGACGGGTTCGTCGTGCTGCCCTACACCAACGACGATCCGGTGCTGGCGCGGCGGCTCGAGGACATCGGCTGTGCTGCCGTGATGCCGCTCGGCTCGCCGATCGGCACCGGGCTCGGCATCGCCAACCCGCACAACATCGCGATGATCGTCGAGGCGGCGGGCGTACCCGTCGTCCTCGACGCGGGCATCGGGACCGCCAGTGACGCCGCGCTCGCCATGGAGTTGGGCTGCGCCGCCGTGCTGCTGGCCACCGCGGTGACCAGGGCCGCCGATCCGCCGGTGATGGCTGCGGCGATGGCGGCCGCCGTCACGGCGGGCCACCTGGCGCGGCAGGCCGGACGCATCCCGAAGCGGTTCTGGGCGCAGGCGTCGTCCCCGGCGGTCCAGTGAGCGGTCGCTACGTAGCCATCGGCTCGTCGATGGCCGCGGGTCCCGGCATCAAGCCGCGCGTGCCTGGCAGCCCGATGGGCGCGGGCCGGTCGACGCTCAACTACCCGCACGTCGTCGCGCAGCGGCTGGGCTACGACCTCGTCGACGTCACCTACTCGGGCGCCACCACCGCCAACGTGCTGACCGACCCGCAGCGCGGCGTGCCTCCGCAGGTCGACGCGCTCGACGGGTCGGAGCAGCTCGTCACCGTCACCATCGGAGGCAACGACGCCGGCTACGTCCCGCTGCTGTTCGCCGCCGGGTTGCCGCGCTTCACGAGATCGGTACCGCTGCTCGGCCCGGTGCTGCGCGACCAACTCGACGCGGCCGCCAGGGACCGCGCCCTGGCCCTGGTACCGCAGTCGCTGCGGGCCATCGGACGAGAAGTCCGCCGCCGCGCGCCTCAGGCGAGGGTGTTGTTCGTCGACTACCTCACGCTGCTGCCGCCGAAGGGCACGCCGGCACCGCCGCTGTCCGACGTCGACGCGGACGTCGGTCGGCGCATCGCGGAGAGGTTGGCGCGGGCCACCGCAGACGCCGCGGCGGAGACCGGATGCGACGTGGTGCGCTCGAGTGAGGCCAGCCGCGAGCACCACCCGTGGTCCGACGAGCCGTGGACCACCCGATTCGGCCTCCCGTGGCCCGGCAGGCCTGCCCCGCTGCACCCGAACGCAGCCGGTATGCGGGCCGTGGCGGACCTCGTCGTCGCGACGTTGAATTGAGCTCCGTGGGACACGTCATCGAGTTGACCGACCTGACGAAGGTCTTCGGGCGGAACCGCGCCGTCGACGGGCTGACCTGTTCAGTCGAGCCGGGTGTGGTGACGGGGTTCCTCGGCCCCAACGGCGCGGGCAAGACCACCACGATGCGGATGGTGCTCGGGCTGGACCGGCCCACCTCGGGGACCGCGACCATCGGCGGCCGCACCTACCGTCAACTGTCCGACCCGCTGCGCACGGTCGGGGCGCTGCTTGATGCCAACCAGGTCCACCCCAACCGCTCGGCCCGCGACCACCTGCGCTGGCTCGCCGCGACCAACCGGATATCCGTCAGCCGCGTCGACGAGGTGCTCGACGTGGTCGGCCTCGAGTCGGTCGCCGACAAGAACGCCGGAACCCTGTCGCTGGGCATGAGCCAACGGCTCGGCATCGCCGCCGCGCTGCTCGGTGATCCGCCGGTGCTGCTGTTCGACGAACCCGTCAACGGGCTCGATCCCGAGGGCATCCGGTGGGTGCGCACGCTGATGCGCGCGCTCGCCGCCGAGGGGCGCACCGTCTTCGTGTCGAGCCACCTGCTGGCCGAGATGGCGAACACCGCCGACCGGCTCGTCGTCATCGGCCGCGGCAAGCTGATCGCCTCCACCACCGTCGCCGAGTTCGTCAGCCGCTCCGGCGCCGAGGCCGTACGGGTGCGAAGTCCGCAGCTGGACACGTTGAACGGGCTGCTGGCCGACGCGGGCATCGACGTGACGTCCGAGCCGGACGGTTCGGCGTTGGCCGTGCGTGGCGCCGCCATCGAAGTGGTCGGGGAACTCGCGGCCCGCAACGCGATCGTGCTGCACGAGCTCAGCGTCCGGCAGGCGTCACTCGAGGACGCCTATCTGCGGATCACGGACGCCGACGTCGAGTACCGAGCGGCGGGCGGCGATGAGCGCTTGCGCGAAGAGCAGAAGGCTGGCGATGAGCGCTTGCGCGAAGAGCAGAAGGGCCAGCCGTGAGCGCGCTCGCGGTGCTCGACGCCGAGCGGATCAAGCTGTCGACCATCCGCTCGCCACTGTGGTCGGCGGTGTTGGCAGCGGTGCTGAGCCTCGGCGTCGCGGCGTTGCAGGGGGCCAGTGCGTACGGAGCGGCGGGGTTGTCCCCGGAGTCGGCGGTCACCGGCGTGGCCGTGTTCGGGATTCCCGTGCTGATGATCCTGTCGGCGATGGTGGTGACGACCGAGTACCGCACCGGCATGATCCGGTCGACGTTCGCGGCCACCCCCAACCGGACGCTGGTGCTGGCGGCCAAGGCCGTGCTCGCCGCGGTGTGCTCGGCGTTGTACGCGGCCGTATTGGTGATCGGCGCGGTCGTGGTGGCCGGGGCGACGTCCGAGCCGCTGCTGTCGGCGCGGCTGTCGCTGACCGCTCCGGGAGTGTGGCGCATCGTGGGCGCCGTCGCGGGGTACGCGGTGCTCGCCGCGGTGCTCGGCGTCGCCGTCGGCGCCCTGCTGCGCTACACCGCAGGCGCGGTCGCGGTGCTGTTGCTGTGGCCGTTGGTGGTCGAGCCGGTGCTCGCCAATCTGCCCGACGTCGGCGCCCGGGTGGGTCCGTACCTGCCGTTCGTCAACGCGTTCGTCTTCGTCGACAGCCCCTGGCTGTTCCCCACGTACGCGATGCCATGGGGCCCGTTCGGATCGCTTCTGTACTTCGTCGCGGTGGTCGGATTCCTGTTCGTCGGAGCGACCGTCGTCGTGAACCGGCGAGACGCGTGACTAACCTGGGCCAAATGCGGCGATGTTCCTCGGCGGTGATGGCTGTCCTCACGGCGGTGACTCTGGTGACGGCGATGGCAGGCTGTGGCCACAGCGAAGCGCCCAGGTCCGCTCCCTCGGCGCAGCCGTCCGCCCCGTCGACGCCTGCCACCGAGTTCGCGACTGCGCTGGAGGGCAGGGTCACGGCCGACGCCATGCTCGGCCACTTGAAGAAGCTGCAGGAGATCGCCGACGCGAACAAGGGCACCCGCGCGCTTGGCTCGCCGGGATACGCGGCCAGCGTCGACTACGTCGCCAATGCGTTGAAGGACAAGGGCTTCGACGTGAGGACCGACGAGTTCGACGTTCGGCTGCCGTTCGCCGACGAGCCCTCGGTCACCGTCGGGGGACAGCGCGTGAAGGCCGCCCCGTTGCTGTTCACCATCGGCACGCCGCCCGACGGGGTGAGCGGGCGGCTCGTTCCGGCGCACGAGGACGACACCCCCGGCTGCACCGCAACCGACTACGACGAGCTCGACGTCTCGGGTGCGATCGTCATGGTGGACCGAGGCAAGTGCCCGTTCTCGGAGAAGGCGGCCGCGGCCGCGCAGCGGGGTGCCCTCGCGGTGATCGTCGCCAACAACGACGGCCGGGACCCGGCCACCGGCACGCTGGGCGAGCAGACCGACGTCAAGATCCCCGTCGTCGGCATCAGCAGGGACGAGGGTGCCCGGCTGCGGGCGAATCCGGGCAACGCCACGATCAAGTTCAATGCAGGCGTGCGGACCGAACACACCCGCAACGTCATCGCTCAGACCAAGACCGGGTCGACGCACAACGTCGTGATGGCCGGTGCCCACCTCGACAGTGTCCCCGAGGGACCGGGCATCAACGACAACGGCTCGGGTGCGGCCGCCGTGCTGGAAACCGCACTGCAGCTTGGTAGTTCGCCGCAGGTGCAGCATGCGGTGCGGTTCGGCTTCTGGGCGGGCGAGGAAGAGGGCCTTGAGGGCTCGACCAAGTACGTCGAGTCGCTGGACGTCGACGAGCTCAAGGACATCGCGATGTACCTCAACTTCGACATGCTCGCCTCGCCCAACCCGGGGTACTTCACCTACGACGGCGACCAGTCCGCGCCGCCCACCGACAGCGTGCCGCGTGTGCCGGAGGGCTCTGCGGGTATCGAACGGATGCTGGCGGCGTACCTCCAAGGTGCGGGAAAGACTCCGCAGGACACCGGTTTCGACGGCCGTTCGGACTACGACGCCTTCACGCGGGCGGGCATTCCTGCGGGCGGGCTGTTCGCCGGGGCCGAGGAGAAGAAGACCGAGGAACAGGCGAAACTGTGGGGCGGCGACGCGAACCAGCCGTTCGATCCGAACTACCACAAGAACACCGACACGTTCGATCATCTCGACCGTACGGCGCTCGAGATCCAGGGCCGCGGCGTCGCATACGCCGTCGGGCTCTACGCGCAGGACGAGGGTGGGCGCGACGGCGTCCCCGTCCGCGAAGACCGCACGCGCCACGCGGTGCCCGCTCCATGAGGCTGGGGGCACTGCTGCTCGGTGTCGTCCTGTCGCTGGCCGCGTGCTCGTCGGCACAGCCGTCCGGCCCAGCGGCGGATCCGGCGCGTGACCTGGCGGCGAAGGTGACGGTCGACGGCATCTACGCGCACCTTCAGAAGTTCAACGACATGGCACTCTCCGGCAAGGGCGGTCGGGCCGATGGCACGCCCGGGTACGACGCCGGCGTCGACTACGTGGCAGGCGCGTTGCGCGCCAAGGGTTTCGACGTCGAGACGCCGGAGGTGCAGCGGCTCGCCATGACGAACCCGGGCAAGCCGACGTTGACGGTCGGCGGTCGCGGCTTCCCCGTCGACCAGGCCTCGCTTCTGGTCAACACGAAGGCAGGCGGACTGTCCGCCGTCAGCCTTCGCCCGGCCAAACCGGCCGGATGCGCGGCCACCGACTACGGCGACGTCGACGTGCGCGGCGCGTTCGCCGTCGTCGATGACACCACCTGCTCGGTGGTCGACAAGCAGAACGTGGCCGTCGGCTTGGGTGCCGTCGGGGTGCTGGTGGTCAGTGACCCGGGCACCACGGGCGCTCCTGCCGGGCTGTTCACACCCGGTTACTACCAGCAGCTGAAGACCCCGGTCGCGGTCATCGACAAGGACACCGACGCCCAGCTGCGTCGCACCTCGGCTCCGGTCCGACTGACCCTGGACGCCAAGTCCGTCGTCGTCAAGTTCCGAAACGTGCTGGCGCAAACCAAGACCGGCAATGCGCACAACGTCGTGGTCGCGGGCGCACACCTCGACGCGGTGCCGCGTAGCCCGGGAATCAACGACAACGCCAGCGGCGTGGCCGCGGTGCTCGAGACCGCGCTGCAGCTCGGCGCGTCACCGCCGGTGACCAACGCCGTTCGGTTCGCGTTCTGGGGCGCCGAGGAAGCCGGCCTGGAGGGTTCGACGAACTACGTTCGGGGACTTGATCGCAACGCACGCAACGACATCGCGCTCTACCTGAACTTCGACCTGCTCGGCTCGCTCAACGCCGGGTTCTTCACCTACGACGGCGATCAGTCCGGGCAACCCAACCCCAGCGTTCCCGCGGCCAGCGTGCCCGCGGGCTCGGCCGGAGTCGAACGCACGCTGGCCGGCTACCTGAACCTGGCGGGGGTGCGGCCCGCCGACATGCCGCTGGGGCAAGCCAGCGACTACAGCGCGTTCCTGGCCGCGGGGATCCCGATCGGGGGCATCACCACGGGCTCGAACCAACGCAAAACCGAAGTTCAGGCCAGGCTTTGGGGAGGACGGGCCGGTCAGCAGTTCGACCCGAACTACCACACGGTGCGCGACACCATCGACAACGTCGACCGTCGCGCGTTGTCCATCACGGGCCCCGCGGTGGCGTTCGCCGTCGGCACCTACGCAGCGTCGACCGACGGGGTCAACGGGGTACCTGCGCGCGGGTGAGGGTCACGCCGTCGCGTCAGCGCCATCCCGGCCAAGGTATGCCCGGGCAACCCGGGTGACGAACTGGTAGACCCCGTCCTCGTCGGGCGCCAACGGGCCGGGCCGCGCATGCGGTGAGCTCAGCCCGCGCTGGACCGACTCGCAGGCCGCCCAGTCCTGCCGGTTGGTCAGGTCCCAGAAGTCGACGGCGTACGAGGGATCGAAGTCACCTTGCGCCGCAACATCTTTCGGGAAGGCCCAGGCGCATTCGACGGACGTGCGGTCGGCCGCGAGCGGGGTCATCCGGTGGGTCATGACGTAGTCGGGGTGCAAGCTGACGAGCAGATTGGGGTAGCCGACGAGATACATGACCGTCCGCAATTCGTGCTCGGACAGCCCCTGGATCGCCACGCCGCCACTCTTGCCGGACAGCGACATGGTCTCGGCGTCGTCGATCATCGACATCCAGCCGCCCATCCAAGACCCCTCCAGCGAGAGGTTCTCGCCGCTGGTCGGCGGGCTGATCCGCGACAGTTCGGGGTGAATGGTCGAGCAGTGGTAGCACTCCTGGTAGTTCTCGGCGATCACCTTCCAGTTGGTGGCGAGTTCGTAGGAGTGCCGCGCGACGATGGTGAGGTCCTCGGGGTGGTACGGGCCGATCACGTCTTCGAGGCCGGCGACGTGCCGGCTGAAGTCGACGTCGGATCCGCTGGGGTCGACGAACAACCAGCCGTGCCAGTTGGTCAGCCGAAGCTCGGCGAGCCCGAACTCATGGGGGTCGAAGCCGTCGACGCCGGAGAAGCCGGGGGCGTTGCGCACCTGGCCGTCGAGTCGGTACGACCAGGAGTGGTACGGGCAGACGATGTTGCGCCGCTTGGCGGTCGCGCCGCACGCCAGCAGTTCGTGGCCGCGGTGTCGGCAGGTGTTGGCGAACGCGCGGATCCCATCGGTTTCGGAATCGGAGTCGTCGCCGCGCACCAGCAGCACCGCGTTGGGCCCGGAGCCGACGGCCCGTTGTGCGCCGACCCCGGCGAGCTCGCTGGCGTGACCCACGCAGATCCACCCGGAGAAGATGTTGGCCTGTTCCCACTCGAACACCGCGGGGTCGACGTACGCCGCCCGCGGAAGCATGCGCGAACTGCCGAACGGCGCGAGCGCCGCAGCCAGCTCGTCGGCGGGAACCGGCGCCGGACCATGCTGTTTGAACATACAGTCAGCTTAGTCGCAGGGGGCCGCTCCGGTCTACCGATCGTGGACCATCGAGCCGGCTGCCCGATTCCCTCGCCGAAACCGTATTCCCTGTCGTTGAGCTGGCCGCTTGACGACCCTGGTTACGGTCTCGGCGACGACACGTTGTCGGCGTCGGCTCTACATTTCGCCTGCGAAGGCGCCGAGACTGCGATCGGCGGTCGCGTCGTTGCGGGTCATGCGGCGGTAGACGAGATAGCCGATCACGACGGCGGCGAACGCGGCCAGCAGCAACAACGTGGCCAGGGCGTTGAGCGCGGGAGTCGGCGCGGCGCGCGCGGTGTTGTAGATCTTCACCGACACCGGTTCCGTCGCAGACCCGTTGGACAGGTAGCGCACCAGGACGAAGTCGTCGATGACGTCGGCGAACACCAGGACCGTGCTGGCGAAGATCGCAGGCATCAGCATGGGGAGCGTGACCCGGCGCAGCGCCTCCAGCTGCGACGCGCCGAGATCCATTGCGGCTTCCTCGTAGTGGCTCCCGATGGTGGCCAGCCTGGCTCGCACCAGGACCGCCGGGTAGGCCACCTGATACGTCACCAACCCGACCACTTGAGCAGAGGTGCCCAGCCCGAAGGGCAGCGCCAACGACGTCACCACGAACAGCAGCGCGACGGCGAGCAGCACCTCGGGGATGACGAACGAGATCAGCATGAGCACGTTGGCACCCGACGGCAGCCGCCCGCGCCACCGGTCGATGCCGATCGCGAACAACACCCCGAGCGGAACCGTGATCAGGGTGGCGATCAGCCCGAGTTTGAGCGTCTGCAGCAGCGCGGTGTGCAACGAGGCGTCATGCCAGACCGACCGCGTCTGATCGCCCCAGTACCACCGGAACGAGAAGCCCTGCCAATTGGTTCGGGACCGACCGTCGTTGAACGAGAACATGACCGCGATGAGCACCGGGAGCAGCGACCACGCGAGGTACGCGATGGTGATGCCGGCCAGCACCCGCGGCCGGCGCCACGGATCGCGGTACCACCCGATGGGTCCGCGGATGGCACCGGAGGGCAGGAGCGAAGCGACCCGGGAGATGGCACCGGAGGGCAGGAGCGAAGCGACCAGGGAGATGGCACCGGAGGGCAGGAGCGAAGCGACCAGGGAAGTGCTGCCGGAGCGCTTGGACGGGGCGGCCGGGGCGTCGACCCGCGCGCTCATGTCCGCACCTCGTCGCCGCGCAGCGTCACACGGACGTAGTAGACCATCGGCAGCACGGTGGCGATCAGCACCAGCATGACGAACGCCCCGGCCTGGCCCGTCTGGCCAGGCGCCTGCACGCTGTCGTTGATCAGGTTTCCGACCATCGCCGTCTTGGGCGACGCGGACAGCAGGTCGTTGGTGAAGTAGTCGCCGAGCATCGGCAGGCAGGTCAGCAGCACCGCGGCGAGGATGGTCGGTCTGCACATCGGCAGCGTCACCCGAAGGAACGACGAAACCCGGTTGGCGCCGAGGTCCCGCGAAGCCTCGAGCATCGACTGGGACAGCCGGTCCAGCCCTGCATACAGCGGCAGGATCATGTAGGGCACGTAGCCGTAGGCCAGTCCGAGGATCACGACCACCGGCTGACCGGTCAGCCAGTCCACGTTCACGTCGAACAGCCCGCCGAAGCGCAGGATCCGGTTGATCAGGCCGTCATTCTGAAGAAGGTTGACCCAGGCCAACATTCGCATCATGTAGCTGATCCAGAACGGCGCGATCAACAGCGCGATGAGCAGGCCCTTGCGGCTACCGGCCAGCCTGGACACGTAGTAGGCCACCGGAAACGCGATGCACAGGCACAGAATGCTCGCCGCTCCGACGTAGACCACGGTGCGCACCAGAGCCGGGAAGTAGATGCCGTCGGGGCCGATGCGCGTCAGCACGTAGGTGAACTGGGTGGCGTCCCACTGCAACGGATTCCACACGGGCACGGCGGTACGGAACACCGGGTCCCGCTGACCGAACACGATGGCGAGCACCACGTAGAGCGGCGCGAGGAAGAACAGCAGCAGCCATCCGATACCGGGTGCGGCCAGTATGGTCCACAGCCGGTTGCTGGGCTCGCGCGACTTCGGTGCTCCCATCGTGGGGCCCGCCCCCGACACCGGCGTCAGGACCCGCCGGCGTTGAACGCGTTCCAGACGTTGTGCCAGGCTGCGTCATTGTCCGCGTCGAGCTCCAGCGTCCGGTAGCCGGCGTCGAAGTACTCCGGCTTGACGATCGCGGACCGCAGGTTCTCTGGGATGAACTCCTCGGCCACCAGGGAATCCGGGGTGATGGTGTTCTGCGGCGGCTGGTATCCGATGGCTGAGAAGTTCTCCTTGGCGACCGCGGGGTCGAGCATGTGGTTGAGGAACAGGTGCGACAGCACCGGATTCTTCCCGCCCTTGAGCGCAACCAGCATGTCGTTGTCCACCAGGCCCTTGCCATCCTCTGGGAACCAGTACTGCAGGATCTCGGTCCCGACGCCCTCGGGGAGGTAGGACTGCGCGTTGATGATGTCGCCCGACCACATCTGGCTCAACCCGATCTGCCCGGCAGGCATGTCGCTGTACATGGTGATGGTCACCTTGGGCGACGTCGCCTTCACGAGTGCGGTGAGCTGCTCGCCCACCATCTTCAGGTCGTCGGCCGACGACGTGTTGATGTCGGTGATGCCCTGCTTGAGCAATACCATCGCCATCGCGGTGTGCCAGTCGTCGATGATCGCGGTCTTGTCCTTGTAGACCGGATCCCACAGTGACGCATACGGATTGGGAAGCTTCCCGATGTCGGCAGGCACCTGGTCGCTGCGCCACCCCAACCCGGTGGTGTAGATGGTGTAGGGCACGGTGTACTGCCAGCCCTGGTCGTACCAGGGGTTTGTGAAGGTCGGCCACACGTTGGAGATGTTGGGGATGTAGCTGTGGTTGAGCGGGCGAATCAGGCCGCCGGTCACCAACCTGCTGATCTCGGTGTAGTTGGCGTTGTAGATGTCGAAGTCGACACCGCTGCGCAGCTTGGTGATCGCCTCGTCGCCGTCGTTGAACGTCGACACCTCGACCTTGATGCCGTGCTTGTCCTCGAAGGCCTTGATGGCCTGCGGGCTGAGGTAGTCGGCGTAGTTGTAGATCTTGAGCGTCGCGCCCTTCTCGGGGGCGAGTCCGTCGGCGATCGGCTTGTTGTCGTCGGCGATGTTCCACTTCACCGGTTTGTCCGGCGCGGCCAGCGTCAGGCTCGGGCCCGACGACGCGGGACCGGACTTCGAACACGCGGCCAGAAAGGCGCCCAGCGCGGGCGCGCCCGCGGCGAGGATTGCCGCGCGCTGCAAGAACTGTCGACGGCTTGGCAGGCCACGTTCGTATCCGCTGGGTCCTGGCATGTGGGCCTCCGGGCAAGGGTCGTCTCGTCTTGTCGCTTGTGAGTACTCTCACATAGACTGAATGCTCAGTCAATGACTCTGGAGTGGAGGTTTCGCCGTGTCGTCCTCGGTACTCGAGAGCCCGGTGTCCGACGAAGTAGACCAATTGATCGCCGCTGAACAGCGGGCGTTTCTCAAGCGCCAGCCGCGCAGCACGGAACTCATCGCCGCGGCCCGCGAACACCTCGCCGGTGGGGCTACGTCCAACTGGCAGATCGCCGATCCGCAGGCGGTCTGGATGAGCCACGGGGCGGGCTCGAAGGTGTACGACGTCGACGGCAACGAGTACGTCGACATGCACGGTGGCTACGGCGCTTCCATTGCGGGACACGCCCATCCGGCCATTGTCGCGGCGGTCAGCGACCAGGTGCGGCGTGGCACGCACTTCGCTCAGCCAACTGAGGATGCCATCTGGAACGCCGGCGAACTCGCGCGACGGTTCGGCCTGCCGCTGTGGCGGTTCGCGAACTCCGGCACCGAGGCGACCATGGACGCCGTGCACCTGGCGCGCGCGCTGACGGGTCGCGATCTCATCATCAAGGTCGAGGGCTGCTATCACGGCCACCACGATTCGGTGCAGGTCTCGGTGCTTCCGGAGGCCGACGAGATCGGCCCGCGCGACCACCCCACCGGGGTTCCGGGTAATTCGGGCATCCCCGCCGCGATCCGTGACCTCGTCGTCGTGGTGCCGTTCAACGACCCCGAGGCCGTCGCCCGCGCGCTCGCCGAGCATCGCGATCAGGTCGCCGCGATGATCACCGAACCCGTGATGATGAACGCGGGCATCATCAAGCCCGACGACGGCTATCTCGCCGCCATCCGCGACCTGCTTCACCAGGCCGGCGCATACCTGATCTTCGACGAGGTGAAGACGGGCTTCACGACGGGTCCGGGTGGAGTGACCGCACTGACGGGCGTCGTGCCCGACATGGTCTGTCTGGCAAAGGCTTTGGGCGGTGGCATCTCGGTCGCGGCGATCGGAGGCACGACGGAGGTGATGTCGGCGATCGGCGACGGCCGCTACGAACAGGTCGGAACCTTCAACGGCAACCCGTTGGCGATGGCGGCCACCAGGGCGACGCTGTCCGAGGTGCTCACCGGCGACGGGTACCGGCACCTCGACGAGCTCGGCGCGCGGTTGCGCTCCGCACTCGACGACGTGATCGCCACACACGGCTTCGACGTGGCACGTCGTGACGATCGGGGCGAAGGGCTGCGTGACGTTCCGGGCAGACCCGGTGCGCGAATTCCGCGATTTCCTGCAGATCGACGCCAGATACGGCAACTTGCACTGGCTCATGCAGCACAATGGCGGAGTGTTCCTCCCGCCCTGGGGGAAGGTTGAGCAATGGTTACTCTCCGTCCAACACGGTCGCGACGACGTCGACCGGTTCGTGTCGAACTTCGCCCGGCTGGCCGCCGCTACGGCGCATGCGACCACCGGCGCCGCCGCGGTGGGGGACTGAGCGTCCGATGACGTCCGGCGGCGCGATCCGGTTGGTGCAGCTGGCGAAGGCCTTCGCGGGGCTGCCCGCCGTGTCGGGCATCGACCTCGACATCCCCGCCGGCCAGTTCTACTCGCTGCTCGGTGCCTCGGGATGCGGCAAGACCACCACGCTGCGCATGATCGCCGGGTTCGAGAAGCCGGACTCCGGCCGCATCGAACTCGACGGCCGTGACGTGGCCCCGGACCCACCGCACCGACGCCCCGTGAACACCGTGTTCCAGAACTACGCGCTGTTCCCCTTCATGACCGTGTGGGACAACGTCGCGTTCGGCCTGAAGTACGCCAAGGCGTCGAGGGAGGAGACCAGGCAGCGCGTCGGCGAGGCGCTCGACCTGGTTCAGATGGGCGGCTTCGCCAAACGCAAGCCCGGCCAACTCTCGGGCGGGCAGCAACAGCGTGTCGCGCTGGCCCGAGCCTTGGTGCTGCGGCCACGGGTGCTGCTGCTCGACGAGCCGCTCGGCGCCCTGGATGCCAAGCTGCGCAAGCTCTTACAGCTGGAGTTGCGTGCCGTTCAACGCGAGGTGGGCATCACGTTCGTCTACGTGACGCACGACCAGGAGGAAGCGCTGACCATGAGCGACCAGATCGCCGTGCTGGCCGAGGGCAAGGTCGAACAGGTCGGGCCGCCGCAGGAGATCTACTCGGCACCCGCGACGACGTTCGTGGCCGGGTTCCTGGGCTCCGCCAACATCTTCGACGCCGACGTGCTCGACGTGTCGGACACGTCTGCGGTCTGCTCGGCGCTGGACACCCGGCTCGGGGCCGCGGTCGACGAGTCGGCGCGGCCCGGCCCGGCGGCCATCGTCATCCGTCCCGAGCGCATCGCGTTGCAGGCCCGGGGTGCGGCTGTTCCGCAGGGCCACAACGCCATTCGCGGTACCGTCGCGCAGGTGGTCTACCTGGGCGCGAGTACGCAGGTGCACGTCGACGTCGGCGCTCCGACACCGCTGGTCGTCGAGGTTCCGAACGCGGCGGGACCAGGTTCCGTGTCGTACGGGCCGGGGGCAGCGGTGGACTGCGTCTGCTCGCACGACGCGGTGCGCGTGCTCCATCGCAGTTCCGCGTCGCCGCTAGTGGATCCGGTGATCGAGCCGGAGGTCGAAGCCGTCAGCGCGACTTGACCTTGGCGGGCCTGGTCGCCTTGGCGCGCTTCTTCGTTGCGGGCTTCTCCGAAGGAAGGTCGAGTTCCCGCTCGGCGAACCGCATGGCGATGTCGTAGGCGACGCTCGAGTCGACCTCGGGGTCTTCGAGCGCCACCTGGATCGACAGTCCGTCCAGCAGTGCGCCGAACTCGAGGGCGAACATCCTTGCGTCGACGGTGACGTCGAGCTCGTCCGACGCCTCCGCCGAACGGATCGCGTCGACGATCATCCTCCGCCATCGCGCGTCCAACTCCACGCGGCCGGCCTTTACCTCATCGTGCCGAAATGCCTGCGCCCACAAGTCGAACCACAATCCCCAGGCACCGGGGATCTCATTGTCAGCGGACGGAACGCACGTCCACTTGATCAGCAGCGACAGCCGCTCGCGCAGCGACGTCACCTCGGCAAGCATCTTCTCCGCGGCCTCGTAGAACGATTCCTCGGAATGCCGCAGCGCGTCGACCAGCAGTCGGTCCCTGGTGCCGAAGTAGTAGATGACAAGTGCCGAGCTCACGCCTGCGCGCTTCGCCACGTCGGCGATGCGCGTGTCCCCGAAACCGCGCTCGCAGATCAGCTCTGCGGCCGCGTGCAGCATCTCGATGCGTCGGGCCTCGTTGTTCTCGGTTGCCGGTGCGGGCTCGGCCATGTCGTGACGTTTCCCCTCTTGACTGTCAGCGCTGCTACTTGTCTCAAGCCTAACACTCGCTTAGATTGAACAGTCAGTCAGTTCGTCATCCCGGGGCACTCGGCGGTCCCAAATGGAAGAGGTTCCAATGTCCAATTCCTACGACGCGATCGTCATCGGCGGCGGCCACAACGGCCTGGTCTCCGCGGCGTACCTGGCCCGCTCCGGCGCGCGCACGCTGGTGCTCGAGTCGCGCGGGAGCCTCGGCGGCGCGGCCACCACCGAGGCACCGTGGGAGGACGCACCGCACCTGCGGGTCACCCGGCTGTCCTACGTGATGAGCCTGATGCCACCGACGATCGTGCGCGAGCTCAAGCTGGCGGCGCACGGCTACAAGGTGCACCCGATGGGGCCGTCGTACCAGGCGTTTCCCGAGGGCGGCTCACTGATCATCTACGAGGACGACCCCAAGCGGACCCACGAGCAGCTGGCCAAGTTCTCGAAGAAGGACGCGGACGCGTTGCCGGAGTACCACGCCTGGATCGAGGGCATCGCCGAGGTGATGGGCCCGCTGCTGACGCAGGTGCCGCCGAACATCGGCTCGAAGCGCCCTTCGGATCTGCTCGACCTGGCCAAGCTGGCCTGGCCGCTGCGCAGCAGGATCACTCCACGGCTCACCGCGGACATCACCCGGCTGCTGACCATGAGCATCGCCGACCTGCTCGACGACTGGTTCGAATCACCGCAAGTCAAAGGTTTGATGGCCGTCAACGGCATCATCGGAACGTGGGCCGGGCCGTACGAACCCGGAACCGCATACGTGATGGCCCACCACTCGATCGGCGACGTCGGCGACGGGCAACTCGGCAGCTGGGGCTATCCCGAGGGCGGCATGGGTGGCGTGTCGGAGGCCATCGCCCGCTCCGCGCGCAGCTTCGGCGCCGAGATCCGCACCAACGCAAGGGTTTCCCGGGTGCTGACCAGCGGCGGTCAGGCCCGCGGGGTGGTGCTCGAGAACGGTGAGGAGCTGACGGCTCCGTTGGTCGTCACCACGCTGCACCCGAAGATCGCCTTCCTCGACCACCTTTCGCGTAATGAACTCCCCGAGGACTTCGTCGGCGACATCGAGCACTGGAAGACGCGCAGCGGCGTGGTGAAGATCAACGTCGCACTGTCGGAGCTGCCCAGCTTCACCGCCAATCCAAGTTCGGGAATGGCCGAGCACCTCACCGGCTCGATCGAGATGGCGCCGACGATGGAGTACCTCGAGGCCGCGTTCCAGGAGGCCCGCATCGGCAAGCCTGCGACGCTGCCGTTCAGCGACGGCGTCATCCCGACGACGTTGGACAAGACGCTGAATCCCGATGGCACGCACATCATGTCGCTGTTCACCCAGTGGGTGCCCGCCGAGTGGGCGAACGCACCGCACACCGAGGAACTCGACGCCTACGCCGACCGCGTGATCGACACCTACGACCAGGTCGCGCCCGGATTCAAGGCGTCGATCACGCACCGCGACGTCGTCGGCCCGCACCAGATGGAGGAGGAGTACGGCCTGATCGGCGGCAACATCTTCCACGGCGAGCTGTCGCTCGAGCAGCTGTTCCACATGCGGCCCGCGCCCGGCTTCGCCGACTACCGCACGCCGATCGCCGGCCTGTACAACGGCAGCTCGGCCACCCACGCGGGTGGTGGCGTGTGCGGCATCCCCGGCTGGCAGGCCGCAAGGGCGGCGCTCGCCGACAAGAAGAAGGGCAGCAGTCGCCTGCGTGCTGCCGTGGGCCGCAGGGGCTGAGCGGGCCGCCAATGGGGGAGCGAGGGTGAGTCGAGACAAGAAGGCCGAAGACGATCCCGAGTGAGGATCGCAGCGAGGCACGAGCGAGGACCGGAGCGAGGGTGAGTCGAGACAAGAAGGAGGCCGTCGCCGCCATGCTTGAGGCGCGGTCCGTCGCCGTCGTGGGCGCGAGCGCCAAGCCGGGCAGCTTCGGTGAGCGGATGATCGTTGAGGTGCAACGCAGTTCGGCGCGGATGCACCTGGTCAACCCGCGCTACGACCGGATCGGCGACGCGCCGTGCGCACCGTCACTGGCCGACCTCGACGAGCCGGTCGACCTGGTGCTGCTCGGCGTGCCCGACGTGGCGCTGCTCGACCAGTTGGAGGCTGCCGCCGAGGCGGGCGCGCGATCGGCCGTGCTGTTCTGCTCGGCGCACGGACTGCGCGACAAGGTGGCCGCCGTCGCGTCCGCCGCAGGCCTGGCGCTGTGTGGCGCGGGCTGCATGGGCTTCGTCAACAATGCGCTCGGCGTGCGCGCGCTCGGCTATCTCGAACCGGACTCCACTGCCCGCGGGCGGAGTCAGCCTCGTCTCCCACTCCGGGTCGGCGTTCTCGACGCTGCTGCGCGCCCGGCGCGGGTTCGGCTACCGGCTCGCCGTGTCGTCGGGGCAGGAAATCGTCACCGACACCGCCGATTACGTCGAATACGCGCTCGACGATCCGGGCACCAGGCTGGTGGCGCTGCTGATGGAGTCCCCGCGTGCGGTGCCGCGGCTGCGCGCGACGCTGCTCCGTGCGGCCGAGGCCGACGTGCCGGTGGTCATCCTTCCCGTCGGCGGCTCGCCGACGGGGCGCGCGATGGTGGCGGCGCACTCCGGCGCGCTGGCGGGTGAGGACGCCGGCTGGCACGCCTTCTGCGACGCGGTCGGTGCGGTCCGGGTGCGCGACCTGGCGGAGTTCACCGACACCATCGAACTGTTCGCCATGGGTCGGCGCGCCAGCCGCGACACCAAGGCCATTGCGACGGTGCATGATTCGGGCGCCGAGCGTGCACTGACCGCCGACGTGGCCCACGAACTTGGCGTGTCGTTCGCCGCGCTGTCGGGGGACACCCTGCAATCCATCGAGGTACTGCTCGACGACGGACTGATCGCCACCAACCCGCTCGACGTCTGGGGCACCGGCGCCGACACCCGCGCGCTCTTCGGAGCATGTCTGCGGACGATCGCCGACGACGCCTCGGTGGCCGTCACTGCGCTGGCCGTAGACCTCGTCACCGAATTCGACGGCGACACGGCATACGCGGATGCGGTACTCGACGTCGCTGCCGACACCGATGCCCCCTTGGCGGTGCTGACCTCGCTGCCGTCGGCCGTCGACCGTGCACTGCACAACGGCTGCGGGACAACGGCATCGCAGTCTTGGAGGGCACGCGCAGCGGGCTGGCGGCACTCGGTCACCTGGCCGCGTGGCCGCGACCGCCGGACGGCGCAGGGCCCGACGTGGATCCGGAACGTCGGCGACGCTGGCTGGAACGAGTGGCCGACTGGACCCCGACCCTGGCGTTCGACCTACTCGCCGACTACGGCGTTCCGGTGGTGCGGACCGTTGTCGCGGGGTCGGACGAGCAGGCGTTGACAGCGGCCAGGGACGTCGGCTATCCCGTCGCGATGAAGACCCTTGGAGTCGAGCACAAGAGCGACGTCGGTGGCGTCGTGCTCGGGATCGCCGACGACGTGGTACTGCAGGCGGAGTACTCGGCCATGGCGGCCCGGCTCGGCGCCGAGGTCACCGTGCAACCGATGATCGAGGAAGGAGTCGAGATCTCGGTCGGCGTGGTCAGGGACCCGGCCTTCGGTCCCGTGCTCGTGGTGGCCGCAGGCGGCACGTTGGTCGAACTGCTCGACGACCGGGTGGTGGCCCTCCCACCGTTGTCGCGGGCGGGCGCATTCCGGCTGCTCGACGGGATGCGCATCCGTGCACTGCTGGACGGCTGGCGCGGGGCGGCCCCGGTCGACCTGACTGCGCTTGCCGACGTGATCGTCGGGATCTCTGCGCTGGCAGTCGAACTCGGCGACGTGCTCGACGCCATCGAGGCGAATCCAGTGATCGCGTCAGCCCGCGGCGCCGTCGCGGTCGATGCGTTACTGGTAGTGCGCGGCGGGGTCGGCGAGTAGCGGCGCGAACGCCAACTCGGCGGCGCCGATCATCAGCGTCTCCGAACCCAGGCTCGCGGGCACGATCCGCACCAGTTCGCGGGGTGCGCGCAGACTGTGCCGCGCGACCGCGTCGTTCAACGCGTTGGCCGCCAGCGTTGGGAAGACTCGAAGGAATCCGCCGAGCACGATGAGCCCGGGATTCAGCATGTTGACCGCGTTACCGAGTGCGATCCCGAGATACTGCGCCTGGCGTTCGACGGTTCTGGTCATCACACTGGAATCGGTGTCGTAGGTCTGGGACTGGCTGACCTCCGTCTCGAGGCAGCCGATCATCCCGCAGTGGCAGGTGCCAAGCCCGCCAACGTAGGTATGGCCGAGTTCACCGGCATAGCCGGCCGCGCCGTCGAGGAGCTCGCCGGCGACCACCACCCCGGCGCCGATCCCGCTCGCGCCGCCGTTGACGTAGATCATGTGCTCGGCGTTCACATGGCGCCCGAAGAGGTGCTCGGCGACTGCGCCGAGGTTGGCGTCGTTGGCGGCGAAGATCGGTAGTTGGGTTGCTGCGCTGAGCATTTGACCGATCTGCGCATCGTGCCAGTCCAAGTGGGGCGCCAGCCGGACCATGGAACCGGCCGCGTGCACCAGCCCGGGAACGGCGACGCCGATCGCGGTGACGTCACGGTCGGGACCGAGTTGTCGTCGCATCTGCCCGATGGTCTCGGTGGCAAGGGCAACGGTCTGCTCCACCGTCGGGATGCCGGCGGTGGTGCGCCTCGTCACCTCGAGCACCGAACCGCCCAAGCTGACCAAACCAATGGTGACGGAATCGATTTCGGGATTCACCGCGATGGCCAGCCTGCGACTCTGCGGTCGCACGACCGGGCTCGGGCGGCCGACCTGAGTCGATGCCGCGGGTTGCGCCTCCTCGACGAGGCCGTGTTCGACCAACTCCTCCACGAGGTCCTTGACCGTCGAGCGCGAGAGCCCGGTGCGCCGGGTCAACTCCGCGCGGCTCATGCAGCGGTGGCGGTGGACGAGGACGAGCACACCGGAGAGGTTGCGCCTGCGGACGTCGTCGGTGCTCGTGCCGATCCTGGCGGTGCGATCCACGGCCCTCCTCACATTTCGGGTACTTGCGTTTCCATCGCGCCATTGACAGTGGCCTGCGCCACATCATATGTTCTGAAGCAGAACAAATCTACAGTCGAGGAGCCGGAGATGTCCGTTCTTGAGTCAAGCGTCCCAACCGCCGACGACTTGGTGCCACAGCCGTCGGACCAATTCTCCTTCGGCCTGTGGACCGTGGGGTGGACCGCCGCCGATCCGTTCGGCGTTGCGACGCGGCCCGCGGTCGACGTGGTCGAGGCCGTCGAGCGGCTGGCCGAACTGGGCGCATACGGCCTGACCTTCCACGATGACGACCTGTTCCCGTTCGGCTCGACCGACGGGGAGCGCAGGCGTGCGATCGGCCGGCTCTCGGCGGCACTGGAATCCACCGGGCTGATCGTGCCGATGGTGACCACGAACCTGTTCAGCCAGCCGGTATTCAAGGACGGCGGATTCACCAGCAACGATCGCGCCGTGCGCCGCTTCGCGCTGCGCAAGGTGTTGCGCAACATCGATCTCGCCGCCGAACTCGGCGCGCAGACCTTCGTGCTCTGGGGCGGGCGAGAGGGCAGCGAGTACGACAGTGCCAAGGACGTCCAGGCCGCATTCGAGCGCTACCGTGAGGCGCTCGATCTGCTCTGCGAGTACGTCACCGACAACGGCTATCCGCTGCGCTTCGCGATCGAGCCGAAACCCAACGAACCGCGCGGCGACATCCTGCTGCCCACCGTCGGCCACGCGCTGGCGTTCATCGAGACGCTTGCTCACCCCGAGCTCGTCGGCGTCAATCCCGAGACCGGGCACGAGCAGATGGCCGGGCTGAACTTCATGCACGGCATCAGCCAGGCGCTGTACTCCGGCAAGTTGTTCCACATCGATCTCAACGGTCAGCGCGGCATCAAGTTCGACCAGGACCTGGTGTTCGGTCACGGAGACCTCGCCAATGCGTTCGCACTCGTCGACCTTCTGGAGCACGGTGGCGTTGGCGGTGGGCCCAGCTACACCGGGCCCCGCCATTTCGACTACAAGCCCAGTCGCACGGAGGATGTTGCGGGCGTATGGGACTCCGCCGCGGCCAACATGCGGATGTACCTGCTGCTCAAGCAGCGTGCCGCGGCGTTCCGCGCCGACCCGGAGGTTGCCGAGGCCATGACGGCCGCGCGGGTCGGCGAGCTGCGGCGTCCGACCCTCGACCCAGGTGAGTCCTACCGCGACCTACTGGCCGACCGGTCGGCGTATGAGGACTTTGACACCGAATCATATTTCGGCGCAAAGGGGTTCGGCTTCGTACGGCTGAACCAGCTGGCCGTCGAGCACCTCATGGGTGCTCGCTGAGTCCTTGCTGGCAAAGTCCTCGACGTGATGTGCATCACGCTATATGTTGTCTGAAACAACAAATCGGAAAGGTTGGGAGCGATCTCCATGAAGCGAATGGGTGCTCTGATGTTCGCCGTGCTCGTCGGAGCGGGGCTGACCGTGTCCGCGTGCAGCAGCAGCGGCAGTGGCGGCGGCAGTGGCGGCGGCGGCGACCAAGGGCAGGGCCGGATTGGCGTGATCTTGCCCGACACCAAGTCGTCGGTCCGATGGGAGTCCAAGGACCGGCCCGCGCTCGAGGAGGCCTTCAAGGCTGCGGGCGTGCCGTACACGATCCAGAACGCAGAGGGTTCCGCGGACACGATGGCCACCATCGCCGACGGCATGATCGCCGACGGGGTGACCGTGCTGGCCATCGTGAACCTCGACTCCGACAGCGGCGCCGCCATTCAGGAGAAGGCGGCGAGCCAGGGTGTCAAGACCATCGACTACGACAGGCTCACCCTCGGTGGGAAGGCCGACGTCTACATTTCGTTCGACAACACCAAGGTCGGCGAGCTTCAGGGCCAGGGCCTGGTCGACTGCCTTGGCGGGAAACCAGCGAACGTGGCATTCCTCAACGGATCCCCCACCGACAACAACGCCACTCTGTTCACGAAGGGCGCGCACTCGGTGGTCGACAAGACCCCCAGCATCACCGTCGTCGGTGAGCAGTCGGTGCCGGATTGGGACAACGACAAGGCGGTCACCATCTTCGAGCAGATGTACACCGCGGCAGACGGCAAGATCGACGGTGTCTACGCCGCGAACGACGGTCTGGCCGGATCGGTCATCTCGATCCTTGAGAAGAACCAGCGCGCTGGACAGGTGCCGGTCACCGGTCAGGACGCCACTGTCGAGGGGCTGCAGAACGTCCTCGCCGGAACGCAGTGCATGACGGTCTACAAGTCCGCCAAGGAGGAAGCCGGTGCGCTCGCCACCGCCGCCATCGCATTGGCGAAGGGCGAACCCGTCAGCGCCCAGGCCACCTCGCGCGACGACAAGGGCAACCGGGACGTGCCCTCGGTGCTGCTGACCCCGAAGTCGATCACCAAGGACAACGTCGACGTCGTCCTCACCGACGGCGGCCAGACCAAGGCCGACGTGTGCGCCGGCCAGTTCGCGGCGATGTGCGCCGCCGCGGGGCTCTGATCGACCGATGACCGCAGAGGCGATCCCGACGACCGCGCCGATCCTCGAACTCCAGGGCGTCAACAAGAGTTTCGGTGTCGTGCACGTGCTGCACGATGTCGACTTCCAGGTCTACCCCGGCGAGGTGACCGCCTTGGTCGGCGACAACGGCGCAGGCAAGTCGACACTGGTGAAGGCGATCGCCGGGATCCATCCGATCGACAGCGGCACCTACCTGTTCGAAGGCAAGCCGGTCACCGTGCACGGGCCCAATGACGTTGCGGCCCTTGGTGTGGAGGTCGTCTACCAGGACCTGGCCCTGTGCGACAACCTCGACATCGTCTCCAACATGTTCCTCGGCCGCGAGCTCCGGCACCGCGGGGTACTCGACGAGGCCCGGATGGAGACGATGGCCAGGGAGGCTCTTGCATCCCTGTCGGTGCGGACCGTGAAGTCCGTGCGCCAAGCCGTCTCGAGCCTGTCGGGCGGCCAGCGCCAAACCGTCGCGATCGCCAAGTGCGTGCTGTGGAACTCCAGGGTCGTGTTGCTCGACGAGCCAACGGCGGCACTGGGAGTGGCGCAGACCCGGCAGGTCATCGACCTGGTGCGCCGGTTGGCCGAGCAGGGTCTTGGCGTGGTGCTGATCTCGCACAACATGGTCGACGTATTCGAAGTGGCCGACCGGATCTGCGCGCTGTATCTCGGCCGGGTGGCGGCCGAGGTCAAGGCATCCGAGGTGACTCATAGCCAGGTGGTCGAGCTGATCACCGCCGGCCGTTCCGGCAACCTCGGGCTCGCGCCTGCCGAAGCCGCCCAGTCGATGTGAAGGATCGCGAAATGACCACCGTCCAAGCCAAACTCGCCGATTCGGACTTCGCGGCCGACACGCACTCCGATGAGACGTTGCGCGACGCCGCACGCAGCTACTTCCAACGGGTGCGCGGCGGTGACATGGGGTCGCTGCCCGCCGTGCTCGGTCTCATCGTGCTGTTCATCGTGTTCGGACTGGCCAACGAGCGGTTCACGTCGGCGCTCAACCTGGCCAACCTGGTGACCCAGGCCGGTTCGATCTGCGTACTCGCGATGGGGTTGGTCTTCGTACTGTTGCTCGGCGACATCGACCTGTCCGCGGGAGTCGCCGGCGGCGTGTCGGCCTGCGCGATGGCGCTGGCCATCACCAATCACGGCTGGCCGTGGTGGGCTGCGATGCTGGCCGGTGTGCTCTGCGGAGCGCTGATCGGGCTGGCGATCGGGTTGCTGCGGGCGAAGCTGGGCATCCCGTCATTCGTAGTGACGCTCGCGTTCTTCCTTGGGTTGCAAGGCGTTACGCTCAAGCTCATCGGTGAGGGCGGATCGGTCCGGGTGGACGATCCGGTGATCCGGGGCATCACGATCGACAGTCTGCCCGTCGCGGTGGGCTGGGCATGCGCGCTGCTGGTCGTCGTGGGCTACGCCGGGCTGGAGCTGTTCCGGCACCGCAGCAAGGTCGCGTCCGGGCTTCACCATGCACCGTTCGGGGTGGTCGTGACGCGCATCGTCGGCGTCGCCGCCGTAACCCTCGGCGTCACTTACCTGCTCAGCCTCAACCGCAGCGTCAACGCGAACGTCGAAATCCGCGGCATCCCCTACGTACTGCCGATGGTCGGGCTGCTGCTCATCGTGTTGACGTTCGTGCTGACCCGCACCTCGTACGGTCGGCACATCTACGCCGTCGGTGGCAACGCGGAGGCGGCTCGGCGTGCGGGCATCAACGTCGACCGGATCCGGATGTCGGTGTTCGTGGTGTGTTCGGCACTCGCGGCGGTCAGCGGGATCATCGCGGCGTCCTACGGCGGCAAGGTGTCCGCCTCCTCGGGCGCAGGCAACGTCCTGCTATATGCGGTCGGCGCCGCGGTGATCGGGGGTACCAGCCTGTTCGGCGGCAAGGGCCGCGCGCTCGACGCGGTGATCGGCGGCGTGGTGGTCGCCACCATCGCCAATGGCCTCGGCCTGCTGAATCAGTCGTCCTACATCAACTTCTTGGTCACCGGCGGGGTGCTGCTGCTGGCGGCCAGCGTCGACGCGATCTCACGCCGGCGGCGGTCCGTCACCGGCCTGAGCTGAATCAGCTTGCGGTTCGGCCGCGAAATCAGAAGATCGAGTAGACCTTTCGCACCGTGTCGTGGATGTCCCACGTACCCGTCCAGCCCTTGGGGAACACGGCCATGTCGCCGACGCCGATCTCCTCGGGTGCCCCGCCGTCGCGGGTCACCGTCATCCGGCCCGCAACGAGGTAGATGACTTCGTTGGTCTCCAACGTCCATCGCGACGGTCCTGGCGCGCACTGCCAAATGCCCGCCGATGCGTCACCGTCCGCCCACAATTCGATGCCGTGCGTAGCCATCTCGTCGCCAGTGGCTTCGTCGAGCGGGCCCCAGTCCGCGAGCTCGGCGTCGACCGCTTGGGCCAGGATGCTGGTGGTCACGGTGCTGATGGTCACTGGGGCGCCTTTTCTGGGAATGGTAGGGAGATGGGTTCGGGGGCGACGCGGCTGTTGCCATCTGCGTCGAAGCGGTCGAGGCCGAGGTCGGTGAGGTCGAGCCAGGTGCACTCGCCGGTGGTGGTCAGGTCCGCGGCCACCTGTGCGACGGCGGGGCCCCACATCATGCCGTGCCCGGCCGGGCTGGCCACGACCGTGCCGTCGACGGGCCCGTCGTCGGTGAGCAGTGGACCCAGTATCGGCAGATGGTCGGGGGTGTAGTCGATGGTCGCGGCCCACGAGCGGCGCAGCCCCAACCCCCGTATCGCCGGGAAGAGGTATTCGATGCGGTCGCGGGCCTTGCGGTAGTACAGCGTGTCGAAGTCGACGGCGGTCCCTGGCGGTTCATCGGGGTTGCTCATGCCCCAGAGCACGCCGCCCGCTTCGCCTGGCCGCCAATAGATTCCGGACGTCACGTCGAACGCCATCGGGACGTCGTGGATGTTCAGCTCGGATGGTGCGGCGGTGACGACGACCTGGTGGCGGGTGCCGCCGGCATGGACGCGCCCGCCTGCGGCGGCGCCGACGGCGGCGAGTTTCGGGCCACCGGTGAGCACGACGTGCTCGGTGTCGATGGGTCCGTTCGAGGTGTCCACGCCGACGACCCGGCCGCCGCTGGTGCGCAGCCCGGTGAAGGCTTGGCGCTCGCGGACGTCGACGCCGTTGGCGAAGAGCGCGGCGGTGTACGCCAGCACGTTTCGCGGCGCGTCGAGGTAACCGTCGCCAGGCGCGTACGAGGCGCCGAGCGTGACGCCGCTCGCCAGGCCCGTCTTGCGGTCGTCGAGGTCGGCACTGCTCAGCCACTCCACCTCGAGCCCGAGACTGCGTTGCAGGGCGATGCGCTCGTGGGCTTGCTGCACTTCGGATTCCGTGAAGCAGGGCATCAGGTAGCCCTGGGCGACGAAGCCGCAGTCGAGCGGGAAGCGCTCACCGCTGGCGGCGTAGAACTCCTGCGTGCGCAGGCCGAGCTTGATCGCGGGTTCGGTGCCGCCCTGTGCGCGGACCATGCCCGCGGCGCGGCTACTGGCGCCATCTCCGAGCGTTGCGGCCTCGAGCAGGACCACGTGGCCCACCCCGGATTCGGCGAGCAGGACGGCGGTCCACGCGCCGACCGTCCCCCCGCCGACCACCACCACGTCGGCGCTGCCGGAACTAGTCATAGCACCAAACGCTGGCATAGACTGAACGCTCAGTCAAGAGCGAGGAGCACGGATGTACGGACTGTCAGCGCAGGACCGGCGGATTCAGGACACGGCCCGCGCGTTCGTCGATTCGGTGATCCCGCTCGAGGTCGAAGCCGAGCTCGCCGGTGGCGTGTTGCCCAAGGAGGTGACGGCCGAACACCAAGCCCGGGCAATCGAATTGGGGCTGTACGGCACCAACATGCCCACGTCGGTGGGAGGGCCCGGATGTACGGCACTGCAGCAGGTGCTCGTGCAGGAACAGACGGGCCGGGCCACCAACGGGCTGGCCTGGGTGATGCACACCCCGCCGCAGTGGTGGGTCGACGTGGCCACCGATCATCAGCGTGCGAAGTGGCTACTGCCCGCCGTGCGGGGCGAGAAGCACGAGGCCTACGCCATCACCGAGGAGTTCGCCGGCTCGGACGTATCGGCACTCGAGACGACGGCCCGCCGCGAGGGGGACGAGTACGTGGTCGACGGCGTGAAGTGGCACGTGACGTCCTACAACCTGGCCGAGTACCTGTTCGTGCAGGCGCGGCTGGTCGGAGGTCAGTACGAGGGCGAGCACGTCTTGCTGGTGGTCGACGTGCCATGGCCGGGCATGGAAGTGGTTCGCACGCCGCACTATTCGCACCACATCGCCGACGAGCATCCGATCGTGGCATTCAAGGGGGTGCGGGTGCCCGTGGAGAACCTGGTCGGCGCGGAGGGCCAGGGAATGACCTTCACCCAGGACTGGTTCCGGTTCGAGCGGCTGATGGTGGCCGCCCGCTGCGTCGGCGCCGCCCAGCGGTTGCTCGACGAGGTGACGGCCTTCGCGAAGGACCGGGTGGTGGACGGCAAACCACTCGGCGAACACCAGCTGGTGGCGGGCATGCTCGCCGACAGCGCCACGGAGCTGTTCGGTGCCCGCACCATGCTCTACGAGGTGGCCCGCTCGATCGACGCGGGCGCCGACCGCAAGACCCTGCACGCGCAGGCGTCGATGGCCAAGCTGTACTGCTCGGAGATGGCGGGCCGGGCCGCCGACCGGGCCGTGCAGATCTTCGGCGGACGTGGCTACATGCGCGAGAACGTCGCCGAGCGGATGTACCGCGAGCTACGGGTGGAGCGAATCTGGGAGGGCGCCAGCGAGATTCAGCGGCTCATCGTGAGTCGTCAACTGCTGAACCGAGGCCCGGCGGCGGTCCTGGAGGGCTACTGAGCGTCGGGTCGGCCACGTAGCCGCACGGACAGGCACGTGACGCAGCCCTCGAGCTTCTCGAACTCAGAGATGTCGACACCCACGACGCGATAGCCACGTTGCGTGAACATCTCGGCGGTCTGCGGCGCCGCCGAGGACATCAGAAGTAGGTCGTCGTCGAGCAGGACGACCTGTGCTCCCGACTCTTCGGGCACGGCGAGGAACCGATCACCCCACACCGCCTGGTCGTCGACGAGGGGCGCGTAGCCGACCACGGTGCCGTCGGGCAGAGCGGTGACCGCGGACTTCAGGTGGAGCGCCTTCGTCAGGGGCACCGCCACCACTTTCGCGCCGAACGGCTCCAGCTGGGCCCGCAACTGCGTGACGCCCTCGTCGTTGGTGCGGCCGCTTCGGCCGACCCAGACGGTGCCCCCGTGCTTCAGGACGTCGCCGCCGTCGAGCGTGCCTGGCGCCTCGATGTGCGCCATGCGGTAGCCCAGTTCGCAGACGGTGTCCGCTGCGCCCATGAGCTCTGGCCAGCGTTCCTCGGCCCCCATGCGACCGATGACGGCGAGGTCGCCGTACACGACCATGGTGTCTTCGACGAACCCGGAATCCGGGCAGTCCGGCGCCGCAGGCACTTCGTGCGTGGTCCAGCCCGCGTCGTGCAGCGCCTCGACGTAGGCGTCCCACTGCCGGTGGGCGAGCTCCACGTCCACGTGGGCGCTGCGCTCGATGTGGGTGACGATGCCATCGGCGAGCAGGGGCGAGGGTCTGCGGATCAGCGCATGGCGGGCGTGCACCATCTCATGGTGTCACGGCTGGACCAGCGCAGAACTCGCGTTAGCAGGGGTCGCCGGGAGGCGTGTAGTACGGCACCCCTTCGACGGTGTAGCAGGGGACTTCGCCGTAGACATACGGATGGTCGGCCGAGGCGATGGCCACGCCCGTTGCCACGTCGCCCACGACGTTGGTGCAACCACCGACTCCCACGTGGCGTCCGTGGGCACCCGCGCAGATGTCGGCCTGCGCCGCCGGTGCGACGGCGAACGGAAGCGCCGCCATCGCCGTACAAGTCAATAGCGCAGCTGCCAGCTTCTTCATGGCACACATCCTTTTGCTAGCCCCGGCCTGCGCTGATTATCACGCTCGTCACTGCGCGGTGCGCGACATTGGCCAACCTCACAGCGAGTTGTGCACGTTTGACGCGTAGCGCTCACGCGTCAGCGCGTCGCACCGCGCCATCCAACACGCCAATCGCGGGTGTCACTCGGCCTCGGCGGGTTCCTTTTCGCTCTCCCGCCCCGTCCGCTGCCTTCGCCGACCGGAGGCCGAGCAGCCTCATGCCGTGGTAGATCACCAGTGCGGCGATCGAACCGAGGGCGATACCGGTGAACGTCAGATCCCCGGCAGTCCAGGTGAAGTCGGCGATGCCCAGGATCAGCGGGATGGCCGCCGTCATCTGGTTGATCGGCAGGCTGAAGTCCACGTGGTTGGTCAGCCAGATGCGGATGCCGAGCACGCCGACGAGCCCGTACAAGACGATGGTGGCGCCACCCAGCACGCCCGGCGGGATCGCCGAGATGACCGCCCCGATCTTCGGGCACATGGCCAGCACGATGGCGACCGCCGCGGCGATCCAATACGCCGCGGTGGAATACACCCGGGTAGCCGCCATGACACCGATGTTCTCGGCATACGTCGTGGTCGCCGAGCCGCCACCGAACCCGGCCAGCGTGGTGGCGACGCCGTCGGCCGCCAGCGCGCGCCCCATGAGCGGGTCCATGTCCCTGTCCGTCATCTGGCCAACGGACTTCACGTGTCCGATGTTCTCCGCAACCAGCGCGATGACGGCGGGCAGGAACAGCGGCAGCACCGCCAGTGTGAACGACGGAGTCTGGAACTCGGGCAGGCCGATCCACGGCGCGGCGGAGATCGCCGAGGTGTCCACGTCGCCGAGCGCCCACGCGAGCAGGTAGCCCAGCACGACGGCGAGGAAGATCGCGAGCCGCCCGACGATGCCGCGGAAGAACGCGATCGTCGCGACCAGCAGCACCAGCGTGACGAGGCCGACGACGGGCCCCTTCTCGAAGTTCTGCTTCGCCGCGGGGGCGAGGTTGAAGCCGATGAGCGCGACGACGGCGCCGGTCACGACCGGAGGCAGCGTGGCGTTCAGCCACTCGGTCCCGACGAAGTGCACCACCGCGCCGATCACGATGAGCGTCAGGCCGACGGCGACGAGCCCGCCGAGCGCGCTGCCGGTCCCGTTGGTGCCCACCGCCGCGAGCACCGGGGCGATCACCGAGAAGCTCGACCCCAGGTAACTCGGCAACCGGTTGCCCGTGATGATCAGGAACAGGATCGTGCCGATGCCGGAGAACAACAGCGTGGTCGCGGGCGGGAAGCCCGTCAGCACGGGCACCAGGAAGGTGGCGCCGAACATCGCGACCACGTGCTGCGCGCCGATGCCGATGGTGCGCGGCCAGCTCAGGCGTTCATCGGGGCCGACCACGCGGGCGTCGGACGGGACCTGGTTCCAGGTGAGTGGGATCACGACCTCGAATAGACACCATCGACGGCTATGTTGCCAATCGGGGCATGACCTCGTCGCCGAGCCGCTTCACACAACCTGTCGGATCGGGGTGGCCCGGATGTCGGCCTAGCGACGGCGTACCAGGAACACGACGGCGCCGAGCAGTACCACCCCGAGGCCCGCACACACCGAGGCGAGCGGCAGCGAGCTCGCCAGCACGACGCATCCGACGAGGCCGAACACCGGTATCACCTTGCGGCCCAACGTGAATGCGGCGGCATTGGCGATCGCGTAGTAGACCAGCACCGCGAATGACGAGAACCCGATCGCGCCACGCAGGTCGACCGTCGCCGCGAGCACGGCCACGACGCATCCGACGACGACCTCGGCACGGTGCGGGCTGCCGAACCTCGGATGCACCACGGCCAACCCATACGGAAGGTGCCGATCGCGCGCCATCGCCAGGGTGGTGCGGGACACCCCGAGGATGAGCGCCAGCAGCGAACCCACCGCGGCCACGACCGCACCCACCCGAACGAGTGGCACCAGGCCCGGGCGCCCAGCGGCGATCACCGCGTCGACGAGCGGCGCCGTCGCGGAACCCAGTGCGGCGCTGCCCAATACGGCCAATACCGACGTGGCCACCACTGCGTAGACGACCAACACCAGGCCAAGCGCGCCCAGAATGGCGCGGGGGATCGTCTTTTCGGGGTCGCGCACCTCCTCACCGAGCGTGGCGATGCGCGCGTATCCGGCGAAGGCGAAGAACAGCAGGCCGGCGGCCTGCAGGAGGCCACCCAGGCCGACGGCGTCGTCGAACGCCAACCGCGAGGACTCGGCGGCATCCGAGCGGAGCAGCGCCACGACGACGGCGGTGAGCACGGCCAGTACGACGGCGACGACCACCCGGGTCAGCAGCGCCGAGCGCTGGACGCCGACGACGTTGAGCGCGGTCAGGGCGGCGACGACCGCAACCGCGACCGCGTGCGCGTACGTCGGCCACGCGTAGTACCCCACGGTCAGCGCCATCGCCGCGCAGGATGCCGTCTTGCCGACGACGAAGCTCCAGCCGGCCGTGTGGCCCCAGAACTCGCCGAGCCGCTCCCGTCCATACACGTACGTGCCGCCCGACACTGGGTACCGCGCCGCCAACCGGGCCGACGACGTGGCGTTGCAGTACGCCACCAGGGCCGCGACCGCCAGTCCTACGAGCAGCAGCGAGCCCGCGGCCGCCGCGGCGGGAGCCAGTGCGACGAAGATGCCAGCGCCGATCATCGACCCGAGCCCGATGCTGACCGCGTCGAACGTGCCGAGGCTGCGGCTCAGCGGCGCGTACTCCGGCGAGGCCACCCGGCGATCGTACGCAGCTGGGCAATTTCCCGGGTCGCTGCGGTCCTGCCCTCCTGGCGATTTCCCGGGTCGCTCCGCTCCTGCCCTCCGGCGCGGTTACGTGGGGTATGCCGAGGTCAGCCGGGCCACTTCCGGTTTGGTGAACACGTCGTCGAGGGTGACGGTACGCAGGCTGCGCTCGGCGATGACGTCGATGAGCTGGTGGTACACCGTGGTGACCGGTGGGTGGTTGAGGTGGCCGATCACGATGTTCTGCGGCGTGTAGTACTTCGTCGCGTTGGCGACGATGTCACGCGGTGCGAGCACCACGTCGTCGCCGATGTTGCCGTTCCACAACGTGGTGACGCTGTAGCCCAGATCGGTGGCCACCTCGGTGACCCGGTCGTTGTAGGCACCGTAGGGCGGACGGAAGTATGGCGTCGCGTCGACGCCGAACGTATCCCTGAGGAACTGACCGTTGTGTCGGAGCTCGTCGGCGATGTCGGCGGGGGCCAGCTTGGTGAGGTCGCGGTGCCTCCACGTGTGATTGCCCAGTTGCACCTGACCGGACTGCACCAACGGCATCAACAGGTCGCGGTTGTCGGTCCACGACGAGTACACGCCGTTGACGAACATGGTGAGCCGGATCCCGGTGTCGCGCGCGAGCTGCGCATAGGCGCGCACGACCGAGGTGTCGACGCCGTCGTCGAGGGTCAGCGCCATCAGATCGCCGGGCCCTGGCAACGTGGACAGCACCGCACCCCCGGGCAGCGGCACCCGGGTGGCCTGCGGTGGAGGCGGCAGCAACGGTGGCCAGTCGGGACCCGCAGGCACAGGCGCTGGCTGCGCGCCCGCCCCTTGGGCGGCCTGACCCGAGGCCTGGCTTCCGCACCTGGCGAAGGCCACCGCGGTCGCGGTGGCGACCAGGCCAAGCAGCACGTTTCGCCGTGACAGGACGGCCGTCGTGGTTCCACCTCGAGTTTCACAGGTAGTCACACGCGTCGCTTCTGTCACATTCGGCACGTCGTGAAGGGTAGCCGGAAAGCGGCGCGCAGCCGGGGAAGCTGGCGTGACCGCCGAGGGTCGGTGTCGGAATCGTTGCCGGGTCAGTTGCCGTCGGCGGCCGCGGGCAGCCCTTCGCGCAGCGATTCCCGGGCCGACGCGAGCAGCACGCCCACGAACGCGATCGCTCCGATGACCACCATCGGGACGGTCCACAGCCGGCGCAGCAAAAGGGCCGACTCACACTTCCCGACGAAACCGGTGCCGTTCGTGGCCGCAGCGGCCTGGGACAGGTCGGCGCCGAACCCGGTGCCGCACTTGATCTGCCAGCCCCACTGATCGAAGTCGTCGATGAAGACCGGGAACCGCAGGGCGAACAACCCCACGATCACCAGAACCGCGCCGCCGATGACCGCATACCATCCGCGATGACTCAACTTGATCCCCTTTCCAGCCGCTATGTTAATGACCATTCTTCCCCGAACGTGGGTCTTGTTCCTCAATTTCCGCTCCGCCTCCGCTGCCCATACGCCCAGCGGTCGCATAGCGTGAGGTCATGGCACGCCGCCCCCCGGACCGCAAGGCGCAGATCGCGCGCGCCTCGGCGGAGGCCTTCAGTGCGCTGGGCTATCACGGCGTCACCATGGAGGACATCGCCTCGCGCGTCGGGGTTTCGGCGACGGCCCTGTACCGCCACTACTCGGGTAAGTACGAGTTGTTCCGCGGCGCCGTGCTGAGCCTCGGTCAGCAACTCGTCGACGCCACGGATTTCGCAGAGCTCTCCGACCCCGCCGACCCCCGCGGGGACCTGGCCCGGATCGTCTCCGCGCTCGCCGACACCGCCCTGGCCAACCGTGAGTCGGGCGGGCTGTACCGATGGGAGGGTCGCTTCCTGAGCGACGACGACGAGGCCGAGTTGAACCGTCAGATGCGAACGGTGCATCAGCGCATCCACCGGCCGCTCGCCGCGTTGCGTCCCGGCCTGTCGTCGCGGGAGCGCTGGACCCGATCGACCGCCGTGCTGAGCGTGATCGGCAGCATCGTCGACCACCGCGCCAGGCTGCCCACCGCACGGATCCGTGCGCTGCTGGCCGAGCTCGACCATGGCGATCGCGACGTCCGACTTCGTCGTCCCCGCCGATGACGGCCCGCCGCGCGTGCCGCCCAGCCGACCGATGCCGGAGTCGAAGTACGAAGCGCTGCTTGAGGAGTCGATGAGGCTGTTCAACGAGAAGGGCTACCGCGACACCAGCGTCGAGGAGATCGCGGCCGCGGTCGGACTGCCGGCCTCGGGGGTCTACCGGTACTTCGCGCGCAAGAGCGATCTGTTGGCGGCGCCGTTCCGGCGCGCGGCCGACTGGTTGTCCGCCGAGGTGGCCGCGGACACGTCGACGGCACGTGACCCCGAGGACGCCCTGACGACGGTGATCGACGCGTACGTGGGGCGGTCGTTCGAACGCCCCGAGTTGGCGTACGTCTACTACACCGAGCGGCTGAACATGACGGTGGCGGACCGGAACGTGTTGCGCAGGCTGCAGCGGTCGACAGTCGAGGCCTGGGTGGAGCTCGTTGTGGCGGTACGACCCGACTGGACCGCGTCCGACGCACGCTTCGCCGTCCACGCCGCGATGGCGCTGGTGGTCGACATCGGCAGGCTGACGGACTACCGCGACACTGCGCAGACCCGCGCGATGGTCAGCACGCTTTTGGACCTGACGCTGTTGGGGCGCTACCGATTACGGATGGCGTTGCCTGCCAGGTAGGCGACGTAGCCGAGCGAGCCGAGCGCGGGGAAACGCGAATTCTTCTCGGGCACTTGCTGATCCCTTCCGATCAGGCGATCTGATAGTCACTCAGGGGGAACTCCGACGCTTCCTTGATCGCGTTCGCCGTCGACGACGGCCGCAGCAACGTGGGTTCACCCGCGGGGTTGAAGTAATACGACCGGGCGGTGGAGCAGTTGCCGATGATGAACAGCGAGTCGCCGAGCAGTTCGGTCATCCGGTCCAGGAACGCGGTGTTCGCTTGCTCGGTGACTTCGAACGTCGTCGCACCCCTGCGCTTCACCTCGGTGAAGAGCCGGTCCATCAGGCGCATCTGGTACTCCATGGTGTTGAAGAAGTTCAACCCAAGGAACGCGTACGGGCTGGCCAGGCTCAGGTAATTCGGGAAGTACGGCATCGAAACGCCTTGGTAGGCCTGGAACCTGGTGTCGCGCCACCACTTTCCGAGATCGCGACCATCCCGGCCGATGACCTCGATGGCTGGGAAGTTGGCGTCCCACAGGTCGAACCCGGTGGCCAGCACCAGGGTGTCGATGGCGTTCTTGGTGCCGTCGCTGGCGACGATGCCATCGGCCTCGACGTGATCGATGCCCACGTCCTGCAGGTGCACGTGCGGCTTGGTGAAGGCGCGGTAGTAGCCGTTGCTGAAAGTTGGCCGCTTGCAGCCGAAGTCGTAGTCCGGCGTCAGCCTGCGCCGCAACTCCTTGTCGCGGATGGAGGCGAATCGGTGCATCTTCGACAGGTCGGCCGCTGCGACGTTGAGCCGGTGGAACCGGCGGTGTTTCAGCACCGCGGTGTTGATCATCACCTCGTAGATCGAATCCGTCAGCCAGCGAATGGCGCGCTGCGTGAACGGGACTCGGGCGAAGAGCCGTTTGGTGCGCTCGCCGAACCGAAGGTCGATCTTCGGCACCACCCAGATGGGGGTGCGCTGGTACACGGTGAGGTCGGCGGCCGTCTTGGCCAGTTCGGGGATGAGCTGCACGGCGGTGGCGCCCGTGCCGATGACGGCGATGCGACGCCCGGTGGGATCGAAGCCGTCCTCCCAATCGGTGGTGTGGATGACCTTGCCCTCGAAGCTGCTGATGCCCGGGATGTCGGGCACCTTCGGCTGCGACAGGAAGCCCGTCGCGGTCAGCAGGTAGCGGGCGGTCAACGACTCACCGTCGGCAAGCGCGACGCGCCAGACGCTGGCGTCCTCGTCCCAGCGGGCACCCTCGACGCTGGTGTTGAACCGGATGTGCCGCCGGACGTCGTACTTGTCGGCGACGTCGTCGGCGTACTGCTTGAGCTCCGGTCCTGGAGTGAACAGCCGCGACCAGTTCGGGTTCGGCTCGAAGAAGTACGAGTACGTCGTGGTGGGGACGTCGACGGCGAGCCCGGGATAGTGGTTGACGTACCAGGTACCGCCGAGGTCGTCCTCGCGCTCCAGGATGACGAAGTCGTCGTAGCCCAGCCGTTTCAGCTGGATGGCAGCGCCGATCCCAGCGAACCCTGCGCCCACGATGACCGCGTCGAATGGCTCCGAAGTCATGGGTAGACGGTACCCCAGGTACCGGATAGCAAGGCCGCCAACTACCCCGTCGGCAGGCCCGCGCCCTTGAGCGATCCCGCCCGCTTCGGATCGAGTGTCGCGACGCACGTGATCGCGCGATCGCCCTGTGCCCACGTCTCGGGCGTCGGATACAGCACGTAGATGCCCACGGCGTCGTCGGTCATCGCGGCCGGAGCGAATGTCGCGAGCTCGTCGGGACACTTGTTCTGGTACTGGTCGATCTTCGCCTGACCCGGGTAGTCCCCTTCGGGCATGTCGATGACCGCGTACACCTCACCGCCGTGCAGTTCGGCACAGTCGACCGTCGGCAGCGTCAAGACGCGCGAGTCGGTGGGCACCGCGGCGATGCAGTCGCCGACCTTCATGTCAGTGGCGATGGTGGTGTCATTCATCGCGCTGATGAAGAAGGCCGCCGCGACGACGACCCCGATGAGAAGCACGCCGAGCACGGCCAGCCCGATGATCAAGCCCTTCCTCGACTTCTTGGGCGCCACGAACGGCGGCGGGGGCGGGGGCTGTCCATAGGGACCCGGGCCGTACGGCATGGGCGGCGGAGGCGGCTGCCCACGCGCCTGGCTGCCCTGCGGCGGCGGCCCCACGCGCCTGGCGGGCCCTGCGGTGGCGGCCCCCACGCGCCCGGCTGCCCCTGCGGCGGAGGCCATGTGCCTGGCGGCCCCGGCGACGGCGGTGGCGGCCAGCCGCCCGGGGGCGGCGGCGGTGGAGGTCCACCCTGGGGCTGGTTGGGGTCTCCGGACGGCCAGGTCACCTCCGGAAGATAGCAGGATCAGGCCCGCTGTGACCGGGTGCTCACCGGAGCAGTCGGAGCGCCGCGTCGACCGCCAGCGCGGGCACGTCGACCGTCTTCGAGCCGAGGTCGTGGCGGGCCCCGGCGACCTCGATGAACTCGGTGGGCGCGCCGACGAGCGCGATGGCCGCCCGCAGCTCGTCGGGGCTGCCGAAGGGGTCGGAGTTGCCGTGGGTGAAGACCGTTGGGACGGTGATGCGCAGGCAGGTGGTCGGTGCGGGCCCGCTCGGGCTTGCCGGGCGGATGCAGGGGATAGGAGAACAGGGTCAGCACGTCCACCGCGAGGCCCTCGGCGACGGCCATCGACGTCATGCGCCCGCCGTAGGAGTGCCCGCCCGCGATAACCGGTCCGACGCCCGCGGCGCGCAGCAGCGCCACGGCCTCGACGATGCCCGCCTGGTCGGCCTTGGCCGAGCCCGACGGCGGGCCCTTCGGGCGACGGCGGCGGTACGGCAGGTCGTAGCGCACGGCGAGCCAGCCGCGGCGGGCCCATTCGTCGCACAGCTTGACGAGCATCGGGGAGTTCCTGCTGCCCCCCGCACCGTGGGTGAGTACGACGGCCCCGTGCGGATCGTCTGCCGGTTCGTGCGCGATGCCCGCGATGGCGTCGAGGTCCACCTTCAGTGCTCCTGGAGCCGGAACAGCGCTGACACGGGACCGTGGCCGTGGCCCAACGGGTATGCGGCGCGCAGACATTCGGTCACCCACTGCTTGGCGAACCGCACCGCGTCGGGCACGGAGTAGCCGTGCGCCAGCGCGCACGACGTGGCCGCGGCGAGCGTGTCGCCGGCACCGTGATCGTGGGCGGTGTCGATCCGCTCGGCGTCGAACTCGTGGAACTCGGCACCGTCGAACAACACGTCGGGGCTGTGGGGCGAGGACCGCAGGTGCCCGCCCTTGACCAGCGCCCACTTCGGTCCCAGCGCGTGCAGGGCGCGCGCCGCGTCGCGTTGCGAGTCCGCGTCGACGACGTCGATCCCGGTGATCAGCCGGACCTCGTCGAGGTTCGGCGTGACGAGGGTGGCCAGCGGAAAGAGTTCGCCGCGAAGGGTGTCGAGCGCGGACGGGTGCAACAGCGGGTCGCCGTGCATCGAGGCGCACACCGGGTCCACCACCAGGGGCGCGCCGGTGTCGAGCGATCGCCACGTCTCTGCGACGGCGGTGATGATCTCCGACGAGGCGAGCATGCCGGTCTTGGCGGCCTGGATGCCGATGTCGTCGACGACCGCTTCGAGCTGGCCGGTGATGACGTCGAGCGGGATCTCGTGAAAACCCTTGACGCCAACCGAGTTCTGCACGGTGACTGCCACCACGGTGACGCACCCGTGCACGCCGAGCATTGCGAACGTGCGCATGTCGGCCTGGATGCCCGCACCGCCGCCGGAGTCGGACCCCGCGATCGTCATCACCCGCAGCGGCGTCTGCCCGGGCGGGGTCAGGGGCAAGAAGTTCATCAGCACACCTCCCTACACCGGCATTACCCGGTCAGGTTCATACGGTCGACGGCACCCCTTCGCGAAGGCGAAGAATCCTGCTCCAGCCGTCCTCTCAGCGCACTTGGTGTGTGCTCCCGCGCGGACGTGGTTCAACGTACCGCAGCGAGTGTGACGAAACAGGAATTGCTCCTCGTTGTTTTGTATAGCTAACATATGTGTTTTGCATGCTTAGGTCGCTTGCGACCTTTTTCGATACGTACAGCGAATTGATGACCAAATGACGACTGAGCTCGAGCCCACGGAGAATGCGCCTGTGGTCAACGCAGACGAGGCACTGGCCGAGACCGCCCGTCGGCGTAGCCGCATGGACCACGACCACCCGCACTACAAGTGGGTCGTCCTGTCCAACACCACGCTGGGCATCCTGTTGGCCGCCATCAACGCGTCGATCGTGCTGATTTCCATGCCCGCGATCTTCCGCGGTATCGGCCTCAACCCGCTCGCCCCGGGAAACGTCGGCTACCTGCTGTGGATGCTGATGGGCTACCTGGTGGTGACGGCGGTGCTGGTCGTGCCGTTCGGCCGACTCGGCGACATGTTCGGCCGGGTGAAGATCTACAACCTCGGGTTCGTCGTCTTCACCTTCGCAGCGATTGCGCTGTCCTTCGACCCATTCCACCTCGGCGGTGGCGCCGTGTGGCTGATCGGCTGGCGGGTCATCCAGGGCATTGGTGGCGCCATGCTGATGGCGTCGTCGTCGGCGATCCTGACCGACGCGTTCCCCGCCAACCAACGCGGGATGGCGCTCGGCGTCAACATGGTGGCCGCCGTCGCAGGATCCTTCCTCGGGCTCCTGATCGGCGGCTTCCTGTCCGAGTGGCACTGGAAGGCCATCTTCTGGGTGGGCGTGCCGATCGGCATCATCGGCACCATCTGGAGCTACCGGTCGCTGCGGGAACTCGGCGTCCGCACGGCCGGGCGGCTGGACTGGGCGGGCACGTTGACCTTCGGCCTCGGGCTCACGGTGCTGCTGGTCGGTATCACGTATGGCATCCAGCCCTACGGTGACTCCACCACCGGGTGGACCAGCCCGTGGGTGTTGGGCTCGATCGCCGTCGGGTTGGGGCTGCTGGTGGCGTTCTGCTTCATCGAGCTGCACGTCGATGCGCCGATGGTCGACATCCGGCTGTTCCGGTCCGCCTCGTTCGGCATGGGCAACCTGGCCGGACTGATGTCCTCGATGGGCCGCGGCGGGCTTCAGTTCATGCTCATCATCTGGCTGCAGGGCATCTGGCTCCCGTTGCACGGCTACAGCTTCGAGTCCACGCCGCTGTGGGCGGGCATCTATCTGCTTCCCGTTACCGTCGGCTTCCTGGTGGCCGCCCCCATCGCCGGCTCGCTGTCGGACCGCTTCGGCGCACGTCCGTTGACGGTCGGGGGCATGCTGCTGATGGCGGTGTCCTTCGTTGCGCTGCTTCTGATTCCGGTGAACTTCGACTACTGGGTGTTCGCCATCCTGGTGTTCCTCAATGGGCTGGGCGGCGGCATCTTCACCGCGCCCAACACGGCGGCGATCATGTCGAGCGTGCCCGCCGCGCAGCGCGGCGCCGCGTCCGGCGTCCGTGCGACGTTCTTCAACGCGGGCAACTCGCTGTCGATCGGCATCTTCTTCTCGTTGATGATCGTCGGGTTGGCCCGCACGTTGCCGACGGCGATGAGCAGCGGCCTACAGGCGCAGGGGGTCTCGGCACCGGTCGCGCAGGACGTCGCAAACCTGCCTCCGGTCGGAAGCCTGTTCGCCGCGTTTCTCGGCTACAACCCGATCGCCGAGCTGTTGGCACCGTCGGGCGCACTCAACGCTCCGGGCGTCAACGCCGACGTGCTGACTGGCAAGACGTTCTTCCCGCAGCTGATCACCGAGCCCTTCCACTCCGGCCTGAGCGTGGTGTTCATCGCCGCGGCGGTGATGATGCTGATCGGTGCGATCGCATCACTCTTCAACCCCGGCAAGTACGCGGACGCGCCAGGCGCCGACAACAACGCTTGAGCTCTGCGCGCCTGTGGCGTTGAAATAGCGTGACTGCTGGCCACTCGCACTTCCTTGCGCTGAGCTTTGAGGGTTGACCCGAACCGCGGTTAAGCTCTTACGGTGGGACGCATGTCCGAAGCAGGTGCGGATGGTGGGGCATGGGCCTGCGAATCGTGTTGTGACGCGGTTGATGGCGGCGTGTATCTGCCCGTCGTGTGTTTCGCCGACGAGCAGCGCTATCGGCTGGCCGCAGGCCAGAACACGCCGGTGCGCGAGAAGCCCAGCTGGCGAAGAGGGAAGCCCCAGTTAGCGAAACAGCGCGCCGCGCAAGAAGAACTCGTCGAGCTTGCGGACCATGATCGTGCCCGGCGGGAGTGGGGCGATGAGATGTAGAACGTCGTCGGTGACGTCCTCCGCCCACTCGACGGGCCACCCGCCGTCCTCGAGGCTGGTTCTGTAAGCCAGCACGAGATCCCCGCGGGTCAGGTCCGAGTCGACCACCATGGCCGTCGTGGTCGCCCGATGCGACGCTGCGCCCGCGAATCCCCGTCCGCAGCCGCACGGCCCGGCAGGATTCCTGCGGTCGCGGTCGCATGGCTCCTGGATCCACACCAGTTCGCCCTCGACGCAGTAGTGGTAGTCGTTCGGGTTGGTGCCTTGGGTGAGCCCCGTTGCGACAAGGATTTTCACGCGCTGCTCCCGGTAGGTAATTGGTGGGGCGACGGTCAGATGGGCGGTTGCTCAGAAGGGCGGTTCGTCGTCGCCCGGATTCGGCGGTGCTGGGGGTGGCGGTACCCAGTCGGCGGTGATGTGCACGTCCTCGACCGGGTCGTTGACCCATGAACACCACGGACTGGTACTGGGCCTGCCGCCCTCGAGCACGAGCAACGTCTTGCGCATGTTGTTGCGCCACTTGCGAAGATCGATCTCTCGCGTCGCGCACGGTTGATCCGCTGCTGTTCGGCATTGATCGGGCGCAGGGCCGTCAGCTTGCTGCGCGCCAGTGACGTGCGTGCCGACTTCTCGCGGCGTCGACTGCGTTTTCGCGGTACCGGTTCGGCGCACGGGCCACGCATCTGGGGAAAGAGTTCCGCGCTGGCTGGACTGTTGCGGTAGACGCGTCCTGTCGGCGACGTGAACACCACGGTGCCGTCGGGGAACTGCTCGTCTTGCCATCCGTCCGGGCCGCCATGAAACGCTTGAGCCGGTGGTGGAAGCGACTTTGTGAAGAACATTTCAACTGCGGGGCCATGGCGAGGATCTGCTGCTCCGGCCGCTATGCGCCACACCGCGATTCATCGCTTTCGCTGACGCCAGCACCGCACCAATAGTCATTGCCGGCCTGCTGCATCTCCTCGAGCAAGCCGGGCGCCTCCCATACCAGCTGGATTGAGTCGCCCACGACCGTCGGCGTAGGGTTCGTGGGGTTAGAGGTTGTCTGGCCGTTTAGTAGCCCGTAGCTCACGGCGGTGACCGTGAGCGTTAACTGCATGTCATCGCCAGACACGACCGCCAGCGTGTCCCTCTCCGAGCAGGCGGCCTGGGGGTCCTGGGCGCACGGCCCATTGCCCAGGCCCAGGAACATGGTGACCGTCGTCGGGGTGATGTCCATCGTCGAGGCGTGTCTTAGCCAGTGGCCCACGAAGCGGGCGCTGGCCGTCGCCGAGGGAACCGCCGAACTGCTGGGGCTGGAGGAACTTCCGGGACTAGTGCTCGCGGTGCTGGTCGAAAGGGGTGCTGCTGTACTCGACGGGGCGCTGGTAGTCGAGGAGGTGCCCGTGTCGGACGTATTGTTCGAGCACCCCGCCGCACCTACCGCGACGATCACCGTCGCGGCGATGGCGAACACCAATCCGCGCTTTACCAGCAAGGTGTTTGCTGTCATTTGGTTGTCCCTTTCGATCGCTTGCGACCGCACGGCAAGTCCAGCAATAAACCGGGGTGCTCCGTGCAGAGTGGTTCTAGTGAGCGTGGCCGTGGTGATGACCGGCGTGTTCGCCTCCTCGGCAGGGTGTCCCACCACCACCGCCAGCCCGGTCTTGGCGTTGAGGTGAACCCCCGACGTGCCGGCAGGCTCGTCTCAGGCGGTGCGGTCTCCCAGCGGATCGGGCATCCCGTCGGACGCCCTAGTGGCCGGTTCACCCCAACTCGTAGGAGTCGCGTGAGACGTGGAAGAAGTGCCCGGTGGCGGTGTCGGTGCATGTCACGCCGGACGGTTCACTGTCGCAAGTCATCGCGCCGCGCGAGTAAGTCTGGCCGTAGTCGAGGGTCTGCTGGTCGTGGTCGGGGTACTTGAACCTGCTGACCCCCTCGTAGCAGCCCAGGTTCCCTGGCTTGCCTTGGCTGACGTAGATCTCCAGACCTCCGAAGTTGAAGTTGCACGGTCTGCCGTACGGGCCGTCTGTCGATGCCGGTGCCACCCAGGTGTTGTCCCGGATTTCGCAATTCGCACCTGAGCCATCCGCGTATATCGTGCACGCGATGTTCCCCGACGGAGACACAAAGTCGTAGTCGGGGGGAACTTCACCGCCGCCGCCGCAAGCATTCGCGATGGCGGCTAGGGGCAGCGCTGCTGCGGTCGCAATCGAAACCGCCGCGATCATTTTGATCTTCATGGTTCGTCCTCTGTGTGGCCGGAAGTGCCGTGATGGCTTGTCACGCATAGGTTGGAGCGGACGCCTTGGCGGATTCTCAAGAGATTCTTGGCGGCGATGACGCGGTCCGCGCCGCCCCCGCCAATGTCTAGGGCCATCGCAGCCCCGAGACCGCGGCCTGAGAGGGCGCGACATCCGTTGAGCTGCCGGGGCGCAACCGGTATCACTTCGTGGAACCCTGGCGTGCGTCGTTTCAAGAGATTGCCGAGTTCCTCACCGGGGCACCAGGCCGACGTCGCCGACGAGCGCGTGCTCGCCACCGTACTGTTCACGGACATCGTGGACTCGACGCGCGGGGCGGCGGAGATCGGCGACCGTGACTGGCACGCCTTGCTTGACGCGCACGACGCCATCGTGCGGTCGCAGCTCGCTCGGTTTCGTGACCGCGAGGTGAACACGGCGGGGGACGGCTTCCTGGCGATGTTCGACGGCCCTCAGCGAGCGATCCGCTGCGCGATATCGATCCGCGACGCGGTGCGAGCGCTCGGCATCGAGGTGCGCGCCGGGTTGCACACCGGCGAGGTCGAGGTCCGCGGCGATGACATCGGCGGGATCGCCGTGCACATCGGCGCGCGGGCGAGCGCCCTGTCCGGGCCGAACGACGTGCTCGTGTCCAGCACGCTGCGCGACCTCGTGATCGGGTCAGGACTCGAGTTCGAAGACCGCGGCGCGCACCAACTCAAGGGCGTGCCCGGCGAGTGGCATGTCTCCGCGGTCGCCTCTACATAGCGGCGGGTCTCGCGAAATTCATTCGGCTGCCTTAAGCGCTTGTGCAGCCGATGCGCGCTGATCGCTAAAGTACGTTTCTGTGACGTCCGGAAATGCGACGCTCACGATCGCGGGCCTTCAGATCAGCCGCCCAGCTTCACGCTCGTCACGATCTCGCAGCTTCGGTGCGACACTGATCGTCGTGCGTGCTGCCGATGCCGTCGAAGCTGTCGCCGTCGAAGTGTTTCAACAGTGCGAGTGCAGTCATCAGCTGGAGACGCCGCAGGGCGTGCCCGTGCTTGGCAAGGGCCTGCTCCAACGGTCTCGTATGACGATTGTTGATCCCGCGGCGGTGACGAGACTAACCGGATTTGACTCTGTCCGCGAGCTTCGACGCGATCGCATCGGCTTGACCAGAATCGCGGCAGGCGCTCACATCGAGAATGACGTTCGACACCGCCTGCAGGAGATGCTGGCCATGCTGGCAAGGCGTCTCGCTTGACCAATCGATTGATGCGATCACGATGTGAGGACCTGCCCTCACCGCGGTGACGCGCTGTTGCGTTGTCGAAGTGCTCACCTTGTCTTTGCTGGTGATGACTTCGTGCGCACACCCTGTCCACGCCTTGGTTAAGCAAGGTTTGTGGCGGCGACGATCTCTACTGTGGATGGCATGACGACAGCGCAGCGCCGAGGGATGAACGACTCGATCACGCGATTCTGGAGTCTTGCCGCGCCCGTGTACGACCAGCCGTGCCTTCAACGCTTCGTCTACCGCCCGCCGCAGGACGAGGTGATCGCGGCGCTTCGACGGAACGGGTCCCGCCGGGTCGCTGACATCGCCTGCGGGACGGGGATTTTGGCGACGCGAATCGCGGACGAACTACTCCCAGACGAAGTGTACGGAGTCGACTTGTCCGATGGCATGCTCGCTGAGGCGCGGCGCCGGTCGTCGACGGTGTACTGGAAGAAGGGCCCAGCGGAGCAGCTGCCATTCGACGACGACCTTCTCGACGCCGTGGTGACGACATCGGCCTTTCACTTCTTCGATCAGCCGGCCGCCTTGCGCGAGTTCCGGCGTGTGCTCGCCCCCGGCGGATTCGTGGCAGTAGCGACCGTCAGCCCTCGCCGCCTGCTTCCGGCCGCGTTGTTCGACGACAGCCGATGGACGGTGGCCCACCACCCGTCAGCGGCTGCGATGTGCGAGCTATTCGAGGGCGCCGGTCTCATCGTCAGCGATCAGCACCGGGTGCACAGGCCGGTATGGACACAACTCGTGCCGGACCTGATCACGATCGGCGTCAAGCCTTCGCCGACCTAGCCGCCGTCCGACACGTCCACCATGACCGGCGCGTGATCACTTGGGGCAGGGGTGCCCTTCTTGCCCGGCTTGCGTTCGTCGCGGACGATCTCGGCGTGCGTGACGCGGGCGGCGAGGCCGGGCGAACCCAGCACGAAGTCGATGCGCATGCCCTGACGCTTGGGGAAGCGCAGTTGCGTGTAGTCCCAGTAGGTGAAAACGCCCGGTCCAGGAGTGAAAGGCCTTACCACGTCGCTGAATTGGGCCGCGATGGCGCGGAAGGCCGCGCGCTCGGGCTCGGTGACATGAGTCGCGCCCTTGAAGAACTCGACGTCCCAGACGTCCTCGTCGGTGGGTGCGATGTTCCAATCGCCCACCAGGGCGATGGGTGCCGCGGGATCGTCGGCCAGCCAGCCCTTCGCTGTATCATCAAGGGCGGCAAGCCATTCCAGCTTGTACTGATAGTGCGGGTCCTCGATGGTGCGGCCGTTGGGGATGTACAGGCTCCACACCCGGACCCCGCCGCACGTCGCGCCGATCGCCCTGGCCTCGGCGAGGTCACTCCATTCGGGCTGCCCGTCGAATCCGATCGACACGTCCTCGAGCCCCACCCGGGACGCGATGGCCACGCCGTTCCACTGGTTGAACCCGACGTGCGCGACGTCGTAGCCGAGCGCCGCGAACGGCATCGTCGGGAACTGGGCGTCGGTGCACTTGGTCTCCTGCATCGCCAGCACGTCGACGTCGGCGCGCTCCAACCAGTCGGTCACGCGATCGACGCGCGAGCGGATCGAGTTGACGTTCCAGGTGGCCAGCCGCACCTGCTAGAGGGTACGACCGTCGACATAGTGGACCCGGTGCTGGGTGGTGAAGCCCATCGATCGGTAGAGGCTCGCCGCCGCATCGTTGTCCGACAGCACCTGCACGTAGGCGCGCGTCGCGCCACGCCCGGCCGCCCAGCCCATCAGGGCCGAACACAGGGCGCGCGCGTGGCCCTCGCGACGACGACGCTCGTCGACCCGCACGCCGGCCAGCCCCGCCCACCGCGTGCCGTCGGGCGCCGGGGTGACGGCGCAGCGGCCGACGGCGGCATCGGCACGGGTGGCGAAGCCGAGCTCGCCGTCAAGCACCGAGGTCGACACGTCGACGTCGACGTCGCGGGCGTAGATGCGCAGCCACTGCTCGTCGGGGCGCGGCGACACCGCCGCGGGTTCGGCGGTGCTCGGGCCCAGCGCGCTCGTCATCACCAGGGACTCGAGGGCGGTCGCGGCGCGGTCGGGCAACCGCACCACCCGGTCGGGTACGGCCAGCCACGGTGTGACGCCCCGCGCGCGGTACCAGTCGACGATCCCGGGCAGCGCGGTCAGACTCGCGTGGACCTCAAGCGGCACCGCTGAATTCGCGCGGTGACTGTGCCCGCCGCTGAAGCGCAGCAGCCACCCGTCCAGCCATTGCTGCTCGAGCCCCGGCCACGCCAGCGCCGCCGCGTGCTCGAGATTGCGGATCTGCGACGTCCGCACGGGCGCATCGGTGAGCGCGCGCACCGCGACCACGTCGACCGGCGAAACGTCGACCACCGCACCGGACTTGGTGCGCACCCTGATGATCGGCGCCACGTCGAGCAGGTGGCCGACGACGTCGCTCAGCGGTGGCACTGATCCGGCGGGCAGCCGATAGCGCAGGCTGACCCTGGTGCCGACCGACGGAAGGTCTGGCACTAGTGCCCGAAGGGGTCGGGGTCCTCGCCGGGCGTCCAACTCAGGCCGGGTACGCCCAGCCCTGCGCCTTCACCGCGCGCTTCGCTGCCCGCGCGTGCCTGCCGATCAGGCCGTCGACGTACAGGAAACCGTCCAGGTGGCCGGTCTCGCTGCAGCATTCGGGCGAACAGGTCGGTCACCCTCCAACTCGACGGGGTTGCCGTCGGCGTCCAGGCCCGTCACCTTCGCCCACTTGGCGCGCCCGCGCGGGAACGACTCACCGGGCACGGACAGGCAGCCCTCGTCGTCGTTGTCGGGGTCGGGCATGGTCTCCGGGATCTGGAGGTCTCCAGCACCGGATTGACGACGACTCCGCGTCTTCGTCGGCGTGCGCGCGCTCGTCGGCGCGAGTCGTAGACGAACACGCGTTGGGACACGCCGATCTGGTTGGCGGCCAAGCCGACCCCGTTCGCGGCGTCCATCGTGTCGTAGAGATCGTTGATCAAATCCGCGACCTCAGCGGGCAGCGAACCGTCCGATCCGACGGGTACGGGACTGGTCGCGCTGTGCAAGGACGGATTCTGCACGATGCGGATGGGTACAACGGCCACGGTCGAGCAAGCTGATCAGCCCGACTCGCGGTAACGATCACGGCCCACTTCCGTCGCCGTGTTGAATGTTCGCCGACAGCACCGGAATGTCTGCATCTCGAGAGGGTCGCAGGGCAATGGACGGCGCCATGGCGCGGCTGAGCAATCCGGGACCGACGCTGCCCTCGCCGACGGCTGACCGTCGCGAACACGACATCCTCGCGTTCGAACGACAGTCGGTGGAAGTACGCCGGATCCAAGAGGACGCCATCAAGGAACTGTCTCGATGCTGCCACCGCTTCTACCAGGTGCTCGACGCGCTGGTCGACCGTCCCAGGCGCTCGCCGCGGACCCGATGCTGGTCAGCGGCTGCGCAGGTTGCGGGCCAGCAGGCGAGAAGGCCCGCGCGGCCGCCTGGCTGGGCTTCGACGTCACCTGAGCTTTTCCGTCTGCGGGACGCCGTGAACAAGGTGGTGTCGATGAACCAGCGAGAGTCCTCCGGGCTGCCCTTGCGCGCCATGGTCATGGTGCTGCTGTTCCTGGGGGTGGTCTTCCTGCTGGTCGCCTTCCAGTCGATGGTCTGATCATACGACTCCAGCAGCAGCGAATCCACCGCCGTCACCTCCGTCGCCTCGACGCCGACCACCACCTCGTCGGCCGCTGCGCCCGCCAAGCCCGACGTGCGCGTCTACGACATCTCCGAAGCTGGCCAGGCAGCGGGCGAGGCTCGCAGCCGGTCGCGCGACGCGAAGCTGGAACGTGACCAGACCGGCAACCTGGTGCTCGAGGACGTCCCGGGCACGACGGTGTACTCGGCGAGGAGCCGGGCAGCGGGAAGCCGCCGACGAGGTGGGCAGCTTCTGGAAGCGCCGTCGAGCCGCGGCGCCGAACTGCAGAGCAACCACCGGGAGTCATCGTGGTGGTCACCGGCCAGCTCTCGGGCATGCCGATCTCCGCCCCGATCCGCCTCCTTGCCGCTGCGGCGCTCATCGTGCCGATCGCGAGCGCGCGCAGCTGGACTGAACCCGTCGCCACCGCAGCCGGCACCACGTCGGTCTGGACCGGCCTCGCCCAACCTTCGGCGAATGCCAGCCAGGCCGAGAACTCACAGCCCGCTACCGCGAGCGAGACGCTGTACCGCAGACCGACAGCTCGACCACCACCGTCGCGACGGCCGAGATCGCGTTCACCGGTGACTTCGCCACCCTGACGGTCAAGACCGTCGCGACTAGGGCCTGCGGTCCTCCGGGCTTCCACGGCTCCACATCCACTCCGTCGGCAAGCGCGAGCTGACGGTCGCCCTTCGGCGGCGCGCCGGGCGACTTCAACAGTGCCGGAGCGCATCTCCAGGTGGCCGGCCACAGCGCCATCCGCCAGTGGCGACCTGGCGTCGTTGCAGGTGCGCCAGGACGGCTCGGCGACGCTCGGTCACCACCACCAACGCCTTCACGAGCTGCGGATCTGCTCGCCGGCGCGAAAGACGGCCATCATCATCCGCATGAGAAGGCCGACAACTTCGCGAACATCCCGCCGAGCGCTACCAGCAGGTCAACGAGCACCGGGCCGGATCGAGGCACCATGAACACCGGCGACGCCGGCAAGCGGGTCGCCTGCGGTGTCCGATCCTGGCCGCAGGTACGGCCGCGACTGCGGCCGGACGACGATCGCCTTCAACCGATCGCAGCGCCCGACCGTCGGTGTCGAGTGGGTAGTCGCGCGAGCTCGACCAGACGCCGACCTCGCCAACGAGGCGCCGGGGTGATCGCCGAGATCGGCGAAACCCGCACCTCACAAGGAATCGCTGCGAAGCACGGTCGAGGTGGTGACCGGCATCTGTGACACGCTGGCGCCGCGATGGAGGACCGGCGGGACGCTCGGCATCGTCCGGCCCATCGTGCGCGAGCGCGGGATGGAGTTGTTGCGCCGGCACCGATCCGTTCGCGGAGTGGAAGGCAGTGGAGCTGACCGATGGGCACCGTTACGTGGAACTGATCAGCGGCACCCAGTGGTGGGCCGCCAGATGCTGATCTGGGCGTGCACGTCCATGTCGGGATCTGTCGGCCAACAAGGTGATGCCCATCATCACGTCGCTGCGACCAGTACCGCACCTGCTCTGCCTGTCGGCGTCGTCACCGTACTGGGACGGCGCGGACACCGGATACGCGGCAACCGCGCCATGACGTTCCAGCAGCTGCCACCGCGGGGCTGCCCTTTCCACTTCCAGCGGCTGGTCGCACTTCGAGCGCTTCGTGCACGACCAGAAGAAGACCGGCATCATCGACCAGCATGAACGAGATCTGACTTCGGATACGGCCTTCCACGCATCGGCACGATCGAGGGTCGCATCTTCGACGGAGTCTCGAACATCGCCGAACTCGGTGCGCTCGTCGCGCTGAACAACGCCGTGATCGTCGACCTCGACGAGGCTCGACGCGGGTGACCAGCCTGCCGACCATGCCGCCATGGCACGTTCAGGAGAACAAGCGGCGCGCAGCGCGGTACGGACTGGACGCGGAGATGATCCTCGACGCCGACAGCAACGAGCGGCTGGTCACCGACGACCTCGACGAACTGCTGAACGGCTGGAACCCGTCGCGGCCTCGCTGGGCTGTGCCGACGAACTGTCCGACGTCGCGGCCATCGCCCGGACCGCGCGTCGTACAACGCCAACGCCGGTGGCCGAGAACCACGACGGCGACCTTCGGGCGGTGGTCGACCTCGATCGCCGAGCTGGCGCTGCGACCCTCCCGGCTGGGCAGGAGCGAGGCGACATGGGGCAGGTGCGCCGATGTTCCCGCTGGAGTCGGTGCCAACTGCCAGGGGGAGACCGTCTGCTGCGCATCTTCGAACCGCGCTGGACGGCGCACTGGTCAGGGATCGTCTCGCCGGCGAGCGGCAGTTCGGCGTGGTACTGATCGCCGCGGCCGCGAGGTCGGTCGGCGGCGACGGCCCGCTGCGACGTCGGAGCGCTCGCACACATCGTCGCGGCGGAGGACCAGGAGGGGGGCGGTGACCAGATCGCCTGTGAGATGCGGACGCCGCATCCGCGTCGAGCACTGGCTCGACGACGACCCCCATCCGCGCGCGACCGTCCAGCCTGGCCCGACCAGCCGGGCGACGCCGTCACTGGCGCCGACATCAGCGGTCGAGGACCGGGTGATGGAGTTGTTCGAGCGGATCGCCGCGGCGCGGGAGGTCACGCTGCCACCCAGCACGAACTGCTCGGCGAGCCGGAGACCGGCGACGACGCGGGCACGCGCTGTACGCGTCGGCCGCTGCGATCCCCATCGGCCAAGCCGACCGGTACGCGGCACTGGCCGCCCCGTCCGCGCCGCGCGGCTGGCAGCGCTCAGCGACGCCGCGGAGACTGTCGCCGCGATGGTCGAGCTTTCAGCTGGCTGGAGATCCGCCGCCCGATCAGTGACGCGCAGGTGCGCGTCGACGAACCGGTGTCGCGCGGTGTGACGTAGACGACTGTGCCGCGGTCGATAGCGGTGCATGAGCGCAGGCGCCGAGATCGCCGAAGTCTCCAGCCCGTGCTCGGACAGCGAGTCGGCGACGTCGGCGCGTTCTTCGAGGTACCAGAGGTCGGCGACGTCCGGCCTTCCGGCTCGCCCGCCTCCTGCCTGGCCTGCCGATCTGCTCCGCCGAGCGAGGGACTCGGTCGAATCGGGCGTCGAATGCCTCGACGGCGAACCTGCTGCCGCGGCGCGCTCGAGCAGCTGCACCCGCTCGAACAGGACGTCCTGCGCCGCGGCAGGCAGCGGCAGCAGCCCCTGCCGACCACGCGGTGGGCGCCTGGTGTCGAACCCCGCGTCGCGCAGCGGCGGCCAGTCCTGCCGTAGGTCGATCGGGACGGGCACGTCACCGACGGCCGGCGTACATGGTCGGCGTGCAGGGTCTCGGCCTCGAACTGCAGCACGAGTGGCTGATCGAGCTCGAACACGACGCTGTCCGAGGTCCACGAGACCGCCAGACGCGCGCGTCGAGACCCGCGGCGAGGATCACCGCCTGCTCGATGCCGTTGCGCCCGCCGCGATGAAGAAGTCGTCGAACCACTCGGTCCGCGCCGCCGCGTACGCCGGCGATGCGATCGAAGCGCCCGGCCATGGCGAGGCTGGCTGCCAGCCTGGGCGAGGGCCGCATCGACGAACTGCTCCGCGTGAGGGTCGACGAAAGTCGGGTCTTCCGAAGCGCTTTCGTGCGACCTGGCGTAGGCCACGCCCGGCGCGGTGGCCCCGACGCTCGGTGATGTCCCAGCTGTCGTCGTCAGTCCTCATGCGACATTTCCCGTCGCTTCGCTCGTCCGCCCCGGCCATCTCGTCCTTCGTCAGCAGATCGTCGCGGAGCTTGTTCACGGTAGGCCAGCTGGCCGACGGTTTCGACCACCACGGGTGCGGTGATCGACCGTGAGAGCCGGTGAGCACCACGATGCCGACGTCGACGTTGCCCCGCGAGTCGGATCGCTGCGCCGGCCAACACCAGGAGCAGCCCGAGCACCTGAGGTTCGGCGGCGGCGTGCCGCGACAGCGCGTCGGCGAACCTCACGGCTCCGATCGCGGCGGTCAGGGCGAGCAGCGAACCCGAGCACGAGCACGCCCGCGGCTAATGTCGAGCGCGCTCCATCCCGCCCTCCCGTTGCCGCGGTCGATGCTCGCACCCGAAGCGCGCCACGCTGACCGAGCCGACGAAGCTGATGAGCGCGAGAGCGGTCGGCGGTACGTGACGGTGGTGTCCAGGCCATAGGCGGCCCACGTGCCGATCGCGCACATCGTCACGGTGACGAACGTGTCAAGCGCGACGAAGCGGTCCAGCGTGCCCGGGCCTGCGAGCAACCGGAACATGGTGATGATGGTGGCGGCGGTGAGCAGCACGGCGGCGACCACCGGAGACGATCGTCATGCGCGATCCCGTTCCGCTTCTCGCTTCGCTGTCATGCGCGCTCCGTTCCACAGCCGGCTGCCAGTCGGCGGCGTTCGAACGCTGCGATCATCAGCCGCTCCACCTCTTCGATCTGGTGGTACGAAGCGCTGGCACGGCGCGCTTCGAACCGACGTCGATGATGTGTACGTAGATCATCCCGGTGGAACTGGTCGATCTCGAGCACGATCGAACCGGGATCAGGTTGATCATCGTTCACCCCCAACGCCAACACCGAATCCGACTTCAGTGCCAGGTGCGCGCGTAGCACCGCGGTCTGCGGCGGCGGTCCCGGTTTGATGGCGAGCCACGCCACCTGCACGGAGGACAGCACCAGGTAGTACGTCACCTGGACGACCAGCGCAGCAGGACAACGGACGCAGACCGGCCTCGACGGGCACCCGCGGCAGGGGCAACGGCAGCGTGATCACCAGGGCGATGGCGAGCCCGCTGAGCGCGTCGGCGGCGGACACCGTGCCCACAACAACATCCACACCAGGATCAGCCAGCAGAGCACCCAGGCCCGCAGCGCGTACTCTCGCATCGTGCACCTCCTCCGCCGAGCACGGCCGTCACGTACTGGTGCGGGTCGAGCGCCTCTGCGCCGGGCGCGCTCGCTGTAGGCGAAGATGGCCGGCGAGCACGGTGAGCCGCCAACCCATCCGCGATCAGCGCACCGGTGGGCACCACCATCCCGATCGGCATCCGACCGACGTCGTCGCGGTCGGTGTGGCGATGTCCTCGGATCATCAAGCAGCGCAGCCGGACTCGCCGACGCCAGCGCGCCCTCCGGCGCGTCCGCGCGGCGCGCCAGAACACCTTGGTCGACACCCTGGCGCATCACGTACAACGTCAACAGGCTGGTAATCACGCTGCCGCCGACCAGGAACCCATGCCAATACCGAGCCGTTCTGGCCGCCGGCCTCGAACAGGGCGACCTTCCCGAGAGACACCGAGAAGGCGGTACACCACCGACATCGAGTGCGGGCACCATGACACGATGGCCAGCAGCGGGCTCGCCGCCGCGAGCCCGCCGAGCCGCCGCAGCGTCGACGCGCCTGCCGACGCTCATCAGCCCGATCACGAGGAACAACGTGGTCTGCACGCGCACGATGTGGTGCGCGACGTAGAAGATCGCCGGACATGCCCGACATCGCTGGACAGCGCGATGCCGAACACCATGTAGCCGATGTGGCTCGACCAACGTGAACGACAGAACCGCTCGACATCACTCTGCGCCATCGCGCCGAGGATGCCGATGATCATGGTCAGCAGCGCGGCCCCATCAACACCCGGTCGAGCGCGCCGCCGGGAACATCAGCGAATGCGTGCGGATGATCGCGTCACGCCGACCTCGTCAGCAGCCGGCGAAGCACGGCCGTGACGGGCGCCGGTGCGGTGGCTAGGAGTCGGGGAACCACGCCGACAGCGGACACGGCGCCTTGATGCCGAACGCGACCAGCAGCACCGCGAAGAACGCGCCACGGGTCCCGCCGGCACGTCCTCGAGGCGCACCGCGGCTCGGCCATGTTCGAGCGTGCCCGTCGCGGCGTAGGATGAGCGCGATCCCGATCAGGAAGATCAGCGACGACACCATCGACACCATCACATCGGCGATCCGGCCGCGCACCCGCTCGGCGCTGGCGCTGATGGTCAGCAGCACGAAGCTCGCGCCCAACAGCAGCACCTCGAACCCGACGAACAGGTCGAACGGTCACCGGCGAGGAAGGCCGTGCAGACGCCGCCGACAGCACCAGGTAGGTGGGTAGGAAGATCGACGGGTTGGCGCTCATCGCCGTCGCGAATGCCCTGCCCGATCGGCGTACAGACGACGATCAGCAGCACCGATCGTCGACACCACCAGCATGAGCGCCGAGAGTCGGTCGACCACCAGCGTGATCGCCCAGCGGCCCGATCCCCGGCACGCTCTGCCCCATCCGCCGACGTGCACGGCGATGGTGCCATCGCGGTCCGCGTAGTACACCAGCGCGCAGCACACCCAGCACCGCCGTCAGCGCGAGCACGGCGATCGCGGCGCGCCGCAGTCGCGGCACGCCGGCCGGCGAGACGTCGCCGCCGCGGCCAGCGTCGGGATCAGCACCGGCAGCGGCGTCAGAGACTGCCGGAGCGCTCATCTGGACCCCTCGTAGCCCGGCAGGGCGTCGAGCGCTCGGGCTCGTCGGTGTCGCGGCGCACGTCGCGGCGGTCGACGGCTGTCATCACCGCGCGGCCTCGCCGGACGACTGCGACGCCCGGGTGTCCTCGGCGTCGTCGTCGACGTCCTCGTCGGAGTTCAACCGGGTAGGACTGGTAGGTCAGAGCGAGCACGAACGCGGCGATGCCCATCGAGATGACGATCGCGGTGAGGATCATGCCCTGGGCCAATGGAATCCCGCGGTGGCGGTCTGGCCGTCGCTGGTGCGGCCGCGCACCGGCGGATCGCCCGAAGGCCTGCTGACGGTCAGGAAGAGCAGGTTGACGGCATTGCCGATGAGCAACAGGCCCAACAGCATTCGCGTCAGCGTGCGTTCGAGCAGCAGGTAGACCCCGGCACCTGGCGAGGTCGCTGATGAGGACGAGGGGAACCAGATATGTCGTCATCGGACCACCGGCGGCTGCGGGAGTAGCTCCACGTCGACGCGCGCGCCGAGGCTGCGCAGCACGTCGAGCACGAGGCCCACCACGATCAGGTAGACGCCGAGGTCGAAGAACAACGCGGCGACCAGTTTCACGTGCCCGAACACGGGCAGGTCGAACTGGACCACCGCCGACGACAGTACCGTGGTGCCCAGCAGCAGCGACGCGACCGCGGCACCGGCGGAGAGCGTCAGACCCGCGCCGAGCAGCTTTCCCGCATCCATGGAAGTGTTCGGCCAGTTCGTACCGGGCCGCTCGGCGAGGTAGTGGAACACGAGCGCGAGGCCGTGCCAGCCTGCTGCGAAGCCGCCGCCGGGGGTGTTGTGTCTGGCGAAGAAGAAGTACGCCGACAGCACCATGATCAACGGGAAGACGACGCGCGTCGCGACCTCGAGGACGAGTGCAGCGATTGCGGGGGTCGCGCAGCTCGCGCTGCCCCGCAGCCACGTGATGTCACCGATGGCCGGGCGGTCCTGGGACAGTGCGGAAATGCGACCGATGTCGGGCTGACCCGCGTCGGACACGCGCGGCGCGGAGCCAGCGACCGTGCCGGAACACCATTGATGCCACGCCGGTCGCGGCGACCAGAAGCACCGAGATCTCGCCCATGGTGTCCCAGGCCCGGATGTCGACGAGCAGCACGTTGACGGTGTCTGCGCCGCGGCCGCGGGTGTAGGCCGCCTCCGGCAGCAGTTCTGTCGATGGGCGTCGTGGCGCGGGCAGCCATCGCGTAGACGGCTAGCCTGGTGACGCTCGCACCGACGGCGAGCGCCAACACCGCGCGCGGCCCCCGTGGCGGGTGACGTCGGCCGCATCGGCCTCGGCGGGCAGCGCCGCAACACCAGCACGAAGATCACCAAAGTCAGTGTTCGACCAGGAATCTGGTGAGCGCAAGGTCCGGCGCGCCGTGGAACACGAAGATGGTGCCGCAGCCGTACCCCGTGACGCCCAC
>CAWBRR010000023.1:0-186111 GCA_963791215.1 uncultured Actinomycetota bacterium | reverse complement strand
CGACGACGCCCATGTCATCCGGACCCGGGTTCTCCAGGTCCGGCGACAACCTCATCGTGCCCTCGTTCATGAACATCGGCGTGTTCACATTCGTGGGATGCACGGAGTTGACCCGGATCGAATGCTGACCCAACTCGACGGCGAACGTCCGCATCAGACCAACCACGCCGTGCTTGGCGGCGATGTAGTGACCCGTGTGAGAGGGTGCGCCTTAAGTCCGCCAACCGAACTCGTCAGAATGATCGATCCGCCACTGCCTCCAGAAAGTAGATGCGGCACAGCAGCTTTGACGGTCTTTCCAAACTCCCGACAGATTGACGTCGATCATGTCCTGCCAGTCGGCTTCACTGGTCTTGTCGAGCGTCTCGCCGCCGTTGCCGATGCCCGCGTTGGCGACGATGACGTCCAGCCGCCCAAGCTGTTCGACGCCGCTGTCCACAGCGGCTTTGAGGCCGTCGTAGTCACGGACGTCGACCTGCGCGGTGACGATGCGACGATTCTGTCCCTTGACCAGGTCCGCCGTTTCCGCCAAGTCGTCTGGGGTGGACGGCGGGATCACGCTGTTGCTGCTGATTGGTTTGCAGACATCGACCGCGATGATGTCGGCACCTTCCTGTGCCGCCGCACCGCATGACTGCGGCCCTGTCCTCGCGCCGCGCCCGTGATGAATGCGACCTTGCCTTCTACCCGCCCTGTCATGTCCGTTCCCACTTCCTTCGTTGATCCCCCGATGGGCGATTTGATCTAGAAACTGATCGACCGATCAGTGACTTTGGCAGCGTCCTAGGCTTCAGTCAAGGTCTGCGTTCGTTTTTGGGTGGGTGTCTCGGCCTGGGTGCGCCGCTGCGAGATATGAGGCTGATCTCTAAAAGGATACTGCTACAACGAAGTACACCACTCGCTGGTGGTCGATGACTCGAAGCGGACCGCCGGGTTCGCACGGTTCGTGCCCCGGACCGGATTGCAGATCTTTCGGCTGTCTTGACACCGATATCCGCCCATGGTACGCATTAGCACAGCCAATAAACTGATCGGGTGATCAGTTTATCGATGCCAACGGTATGCGCCAAATCTGAATACAGCCATCAGTTCCCAAGGCAACGGAGCCCACTTCATGAGCGCGAGTACTTCACGGGTCAACGCCCTTCTTGCTTCTCCGTCGTCGGGCGCGCCCGTCTCATCGCCTCGAACCGCATGTGAACGTGCCACGAAGTTAGGTGGCTACGGTGGTCTTGCGGTGGCGGCGTGGCTAGTCACCGCCGTGGCGACCGGCCACGGTGTGGCTGCAGCCGACACCACCGGTGCGTCCTCCGAATCGTCCTCGTCGTCGGTCTCGGCTGGCTCAACGTCGGGCACGTCGTCGACCGGATCGGCGGCCACGTCGGGCACCGCTGTCGCTGCCTCGCCCAAGGAGACGACGGGTTCCCCAGCGTCTTCGACCGGCGGCGGATCGACGTCGGCCGGTAGCAGCACCACGACGACCGACACGACGGCCTCGGGCGCGACGTCGTCGACTGACCAGGTGGCACCCGGTGTCACGATCAGCAGCAGCGGCGGAGCGCACCCCGGCACCACCGGGCCAGGCAGCATCGATCGCCACGGAGTCGACCAGTTCTCCGGCGACCAGCACCAGTGGCGCCGAGGCGCAACCCGCTTCTAGCGAAACAGTCACCGTGTCCGCCCGCGACTGCACCACCCGCGGTCGCCGCAGCTGAGACCGCCGCGGTGAAGCCTCAGGAGTCGACATCGACTCCCGTCAAGACCGAATCCAACTCGGCACACTCCACGGTCACCGAGGCGGCCACGACACCCACGGCCTCTGTCAGGGTGGTCGAGGCGGCAGCGGCCACCGTCGAGACCGTTCGCAATCGTCTTCAACGCTCACGCAGTCGATTGTGGTACCAACCGCGAACGCGTTGGTCGCGCATACCGCGAGCAACGCGTTGTCGACCGAAGCGGTCGCCGCAGCAGTCGCGCCCGCGGCGCAAGTCACCAATCCCGTTGTCGGAGTGGTGAGTTTCCTGAACGGCGTCGTCACCAACCTGCTCAATCCGTTCCTGGCGCCGGCTCCCTACGCCGGAACCCTGCACGCCGGTGGTGTGGGCGGTGCTGGCCTTCGTCCGACGCAACCCGTTCAACGAGGCGCCGACCATCAACGACGACCCGACGACGACGTCGCAGACCGGGCAGACCGTCACCGGCAACATCGGTGCGACCGACCCCGAGAGTGACGCCCTGACATACACCGTCACCCCGGCGGCGGCGAACGGGAAGGTCACGATCGACCAGGCGACCGGCAACTTCACCTACACGCCCAATGACATCAACTACGGTGCGGCGCAAACGGATTCGTTCACCGTGACGGTCCCCGACGGCAAAACCAATCTGCTAGGACTGCTTGGCAAGCCCGCAGCGCCTCAGACGGACGTCGACATCACCGTCCTCAATCCCACCATCGAGCGCGTAATCCTGAGTCTGCCCGGCAGAATCTCCAACCCGGCCACTCCACGCTACTCCGAAGACGGACAGTCCATCTTCTTCGCGGCCACACCGACTGCCGGTGGTCGCGAGGAGATCTATCAGATCGGCGTCGACGGCACCGAACCTTCAGTGCGTGACCTGCGGTGTCTACACACGAACAGACCGCCAATCTCGTCAAGCCGGTTCCCGTTCCAAGACGGTTCAGGACGGGTGCTCGTCCTACGTGCAATGTCACGGCCAGCTAGCACCATACTCCATTCTCGAGGATGGTGCCGAACGGCAAAGTGCTCGTTCCCGTTATCTCCCCGACGCCAAATGCCGAGACCGTCATCGACCCGCAACGCGAGATGCGCCCGTCGCCCGACGGCACCCACGTACTGTTCAGCCAGCATTGTGGCGGGCCAGGGCGGGACGATCACGGCCATTCCGGTCGTGGGCACCTTGACCCGCACCACCAATGCCACCACTGGGACACCGGAGTATCACGTCGACGACGCGCGGGTGGTCTACGGCAACGGCGAGGGCAAGCAATGGACCCCCGACGGAAGGGGTTTGATCGTCCTCGGCGGGACGTACGAGGCGGGTAACGTCGATGACGTCTTAGTCGACCTGGCCACGGGCAACGTCACCCGGGTGACCGCCAACCCCGAGTACGACGAAGACATCGACATCTCGCCCAACCAAGAATGGATCGCGGTCGGAAGCACGCGCACACTCGACGCGCTGTACGCCGATGGACAGGATCGAACGGCCAGCGTTCCTGCCGGCCTACATCCAGGGCAGCGTGTACACGGCCTATTCAAGTGGCACCAATGTGATCTCCAACCAAGAGTGGGTGATCGCCGAAGAGGATGAACTCACCGGTGACGAGAACGGAATCCCGCTGTTCGTCGACGGCGACGATTACGTCGCCCACAGCATGCCCGCTGGAATGGGGACGGGACCGCGGTCACCTTCTGGGAGGACAGCAACGCGGTTGGCAATCCCACCCGAATCGTCGTCGTCAACCTGAAGTACACGACCAGCGTCGGGCCGGTGGCACGACACGTCCACCCCCAACCCGAATTGGGCGCCGAAACTCGCACCTACGTGGCCACCAATCCGCCTCTGCCGGATACCGGAACGTACGCGGGCCCCGGAGGCGGCACCGCGGTGGTCAGCGAGGCCCCGGGTGCGGCAGGTCATCCGCACGATCCGCACCGTCACCTACACCGATTACGTCAACGAAGACGGAATGATCCTGAACGGCACCGAATCAACCGATACCACCGCCAGTCAAGCCTCCGTCCGCTACGTCGCCGACGTCACCGTCACGGGAACGCACACCGGCTCCTTGAAGGCCGACGTCACCATCAACGCGTTCGAGCAGTCGTTGACCGGCTACATCACCTCCACGATCGACGGCGACGTGCAGACGCTCCCGGACCCGGCCGCCGCAGCCTTGGCCCAGCAGAACGCGTAGTCGGCAAGGACGGTTGGCTAGCCCAAGCGATTTCCCTAGCTCAACCAATGGATGCCTGTGCGCGGGTGCGTCGTCGGCGCACCCGCGCACGGCACGAGGATCTACGGGCCAGCCACCTTGGGGGTAACCCCTGCGGAGCACGGTTCTCACGCCTCGTACGGCCAGCGCTCGCTCTCTCTCCGGCCTGGGCGGGCAATTGCGTCTCTACGACATTTTGGACGCTGCACTCGACGACGTTCGGTGAAATCGCCCCAGTCGTTCGTTGGCCGCGATGGCATACTGGACGCAGCGCTCGGCACTAGTGTCCGCCGTCGCTGACCCGCGTTGGTTGTGCTGCGTGGCGACAACCGCAGGTACTTGCGTGAGGTGATCACAGTGCCGAACGATCCCATTGATGTCTTACTGATCGAGGACGATCCGGGCGACGAGCTGATCACTTCGGGAAGGATTCGCGCACAACAAGATCAGAAACACTCTCTATGTCGCCCATGACGGCCAGGAAGGGCTCGACTCCTGTATCGACGGGGCCCGTTCAAAGATGCACCACAGCCGGGCCTGATCCTGCTCGACTTGAATCTCCCGAAATACGACGGTCGTCAAGTTCTGCAAGTTCTGAAATCCGATCCCGATCTGATGCACATCCCAGTGGTCGTGCTGACCACCTCCTCAGCCGAGGAGGACATATTGCGCGCCTACCAGTTGCATGCCAACGCCTATGTCACCAAACCCGTCGATTTCGACCAGTTCATGAATGCGGTGCGCCAAATCGACGAGTTCTTCGTACAAGTAGTCAAGCTTCCCGGGCCGTCCGGCCAACTCAAGCAAGACAGAAGATTGTCCCCAGTGCGTCCGCAGTAGCTTCGACGACGGTCGTTGCTTCGAAGCACTCCCGCACCTCCCCGTCACACCGGAACCGACACGCCTTCCGCGGCACTGAGCCTTGCGGCGTCCAGCACTGCCAACGTGTCGACGGCCTCGGCCGCGGGTACCGGTTGGGGACCGGTGCCCGCCACTGCCGCGGCGAAGCGTGCGTAGTAGTCCGCATACGAACCTTGCATCGACGGCACGCGCCGGCTTCCGGCAACGGTCGCCAACGTCCCCCAACGCTCTTCTATCTCGTACCCCCAGGCGTCCGGGTCGTCGGCGGGACGCGAGCCGGCGAATATCGCCTGGGCCTGAACGTCGGACTGCGATGACACGTAGCTGCCCAGGGAGCCGAAGACGCGCAACTCCCTGGAGACTGTCCGATTCGCCTTGCTCGCCGACACGTGCGAATGCGTACCGCTGGCGTGGGAGATCGTGAGGACGAATCCTGCGTCGGTGCGACCCTCGGGGAGGTCCAACCAATCCAGATGGGCCAACACCTTTCGCGCTGGCCCGAACAGCCACAGTGCCTGGTCGACAACATGGCTGCCCAGGTCGCGCAGCAGCCCTCCTTCGGGTCCTGCCTCCAAGGTCTGTGCTTCGTCGAGGTCGAAGCGAGAGTCGAAACGCCAGATCTCGCCCAATGACCCGCTGTCGAGTACGCCGCGAAGGGTCGTGACGTCGGTGTCCCAACGCCGGTTGTGAAAGACGCTCAGTAGGACGCCGCGTTCGTGCGCCACGTCGACGAGCTCGCGACCGGCGGCCGCGGTCGGTGCGAATGGCTTGTCGGCGATTACGTGGACGCCCCGTCCGATCGCTTCCAAGACGAGCTCACGCCTGGTTTGTGGCGGGGTCGAGATCGTGACCGCGTCAACGCCTGCGTCGAGCAGCTCGCTCAGCGACCCGAACACCGGCATTCCAGGCATGTCGTCGCGGACGTCCGCCACCCGCTGAGCGGATCGCGCCACCACTCCGACGAGCTCACAACCGCCGGCAGCCAGGATGAAGGGCGCGTGAAAGTAGCGGCCTCCGACGCCGTAACCGACCAATCCGATGCGCACGACGAGGCCTCCCGGTAGCGCATCCAGACGATGCGATTTGTAAGGACAATACAACTTTCATTGACGTCTATCGAGGTGGGGCGGTGGTGGCTCTCACAACTAGTTCGGGTGTCAGCACCGAAGACCGCGGCTCCGTGCGCTCCTTGTCGAGCCGTTCGATCACCGCTGCCACCGCGTGGTCGGCTTGCTCCTGCGGCTTCTGACTGACCGTCGTCAAGTCGATGTGGCCCAGTCGGGCCAGCATGCTGTCGTCGTACCCCGTCACCGAGACCTCGCCCGGGACATCCACCCCGGCACGTCGCAACGCGTCTAGCACGCCGACGGCCAGGCGGTCGTTGGCACACACCACCGCAGTGGGCAGCGCTTCCGCCAGCAGTCGTTGTGCCACAACAGTTCCCGCGGACTCCGTGAAGTCGCCGTCGATGACCTTGGCGTGGCGTTCCAGGCCGTGCTTGCGCATCGCGCGAAGGTAGCCGTTGCGGCGGTCGGTGGCGATGACACCCGAGCCGCCGGAGACGTGGACCACCTGACGGTGGTTCAATCCGACGAGGTGGTCGACGACCGTCCCGATGCCGCGGGCGTCGGCGGTGCGCACGACGTCGAGCGTGTCCGCTCGAATGCGTCGACCGATGACGACGGAGGGCACCTTTCCGCCCAGGTTGGCCAGCTCGGTGGTCGATAGTTCGGGTCCGATCAAAAGTATTCCTTCGCAACGGAAGTCGAGCAGCGTCTCGATCACCTTGGCCTCGCCGTGCGTGGGAGTGACGGCGCCAAGTACCACCTCGTATCCGGCGCGGTCGGCGGCGGCGACGATGTGTTCGGCGATCTCGGTGTGGAAGCTGTTGCGGATGTTGATCGTGACACCGAGATGATGGGACCGGCGGGCGGTCATCAGCGCCGCGGTCCGGTTGACCCGGTAGCCGAGTTCGTCGGCTGCGGCGAACACGCGTTGGCGGGTCTCGGCGCTGGGCCCGGCGGCGTTGCGGAAGACCAGCGACACCAGCGCCTTGGACACCCCGACCTTGTCGGCGATGTCCTGCATGGTCGGCCGATCGCGATCCCTGACCACGTGCACCTCTTTCGGATTACCTCGGCAGGGGTTGACAGCCGGGTGTGACAGCGCTCATAGTAGCGTAACTAGACCGGTCTAGTAGACCGGACAAGTAAATCGCATCGACGTGTCTCGCAGTGGCATGTTCCAACCAGACAGGGAGTAGTGCGTAGTGACGAATCCATCGATCGGAGTCGCCGTCATCGGCGGTGGCATGGCCGGACGGGCACATGCCGCCGGATATCGTTCCGCCAGCACGCTATTCGGGACCGAGCGACCCGACGTGCGACTGGTGGCGATTGCGGACACCAACGAGGCCGTCGCCGACGACACCGCACGTCGGTATGGGTACGAACGAGCCGAGTACGACTGGCGGGCGATCGCCGAGGCACCAGACATCGACGCCGTCAGTGTCGTGGTGGCCAACCATCTGCACCGGGAGATCGTCGAAGGCCTGCTCGCCGCCGGCAAGCACGTGTTGTGCGAGAAGCCGTTGGCCGGGTCGCTGGCCGACGCGGAAGCGATGGTTGCCGCCGCCGAGGGGTCCGACCGCGTGACGGCCGTCGGGTACACCTACCGTCGTTCGCCTGCCGTCGAGCAGATCCGACGCGAGCTCGCCGCCGGGACGATCGGCGAACTGGTGCACTTCAACGGGCACTACTGGTGCGACTACGCGCTGGATCCGACCTCGCCGATCACCTGGCGCTACCGCGGCGGCCCCGGCACCGGCGCACTGGCCGACGTCGGCAGCCACCTGATCGACCTCGGTGAGTTCGTCTGCGGCCCGATCACCGAAGTCGGCGGTGCGGCATTCGCGACGTTGATCAGGGAGCGGCCCGTGCCGCTCGGAGTCACCTACGGCCACACCAAGGGTGCCGTCGCTGACAGAGCTGGCCCCCGTCGAGAACGAAGACGTCGCCACCTTCACTGCAACGTTCGCCAACGGCGCTGTCGGCACCTTCTCGGCCTCACGCGTGGCCCATAGCTTGCCCGACGGCCTGGGCTTCGAACTGTTCGCCTCGACGGGATCCGCGGCCTGGAACCTGCACCGCCCAGGCGAATTCGAGATCTCCACCGCTGAAGGCCGCACCGAGATTGGCGGCCCTCGACGCGTGATCATCGGACCCGACCACCCCTACATCCGTGGCGGCCTGCCGATGGATGCAGGCGGCGTCGGGCACGGCGTCGCGGACCTGTTCGCGTATCAGACCCGCGCCTTCCTCGACCAGATCGCCGGCATCGGCGACCTGGGACCACTGCCCGCCTTCGACGCCGGCCTGCACGGCCTTCGCGTCGTGGCCGCCATCGCCGAGTCCGCCCAATCGGGTGGCACCACCGTCAAAGTCGTCTGACTAGAAGGAGTCGAACAACCATGAAGCTCGGTGTCTACACCGCGATCCTGCACGACAAGCCGCTGCGTGAAGCACTGGAGGTCATCGCCTCGCTCGGGCTCACCGGAGCCGAGATCAACGCAGGCGGCTTCCTGCCCGCCCCCCACCTGCCGGTGAGAGAGCTCTTGTCAGGTGAGATGACGCCACGGCAATACCTGTCCACCTTCGACGGCACGGGCGTCTCGATCGCCGGGCTGAACTGCAACGGCAACCCACTGCACCCCGACCCGGAGGTCGGCCCCGAGGATGCCGACGATCTGCGCAACGCGATCCGCGTCGCGGGTCTGCTCGGAGTGGACCGAGTCGTCACGATGTCCGGTCTGCCGCAGGCTCATCCGGGCGGGCAGTGGCCGGCGTGGCACGTCAACACCTGGGACTCCGGCTACCTCGACTCGCTGGACTATCAGTGGGACGATGTCGCCGTGCCATTCTGGACCGAGATCGACGCGCTCGCCCGCGAGAACGGTGTCAAGGTCGCCATCGAGATGCACCCGCAGAACCTGGTCTTCAACCCGCCGACCATGAAACGCCTCGTCGACAAGACCGGCGCCACACACGTCGGTGCGGAGATGGACCCGTCACATCTGTTCTGGCAGGGCATCGACCCGGTCGCGGCGATCGAATGGCTCGGCCCACTGGTGTTCCACGCCGCGGCGAAGGACACCCGGATCAACGACAACTGCAGGATCTACGGCGTGCTCGACGAGCGGTTCACCCGCATCCCGTTGGACCAGAACCCGACCGGACTCGGCGGACGACACGTCGTGAACAAGTGGCCAGAGGACTCCGCCTGGGACTTCGTAGCCGTCGGTCGCGGCCACGACACCGAATTCTGGGCGCGGTTCCTCAACGCCCTGGAAGCCGTCGACCCCGACATGTGGGTCAACATCGAACACGAAGACGTGGAATTCGGACCCCTGGAGGGCCTCCAAGTCGCCGCCGAAACACTCAAAGCCGCCAACTCAGCCAGCGTCGGCTAGCCGGAAGGTCACAACGAACATGAACGTTCCAAGCACGAGAGCCAAGACCGCCACGCGCATTGCGGCGATCGCCGCCAGCGCCCTGCTCGCCCTGACGGCATGCTCGGCCACCGGTGGCAAGCCCCGCGCCACCGACGGCGGAATGAACGCCGGCCAAGCCGATACCCCGCGCTTCACCGTCGCCATGGTCACTCACGGTCCGCCAGGAGACACCTTCTGGGACCTCATCCGCAAGGGCGCCGAAACCGCAGCCGCCAAGGACAACATCGACCTGAAGTACTCCGCAGATCTGCAGGGGCCCGAGCAATCCAACCTCGTCCAAAACGCCGTCGACAGCAAGGTCGACGCGCTCGCCATCACATTGGCCAAGCCCGACGCACTCGCCGGCGGCGTCAAATCCGCCGTCGCAGCAGGCATCCCGGTCGTGGCGTTCAACGCCGGCATCGACGCCTGGCAGGCGATGGGCGTCAAGGCGTACTTCGGACAGGACGAGAAGATCTCAGGCGAGGCCGCAGGCAAGCGGCTGGCCTCCGACGGAGCGAAGAAGGTCGTTTGCATCATTCAGGACCAAGGCAACGTCGCGCTCGAATCCCGTTGCGCCGGTGTCAAGGCCGGCTTCGGTGGAGCGGTGGAGAACCTCAACGTCAACGGCACCGACATGCCGTCGGTCCAGGCCACCATCACCGCCAAGCTGCAGCAGGACCCATCGATCGACTATCTGGTCACCCTTGGGGCGCCGATCGCCTTGGCGGCCGTGCAGTCCGCCGCGACCGCAGGCAGCAACGCGAAGATCGGCACCTTCGACACCAACGCCGAACTCGTCGACGCCATCAAGTCGGGGAAGGTGCAGTGGGCGGTAGATCAGCAGCCGTTCCTGCAGGGCTATCTCGCCGTGGACTCACTGTGGCTGTACCTCAACAACCGCAACACCATCGGCGGCAACCAGCCCGTACTGACGGGTCCGGCGTTCATCGACACGTCGAACATCGACGCCATCGCCGAGTACGCGAAGAACGGAACCCGCTGAGCGCCGAGACTGCTCGCTCGTCGGAAGCAGTCCGAGCCCCGGGGCGCAAACCGCCCTGGGGTCTTGGACTTGATTGGATGCGTGCTCGCCGTCCTTCAGGGCATGGCGGCGGCCGGCGGAATCGGAGTCGTCGGATGGTGCCGCGAATACCGTTGGCACGTCCGAACTATGGCCCAAATGCCACGAGCATCACGATGAAGGACGGCGATGCCGCGTCACTCCAGCGAGGACGCAGGCTGGCGGGAGGGTGGGGTGCGCGGCATGGCGACGACCGCGACGGCGGTCGCCATGGCGACGACCAGTACGCCAGTGAACACCGCTGCTGAGCCCGACTGTATGGCCGCCGGGCCGATCGAGTGCACGTCGCCGGGCCCGAATATCGAATTGGCGACCGCGCCGAACACGGCGACCCCGATGGCGCTGCCCAGTGAGCGGGCGAACATGTTGCTGCCCGTCACTACGCCGCGTTCGTTCCAGTCCACACTGGACTGGGCCGCGATCAACGTCGGCACTGCAAGCAATCCCATACCGCCGCCGATGACCAAACACACCACCGCCACGATGAATACGTTGGGCCGGTGGGCCATCGCGACCAGGACCGTCGCGCCCGCCATCACCAGCGTGGAACCGATCGCGGCCGTCGCCTTGAACCCCCACCGCAGGTAGAACCTGCCGGCCACCGCGGCGGTGGCGGGCCAGCCAATCGTCAGCGCCGCCAGCGCAAGTCCGGCGACGACCGGTCGGACGCGCAACGAACCCTCGAGATACGTAGGCACGTATGACGTCAGCCCCATCAGGATGGCACCGACCCCGAACGCGACGATGGTCGTCGCACAGAGCAACCTGCGGGAGAACACCCACAGCGGCAGGATCGGTTCGGCGGCTCTGCGCTCGACGAGGACGAACGCGGCCAGCAACACCGCGCCTCCGGCGAACGCACTGATGCTCGGAGCAGAGGCCCAGGCCCAGTCTCTGCCCGCCACCGAGGACACCCAGTACCAACGACGTCATGGCCGACGCCAGCAGCAACGCGCCCAGGGAATCGACCGTCCGATCCCGGGGTGAAATGGCCTCTTGGAAGTGCCGGTGAAACATCCATGCCGCCAATAGACATAGCGGGATGTTGATGAGGAACACGCCGCGCCAGATCCCCAGCTGTGAGAACGCGCCGCCAAGCAGTGGCCCGACGACCGATGACACCGCCCACACGCTCGCCAGGTAGCCCTGCACTCTGGCGCGTTCGGCCAGCGTGTAGATGTCCCCGACGATCGTCATCGCCGTGGGCTGGACGGCGCCGGCGCCGATACCCTGGACCGCCCGAAAGACGATGAGGGCGAGCATGTTCCATGCCACAGCGCACAGGACGGAACCCAACAGGAACAGCGCGATCCCCAGCAGCAGGATCGGTTTGCGGCCGAAGACGTCGGAGAGCTTCGCGTAGATGGGCGTGGTGACGGCTTGTCCCAGCAGGTAGGCGGAGAACAACCAGGGGAACTGATGGAAGCCGCCCAATTCGCCGACGATGGACGGCACGGCCGTCGCCAGCACGGTCGAATCGATGGCTACCAACCCGGTGCTCAGCATGACCGAAAGCAGGACCGGGCCGCGCTCCGAACGGAACCCGATCGCAGCCGTTGGCGTCGCGCTCACCGCTGGTTGGTCCGCGCACTCGCCCCGTTGACGTAGCCATGCAAGGCGCCACTCGTTCCGGTGGTGAGAATCAACGCGGCAACCCTTTCGATTGGCTCTTTCGGTCGTCCGACCAACAAGTGTTGAGATGTACCCCGCTGGGAGAGAACCTACGCTCGACGGCCGAATGGCCCGAAAGAGGCGGGGTCAACCAGTGAGGGGCTGCGTGAGCAAGACGGGGTTCAACCCATTAAACCCGCCTTGGATCGGACGCAAAGGTCAAGCATTTCAGCGGCGGTTTGCGAAGTTACTTCGGTAGTGACTTTCCGGGCAGATCGTTGGAGCGGTACGCCTGTTGCGTGGTGACCCGGAAAAGTTCCGTCTCCTCGGCAAAACCCTTGAGGGACCGCAGACCGAGGCTGTCAAAGCTCAACCCTGACCCCGCTGAAAGATCGCGCACCGTGCGACTTGTGAGCACTTCGTCGGGTCCGGCCATCGCGCCGATCCGGGCACCGATGTGCACCGCTGTGCCGCTCCACTCGTCGCCGCGCCGCTCACATTCGCCCACGTGAATACCCGCGCGAATGGAGATGCCGCGCGCGGCCAACGCGGACACGAGTTCCAACCCGCAGCGGACCGCCTTGGTGGGGCCGTCGAACAGGGCGAACACCCCGTCCCCCGTGTGCTTGGCACGGCCACCGCCGTGTTTCGTCAGAACGCTGTCGACCAGCTTGTCGTGCGCGTCCAGCTGATGTCGCCACCGCGCATCGCCACGGGCACTGAGCATTTCAGTGGAGCCGACGATGTCGGTGAACAGCACCGTCTTGAGCACTCGTTCTCGACTGCAACACTGGGCCTGCCGGTCACGAAGTCGAGGATTGCCGAACCCAGCGTGTCATCGAGCATCCCGTGCGGCCCCTGCGCGAGCGTCTTGAACTCACCTCCGGGAATGCCAGCGGCCAGCGCCGCAACACCGTCAACCGGAGCCATGTGATCGCCCTGACGCCCCAGGAGGAGAGTCGGGGCACGGATCGAACCGAGCACGCCGCGAACATCGATCTCCAACAGCGCCTGCCACAGCCACGCGGCCATCGTGGGGCTGGCGCTCATCCGTTGATACCGCCCATAATAGTCGCGGAATCCTGGTATGTCGGCAATCTCGTTGAAGACCACCTCGACCAAAGCCCCTTCACCCCAATGACTTTCGATGTCTTCGAGATGGAGTGCCTTCTCCTCGGCGGTGAATCCCCATGGATGGTCGGGCAATTCCTGAGAGAACCGCGCCATCGCGCCGTAGATCACCAGCGACTGGACGCGTTCTGGGTACGTCGCGGCAAACAGAAGGCTCATCGGACCACCCTCGGTCTGGTCGAATAGCGCAGGACGGTCGACGTCGGCGGCGTCGAGAACGGCATGGAGGTCGTCCATGCGCTCGTCGAGTGGCGGGACGTGGGTGGCCGGATCCGAAAGGCCTGTGCCCCTCTTGTCCCACACGACGATGCGCATGGCTTCAGCAAGTTGTGCGATGACGGCCGTTTGTGGGGTAGCGGGATCGTCGTACATCTCGACGTTGCTGAACCAACCGGGGATCCAAACGAGCGTGGTGTCACCGTCTCCGAACTCGCGGTACGCCAGCCGGGCATCCCCGTTGCGCGCGTACCGCACGCGCCCGTCGCTCACGCGGTCATTGTCGCATTTCATGATCAGCGTGAGGAGGGATCGGCCCGCCCATCGTCGGGTCGCACGCTCAAGCGGCGGCGTCGAAAAGCAGTCGGGAACAGGTCCCTACTAGGCGACGTCCTGAGCTTGGTCTTCCACGGCCGGCGGTGGGAGGCGGCGTCTCGACGGCCGCAGCGCAATCAGCGAGCCCGAACGAACCACCCCGATCGGCCCAGAGGCCGCCAAGTGCGCGATGCCCGACGCGTGCAGGGTCCGACCGGCTTTCGCCTGGCGATAGCCGAGACCCATGCCCGCCACGGTGGGAATGATGAGTCCGGCCAACCCCGGCAGGGCTGCTAGGAGCAGGGCCGACAACGACACGGCGACGATGACCTGGCCGTAGGTATCCAGGAACTCCTGCAACTGTTCGGGCAGTGCCGAAGCGGGTGCGCCCCGCGCGGCGACGGACGTCGTCGACGTCCCCGACAGCGCGGTGGTGGTGCCGACTGCGGATGCCCTGCTGTTCGAATTCGCTTGGTTGGCAATGTCCAACAACGTGGGGATCTCGGTTGCGTTGCCCGCGAATGACGTTCCGGAAGTTTGGGCCAGCAGCCGCAGGATCTGCAGCGGCGACAACGCGGGCCCGCGGCCAGCTGATCGCCTTCGGGTGCTTTCGTCGTCGGTGAGCAGTTGAACCTCGTTCACGGCGGCGTCCACGGGTGCCACGTCGGCGGGGACTTCGCTGACCGGCACAACGGGTTCGGTCATCGCTTCTTCCGACACGCTGACGACGTCGGGGACCGGCGCCGGCGGGTCCGGAGTCGACACCGATGCGGTGTCACTCGAGCCCGACGCGCTTTGGGTGGTGTCCTGCTCCGCGACCGTGGGAACCGCGGACGCGGTGGTCGGTTCTGACGACGCTGGGTCCGACCCCGACGAGACCGTGCCCGATGTCGGCGTCGGTAGCTCGGGCACGGCGGGGGCGCTCATGACTTCAGTGGAGGCGTCGGGTGTAGGCGGCGGGTCGGCGGTCGGCAGGGTCTGCGTCGGCGATGCCGCCACTTCGCCGGTTGGTGCGGTGTCGGTCGGAGGTGCCGGGTCGGCGGTCGGCACCGTCTCCTCGTGGGTCGGCGCCGTGTCGGTCTCGGAGACCGATTCGGTGGTGGCCGTCGAATCGACAGAAGCCAGTCGGCCGCTGACTGTCGCCGTGGCACTGCGGGTGACCTGCGTTGTCGGCTTCGTGACCGTATCGGTGGTGTCTGTGGTGGCAGGTCTCTTGCTTCACGTCGAGGCTTGTCGCCACCTTGTCGGCGTCGTGCCCATTGCCGTTCGTGCTGCCGGCGGCGGGCCCGTTTGCGACGGACGAACTGCCGGCGTTCTTGGGCGCGTCGGATCCGGCATCGGCGAACGCGGTCGCGCCGCCGGAGCTCACCAACAGCCCGGCGGCGAGCAGCCACGCCCCCGCTGTATTGCACCTACGTAACGAGGTCACGCCGTTCTCCCGCCCCCACACGAAAGCTCGCCACCCGCACCAACAGTTCTAGGCTCGCCACCCGCTCCAACAGTTAATGAAGTGTGGCACGAAGTTACTTCACGTACTACGAAAGAGCGCGTAACTGCAGGCGACGAAGATTCCGCGCAACAAGGGGAAGACACGATCCGCTCGATTCGGGTGGCATTTCATTGAGTTTGCAGGAGTCCCGATACTACTTTGCTAGATCACGATTCATACAGTTAGACCCCGGTGTCACGCCATAGCTGACTACCGCATCGAAGGATTGCTGACTGGCTGGAACACGCCAGCTGTCCGGTGCGATTTCCGCACTACGCGCTTCGTTGGTCACTTGGACGGCGCGGTCCGGTCCGTTGGGTTTCTTGCCGTGCCGGGGCCGCGGCGCGGTCACAATGACCGGGTGGTCATGGTGCCGGCCTTCGTGTGGCGGGGCGGTCGCGTCCGACGAGGCGTGACGGTGGGTGTGTGCGGGCCTGTTCTTTGGCGTGCTGGCTTGGTTGGACTCCGGGATGCTGATTTCCGGCGTCATCGTCTTCGTCCTCGGCGTCGGGTGCGGCCTCTGGATGGAGCGCCGGATGATCCGGTACTGGCCGCGCACCGACGACTTGACCGGTGCACAACGGGTGGCGGTGGTCGCCGCCGCGCGACGTGGCGACCGCATCGGCGACGACTCCCTGGCACCGGCGGTCGTGGACTACGGCCGAGCACTGCGCGCGGCGGCGGACAAGGACACGCCGTTGCGTCGGGTCGGGGTCGTGGTCGTGCTCGTCGTCGCTGCCGCGATGGCGCTCTGGGACGCGGTACACGGCTCTCTGGGTAACGTCGTCGCCTCGGTCGTCTATCTGGTACTCGTCCTGCTCGAGGCTGGTCTGGTGGCCCAAACGGCGAGAGAGCTGGTCACCAACGCCGAACGTGCCGCGGCCATGGTGAGCCAGACAGACGTTCCCACGGACCCTGAGTGCTTGCTCAGGCCGCAGGCATCGCTGTGGCGGCGACAGAGCATCATGGCCATCAACGCTGTGGAAGCCCAGGGCTACAACGTCCAAATGAACGGGGCCGCAGTGTATCCGCTGTCGGGTTGCAAGGTCACCGGCGTCGAAGGACTGCGGGACTCCAATGCCAATCCGTCCGGAAGCCGCAAGGACACAGCACAATTGGAGACCGTCTACGTCGACATCACGTGCAGGGCGGGTGAGCGACCGTCGCCGACGCATCGGCTACGGGGCAGCGTTGGGAAGCAGCGGGGGACAGTTCCCTTGCGGATCCGTTGCCAGTTCGAAGTGCCACGATTCGTTCGCATAGATCCGGCACAACCCGAACCGGGCGCCGTTGGCGATGAGCCACTGGTCGGCGGGCGGCCCTCCGACGTCGACGGCCTCACCGATGACGTGTTTGGACAGTTTCGGGGTTTCGACGTACTGCCGTGCCGCGGCAAGGCTGCCGTACGTGTGCACTGCATCGTCGAGCAGGCGCTGCTGAAACTCCGGCGACCGCCAGCCCGAGGTGATGGTCATGGCGACGCCGTCCGTCGCGGCCGCGTTGGCGGCATTCTGAATGGCGCTCAACAACTGCGGGTCGAGCTGGCCGATCGCGGGATCCTGCACGTCGAACGGTGTCAACGCGTCCCCGTTGGGTAGCGAGCCGTCGCCTGGATCGGCTGGGGGATCGATGACGGTGGTCTGGTCCGCCAGCTCGACCTGCGGAGCCGGCGGACCGGACGGCTGGAGCAAGCAGAGGGCCGTGGCGGCGACGGCCACCGCGACCAACCGCATGCTGGCCTCCTCGCTGAACGGTCTCGGTGCTCTCCGCGTCGATGACCGAGCTTAGCGGCTCGGTTTCACGTCACGCCGGAACGGCGCAGTCACCGTTCCGCCGTGCCGAGCGTGACGTCGGCCGTCTGACTCGAGCCCGACGCGTCCTCGTACGTGATCGTGACCTTGTCTCCGGGGGCCTTCGACCGCACCGCCGCGACCAACGCCTCGGGGCCGTCGACGACGTGGTCGTCCACCTTGGTGACCACCACGCCGTCGGGCACGCCTGCCGCCGCGGCGGCGCCGCCGGCGACCACTTGGGCGATCGCCGCGCCGTGAGCGTTGGGAGCACTGCTGAGTTGTACGCCCAACGAAGCGTGCGTGGCCGTGCCGTTGGCGATCAACTCGTCGGCGACGCGCTTGGCTTGATCCGAGGGGATGGCGAAGCCAAGTCCTATCGAACCACTTTGCCCGCCGGAGGAATTCGCGCCGCCACCCAGGGACGCGATGGCGGAGTTCACGCCGATCAGTTCGCCGTTCATGTTGACCAGGGCGCCACCGGAGTTGCCCGGATTGATCGAGGCGTCGGTCTGGATCGCGTCGAGCACCGCGTTCTGATCGGCGCCGTCGCCACCGGTGGCCACGGGACGGTTCAGCGCACTGATGATGCCCGTGGTCACGGTGCCCTGAAGCCCCAACGGGGAGCCGATCGCCACGACGTTCTGCCCGACCTTCAGCTCTGGCCTCGACGACCCCACCGCGATCGGGGTGAGCCCCGAGACGCCTTCGGCCCGCACGACGGCGATGTCGCTGGAGGGATCGGCGCCCACCACGCTGAACGGTGTCGTGCGGCCATCCGAGAAGGTCACGGTGGCGCTGACGGGTTGAGCGCCGAGGACTTCCTGTCCACTCGGGGCGGCCTGATCACCGGGCAGGCTCGGAATCCCCAGGCCCGGAGGGGCCATCTGGACCGGCTGCGCCGGGACCACCGCCGTTGAGCGCGGCGACGACGTGATTGTTGGTCAGGATCAACCCGTCTGGGCTGAGCACGATGCCCGAACCCTCTTCGCGTTGACCGCCACCCGAGTCGAGCTGCAGCTTCACCACGCTGGGCATCACCTTCGCGGCGACCTGTTCGACCGAGCCGCCAGGCACGACGGCCGCAGGTCGGCTGGGCGCGGTGTGGCCGGGTGCGGGTTGGCTCGGGGCCGCCTGCGCGGCGTTGGCGAGACCGGTTGCGGCCGAGCGGTCGGGCTGGCTCACCAGTGCCACCGCGCCTACGCCCGCAGACACGGCGACGACGGCCGCTGCGCTGGCGGCTACGACGCGAGCGCGAGAACGCTTCCGGAGCCGCGCAATGGGCGCCGTGACCTCCGATTCAGCTTCAGGCGAAACATGGTAGTAAGGCGCGTGCGGCTGGCGAGCGTAGCGCCAGTCATAGGGATCCAGCTGAGGGTAGGCGGTGGGCTGACCCGGATAGCGTTGACCCGCAGGCTGATTCGGACCGGATGTGTTCCTCGGTCTCGTCGCGTACCGGGGCTGATTCGTCATGTCTTCGTGATTACTTTCTCGAAATGGACAGCAAAGGCTTGGCACCACAATGCATGTGCTGGCTGAGACTGGACTGAGATTGCGTTCGACGTAGCCCAAGAGTTTCGACACGAATGCATCTCTACGGGCGATGTGGCACGCAAGATTCGTTTGGTGACCGCGCACACAGTTGAGGCACACGCGTGTCCGGACTAGTGGCCATGGGAGCCAACGAGTTAGTGCCCGGTGTCACATCTCGGCGCTTCAGATGACGGCGGCGCGCCCTGCTTCCAGACGAGCGACCGGTAGCCGGAATGGGGAGCACGACACGTAGTCCAGCCCGGCGTTGTGGAAGAAGTGGATGGATTCGGGGTCGCCGCCGTGCTCGCCGCAGACCCCAAGTTTCAGACCGGGTTTGGTCTTGCGACCTTCTTCGGCGGCGATCTGAACGAGGCGACCGACGCCGTCGGCATCGATGGTCTCGAACGGGGATACGGTGAACACGCCCTTGTCGACATAGGCGGCGAATAGCGAGGATTCGACGTCGTCGCGGGAGAATCCCCACGTCGTCTGGGTGAGGTCGTTGGTGCCGAAGGAGAAGAAGTCCGCGGCGTCGGCGATCCGGTGCGCGGTCAGCGCGGCCCGCGGCAGCTCGATCATGGTGCCAATGGGGATCTTCAACTTCACGCCACGCTCGGCCTTCACCTCCGCGAGGATCTTCTTGGCTTCATCACGCACCAGGTAGAGCTCCATCACCGAACCCACCAACGGGACCATGATCTCCACCCGCGGCTCCTTGCCTGCCGCGAGCTGGTCGCAGGCCGCCTCAACGATGGCGCGCACCTGCAACGCGAACAGGCCGGGGGTGACCAGCCCCAGCCGCACGCCGCGCAAGCCCAACATGGGGTTCGACTCGTGCATCGCCTCAACGGCGGCCAGCAGCTTGCGGTCCTTGTCCACCTGCTCACCGGTCTCACCGGCGGCGCGAGCCAGCGCGACCTTGACTGCGAGATCGGTGCGGTCGGGTAGGAACTCGTGCAGCGGGGGGTCCAGTAGCCGGATGTTCACCGGCAGGCCGTCCATGACGTCGAGCAACTCCGTGAAGTCCTTGCGCTGCAAGGGCAACAACGCCGCCAGTGCGTCGTCCCGCTCCTCGGCGGTGGCGGCCAGGATGACCCGCTCGATCAGGGTTCTACGATCGCCGAGGAACATGTGCTCGGTGCGGCACAGGCCGATGCCTTGGGCGCCAAGGGATCTCGCGCGGATGGCATCTTCGGCGGTGTCCGCGTTCGCGCGGATCGCCAGCCGGCGCGAATCGTCGGCATGGGTCAAGAGCCGGTCCACCGCCGCGACGAGCGCGGTCGTCTCGTTGTCGGCGCCCTCCAGTGCGGCCGCAAGGCCGGAGTCGATGTAGGTCTCCACCGGGGACGGCACCACGGGCATCGCCCCGAGGAAGATCTCCCCGGTCGACCCGTCGATGCTGATCGCGTCGCCCTCGTTTATGAGCACCGTGCCGACCCGCGCGGTGCGGGCCACGGCGTCAACGTCGAGCGCTTCTGCGCCGCACACACAGGTCTTGCCCATGCCGCGGGCCACGACGGCCGCGTGCGACGTCTTCCCGCCGCGGGCGGTCAGGATCCCGTCGGCGGCGATCATGCCCTCGAGGTCGTCGGGGTTGGTCTCCTTGCGTACCAACACCACCTGTTCACCGCGGTCAGCCCACGCCTTGGCCGTCGCCGAGTCGAACACGGCGCGACCCACTGCGGCACCCGGGGAGGCGGCCATGCCCTTGGTGAGCAGCTGACGGGTGGCCGACCGGTCGAACTGCGGGAACATCAGCAACGCCAGTTGCGAACCGGACACCCGCGCCAGCGCCTCGTCCATCGTGATCAGGTTCTCGTCGACCAACTGCCCGGCGATGCGGAACGCCGCGGCCGCGGTGCGCTTCCCGACCCGGGTCTGCAGCATCCACAGCTTGCCGCGCTCGATGGTGAACTCGATGTCGCAGAGGTCCCGATAGTGCGTCTCCAGCCGACGCATCACCTTGATGAACTGCTTGTGCGACGCCGGATCCAAGGTCTTGAGATCGTCGAGCGACAGGGTGTTGCGGATCCCGGCGACGACGTCCTCGCCCTGGGCATTGGCCAAGTAGTCGCCGTACACGCCGGATCTGCCCGACGCCGGGTCCCGGGTGAACGCGACGCCGGTGCCGCTGGTCTCGCCGAGGTTGCCGAACACCATGGTGCAGACGTTGACGGCGGTGCCCAGGTGCTGCGGGATCCGCTCCCGGCGCCGGTACAGCCGGGCCCGGTCGGTGTTCCACGAGTTGAAGACGGCGTTGATGGCCATGTCCAACTGCTCGCGGGGATGCTGCGGGAACTCCTGGCCGGAGTGGTCGTGCACCGCGTCCTTGAAGGTTGCGACGAGTTCCTTGAGATCCTCGACCTCCAGTTCGACGTCGCTGGCCACCCCCTTGGTCGACTTCGCCTTGTCCAGCGCGTCGGAGAACACCTCGCCGGGCATCTCCAGCACCGTCTTGCCGAACATCTGCAGCAGCCGCCGGTAGGAGTCCCAGGCGAAGCGCTCGTCCCCGGACTCCTCGGCGAGGCCCTTCACACTGGCGTCGTTGAGCCCGATGTTGAGCACCGTCTCCATCATCCCCGGCATCGAAAACGCCGCTCCGGAGCGAACACTGACCAACAGGGGGTCGTGGCGGTCGCCGAGCCGGCGGCCGATGCCGTCCTCCAGCTGCCGTAGCGCCATGGTGACCTGCACGCGCAACTCCCCGGGTGCGCTGCCGTGCGAGAGGTACTCCCGGCACGCCTCGGTGGTGATGGTGAAGCCCGGCGGCACCGGCAGGCCGAGGTTGGTCATCTCCGCCAGATTCGCCCCCTTGCCACCCAGCAGGTCCTTCTGGCTCTTGTCACCCTCGGTGAAGTCGAACACGTACTTGGTCATGGGTTGCCTCCTCGGGCGTGAGTCGAGCTCGTAGTCGATCGTCGGTCTAAGTCGCTCGTACGGGGCGGGAATCGCCGAAGCGCTCGCTCGGCGTGCAAACACGCCGCGATCACCGGCGAGCAACCTGCCTCCTGGCTTCGGGGAAACCCGGGTACGTCGGGAGCATGTCGTACTAGACTTTGCTCGTGCAGCCGTCAATGCCAGCCGAGGTCTTCAGTGCCGTTGCTGCGCGCCTAGGTGCGGGCGGGGACGTCTCGTCGCCAGGGCCTGGTGGCATCGGTGGATGGGTCTTCCCGGTCGCGACGGCGCTGGCGGTGCTCGTAGTAGGCGGCTTCGCCGCCCGGTTGGCGCATCGCCTGGTGCGCAGGTCCACCTCCGAGCTCGATCGTGCTGCTGGATCAGTCTGCTTCCTTCTACAGCCGCTGGCCCGAAGATCGACTCGCGAGCGCTCCACGGGGCGAGCTGATGGCCGAGGCGGCCAGGTGTCGGCGGACCATCCAGTTGCTCGAGTCACGGAGTGCGGCGCTGCTCGCAGTGAGCCTGCCTCGCGCGGGCCCATCGACGGCCTTAAAGCCTGGACTGCCTTGCTGCACAAGCAAATCGAAGGGCGTGCGAACACGCCGTCGGGGTTGGCGCTCGCCTAACGCGCGACTCTTGGCGGCGATCCCGTCGAATCTGAGTTGCGACGACAGCGCTGGCCGCTCGATTTCGTCTACTTCTCCAATGGGGCGTTCGGTAGCCGCCGTTTCCAGCTCGCACTCTCGAGCGTCCGAATGGCCAGGCTGGTCGACGTGAACATGGGAATCGCCCCGAGAAAGGCCCGCTCGGAGGGGTGGCGCCGTGCAGATGTTCGAGGCTGCCGAACACGTAGAAGCAGCCGATGCAGAGGATGGTGCACGTCAGACAGCGCGATGTTTGCCCGGGCGTGCCACGGGTAGTCGAGTACCAAGCGCTCAGCCCCAGTCGCTGCCAGTCAATCCACACACGGAGGTACTCCCGCATGGCTCAGAAGCCCATCAACACGTCCGGTGACGTCGTCACCTATCTGACGCAACAGCATGAAGCGATCAAGGCCCTGTTCATCGAAACCTTGGACGCGAGCAACGCCGACGACCAACAGGAAGCCTTCACCCGGCTCCGCACCTTGCTCGCCGTCCACGAGACCGCCGAGGAGATGATGGTGCATCCGCGCGTGCGACGGAAGATCGATGGCGGTGAGCAGATCGCCGATGCGCGGTTGGCCGAAGAACACGATTCGAAGGTCGCGTTGGCTGAGCTGGAGAAGATCCCGTTCGGGACAGCCGACTTCACCAAGGCCCTGATCCATCTCCAGGCCGCAGTGCTGAAGCATGCCGAGCACGAGGAGACCGAGGAATTCACCCTGCTCGACGAACAGCTGAGCGATGCGGAACTGGCGAAGCTGGCCACGGCGGTCGAGCTGGCCGAACGGATTGCTCCCACGCACCCGCACGCCGGGGTCGAGTCGGCCTTCGCCAACTTCGCCGTTGGCCCGTTCGCATCGTTGCTCGATCGGGCGCGCGATGCGCTCCGCGGCAATGCTGCCTGAAGCGTGCCACTGCGAACCTCGGTTCTGACCAATCACGTTGGCCCTCAGACGAACTGCTGGCCGCCGTCGATGTCGTAGGTTGCGCCCGTCAGCGCCGTATTGACCATCAGGTGTACGGCGAGCGCGGCGACGTCTGCAGGCCCGACGACCCGTCCGATCGGCAGTGTGGTGCTCAATTCCTTGCGGCGGTCGTCGAGTTGAGCGCCGAGCAGGGACGCCGACAGCGGGGTGTCGACGAAGCCTGCGGCGATGAGGTTGACGCGAATCGGTGCGAGTTCCAGGGCGAGTGACGCAGTGAACGGCGGCAACGCGGCGGTCGCCGCGGGCACGATCCCGAGCCGATGATCGATGCGCCGACCTCCGGTGCCGCCCATGAGGATGAGGGCGCCGCCGGGCCGCATCTTGGCCTTCGCGGCGCGGGCGACCTCGAGCCCCAGCACCGCGTGACCGCTGAGCGCTTCTCGTAGCTCGTCCGAGCTCATCTCGAGCAGCGGCCGATAACTGGGCCCGCCGGCGGTGACCAACACGTGGTCGATCGGTCCCGGCAGACCCGCGAAGAAGTCCTGCAGCGCGGCCGGGTCGGTGGCGTCGAAGGCGGCGGTTTGGTGCGCACCGACGTCGGCCGCCGCAGCCTTGAGTCGATCCGGGTTGCGCCCGGTCAGCACGACGTCCGCACCCTCGGCGCGGGCCCGTCGCGCGGTCTCGAGGCCGATGCCCGCCGAACCACCGATGCAAACGACGGTCTGTCCGAGCAGTTCGGGCTCGCGCTGCGGCTGCGCAGGGGTCGTGTCACCGCTCATGAGCTCTCCCGATCAAACGTCTCGACGCACGTTGACACGAGCGCTCCGGGACGCGCAAGAGCCACTTCGTCTGCGGCACGAGCTCGGTCGGATCGATGCGTGGTCGACGACGCGAGGATCAGGAACTCGGCCCGGGCCAGGCCACGGGTGGACAGCGGCGCTGAAGGCGCGGATGCGTGGGCGTCCTGACTGAGGTCGGGTCGGACCACATCGACCGAGCTCCGGACGCAACGCAGAAAGCCGCAGAGGGCTTACCGTGGTTGCGTGAGTAAACAGCACGTCCCCGGTGGGGTGGTTCACTCGATGCCTGCCGACCTGCGCGCCGCGCTGCCGCCAACGACACGGCGCTGAGTGCGTGGAAGGACATCACGCCCCTGGCCCGCAACGAGTTCATCTGCTGGGTCGAGGACGCCAAGCAAGAGCCGACCCGGCAGCGTCGCATTCGCCGCACCCAGGAGGAGTTGGAGGAAGGTCAACGCCGACCCTGCTGCTGGCCGGGGTGCAAGCATCGCGAGCGCACCGGCAAGTAGCACGCGCTGCGACGCGTAGCTCGCGTGAACCGGTTGACGAACCCGACGACCCGGGCAACCGCGCACCAAGCAGCGCGCCGCACCACCGAAAGGAACGCCCCCATGTCCACGACCCATCGCATCGCCGTCATCCCCGGGGACGGAATCGGCATCGAGGTCGTCCCCGAGGGCCTGCGGGTGCTCGACGCGGCGGCCGCCGCGTTCGACCTGAAGTTCGACTACGAGCACTTCGACCACTCCAGCGCCGACTATTACTCCAAGCACGGGAAGATGTTGCCCGACAACTGGTTCGAGGAACTCCGCGGATTCGACGCGATCTTCTTCGGGGCCGTCGGCTGGCCCGACGTGGTGCCTGACCACGTCTCGCTGTGGGGAAGCCTGCTGCAGTTCCGTCGCGCCTTCGACCAGTACGTCAACCTGCGGCCCGTCCGGTTGATGCCCGGAGTGCGCAGCCCGCTGGCCGGACGCGAGCCTGGCGACGTCGACTTCTACGTGGTGCGGGAGAACACCGAAGGCGAGTACTCCAGCGTCGGTGGGAAGATCTTCGAGGGCACCGACCGCGAAACCGTCATCCAGGAAACCGTGATGACACGCACCGGCGTGGACCGAATCCTCAAGTACGCCTTCGATCTTGCGCAGACGCGTCCCAAGAGGCACCTGACCTCGGCCACCAAGAGCAACGGCATCTCGATCACGATGCCGTACTGGGACGAACGCGTCGAGGCGATGGCCGCCGGCTACCCCGACGTAGCGGTGGACAAGTATCACATCGACATCCTGACGGCGAACTTCGTGATGCACCCGGACTGGTTCGACGTCGTCGTCGGATCAAACCTGTTCGGCGACATCCTTTCTGACCTCGGCCCGGCGTGCACCGGCACCATTGGCATCGCACCGAGCGCCAACATCAACCCCGAGCGCACCTTCCCGAGCCTGTTCGAGCCCGTGCATGGTTCCGCTCCCGACATCGCCGGTCGCGGGATCGCGAACCCCATCGGCCAGATCTGGTGCGCGTCGATGATGCTGGAGCACCTCGGGGAACCGGAGGCCGCCGCGGCGGTGCTGTCGTCGGTCGAGACCGTGCTGGCCCGCGGCGGTGACATCAGGACGCCCGACATGGGTGGTACCGCAACGACGACGACCCTCGGTGAGGCGATCGCCAACGCCGTCGCCGGGCCGTGACCCACGCAAAGTAGGTGCACCCGGCGTGGTGTGAACTGGGGGCTCAGCCCGTGTGAGACCTGGCTGGGACGGGTCTATGTCTTGTCGCGTCGCGGGTTCCTATGGTGGTAGACGAGTTCACGAAGGGAACGAGGCACCAACGATGACAACAGACTTGCCCGATAGTGCCCTGGAACTGCGTTCGACGGTGACGTCGCACGGCACGTTGGAGCTATCCCTGCAGGACGTCCCGGTTCCAACCCCGGCCGCCAACGAGGTGGTGGTGCGGGTGGAAGCCTCGCCGATCAACCCGTCGGACCTGGGCGTGCTCATCGCGGGCGCGGACATGACCACGGCGACGGTCGAGGGCACACCGGAGCGCCCAGTCGTCACGGCAACGTTGGGAGAGGGCGCCCTGGCGGGCCTCTCGGCTCGCGTCGACAAGCCGCTTCCCGTCGGCAACGAGGGTGCGGGCACCGTGGTGGCCGCCGGATCGTCGGCCGCCGCGCAGGCGCTGCTCGGGACGACGGTGGGGATCGCCGGCGGCGCGATGTACTCGCAGTACCGAGCGGTCGATGCGTCCGCGTGCCTGGTCTTGCCAGAGGGGGCTACTGCGCGTGACGGTGCGTCATCGTTCGTCAATCCGCTGACGGCGCTCGGAATGCTGGAAACCATGCGCCGCGAAGATCATTCGGGTTTGGTGCACACCGCTGCGGCGTCCAATCTCGGCCAGATGCTCGTCAAGCTGTGCCAGAAGGACGGGGTGCCGCTCGTCAACGTCGTCCGCAAGACCGAGCAGGAGGAGCTGCTGCGTTCGCTCGGCGCGGTCCATGTCTGCAACTCGTCGTCGGCGTCGTTCTCGGCCGACCTCGTCGAGGCACTCAAGGCGACGTCCGCGACGCTGGCGTTCGACGCGACGGGCGGCGGGACGCTGGCAAGTCAGCTCCTCAATGGGATGGAGGAGGCCGCCAACTCGACCGCGGCGGAGTACTCCCGGTATGGGTCGACGGTCCACAAGCAGGTCTACATCTACGGCGGGCTCGACACGGGTCCGACGATGCTCACGAGGAACTTCGGAATGGCTTGGGGCGTCGGAGGATGGCTGCTCACCCCGTTCCTTCAGAACGCCGGGGCTGCGACCGTTGGCCGGCTCCGGGCGCGGGTGGCCTCGGAGCTCACCACGACGTTCGCGAGCACCTACACCCGTGAGGTCTCCCTCGCCGGCATGCTCACGCCCGAGGCGTTCAACGCATACGTCAAGCGGGCGACGGGGGAGAAGTTCCTCGTCACTCCGCAGGCGCTCCCGTAGGTGGCGATGCCTTGACGGCCATGGGACTGCGCAACGGCACGTTCACAGACGCTGCGCGCGATGCGCTCGGCGGGACGCGAACGTGATCGAGGCACTACGCTTTGCGGAACTTGCCGCATGGACCGTTCCCCGCCGTCCCGTGGCTCCGTACGAGAGAGCGGCGCACCACTCATGAACCGATCCCAACCCACCAACCTCAGTAACTGGCGTATCAACCTGTCCAAGGTGGCCTTCGTCGGAGCCCTTGTCGGAGCGTGCGCGGTGGGCGTCGCGGCCCAGGCGAACGCCGATCCCGGCAACTGCGATCCGTTCTACCTGTCGATGACGCCGCAACCCGTGCTGTCGTGTACGGCTCCCGATCCGGCTCCGCCGGCCGTCGAGGCACCCATGCCCGAGCCCGTCAGCGACGTGGTCGGCCTGCCGCCGGGCGAATTGCTTCCGGGTGAAGTGCCCCCTCCGGGCGATCCGTTGTTGCCGCCACCGTCGGATCCCTAGCCTCCACGGCGTGACCTACGTTGGGCGCTGGCGCGGCGGACGCTGGCCCAGCGAGTGGATGAGACGCGGCACGTAAGCGCCCGGCGACGTCAGTCGTCCGTCTTCTCGCTCTTGTCGTCCCCACTCTCGCTGTTGTCGTCCCCACTCTTGCTGTCCTTCTGCTCGCTCTCTCGTCACCACTCTTGCTTGTCGTCACCACTCTTGGACCGATCGTCGCCGGCTCCGCCGTCGTCATCGGAATCCTCGTCGATAGGCTCTGAGTCATCATCGGAGTCATCGTCGTCGGACGGCTCGGCGTCGTCGGCTTTCCGCGCCGCCTTGCCGCCCAACTCGATCACGGCCCAGTGACTCGGCGAAACCAGCACCGTCCACTCGCCCTCCTTGCGACCCATCTTCAAGACGCCGTCATCCACTTCCCAGGCGGTGTCGTCGTCGTAGTCGGTCTCTTGCCCGTCGCTGTACGTGAGTTTGAATGCCATGGTGCGAGCGTGCCACGATCGGGCTCCGCCGGTGGCGAACTTTCGGATCCGGTGGTGAGTCGCTCCTCCGAGCGCGCCAACGACATAGTCGCCTTGCCGCACACGGCTATTCGCCAACAGGCGTCCGATCTTGAAGTGACGTTCCTTCGGGGTTCATCATGGTGGCGCAATGACGGTTGAACAGGCTCCGCGATGGGTACGTTTTCCGGACTATGACTGCTTCGGGCCGCGCGGCGCGCTCATCGTCCGGCCCGGAAGGTGGGCTTTGTCTCAGCTGGGCGGGCATTGCCGCTGACCCGTTTGGCGCAGCGCACGCGCGTGTCGAACTGGCTCGGTGGCTTCAACTCCATTTCGTGCTCACCGCTGAACGACTGAATGACATCGTGCTGGCCGTCAACGAAGCGCTCGCAAACGCCGCCGACTACGCCTACGCCGCCGAACCGGGCACGATGGACATGGACGCCACCTACGACTCCGTCCAGCAGACGCTGGCGGTGACGATCGCCGACCGAGGAACCTGGCGACCAGCCGATTCGCCATCCAATGCTTTGCCTACGGGACGACGCGGACGCGGAATAGCGCTCATCCACGCGCTCGCGGACCGCGTGACCATCGAGACCGCGGACAGCGGAACCGAAGTCACCTTGGTCTGGAACGCCGTCCTGCCAGCGGCCGGATAAGCGGCTGACGTCATTTGACGACTGCGTCAACCGCCCGGTGGAAGGATGAGTACATGGACGTGTACGCCAAGAACAACGTGAGGGTCGTCGGGAACGCCGACGGACCCGCGCTGCTTCTGGCGCACGGCTTCGGGTGCGATCAGAACCTGTGGCGACTCGTCGTGGAACGCCTGTCGCCCGACTTCCGCATCGTCCTGTTCGACCACGTCGGAGCCGGTCGTTCGGATCCATCGGCGTGGGACGCCGAGCGCTACGCCTCGCTGAACGGGTACGCCTCGGACGTGCTCGACATCGTGCGCGAGCTCGACCTGCACGACGTCGTATTCGTCGGTCATTCGGTGGCGGCCATGATCGGAGTTCTCGCGGTGGCCGCCCAACCGGATCGGTTCGCCAAGCTCATCCTGCTCACCCCGTCGCCGCGCTACCTCGACGACGACGGTTACCGGGGCGGTTTCACCCGCGCTGACATCGACGAGATGCTCGATTCGCTGGAAAGCAACTACCTCGGCTGGTCCCAGGCGATGGCGCCAGTCATCATGGGCATGCCCGACCGCCCCGAACTGGGCGACGAACTGACCGACAGCTTCTGCCGCACCGACCCCGCCAAGGCCCTGGTCTTCGCGCGCACGACGTTCTTGTCCGACAACCGGTCCGACCTCGCGAGGGTCTCGGTGCCGACGTTGGTCATCGAGTGCGCGCACGACACATTGGCCCCACGCGAGGTCGGCAACTACGTCCGACTACACATCGCAGGCAGCACTATCGTCACCCTCGATGCCACCGGGCATTGCCCGCATCTGAGCGCCCCGGAAGCCACCGCGGAGGCGATCGCGGCATTCTCAACGTGACGCTCCACGCGCACACGAATCAGCCGGCCGCCAGTGGGGCTGCATCGTCGGCGCAGTTCGTCGCCGACAACGACGTCGACGACCTCTACGAGAATGCGCCCTGCGGATATGTCTCAGCCACCCCGGACGGCGAAATCACCCGCGTCAACGCCACATTCGCGGCGATGTTGGGCTACCACCCCCGCGCGTTGGTCGGCATGGCGTTCACCGAGCTGCTGACCGTGGGCGGCCGCATTCACTACGAGACCCATTTCGCTCCGATGCTGCTCCTGCAGGGCCAGCTCGACGGGATCACGGTTGACCTGGTCGCGGCCGACGGCATACGGCACCCCGCATTCATCACGGCCAACGTCCGCACCGACGGCGACGGACAGCCGACCCTGCTACGCATCATCACCCAGCACGCCCGCGACCGCCGCGCCTACGAGCGCGAACTGCTCGACAGCCGCAATCGCGCGGAACTCGAACGGGCTCGCGCGCAGGAGCTCGCGACCACACTGCAACGCTCGCTGATCCCGCCCTCGCTGAGCCCGCCACCGGGATTGGAAGCCGCCGCGTACTACCACGCTGCCTCCGTCGACGAGGTGAGCGGCGACTTCTATGACCTGTTCCCGCTGACGCGAGACAAGTGGGGATTCTTCCTGGGCGACGTGTGCGGGAAGGGCGCGGACGCCGCTGCACTCACGTCGCTCGTCCGGTACACGCTGCGTGCGGCAGCCGTCTACGACGACGACCCGGTAGCGGTACTGCACAACCTCAACACCGTGCTCAACCACGAGTATCACGGCGACGACCCGCGGTTCTGCACCGTCATCTTCGGGGTGCTCACCCTGGGTAGGGGCGAGGGGGGCGTCGACGTCGCGCTGGCCAGCGGCGGGCATCCACCCGCGATGCTGCTGAGTGGCGACGGCCCAGTGCGCTACCTCAACACCGACGGTGGGCAGCTGGTCGGCGTGCTGGCCGAGCCCCGATTCGTCTGCACTCGATTCCACATGGCGGCCGGGGACACTCTCGCGCTCTACACCGACGGGTGGACCGAGGCACGCGCAGGCGTAGAACGCTACGACGACCACGGCGCGTTGCTCGAGTTCGCCGCCGAACACTCCCCGACCACGGCGCACGCGCTCATCGCGGCGACGCGCACCCTCCTCGACGGGTTCGGCGCCGACCTGCAGGACGACACCGCCGTCCTGGCTTTGGGCGTACCCTCGCACCCGGATGACGCTGGGGAGACCTCGGTCCGTCGCGGGGGCAGGGGGCTGGATGGGCAGCTGGATTAGCCTGTGCGTGGAACTGATCCGTCGCCTTCACGACGCGCAGCGAATCGCTCCGCACGTCCTCTGGGTTGAAACGACAGCCCGGCCGCGCACGAGCGTGGCAATCGCATGTCGCAGACCTTGGGAGATTCACGATGGGCAGACACTCCGTCGACGGCAGCGGTGACGGCTCGTCATCCGCAGCGGACGGGTTCGACGTGCAGGAGCGCTGGGCCCAGGACACCGCCGTGCTGGAGGTGTGGGGTGACTTCGACCTGCTCACCACTCCGCGTTTCAACGAAGCCGTCGCGGCGGTCATCGCGAAATCGCCAACCGCACTGATCGTGGACCTCACCGAAGTCACCTTCCTGGCCTCGGCGGGCATCAACGCACTGGTTGCGGCGCAGCGGGCGTCCGAATCCCTGCGGTTCGCCGTCGTCGCCGACGGCCCCGTCACCGGCAGGCCGATCAAGATCCTCGGGCTCGACGAGATCCTGTCGCTTCACGCCGCGATGGATGACGCGCTCGCCGCCGTCCAATGAGGGCATCGGCACCGCAGCAGACGGTTTTCACGCAATCGTAAATTTCGACGTCCGCTGGCCGCACCCCCACGCGGCTAGCATTCTGTGGTGAGCGATCCCAGTGAAGCCGAACAGCTGAGGACGGCTCGACTGCTCGACGCGCAGGGCAAGGCCGTCGAACTGTTCGCGCAAATCGAGCAGCGTCAGCTCGTCGTCCCCGGCATCTCCGAACGTCGCGCCAGCGACGCGATCCGGGATCTTGCCGCCGAGTTGTTCAACGTCGACCGCCACTGGCACAAGCGCATCGTGCGAGCCGGTCCGAACACGTTGCAGCCCTACCGTCAGAACCCACCGGACCGGGTCATCGCTGCCGACGACATCGTCTTCTGCGACTTCGGCCCGATCTTCGAGGGGTGGGAGGCCGACTTCGGTCGGACGTTCGTACTAGGCGAGGATCCGGTCAAGCACCGGCTGCGCGACGATCTTTCCGTCATTTGGCAGGCGGGCCGCGACTACTTCGACGCGCATCCCGATGTGACGGGTGAGCAACTGTTCGAGCACATGGTCGCGTTGAGCGAGCAGGCTGGTTGGGAATTCGGTGGCACCATCGCGGGCCATCTGGTCGGCGAGTTCCCTCACGAGAAGATTCAGGGTGACGACATCGAGTCATACATCGCGCCCGGCTCTGACCAACCGATGCGACGCCTCGATCGTGTTGGGCGGCAGTGTCATTGGATTCTTGAGGCGCACCTGGTCGATCGGGCGCGGCAGTTCGGCGGATTCCAGGAAGAGCTACTCGACATCGGGTAGCGGTCGTCGCGGCTGCCGTTCGCATTCGACTTCTCGATCGGCCGCCTTCCCGGCGCGCAGGCACCTTCTACGTCAACAGCCGACGCCCTCGCGTTCACCGATTTACCATCTTGACGGGGACAGGGGTGAAGGTATGGGCTCACCGCGGACGCTGAACGCGGGGGCTTCGGTGCGGTGGTTGCGACGACTTGCCCGCACGACGCCAGGCGTGGTTGGGATGATCGCGGTCACGGTCGCGGCTATGTCCGTGATCGCGGGCGTGGTGTGCGCCGCCCAACTCAATGGGCGGATCGCCGAGCGCAACGCGGTGCTGGAGCGTTCCGAGCCGTTCGCCTACGCAGCGCAGAACCTGTACGCCGCACTGTCGGCCGCCGACGCCGCCGCCGCATCCGAGTTCCTCTCCGTGAACGGGACGGCGCCGGTGCGCAAGCACTATCAAAAGGCGCTGGCCGACGCGGCATCGGCGTTGACGGACGTCACCGCCGGGGCCACCGATCCGGCCACGCGAAAGGCGGTGGCGCAGCTGACGGCGCAGCTGACGGCGTATACGGGAATGGTCGAGTCGGCGCGGGCCAACAATCGACAGACGTTCGTAGTCGGGGCCGGGTACCTGCGCGAGGCGTCGTGGTTGATGCAGAACACCATGCTTCCCGCCGCGGAGGGGATCTTCACCGACGACCTCGCCGCGGTCGGCGACGACCAACGTGGCGTCGGGTCGGCGCCGATGGTGGGCTTCATCCTGCTCGGGCTGGTCCTCGCGGCGACCGGCATCGGCTCGGCAGTCGTCTACGCCCGCACCAACCGACAGTTCAACGTGGGCCTGATCGTCGCCGCGACGTCCGTCGTGCTGGTCGGCGGGGCGATACTCATCGCGACCGGCTCGGCGGCGCGCGCCATCGACGAGAGCAGCCGCGAGGCGGCGGAGTTCGGACGGCTCGCCAAGGCGCGCATCCTCGCCCAGCAGGCCCGGACCGACGAGACCCTCGAGCTGATCGCGCACGGCGACATCACGGCCTACGAGAAGTCGTTCGACGCTCACATCCAAGGCCTGGTCACGCTGCTCGGCACGGAGCGGTCCCCCACGATGATCGCGGTCGAGGACTGGAGGACCAGCCATCGCAAACAGGTGGAGCTCTACCGGAACAGTGACTACAACGGTGCGGTCACCCAGGCGATCGGCTCTGATCCGCACGCCTCCGCAACGCAATTCGCCATCGTCGAGTCCAGCGTGCGTGACCAGATCGAGGGAACCCGCGTCGCGCTGCGCGACCACGTTTCAGCGGCGGGGGTGTGGCTGGTCTGGAGTCCAACGGTGACGCTGGTGCTGATGGGGCTCGCTGCCGGGGCAGCGGTCGCCGGGTTGTGGCCGCGGCTCAAGGAGTTCCTATGAGAGTGCGAATCATGCTGGCACTGTTGGTGTTCGCGTTCGCATCCGGGTGTGGATCGTCGTCGACACCCCCGGCCGCGATCACGGTCGCGCCCGCCGACCAGAAGCCGTCCGGAGCGCAGGATGTCACGGCCATGCCGGACCCGACAGTCACGGTCACGCCGGACCCGGGAGCCGCGAGTGCACCGATCCGGAGGCCAGTTTGCGCCCCGGGGCGTTGCCCGAACCGGGTGCCATGCCCACCGGTTCGACGATGGCGGCGATCGCCGAACGCGGCCGGCTGATCGTCGGTGTCGATCAGGACAGCTACCCCTTCGGATCTCGGAACCCCACGACGGGTCAGCTGGAGGGCTTCGACATAGACGTCGCTCGCGAGCTCGCGCGCGCGCTCTTAGGCGATCCCGACCTAGTCGACCTGAAGGTGATCAACCCCACCCAACGGGAAACCGAGTTGCAATCCGGCGGAGTGGATCTGGTGGTCCGCACCTACTCGATCACCTGTAAGCGCGAGGAGTCGGTCGCGTTCTCCACGACGTACTTCTACGCACATCAGAAGATCCTCGTGGTCAAGGGCTCGGGCATCCATTCCGTGGCCGACCTGCCGGGCAAACGCGTGTGCTCGGTGTTCGGCACGACGTCGCTGGCGAGGTTGTTCACGCTCGACCCGCGGCCGACCCTGGTCGGTGTGAGCAGCTGGACTGACTGCCTCGTGATGCTTCAGCAGGGCCAGGTCGACGCGATCAGCACCGACGACGCGGTGCTGGCCGGACTCGTCCATCAGGATCCGAACGTGGAGACGGTGGGTGACAGCATGGGCATCGAACCCTACGGCGTCGGGGTCAAGCGGGGGAGCGACGACCTGGTCCGGTTCGTGAACGGCGTGCTGGAGCGCATGCGCGTCGACGGAACCTGGGAACGGCTCTACGACGCCCGGCTGCGAGGCCTCGGCCCGTCGCCCGGTCCGCCACAACCGAAGTATCGGGACTGAAGAGATGCTGCCGAAGATGCAGGGGAAGACCAGATGAGCTTCGACGACCCCGAGGCGACGCGGCGGCCCGAGCCGACTGCGGCGGCCAGCGTTTCGACGGCCCGAGCGGTGCGCGCGACGCGGCGTGGATTGTCGAGGGGCGCCAGTACGCGCGGCCGACTGGGCGCGGGGATCGTCGCGCTACCCCGGATACCGAAGCGCAATCCAGCCACGGCGGTGATGACCGATCCGCAAGTCCCGGAGGCGCGGCGATATTGCGGCAACTCCGACTGCAGGAAGCCGGTGGGGCGTAGCCGCGACGGACAGTCCGGGCTCGACGAGGGCGTCTGCGTCCAATGCGGCACGCGATATTCGTTCGTGCCCAAGCTTTCTCCCGGCGATCTCGTCGCCGGGCAATACGAAGTGCGGGGGTGTCTCGCACACGGCGGGCTCGGGTGGGTGTACCTCGCGATCGACCGCAAGCTGCACGACCGCTGGGTGGTGCTCAAGGGCTTGCTGAACTCGGGGGACGCCGACGCCATGGCCGCCGCTGCGGCCGAAGTCCGCACGTTGGCGGAGGTGAAGCACCCGAACATCGTCGAGGTCTACAACTTCGTCGAGCATCCCGATTCCGCGGGCATCCCCGTCGGCTACATCGTCATGGAGTACGTCGACGGCAAGTCGCTCAAACAGATCCGCGCCGACCGCAAGGGCCCGCTTCCTCCGGACCATGCCCTCGCCTACATCGTCGAGATCGCACCTGCGCTCGATTACCTGCACGCGGAGGGCTTCGCCTACTGCGACTTCAAGCCGGACAACGTCATGCAGACCGACGAGCAGCTCAAGCTCATCGACCTGGGCGCGGTCATCGCCATGGACGACGACGAAGGCGCGATCTTCGGGACGCGCGGCTTCCAGGCCCCGGAGATCGGCTACACGGGCCCCACCGTCGCGAGTGACGTGTACACGGTGGGGCGGACCCTGGCGGTGCTCGTCATGGACGTGCCACAGGAGAAGGGCCGATTCGTCGAGCAGCTTCCCCCGCCCGCGACCGTGCCGGTGCTTGCCAAGTACGAATCGCTGTCCCGCGCGATCCTGCGTGCCACCGACCCCGATCCGGCTGCGCGCTTCTCGTCGATGGCGGAGCTGGCCGACCAACTGGCTGGGGTGCTGCACGAGATCGCGGCGGCGGAGGCGGGCAGCCCGAAGCCACGGATGTCGAGCCATTTCAGCCCGCAGCGCGCGGTCTTCGGCACCAGCCGGGAGGTGCCGGTGGATGCCACGCACGTGATCGCCGCGTTGCCCGTTCCCATGGTCGACCCCGACGACCCGGGTGCGGCCGCACTCGCCACCACCAGCGGTACCCCGCCCGCTCAACTCGAGAACGCGCTCGCCCTCGGCGGGACCGGGGTCGATGACGGCTCGGTCGAGATCCCACTGCGGCTGGTCCGCGCGTCGCTCGAGCTCGGCTCGCCGAAGGACGCCAGGAAACGGCTCGACGAACTGCGTTCGGTGGTACCCGGCGACTGGCGGCTGGATTGGTACCGGGGGCAGTGCGCACTGCTGGAGGGCGACTTCGGCAGGGCAGCAGCGGATTTCGATGCGGTGCTGACGGCGTTGCCCGGCGAGCTCGGCCCCAAACTCGCGGTCGCGGCCACCGCCGAACTGCGCGACGCGCGTGCTGAGGCGATGAGCTACTACGAACGGATATGGCGGACCGAACACAGCTACTACAGCGCCGCGTTCGGGCTGGCGAGGCAGCGCGCGCGAGCCGGCGACCGGGTCGCCGCAATCGCCCCGCTGGACCAGATTCCAGTCTCCTCAGCGCACTTCACCGCCGCAGGCGCCACCGCAATCGAGCTCCTGCTCGACGGCCGGGCACCCGAGGAACTCGACGAAGCCACCCTGCTCGACGTCGGCGCGCGGGCGGCGGCACTGCCCCTCGAATCCGCCGTCAAGCGAGCGACCCTTCGGCTGCGCGTACTCAGCGCTGCGTTGGACTGGCTGCGAGTGGGGAACACCAGCACCGCCGCCGCGCTGCTCGGAGACGACTTCGACGAATCCGGAATCCGTACCGGGATGGAGCGTTGCTACCGCGAACTCGCCCGCGAGACGACCGACGTGTGGGAGCGCATCGCGTTGGTGGAGAAGGCCAACGCGATCCGGCCGCGGACACGGCTCTGACGAATCAACGGTGAGCGCATAGTCGAACCGCGTTCATGCTTGGTCCGATTTCGCTATTTTTCGGCTCCGTCGGATTGTCCATTGCGCTGGCCGGCGTTTCGGTTCCAGAATGGCAGGAGCTCAGGGGGAGACGGTGACCGAACCGAGTGAACGCACGACCCGTACGACGAGGGCTGCCTTCGAGTTGCACCGGGAGTTGCGGGATGCGCGTGAGCAGTCTGCGGCCAGCCGGGAGATCCTGGCCGCGCTCGGTCGCGACGTAAACAACCCTGGGGAAGTACTGGACACCGTCCTCGATAAGGCTGCGCGTCTGTGCCGCGCGCGGGCCGCGCAGCTGTTCGTCCTCGAGGGCGACGTGTTCCGCATCTCGCGAGTCTCGGGCGAAACCCCGGATGACTATCGCGAACACTTGGAGCTGCATCCGATCGCCAGGAATCGCTCGTCGACGGTCGGGCGGGCGGCCGAGGACCGGTGTACCCACCAGGTCGCCGACGTGCTCAGCGACGCGGAGTACGGACGCGCGGACCTCCAGGAGCTCACCGGCTTCCGTACCTTGCTGTCCACGCCGATGCTCCTTCAGGACGAGGTCGTCGGCGTGCTGTCTCTGTGGCGAACGGACGTGGCGCCCTTCGATGTTCGCGAACGAGAGCTCCTCGAGGAGTTCGCCGCTGAGGCGGCGATCGTGCTACATCAGGTCAAGCTGATGCGCGCACTCGAGTCCAGACAGACCGAGCTGTCGAGCAAGGTGGCCCAGCTGGAGGCGCTACGGGAGGTGCGCGAGGCCGTCGGTTCGAGCCTCGATCTCGACGAGGTGCTGAACCGGATCGTCAGCAATGCGGTGCGGCTGACCAACCTCGGCGTGGGTGGCGCAGCCGTCGGAACCGACGGGGGTTCGATCGTGGAGTACGACGAGTCGAGCGACTCGTTTCACGTCCGTGCCGTCGGTAGCAGCCGCGAGCTACTCGAGCAGCTGGGGGGGATCACGATCCGCCGCGAGTCGACGTTGGTGGGTCGGGCCGCGCTCGATCGCCGGCCGCTGGAGGTTCCCGACCTTGCTAACGCCGAACTCGATCCCCATCTCGAGATCCTGTTCCGGGACGGATGGCGCTCAGTGCTCGCGGTTCCCATGCTGCGGGGCGACGACATGGTGGGCGTCTTGGTGATCTGTCGCCGCGCTACGGGCGCGTTCCCGCCGGACGTGACGGAACTGCTGCGCACCTTTGCCAGCCAATCCGCGCTGGCGATCGTCAACGCACGTCTGTTCCGGGAGCTGGAGACGAAGACCAGGGAGCTCGAGATCGCCAGCCAACACAAGTCGGAGTTCCTGGCCAGCATGTCCCATGAACTGCGCACCCCGCTGAACGCGGTGATCGGCTTCTCGGAGGTGCTGCTGGATCGCATGTTCGGCGAAATCAACGAGCGCCAGGACGAGTACCTGCACGACATCCGGAACTCTGGCAAGCATCTGCTCGCATTGATCAACGAGATCCTGGACCTGTCGAAGGTCGAAGCGGGTCAGATGGTGCTCGAGCCCACCACTTTCAGCGTCGGCAGCGCCGTCGACGGCACCCTGGCGATGGTCCGGGACCGGGCGACCAAACATGCCATCGCCATGACGGTGCAGGTCGCTGACGACGTCGAGCTGATCCACTCCGACGAGCGGCGATTCAAGCAGGTGGTGCTCAACCTGGTCACCAACGCCGTCAAGTTCACGCCGGACGGCGGCAGCGTCTCCGTCCGTGCCTACCGCGAGGGGACCGAGCTCTTCGTCACGGTGGCCGACACCGGCATCGGGGTGCCTCCGGAGGATCGGGAGCGCATCTTCGAGTCATTTCAGCAGGGCAGGCGGGGGGCACCGAAGGAAGAGGGCACCGGACTCGGTTTGACCCATTCCCGGCGCATGGTCGAGTTGCTCGGCGGGCGGATGTGGCTCGAGAGCACCGTGGGCGTGGGAAGCACATTCGGCTTCGCCATCCCCGGCCTGCAGGACGGTGCGGACGACGGCGACTCGTCCGGGTGCAGCGAGCTCCCCGTCGTTGTCATCGTCGACGACGATCGGGCGTCGATCGACCTGCTCTCGGCCTATTTGGATGGTTTACCGGTTCAGGTGGTGCGGGCCCGGGACGGCGTCGAGGCCCTCGAGGTGATCCGGCGCGTGCTGCCCGCTGCCGTCGTGCTCGACATCGGACTGCCGCGGCTCGACGGTTGGGGGGTGATGACCGAGCTGAACTCCGACCCCGCCACTGCCGCCATTCCGGTGGTCGTCGCCTCGGTCGACGACGACCGGGCCAGGGGCATGGCCCTCGGCGCGGAGGCGTATCTGCTCAAGCCGGTTGGGCGTGACGAACTGGTCGACGCGCTGCGTCGAGCAGGCGTCCCGGTCGAGCCGCAGTCCGTTCCGCAGCCCTCGGAGACGTCGTGACGCCGCGCCGGATCCTCGTCGTCGAGGACAATCCGCTGAACCTCAAACTCGTTCGCGACGTTCTGGAATTCGCCGGCTACCACGTCATCGAGGCCAGATCGGGCGAGGAGGGGCTACGGGCCGCGCAGGAGGATCCGCCCGACCTGGTGCTGATGGATCTTCAACTCCCCGGCATCGACGGCACCGAGACGCTTCGCCGGTTGAGACAGGGGAGCCTCGGGCGGAGCGTACCGGTCGTCGCCGTCACCGCCTCCGCGATGGCCGAGGACCGGACGCGGGCAGCGCTGGCGGGCTTCGACGGGTTCGTCGAGAAGCCGATCAGCGTGCGCGCGTTGCCCGCACAGGTCGAGGCGTTTCTCTCCGGGGCGGTGGACTGATGGACACTCCGGTGACCGTGCTCGCCGTCGACGACGAGCCTGCGAACCTCAGGCTCCTCGACGCGCACCTGTCGCCCCGTGGGTATCGGGTGCTCACCGTGTCGTCGGGTGCGGAGGCGCTGGCGTTGCTCGAGACCGAAGACATCGACATCGCGCTACTCGACATCGTGATGCCGGTGATGGATGGGCTCGAACTCTGCCGAAGGATCCGGTCCACTCCGGCCACGGAATTCCTTCCGGTCGTGATGATCACGGCCAGCGGAAGTGAACAGCGGCTGGCCGCGCTCGAGGCCGGGGCCGACGACTTCGTCCTGAAACCCTTCGACAAGAACGAGCTGATGGCGAGGGTGGCCTCGCTGGCGCGGATCAAGCGGTACCACGACACCATCCGGCGCCAGGCCGACGAGTTGGCCTCGTGGAACGCAGAACTCGAGTCGCGGGTCGCCGCGCAAGTGGCGGAGTTGGAGCGCACCAACCGATTGCGTCACTTCCTGTCACCGCAGCTCGCCGACCTGGTCGTCGGCGACGAGAGCCTGCTGGCCAGTCATCGCCGCGAGATCGTCGTGGTGTTCACCGACCTGCGGGGCTTCACGCCGTTCGCAGAGGCCAGCGAGCCCGAGGAGGTGATGGGCGTGCTGGGTGAATACCACCGCGCCATGGGTGAATTGGTGCATCACTACGAAGGCACGCTCGAGCGGTTCACCGGTGACGGGATGATGGTCTTCTTCAATGACCCGGTCGAGTGCGACGACCCGGTCGAGCGGGCGGGCCGGATGTCGCTGCAGATCAGGGACGCCGTACGCGAACTCGCCGAGGGCTGGCAACGCAAGGGGCATGACCTCGCGCTGGGAATCGGTATCGCGCAGGGGTATGCGACGCTCGGCCGGATCGGCTTCGAGGGCCGATTCGACTACTCCGCCATCGGCAGTGTCACGAACTTGGCCGCCCGACTGTGTGGCGACGCCAAGGCCTGGCAGGTGCTCGTCACCGACCGCGTGCTGGCGGCCACCGAGCACGTGTTCGTCTCCGAACCCGTCGGCGACGTGCAACCCAAGGGATTCAGCCGCTCCGTGCGGGTCCACAACATCCTCGCGCTCAAGGACGAACGCGACGACAGATAGGTGAGCACATGACACAACTCTCACAGCTTGACGAGGCCGAGCGCTACCGCCATTTCGACGATCTACAACTGGCCATGCCGTCCGTGTGGGCGTCGATGCAACTCGGCTTGGAAGACGAATCGGTGGTCGTGGTCCCGTCGATCAGCATCGAGCGACGCACCGCAGGCAGTGGCACCGTCATGCAGGCCATGGAGGAACGCGCGCTGTTCCTGCTGCTACTGCTGCGCCAGCCGCGGCTGCGGATGATCTACGTGACGTCGCAGCCCGTTTCCGAAGCCACCATCGAGTACTACCTCGGGCTGCTCCCCGGAGTGATTCCCAGCCATGCGCGGGCCAGGCTCACGCTGGTCCCGGTCGGCGACGCCTCACCTGACCCACTAAGCGCGAAACTCCTTGCGCGCCCCCGACTTCTACGCCAGATCCGGTCCCTCATCCCCAACCCGGCCAGAAGCCACCTGATTCCGTACAACACCACGCCGCTCGAACGGGACGTCGCACTCAGTCTCGGTCTCCCGATGTACGGCGCGGATCCCCGACTTGCGGACCTCGGCACCAAGACGGGCTGTCGAAGGATGTTCGAGGAACTCGACGTCCCGTGCCCGGTGGGCGCAGAGGACCTCCATACGGTCGACGACATCGTGGCGGCCGTGCAGGCCATGCGCCGGAAGCGACCATCGTTGAGTCAGGCGATCGTGAAGCTCAACGACGGTGTCTCGGGTTCGGGCAACGCGTCCGTAGACCTGAATGGGCTGCCCGCTGCGGGCTCCTCAGACGAGGCCGCCGCAGTCACCGAGCGCGTGCTCGGCATGCAACTCGAGGCCGAATCGCTCGCCCTTGACGTCTATCTGGGCGCCTTCGAGAAACATGGCGGCATCGTCGAGGAACGGATCACCGGAGAGGCGTTGACCAGCCCGAGTGTCCAGATGCGGGCCCTGCCCGACGGCACGGTCGAGCTGCTGTCCACGCATGACCAGCTGCTCGGTGGGGCGAGCGGCCAGAAATACCTCGGCTGTGTCTTCCCGGCGGATCCCGGCTACGCCGCGCTCATCGCAGAACCTGCGATGGTGGTCGGGCGGCACCTCGCGAAGCTCGGAGTGCTCGGGCGGTTCGCGGTCGATTTCGTTGTCGTACAAGACAAGAGCGGCGCGTGGACACCATATGCGATCGAATTGAACCTCCGCAAGGGCGGGACCACCCACCCGTTCCTGACTCTGCAATTCCTCACCGACGGCAGCTATGACGGTGAGCTCGGGGTGTTCACCACCCCCACTGGCAGCGCCAAGTATCTGGTCGCGACCGATCACCTCGAGGACGACCGACTCAAGGCGTTGACCGTCAGGGACCTCTTCGACATCGTGGTGAGCCATGGTCTGCACTTCGATCAGGCCCGCCGCACCGGAGTGGTGTTTCACATGATCAGCTGCCTCACCGAGTGCGGCCGGGTCGGCCTCACCGCGGTGGGAGACACCGCTGAAGATGCCTGGCGGATCTACGAGGAGGCCCAATCCGTGCTGCTCCGGGAGGCGGGCGTGGCACTCGAAGAAGGAACCCTGATCGAGTGACGACGGGCAGAGAGGCTCGCTGAGTGCGGTTGTCATGGCCGCTGACCGGCCGTTCGGAAGAGCTGCTCGCCATCGAGGCTGCGATATCGGATTCCGACGTCTTCGGGATCGTCGTCGGTGGGGCGGCAGGGGTGGGAAAGAGCCGCATCGTCCGTGAGGCGTTGTCGGCCGCGGTGGCTCGGGGATGCGAGGGCCGCTGGGCGGTCGGCACGTCGTCGGCGCGAACGCTTCCGCTCGGAGCCTTCAACGTCTGGTCGCAGCCGGACGTCACCGACACGATTCGCTTGGTGCGCGGAGTGATCGAATCACTCACGGCCGCACCCGAGTGCGCCACCGTGGTGGTCGCCGTCGACGACGTGCATCTCCTCGATGATCTGTCGATCTTCGTCGTGCAGCAGATCGTCCAGCGCGGCGCTGCCAAAGTGGTGCTCACCGTGCGCAGCGGAGACCCGATTCCCACTGCGGTTCAGGAGATTTGGCGAGGAGGCCAATTCGACCGGCTCGAGTTGCAGCCCCTGTCCCAGAACGAGTCGGCCACTCTGTTGTCGGCGACGTTGGGGTCGGTGGATCCAGATGCCGCGCAACGGTTGTGGACGCTTACTCACGGCAATGCGCTGTATCTGCGCAACGTCGTCGAGCGGGAACTCGCCGACGGCAGGCTCGAGGTGCAGGAGGGGGCCTGGCGGTGGACGGGCGACCCGATCGTGGCGCCCGGTCTGGTGGAGGTGATCGAATCCCGCATCGGCACCCTACCGACTGCGGTAGGTGAGGTGATCGATGCGCTGGCCGTTGGCGAGCCGATTCAGCTGGCGGCCTTGAGGCGGATCACGTCGCCAGCGGCCGTCGAGGACGCCGACACCCGCGGCCTCATCGTGCTCGAACCCACCGTTGGCGGGCTGGAGGTGCGCGTGGCGCATCCGCTCTACGGCGAAGTGCGCAGGGAGCGCACCGCGCCCACCCGGCTGCGTCGGCTGCGCGGGCTGGTCGCGACGGAACTCGCCGCATCGGAGCACCGCGACGACGTCCCGGTGCTGGTGCGCCGTGCCACGTTGAGTCTCGAATCAGACCTCACTCCCGACGCCGACCTGCTGGTGAGGGCCGCCAACGGGGCGGTGTGGTTGGCGGATCTGCCGCTCGCGGATCGACTGGCCGAAGCGGCGATCCGGGCCGGAGCCGGTTCCGAGGCGAACTTCGTTCGCGCCCATGCACTTTCGTGGCTCAGCCGCGGCGAGGAGGCCGACGCGGTGCTCGCCGAGGTCCGCACCAGCGAGTTGACGGACGACGACACCGCGAGGTTCGCATTCCTGCGGGCCAGCAACATGCTGTGGGTGCTTGCCGATCCCGTGCGCGCGAAGGAACTCATCGACGACGCCGCGCGCACCACCCCGCAGCGCGCACGCAGCTATATCGACGCCTTCCTCACGGTGTACTGGTTCGCGATGGACCAACCGGCGCTGGCCACGCTCGCCTCGGAGCATCTCGCGCTGGACGAGCTGCCTGCCGTCGTCGACGCCGAGCTGGCGTGGGCGCTCACTGCCATCTACGCGGATGCGGGGCGCACCACCGATGCGGTGGCCGTCGCAGAAGGCGGCTACACCGGCGCGACCCGTTCACTCGATGCTCCGCAGATGAGGTTCAACATCGCCGACGCGCACGTCAGCGCCCTGCTGTTGGCGGGTCGGATTCAGGATGCAGTCGCCGTGGCCGAACGGGCGCGCGAACAGGCCGCCGATCTTCCGGGGGCCGCTCACCTGCTCGGCGGCGCGGTGGCGGGTCGGGCCGCGCTCGGCGCGGGCCGCCTGGATACTGCGTGTGCGCTGCTGGAGCAGGCTGCAGCGATGTTGTCGGCCTCGGGTCACGCGCTCGGGTGGGGATACCGCTATCACTTCCCGCTGTCGACCGCCCTCGCCATCCGGGGTTTCCCGAACGATGCGGCCGCCGGACTGTCCGCGCTCGAAGCGCGGCGACGTCCGTTCCGGTCACTGGATTACGAACGGAGCCTCGCCCGCGCCTGGGTGTCCGCTGGCCAGGGTGCCGTCAGCGAAGCGATCACGATCATGCTGTCGGCGGCCGAAATGGCGCGATCCCAAGGGCAATTCGCTGCCGAGGTGTTGTGCCTACAGACCGCCACACAGTTCGGCGACCATTCGGGTGCGCCTCGTCTGCATGAGCTCGAGGCGATCGTCGAGGGACCACGCGCCGGTCTTGCCCTCCGGTTCGTCGTGGCCCTCCGCGACGGCGACGCAACGGAATTGGCCGCGGTGTCCGAGGACTTCGAGCGCATGGGCGACCTCGTCGCGGCCGTGGATGCGGCCGCGCGCGCGGCCGTCGACTTCCGCCGCCAAGAGCTACGCGGGTCGGCATTGGCATGCTCGACGCGCGCAGGCGAGCTCGCCGCACGATGCGGCGGCGCCGACACCCCTGCACTTCGCGAGGCCAGCGACGACCTACCGCTGACCGGTCGCGAGCGTGAGATCGCCATGCTGATCGCCGACGGACTGTCGAACCCCGCCATCGCCGAGCGTCTGACCCTGTCGGTCCGCACCGTCGACAGTCACGTCTACCGCGCCATGCAGAAGACCGGAACCACCAGCCGCGACGAACTCGCCAAGCTGTTGCCCAGACGCTAGCTGGCATTGCCGCTGCGCGGCGCCGCGACCATCGGTGCCGGCGGCTAGGTAGGACCCTGACACGGACCCTCGAGATTGCAGTGGTCAGCTACTGATCGCCCCGTGCCGCCGGCGAGCGACGATTTCATTGGCGGAACGCACTGAAAGGCAACTGAATCCGCTGGAGGCATCACGAACGAGGCGAAGCGGCCTCGGCCGCAGACCCGCCCCGCTGCCACCGGAACACGAGAGGCACGACGATGAAGAACTACCTGTTTACTGTCCTCGCTGCAGCAACCGTGGCGGGGTTCGGACCGATCGCGACCGTGAACGCCGCCCCAGCGGCACCGCCGACCGTCGACGGCACCGTCAGCCAGCTGCAGTCGCAAGGCTTCGAGGTCATCGTGTACCGCGTCGGAGACAAAGCATCGGAGCGCTGTTCCGTCGGCTCGGTTCGTCCTGGTCAGACGTTCTCGCGCACCGACTCTGGCGCACCGGGAGCCGGCGACGATCTGGTCACCACCCTCATCAGCAAGACGGTGTACGTCGAGCTCACCTGCTGATCACGGTCGGACACGAAGACCACCAACGGGGGGCGCGAGGGGGGTCGCCCCCCGTTGGTCCGGCTTGCCGAGTTACGCGCTACGCCTGTGCAGGCACTGCCTCAGTGTCCTCGTCGTCCTTCGAGGGAGTTGGAGGTTGGGGCTTGCGAAAGTGGTTGTCGCCCCGGGGGTAGACGACCAGCGGCCACCAGAACCAGCGGCCCAACAGCGTTGCGATCGAGGGCATCAGCAGGGAGCGCACGATCAAGGTGTCGACCAAGAGTCCGATCGCGATCGTCGACCCCATCTGGGCCAGCACGATCAGCTTGCTGAACATCATCGCCGCCATGGTGGCCGCGAACACGAACCCGGCCGCAGTCACGACGCCGCCCGTCCCTGCCATGGAACGGATGATGCCGGTCTTCAGGCCGGCGTGGATCTCGTCCTTGAATCGGGAGACCAGCAGCAGGTTGTAGTCCGATCCCACCGCCAGCAGGATGATGACCGACATCAACATGACGAGCCACTGCACCTGAATACCGAAGAGGTCCTGCCAGAGCAGCACGGAGATACCGAATGATGCGGCGATCGAGCTGGCCGCCGTTCCGACGATGACGAGTGCTGCCACCGCGGCTCGGGTCAGGATGAGCATGATGATGAAGATCAGCGTCAGGGCCGACACGACGGCGATCATCAGGTCGTACTTGGCGCCGTCGGACATGTCCTTGTAGGTGGCCGCAACCCCGCCCAGGTAGATCTTGGCGTTGGAGAGTGAGGTCATCTTCAAGGCGTCCTGCGCAGCCTTGCGTTCTGAGTCGACCCGGGCGATGCCTTCGACCGTCGCGGGATCGGTCTCGTGGGTGATGAACATCCGCGCCGACTTGCCGTCGGGCGACATGAACATCTTCAGCCCGCGCTCGAAGTCGGGGTTCTGGAAGGCCTCCGGGGGCAGGTAGAAGAGGTCGTCGTTCTTGGCGTCGTCGAACGCCGAACCCATCGCCAAGGCGGTGTCGTTGGTCGCCTCCATCTGGTCGAGCAGGGCCTTCTGCGAGCTGACCGACGCCAGCGTCAGCGCCTGAGTGGTCTTCATGGTCTCGATGGTCTGCGGAAGAAGTGCGGTCAGCTGCGGAGCGAGTGCCGCCAGTTGGTCGGTGTTGCCTTGCACCGCCCCCGTCTTGTCAGTGACTTCGTCGATGCTGTCGAGGGAGTCGAACAGGGACCTCGCCGCGGTGCACAGTGGGATGTCGAAGCAGTGCGGCTCCCAGTAGAAGTAGGCGCGCAACGGCCGGAACTGGTCATCGAAGTTCGCAATGTTGTCTCGCAGCTGCTCGGTGGTCGCCAGCAGGTCCTGCGACTTGACTGCCGAGTCCTGCGTGAGAGCGGTCTGCTTGAGGGAGAGTTGGTACTGCTTCTCCATGATGTCGATCGAGACCTGCGTCGCGGCGGCCATCTTCTCCATGTTGGCCAGCTGATCCCGCTGGAATGGCAGGTTCATGTTGCTCGTCTGCCCTTGGACGCTCGTCTGGAACGGAATCGAGCTGTGCTGGATCGGGATGCCCAAGGGCCGGGTGATGTTCTGCACCATCGCAATGCCCTGGGTGTGCATGACGTTTCGCGCCACCGCGTTCAGCACCAACATGTCGGCCGGATTCCGCATGTCGTGGTCGGCGTTGACCATCAGGATGTCGGGGTTCATCCGGGCCTGTGAGAAGTGCCGATCAGCCGCGGCGAAGCCAACGTTCGTCGGCGCGGTGTCCGGCAGGTAGTACCGGTCGTTGTAGGCCGGTTTGTAGCCCGGTATCGCGACGATGCCGATGAGCACCACGAACAGGCTCGCCACGAACACAGGTGCAGGCCACCGGACGACCGTGGTGCCGACACGGCGCCAAAATCGGCTCTGCGGAGGGCGTTTGGACTCGTAGAGCCCAATCCGACTCCCGAGGAACAGCACCGCCGGTCCGAGCGTGACCGCGATCGCGACGACCACCACCATGCCGATCGCCACCGGTGCGCCCATCGTGGAGAAGTAGGGCAGGCGCGCGAAGCTGAGGCAGTACGTCGCTCCGGCGATGGTCAGGCCGGAGCCCACGATGACGGGTGCGACGGACTTGAAGGTGGCGTAATACGAGTCGTCTCTGTCCAGCCCCATGCCGCGGTCTTCGCGATAGCGGCCGAAGGTGAAGATGCCGTAATCGGTGGCCGCCGCGATCGCCAACATGGTCAGGATGTTGCCGGCGAAGGTAGTCAGCCCGAAGGCGCCGTGCGTGGCCAGCACAGAGATCACCCCACGCGCGGTCAGCAGCCCGAGGAACGTCAGGAACAACTGAATCAGCGTCGTCCTGATCGAGCGATAGACCACGAGCAGCATGCCAGCGATCGCGCACAGGGTGATCAAGGTGATCTGCGCCAGGCTGGCGTTGCCGATGACGTGCAGGTCGTCGGTGAGTGCCGCCGGACCCGCAACGTAGGCCTGCACCCCGAGCGGGGCCTTGGTGTCCTCGATGGCCTTGCGCACGGCCTGGACGCCTTCGTTGGCCAGGGTCTGGCCCTGCTCGCCCGCCAGGTTGATCATCACGTAGGAGGCCTTGCCGTCGGCGCTCTGCGCGCCCGCGGCCGTCAGGGTGTCGCCCCAGAAGTCCTGGATGTGCTGGATGTGCGTGGGATCGTGCTGCAGCTTGCGGATGATCTCGTTGTAGTAGTCGTGCGCGTCGGGGCCGAGGGGCTGCTGGCCCTCGATGACGACCATGACCGTGCTGTTGGAGTCGAACTCCTTGAAGTTGCCACCCATCAACTTCATCGCCTTCATCGACGGCGCGTCCTCGGGCGCCATCGGGGCCGAGTGGAGTTCGCCGACGACCTCGAGCTGCGGCGCGATCACGTTCACCACCACGGCGACGAACACCCAGAACAGGACGATCGGCACCGCGAGGATGCGGAGCATGTGGGCGAAGAAGGGGCGCTTCTGGTGGCCGGTGGTGGCTTCGGGGGGCGCGTTATGAGTCATGCCGACTTCACCAGGCAGTAGGTCTGGGCGTTGGTCCCATTGGCGGATTGCTCCTCACGCACGGTTCCATTCACGGTCACTCGGCATCCAATCTGATCGCCATCGGTCTGGGCCATGAGGCTGGCGCTGACGGCAGGCAATGTCGTCGACAAGGTGATCGACCACGGCAGCGGCACGGTGACCGAATGCACGTTCGCGTCCGGGTCGAAGTAGCTGATCTGCGCGGTGCTGCCCGAGCCGTACACGTCGTAGACCATGATCTTGGGGTTGAACTGCACGATCTCTATGCCCGCACCCGCGTTGGCGTTGAGGTCCTGGGAGCCGAACTGCTTGTGAAGCCGGAACACCACCAGCCCCGAGATCGCCAGCACCACGATGAGCACCAACGGGATCCACACCTTCTTGAGGCCGCGACCCACCGGAATCGACTTCACCCGAACACCTTCCGCTGGACTTCTGGTCGGTTCTCGACCGTCCCGGCCTCGGCCGCGTGCGCCGGACCGCCCTCGGCCGGACAATCGGCATTCTCGGCAAGCCGACGCAGGGCCGGATTGGCCACCTGCGCCGAAAGCCACAGCGCGCATTGCTCGTCCGACGTCAGGGTCGCCAACAACGTCGCCAGGCGCTCACGGCGGAGCCGCTTGCGATCGTCGAGGAGCGTCTGGCCGCGCTCGGTGATGCCGATGAGGGCAGCGCGGCCGTCGTCGGGGTCCGCGAGCCTGGTTACCAGGCCCTGGCGCTCCAGCCGCTGGATCAGCTGAGTCATCGACGGCTGGCTGACGCCTTCCTTGGCGGCCAGCGTCGTAAGCCGAATGGGCCCTTCCCGGCAGACCCTGTTCATCGCGAACGCGGCGGACGCGCCAAGGTCGGCGCGATCGGTCAGGAACCGCGCCGTCAGGTCCAGCGCTTGGTCGAGTAATTCCCCGACGTCTTCGCTGACGTCTGCATTCGTCAGCCGTTTTTCCACGTTGGTACATATATCACGCGCACTATGTAGCGGCAATCGGTAGCCCTTCACATGCCACTCGCACCGATCACTCAGAATCGTTGGCCCTAAGGCACTGCGCGAGTTTCGCCACCACCCTCACTGTCGGCGTCGGGGTCCGGCGACCTAGCTCAAGGGGGCGAACTATATTCCCTCGGCTATGTATTGACGCCTTCGCCTGGTCGCGCAGAGCGCACGGGTGGCACCGGGCGACCACGAGCACGCCCCTGCTCAGCGGTGGTGAAGAGCGTGCGAAATCCGCAGCTCGAGTGGGCTCCGGGAAGTCAAGCCGCTGACTTCTCCAGGATGTGGACGCCGCAGGCTGAGCCCAGCCCGATGACGTGGGCGAGACCGACTGTCGCACCGGCGATCTGGCGGTCCCCGGCCTCACCGCGGAGGTGGTGGCAGACCTCCCAGATGTTGGCGATGCCAGTGGCCGCGATGGGGTGACCCTTGGACTCCAAGCCGCCCGACACGTTCACCGGTGTCGAGCCGTCGCGCCACGTGGCGCCGGAGTTGAAGAACTCCGCCGCGCCGCCTTCCTCGCACAGCATCAGGTTGTCGTAGTGGACCAGCTCGGCGGTGGCGAAGCAGTCGTGCAACTCGACGAGATCGAGGTCGCTCGGCCCCACGCCGGCCTGCTCGTAGGCGATCGCCGCCGCCTTACGGGTCAGCGTGTTGACGTTCGGCAGCACCTGGCAGCCCGCTTCGTAGGGGTCGGTGGTCAGCACCGACGCCGACACCTTCACCGCTCGACGCCGCTGCTCGAGCGACAGCGACTTCAACGTTGCGCCGTTGCACACGACCGCAGCCGCGGCGCCGTCGCAGTTGGCCGAACACATCGGGCGGGTGTTGGGATACGCGATCATGACGTCGTTCATGATCTGGTCCAGGGTGAACCGCTTCTGGTAAGCCGCAAGTGGATTCAAGGTGGAGTGGGCGTGGTTCTTCTCGCTGATCTTGGCGAACAACTCGAAGCTGGTGCCGCCGTACTTGTGGCCGTACTCCATGCCGATCTGGGCGAAGACGCCGGGCATGGTCTCGGTCCCGATGCGGCCGTCGATCGGCGCGACGGCGCCGTACCGGCCTGCCGGAGTCCAGGTGTCGGCGTCCTTCTTCTTGGAACCACCTCCACCGAGCAGGCCTGCGCCCGAGAGCTTCTCGACGCCGACGGCCAGACCGTAGTCGACTTCGCCCGCCTTGACCGCCATGATGGCGGTGCGCAGCGCGGTGGCGCCCGTCGCGCAGGCGTTGGCCACGTTGTAGACCGGGATTCCGGTTTGGCCGATCTGCTTCTGAAGTTGTTGTCCGATACCGGCGCTCGCATTCATCAGGTTGCCCGCCGCGAGCACGCCGATGTCGGCCATGGAGACGCCCGCATCGGACAGGGCGCCCGTCGCCGCCTGGGCCGCCAGGTCGACCGTGTCGAGCTCGGCGTGCTTGCCGAACTTGGTCATCTGGATCCCGAGGATCCAGACCTCGTCGCTCGCGCTCATAGCTGATGCTCCTTCGTCGTGGGGTGGGTCGAGTTGGGGCGGTCGTCAGCCGACGGGCTCGAAACCGAACCCAATCGCCTCGGTGCCCTCGGAATCGGCGCCGATCGAGTGGGTGGCCAGCCGGACCTTCATGCCGTCGTGAACGTGCTCGGCGTCGGGTTCGACGTTGATGAGGTTGGCCCGGACCTGGGTTCCGCCGCAATCGACGATTGCCGCCACGAACGGCGTGGGGATCCCCGGCGCTGCGAACGCGACGATCGTGAACGCGCGCACCGTTCCGTCGGTGGGGATCGGCACGGTCGTGAATTCTCCTGCGAAGCAGTTGGCACACGCGTTGCGCCGGTCGAAGTACCGGGCGCCGCAGTTCGTGCACTCCTGTGCGACCAGGTGTGGGTCGTCCCCGTCGAGCACCAGATAGTCGACCAGTGGGATCTGCCCCGCCATGTGAACCTCCGTCGTCGGTGGCATCGACGTTAGTACCTCACCGTCTCGCCCAAACCGAATGTCCGGGACTCCTGCTGTGAACTGACCGGGCCGCTCGGCAGGCTCAACGCAGCAGAGTGAGTTGGAGGTCGACGGCGGCACCGGTACGGCGCTCGTCTCCGGTGGCGAGGAGATCGAGCAGAGCGCCCCGGAGCACCGCGAGCGCGAGCGTGCGCCGGATGGCACCCTTCGCGCTGCGCCGTTCGCGCGTGGGTTGACACTCGGCCAGGACCGCGAGCCAGTCATTCACGGTCGACTCGGCGAATCCGGCCCACGCGCCGTCGGGTTCGACGAGCGACCGGGTGTACGCCTCGGCCCACAGCCGCAACACCGGACGATGCTCCCCGGCGGCGAGCCAGGCCCAGACTTGCTCGACCGCCACGGCCAGGCCCACGGGTTGCTCGCCGGCGGCTTGCCCGAGCCGTTCCAGCATGGCCAGTTCATCGGCGCGCGCACGCGCCAGCAGGGCCCGAACCAGTCCGTCCTTGTTGCCGAAGAGGAAGACCAGCACGCGTGGGCTGGAGCCGATGGCCGCGGCCAGCGGGCGCAGCGACATGTCGGCGATGCCGTGCTCGAGGCCGTACCGATAGGCGGCTTCGAGTAGCTCCGTCTGCCGTGCGGAAGGGGTTGTCGTCTCCGGAGCCACGGGAGTAGCCTACCGCTACTGAAACAGTCGTTTCAGTAGCGCGATGGACGTGTTCCGGGAGATGAGGTCATGACGCAGCAGGACCAGCTGGCACGGGTGGCGATACGGCGAGCCGACCAACCGGGTGACCTCGGTTGGGTCGTCATGGCCCACGGCGAGGCCTACCACCGGCAGTTCGGGTGGGACACCGGCTTCGATGCTCTGGTGGCCGGCATCGTCGCCGACTACGCCGCGGATCGCGACGCGACGCGCGAAGCGGCGTGGATCGCCGAAGTCGACGGTCGACGCGCCGGGTGCATCTTCTGCGTGGCAGGCGATGATCCCGACGTCGCAAAGCTGCGCATCCTGTTGGTCACCGCCGACGCCCGTGGGCTCGGCGTCGGCACGCGGCTCGTCGAGCAATGCCTCGACTTCGCGCGGGACGCCGGCTATCGCCGAATCACGTTGTGGACCAACGACGTACTCACCTCGGCCCGCAAGATCTACCAAGCCTTCGGGTTCGTGCTCACCAGCCAGGAGCCGCACCACAGTTTCGGCCACGATCTCGTCGGCCAGAACTGGGACCTGGATTTGAACGTCGCTCGACTCGATCACCCGATGATGGTGCCGACCAGCTCGACGACGTCGCGGGCGCAGCCCCAGCTCAACGTCACGCCCGCTCCACCGTGCCCGTAGTTATGCACGACTCGGGCGCCGAAGGCCAGCGGGTCGCCCTCTTCGAGCCGCACGGCGGGCCGGCCGGGGCGCAGCCCGACCAGCTGCTCCAGTACTTCGGCACCGCGCAGCGCCGGCACCAGGTCGCAGCACCGCTCGAGTATCGCTGCGCCGACCGCCGGGTCGACCGCCGTATCCCACTGGTCTACCTCCAGCGTGCCGCCGAGGATGCAGTCGTCGCTCCGCGGGTGCACGTACGCGCGCCCGCCCGGATGCGCCTCGTCGCGGACCGACACCGTCAGACCGGGATTGCCGACCCGAACGACCTGACCCCGGACCGGGTAGACCGAAGGGTCGTCGACCAGCTCCCGCGCGCCGAGCCCCGCGCAGTTCACCACGACGTCCGCGCCGTTGCCCACCTCGTCCAGTGACCGCAGGTGCCGCTGGACGAACTCACCACCGAGCGTGTGCACCCGAGCGACCAACCACGGCAGGTACCGGGGCATCTCCGCCAGCGGCACCGCGAACCGCAGGCCGTGTTCATACCCCGGGGGAAGCTCGTCGGGCTCGGCGGGACGGACGCCGCCTACTGCGGCCGTCCACGCGGGCTCGCCTGGCGGCTCGCGGTAGAGCCCCAGCGACTCGCGCATCACCACGCCCGGTACCTCGTTCGCCGCGTGGTGGGCGAGCACACCGAAGGTGTGTTCGCCCCAGCGCGACACCCGTTCCCACGGTCCGACGTGGGTCGGGAACCACACCGCGGCGGCCACCGCCGACGTGGTCGCGGTAGCGGGTTCGGCGGCGACCACGCGCACGTGGTGGCCGGCGTCGAGCAGCGAGCTGGCGGTGGTCAGTCCGCAGATCCCGGACCCGACCACGACGATCCGTAGTGGGTCAGTCACGGGGTCGGTCCCGAGGCCATCCGGTCAGCATGTACCCGAGTCCATCACGAGGTCTGGGCAGAATCCGCCTTCGTGTCTGTCGAAGTCCGGTTGGTGGAAGTACCACCGCCACGGCGCCCGAGTCGAAACAGTTCAGCTAATCCCAGGCCTCCGTTAGGCTCGCTGAAACGAGGAGGTAGCCGATGAAGGCCTTGGGCGTAATGGCGCTGGCGCTTGGCATCGCGATCGGCGTTGCCCCGCCTGCGGCGGCCGGTGAGGACGAGTACCTGGGCAAGCTCCGGGCCAGGTATGCCTACCTCAACGATGATCAGTTGCTCACCGAGGCACACAAGGTGTGTCAGATGACCTTGAGCGGTCATCCCACCCCTGACGCGATACCCGTGGTGATCAAGGATCTGGCGATCTCCGTTTCTATCGCCGTGGAAATAATCTCAACGGCCGTAGACGAATTCGGCTGCTGAGCTACCCAAAGTTAGGACGACGCGCGTCGCGCGCGGGCCCGGCGCTTGCCTTCGTGCATGGCCGCAACCCGGGCGACGGGAATCGTGCGGCCGAATTCGATCAGGTCGCTCGGCAGCCGCTGCGGCGGCGGCATGGAATCCATCCACGGAGCGTGCCCCTCGAGTGCGTCCAGCGCCGTGTGCACGGTGAAGTCGCGTGGGCTGACCCGGTCGAGTTCTGACCACTCGAGTGGGAACGACACCGGAGTGCCCGGCCGCAGCCTCGGGCTGTACGCGGCGGCGACGGTGGCTCCGCCTGCGCGTGTGGAGTCCACGAACACCTTGCCGCCGCGGTCCTCGACGATGAACGCCGTCGTCGCGATGGCGGGATCGAGCGCCTCCGCGCGAGCGGCCAGCGCCCGGGTCGCCGCGGCCACGTCGTCGACCGGAGTCATTTCCCGGGTCGCTTCGCTCCTGCCCTCCGGAGTCATTTCCCGGGTCGCTTCGCTCCTGCCCTCCGAGAGCGGCGTCGTCGATCGGCACGAACACGTGCACCCCCTTGGCGCCACTGGTCTTGACCGCACCGGCCAGCCCGCTGTCGGTCAGGGCCTGGTGCACGAGGTGCGCGACGGCCACCACCTTCGCGAAGTCGTCGCCCGGCGGGTCCAGGTCGAGCACCAGGTGGGTGGGTCGGTAGATGTCGTCGGCCAACCCGAGCGTGGGGTGGTACTCGACGGCACGCTGGTTGGCCAGCCACAGCAGCGTGCGCCGGTCGTTGCACAGGGCGTAGTGCACCTCCCGGTGCGACGCCTCCGCCCACATCGCCACGGTGCGCACCCAGTCCGGCGTGTACTTGGGCACGTTCTTCTGCATGAACGGCTCGCGCCCGCGTAGCACCCGCAGCACCGTCAGCGGTCGGTCGACGAGGCCGGGCAGCATGCGGTCGGCGACCGCGTCCAGATAGTCGACGAGGTCGCGCTTGGTGGCACCCGCGTCTGGGCTCAGCGGCTCGTCGAGGTTGGTCAGGTCGACGCCGTCACGCTGCTCGCGGGTGGCCACGGCTAGCCCGAGCTTCCGCTCGCGTGGGAGTCCGGCTTCGGCTCGTCGGCATCCTTCGCGGCGTGAAGCATGTTGGGGTGGAACAACTTCAGCCACGTGTACGGATGTTCGGGGGAGGTGGTGGCACCGAGGACGAAGGTCCGGTCGATGCGCCGCGCCCGAGCGATCGTGGCCAGCCAGGTGGCGACGGTGCTGATGCGATTCTCCACGCCGGTGAGGAACGCGATGTGAATGAACCCCCACGCCAGCCACCCGACGAAGCCGGAGAGTTTGACGGGGCCGGCTTGAAGCAGGGCGTGCCACCGGCTGATGTACGCCGCCGAGCCGAGGTCTCGGTAGCGGTATGGCCGACGGGGCTTGCCCGCGAGCTCGCGGCGGATGCATGCCGCGGCGTGCAGTCCGCCCTGCATGGCGTTCTCGGCGACACCCGGCAAGTGGTCGCGGCCGACGAGGTCGCCGATGACGAACACCTCGGGGTGGCCCGCCACGGACAGGTCGGGTTCGACGGCGATCCGGCCGGCCCGGTCGGAGCTCGCGCCCAGCACCTCGGCGACGCGCCGCGCGAAGGGCACGGCCTCGACACCGGCCGTCCACAGCACCGTCCGCGCGGAATACTCCTCGGATGGGCCGCCGGCCTTGGGGGTGACGGTCACGCCGTCGCGACGCACGTCGGTGACGTGCACGCCCATGTGCAGCTCGACACCGATCCGTTCGAGGATCGCGGTGGCCTTGTCGGTCAGGGCCGGGGCGAAGCTGCTCAACGGACAGTGGCCGCCGTCGAAGAGCAGCACCCGCGCGTCCTCGGGCTGGATGCTGTGGAACTCGTCGGCCAGGGCGCGGGTGGCCATGTCGCGGATCTGGCCCGCCAACTCGACCCCGGTGGGACCGCCGCCAGAGATGGCGAAGGTAAGCCACGCAACGCGTTCGGGTCCTGGCGGCAGCGTCTCGGCCATCTCGAACGCGCCGAACAGCCGCCGCCGGATGGTCAGCGCGTCGTCGAGGGTCTTCATTCCCGGCGCCCATCGCGCGAACTCCTCGTTGCCGAGGTAGGACTGGCGCATGCCGACCGCGACGATCAACACGTCGTAGTCGAGCGTGAACGTGGTCTCGTCGGGGCGGCGGGCGGTGACGCGGCGCGCGTCGGCGTCGAGGTCGACCGCCTCGCCGAGCAGGGTGGTGACGTTGCGGTGGCGGGCGAGCTCCTCGCGCAGCGAGTGGCTGATCTGCCCGATGCTCAGCGTCCCGGTGGCGCACTGGTAGAGCAACGGCTGGAACACGTGACACGCCGCGCGGTCGAGCAGCGTGACGTCGACGTCGACCTTCCCGAGCCGGCGCGCACAAAACAGGCCGCCAAACCCGCCGCCGAGGATCAACACCCTTGTTCGACCGTTAGCCAATCACGTCACCACTTCCATTCGAGGACTCATTGGCGCGTCCTACTTCAGTATCCCGGCTGCGGAGCCATCTCCTCGCGCTTTGGGCTGCGTACGCCGTATCTCACCACTAGCTCTACGTTCCGCTCGCGGTCGTGGCGATGCCGCCGTCGACGGGGATCACCGCTCCGGTGAGGTAGGAGCCGGCGCGGCTGGCGAGGAACACCGCGATGCCTGCCATGTCGTCATCGCGGCCGATCCGGCGAAGGGGTGCCGCGGCGGCGATCGCGTCGCCGAAGGCATCGAGCGTCGCCGCCATCATCTTGGACGGAAATGGGCCTGGTGCAACGGCATTCACGGTGACGTGCTGAGGCCCGAGTTCGCGGGCGAGCACCCTGGTCAGCTGATGCAGCGCGGCCTTGCTGCTGGAGTAGGAGTACGTCGGCAGCTGTGGTACGTGGATGCCGTCGATGCTGCCGACGTTGATGATCCGGGCGGGGTCGTCCGCCGTGCCCGTTTGGCGCAGCGCGGGCAGCAGCGCCTGCACCATCCAGAACGGTGACTTGACGTTGAGGTCGAGCACCTTGTCCCAGGCCGAGTCCGGGAAGCTCTCCAGCGGCTCGCCCCACGTCGCCCCCGCATTGTTGACGAGGATGTGCAGCCCCTGGCCGTCCGCAGTGACGGTGTCGGCGAGCCGCAGACACTCGTCGTGACGGGACAGGTCGGCGGGAATGGCCGTCACGTCCCCGAACTCCGACAGCTGGGCCTGCGCTGCTTCGCAGGCGTCGGCCTTGCGGGAGCTGATCGCCACCCGGGCGCCCGCCTGCAGCAGCCCGCGCGCCATCATCATTCCGATGCCGCGGGTGCCGCCGGTGACCAGGGCGCGCTTGCCGGTGAGGTCGAAAAGCTGTGCGTGAGTGCTGAGTTGACCGTCGGTCATGGGGTGTTCCCTTCCTCGTGGGGTGGCGGTGTGCCGATGAGCACCGCGCTGAGCAGGCACCCCTCCGATCCGGTCCGCCACGCGTGGTCGACGCCGGTCAGTGCCACCAGGTCACCTTGCTCGAGCCGGTGGGCGCCGTCATCGAGCACCAGGTCGACCGTCCCGGACAGCACCGTCTGCAGATCGAGGGTGTCGGTGTGGTGCATCGGCGTTTCGGTATTGGGGCCGAGGTCGACGACCATCCACCTCACGACGCCGGGATCGACGTACTGGTCGATGAGGGGCGCCGCCCCCGCCGGCCGGGCCGGTGGCGGGCTCGTCGTCGTCGCGTACGGAATGCCCATCGCGAAACCGGGTCCTACCGGATTCAGCACCAGGTCGTCCTCGCTGACGACGCAGGACCTGCCGTCCCCGTCGACCCCGGTGATCAGCGTCCTCATGGCTCGCTCCCTTCGGCGCCCGTCGTCGAAAGTACGCTTGTCGTACGCATCGCCCGAGTAGGGGCGCCAACAACCGTACTGTCGGCGCTCGGATCCGTTAAACCCGCGCCTTCGCCTGACAGTCAGCGCAGAGGCCCCAGTAGGTCACCTCGGCCTCCCGAACGCGAAAACCCTTGGCGCCGCGCGGGTGAAGGCACGGAGCCTTTCCGGCGGCGCAGTCGACGTCCTGCACGGTGCCGCAGGACTCGCAGACCAGGTGGTGATGGTTGTCGCCGATCCGACGTTCGTAGAGCGCAGCGGAACCGGCGGGTTCGAACCTCCGGATCAGCCCGGTGCGCGTGAGGTCGTTGAGCACCATGTAGACCGCTTGCGGCGACGTACCGGGGAGGGTGCCCGAGATCTGCTCGAACACCTGTTCCGCGGTGGAATGCGGAGCCTGCTCCAACGCACCCAACACGGCGACGCGGCCCGACGTCACCCGCAGGGCTGCGGCGCGCAGCTCCTGCTTGTACCCGGCGATCGCGTCGTCCATGATGCGAAGCTTAGCATGACCTAAGAATAGCTGCGAATAAATCATTATCTTGAATCAATCAAAAGACGGCGTACAGTGGTCGGTGAAAGTCCATCGAGAATCAGCAGGGAGCACGCCATGAGCAATCAGACACTGTCCACCACCGAGTTCGTCGCCTCGCCGACCCTGGCCGCTGATCTGCAGGCCGTGCTCGTCGCACTGCTCGAGCTTCAGAACCAGGCCAAGCAGGCGCACTGGACGGTGGTCGGTCCCCACTTCCGTTCCGTCCACCTCGAACTCGACGAGATCGTCGATGCGGTTCGCGATCACTCGGACACCGTCGCCGAGCGGATGCGGGCCTTGGACGCCGTGCCGGACGGACGCACAAGAACGGTCGCCAACACCACCAGGCTGACGTCGTTCCCCGAGGGTGAGGTGAGCGTCGAGCGCGTGGTCGCGGTGATCGCCGCACGAATCATCGCCGTCGTCAACGTCATTCGCGCCGTCCACGACGACGTCGACGAGCAGGACCCCACCAGTGCGGACATCCTCCACACCATCCTGGAGTCGCTCGAGAAGCAGCGGTGGATGCTCGCATCGCAGCTGCGCCACATCGCCGACTAAAGACCAGCCGTGCTTGCCCCGGCGCCGCCGACAGTCGGGGCAGCCTACCGCGGGCGCCGCGTACCGTTATCATCAATAAATAACAGTCGTTAGAAATCCCTGTGCCAAAGCAGTTGCTGCACGGGCAACGCTCGAAAGTTGGTGAAGTCGACGGTGAGTGGCTCGGCACTGTTCATCACGGTGTTTCTGGCATGCCTGGTCGAAGCCGTCGAGGCGCTGACGATCGTCCTTGCGGCAGGTAGTGCGCGTGATTGGCGCTCGGCGATCTCGGGTTCGCTGGCCGGAGTGCTGGTACTGGCGGCCGTCATCGCTGTGCTCGGGCCTGCGATCTCGGCCATCCCGCTGGACGGTCTGCGGCTCTTCATCGGCGGGCTGCTCTTGATCTTCGGGCTGCAATGGCTGCGCAAGGCGATCTTGCGCGCAAGCGGGAACAAGGCGCTACACGACGAGGCACTGGCGTATCAGGCGACGCTCTCCGAGGCGCGTCGCGCCCCGACGGTGCGCGGTGCCTTGGTGCCTGACTGGTACGCGTTCACGTTGTCGTTCAAGGGAGTCGTGTTGGAGGGCGTCGAAGTCGCCTTCATCGCGCTCACCTTCGGTGCCAACCAGGGGAAGATCCCGCTGGCAGCGCTCGCCGCGACGGCCGCCGTCCTGCTGGTCGTCGTCGCAGGCTTCGCGATCAGGGCGCCGTTGGCGCGGGTCCCGGAGAACAGCATGAAGTTCGCGGTCGGCGTGATGCTCACGGCGTTCGGGACCTACTGGGGGGCGGAAGGCGCTGGGGCGCATTGGCCAGGCGAGGACGTCGCGTTGCTGGTGCTCATCCCGGCCGTCGCCGCGTACGCCCTGGCCTTGGTGGCGCTCTTTAAACGTCGCACACCCGCAGCGAACGCCACCAATGTCGTTGCGAAATAGGAGGGTTTGATGATGCGAAGGCTTCGTGCGTTCGGCGCATTCTGGTACGACTTCATCGTCGGCGACGACTGGCGCGTGGCACTGACGATCACGGTGGCTCTGGGCGCGACGGTCGCAATGAGCCGACATACCGGCGTGGCAACGTGGTGGATCGTGGTCGCGGCCGTCGTCGCCGCGCTGCCCCTGAGCATCTACCGCGCCACGCGAAAGATCCGTGATCAGTAGGTCCACGGGCCGGCGCTCAGCGGCCCTCGTCCTCTTCGTCGTACACCCGCGCTGCGTAGAGTTCCAGGGCCTCGCCGCAGGTGACCAGCGCTTCGGAGGCCTCGGATCGTTTCGGCGCACCGTAGACGTCGCGCGCCTCGACCTTCTCGTACCAGTTGCGGAGCTTGACCAGCTCCACCTCGTTCTCCTCGAGCTCACCGTAGGTGAAATGGTTTGCCTTGTACTCCTTTTCGAGGCCAGCGTGAAAGTCGACGCACTTGTCGAGGATCTCCTCGTACTCGCTGTCCCTGGCGGCCTGGAAGAGCGCCACGACGTCCTGGCCGCCGACCACCGCGGAGCAGGAGAGCAGCACGGCGGTGCCCTCCATGTCGAGGATCTCGCGACGGAGCTTGCGAAGGGCACGTTCTGCGCCGTCGCGGGCCGGAAGGGCGGCCGCGGAATTCTGCAGATAGACCGCGCCCAACGACTTCAGCCGTCGCCAGACGGTGGCCCGCAGCCGCGTCGGCTCGGCGGGAATCCGGTACACCAGAAGCAACCAGCCGTCGTCGGTGCCCTCGGCCGGTGCGTTCGGCGTCGACCGCTCGGCGTCGTCGTCCGTTCGGCTCACCCGGTTAGTGTGCCTGAACCGGGTGGCGGTCCGGGCAGCCACGGTGCTGAGGTCGTCGCGGTGACCGCGAGCCGCACACCTTTCGCATTCTCGCAGGGAGACGCGGCGTAGCTTGAGGCTCACCGCCAGCCAGACACCAACCACTGAACCCGAGGAGCACGCCGTGACACTGGAGTACGACGTCCGCATCGACCCGTGCGACCGCGCACGCAGCATCCGCGATCTCGTCATGAGCGAGGCAGCGGAGTCCGAACGGCTGCGCACCATGTCGCCGGCCGTCGTCGAGGCGATGTGGGCGAGCGGGCTGATGGTGGCGTTCAACCCCACGACCGCGGGTGGCAGTGAGCCGTCGCTCGCGCAGATGATCGAGACCTGGATCGAGATGGCCTGGCAGGACGGCTCATTCGGGTGGACGGGCATCGCCAACTTCCCGTCGTCGTTCGCTGCCGCGACGTACCTGCCCGACGAGGGCTTCGCCGAGATCTTCGCGGCGAACGACAACCGCGTCACCATGGGCGGCCAGTTCGCGCCCAACGGCCAGGGCGTCGTCGTCGATGGCGGGTACCGACTCACCGGAGCGTGGAACTTCGGCTCGGGCACCGGCCACAGCGAGTACGTCGCGGCGGGCTTCATCCCCATGGAGGACGGCCTGCCGCACATGCTCGGCGATGGCATCCCGAAGTTGATGGTCGCGTTCCTGCCGCGCGACGAGGTCACCTTCACCGACGGCTGGCACGTCCAGGGGCTCAAGGGCACCGGCTCCTACGACTACAACGTCGCCGAGACGTTCGTACCTGCGTATCGGGCCATCGAACTGTTCACGCGCGAACCCCGCCGCGGCAGCTCAGCCGCCGGGCGCATGGGCATGATGCCGGTGACCGCGGCCGGGCACGCCGCATGGGCGCTCGGCGTCGCCAAGAGCATGCTCGACGACGTTCAGGAGCTCGCGGCCACCAAGTACCGGATGTCCGACGTCGGCGAATCGCTGGCCAGTCGCCCGACCTTTCAGAAGAACCTCGCCCACCACGTCGCAATGTGGCGCGCCGCGCGGCTTCTGGTGATCGACACGTTCAGCACCGTCGAGGCCGAGGTGGCCGCGGGCCACGAGCCTGACTCCGACGATGCGCGCGGACATGCGCGCGGCGGCCGTGTACGCCACCGACGTGGCGAGGGAGTGCGCCGAGTGGGCGCACCTCGCGGCGGGCACCACGTCGATCCGGGAGGGCAGCAGGCTCGAGCGCGCCTTCCGGGACATCTACACCGGCACCCAGCACGCGTTCATCAGCGAGAAGGTCGCCATCGACTCCGCCCAAGTGTGGCTCGGAATCATCGACGACCACTTCGGGCTCTGACGGTCAGTCGAAGGGTTGGTGCGGCGCCGTGATGGGGAGTTCCAGTGCGGTGACGATGCCCGGCTGGGCGGCGACGACGTAGGGCACGGCGTTGACGACCCGCATCGTGGTGGCCACCATGCCGTCCACGCTGGCCGATTCGGCTGAGCCAAGGGTCAATTCGCATGACACGTCGGGGTCGCCTTCGATGAGAATCCGGTAGGTGCCGTCGCGCGCTGCGGTCGGCCATTCGGGAGCGAGGTCGGGAGCCATCCGGTTGACGTGTTCGATGACGATCGCTGGCTTGCCGTTGACGATCCCGATGGTCTCCATCCGGATGGCCCCGCACGTCCCGGCCGGGATGGTTCCGGCAGCCACCGTCAGCTCGCGCGGAGTCAGCGCGCGGTCGTAGGTTTCGGCGACGTCGTCGAGCGTGACGTGCATGGCGTCGGAGACCAGTTGAACCGCCGGCCCCCACGCGAACTTCTGCGTGCCGCCCATGCTCATGATGGGGGTGTAGTCCAGGGCCGGCCGAAGCCGAACACGTCGAACATCATGAACGTGTTGGGGTAGCTCGAGTAGTCGAAGATCTCCTGTGTCCGAACGGATTTGATGGTGTTCGACAGGGTGCTCAGTAGCACCACCAGGTGGTCGGCGGCGAACCCGGGTTCGAGGCCCGAGGCGTACATCGTGGCCCTACCCGCGAGTGCGGCGGCGCGAACCTGCCGCTCGAAGTCGGGGATCCAGGCCTGCGGGCACACCAGCCCCGGCGAGGTCGTCGTCACGACGTTGATGCCCGCGTTAAGCAACCGGACGTAGTCGGCGACGGCCGACGCGTCGAGGTCCGGACCGCTTGCGGCGTAGATCGCGCAATCGGGGGCCAGCGCGACGATGTCCTCGAGGTCGCCGGTGGCGGCCAACCCGATGGGGTCCGTGCCCGCCAGCACGCCTGCGTCGGTGCCCGCCTTGTCCGGGCTGTGCACCCACACGCCGACGAGTTCGAGATCGCTGCGCCGGGTGACGGCGCGCACCGCGTTGCTGCCGACGCCGCCGGTGGAAATGACTGCCACCCGCAGTCTTTCGTCGGTCACGGGCCTGCCAACCCCATGAGCTCGGTCATGCCGTGGTCGCGCCCGGCCGTATAGCCGCCGTCGACCGCGATGGCCTGTCCGCTCACGAACGACGCGTCGCGGGAGACCAGGAACGCCGCCGCACCCGCGATCTCCTCGGCGCGGCCCAGCCTGCGCAGCGCGTGCTCGGTGACCGTCTTCTGACGGGCGTCGGCCATGAACGGGTCGTTGAGTACCGACGCGAGCAACGGCGTATCGATGAAGCCGGGACAGATTGCGTTGCAACGGATCCCCACCGGGCCGTAGTCGATCGCCATGTTCTTCGTCAGCAGCACCACCCCGCCCTTGGAGGCGTTGTAGCAGCTGCCGCCCGCGGTGCCTTCGATGCCCTCGACGCTCGCCAGCGTCACGATGGAACCTCGTTCGCCGTCGACGCGGTCCTGGTCGAGCATCCGCGTCACGGCGGCCTTCGCGACCAAGAAGGTGCCCGTCAGGTTGATGGCGATCACGCGGTCCCACTCCTGCAGCGGCATCAGGTGGACCGGACCACCGCTGGCCACCCCGGCCGAATGGACGACGCCCGCAATCCGACCCGGTGCCGCGGCGAACACCTCGGCGACTGCGGCCTCGTCGGTGACGTCGGCCGTGACGAACGTGTAGCCGCCCGGTCCGTCGAGCGGCTCCTGCCCTGGTACGAGGTCGCAGCCGACGACGGTGGCACCGTCGTCGAGCAGCCTGCGCGCCGTGGCGAGCCCGATTCCCGAAGCCGCGCCAGTGACGACCATGGTCACCCCGTCGAAGCGTCCCACTCCATACCTCCCTTGACCGATCGATGTTCGTTCGTCGGTGAAACGTCGGAACGCCGGCTAGGGCGTCAGGATCACCTTGACGCAATCGGCGGTACGCGCAGCGACGGCCGCGTACGCCGCTGCGGCATCGTCCAAAGGCATTGAATCCGTGAAGATTCCACCGGTGTCCAGACGTCCCGACTGGATCAGCGGGATCAGTTCGGGCCAGGTGCGCTGCACCGGTGCGGTGGTCATCCGCAGCGTGACGCTGCGCACCAGCGACATGAGCGCGGGAAAGGGGAACGGGTTGAGGTCGTGCACGCCGATCACCGAGACGGTGCCGCCGGGCCGCACGCACGTCAGCGCGTCCGTCATCGTGGTGTCGTTGCCAACCGCGTCGATGACCGATGCGGCACCGCGCCCGTCCGTGGCCGCGAGCACCGTCTCGAGTGCGGGCGGGGCCAGCGGCGTGGCCCCAGACGCTTGGGCCCGCTTCCTTCGTCCCTCGACCGGGTCAACGGCGAACACCGTGCCCGCGCCCAGCGCGATCGCGCTTCGGACCGCGCACAGGCCGACGGCGCCGAGCCCGATGACGACCACCGTGCCGCCGGGCGGGATGTCGGCTCGTTGCGCGCCTGCCCAGCCGGTCGCCAGGTTGTCGGTCAACAGCAGCGCTTCCTCGGTGTCGATGCCATCGGGAATGGTGAGCAATTGAAAGTCGGCCGCAGGAACCGCGAGCAACTCGGACTGCGCTCCGCCGAGCGCTCCCGAGCCGAAGATCAGCGGACCGGACAGACACGTGATCGGATCGCGGGTGGCGCACCCGACGCACTTCCCGCAACCGGCCACCGAGGACACCAGAACCGAGTCGCCGACCTTGACGGTGCGCACGTCGGGTCCCGTTTCGACCACGGTGCCGACGGCCTCGTGGCCGAGGGCGACGGGCGCCGCGAGCGGGTAGTCGCCCTCATAGAAGTGCAGGTCGGATCCGCAAATCGCGGTCGCGGTCACCTCGACGATGGCTCCGTCGGGTCCGGGCAGCGTGGGGTCGGGCAGGGTGTCGACGCTGATCCGACCGGGTGCTTCGATCCTGACCGTCCGCATGCTGTTCCTCGATCTCCGTTGACCATTCGAATGCGCGTGACTCGACGATAGACGGGTCGCCTCGAGTGGGTCCGGCACCGGGTAGGGCCCCGCCGATCGGTGGGATCGCCTCGCGCCGAGTCGACTCCTATGAGCCGAAGCTCAGCGTGATCTTGCTTGGGAAGTCCACGGGAGCCCCAGCGGCGGGGGACTGAGTGACGACTCGGTTGCGGTGCTGGTCGTTGCCCGGGACATCGGCGCCCCTGTCCAGTCCGCCCGTCCACCCCATCGCGCCGAGGCGGGCCTGTACTTCTTCCCAAGTCTGGTTGGTGAGGTCGGGCATGACGAACTGGTTGGCCATCGACTGTTGGATCTGAATCAGGTCTTCCACCGAAACACTTTGTCCTGCAGGGGGGTTGGTGCCGACGACTTGACCCACTGGCTCGGGGCTGCTCACTTGGACCGGCAGGGTCTTCGTGAAGCCGGACGTCTCCAAGATCTTGTTCGCGGCGTCCAGCGTCTGACCCTTGACGTCGGGGACCTGAGCACTGTCGGGCCCGCTGCCGACGACGATGGTGATCTCGGCCGCCAGTGATTGGGTGGAGTTGGCTGGCGGGACGGTCTTGGTAACGCGGTCCTTCTGCTCGGGTGACGAGGTGTCGGTGGTCCGCGTGACGTTGTCGAAGCCGGCATCTTTGAGCATGCGCTCGGCGTCGTCCGGGCTGAAGTTCGACACGTCGGGGATGCTGCGTTCCTCGGCACCGGCCGACACGTTGACGGTGATGTCGGCGCCCGCGCTCACCGAGGAGTTGGCGGACGGGTCGGTGCCGATCACGTGCTTGGCCTCGACCGTCGAATCCGGCTTGGACTCGAGGTGCGGCTTGAACCCGGCACTCTGCAGCGCGGCGATCGCCTCATCCTGCGGCTTTCCGCTGACGTCGGGTACCTGCTCGCGCCCGGCGAGGCTGGTGATGGCGATGGTGGCCACGATCGCCAGCACGGCCAGCACCGCACCGACCGCCAGCCAGCGCCGGACCGGGCGGCGGGTGGACCCGTCGTCCGCAGGAACGACGGGCAAGGGCTGCGTCCGATGGCTCTTGCGTGACGGGGGCGCGGACGGCTCGGTGGTCTCGGCGTCGATGGGCGCCGCAGGTGCGGCGGGGGCTTGGCCGCTGTGGACGCGGACCAGATCCGTGCGCATGTCCGCCGCCGTCTGGTAGCGCTTCTTCGGGTCCTTGGCCAGGGCCTTGAGTACCACGGAGTCGAGCTCGGGCGAGATGCCGGCGTGGCGCGCAGACGGTGGCGTCGGGGCCTTGCGGACGTGTTGATACGCCACGGCGAGTGGGGTATCACCGACGAAAGGTGGATCCCCGGTGAGCATTTCGTAGAGCACGCAGCCCAGCGAGTACACGTCGGAGCGGGCGTCGACGGGCTCTCCGTGCGCTTGTTCGGGCGAGAGGTACTGGGCGGTGCCGATGACCGCGGCCGTCTGGGTAAGGCTGTGACCCGCGTCGGTTATGGCGCGGGCGATGCCGAAGTCCATGACCTTCACCGCGCCGGTCTTGCTGATCATGATGTTGGCCGGCTTGACGTCGCGGTGAATGATGCCGTGTTGGTGACTGAAGTTCAGCGCCTGGGCGGCGTCGGCGACGATCTCGATCGCCCGGCGCGGTGGGATCGGTCCTTCGGTGCGGACCACGTCGCGCAGCGTGATTCCGTCGACGTACTCCATCACGATGTAAGGCACCGGCCCGGTGGCGGTCTCGGCTTCGCCGGTGTCGTGCACGGCGACGATCGCGGGATGGTTCAGCGCGGCGGCGTTCTTGGCCTCCCGCTTGAAGCGCTGGTAGAAGCTCGGGTCGCGGGCGAGGTCGGCGCGCAGCACCTTGACCGCGACGTCGCGGTTCAACCGAAGGTCGCGTGCGACGTGAACTTCGGCCATGCCGCCGAACCCGATGATCTCGCCGAGTTCATAGCGGTCGGACAGGCGCTGAGGGGTGGTCATCGCACGTTTCTGGTTTCTCGAGCCGGATGCGCCGGTGCTCCGGTCGCGTCACTACGATATCGACCCCGCCGATTCGCCCGGCACGCCGATGCGATGACTTAGAGATGCTGCGCTGCGAAGACGGCCGCCTGATCGACCATGCCGTTGGCTACGTACTGGCCGTGCGCCCCGACGTTGCCGCCGTCGTTCGTGCAGATCGGGTCGTCGACGATGCACTGATCGATGGTCTTGGGAGCGTACAACGGGCCGATCGCCATCGGCGGGGCATTGATCGCCGTCAGGAACCTGCTTGAGGGTTCACCGAACAGCGCGACGGCGGCCACATGCCTGGCCACGTCGACATCGGGCCCGTGATGTCGGGGGGCACCGTGTAGCCTGCCGGTTGGCCACGGCCGCGGTACCGATCGAACCCACGAGACGCTTCGCGAACTCTGTCATGACGGCGCTCTCCCCCGATGCCCCCGATGCGCACGAGACCGTTCGCCGAGCTCAATGCTAGGAGCTCTAACTAGCTCGCGCGCGGCGAAGGTCTCAGCTCACACGGATGGTGGGCGTGTGCGGCCCGTCACCCGCCATCGCCTGCGTTCAGATCGCGCTTCGGGCCCCTTCACCCGAATTCTCGCGCCGCCAGCGCCAAGTCAAAGCGTCGCCGTGACGCCCGTCGCGGTTGGCAGCGAAAGCGTCATGCTCGAGACATTCAGCACGCCAAACGAATTGATCGTCTCGTATGGCAAGGCCGAGGCGACGAGCTGAACGGTGAGCGTCTCTCCCGGCCGTAGCGTCTGGGCGACCTGCTCCAGCTCGACCGTGGCCGTGCGCGACTGCCCGTCCAGCGTCACCGCGATGGGCGTGACGAGGTTGCCGAGCACCAGGCCGCTGGTGTCGTCGACGAGCTGGGCGTAGACGTGGCTGGCGGTACCGGTTCCGGAGTAGTCGAAGCTGAGTTTGGGTGCACCCACGACGTAGGTGGTCGTCGTGGACTTCGGCGTCGTGAGGTTCAGCGCGTTGGCGGCCTTTGCGCCCGAAGCGATTCCAAGCAGTGCCTGAATGGGACCCAGCGCCACCACGCCCGGCTGCGGCCCCGAGCCGCCGACGAACGGGACGAGCGGCAGCGTGCCGCCGGTCGACGTCGACGCGACGACCGGGTCGCCATTGGCGACCGGGTAGGTGTTCGACGAGTACCACGTGCCGCGCTGGTCGACCCACTCGAACTGGGGGCCGGTGTCCACGTCGTCGTCCTGCTTGACGTACCTGTTCAGCCAATCCAGCGTGGCACCGATGACCATCGTGCCGTCGTTGGTGGTGGACACGCATGCGCCGTGGCCGCCGCAGAACCACACCACTTTGGTGGGAACGCCGTTGGCGATCAACGCCTTGGCGTTGGCGTCGGCCTCCTGCAGGGTGAACAACGTATCGACGGTGCCCTGCACCAGCAGCGTCGGAGCGGTGATCTGCCCGACGAGGTCGCCGGGGCCGCGGGCCGCCAGCAGGTCCTGGTTGGCCTGCGACACCATGCCGGTGAGGTCCCCGATGATGGCCGCGGGGTAGAGCGCCGGGTTCGGGCGGGCCAAGGTGGCGAGCAGCGCCACGGTCAGAAGCGTGCCCCAGCTGCTCTTGAATGCCTGGTCCTTGTACAGCGACGTGTTGAGGCTGTGCCAGGCGATCGTCGGCACGATCGCGTCGATGCGGTGGTCGTTGATGGCGGTCGCCAGCTGGACGCCGCCGCCGTATGAGGCGCCGACCATGCCGATGCGCGGGTCGAGTGCAGCGAGCTTCTCCGGATGGTCGAGCTTCACTTCGGGCTGTGTGGCCAGCCAGCTGATGATCGCGGAGACGTCGCGGCCCTCGAAGTCCGGAGAGTCGATCTCGAGTTGGCCACCAGAGTTCCACTCACCGCGCGGATCCCAGGTGACGACGTTGTAGCCGGCGTCCAGCAGCGCATCGACGCCGATGACGTCGTTCGGCAGGAACTCGTCCTTCGCGGTGAGGTAGTTCGTCGAACCGGGGAGCGCCAGCCCCGGACCGTCGAGGATCGTCGGGGCCGTCCCGTCAGTCGAGAGCTTGGACGTCGGGAAGAAGTGCACGTAGAGCTGCGTGCCGTCGAACGACACCACCTTGACGTCGCGGGGCGCGGGGGTGCCCGCAGGCGCGCCCAGTGCAGTCGGATAACCGACGAACGGGTGCAGGAGGTCCCCGATGAGCGGGATCTGGTGGATCAACGTGACGATCGGGTTGACCAGCAGCGGTCCGACGACCGGGAGGTATTGCAATCCCTGCAGCGGCGCCACGTAGGGGATGGCGACGACGGGGGTGGGGTCGGGTACGGCGAGCGTCGTGGCTGTCGGGGCAGCGTCGATCGTCAGTGCGTTCGTCACCGGCTTGGCGGCCTCGTCGAGCGCAGGTGCCGTCGCGCCGAACGACTCCCGCCGCGCCGCAGCGAGCACCGTCCACGCCAGCGGCGGGTCCGCCGGAGTCGCGGGGTCGTGGCCGGTGAGCGAGTGGACCAGCGAACCGACGAACTCCGACATGCCGGTCGCGGCTGACTCCACGGAGTCCGGCGTGGCCTGCTCCGGGGGCTCTGCAACTGGTGCTTTCGCGACGGGCGTCATTGCGTCGGCGGCGGACACCGTTGCGTTCGCAGCCGACTCCGTCGCGCTCGGCTTCGGGGCCGGGTCAGTGCCGGCTGACTGCGTAGTCGTCTTGGACGGCGAGGGGTCTTCGTGTTGGGCGGTCACGCGCGACTTCGCGTGGCCGTCCTTCGGCGTCGCGTCGGCGGACGGCTTGTCGACGTGCTCTGTCGCCGGTGACGCTGACTTCGAGCGGTTGCGCTTGGGCTTGGTCGTGGCCTCATCGGTGGTGCCCGCGCCGACGTCGGACGCGGCGTCGGCTGAGTCCGGCTCGGACTTCGGAACCGTTGTCGCCTCGTCCTTGGCGGACGCATCGTGAGCGGCCGACGGCCTGACTGCAGCGGGTTTCGTTGCGGCAGCCGGCGACGTGGAGTTTGGGGCTGCGTCGCTGGTCGACCCGCTCGACGACCCGTCACTCCCCGGCGCCGGAGGCCCGGCCGAGGCGATCCCGTGTCCGGTGAACACCGCCGCCCCGATGCCCAGAGCTACCGCCAACCCGCCGATCCGACCCACGTACGCCCCCGCTCCCATTGGTCTTTCTTAACTTGGGTGGATGCGCGTTGGTGGCCGCTTCGCGGAATCGCCAGTGAACACACCGGCCGTGCTCTTCCTCTGCACCCACAACGCTGGTCGATCTCAGATGGCGACGCGGTTCGGCCGATTCGCGACGACATCGAGCGCCGCGTCCGCGCGCTGCTGGGAGAACTGGGCGTCGACGTGCAGGTCAGCGCCCACGACGATTAGTCCCGGTCCCGGGCGGCTATAACTGAACCATGGAGGGCGCCGAGTTGCTCGCCGGTCGTTATGAAGTCCGCGGGCTTCTGGGCCGTGGCGGCATGGGCGAGGTGCGAGACGGCTGGGACTACCGGCGGAATCGCCCCGTCGCCATAAAACTGCTCCACCCGCAGTTCAGCGTTCAGCCGGGGCTGCGCGCCCGATTCCGGGCCGAGGCCACCGCCGTGTCGGCGTTCGATCACCCCAACGTCGTGACCGTGTACGACAGCGGCGAACACCACGGTGTCCCGTTCATCGTCATGGAGCGCCTGCCCGGCGGCACGTTGGCCGACCAGATCGCCCGGGGACCGGTGCCCGAACCGTGCGTACGGATGTTGTTGGAGAACACCCTGGCGGCACTGGCGGTCGCCCACGCGAACGGCGTGCTTCACCGCGACATCAAACCAAGCAACATCTTCCACACCAGCGGCGGCGACTCGTACAAGATCGGGGACTTCGGCGTCGCGAAGACACCAGGAGTCGCGCTTACCGCCACCGGTCAGATCTTCGGCACCATCGCCTATCAGAGCCCGGAACGGCTATGCGGCGCAACGGCATCGGTTTCCGATGACCTCTACGCCGTGGGGGTCGTCGGCTACGAGGCCCTCACCGGCCGCCGAGCGTTCGGGCCCGACGACAACATCGGCGCCCTGACCTACTCCGTACTGCGAGGCGACCGACCGCCGCTGCAGGCGGTGCGGCCCGACGTGGATCCCTGGCTTGTCGGCGTCATCGAACGCGCGCTGGCGCGGGACCCTCGGCTCCGCTTCGGCAGCGCGGAGGAGATGCGCGCTGCGCTGGGCGGCCCGGAGCCGGTCGGACCGGTCGGCCAACCGAACGGGGCGTTCCGCCCTCCGACCAGGGTGCTCGACGGGCCTCCCATTCCTCCCACGTACGTCCCGCCGCCCGCCCCGCCGCGGCCGAAGCGCAGACGGACATGGGTGCTCGCTGCCGCCGCCGTGCTGTTCGCCCTCCCGGTGACTGGTCTGGCGCTCGCCTTCGACGGTTCGTCGAGCCAGCAGGTCCCCGAGTCGATCAGCACCAGCACGTCCGTGACACCGCCCGTCTCGAGCACTCCGCCGCCCCCGCCCACCACGCCGTTCGTCGAGCAACCGATTCCTCAGGAACCGCAGGGTGACGGTGGCGGCGTTGGGCACGGCAACGGCAACCGCAAGGGCAAGGGGCCGAAGCACTAGCCCCAGCCGACGGTCGCGCTCAGACCCCGACGGCCTTCTCGAGGTCGGCGAGCGAATTGTCCAAGTGCAGGAGCAGCCGCTGCAGATGCGGCACGTTGCGTCGACAGCCGACCAGCCCGAAGTCGACGTTGCCTGCGTTGTTCGTCAACGTGATGTTGAGCGCCTGGCCGTCGAGCGGGATCGAGAACGGGTAGTTGCCGTCGAGCCTGGCCCCACCCCAGTACATCGGCTCGCGCACGCCGGGCACGTTCGAGATGACGATGTTGAATGGCGGCGGTGCATTCGACACGAATCCAGGAACCAGGCCCATCGCGATGCCCGACATGAGGAACGCCGACAACGCCAGCGCTTGGCTCTTCGGCAGCTCGGCGAAGACCTGCTTGTTCTCGCGCATCGACGTGCTGATCGACTCGAGCCGCTTGGCGGGATCCTCGACGTCGGTGGCGAGGTTGCACAGGATGGTTCCGACCATGTTGCCGCCGGCGTCCTGATCGTCCTTGGAACGCAGGCTCAGCGGGACCATCGCGATCAGCGGAGCGTCGGGCAGCGCGTCGTGCTCGGCGAGGTAGCCGCGCAGCGCTCCTGCGCACATGGCGAGCACGACGTCGTTGACCGTCACCCCGGTGGCGGACTTGATGGCCCGGATCCGCTCGAGCGGCCACGACTGCGCGGCCACGCGGCGCGCGCCACCGATGTTCACGTTGAACATCGTCTTCGGCGCCCGGAACGGCAGGGTCAGATGCTGCTCGAAGAGTGCGGCCCTGGCCACCGCCAGACCCGACGGGGCGAGTCCGGCAACCGCTCCCGCGGTGTCCACCAGCGATTTCAGCGGCGAGTGCGACGCAGGTTGCTTGGACCGCTTCTTGGGTCCCATCGTCCATGGCACCCGCAGCTCGAGATCGTCGGGATCGGAGGTCAGCGCGCGCATGAACAACCGCTGGGCCGAGACGCCGTCGATGAGCGAGTGATGGAACTTGACGTACACGGCGAAGCGTCCGTCGTCGAGGCCCTCGATCAGATGCGCCTCCCACAGCGGGCGGTGCCGGTCGAGCAGCGTGCCGTGCAGCCGTGACGTGAGTTCGAGCAGGTCGCGCACCCGGCCCGGACGAGGCAGTGCCGAGCGGCGCAGGTGGTAGTCGATGTCGACGTCGTCGTCGAACTCCCACGCCACGCTGCCGATGCCCCCGAGGAGGCGCGCCGGGTGCTTGCGGAAGGTGGGTTGGAAGTCGTCGCGTTTGACGATCTCCTCGTAGATGTCGCGCACGAAGTCGCGCCCCGCGCCTGCGGGTGGCTCGAACAGCTGCAGGCCCGCGACGTGCATCGGGTGTTCGCGCGATTCGCCGACCAGGAAGAGTGCGTCGGTCGGCGAGATGAGTTTCATGGGAGTGACGTTACCCACGGTCGCTGTGGGTATGTGATGGCAACGGCGATTGTGTGGCGAGAAAGTTACCGGTGAGTAGTCTTGACCATTGGTGGGCACCGGCGGAGGGGATCCCATGACCGATCTGAAGTTCATCGACATCCACGGCGAGCGAATCGCCGTCCGCGACGCGGGCGCAGGGCGAAGCGCTGCTGCTCATTCACGGCATGGCCGGGAGTTCGCAGACCTGGCGCGCGATCATGCCGCAGCTGGCCAAGAAGTACCGGGTCGTGGCACCTGACCTGTTGGGTCACGGGCAGTCGTCGAAACCGCGCTCCGACTACTCGCTCGGCGCGTTCGCGGTCGGGCTGCGGGATCTGCTCGACGAGCTCGGAATCGAATCGGCGACGGTCGTCGGCCACTCGCTCGGCGGCGGCGTCGCGATGCAGTTCCTCTACCAACATCCCGACTACTGCCGCAGGCTCGTGTTGATCAGCAGCGGTGGACTGGGTCAGGACGTCGGCTGGATTCTGCGGTTGCTGTCCGCGCCCGGAGCCGAGCTGGTCATGCCCGTCATAGCGCCGCGTCCGGTGCTGCGCGCTGGGGAAGCGGTGCGGTCGTGGCTGAGCGCACGCGGGCTGCGTTCACCCCGCGGTGCGGAGATCTGGAATGCGTACTCGTCGTTCTCGGATCCACAGACGCGAGATGCGTTCCTGCGCACGCTGAGGTCGGTCGTCGACTACCGCGGCCAGGCGGTCAGCGCGCTGAACCGGCTGCAGTTGCGAGCCGAGATGCCGACGCTCGCGATCTGGGGCGAAGAAGACGACATCATCCCGGTCGACCATGCGTACGCCGCCTTGGAGGCGCGGCCGGACTGCCGACTCGAGGTACTGCCTGGCGTAGGGCACTTCGCCCACGTCGAAGCCCCCGTCGAGGTGGCGGCCCTCATCGACGAATTCATCTCGGCGACCGGACAACCCGGTTCCCACCCCGCCGTTCACGGCGTCTGAGAGCGCCACCGCCTCGGGGGTTGTCGAACCCCCCTGCGGCGGGTATGCCTTCAGTGTGGCGAATGAACCGGACGACGTGGCGCAGCGCGGCGCAGGACTCGACGACGCGACCGTGCGCGCCGTGGGCAAGGTGTCCGAGGCGCTCGAGTTCGTCGAGCGGGCGCGCGGCCACCTCTACTCGTTCCACCAACTGATAGGGCATGCCGACCTCCTGTTGGGGGACGCGTGCGACGACCTGACCGCGCGCCGGGCACCCGGTGGTGGCCACACGACTGCAGACCGAGCTCGTCGGCCGCAACGTGCTCCACGGCCGATGGACCTTCCAGGTCGTCGAGGAGTTCGACGACGGCTACTGGTCGGAATTCCGCGAGCACGAACGCCGCGTCCGCGACGAACTGCAGAACGGCGAGCGGCACGTGTTCGAGGCCAGGTTGAAGGAACAGCGCCGGACGAAGTCGCGGCCGGGTCACGAGGCCAATCCGTAGGGGACTTCGCGGGACACGTTTGGGCGCGGCGAGGAGGGGCACCCTGCACCACGGGTCGAGAAGCTAGCGAGACCAGGAGGTGGCAGCATGCCCAACGCGTCGATCAAGGACGAAAAGTTGTACGAGGAGCTTCGCGACGAAGGTGACTCCGAGGAGAAAGCGGCCCGTAGCTCGAATGCGTCTGCTTCGCGGGGCAGGTCGAGGATCGCCCGCCACGGGGGCCGATCCGGACCTTACGACTTGTGGACGGTTCCCGAATTGCGTTCGCGAGCAAAGGAACTGGGACTTACGGGATATTCTCTATTGAACAAGAGCGACCTCGTCTTCGAGCTCCGCAACCACTGAGCCCATTCGAGGGGAGCTTCGGCCCGGCTCGCACCGTTCCCATCCGGTTGTGAGTCGGGCCGAAGTACGTTCTGGGCAGCGCAGAGCGGGTATTACCTCCGGCATGAGCGAATTCAAGAACGGCGACGACGTCGAGTGGGACGGTCACGCCGTCCACCGCCCCGATGCCCTGTGCAAACGCAAGTGAACGACCACTGCCATGAGACTGCGTCATAGCGACCTCGAGGGGCCGGGAATCACCCGTAAGCGTCGCGGCAAGGGCTTCTCCTATTACGCACCGGACGGAGCCGCCCTGGCTGACGAGGCTGCGCTGAAGCGCATCAAGGAGTTGGTGATCCCGCCGGCGTGGAAGAAGGTGTGGATCAGTCCCCACGCGAACGGACACATCCAGGCCGTTGGGACGGATGTCGCGGGCCGCCGCCAGTACCTCTATCACCAGTCCTGGCAGGACGAACGGGCCGAGGAGAAGTTCGACCGCGTCCTGGAGATGTCCACCCGGCTGCCGGAGTGGCGCGAGCGCGTCGCGGCGGACCTCGCGGGGCGCGGCCTGAAGAAGGAGCGGGTGCTCGCGCTGGCACTGCACCTGCTCGACCGCGGCTATTTTCGCGCGGGCGGCGAGCAGTACGCGGAGGAGAACGAGTCCTACGGCCTGGCGACGCTGCTCTGCGAACACGTCAAGGTGCGCGGCGACGTCGTGGCCTTCGACTATCCCGCGAAGAGCGGCGTTCAACGCACGATGGAGCTCGAGGACGCCGACATCGCGCGGGTGGTGCGGGCCCGGTTGCGCGGCGTCAGGTGTGGCGACCGGCTGTTGGCGCACGGAAGCCGCGACGGGTGGACGGACCTCCATGCCGACGACCTCAACGCCCGCTTTAAGGAACTCGTCGGTGCGGACTACAGCGTGAAGGATCTGCGCACCTGGCATGGGACGGTGATGGCGGCGGAGGCCTTCGTCGACGCCGATCCGCCGGTGTCCGAGAAGGTGATCAAGCGGGTCGAGTCCGCGGTCATGAAGGAAGTCTCCGAAGCGTTGGGCAACACTCCCGCAGTGGCGCGCGGCTCATACGTCGATCCGCGGGTGCTGGCTGCCTACGAGCAGAAGCAGACCATCGCTGCGGCGGTAAAGCGCGCTGCCCGTTGCCGTTCCGAGACGCAGCGCCAAGCGATCCTGGAGAAGGCCACCCGCACGATGATCAAGCGCGTCGCGCGCGATTGAGCTACTTGCCGAGCGTAGCGATCGGGGAGTCACCGAGCCGCTCGAGCAGCTCCTGCGGGTTCTTCCAGACGGTGACGGCCCCCTCCGCCTCCAGCTCGTGTCGTGAGGTTCCTCCGCTGAGCAGGCCGATGCAGGGCACGCCTGCCCGCGTGGCGGCGCGTACGTCCCACACGGAGTCGCCGACGAACACCGCGCGCTCGGCTCCCACGCCCGCGCGTTCGAGCGCGACTTCGACGATGTCCGGGTCGGGTTTGGCCGATTCGACATCGCTGGAGTCGGTCACGACCGAAACGATGTCGTCGCGGCCGAGGACCTTTCGCAGCGTGGACAATTCGTCGTCGGGCGCAGACGATGCCAGCACCACCTGTAGGTGTAAGCCGGCGACGGCGTCCAAGAGGGCTCTGGCTCCCGGCAGCGGCTGCAGCAGGTCTACCAGTTCGTCGTAGAACCGGGCGTGCAACTCCTTGGCCGATTCCAGGTGGTCTGCTCCCGCCAGGTCCCGCACCAAGGACGAACCGTCCATGCCGATGGCCCGGTGGATGCGCCAACACTCGACCGGGACTTCGAGTTTCCGAAAAGCGCGATGCCACGCGTGTACGTGAAGGTAGTTGGAGTCCACCAGGGTTCCGTCAACGTCGAACAACACCGCGGGTTGGGCCATCGGCTTGAGTTACCCGGCCGAGGGAGGCCGAAAACCTCCGGCGCCGATGTCAGAAGGTGAAGATCAGTACCGCCAGTGCGGCCAGCACGACGACCCAGGAGATCACCGGCACCACAATGCCCATGCGTCGTCGGGCCGTGAAGAACGAGAGCAGCAGCGCGACGAGGGCGACGATCGGTGTGCCGTACAGGATCAGTCCGAACACGGTCTCGCTGGGGCCGACCCCGCCGCAGGCGCCGTCGGTGCACGCGGCCGTCCCGAGCACCTGAATGTAGGCGAATGCGACGACCGCGAACGCCGCCACTACGGCAAGGGCGGCAAGTACCCAGTTGAGTAGGCTTCTGCTGGTGTGTGAGCGGCCGGTCTCGGAGCTGCGCTCGTCTAGTGCGCGTTGCCGGTCATGCTCAACGTCGTGTGCCGACATGTCGATCGCCTCCCGGCGTCTGGATTGAAGTCCTCTCAAGTTGGCCTACCCAGCGCGAACCCGCCCGAAACGAGCCATGTTTGCCCGGCCCGCCGCCGGGAATGCACTGCGCATGAGTCAGCTCTTGGAGGGCAAGCGGATCGCGATCTTGGCGACCGACGGAGTCGAGCGCCGGGAATTGGAGGAGCCGCGCGCGGCGGTACACGATGCCGGTGGGGACACCGAGCTGTTGTCGTTGAAGGCCGGTCAGATCGACGCACGCAACCACGACCTGGAAGAAGCCGGAACGTTCCGCGTCGACCGCGAAGTGGGCGAGGCGAAGGTAGCAGAGTTCGACGCGCTCCTGATTCCCGGCGGCACGGTCAATGCCGACAAGCTCCGGCTCGACGATGCGGCGGTCGCCTTCGTGCGTGAGTTCGTCAACTCCGGGAAGCCCGTGGGCGTGATCTGCCATGCACCGTGGACGTTGGTCGAGGCTGGGGTGGTCAAGGGGATGACGTTGACGTCGTATCCGAGCTTGCGCACCGATCTACGCAACGCGGGTGCCAACACTGTCGACGAGGAGGTCGCGGTGGATCGGAACGTGATCTCGAGCCGCTCGCCCGACGACCTGCCAGCCTTCTGCAAAGCGGTCGTTCGAGGGTTCTCGGCGACGAGCTAATTGTCTGCGCGCTCCTCCGCGCCGGTCTGTCCGGCGTCGATGTCGTCGTCGGACGCCGTTCGACCGACGTACCCGCCATCGCCTTCTTCGTCGTCGCGTGCTCCAGCGACGTGAGGGTCGTCTTGGACATCTTCTTCGGACTGCTCGCTACTGTGTCGACCGGTCATCGTCATGCCTCCTCCCATCGGTGGTGTGCGGGGGCTACCCCCGTCGTCCGAATTCCAACCAGGCCAGGCCGTTTCTCACTTGGCGCCGCGGGGTAACCCCCCTTGGCATTCGTCGGGATAAAGGCCGGAAGGAGTAACGGTGGGCGACACCTCGAGTGATCCGATCCATCACGCGCGTACTACGCGCCTACATGTGGGGGAGACCATGAAGAACGGCACCGAATCGCCCGAGCCCCAGACCAGTTGACGGCCGAACAATGGACTACGAGCGGGCGGTGGTCGTCGTTCCCGCACACAACGAAGCGTCGAACCTGCCAGACTGCCTCAAGGCGGTCGTGACGGCCTCCGCATGCGTCCCTTTCCCGGTCCTGGTCGTGGTGGTACTCGACGCGAGCGATGACGACAGTCGGGGACTAGCCGGACGATTTGGCTCCGACGTGCACTTCGTCGAGGTGGAGGTGCACAATGTGGGCGCCGCCCGCCGCGCGGGTTTCGAATACGCACAACGGATTTGCGCCCAGCAACTCACCGACGGCACTCGCACCTGGTACGCCACCACCGATGCCGACAGCCTCGTCGACGCGGATTGGCTGGTGCGACAGACGGAGTCCGACGCCGACGTCGTGTTGGGAGTCGTCCGAATCGTGAACTGGCGACGTTTCTCCGCCGCCACCGCGCGTCAGTACCTGGCCGCCTATCGCTCCAAGCGGCGTGCCGACGGCCACGGCCACGTGCACGGCGCCAACATGGGTTTTCGAGCCGACGCCTATTGGCGGGTAGGCGGGTTCGCTCCCTTGGCCAGTTCAGAGGACGTCGACCTGGTGCGCCGCTTCGAGGCGGCAGGCTGCCGCATCGACCGCGACGACGAGCTCTCCGTCGTCACGTCGGCTCGCCAAGTCGGCCGAGCACCAAGGGGATTCGCCAACCATCTGCGAACCAAGGTGCCGCGCATGCGCCGAGGAACGGCATGAGCGCCGAACTCGTCTGGCGATGGCTCGAATCCGGCGAACTCGACCTCCCCAGCCCCGGTTCCGGTCGCACGGGCAAGAGATGGTCGAAGCTGGCAGCGCTCACCGAGCACGACGTCGTTGCAGGCCGGCTCGCGGAGGCGCACACCGACGCCGCCGCGATCTTGGAGGAGCTGAACGGCCCGGCCCCGGAGCGCGGGCAGCTGTGGGGGGTGTGGGCGGCCGAGGCTCCGGACGCCGTCGTCGTCGCGCGTGACGGCGGGGAGGGCACTCAACTCGAGGGAACGAAGGCGTGGTGCTCGGGTGCGGGCTTGTGCACGCACGCACTCGTCACCGCCCGGCGCGACGACAACAGCCGCGGACTGTATGCCGTCAATCTCCGACAGCCCGAAGTGATCCCACTGACCCGCAGCTGGCGCAACGCGGGCATGTGCGACAGTGACACGCGGTCGGTCCAGTTCACCAATGCTTCGGCCGTGGCGATCGGTGCGCCGGGCCGCTACCTGGACCGACCGGGATTCTGGCACGGCGCGATCGGCGTGGCCGCGTGCTGGCTCGGCGGCGCACGAGGGGTTGCCGCCCCGCTATACCACGCTGTCGGCGACGACCACAGCAGCGCCTCCCACGACGTCCACGCGCACGCTCACCTGGGCGCCGTCGACGCGGCACTGGCCGCCGCCGAGGCGATGCTGTGGTCCGCGGCCGCCTACGTGGACGCACTGCCCCACGACGAACGAGCCGAGCTGGTCGCGCGCCGGGTGCGCGCCGTCGTCGAACACGCGGTCGACGAGGCGATCACGCGGACCGGAAGGGCCTTGGGCCCAACGCCGTTGGCGCTTGATGGCAAGCACGCGCAACGCGTCGCCGACCTCGCGATGTACGTCCGCCAGAGCCATGCAGAACGTGACCTCGCGGCTCTGGGCCGGGCAGCGGCGCGATGAGGTCGCCGCCTGTCGGCAACGGGGCCAGGTTCGCGGCACGACCGCTGGCCTCGGGCGGCACGCCGACGAACAGCTGGCTCGACTGGCGCCGCGAGCTGCCCGAACTGAACCTCGACGAGTGTCCCGGACTGGTGCTCGTCGCCCCGCATCCCGACGACGAGACGCTCGGCTTCGGCGCGACGGCGGCCACCCTGCGTGCCCGCGGCGTCGACGTCCAGGTCGTGTCCGTGAGCGACGGGGGCCGCGCCTACCCAAACCTCTCGCCGCTGGAACGCAGGTGGATGGAACGCGATCGGCGAGCCGAGGTCGTAAGCGCGACAAAGCGCTTGGGACTCAGGGAGCCGATCCACCTCGGCCTACCCGACGGCGAGCTCGACGCGCACGAGGCGGAGTTGACGACGTTCCTGACCGAGCCTGCTCGATTCCGTCCCCAACGGCCCGTGGTGCGCGGCGACGTGGTCCGGCGACGGGCATCCCGACCACGAGGCGGTCGGTCGGGCGACAGTCGACGCGGGTCGACGTGCCGGGACGGTGGTGCTCGAGTACCCGGTGTGGATGTGGCACTGGGCGCGGCCCGGCGACGCGGACGTGCCATGGGATCGCGTAGCCGCCGTCCCGCTCGAACGTGCCGCGGTGGCGCGTAAGCAACACGCGGCCAGCGTCTTCGAAACTCAGCTGCACGCCTACGAGCCCGGCGTCGAGCCGGGGTTGCCCCCGTTCGTCGTCCAACGGCTGATCGCGGTGGGGGAGGTGGTGTTTCGGTGACGGCCCGACTGCCCGACCACTACTTCACCGACATGTACGCCGAGGCGTCCGACCCGTGGGGGCTCGCCGAACGCTGGTACGAGCAGCGCAAGTACGCGATCACCGTCGCCATGCTGCCGCAGCCGAGGTATCGCCACGCGTTCGAACCGGGCTGCTCGGTCGGGGTGCTGACCGAACGACTCGCGGGCCGATGCGACCGCGTCACCGCCACCGACGTCGCTCAGCGGGCACTGGACGCCGCCGGGGTCAGGCTCGATCACGGCGACCTGACCGATCGAGTCACGTTGCGCCGCATGTCGATCGACTCGGACTGGCCGCTCGAGGACTTCGATCTGGTCGTCCTGTCCGAGGTCGCCTACTACCTGAGTGCCGCGACCCTGCGGCAGGTGTTGGACCGGGAGATTGGGCGACTCGCGGCGGGCGCGACGGTCGTCGCGTCGCACTGGCGGCACCGCGTCGTCGACTATCCGCTGACCGGCGACGAGGCGAACGCGCTCATCGCCGGTACCCGAGACCTGAGCCGGACGGCGATCTACTCCGATGACGACGTCGTCATCGCGGTGTTCGAGAAGGGGCCCGTTGAGTCGGTCGCGGCCCGCTCCGGCGTGCCCGGTGCGGTGACGACTACGCCGGGGGAAGCGGCTTCAGGTGATTCCGCGGCGGTCGGTTGACCGTGGCGATCGCCGTTTCCAGGGTGTCGGCGACGGGAAGACCGAGCTGCGGATCGCAGATGCGCAGCATTCTGGACACTTCGTCGCCGGGCACCAGGACCCAGTTCACGTCGCGGCGCGAACACGTCACGTTCATGTAGTGCAAGGCCGAGAATCCGGCGGTGCCGAAGAACGTCAGCCCGCGGAGGTCGACGATCAACCGCCGTTTGGCGTGCAGCACGTCCTCGGTGTACTGGGCGAGGTCGCGGGCGTTGCACGCGTCGATCTCGCCCTCGACGATGACGACGACCATCGCGGAACCGATGAGTGAACTGGTGAAACTGGCGGGCTTGTGGGGAGGCGGAAGCGCAGCTCTTCTTCTTGCGGTGAAAGCAGCGGACATCGTGGAACTCCATCAGTCGAAGCGCTCGTACTGAGGTTCACGTCAGAAGGTGGCTCTATCGTCTGAAAGCCGGTGCTCGGAGGGGTGGCCGGGCGTTGATGACGTTTTCTGCGGCTGTGAGCTCAACCTCAGGTAAACGGTAGTACGAATAGCTGACCAACACAATGAAGATTTGTTGTGAGTGATAGCCGCTGTTCAGAGCGCCAATTTCGGTCGCGTTGACCAGCGGTCGGTTCCGTGGCGCGCGAGCCACGGCAACTCATTTCGAAGTTCGGTTCGCGGTCCCCTGCCAGCCGCGTTTGCCCAGGTGTCGGACGGGTATTCCCGGCATGCGCGAAAGGTAGTGAGCCATGGGCGTCGACGTGGATCGTCCCGCAGAGGATCAGGAATGGGACGCGAACGCACGGTCTGAGACCGCCACCGAACGGCTCGATCGGAACTGGGCCAGCCTGCTCCAGGAACTGCGGGTGGTCCAGACGGGCGTGCAATTGCTGACTGGCTTCCTGCTCACGCTTCCCTTTCAGCAGCGGTTCGACGTGCTCGACGGCGACATGCGCGTGCTGTATCTGGTGACGGTGGCATGCGCGACGGCGTCGACGGTGCTGCTGATCGCGCCAGTGGGCATGCACCGTGTGCTGTTCCGCCAGCGCCGGCTCGCGACGCTGGTAGCCGTTGCCCACCGTATGGCCTACGGCGGTCTGATGCTCCTCGGGTTGGCGCTTGCCGGATTGACGGTCATCATCTTCGCCGTGGTGTCGGACAGGACCGCAGGCCTGATCTCGGGCGCAGTGGCACTGGTCGCCATCGTCGTGTTCTGGGTGGCCCTCCCGTTCGTGCTCAGGGCCCGCCCGGACTGACCGCGTAAGTGCTGCGGGATGTTTCGCATCCAGCGCGGGCGTCAATGCGTCGAGGTATGACCCAAACACTCGTGCGCCACCGCACCGACGACGTTCGGAACGCGCCGACGCCGGCCCAACATGCCTTGGCGACCTACCTCAACCGCCAAGTCGACGCGATCCTGGCCGGCGACCTCGCATTGCGACACGGTCAGGATCCCATCCACGACACCCGCGTGGCGATTCGCCGGCTCCGCAGCACAGTGCGGGTGTTCCACTCGGTGCTCGACGGCGACGCCGTCGAGCGGGCCGAAGCCGACCTGAAGTGGTTCGCCGCCCTTCTCGGCGACGTGCGCGACTGCCAGGTGCAAAGCGGCCGCTTCGACAGCGCGCTTACGCCGCCGAGTTGCTGCATCCCTTGAAGAGCTCTGCCAAGCGAACAGTGAAGCAGTACAAGAAGATTCAGAGCGTGCTAGGTGACCATCAGGACACCGTCGTCGCGTCGGACATCCTGCGCCGCTTGGGGGCTTCCATGGGAGCCCCCGCAGACCGCAACGGGTTCACGTACGGCCTGTTGTACGCCCGGGAGAAGGCGATTGCGCGGGACTGTCGAGAAGCAGCGCGCCGGCTGGCGTGAAAGAGACCGGGGTAGGAGTCGTTTCGTCGCTCGCAGCCTGGGTAACTCCACGGACAGTCGAATGGAAGGTCCAGCCTCATGGGCTCCAGGCACCAGAAGCCGGTCGGGAAAGTTCGTCGGCGCACGAAGTTCGCGGTCGTCGGCGCGCTGGTCGCCGTTTGCGTCGCGCTCGTCGCGTTGGGGATCGTTCAGCTGAGCGCTGGCGCTCCGTCCGAACCCGTCCGGCAGGCGGCGCAGTCGCAGTCCGTCAGCCAGGACGGCCGGATCGTGGCGCTTTCCGACACGTCGGTCACTGCAGTCAGCGCCGACGGACTGTCCAGGACCTATCTGGTCACCCCGGAGACGACGGCGGTGACCCCGCAGGGTGGGCAGGCGGGCGCGGCAAATGTGTCGTTCACGGTCAATGACGAGGTTTCAATCGTCGGCGAATTCCGCAACGGCACACCAGTTGCGACGGCGGTTGCGGCTCGCGAGGTGTCCACGCTCAACGGGCCCCCGATGGATTTCCCGACGCCGTAGCGCGGTCCTGTGAGCTTGCTCTCCCGTTTCTTGTCAATTCGTTACCAAAGGTAACAATCTTCCGGAATCCGGAATACCCGGCGTAACCACACGCGCTACCACTTGAGGGGGATGTAAGTCCGTCTCAAGGAGAGTTGACCGTGAACGCAAGAGAAATCAAGCCGTTCGGAGCGATCGTGGCGAGCGCATTCGTCGCCGCGGGAGCAGTGGCGGCGATGATCGTGCAGGGCGCACCGGATTCCGGCGCCATGGCAGGCGACATGTCTACCGGGGTCACCGTGACCGCAACCGTGCCGGGAAGCGCAGTTCCTGAAGCCGTACCCGCCATCAAGGGTCCCGCGCCGCTGCCCGCCGAGGAGCAAGGGCTGCCCGGGTAGTCCCACTTCGTTGCCCGCCACCACGGCAAAGCCGTAGCCTCGGGTCGTGGTGGGATCCGCTGCCGTCAGTGTCGATGACCTGGCCGGCCTGGAATTCTTCGCCAGCTGCGCTAAGGAATCGCTCGGGCCGCTGGCGGGGGAGTTGCGGCCGATACGCGCGGCGCCGGGACAGGTGCTGATGCGCCAGGGCGAGCAAGCGGTGTCGTTCTTGCTCATCGGTTCCGGGCACGCCGAGGTCACCCATACGGATTTGGACGGGGAGACCAGCGACGTCGAAGTCGGGCCTGGCCTCATCGTCGGCGAGATGGCGCTACTGCGAGACACCGCCCGCAGCGCGACGGTGATCGCGCGCGACCAGCTCGTCGGATGGATCGGCGGGAGGGAGGCGTTCGCCTCCATGCTCGAGATCCCGTGCATGGAGGACAAGCTGCTGCGCACGGCGCGCCAACGCCTGGCGGCGCACCTCGCCCCGATCCCCGTCACCATGCGCGACCGGTCCGTGCTGTATCTGCGACCCGTGTTGCCCGGCGACAACGCCCGCACCGTCCATGGGCCCGTTCAGTTCTCGAGCGAAACGTTTTACCGGCGCTTCCAGAGCACCCGTACTCCCACCCGCTCGCTGATGAAGTACCTGTTCGAAGTCGACTACGTCGATCACTTCGTCTGGGCGATGACCGACGGACCCGACGGACCCGTGGTGGCCGACGCGCGGTTCGTGCGCGACGAGGTCGACCCGACCGAGGCCGAGGTCGCCTTCATCGTCGGTGACGAATATCAGGGCCGCGGCGTCGGAACGTTTCTCATGGACGCCGTCGCGGTCGCGGCGCGCAGCGACGGGGTCAAGCGGTTCACCGCGCGGGTGCTGGCGGACAATCACGCGATGCGGATGATTCTCGACCGGTACGGCGCCAAGTGGCACCGCGACGACCAAGGAGTGGTGACCACCATCATCGACGTACCCACCCTGCGCGAGTTGACGATCCGGCCCGCAATGTATCGCCAAATCCGTTCTCTTGCAAGACAAGTGATGCGAGCCTTCGGGTGACGCGCCCACCGCTGTCCAAGGACACCCGGCTGTGCATCTCACTGGCTGCGCGGCCGAGCAACATCGGCACCCGGTTCCACAACCACCTCTACGAAGCACTGGGGCTCGACTTCATCTACAAGGCGTTCACCACCACCGACATCGGCGCGGCCATAGGTGGAGTGCGCGCGCTCGGCATCCGCGGCTGCTCGGTGTCGATGCCGTTCAAGGAGGACGTCATCGCCCTGGTGGACGAAGTCGAGCCGTCAGCGCGGGTCATCAACTCGGTCAACGCCATCGTCAACGATGACGGGTACCTCACCGCGTCGAACACCGACTATCTGGCCGTGCAGCGGCTCATCGACGAACATCGACTGGATTCGACTGGGACGGTGCTGATTCGGGGCAGTGGCGGCATGGCCAGCGCGGTGGGTGCGGCGTTCCGGGACCACGGGTTCGGTTCGGGCATCGTCGTCGCCCGCAACGCAGACGCGGGCCGCGCGCTCGCCGAGCGCCTCGGATACGACTACGCCGCCGAAGTCGGTGACCGCACCGCATCGGTGATCGTCAACGTCACCCCGATCGGGATGGCGGGCGCGCCCGAGGCGTCCGAACGGGCCTTCGACGGGTCGACGATCGCCAAGGCGCACACCGTCTTCGACGTCGTCGCGCTCCCATCGGAAACCCCACTCATCACCGCCGCCCGCACGGCGGGCGTCGACGTCATCACCGGTGCCGAGGTGATCGCACTGCAGGCGGCAGAGCAGTTCGAGCGCTACACGGGGGTGCGACCCTCGCCGGAGCAGGTGGCCGAGGCGTCGGCGATCTCGCGGGCGTGACCGTCAGGGCGCGTTGACCACCACGATCGGGCGGCGGACCCGCTCGACCTGATGGGCCGTGAACCCGGAGTACAACATCCGCACCGCGACGAACCACGACAGCGACGAGTGCACCGCTTCCCCCGACGGCGCCGCGTCGGGCGGCAGCGGCAACGCGAACGGCAGCACGATGTCGGCGCCCGCCTGCAAGGGGATCTCCTTGTCCAGCTGCACGATTCGGCCGTCGAGCGCGCCGCCCTGTGCCGGATGTCTTCCCAGCGGATGGTGCTCGCGGTGGCGTTGCCAGTACACCGCGACGTCGCCGGTCGGCAGGTCCTGTTGGGGACGGAGGACCACCTGGCCGGAAATCGTCTCGCCGGCCCGGTACACCGGCGATGGGACGTCGATGTCGATGACGGTGGCGCCGTCACCCCAGATGCGTTCCATCGGCTGGACAACGGCTTCGACGGGATCCACGTCGGCGGTCCCGATGACGACGGTGAAGTCACCGCGGGTGTCGACGTCCCGGCCGCCTCGCTCGACGACCAGCCGGCACCTCCACCGCGCGAGCTGAGGTGACGAGCCCGGCGCCCACGACGGCACCTTGAACGTGGCGGTCGTACCTGCGAATTCACTTGCTGCGATGGGCACGTCGACCCGATCGACGCAGACCCAGTCGTCGGCGTCGCGCTCGCCGCCGTAGGTCGTCCCGACCTCGTCGGCCGTCAGTGGCGAGTCATTTCCCGCAGCGGCAGCGGAGTCGGCCCGGCCCGCCCAGTGGTAGCGATAGAAGTTGTCGTAGCCCCATTCGAGCCGCGCCGAACCGACGTCGTCGAGCGGCTTGTCGGTCGTGACGGTGACGGTGACGGTCTGGCGTGGCCGTACGACCTCGGGTGCCACGCTCACTCGCGCGGCGCCGGAGCGGCTGAAGAGGCCCACTACGTCTTCTCTGTACTTCGCCCTATTGGCTTGAGAAACGATGGTCATGGCGTGATCGTGGTCTTCTCGTCGATCTGGGACGTCGCGTCCACGAGCGGCGTCATCTGGTCTTCGGTGCCGTCGGCGTTGAGCTGCAACACGAAGATGCCGTCGCCGTCTCGGGAGGGAATGACTACCGTCTTCTGCGCGATCACCCGCTTTGCACCGCCCTTGACGTAGGTGCCACCGAACTGGAACGCGTCGAACCCGCTGAGCTTGGTCGCTTCGCCGTTGCCGCCCATGGAGTCGAAGCCCGGGAGGTTCTTGAGCTCACCTGGTGCGTACTCGAGGATCTTCGCCCCGTCGACGGGTCCGGTCAGCTTCGACATCACCGCGAGGATCGTCGGCGGATCGCTCGCCATGGCCGGATCGCTGAACTTGAACCCGCCCCAGAAGCCTCCCGGCACCTGCCCACTGACGTCTTCCCAGCCTGCCAGGACGGGCAGGTTGACGTTGGGGGTGCCGGGATCGCCACGCTTGACGGGGGTTTCGGTGGCTCCCGCCTCCTTGATGTAGTCGGCGATGGTCTCGTTTGCCCCGGCTGGTGCCGCCGGCTCGGACGACTTCGACTCGCTCGTCTTGCTGCTCTTGCTCGAGCTCGACGCACTGGTCGACGATGACGACGACGTGGTCGCGGACTTCGTGTCGGACCCGCAGCCTGCCAGGGCAAGGCCCACCGCGACAACGGCGAGGGCGGTACCCCAAGCCTTCATGGGGGTCTTCATGGAGTCTCCTGTCTCGGGAAATGCAGGCATGAGCCTACGGTCGGCAAAGCATATGCGCACGTGAATGCTGGGTGTCCTCAGAAACCGAGCTGCCGCGGAGCGAAGGGCCCAGTGACGTTGCCGACCAGGGAACTCGCCGTACGGCGCGCCGAAGGGGACGGACACGTTGCGCATGATGGCCATCACGCTGGCTACCGCCTGGCGCTCGCTCGTCAGCTTCGGCAGCAACCCCGATTAGTAGGCGTCACGCTGTGGTATCAAGACGACGTGCGCGTGTTCGCGGCTGGCGTCGCGCTGGCGCTGTGCGCGGCGTGCGGCCAGCCGACGACGCCTTCCGCGGGTTCGTCGTTCACGGAGTCCGACGCCGTCGACCCCGCGAACGTCGCGCGGGTGCGGACCGAACTGCCCGAGGGATACGAGGTCGCCGACCTCACCGGGCGCGCGTCGCCGCTCGCGTTCTGGGGGTTGGAGCCACAGTGGTCGGCTGATCCGCCGCAGTGCGGGGCGCTGGCCGACCTGGGTCCCGGTGCCGAGCCGGTGCACGGGTGGTCGGCCTCGGGGGCCGGCGGGATCGTCTACGTGGTGGTCGTCGATACGCCGGTGAAGCTGGACCCGGCGCTCGTCGAATCGTGCCGCGTCTGGACGGTGTCCGCAGGTCACACCAGCGGACTCGTCACGTTGGTGGCTCCGCCCACCATCGAGGGGGTTCCGACCGTCGGCATGGTCACCGACGCCACCACCGTCGTCGAAGGTGGCACCGAAACCCATTCGCGGGCAGACACCTTCAGCGCCTACCTCGATGGGCACGTCGCCTACGTGACCGTGGTGACCGATCCCGGCTCGCCGGACGCCGCGCTCGGGGCCGACTTCGCCGCGCGGCTGCTCGCGAAGACCGTGACGGCAGTGCGGGGCGGGTAGATTGGCGGCGATGTCGAGGACTTCGTTGGCCAGTCTGGCGTTTGCGGCCTGTGTCCTCGTGCTCGCCGCGTGCTCCGGCGCGCCCACGCCGGCCGTCGTCCAAAGCGACATCTCGAGGCTCGCGGACGTGAAGTCCATGTTCGCGCCCGAGTTCAAAGTCAGCACCGTCGCGCCGACGGGCATCGATCCGCGGCTACTGGCACCGCAGACGCTTCCGCCAGGTGTCACGTTCGATCCGCCGGACTGCGGCAAGTTCGCGACGGGCTTGGCGCTGCCGCCCGGGCTCAAGGGCAACATGTCGGCGGTGACCGCGGAGGGGGCGGGCAATCGGTTCATCGTCGATCGCCGTCGAGACGTCGGAGGATCTGGAGATTCCCGAGCCTGGGGACAATTGCCGCAAGGTCGCGTTCGTCGGGCCCGGGGCGCGTGGTCTCGTCGAGCGGACGGACACGCCCGCGATCGACGGGGCGAAGACGCTGGGCACCCACCGGTTCGTGCAAACGGCCATCCAAGGCAAGCCCGCCAGCGGCGAGCTCTACAACTACGTCGCAAGCTTCGGGTCGTTTCTGGTGATCGTCACCGCGAACCCGTTGGTGGTGCCGAACGCCCCCGTTCAGCAGGTCGACACGCAGCGGGCCCGTGACCTGTTGGTGGCCGCGGTAAGCGACGTCCGCGGCTCCTAGCGCACGTCCTTCGGACGGAACTGGATGCTGATCCGCGGGCCGACGGGCTTGGCGGTCTTGGGAACTGAGTGCTCCCACGTGCGTTGACACGATCCGCCCATCACCAGCAGATCGCCGTGGCCCTGCGGCAGCCGGAGGGAGCGGCCCCCGGAGCGCGGGCGCAACGCGAACACCCGCCTGGCGCCGAGGCTGACGATGGCCACCATGGTGTCCTCGGTGCTGCTCCGGCCGATGGTGTCGCCGTGCCACGCGACGCTGTCGTTGCCGTCGCGGTACAGGCAGAGTCCTGCCGTGGTGAACGGCTCGCCGAGTTCGCGTGCGTAGATGTCGTTGAGCCGCACCCGAAGCCGGGCGATCACCGGATGTGGCGCCGACTCCGCCCCGAGGTCGTGGAAGCTGACCAGCCGTGGGACGTCGAGCACGCGGTCGTACATCTGGCGGCGTTCGGCCCGCCAGGGGACGGTCTCCACGAGTTCGTCGAAGGCCTCCTCGACGCAGAATCCATTTCCGGGGTCGCTTCGCTCTCCCCCGCAAACGGGGGCACCCCCAACACCAGTCAGCCAACCGGCCCGGACGTCTATCCAGGCGCCGTCACCGAGGTCGCGCCGTTCGGCATGGTCGAAGAGCGACCCCTGAACCGCCAAGGACACCCCGACATGCTATCGCACATACATTCGAATTCAGAGTCTGGCCGCGCCCGGACCCTGGGCGGCCATCATGTCGTCCGGGTTGGACAGTGCGCACGTCTTCAACGACAGGCAGCCGCAGCCGATGCACCCGGTCAGATTGTCGCGCAGGCGCTGCAGGTGCACGATGCGCTCGTCGAGGTCGCCCCGCCAGCCCGCCGAGAGTCTGGCCCAGTCCTTGCTGGTGGGAACCCGATTGGTGGGCAGCGAGGCCAGTGCTTCGCGGATGCGCGCCAGCGGAATGCCCAATCGCTGCGACATCCGGATGAACGCCACCCGACGCAGCATCTCGCGCGCGTATCGGCGTTGATTGCCGCTGGTGCGTCTGCTGACGATGAGGCCCTCGCGCTCGTAGAAGTGCAGCGCCGATACCGCCACCCCGCTGCGCTGCGACATCTCGCCGGGGGTCAGCTCAGATGACTCCATGACCTAAACCATAGTTGAGGTGGGCGATGGCGTTACGGTGCTACGTGTGACGGAAACGGTGCTGGGTGCCAATTCAGAGGTGGGCACACTGCGTGTCGCGATCCTGCACCGCCCGGGGGCCGAACTGCAGCGACTGACTCCTCAGAACAACGATGCGCTGCTGTTCGACGGGTTGCCCTGGGTGGCCAAGGCGCAGGAGGAGCACGATGCGTTCGCCGACCTGCTGAGGTCGCGTGGCGTCGAGGTGCTGCTGCTCGGCGAACTGCTCACCGAGGCGCTGGCCAGTGGCGCCGCCCGCATGCACGGCATTTCGGCGGCGGTCGACTCTCGACGATTGGGCCTGCCACTCGCACAAGAACTCTCGGCGTACCTACGCACGCTGGATGCCGCGACGCTGGCGCATGTGCTGATGGCGGGCATGACGTTCAACGAGTTGCCCTTTCACGGCGGGGAACTGTCGCTGGTGCGCCGCATGCACCACGGCGGCGACTTCGTCATCGACCCGTTGCCGAACCTGCTGTTCACCCGCGACTCGTCGTTCTGGATCGGGCCGCGCGTGGCGATCACGTCGCTTGCCCTGCCTGCGCGCATACGCGAGACGTCGCTGACCGACTTGATCTACGCCCACCACCCGCGGTTCCTCGGGGTGCGGCGGGCCTACGAATCGCGGTCGGCTCCGGTCGAGGGTGGGGACGTGCTGCTGCTCGGGCGCGGTGTCGTCGCGGTTGGGGTGGGGGAGCGCACCACGCCGGCGGGAGCGGAGGCCTTGGCGCGCAGCCTGTTCGACGACGACCTGGCGCACACTGTCTTGGCCGTGCCGATCGCCCAGAAGCGGGCCCAGATGCACTTGGACACGGTGTGCACGATGGTCGACGTCGATGCGGTCGTCATGTACCCGAACATCGTCGATTCGTTGTCGGCGTTCACGATCCACCGGGTCGAGGGAGGTGTACGCATCGACGAGGCGGCGCCCTTCGTCGCGGCTGCCGCCAAGGCCATGGGCATCGACCGGCTGCGGGTCATCGACACCGGGCTCGACCCCGTAACCGCGGAGCGCGAGCAGTGGGATGACGGGAACAACACGCTGGCGCTCGCGCCGGGTGTGGTCGTGGCCTACGAACGCAACTCGGAAACCAATGCACGACTGGCTGACTCGGGCATCGAAGTGCTACCGATCGCCGCGTCGGAGCTCGGCACCGGACGCGGTGGGCCACGCTGCATGTCGTGCCCCGCTGCTCGCGACCTGCTGTAGCTCACAGGCCACCTCGCTGTCGCAAGGCCTGGCGCACTCGATACACGACGGACCTCACCGGACGTCCGTCGACGACGAGGATCTCGAACCATCCCAGGCGCTGAATCAATTCCTGACGCTGAATCGTTTGCACTGCCATGACGTCGATGCCTTGGCAGTAGCTCACGCCCACCTTGACGTCGGGCCAGCCCATACCGAGTTCGGCGGAGGCGTTCCCGTCCTCCAGCAGGATGCCGGTCTGCGGACGTGGCAGCCCGGCGTCGTGAAGACGCAGGCGCAGTTTGGTTTCCTCGGGCGACCGTGTGCCGCCATCCATCAGGGCCAACGCCGTCCATGCCCGGGCCATCCCGCGCGCACCGCGATAGCGCTCTTCGAGTGGGCCCACCAGATCCAAGCCGACTCCGGTGACCGCGGCAAGGCGGTCGAGAACGACGACGGCGGAGTCGCGCGGAAGATGTCGCGCAAGGTCTAGTGCGGTGCGCGCGGGCGTCGTAACGGGCATCCAGCCAATGGTCTTGATCTCGTCCGGCTCGATCCGCTCGTCGCGGATGATCACCCCCGGCTGCGGCCGGCGATGCGTGGCGATGAGTTCGATGGGAGTGAACTCACCGATGGCGTTGACGCCGTGCAGGGCCGCGGCAGCTCGGCCGGCGACGATGCCGCTGCGTCGTGTCCACAGGAACGCGGCGTACGCGTTCGCCATGACACCTCTGGGCTCTCCGTTCGCGAGGTAGACGTCCGGGAGAACGGCGTCGTAGTTCCATCGCAGTTGTCCACGCGTAAGCGTGCCGTCTGCGATCGCTTCGCTTCCGATGACCATCCACACGATTGCAGCTTGGGTGTCGTACCCGACGAATCTGCAAGAAAATGAACGCCCCGGGCTCAACCTGTGGATGGCGGACGCCGTATCTGTCCGCAGCGGAACGGCTGTGGAGCGCCGGAGCGCAGCGGGTACCCACCGTTCCAGTTGCTATGGCCGATTTCGACACCATGGCTGCGCTTGGGGGCACTGGTCGGTAATCCGCGACCGTGGTGTCGAAATGGGCCATGGGCGCCGGTTCGGTAGGTACGGGTGCCGCGTGACCAATTGAGGTGTTCGGGCCGAAGATGACGTCATGGCTGCGCTTGGGGGCACTGGTCGGCAATCGGCGACCGTGGTGTCGAAATGGGCCATGGGTGCCGGTTCGGTAGGTACGGGTGCCGCGTGATCATTTGACGTGTTCGGGCCGAAGCTGACGTCATGGCTGCGCTTGGGGGCACTGATCGGTAATCGGCGACCGTGGTGTCGAAATGGGCCATAGGCGCTAAATCAGAGGGCACCAGGAGCGCTCGCTCGAGTCCCGGCGTAGCCAACAGCGCTGGAGGCGACTAACGCCAGCTCGGCAGCCAGATCTGCATCTGCCACGTCGACTGCGAGATCGGCAAGCCCGTCAGCACCGGGAACAGCCAGGCGAAGTTCGTAATGACAAGCGCCACATAGAAACACACCACCAGTAGCCCCAGGGTGTGCCGTTCGGAACTCTGTCGCGGTGCGTACAGGATGTCGCCGAGTATCAGAGCGATCAACATCACCAGGAACGGTGCCATCGGCGCGGCGTAGAAGAAGTACATCTGCCGGTCGATGTCGGCGAACCACGGCAGGAAGCCGGCGCCGTAGCCCGTCAATGCGACGGCGTAGCGCCAGTCGCGTTTGACGAACGCCTTCCACAGTGCCCACCCGAGCACCGGCACCGCGATGAACCACATCGCGGGCGTGCCGACGAGCATCACGGCCTTCACGCACGATTGGGCTCCGCAGCCCGCGACGTTGTCCTGGTCGATCGCGTACAGCACCGGGCGCAGCGACATCGGCCACGTCCATGGCTTCGACTCCCACGGGTGGTGATTGCCTGCGGCGTTCGTGAGCTTCGAGTGGAACTCGAAAATCCCGTAGGTGTAGTGCCACAGGGAGCGAATCGCGTCGGGGAGCAGCCCACCCTCGCCGATCGACCGGCCTTCCTCGTGACGGTTGATGCCGGTCTCGGAGGCGAACCACGGCGCATAGGAAGCGAGGTACACGGCGATCGGAATGAGCCCGAGCGCGTAGAGCGTCGGTCCGAAGTCCCGGCGGAGCGTGCCGACCCACGGCCGCGGGACCCGGTACTGCCTGCGCGCGGCGACGTCGAACGCCAGCGTCATGACGCCGAAGAACAACATGAAGTACAAGCCGGACCACTTGGTCGCGAAGGCCAGCCCGAGCAGCACTCCCGCTCCGAAGCGCCACCACCGCACCCCGAGTCGAGGGCCCCAGGGCGTCTCGCCGATGCGGCCTTCCAGCAGGGCGACGTGCATCCGCTCGCGCATCTCGTCGCGGTCGACGATCAAGGCGCCAAATGCGGCGACCACGAACACCACCAGGAACACGTCGAGCAATGCCGTGCGGGCGGTGACGAAGCTGACGCCGTCGGCGATGATCAACAGCCCCGCGATCCCACCGATCAGCGTCGACCGGGTCATGCGGCGGACGATCCGTGCGACCAGCACCACGATGATCACGCCGCAGACCGCGCCGGAAAACCGCCAGCCGACCCCGTTGTAGCCGAATATCGCCTCCCCGATCGCCATGAGGAACTTGCCGACCGGCGGGTGGACGACCAGCCCGTACCCCGGGTTGTCCTCGACGAGGTGATTGCCCAGCATCTGCCAGGCCTGCGGCGCGTAGTGCTTCTCGTCGAAGATCGGCGTTCCCGCATCGGTGGGCGAGCCGAGGTTCAGAAACCTGGTCAGCGACGCGAGCGCAGTGATGACGGCGGTCATGACCCAGCCGTGCAACCGGTCGCGCGGCCCGAAATCGGGGATGGGCATCAGCGGCGCCGGGCTGATCACGGGGACCGAGCGCTCGCGTGCGATCTCGTCGAGCGGCGGAGCGGTCACAAGGAAATCGTAGGCTGTCCGGTGTGACGGGCCCCGAGACAGGAGGACGCCTGCTGCTGGCTGCCACGCCGCTGGGCCAGCCTGCGGACGCGTCGGCTCGGCTCGTCGAGGCGTTGGCCAGCGCCGACGTGATCGCCGCGGAGGACACCCGCCGCGTGCGGACGCTAGCTCAGAGTCTCGGTGTTCGCCCTGGTGGGCGCATCGTCAGCTTCTTCGACCAGAACGAGGCGACGCGGGTGCCCCTGCTCGTCGGCGAGGTTGCGGCGGGTGCGACGGTGCTGGTGGTCAGCGACGCGGGGATGCCCCTCATCAGCGATCCGGGGTACCGCCTGGTGTCGGCCTGTGCCGAGGCCGGGTTGACGGTCAGCTGCCTGCCGGGACCTTCGGCGGTGACGACGGCGCTGGCCGTCTCCGGCCTGCCCTCCGACCGGTTCTGCTTCGAGGGCTTCGCTCCGCGCAAGCACTCGGCGCGGGTCGGCTGGCTGTCCGGCCTGGCGCGTGAGCAGCGCACCTGCGTGTTCTTCGAGTCACCGCGCCGGCTGGCGGATTGCCTGCGTGACGCCGTCGAGACGCTCGGACCCGAGCGGCGTGCGGTGGTGTGCCGTGAACTCACGAAGACCCACGAAGAGGTCAAGCGCGGGTCGCTCGCCGAACTCGCGGAATGGGCGGCCGACGGGGTGCTCGGCGAACTCACCGTCGTGCTCGCGGGCGCTCAGCCGAAAGCGGACCTCGCCACGCTGGTCGCGGAGGTCAGCGAACACGTCGACGCCGGCATGCGGGTCAAGGACGCGTGCGCCGAGGTGGTGGCCGCCAATCCCGGCGCGCCGTCGCGGCGTGAGCTCTACGACGCCGTGCTACGCGCCAGGGGTTGACGACTCCGACCGGTGAAGCGCGGCGAGCAGTGGCCCACCCGGGGCCCCGTCGGGTCCGAACAGGTCGCGCTGCAGGGCGACCATGGGCGGGAACGCCTCGCGCAGTACCTCGATGCCCGCCGCAGTGAGTTCGACGTTCTTCGCCCGCACGTCCGACGTGCTGCGTACCCGCTTGATCCAGCCCTTCGACTCCAACACCTTCATCATGTGCGACACCTGCATCGGTCCGATGTCACCCGCCTTGGCGAGCTCGCTCTGCGTGACGGCGGCTCCCGAGCGGCCCAACCACGCCGCCAGCGCCAGCGTTTGAAACTGCAGGTGCGTCAGGTCGAGGCCGCCCAGCACGCGCTCGGCTTCGCGAACGTATCGATGTAGTACGCGCCACAGCACGAAGCCGACGGCGCGCTCGGGCGACCCCAGCGACGCCGTCGCGAACAGTTCGGTGATCGCGCGCGCGTCGTTACCCACGGTGGCTGAGCGGTAGACAAGTCGTCATGGCGAGTAATAGTAAACGCGTTTAGCATCGAACGGGGGAGGGACGCGAACGAACGTCAACGAAATCGAAGAGAGGCCCTCGACCATGAGCGAGCTCGAGCTGGGCATCGGGTTTCACGACTGCTTGAAGACGTCTTCGCCGCCGAGCTACTGAACGCCTGAGGAGATCCTGTGAAAATCGTTGGACTGGAAGAACATTACGCAACGCCGGAAGTGGTCCGCGCCTGGCAGGGGCTCGACCGAAGTGGCAGGATTCGGCAACCAAGTTCTCGGTCGAGGCCGAGTTGGGCCGCCGGTTGCAGTCGCTCGGCGACGAACGCCTCGCGGTGATGGACGACGCGGGCGTCGACACCCAGGTGCTATCGCTGACGTCGCCTGGCCTGTTCAACTTGGACGCCGCCGACGCGGTCGCACTGCAGTCGGTGTGCAACGGACCGCACTCGCTGGGCTTCGACGCCGGTGGCGCCCCGCCATCCCGATCGCCTTCGCGGCTTCGCGACGCTCGGCGCGCCGCTCTACCCATCCGCGCCAGGCGGTGCGCAACGCGTACTACGCGGGGTTCGACGACGTCGTCGACGGGGCATTCGCCACCCACGGCATCGGCTGGCACTACGACGCAGGGGTCGGACTGCTCCGACTGATCCTGGCCGGGCGTCTTCGACCGGTTCCCGGAACTGCAGGTGATCCTGGGGCACTGGGGCGAGCTGGTGCTCTTCTACCTCGAGCGCATCGATCGGCTGACGCCGATCGCCGGTCTGGCCCGTCCGATCTCCGACTACGTCCGGAGCAACGTATACCTCACTCCTGGAGGGGTTTTCAGCCAGCGCTATCTGCGGTGGGCGCTCGAGGTCGTCGGGGTGGATCGGATCATGTTCGCTGCTGACTACCCGTTCGCCCCGACCGACGGCGCTGTCGCGCGCGGATTCCTGGACGAGGCGGACCTCACCGACACCGATCGCGAGAAGATCGCGTCGGGCAACTGGGACCGGCTCAGCGCGGGGATCCGACGCTGAGTGCTCCCGCGGTCAGCGGCGAGTGACGCGCCGGATCGGGGTGGTCAGCGGGCCGGCGCGACGACCTGAGTCGCGTGCGTGGCGTCGGCGCTCCTCGTCACACCGACGATCGCCGCTGCCTTGTCCAGGCACTCCTGCCACTCGGCGGCGGGATCGGAATCGGCGGTGATGCCGCCGCCGACACCCAGCACCGCCCGCCCGGCGGCGTCGAACTCGACGGTGCGGATCGCCACGTTGAGCTCGGTTCCGGCCAGTGGCGACGCAAAACCCACAGTGCCGCAATAGATTCCGCGGTCACGCGGCTCCCATGTCGACAGCAGATCGCGGGCTCGGGCCTTCGGCGTCCCGGTCACCGACGCAGGCGGGAACGTCGCCTCCACCACCCGGGACATCGGGACGTCGACGGGGACGCGCGCGGACACCGTCGACACCAGATGCCACACCCCGGGCGCCCGACGCACGGCCAGCAGTTCGGGCACCGTGACGCTACCCGTCACCGCGATCCGGCTGAGGTCGTTGCGAACGAGGTCGACGATCATCACGTTCTCCGCGACGTCCTTGACCGACGCGCGCAGCGCCGCTGGAGGCCTGTCGAGGGGCATCGTGCCCTTGATCGGGCTGGACGTGACGGTTTCGCCTACGCGGCGCAGGAACAGTTCCGGCGACAACGACGCCACCGCGCCCCAGTCGCCCGCGACGAACGCGGCCCGGGCGGGCGACGTGCGTGCGACTCCGTCCGCGAAGAAGTCGACGGGCGCACCGCGCAAGGTGCCGACGAACTGCGTGCACACACAGGCCTGGTACACCTCGCCTGCGCGGATCTCCTCGAGGCAGGCCAGCACCCCCGCGTGGTGGACGTCGCGGTCGGGTGCGGTCCACTCGACCTGCCACGGGGCGGGCGCAGGTGACGTGGCGAGCGCGTCGACCAGCCAGCCGGGCATCGTTGCACCGGAAAGGTTTTCGTACCACCAGACGCCGTCGGCATCTTGGCGCAGCACGTCGTCGGTCCATCCGCCCGCCGCCGTCGGGACGCGGGGCGCCGCTTCGTCGGCGCCCGGATCGGGGTAGGCCAAGTAGCCGACCCAGCCGCCGCCGACGTGAACCCCCGCCGTTCCGGGCTTGACCGCGAACACGTCCTGTTCCGAAACCGCCTCGATGGCGACGCTGGGCGCGATCACCGCGCGTGAGCCGAACCAGTCACCGCTCAGCGCGGCGGGGGGCGGCAGGCCCAGACGCGAGGTGGCGCCCGCGACGGCCCGCAGCACCGCCGGGGCGCTGCGCGAATCGGCGATCCGCTCCACGCGCATCGACCAAGCTTGTCAGACACCTCCAGCCCCAGCTCGAGTGTGGACTCTTGCCATGCATCCACGGGTTCAGCGTTGCGGTAATGCGCGTTCGGCAGAAGCGGCGCAAGCTCAGCGAGCGAGCTCGCGCGCCACCTTGACGCCACCCAGCTTCTCCGGATTGCGCATCGCGTAGAAGTGGCTGATCTTGCCGTCGGTGAGCTCCACCGAGATGACTCCCTCGAGGCTGTCGCCCAGGTAGAGCACCAGGGCGGGGGCGCCGTTGTAGAACGCGGGCTCGACGCGACCCTCCTCGCCGGCGAAGCGAAGCAGTCCGAGGATGAGCCGGGCCACCTTGTCGGCGCCGACGATGGGCCGCCGCGCGGCACTGACCTTGCCTGCGCTGTCGGCCGTCCACGTCACGTCCGGCGCAAGCAGCGCAATCAACGCGTCGACGTCGCCCGTCGCCGCGGTGGCGAAGAACTGCGTGGTGAGCTCCATCGAGAGCTTCGGATCGACGGGGTCGAACCGCTTGCGCCGGGCCTGAACGTGCTCCCGCGCCCGATGCGCCAGCTGCCGCACCGATGCGCTGGACTTGCCGATGGCCGAGGCGATTTCGTCGTGGCTGAAGCCGAACACCTCACGCAGCACGAACACCGCCCGCTCGTCCGGGCTCAGCGTCTCAAGCACCACGAGCATCGCCATCGACACCGACTCGGCGAGCACGACGTCCGTGGAGGCGTCGGCAGTGTCGACGAGGAGCGGCTCGGGCAGCCAGGGCCCCACGTACTCCTCCCGCCGACGCGCCTGTGCGCGAAGCGCATTGAGCGCCTGCCGGGTGACGAGTTGAGCGAGGTAGGCCTTGGTGTCCTGCACCGTCGTCAGGTCCACCTCGGCCCACCTCAGGTAGCTCTCCTGCAGCACGTCCTCGGATTCCGTTGCCGTTCCCAGGATCTCGTAGGCGATGGTGAACAGCAGCGGCCGCAACAGCGTGAACCGCTCCGCGTGGTCGTCGGGCTGGCCAGCGGTGCCGGTCATTCGACCGCGTCCGACGTCGCCGGCCGACCGGCTGAATCCGCTGTCATCGGCCGGCGGCTCCGGCGGCCACCTTCGCCTCGGCCAGCCGCTGCGCCCGCTTGCCGCCCTTGAGCCAGAAGTACGACCCCGGCTTGCGGGCCTCGCGGGCCAAGAACGAGACCGTGCCCTTGCAGACCGCCTCCTTGACCGCCGCGGCTGCGCGCCCGCCGACGTACACCGGCATCGCGCGGTCGTCGAGGTGCGCCAGCTGGACGGTGCCCGCCTTGCGGCCCAGGCTGATGCACTGGCCGGTGAACGCCTGGTTCACCGCGGCGGGTTCGGTGCCCGCGATGCGGCTCAGCACCGTGTTGGCGGCCTGCGCCCCGAGCGGGATGGCCGCCTGGCAGCTCATCCGCAACGGCGTGTCGGACGGTGCGGCGGCGTCGCCCGCCGCGACGATGTACGGGTTGTCGACGCTGGTCAGCGTCTCGTCGGTGAGCAGGCGGCCGATCGCGTCGGTGGCCAGTCCGCTGCGGGTGGCCAGGTCGGGCACGCCGAATCCGGCGGTCCAGATCGTCAGTGCGCTGGCCAGTTGGCGGCCGTCGGCCAGTTGCACCGCGCGCCGCCGGACCTCCGTTACCTTCGCGCCCGGCCCGTCGATGACCGTCACGCCCAGCTTGCGCATGCGCTTGGCCACCGCCTTGCGGGCCGGATTGCTCAGGTACGGGCCGAGCACGCCGCCGCACACCAACGTCACCGCGTACCCCTCCTCACCCAGTTCGGCTGCGGTCTCGATCCCCGTCGGACCCGCGCCGACCACCGTCACCGGCGCATCGGACGGAAGCGCGGCCACCGCCGCCCGGAGGGGTTCGGCGTATTCGAATTCCGAGACGGGATGGGCGAATTCGTCGGCTCCGGGGACCGTCAGCGCGCCGGCCTTGCTGCCGACGGCGTAGATCAGGTAGTCGTAGCCGACGGTGCCACCGGAGCCCAGCGTCACCGTGCGGGCCGCGGCGTCGATGCGCTCGGCGGTGTCGACCAACAGCGCGATGCCGTCACCGAGGATGTCGGCGTAGGCCACCACCGCGTCGTCGGAGCCGGTGACCAATTGGTGCAACCGGATCCGCTCGACGAACTCGGGCCGTGGGTTGATTAGCGTGATCGCGATGTCGCCGTTGAGCCGCAGGTGGTTGGCGGCGATGACACCTGCGTATCCGCCACCGATCACGACAACGCGGGTCTTCTCCTTGGTCATTTCTGCTCCTTCGAGATCGTTTCGGCTTCCCTTCGGATGGATCAGGAGCCGGTCTGACCTCAAGACACCGCTCGGATTCAGTCTGTGACAGCTTGGGCCGGATTGTGGCGCAGGTCACGTTAGCGACTGGAGGGCCCATCGAAAAGGGGTGCCAATCCCCGGTGGCCACTCCGAAACGAGTAACGCACTACCCATGCCACCGCGCCCCCATCCGATGCAGGATTCCCTTGCACCCTTGGCACACCGGCCAACCGATCGGCCAACCCCTCACCGGCCAGGGGACCGTGGCGTTCAGCCCGGAGGAAACCGGATCGCCACCGGCGGCCGCGACGACACGATCTGGCTGTGGCCTGCCGTCGCGACACCAGAGATGTTGTGCGACAAGCTAACCACCAACATGAGCCATCAGCAGTGGCGCGACTGGGTGTCACCCGACATCGACTACGTCACGCTGTGCCCGAGGTTGCCCATCCCTTGACGGGTGCCGCTTATTCGGCCTGGTAGCGCGGGAAGACCCCGACCGGCGGTGGCAGCGCCGTGCCGGGCGCGATCCGGGTGGCGATGGCGGCGAAGCTGCGTTGGTCCTCGGGCTGACCGAGCAGGTCGAGCAGCTTGGCCGCGGAGTCTGGCATCACCGGCTGAACGAGCAGCGCGGCGATCCGCACGACCTCCAGCGTCGTGTACAGCACGGTCGCGAACCGCTCCTGGTCGGTCGCGGCCTCGGACTTGCGCAGCACCCAGGGCTCCTGCGCCGAGAAGTACCGGTTGGCCGCGCCGAGCATCAGCCACACCGCGTCCAGCGCGAGGTGCATCGCGGGCGCGTCGAAGTGCGCCCGCACCCTGGGCAGCAGGGCGTCCGCGACGGCCAACAACTCGCGATCCTCGGCGCTGAACCCGCGCGGCTGCGGCACGGCGCCGTCGAGGTTCTTGTTCACCATCGACAGCGATCGCTGGGCCAGGTTGCCCAACTCGTTGGCCAGGTCGGTGTTGATCCGGCCAATGATCGCCTCGTCGCTGTAGCTGCCGTCCTGGCCGAACGGGACCTCGCGCAGCAGGAAGTAGCGGACCTGGTCGAGCCCGAACTCGTCGACGAGCGCCGTCGGATCGACGACGTTGCCCACCGACTTGCTCATCTTCTCGCCCTTGACGTTGATGAAGCCGTGCGCGAACACCCTGCGCGGCAACTCGATCCCTGCCGACATCAGGAACGCCGGCCAATAGACCGTGTGGAACCGGACGATGTCCTTGCCGATCATGTGCAGATCGGCGGGCCAGTACCTCCGGAAGGCCTCCGACGACGTATCGGGGAAGCCGACGCCGGTCAGGTAGTTCGTCAACGCGTCCACCCACACGTACATGACGTGGTCCGGATGGTCGGGGACCGGCACGCCCCAGTCGAACGTGGTGCGCGAGATCGACAGGTCGCGCAGTCCGCTCGAGACGAAGCTGACGACCTCGTTGCGTCGGACATCGGGCCCGATGAACTCCGGATGCGCCTCGTAGTGCGCGAGCAGCCGTTCGGCGTACGCGGACAGTCGGAAGAAGTACGTCTGCTCCTCGGTCCACGTCACCGGGGTGCCCGTCTCGATCGCGATCCGTGACCCGTCGGCCAACATCTCGAGTTCGTCGTCGGTGAAGAAGCGCTCGTCGCGCACCGAGTACCACCCCGAGTACGAGTCCAGATAGATGTCGCCCGCGGCGTTCATCCGGTTCCAGATCTCGATGGACGCCTCAGTGTGGTCGTCGTCGGTGGTGCGAATGAAGCGGTCGAACGAGATGCCGAGCTTCTCCTGCATCGCCTGGAAGGCGTCCGAGTTGCGCCGCGCCAGTTCTGCGGTCGGAATGCCCTCTGCGGCCGCCGTCTGAGCCATCTTGAGCCCGTGTACGTCCGTTCCAGTCAGGAAGCGCACGTCGAAGCCGTCGAGCCGCTTGAACCGCGCAATCGCGTCGGTGGCGATCTTCTCGTAGGCGTGGCCGACGTGCGGCGCCCCGTTGGGGTAGTCGATGGCGGTGGTGAGGTAGAAGGGTGCCCCGGGGGTGCGCGTCCCCGCGCCGGGGGACGGCACAGCCCCGGGGGTGCGCGTCCCCACGCCGGGGGAGGACTCAGTGCTCATTTGGCCTTCACCTTAAGGTGTCGGCGTGAGTTCCAATCGTGAGCCACCGCCACCTCCGGAACCGTTGGCGCCGCTCGTGGACGCACACACCCATCTCGATGCCTGCGGCGCATCCGACGCCGACGACGTGCGGGCGATTCTGGACCGCGCCGCCGCGGCGGGCGTCACCAAGGTCGTCACTATCGCCGACGACATGGACTCGGCCCGTTGGGTCACCCGCGCCGCCGACTGGGACCCGCGCGTCTACGCGGCCGTTGCGCTGCACCCGACGCGGGCCAACGCGCTCGACGACGAGGCACGCGCCGAACTCGAGCGGTTGTCGGCACATCCCCGGGTCGTCGCGATCGGAGAGACCGGCATGGACATGTATTGGCCGGGCAGACTCGACGGCTGCGCCGAGCCCGCCGAACAACGGGAGGCCTTCGCCTGGCACATCGAGCTGGCCAAGCGCACCGGGAAGCCGTTGATGATCCACAATCGGGAGGCCGATGCCGAGGTGCTCGACGTGCTGGCGGCCGAGGGCGCACCCGAGACCGTGATCTTCCATTGTTTCTCCTCGGGTCCACAGATGGCGCGGACTTGCGTCGACGCCGGCTGGCTGCTGAGCCTCTCGGGCACCGTCAGCTTTCGCAATGCGCATGACCTCCGCGAGGCCGCCAGATTGATCCCGCAAGACCAGCTGCTCGTCGAGACCGACGCGCCCTTCCTCACCCCCCACCCCTACCGCGGGGCACCGAATGAGTCGTACTGTCTGCCGTACACTGTGCGAGCGTTGGCCGAGGTCGTCGACCGTCCCGCTGTGCAGCTTGCGCACGAGACTTCGCGGAACGCGACGGTTGCCTACGGATTTCGCAGCTAGGCCGAGTTGCTGGCCGTTCCGCTTTTCGTTACCGTTCCGTGACAGAAGCGGTCGGTGGCTGCGGTTCGCGCCTGCTGATCAGATTAGTCGGGATAGACACTTTGAACGCGTTGAACAGGCTTGATGAAGCACGCTCACCCATGCTGCGCGGGGTTTTGGCGGCGACGCTGCTGACGTTGACCTTTGCCGGCGGATACGCCGTCTCCGCACACAAGACGGTGACACTGTCGGTCGACGGGGCGCCCATCACGGTGTCGACGATGGAATCTCACGTCATCGACGTCGTGCGGGAGAACGGCTTCGACGTCGGCGACCGGGACGACCTCTACCCCGCCGGCGACCAGGACGTGCACCAGTCGGACACCATCGTGCTGCGGCGCAGCAGGCCGCTGCAGCTCTCGCTCGACGGGCAGAACAGTCGCGAGGTCTGGACCACGGCATCCACCGTCCAGGAGGCCCTGGCGCAGCTGTCGATGACCGACACCGCACCCGCGGCGGCGTCGCGTGGCAGCCGCCTTCCGCTGGAGGGGATGTCGCTGCCGGTGGTCAGCCCGCGCACCGTTCAGGTCGACGACGGGGGAGTCGTCCGCACCGTGAGACTGGCTGCAGCCAACGTCGCGGGTTTGCTCGAAGCCGCAGGCGTGCCGTTGGTGCAGAGTGACACCGTCGTGCCAGCGGCCAGTTCGCCCGTCACCGACGGGATGTTGATCAAGGTGACCCGCATTCGTGTCCAAAGGGTGACCGAACCGATGCCGCTACCTCCCACCAACAAGATCATTCCCGATGTATCAATGAATATGAGCCGTCAGGTCGTCGACGACCCCGGAATGCCGGGTCAACAGACGGTCACGTTTGCCGTATCTACGGTGAACGGTGCAGAAACGGGACGTCTGCCAGTAGCCAATGTCGTGATCGCACCGGCCCGTGACGCGGTCTTGCGAGTAGGTGCGAAGCCCGGTACCGAAGTTCCGCCGGTATCCAATGGCCGCACGTGGGACGCCCTATCGCAATGTGAAGCGGGTGGTAATTGGGCCATCAACACCGGCAACGGCTTCTATGGCGGTGTGCAATTTGATCAAGGTACCTGGGAGCGGAACGGCGGTTTGCGGTATGCTCAGCGAGCTGATCTGGCCTCGAGAGAAGAACAGATCACAATTGCTGAAGTAACACGGGCGCGTCAAGGATGGGGCGCCTGGCCGGTATGTAGCGGAAGGGTGGGGACGTCCTGACAATTCGTCTCCTCGGGCGGACCGAGATACGGCAGCTGGCGAAAGAACTCGACTTTCGCCCTCGTAAGGCGTTTGGCCAGAACTTCGTGCACGATGCGAACACCGTTCGTCGCATCGTTTCGGCGTCTGGAGTCAACCGCCACGATCACGTGCTCGAGGTCGGCCCCGGACTGGGGTCCCTGACGCTCGCACTGCTCGATCGTGGTGCCAAGGTGACTGCCGTCGAGATCGACCCCGTACTGGCGCGTCAGCTGCCCAAGACGGTCGCCGACCACTCTCACAGCGAGATCAGCCGACTGACGGTGCTGCACAGCGACATCCTCACGGTGCGGCCGTCCGACCTGGCCGAACCGCCGACCGCAGTCGTCGCGAACCTGCCCTACAACATCGCGGTGCCCGCGCTGCTGCACCTGCTCGCGGAGTTCCCCTCGATCCGCACCGTCATGGTGATGGTTCAGGCCGAGGTCGCCGAGCGGCTGGCCGCCGAGCCCGGTGGCAAGGACTACGGCGTCCCCAGCGCCAAGGTGCGCTTCTACGGCAAGGTTCGTCGGCACGGGATGGTGTCCCCGACGGTGTTCTGGCCCATCCCGCGCGTCTACTCCGGACTGGTGCGCATCGACCGCTACGAAACGTCTCCGTGGCCGGTTGAGGACGGATTCCGTCGCAAGGTGTTCGAGCTCATCGACATCGCCTTCGCGCAGCGCCGCAAGACGTCGCGCAACGCGTTCGCCGAATGGGCGGGCTCGGGCAACGAGTCAGCGGAACGGCTGTTGTCGGCCAGCATCGACCCGTCGCGCCGCGGCGAGACGCTCAGCATCGCCGACTTCGTCCGGCTGTTGCAGCGCTCGGGCCAATGGGATCCGCAGAACCCCACCGAAGAGCAGCACGTCCGCGTCTTCTGAGCCGACGTACCTCCGGGATCGATCGCGGCCGGCTTCTGGCCTGCCCGGAAACTCGAGGACGGTAAAAGTTAAGTTACGCAACGAATTCGTGTGAGCATCAGCTCAGGGCTCTGGTGGCGAGCGCGACGAACTCCGAACACGTCCCGTAACGGAGATCGGGGTCCTTGGCCATCGCCTTGGCCAGAATGGAGTCGAATGCCCTTGGCATCCAATCGATTCGGTGCGAATAACGGGGCACCGGGCTGTTCAGGTGATCGTCGATCAGGGCCATGGCAGTGTGCGCAGTGAATGGTGGTGCACCCGTGAGTAATTCGACCGCCGTGCAAGCCAGCGCGTACTCGTCCGCGGCAGCCGCGGGCGGACGGCCGCGCAACACCTCCGGGGCGCTGTAGGGCAGTGATGCCTCGACGTGGGTGAGGTGGTGGCAGGCCTCCTCGGCCATGGACCTGGCGACGCCGAAGTCGACCAGGATTGCCCCGCGTGCGGAGAAGTCCGTCGCAAGCAGGATGTTCGCCGGCTTCACGTCGCAGTGCACGATGCCGTGGTCGTGTGCGTAGTCGAGGGCGGAGGCGAGCTGGCCCAACGCGACGAGCACGTCGGACCGTTCGGTGAGCTCGACTACTCCGCCGCCGCCGATCAACTCCATCGCGAGCCACGCGGGACCGCACTCGAACATGGTGATGATGTGGGGGTGCTTCAGTCGGCTGGCAAACTCGAACTCGCGCTGGAGGCGGTTGAGGTGGGCCGGTAGCCGGAGGTGTTCGTGGAGTACCTTCAACGCGACCGGCAGGTCGGGTGACGTGACGTGGTGGGCGCGATAGACCGTCGCGGATCCGCCGTGGCCAACGACGCCGTCGACCACATAGTCCGCGTAGCGATCCATGGGGACGAGCACGCGTCCAGCGTAGGTCCTCGACGGCGATTCACCCGTCGAGCGCGTCCGGCCGCGATCCTTGACACTCACTTCGAGCAAACATTCTGCAGTGTCGGGACCACCCTGGTGCCCAGCGGCGGGATCAACGAGGGGTATCTCACCACTTCCGTACTTGTCATCGCCATCCCGGCGATACTGTCGTGTCGTGCCCTCATCGGACGGAAGTACCGCGTCAGAGTGGGTGCCCACTGGTTCCGTGACGGTCCGCGTGCCGGGCAAGGTCAATCTGTATCTGGGCGTCGGCGCCTGTCGCGAGGACGGCTATCACGAACTCACCACCGTCTTTCACGCCGTTTCGTTGTTCGACGAGATCACCGTTCGCAATGCCGACGTGCTCTCGTTGGAGCTCACGGGAGAGGGCGACGGGGACCTGCCCACCGATCGGCGCAACCTGGCGTGGCAGGCGGCCGAACTCCTAGCCGAGCACGTCGGGCGCGCACCCGATGTCGCGATCGCGATCGAGAAATCGATTCCGGTGGCAGGCGGCATGGCCGGCGGGAGCGCCGATGCTGCGGGCGTGCTGGTGGCGATCAACGCGTTGTGGGAGTTGGGCGTACCGCGGCGCGACTTGCACGCCCTTGCCGCGGAACTGGGCAGCGATGTGCCGTTTGCGCTTCACGGAGGCACCGCACTCGGCACGGGACGTGGTGAACAGCTGGCAACGGTGTTGGCCCGCAACACCTTTCATTGGGTGCTCGCCTTTGCCGACGGTGGGCTCGCGACGCCAAGCGTGTTCGCCGAACTCGACCGGCTGCGCGCCGACACCGACCGGGAACAGCCGCCGTGGCTCGACGACCCCGAACCCTTGCTCGCCGCGCTCGCCTCGGGCGACGCGACGCGGCTCGCGCCATTGCTCGGAAACGACCTGCAGGCGGCCGCGGTGAGCCTGGACAGCCGACTGCGTCGCACCCTTCGTGCGGGCATCGAGGCGGGCGCCCTGGCCGGCGTGGTGTCCGGTTCCGGACCCACGTGCGCCTTTCTGTGCGGCTCCGCGTCGTCGGCCGTCGACGTCGGCGTTCAGCTCGCCGGGGAGGGCGTGTGCCGCACTGTCCGCGCCGCCAGCGGGCCCGTACACGGCGCGCGCGTGGTCCCGGCACCGTCTCGTACGATGTGACGACACCCGTTACCAAAGGTGTGACACGTACCTCATTTCGGCCGAGAGTTTGGTGGTTACTTAAGAGTCTCTTAAGATGAGCGACGGTGAAAGCTAGCGGTCACGCGTCCTACGCCACGACTCCTCCCGCCGGACGGCTCGGTGGGGGCATGAGCGACGCTAGCGCCGAGCCCGACGGTTTCGCCTGGACAACGACGTCTCCGTTCGCTGCAGCATCACCGTTTCGAGACGAAATCGCTGTCCAATTGTGTACGCGCGCCTCTCGAAAACTGGGTGCGAGCAGGGTGAGCATTGAAGAACTGGCACTGGCGCCTGACCTCAGGAGACTGTCGTGAGCAGATTTACCGAGAAGATGTTTCACAATGCCCGCACCGTGACGACGGGCATGGTTACCGGTGAACCCCACGAACCCATTCGCCACACGTGGGGCGAGGTTCACGAGCGTGCGCGCTGCATCGCGGGCGGCCTGGCCGCTGCCGGTGTCGGACCCGGCGATGCCGTTGGCGTGCTGGCCGGCTTCCCCGTCGAGATCGCACCGACCGCCCAGGCGCTGTGGATGCGTGGCGCCAGCCTGACGATGCTGCACCAACCGACCCCGCGCACCGACCTCGTCGTGTGGGCAGAGGACACCATGAACGTCATCGGCATGATCGAGGCCCACGCCGTGATCGTCTCCGAGCCGTTCCTGGTCGCCATCCCTGTGCTCGAGGAAAAGGGCATCAAGGTGCTCAAGATCGGCGATCTGCTCGAGGGCGATCCGATCGACCCCGTCGAGACCGGCGAAGACGACCTCGCGCTCATGCAGCTGACGTCGGGTTCGACCGGCTCGCCGAAGGCCGTGCAGATCACGCACCGCAACATCTACTCCAACGCCGAGGCCATGTTCGTCGGCGCGCAGTACGACGTCGAGAAGGACGTCATGGTCAGCTGGCTGCCCTGCTTCCACGACATGGGCATGGTCGGCTTCCTCACCATCCCGATGTACTTCGGCGCCGAGCTGGTCAAGGTCACGCCGATGGACTTCCTGCGGGACACCCTGCTGTGGGCCAAGTTGATCGACAAGTACAAGGGCACGATGACCGCCGCGCCGAACTTCGCCTACGCGCTGTTCGCCAAGCGGCTGCGCAAGCAGGCCGAGCCCGGCCAGTTCGACCTGTCGACGCTGCGGTTCGCGCTGTCCGGCGCCGAGCCCGTCGAACCCGCCGACGTCGAGGACCTGCTGGACGCGGGCAAGCCGTTCGGGTTGCGACCCGACGCGATCCTGCCCGCCTACGGCATGGCCGAGACCACGCTGGCCGTGTCGTTCTCCGAATGCGGTGCGGGGCTGGTGGTCGACGAGGTCGACGCCGACCTGCTGGCCGCGTTGCGCCGCGCCGTCCCCTCCACCAAGGGCAACACCCGGCGACTGGCCTCGCTCGGCCCGCTGCTGCAGGATCTCGAGGCCCGCGTCGTCGACGAGAACGGTGAGGTGATGCCTGCCCGCGGCGTCGGCGTCATCGAACTTCGCGGCGAGTCGCTGACCCCCGGTTACCTCACGATGGGCGGCTTCCTGCCCGCCCAGGACAAGCACGGCTGGTACGACACCGGCGATCTGGGCTACCAGATGGACAACGGCCACATCGTGGTCTGCGGCCGCGTGAAGGACGTCATCATCATGGCGGGCCGCAACATCTATCCGACCGACATCGAGCGGGCCGCGGGCCGCGTCGGCGGAGTCCGGCCGGGTTGCGCCGTCGCCGTCCGGCTCGACGCAGGCCACTCGCGCGAAACCTTCGCCGTCGCAGTGGAATCCAACGCCTGGCAGGATCCGGCAGAAGTGCGACGCATCGAGCATCAGGTCGCCCACGAAGTGGTGACCGAGGTCGACGTGCGGCCGCGCAACGTCGTCGTGCTGGGGCCCGGCACCATTCCCAAGACGCCGTCGGGCAAGCTTCGCCGCGCCAACTCGGTCTCGCTCGTCACGCAGTAGTCCCCAGCGCCACTCGCGAGCCCACGTCTTTCTCGCGAGCGTGCGTGTCTGCAGGTGACGCGCCGGTCCGAGATACGACTTCGCGCACGCTCGCGTGCGGTCAGCTTGATCGCGTCGCCGCCGGTGCTGTTCCTCGACGAACCCACCACCGGCCTCGATCCACGCAGCCGCAGCGACCTGTGGGAGGTGCTGCGCGGCTTGGTCGCAGGCGGCACCACCCTGCTGCTCACCACCCAGTATCTGGAGGAGGCCGATCAGCTGGCCGACGAGATCGTCGTCATCGACCGCGGGCGCATCATCGCCGAAGGCACCCCGCTGCAACTCAAACAGCAGGCGGGCAACTCCAGTCTGGAGGTCACCATGTCCCGCTCCGCCGACTTGCCCGCCGCCCGTGACCTGTTGGCGCGGACGGGGACGACACCGAGGAGGTCAGCGCATGACGACCGTCGCGTCGAAGCCGTCGCAAACCGCGCTGCGGTCGCTGACGAGACCCACCAACATCGTGCAGCAGTCCTGGATCATGCTGAAGCGCAACATGATCCACACCAAGCGCATGCCCGAGATGCTCAGCGACGTGACGGTCCAGCCGATCATGTTCGTGCTGCCGTTCGCGTTCGTGTTCGGGGCGTCCATCGCAACCACGGGCGGCGCGTCCTACCGCGAGTTCCTGCTGCCCGGCATTCAGGCGCAGACCATCGTGTTCACCGCGTTCGTCGTCGCCTCCGGCATCACCGCCGACGTCGAGAAGGGCGTCATCGACCGGTTCCGGTCGCTGCCCATCCGGCGTTCGTCGGTGCTCATCGGCCGCAGCGTCGCATCACTGATCCATTCGTCGATCGGCGTGGTGGTGATGGCGATCACCGGGCTGTGCATCGGATGGCGCATCCGCGGCGGCGTGCTCGACGCCGTGCTCGCCTTCGTGCTGATCCTGGCCACGTCGGGGTTTCGTCACATCTCAGTTAAGAACACTATCGCCGGAGAGCGACACGGCGGCAACGCGAGAGACCCACATGATTGCGTGGGCCGACCGCCACGGCCGGACCCACGTCGGGAGCGCGCCGCCGCCACCGCTTGCCCACCAACTCGAGCAGCTCTACCACCGGACCACCGACGACATCGCACCGGAATGGTGGCCTGCACCAGAGGAATTCAACGAAACCGCTCGGCCTGCCCCAGATCGCCTCACCCCTCCCTGAGCGTGAAGCACGCGCGGCACTGATGCGCGGCCCGGTGCCAAACGTCGGCCCAGCGGCCCCGCAGGCAGACGTTCCCGGCCCCGCTACGCCAGCACCACCCCCACGGCCAGTTCACCCCACCTTCGCTCACCTGCCGCCGCTGCCGATTCCGCTGCCGGTCGTCGTGCGGCGGTTTTGGTCGAAGGTCCACAAAGCGGCGAGCACTGGTTGTGGACTGGTGCCACGTCGAAGGGCGGCTACGGTCAGTTCAAGATCGGCGGCCACGCCAGGTACGCGCACACCCTCGCCTGGGAACTGCGCAACGGGCCGGTGCCGGACGGCATGCGGCTCACCCGCCACCCCGACTGCCCGAAGAACTGCGTCCGAAGCGATCACTACCCGGCGACGTACAGCGCCGCACACACGAACGGAGGCCCAGTGATGACCCTGGTCAAGCCGCCCCGGTAGCGCCACACTGATCATGATGTCTTCTGCCATGCATCGCCGAAGAGTTCGGCGAAGGCTTCACTCGGCAGGGTGCCGGGGGAGAGAGAGAAGCTCATGACAATCATCAGCACGGTGGTGGTTACCGCCAATCAGGGCGCGGACCCGGTGAAGTTGCTGCAGCATCTCGGCAAGGGCGTGGCCAGAATCAAGTCCTACGAGGGCGTGCAGGAGGCAACGCTCTCAGCAATCGCGGTGGGCGGCGCGGGGACCAACTCCATGGTCGTGACGGCGACCTGCGAGGACTGGACCACCTACGGAAAGATCCAGCAGGAGCTCAACACCGACTCGGAGATGATCCAGCTCATGCTAGAGGGCGGCAAGATGGCCACCTGGCAGACCTTCACCAGCCAGACGATCGACTTCGACCTGCTTCCCAGCTAGGCAATCAAGGGTGGGCGCGCGGGCTGTGCGCGCCCACCCCCGCCACCGGGAAGGAAATCATGACCTTCGTCATCGAAGGGAACACCTATGTCAGGACTCACTGACGCCGCCAAGGCTGCCCGGGAGCACGCATCAGGCTGCACTGATCCCGGATGCCACCGACTGGCGCACGCGCTGGACGCCGCCGAGGCTGCAGAGGCCCGTGAGTCCCTGAGCGAGCTGCGCGAGCCGCCCGGCACCACGGCAATCCCCACGCCCGAGGATCGCTGGCGATCACTGCGATGATCGCGCCGTTCGCGCTGCGCGCCTACGCCCGCCGCACGTCGGACTAGGACGGCTCGTCCGCGGGCGCCATCTGGTCGTAGACCCGCCACACCTCGGCTTCGTGGTCGACGGTGCTCAACTGGCCCGCGGCCTGTTGAGCGTCGGCGCGGACCAGGCGCTCCGCCAAGGTGCGCAACCGGTTGAGTTCGTCGACGACCATCGCGTCGTTGACTCCGACCATCCGCAGCACGGTAAGGGTACGGACCCGGCCGCGGGTGTCTCCGGCAAGGCCCATCGTGACCATACCCGCCGTCAGCCACAGGCCCGTCGAGATCGCGAGCGCGGCGCCGGCGCCGACGTCAGTCAACAGGACGATCTCGGCCACCAGCCACAGCGCGAGGCCCCACACCGGAAAGCCGCGCCAGATCCGCAGCACGATCCGCTGTTCACGGGCGATACCGGGAGGGAACACCACCAGGCGGTAGCGGGTGGCGCCGTAGCGGCTGGCCGATATCTCCAGCGAGCCCCACGTGCGGCCGCCGTCGAGCAGCCGCTCCAACAGCGGTGGATGCGGCGATCGATCCAACTGACTCATGTCTCCGGTCTACTCCCGCAAAACCGTCACCGCCGCTGTTCATACGCAATTCTTACGGCCGGGAAGTGAATCTTGACGACAGCTGAATATAGTGAACTATACTCAGAAAAATGAGCGACAAACTCCCGGCTCGGCTGGCCGACCATCCCACCGTGCGCAAGGTCCGCGGCAGGCGTACCGAGCGCCAGGGCCCGCTCGATGCGGACTGGCTGCGCCGGCTCTGCCTGGAGGCCGGCGCGGACGACGTGGCGTTCGCCAGCGTCGACAACCCGGACCTGAGCTCCGAACGCGAGCACGTCGAGGCGGCGCTACCCGGGGCCCGCAGCTACATCTCGCTGGTGGTCAGGATGAATCGCGACAACGTCCGCTCGACTGCGCGCAGCGTCGCCAATCAGGAGTTCCACCGCACCGGCGAGACTCATCAACGAAGCCGCGCATCGGATCACCCGCACGCTGCAGGACTCTGGATACCGCGCGCTGAACCCGTCGGCGACGTTCCCGATGGAGATGGACAAGTTCCCCGGCCGGATCTGGGTCGTCGCGCACAAGCCCGTCGCCGTCGCGTCGGGCCTCGGTGTAATGGGCATCCACCGCAACGTGATCCACCCCAAGTTCGGCAACTTCATCCTGCTGGCCACGATCATGGTCGACGCCCCGCGTCACCAGCTACGGTGAACCGCTGGACTACTCGCCGTGCCTGGAGTGCAAGCTGTGCGTCGCAGCCTGCCCGGTCGGCGCTATCGGCAAGAACGGCGAGTTCGACTTCGTCGCGTGCTCGGTGCACAACTATCGCGAGTTCATGGGCGGCTTCACCGACTGGGCGCAGACCATCGCCGACAGCGAGGACGCCGACGACTTCCGGTCGCGGGTCAGCGATTCGGAGAACGCCTCGATGTGGCAGAGCCTCTCGTTCAAGGCGAACTACAAGGCCGCGTACTGCCTGGCGGTGTGTCCGGCGGGCGAAGACGTGATCGAGCCGTACCTCGACGACCGCAAGGGCTTCGTCGACAGCTCGTCCTGAAACCGCTGCAGGACAAGGAGGAAACGCTCTACGTGCTGCCGAACTCGGAGGCCAAGGCGCACGCCGAGAAGCGTTACCCGCACAAGCCGGTGAAGGTCGTCGACAGCGGCATCCGCGGCCGCAGCTAACATGCCCGCGAGCAGACGCAAACTCTCCCGACACGCCGCAATTCAGGGTATTTTGCGTCTGCTGGCCGGGAAGCTACCAGGCGTGCACGGTGTTCTGCGCAGGCTCGAGGCCGAGCTCGATCAGCAGTTCGGTCGCGTCGGCCGGCCTGCTCGCAGATCGTCCCGACCTCGGGTCGTTCGGCGGCGTTGAAGTTCTCCAGCACGAACGTCGCGCCCGACTTGCCGTCCCGGCGGACGGCCGATGCCGATGCGCACCCGCTGGAAGTCGTTGGTGCCCAACGCCGACCGACACCGACCGCAGGCCGTTGTGGCCGGCGACCCCGCCACCGAACTTGAGCCGGATGCGGCCGAAGTCGATGTCGAGCTCGTCGTGCAGGACGATCACGTCGGCGGGTGCCACCGAGTAGAACTTGGCCAACGGACCGACCTGGCGGCCCGACTCGTTCATGTACGTGCGCGGCTTGGCCAGCACCACCGACCGGCCGCCGAGCCGACCGGTGGTCACCTCGGCGCCGGACTTCTTGTGCACCTTGAAGCCCGAGCCGATGCGATCGGCCAGGACGTCGGCGACGAGGAAGCCGAGGTTGTGCCGGGTCGTGGCGTAGTGCGGTCCGGGATTGCCCAGGCCGACCACCAGCAGCGGTTCGGCCACGACGCGCCTCCGGACTACTCGGACTCGGCTTCGGCAGCCTCGTCGCCTCGGCCGCGGCCTCGGCGAACTCTTCGGCCTGCTCGCCTCGGCGACTCGCCGCCGCCTTCGGCCTCGAGGTCCTCGGCGGTCGGCGCGGGGATGACGTTGACGACGAGCAGCTCGGGATCGGAGATCAGCGTCACGCCGTCGGGCAGCGGCACCTGCGCGGCGCTGAACTGCGTACCGGCGGGGTGCCCTCGACCGACAGCGTCAGGTGCTCGGGGATCGACATGGCGTCGGACTCGATCTCGATGGTGTTGGACTCCTGGTTGACCAGCGTGTCCGGGCCGGCGTCACCTTCGACGACGACGTTGACCTCGACGGTCACCTTCTCGCCGCGACGGACGATGATCAGGTCGACGTGCTGGATGTTGCGCCGGATCGGGTGGATCTCGATCGACTTCGGGCAGCGCCAGTGCCTCGGTGCCGTCGATGTCGAGGGTCAGCACCGCGTTGGTGCCGAAGTTGCGCAGCACGGCGGCGAACTCGCGGGCAGGCAACACCAGGTGCTGCGGGTCGGCGCCGTGGCCGTAGAGCACGGCGGGCACCTTGCCCTCGCGGCGGGCCTGACGCGACGCGCCCTTGCCGGTCTTGCTACGGACCTCGACGGTCAGATTGTTTGCGGTGTGGGCCTTGGTCTTGGCCATGTGGGTCAGCTCCTGTGCCGGTCTGTCTGGTGGGCGCGGCAAGGGTGACTCGAAGCAGCTGGGCTGCGAATCGGTTCCCGTCGATAACGGTGGTCCTGACCGGGCCACCCTCGCCGTGATCGCCAGCAAGGTTAGCGCAACGGGGCGGCGGAAATGAAATCAGAGCGGGTAGCGCACGTCCGTGAGCTGCTCGGACAGGTCCCACAGCGCCCGCGCCGTGGACGTCGAGTTGGCCAGCGGGCTGCGCGCGGACTCTCGCCGGTGGGGCCCGCGCATCGCCGAACCGAGGTCCGATGAAGCTGTTGCCCGGCACGTCGTTGGCCACGGCGTAGAGCGTCTGGCGCGCGCCGAAGTCGGCGTCGGTGGCGAGCTTGTTGCCCACCTGCAACACCGCGCTGCTGAAACGGCTTGCGGCGTGGCCCTGCAGGTTGGTCGCGGAGTAGCCGGGGTGCGCGGCGACGGCTCGGACCGTCGAGCCGGCGGCGTCGAGTCGGTGCTGCAACTCGCTGGTGAACAGCAGGTTGGCCAGCTTGGACTGGCCGTAGGCGAGCCAGGCGGAGTAGGGCCGTGCCTTCCAGTTCAGGTCCTTGAGGCTGATCTTGCCGAACAGGTGCATCATCGACGACACCGTGACCACCCGGTCTGCGACCTTGGGCAGCAGCAGGTTGGTCAGCGCGAAGTGGCCCAGGTGGTTGGTGCCGATCTGGCTTTCGAAACCGTCGACGGTCTGGGCGTACGGAACGGCCATGATCCCGGCGTTGTTCACCAGCACGTCGACCGCGTCGACGCCGTCGGCGAACGCGCGTATCGACGCCAGGTCCTGAAGGTCGAGTTTGCGCACCTCGACGTCGCCGGACATGCCCGCTGCGGCGGCGTCGCCCTTGGCCGTGTTGCGCACGGCGAGGATCACCTTGGCGCCGACCCCGGCCAGCTCACGCGCCGTGACTTCGCCCAGCCCGCTGTTGGCGCCCGTCACGATCACGGTGCGTCCGGCGAACGAGGGCAGATCGGCGGCGGTCCAGTCGGTCATGTCGCCAGCTTAATTCCCGGGTCGCGGCACTCCCGCCCCCGTACCCGGTGGGCCGCCCGAACCCAGGCCACGCCTACTTGGCCTTGACCGAGAAGCCCTTGATGATCTTCTCGATGTCGGGCGCGTTGGCTTGGGCCTGGTCGGCGAAGCTCGTCACCGTCAGCTGGACCAGGTAGCGCTGGCCGGGTGCGCCCGGCTTCGCGAGGTGTGCCGGTGGCGATGACGATGCGGTTGTAGCTCTGCATGCGCTGACCGTTGAGGTCGTAGCTGCCCTCGATCATCGAGGACGGGAAGCCGTCGTAAGTTCGCCTGCGAGCCGTTGAGCTTCTTGAAGTTCTCCGACTTCTCCGCGTCGCCGTCGGCGTGCTTGACCGCCTCGACGGCGTCGAAGTTCCCGGTCAGCTGGAACACCAGGACCATGGCCGTCGGATAGGTGTCGCCCTTGGCGATCGTCCTGGTGCCCGGCGACAGGTTGGCGTTGACGTAGGGCTGCCACCCGGCGGGGGTGGGCACGTCGACGATCAGGTCGGTGAGCTTGTCGGGGGCGACGGGTGCGCCGGTGACGCCCAGGTTCTCCAGGTAGTCGGAGAACGACACGGGCGGCGCCTCGCCTGCCGACGTGGTGGTCGTGGTGCTGGACGTCGAATAGATCGACTCGTAGTTGGGGGTGGCTGGGCCGCAGCCGGCGATCGACAGCATGACCACCAACGCCGGAACCGCGAGCCTCGCCAGGTGGTGAACCGAGCTCACAGAATCTCGCGCACGGAATCGATGGGCCGGGCCAGCCGGGTGCCCTTCGCGGTGACCACGAACGGCCGCTCGATGAGGATCGGGTGTTCGGCCATGGCGTCGAGCAGTTCGTCGTCCGACGCGTCGGCCAGGCCGAGTTCGGCGTAGAGCGCTTCGCGCTTGCGCACCGCGGTGCGCACGTCGATGCCTGCGTCGGAGATCATCGCGACAAGCTCCGCGCGGGTCGGTGGGGTCTTCAGGTACTGGACGATCTCCGGCTCATATCCGTTGTCCCGCAACAGATCTAGCGTCTTGCGGGATGTCGAGCACTTGGGGTTGTGGTAGATGGTGGCCTTACCGGCCATGCTAGGCCGACCCGTCGAAGAGGCTGGTGACGGAGCCGTTGTCGAACACCGCCCGGATGGTGCTGGCCAGCAGCGGCGCGATCGACAGCACCGTCAGCTGGGGGAACATCTTTTCCTCGCCGATCGGCAGCGTGTTCGTGACGATGACCTCGCGGGCGCCGCAGTCGGCCAGCCGCTGAGACGCGGGTTCCGACAACACACCGTGGGTGGCGGCGATGATCACGTCGTCCGCGCCGTTCTCCTTGAGCAACTTGACCGCGCCTGCGATGGTGCCGCCGGTGTCGATCATGTCGTCGGTGATGATGCAGGTCTTGCCTCTGACGTCACCGACGACGCGGTTGGACTTGACCTGGTTGGGCACCAGCGGGTCGCGGGTCTTGTGGATGAACGCCAGCGGCACACCGCCCAGCGAATCGGCCCATTTCTCGGCGACGCGCACGCGGCCCGAGTCGGGGGAGACCACGACCATGTCGTGGGTGGCGTAGTTGTCGGAGATGTAGCCGCAGAGCAGCGACTGCCCGCGCATGTGGTCGACGGGGCCGTCGAAGAAGCCCTGAATCTGGTCGGTGTGCAGGTCCACCGTGAGGATCCGGTCGGCGCCCGCCGTCTTGTACAGGTCGGCGACGAGCCGAGCCGAGATGGGCTCGCGGCCGCGGTGCTTCTTGTCCTGCCGCGCGTACGGATAGAACGGCAGAATCGCGGTGATGCGCTTGGCGCTGCCGCGCTTTAGCGCGTCGATCATGATCAGCTGTTCCATCAGCCACTGGTTCAGCGGCCAGGGGTGGCTCTGCAGCACGAACGCGTCGCATCCACGTACCGACTCGTCGAACCGGACGAAGATCTCGCCATTGGCGAAGTCCCTCGCGGTCTGCGCCGTGACGGGCACGTCGAGTTCCTTGGCGACCTGATCGGCCAACTCGGGGTGCGCGCGCCCCGAGAAGAGCATCAAGCTTTTGCGGTTGTCGGTCCAGTCGTGGCTGCTCACATTGGCCCTCGCCGGTGGGGGATCGATACGGGCCAATGGTACGTATGAATTGCCGTCACGCGTTGCCGGGTTACCAGAATCCCAACGGAAGGCGTCGAGTTACTCCGCCTGGTGGGCGTCGGTCTGCCCGGATGCGGCGCCGTTGGGCGGCTCGGCCGCCGTGGCCTTGCGGGCCGCCTCCGCGGCCGCACTGTCGGGTCGTTTGCGCTCCACCCAGCCCTCGATGTTGCGCTGGGGACCGGCCGACACCGCGAGCGCACCAGGTGGCACGTCCTCGCGGATCACGGTGCCCGCGCCGGTGTATGCGCCGTCGCCGACGGTGACGGGTGCGACGAACATGGTGTCGGACCCGGTGCGCACATGAGAACCAATAGTGGTGCGGCGCTTGGTTTCTCCGTCGTAGTTGACGAACACGCTCGACGCGCCGATGTTGCTGTGCTCGCCGATGTCGGCGTCGCCGACGTAGGTCAGGTGCGGCACCTTGGTTCCGGTCCCGATCACCGCGTTCTTGGTCTCCACGAACGCGCCGAGCTTGCCGTCGGAGCCCAACCGGGTGCCCGGGCGCAGGTAGGCGAAGGGGCCGACGTCGGCGCCGTCGCCGATCGTCGAGTCGTTGCCGTGCGTTCGGATCACCGAGGCGCCGTCGCCGACGGATACGTCGGTCAGCGTCGTGTCGGGCCCGATCTGACAGTTGACACCGATCCGCGTGGTCCCGAGCAGCTGCGTGCCCGGCTGCACGACGGTGTCCCGGCCGATGGTCACGTCGACGTCGATCCACGTGGTGGCGGGGTCGATCACGGTGACCCCGCCGCGCTGGTGGGTGGCAACGATGCGGCGGTTGAGTTCGGCGGCGAGTTCGGCCAGCTGAACCCGGTCGTTGACGCCCGCGACGAGCGCGCTGTCGTCGACGTGTTGCGCCCGCACCCGCATGTCGTCGCGCCGCAGGATTTCGATGGCGTCGGTGAGGTAGAGCTCGGCCTGCGCGTTGTCGGACCGCAACCGGCGCAGGGCGGCACGCAACGCGTCAGCGTCGAACGCATACACGCCGGCATTGACCTCGCGGATCGCGAGCTGCTCTGGGGTGGCGTCCGCCTGCTCGACGATGCCGATGACTCCGCCGTCCTGCGTGCGGAGTACGCGCCCGTATCCGGTCGGGTCCGGCACCCTCGTCGTGAGCACCGTCGCGGCCGCAAGTGCCGTAGCGTGCTGGCTGACCAGTTCGGCCAACGTGTCTGCGTCGAGCATGGGCACGTCGCCCGCAGTGACCACGATCGTGCCGTCGAAGTCGGAGGGCAACACCGACAGGCCGCACCCGACGGCGTGTCCAGTGCCCAGCTGCTCTTCCTGCACCGCGATGTCCACGGGCTGTCCGATCTGGTCGACGAGCTCCGCGATGGCGCGTGCGAGCTGGTTCCGGTCCTTGCTGACCACCACGGCGAGGTGCTTTGGCGATACGTTCGCGACGGCATGAAGGACGTGGGAGAGCATGCTGCGACCCGCCAACGGGTGCAGCACCTTCGGGATGTCGGAGCGCATGCGCGTGCCTGCCCCGGCGGCCAGCACGATGACCGCGACATCGTCTCGTGTCGCCATTTAGCCCTCCCTCGTGCCAGTCGATCGCGTTCAGCGTGTCATTGTCGCCCGCGTGGTCGCAAAACTGCTGGCTCGAGTTGCGCCTTCGCGTTCGTGGCCGGTGGGTCGGTGTCTCGGGAGCTGCGAGCCAGCACCGCGTCCGTCGTGTCGGAGCGGCTGACCTGCGTCAGCGTTCCTATCTGGTCACCTGGGGCATCTTGGCGGCCATCGCCGCGGCGATCTGCTCTGCCTCATCCGTCACCTTGCCGCCGCACGCGTTGACCTCGATGATCACGTTCGCCTCCGCGCGGAGTACGTGCTGGCAGGCGGCGTCGCCTCCTTCCAGGTCGACTGTCTGAACGATTTGCAGGCCGTTGTCGTGCAGCGGCGCGAACTTCCACGTGCTCAAGACTTGCTCGCCGGAGGGTTGAGAAATCTCCGTCATCTGGACGGGTTGGTTCGCGCACGCCTTCCAGTTGTCGGCCGAGCGTGCGGACGAAGTCCTTGGCCTGTTCGTGGGAGGAAAATCGAATCGCACTCTGGTAGACCACGAGAACCGTCTTGGGAACGCCGACCTTCAACGGTTGGTTGCGCGAGGCCGTGTAGCCGCTGCCCTTGTAGACCGCGTCGCTGGCGTTGTAGAACGCGCCAAGACACTTCGGGGGATTCGTGACCGCCCGGTTGTCGAACGTCCTCACGTCGATCTGCCCGGGTTCGAAGTCCGATCGGCCCAGCACTTGCGGGACTTCTTCATCGGTCAGCAGAAGCACCCCGAGCTCCGAGGTCGTGACGAGCTTCGAACCGTGCTCGGGCCTCGACACCAACACCGCCACCGCGACGGCGGTCGCGACGACGAGTAGTGCCCCGACGCCTGCGAGCATCCACTTGTTGAACCGTCCAATACCCGGCCGAACGAGGCCCACCGCTTCCACGATCGAGTCGATCTCGGCGCGGGTGTCCGGTGTGGTGTCGGCCCGGTCACGCAACTGAAAGAGCAACCGGGCGATGTCGCCGCGGGCGGACGCGTCCTCGCCGTCCTCGTTGAGCCGCGTCTTCAGCTCGGCCAGCATCTGGACCTGCTCTGTCGGCATCAGAATCGGGCCGCTGACATCCGTCGTCAACCGCATCAAGTACGCGTACGGCATCGGTGGATCGGGTGGTAGCGGGTCAGGCAGTGGTGGGCTCGACGCCCGCAATCTGCGCAGGTCCTCGATCAACTGAATGCCGGTGTCGACGCGGGGCTTGCGATAGTCGAGAACTTGGGTCGCCGCGAATGGGGTGGCCCTAATCGCCTCGACGTGGCCGATCTGCACTGGGAGCACGGGTCTGCCCACTTGTTGGGCGTACTGCAATTCGGCGCGGCAGGATCTGGAATTCAGAGAGTTCTGTGACACCGCGAGGATGAACACGTCGCATTGGCGGATCTGCTCGACGACCCCCGTCCACCACGCCGAACCAGTGCCCAGACTCTGGTCCCACCAGACCTGCTCGCGTGCCAGACCGAGCACCGACAGCACAGGCTGAATCCCCGCCTTGTCCCGACTCGAATAGCTGAGGAATACCGTCATTCCAACAACCCCCCAAGCCTGCTGCTTCTGACACCACAGCAATGCCGTGTGAGGGCGACATTAGCAACTTGCGCACATCGTTGACGAGGGCTTCGAAAACATATGCCACCAAGGAAACTTCGGGGGGCGTCGAGGTCAGGGATTGCTCCGTCGCCAGGACTCGAACCTGAACTATCTGAACCAAAATCAGAGGTGCTGCCGATTACACCACGACGGACTGCGGCTCTTGACTTTAGTCGACGGCGCACCCGCTTTTCCTCCAGGCGACCTCGCCTCGGCCCGCGCCCGGCCTCCCGCGCCCCGCGCGGGAGAGTAGGAGCACGGCGACCCGGGGAATAGGCTCAATGCCGTGGCAGCGCCGGAAAAGGAGACGCGTGCACCCCGTGCGCGCATGACTGGCACTGAACGCCGTCAGCAGCTGATCGAGATCGCCAAGTCGCTGTTCGCGGAGCGGGGCTACGAGGCGACGTCGATCGAGGAGATCGCGCAGCGCGCAATGGTGTCCAAACCCGTTGTCTACGAACACTTCGGCGGCAAGGAGGGGCTGTACGCGGTGGTCGTGGACCGCGAGATGTCGGCCCTGCTGGACGGCATCACGTCGTCGTTGACCAACAACCGGTCACGCGTCCGCGTCGAACGGGTGGCCCTCGCGCTGCTCACGTACGTCGAGGAGCGCACCGACGGGTTCCGCATCCTGATTCGCGACTCGCCGGCCAGCATTGCGTCGGGGACGTACTCCAGCCTGCTCAACGACGCGGTGAGCCAGGTCGCGTCAATCCTCGCCGGCGACTTCTCCCGCCGGGGCCTCGACCCCGAGCTCGCACCGCTGTACGCGCAAGCGCTCGTCGGGTCGGTGTCGATGACGGCTCAGTGGTGGCTGGACACCCGAGAGCCGAAGAAGGAAGTCGTGGCCGCACATTTGGTCAACTTGATGTGGAACGGGTTGACGCACCTCGAGGCGGATCCGGTGTTGCACGAGGGCCAGGAGTAGCTCAGCCCTGGTCCCTGGCGAGCAGATCGCCGACCGTCTCCCGTCGTACCGACACCCGAGCCCGGCCGTCGCGCACCACCACCATCGGCGGGCGGCCCACCCCGTTGAACGTCGACGCCATGCTGTGGTGATAGGCGCCCGTGCAGGCCACCGCCAGTAGGTCTCCGGGGTGCAGGTCGGCAGGCAGCTGCACGTCGTTGGCGATGACGTCGCCTGGCCTCGCAGTACCTGCCGACCACGGTGACGGGCTGCGTCGGCCCAAGCGGATGACGGTTCGCGACGCTAACCGAGTAGCGAGCGCCGTACAGGGCCACCCGCGGGTTGTCGCCCATGCCACCGTCGACGGCGACGAAGGTACGGCCGCCCGGTTGATGTTTCACCGACACCACGCGGTAGCACGTCACGCCCGCGCGAGCGCTCATGGCGCGGCCGGGCTCGACCACGACCATCGGCCGCGGGTAGCGCTCGGCCGCACACGCGGCGTCGAGTGCGTCGTCGATGAAGTCCGCCAGTTCTCCGAGGTCGAGCTCGCCGTCACCGGCGACGTACGGAACGCCGTGCCCGCCGCCGATGTTCAACTCCGGCAGCACCACGCCGTGCTTGGCCCTGATGTCGGCCATCAGCGCGATCATTCTGCGGATCGCCTCGCCGTAGGGAGCGGGATCGGTGACCTGCGAGCCCAGGTGGCAGTGCAACCCGGCCAGTCGCAGCGCAGGCTGGCCGAGCACCCGCCCAGCCGCCTTCATCGCGTGCCCACCGGAGCTGGCGAAGCCGAACTTCTGATCGGTGATCCCCGTGGTGACCGCCGCGTGCCCGTGGATGTCGACGTCCGGGGTGACTCGGATGAGCACGGTCTGGGCGTTGTGCAGCTGACTGGCCAGCAACCCGATCTCGGTGCCGCAGTCGATCACGATGCGTCCCACGCCTGCCGCGGCGGCCGCACGGAGTTCGCTTGCCGTCTTGGCGTTCCCGTGCACGACGATGCGGCGTGGGTCGACCCCGCCCGCGAGCCCGACGGCCAGTTCGCCGGATGAGCAGACGTCCAGCCCGAGCCCCTCCTCGGCGACCCAGCGGGCCACCTCGGTGGTCAGTAGCGCCTTGCCCGCGTAGACGATTCGCACGTCACGCAGGGACGTCCGGTACCGGCGGGCGCGGAAGCGGAAGTCGGCCTCGTCGAGCACGTAGGCCGGCGTGCCGTACTCGTCGGCCAGCTCGCACAGCGGGACGCCGCCGACGCACAGCCGGCCGGCGTCGTCCACCCTGGCGGTCACCGGCCAGACATCGGGGTCGATGCGCATCGGGGCGGCCCGGTGCAGTGAGGGCAACTGATCGAGAAGTGTCATCGCTCCACGGTGCTCGCGGTCGACGCGTTGCGGGACGATCTTGACGGTGTCTTCACACCGGGCGGCGCGATTTTGACGAGATCGGTCCTCCTACAATGGGTAACACCATGACCGCAGCGGGGCACACGCATGTCCAAACCCCGATGGCGGGGCTCGTCGACCTGGCCTTGGAGGCGCCAACCTTCGCCGACCTCGTCGAGCAGGCCTCCAACGGCGCCGGCGAGCGGGCGCTCGTCGGGCCCGCCAGCGCACGACTGTTCGCCGCCGCGGCGCTGGCCAAGGCGGGGCCACTGCTCGTCGTCACCGCCACCGGGCGCGAAGCCGACGACCTCACCGCCGAACTTCGCGCCGTCCTCGGCGACGCCGTCGCCATGTTCCCGTCGTGGGAGACCCTGCCGCACGAACGGCTGTCGCCGGGCGTGGAAACCGTCGGGGCGCGAATGCTGGTGTTGCGCCGGCTGGCCAATCCCGACGACCCCCGGCTGGGAACGCCGCTGCGGGTGGTGGTCACCACGACGCGTTCGCTGCTGCAGCCGATGGCGCCCGACCTCGCCGACATCGAACCGGTGACGCTGAGGGTCGGAGTGGAGGCCGACTTCGACAGCGTGATCGCGCGGCTGGTGGAGCTGGCCTATACGCGCGTGGACATGGTCGGCAAGCGCGGCGAATTCGCCGTACGCGGCGGCATCGTCGACGTGTTCGCACCGACCGCCGAACATCCGGTGCGCGCCGAGTTCTGGGGCGACGAGGTGACCGAGCTTCGGATGTTCTCGGTCGCGGACCAACGGTCCATCCCCGAGCTCGAGCTCGACACCCTCATCGCCGTGCCATGCCGGGAGGTGTTGCTCACCGACGACGTGCGCGCGCGGGCCAAGGTGCTCGCCGACGCCCTGCCCACCGGGGCGAACCACGTCACCGGCACCGTCGGCGACATGGTGGCCAAGCTTGCCGAGGGCATTCCCGTCGACGGCATGGAGGCTCTGCTCCCGGTGCTGCGGCCAGGAGAGCTCGCGCTGCTCCACGACGCGCTGCCCGACGGAACCCCGCTGCTGGTGTGCGACCCCGAGAAGGTGCGCACGCGCGCGGCCGACTTGATCAAGACCGGCCGGGAGTTCCTCGAGGCGTCGTGGTCGGTGGCGGCGGTCGGTGGGGACGCCCCGATCGACTACGAGCAGCTTGGCGGTTCGGGCTTCCGGGAACTGGACGACGTGCGCTCCGCCGCGCGCGCGGACGGCTACCCGTGGTGGACGTTGAGCCAGCCTCGGCGACGAGACCGCCGTCGAGCTCGACGTCCGTGGTGCGCCGTCCGCGCGGGGGCACGTCGCGTCCCTCGACGAGATGTTCGCGATGCTGCGGGCGCACGTCGCGACCGGCGGCGTCGCGGCGGTGGTGGCGCCGGGTACGGGGACCGCTCATCGCGTCGTCGAGCAACTCGCCGAAGCCGATACGCCCGCAACGATGTTGGAGCCCGGTGCCGCGCCGAAGGCCGGTGTCGTCGGGGTGCTCAGAGGCCCACTGCACGACGGCCTGATCGTGCCCGGCGCGAACCTGGTGATCATCACCGAGGCCGATCTGACCGGCAACCGGGCCACCGCGCCGGAGGGTAGACGGCTGGCCGCCAAGCGCCGCAACGTCGTCGATCCACTGGCGCTGGCGGCAGGCGACCTGGTGGTGCACGACCAACACGGCATCGGACGTTTCGTCGAGATGACCGAACGGATCGTCGGCGGAGCCCGGCGCGAGTACCTGGTGCTGGAGTACGGCTCGACCAGGCGCGGCGGCGGCTCGGACCGGTTGTACGTGCCCATGGATTCGCTCGATCAGCTGTCGCGGTACGTCGGCGGTGCCGAGCCGACCCTGAGCCGACTCGGTGGCAGCGACTGGGCCAACACCAAGACGAAGGCCCGCCGCGCGGTCCGTGAGATCGCAGGCGAGCTCGTCGCGCTCTACGCGAAGCGGCACGCCTCGCCCGGCCACGCCTTTGCGCCGGACTCGCCGTGGCAGGCCGAGATGGAGGACGCGTTCGGGTTCACCGAGACCGTCGACCAGCTGACGGCCATCACCGAGGTCAAGTCCGACATGGAGAAGGCCGTCCCCATGGACCGGGTGATCTGCGGCGACGTCGGGTACGGCAAGACCGAGATCGCGGTGCGGGCGGCGTTCAAGGCGGTCCAGGACGGCAAGCAGGTCGCGGTGCTGGTGCCCACGACGCTGCTGGCCGACCAGCACCTGCAGACCTTCAGCCAACGGATGGCCGGGTTCCCGGTGACCGTCAAGGGCTTGTCGAGGTTCACCGACCCCGCAGAGTCGCGGGCGGTACTCGAGGGCATGAAGGACGGCTCCGTCGACATCGTCATCGGCACGCACCGGCTGCTTCAGACCGGCGCCACCTGGAAGGACCTCGGACTCGTGGTGGTCGACGAGGAGCAGCGCTTCGGTGTCGAGCACAAGGAGCACATCAAGGCAATGCGCACGCACGTCGACGTGCTCACCATGAGCGCCACCCCGATTCCGCGCACGCTGGAGATGAGCCTGGCGGGCATCCGCGAGATGTCGACCATCCTCACCCCGCCCGAGGAGCGCTTCCCGGTGCTCACCTACGTAGGCCCGATGGACGACAAGCAGGTGGCCGCCGCGCTGCGCCGCGAACTGCTGCGCGACGGTCAGGTGTTCTACATCCACAACCGGGTGCGGACCATCGACGCCGCGGCGGCCCGGGTCAGGGCGCTGGTGCCCGAGGCCCGCGTCGTCGTCGCAAACGGCCAAATGCCCGAAGACGTGTTGGAACGCACAGTCGAGGGGTTCTGGAACCGTGAATACGACATCCTGGTGTGTACGACGATCGTCGAGACCGGTCTGGACATCTCCAATGCGAACACCCTGATCGTCGAGCGGGCCGACATGTTCGGGCTGTCGCAGCTACACCAGCTGCGGGGGCGGGTCGGGCGCAGCCGCGAGCGTGGCTACGCGTACTTCCTCTACCCGCCGGAAGTACCGCTGACCGAAACCGCCTACGACCGGCTGGCGACGATCGCCCAGAACAACGAGCTCGGCGCGGGCATGGCCGTGGCGATGAAGGACCTCGAGATCCGAGGCGCGGGCAACGTGCTCGGGGTCGAGCAGTCCGGGCACGTCGCGGGCGTGGGCTTCGACCTCTACGTCCGCCTGGTGGGCGAGGCCGTGGAGGCCTACCGCGCCGCGGTCGACGGCAAAACGATTGCCGCCGTTGAGGAACCGAAGGACGTGCGCATCGACCTGCCGGTCGACGCGCACCTGCCGCCCGACTACATCGGCAGTGACCGGTTGCGGCTGGAGGGCTACCGCAGGCTGGCGGCGGCACAGGACGGTGCGGGTATCTCCGCGGTGGTGGAGGAACTCGTCGACCGGTACGGGGACCTGCCCGAGCCGGCGCAGCGGCTGGTCGCCATGGCCCGGTTGCGGCTGCTGTGCCGCGAGTACGGGGTCACCGAGGTCACCGCCGCGTCCGAGACGACGCTGCGCGTGGCCCCGCTGGCGCTGGCGGACTCCCAGCAACTACGGCTGAAGCGCATGTACCCGGGCGCCTCCTACCGCGCGACCACCTCGACCATCTCGATGCCGATCCCGCGGACGGGCAGCGGCGTGAGTGCGCCTCGGATCCGCGACGTCGAGTTGCTGCGGGTGGTGGCGGGTTTGCTCCTTGCGCTAGATGGAAAACCCCAGACAGATGTTGATATAACGAATCTCACAGGGGGAGCCGCGATGAGCGCTCCCGCGAAGGGCAAAGGGACCTCATGAACGAGCGGCGGCAGGGCCGATGACGGTCGTTCTGGTCGACCCGCGCCGCCCGTCGCAGGTCCCCGTCGAGGCCGTCGGACTGCTGGCCGGTGACGTCCAGTACACCGAGGAGATGCCCGTTCGGGTGCCGTGGTCGTTGCCCGCTGCCCGACCGTCCCACGACGGCGAGGAAGCTCCGGTGCTGCTGTCGTCGGATCCCGATCACCCGTTGGTCAAGGGCCGCCTGGCCGCGGGCGAACGGCTGATCGCCGCACCGCGGCCGCAGGCCGGCGAGCGGCTTCTGGACGCGGTGGCCCTGATGGACACGCTGCGCAGTTCCGGACCGTGGGAGAGCGAGCAGACGCACGACTCGTTGCGGCGGTATCTGCTCGAGGAGACCTACGAGCTGTTCGACGCGGTGCGCGGCGGCGACGCCACACAGCTGCGCGAGGAACTCGGGGACGTGCTGCTGCAGGTGCTCTTCCACGCCCGCATCGCCGAGGACGCGACAGTGCTGCCGTTCGGGATCGACGACGTGGCCGACTCGCTGGTAAGAAAGCTCGTCAACCGGGCCCCTGGAGTGCTTGCCGGACAACCGATTTCGCTCGACGAACAGCTGGCGCAGTGGGAGGAACGCAAGGCCACCGAGAAGCCGCGCGTTTCCAGCATGGACGACGTGCCGACTGGTCAGCCTGCGCTGGCGCTCACGCAGAAGGTCTACGGACGCGTCATGGCTGCAGGGGTGCCCGCAGACCTGATCCCCGACGGGATCGCGTCGATCGGAGCGGGGTTCGGCAGCGACGCGGAGAGCGCGTTGCGGACGGCCACGCTGGAGTTCATGGACACCATCCGCAAGGTAGAACGCGCCGTCGCGGCCAGTCGGCGCGGCGAGGACGTGCCCGAGGTGCTCGACATCGCCCAGCTCGGCACGGTCACCGAGGACGAGTGGCGGGCGCACTGGCCCACGCTGCACCAGCCTGGCGAGGAACCCGAGGAACCCGAGGAGTCCGAGGTCGACGAAGGCGAGCCGGACGCCGACGCCGTTCCCGACGGCCTGGACGAGGCCGAAGCAGCCGAGGCCGAGGTTGAGTCCCTGGGCGAGGCGGAGGTTGAGGCCGAACCCGCAGCCGAGGCCGAACCCGAACCGGCCGAACCCGAACCGTTGGTTCCCGCCGAGGTGCCCGCCGACGAGGTCCTGGAGTCGCTCGAGCCCATTCCGCCCGAGGAAGCCGCGGAGGCCAAGTCCAGCGCTGATTAGCGCGCCAGTCCAGCCCCACTTGGACACCCGAGCGGCCGCCAGTCATGTGTCGTCTGCGGTGCTATGGCCGAGATCGACTCAGTGGTCATGACTTCGAAGGGTCAACCTGGAAACCGCGACCATGGTGTTGATATCGACCATAGGAGCGTGAGCGGGGTACAGACCCCGGCAGTCGTGCTTCGTCTACCAGCGGTTGGTCGACCCGGGTGGTCGCGAGAAAGGGATCGTGGCCTGGGTCAGCGGTTGGTGACCGCGTGGTCGCCAGCGAGGGATCGTGCCCAGGGTCAGCGAGTTAGTCGACCAGCTGGTCGCCGAGGAACCGGTCGTCGCCCTGGACTCCGGGCAGCGTGAAGAAGAAACCGCCCCCGACCGGCATGATGTACTCCTCCAGCGGCTCGCCCTTGAGGCGTTCCTGCACGGTGAGAAAGCCTTTCGTCAGGCTGCGCTGGTAGGCGATGAACGCCAGCCCTTGATCGAGCCGTCCGGCGCCGTCGAACCCGCGCGAGTAGTTGAATCCGCGGCGCAGGATGCGGTTCTCGTCGGTCTCGGGGGTCCGCGGGTTGGCCAGTCGGATGTGGGCGTCGAGCGGAATCCGCTTGCCGTCGGGATCGCCGGAGTAGTCGGGGTCAGTGAACTCCCCGGTCAGACCCAATGGCGAGCCGCTGACCTTGTTGCGGCCGATGAGTGCCTCCTGCTCGGCCAGCTGTGTCCTGTCCCAGAACTCGACGAACATCCTGATGATGCGGACGGCCTGGTACGAGCCGCCGACCGCCCACTCCGGCTCGCCGTCGTCGCCGCCCACCCAGACGTGTTGGTCCATCAGCGCGCCGTCATCCACGTCCAAGTTCGCCGTTCCGTCCTTGAACCCCAACAGGTTTCGCGGCGTAACCGCCTTCGACGTCTGGCCCGCCCCGATTCCCCTGGCGTAGCCGTCGATCATCCACTTGAGCACCAGTTCGCCTCGCGTGCGACGCATCAGCTGCCGCAGCGCGAACTGCACCGTGTCGTTGTGTCCGGCCTCGAAGATGATCGAGACGTCGCCGTGCGACAGCTTGGGATCGAGCCGGTCGTTGGCCAGGAACGGCATCGTGACCAAGTCCTTGGGCTTGCGCTCCGCCAAGCCGAACCGATCGTCGAACAACGAGGCCCCGACTCCGACCACGATCGAGAGGTTGTCCGCGGGTGGCTTCTCACCGAGGATGCCGGAGTCGACGGGGGGAAAGGCCGGGTCGCGGGTCCCGGGCGGCTTGCCCGCCATCAGTCCGCGGATCTCGTCGGTGACGTCCTGCAGCGTCGCCTTGAGGCTCGCCCGGTCCCTCGTCTGCAGGTTGAACGAGGCCACCAACCCCTGCTCGGGGATGGGTAGCGCGGTGATGCCGGCTTGGTGCCTGCCCTCGAATGGGACGAAGGCCAACGGCGGACGACCGTGGCGGGGTTCGTCGTGGGATGCCTCCGTCAGCGCCATCGTGGCGCCGACACCGACACCTACACCGACACCGACGCCGACGCCGACTGCGGCCCCGGCGCTCGCGCTCAGGGCACCCGTGACGAAGCCTCGTCGTGAGATGCCCTGGCGCGGTGGCCGTTCGGTCACTTCAGGCCCAGCGCTCCGGGCACCTGGGACAGGCTCTCCGACAGGGTCGCGAGCTGCGCCTTGAGGGTGTCGATTACCTGCGGGCTCACGGTCACGGCCGGGCAGCGCGGCGACGGGTAAGGATCGTTCTCGGTGCAGTACAGCACCCAGCCGTCACCCTGACGCAGCGGAGCGAGCGTGGCGTAGATGTCGGTGATTCCGCCGTCGATATTGCCGAGCAGCGCGGGATTGGCTTGCTGTAGGGCAGGTGTCAGCTTGTCGACTGCGGCTTGCGAACCCTGCAGGTTGGCGTCGAAGTCCCAGAGGTCGGTCTTGGAGTAGCGATCCTCTTCGCCGGTGATCTTGCCCGACGACACCTCTTCGATGAGCTCGGCTGCGCCGGTGGCCACCTTCAGCGGCGGCACCTCCAGCTTCGTCACCTCGTCCTTCAAACCGGCGAGGTCCTTGTCGAGTTGGTCCGCGAACGGGGCGCCACCCTCGGTGGTGTTCTTCTCGAACAGCAGGTACTCGAGGCGGTGCCAGCCGGTGAACGCCGGGTCGTCGGGGCTCGCGAAGTCGTCGACGCGGGAGTCGGTCTTGGCGTCGACGTCGGGGATGAGCTCGGCGATCGGCTCGATGCGCTCCCACGGCATGCGCGACGGGGCGTAGGCGTCCTGGGCGACCTTCAGGTTGCCCGCGCGCACGGCGTCGGTGAGCACCTTGACCTTCGCGATGAGCTGGTCGATTTGGTCGATTGCGTACGCCTTGTACTCGTCGCCTGCCTTCGCGGCGAGCGGGTTGGGTGCGGTCTCCGCCGACGTCGACGACGCGGAGGAACTCGATGAACTGCTACTCGCGTGGGTGCCGCTGGTGCCGCTGGAACACCCGGCGACGATGACGGCGAATGCCACAACGGGCACTGACCTGGCGAGATGCAGTTTCATGGAGCCTCCTAGTAGTTAGTCGCGTGAAGATTACCTGCTCAGGGTAGGCACCCCTAAATAAGGTGTGCCTACACTAGCTTGTATCGACCGAGCTGGGCCCGCGCACGGTGCCTTGAGTCGCTCGCTCCCGCGCCGCTGGCCTACCGTAGGAACGACAGAGTGCGCACCACGCCGACGGATTGGACGGGGTGTCGCCGAGGCATGTTCTGCGATCACGGCACAATGGGCGGAACCGTGTTGAGGGAGTCTGGTGTCACCTGCGCGTTGGCTGCGGGTCGTTGGGGTGATCATCGCAACGGCCTTACTCATGGCCTCCTCGTGTTCTTTCCGCGCGGGTGTCCCCATCCCCGAAGGCGTGCCACCGCCGTCCGGCGACCCGGTGCCCAAGATCGACACCCACGCAACGGGCAGGCCCGCTGATCAGCTGCATCAGTGGGCGGCTGCACACGCTCCGACGCTCGGCATCCCCGTGACGGCGCTGGAGGCCTACGCCTACGCGGCCCGCGTCGCGGAGGTCGAGAACCCCAAGTGTCACCTGGACTGGACGACGTTGGCGGGCATCGGGATGGTCGAGAGTCACCACGGCACCTATCGCGGCGCGCGGATCGCACCCAACGGCGACGTGACGCCGCCCATCCGCGGCGTCCGTTTGGACGGGTCCATGGGCAACCTGCAGATCGCCGACACCGACGGCGGAAAGCTCGACGGTGACCCGATCCTCGACCGCGCCATGGGCCCGATGCAGTTCATTCCCGAGACGTGGCTGCTCTACGGGGTCGACGCCAACAACGACGGTGTCATCAGCCCCGACAACTTCGATGATGCGGCGTTGTCGGCCGCCGGATACCTCTGTTGGCGCGGCAAGGATCTTGCGACGCCACGCGGATGGATGGAGGCCTTGCGCGCCTACAACCTCTCCGACCAATACGCGCGCACCGTGCGCGACTGGGCCACGGCCTACGCGAGCGGCCATCCGCTCTGACGCGGCGCGAAGTCCGCGGCGGCACCATCTAGGCTGAATCCGTTCCCCAGCCGGTTCCACCACGCCCACCACCCAAGGAGACGCCAGTGTCCATCATCGAGCAGGTCGCGGCTCGCGAGATCCTCGACTCCCGTGGCAATCCGACGGTGGAGGTCGAAATTGCGTTGAGCGACGGGTCGGCGGCCCGCGCAGCAGTGCCGTCGGGAGCATCGACCGGCGAGCACGAGGCGGTCGAACTGCGGGACGGAGGCGGGCGCTACGGCGGCAAGGGCGTCGAGAAGGCGGTCAACGCCGTGCTCGACGAGATCGCCCCGGCCGTCATCGGCTTCAGCGCCGACGACCAGCGGCTCGTCGACCAGGCCCTGCTTGATCTCGACGGGACGCCCGACAAGTCCAGGTTGGGCGCCAACGCCATTCTCGGGGTGTCGCTCGCGGTGGCGCGGGCAGCCGCCGACGCGGCCGAGCTCCCGTTGTTCCGCTACATCGGCGGGCCCAACGCCCACATCCTGCCGGTCCCGATGATGAACATCCTCAACGGCGGAGCGCACGCCGACACCGGCGTCGACGTCCAGGAGTTCATGGTCGCGCCCATCGGCGCGCCCACCTTCAAGGAGGCCCTGCGCTGGGGCGCCGAGGTGTACCACGCGCTGAAGGCCGTGTTGAAGAAGCAGGGCCTCGCCACGGGGCTCGGGGACGAGGGCGGCTTTGCGCCCGACGTCGCGGGCACGAAGGCCGCGCTGGACCTGATCAGCTCGGCCATCGAGACGACGGGCTTCAAGCTGGGCACCGACGTCGCGCTGGCACTCGACGTGGCCGCCACCGAGTTCTACACGGAGGGAACGGGTTACGCGTTCGAAAAGGAGACCCGCAGCGCCGATCAGATGGGTGCGTTCTACGCAGAGCTGATCGACGCCTACCCGCTGGTGTCGATCGAGGACCCGCTGTCGGAAGACGACTGGGATGGATGGGTCGCCCTGACGTCCGCGATCGGGGACCGCGTCCAACTCGTCGGCGACGACCTGTTCGTCACGAACCCGGAGCGGCTGCTCGAGGGCATCGAGAAGGGTGCCGCGAACGCCCTGCTGGTCAAGGTGAACCAGATCGGCACGCTCACCGAGACGCTCGACGCGGTGTCGCTGGCGCACAGTGCCGGCTACAAGACGATGATGAGCCACCGTTCGGGGGAAACCGAGGACACCACCATCGCCGACCTGGCCGTCGCGGTGGGCAGTGGTCAGATCAAGACCGGCGCCCCGGCCCGCAGCGAGCGCGTCGCGAAGTACAACCAGCTGCTGCGCATCGAGGACCTCCTCGGCGACGCCGCACGGTATGCCGGCGACGCCGCGTTCCCGCGGTTCGGCGCCTGACCCAAGTACCTTTGGCTCATGCCGGACGCCAAGCGACCCGACCCGAAGCGGCGCGCACCCGCGTCGCGACCGGGCAAGGGCGGCGAGGCGAAGGGCAGGCCACGCGGCGCCACCCCCGTCCGGCGTGAGCCACGTGCAATCGAGCCCCGTCCCGCGCCGGACACCGAACCCGACGCCGCGCCAGAGGACCTCCCGGAAGAAGCGGGCACCGGGGTCATCGGGTCGATCAAGACGGCCATCGCCGAAGCCGCCGATCAGCAGTCCGAGCAGCGGTTCGGCTCTGCCGCGCGCCGGGCGGCGATCCTGGCCGCCGTCATCTGCGTGCTGACGCTGACGATCGCCGGGCCGGTGCGCACGTACTTCGCCCAACGGACCGAGATGAAGCAGTTGGCCGCCGCGGAAGCTCAGTTGCGTTCGCAGATCGCCGATCTCGAACAGCAGAAGGACAAACTCGGCGATCCCGTCTACATCGCTGCGCAGGCGCGCGAGCGGCTCGGCTTCGTGATGCCGGGCGAGATCCCCTACCAGGTGCAGCTGAACGAACCGGTGGGTGGTCCGGCGGCGCTTCCCGGCACCAGCGCCGCGACGCCGCCAAGCGGTCAGCCGTGGTACACGTCGTTGTGGCACACCATCGCCGATGCGCCGCATGGGGTTTCACCTCCGTCGACGCCCCAGCTGGCGCCCGGCTTGGCACCCGCACCGCTGCCCGGCGTCCCACCGGTTGCTCCGCCCGGTGGTTGATCAAGCCGATCTGGACGCCGTGGCCCGACAGTTGGGCCGGGAGCCGCGCGGCGTCCTCGAGATCGCATACCGCTGCCCGAACGGCGAGCCCGGCGTGGTGAAGACGTCGCCGAGATTGCCTGACGGAACGCCCTTTCCGACGTTGTACTACCTCACGCATCCGGCGCTCACCGCGGCCGCGAGCAGGCTGGAGTCGGCCGGGTTGATGCGCGACATGACCGAGCGTTTGCAGGCAGATCCGGAACTGGCTGGGGCGTATCGGCGCGCGCACGAGTCCTACCTCGCCGAGCGCGACGCCGTCGAATCACTCGGCACCACCTTCTCCGGCGGTGGCATGCCGGAGCGGGTCAAGTGCTTGCACGTCGTCATGGCGCATTCGCTCGCAAAGGGGCCGGGCGTCAACCCCTTTGGCGACGAGGCGCTCGCGGTACTGGCCGTCGAACCCGCGATGGCAGGCATTCTCGACAAAGGACGGTGGGCGCCCTGACCAGAGTCGCCGCAATCGACTGCGGAACCAATTCCATCCGCTTGTTGATCGCTGACTTCGCCGACGGAAAGCCGACCGACGTGCACCGCGAGATGCGGATCGTCCGGCTCGGCCAAGGCGTCGACGCCACGGGAAGATTCGCGTCCGACGCCCTGGAGCGGACCCGCCTGGCGCTCACCGACTACGCGGACCTGCTGCGCACGCACGCCGTCGGGACGGTCCGGATGGTCGCGACCTCGGCGACCCGCGACGCCGCCAACCGCGACGAGTTCTTCGCCATGACCGCTGACGTGCTCGGCGCCGTCGTCCGCGGCGCCGTGGCCGAGGTGATCACCGGGGTCGAGGAGGCCGCGTTGTCGTTTCACGGCGCAATCGCCGAATTAGACGGCGCCGCAGCCCCGTTCGTCGTGGTCGATCTCGGCGGTGGCTCCACCGAGGTGGTGCTCGGCGAACGCGACGTGCAGTCCAGCTACTCCGCCGACATCGGGTGCGTGCGGCTCACCGAACGGTGCCTGCACTCCGACCCGCCGACCGAGGCCGAGGTCGCCGACGCGCGGGCCGTGGTGCGTGAGGCGCTCGCCGAGGCGCTGCGGGTGGTGCCCGTCGAGGGTGCGCGTACGTGGGTGGGGGTGGCAGGCACGTTCACGACGTTGTCGGCCCTCGCCCAGCGGATGCCGACCTACGACCCCGAGGCAATTCACCTGTCCCGGGTCGGATTCGACGAACTGACCACGGTGTGTGCCGACCTGCTCACCATGACGAGGCAGCAGCGGGCGGTGCTCGGCCCCATGCACGAGGGCCGCGTCGACGTGATCGGTGGCGGCGCCATCGTCGTCGAGGAGTTGGCACGCGAACTCCGCAGCCGCGCGGGTATCGACGAACTCGTCGTCAGCGAGCACGACATCCTCGACGGAATCGCGCTGTCCATCGCGTAGCAACGTCCTCGTCGCCATGGGTTTGAGGCGCTGCGGGCCTGGGTAACTTTCGTTAGCCCGCATAGCAACCCTGTCCCGAAACGGAGTGACGATGACCCACGACGACGACCCGTTCACGGAGATCATCGCGACCGGCGCACTGTTGCTGCTGGTGGCGGCCGTCATCGCAGGCGTCGTTGGCGCCGTCGAATGGGGCAGTGGCAGTGGAGCGGCCGCGGTGACGTGTGCCGCCGCCGCGATCGGTTTCGCGGTCAGCATGGCGTTGTTCGTATTCGAGGGACGACGCGCCGAGGAGGCCGCGATCGACCTGCCGTTCCCCAGCTGGCTGAGGAACGAGGCCGACGCCTGACCGAGCCGGGGCGCCTGGCGCAGTGGTACGGCGTCAGCGACGCCGTCGGCTCATCGCCTTACGTTGCAGTTCGGGGGATTTCCGCAGTGGTGTCCACCGTCGCACGCGTTGCACTTACAGGTGCAGCCACCCTTGGCTTGTGAGACTCGCATCGCAATTCACCTCTGCCGATTAGGTCAGACATCTACATATGACTACTTCAGCCTAGTTCGGTTCACGCTGAGTTGGTACACCTCCACGGCTTGAATCCTTCGCCGCGTCAGGACTTCAGGACCGGCGTCAGATCGTCGAGGACCGACGCGTCCTCGATGGTCGACGGCGGTGCTTCCTGGCGGCCGTCGGCGATTCCCCGCATCGTCTTGCGCAGGATCTTGCCCGAGCGGGTCTTCGGCAGTGCGGCGACCACGTCGACCCTCTTGAGGCTGGCCACGGAGCCGATGTTGTCCCGCACGGCGGCGACGAGCGCGTCGGCGAGGCCGTCGTCGGACGCACCGGCCTTGAGCACCACGAATCCGCGCGGTACCTGACCCTTGACCTCGTCGGCGACGCCGATGACCGCACATTCCGCGACGGCCGGATGAGTGCGCCAGCACGGCTTCGATGGCGCCCGTCGACAACCGGTGCCCCGCGACGTTGATGACGTCGTCGGTGCGGCCCATGACGAACAGGTAGCCGTCCTCGTCGAGGTAGCCGCCGTCACCGGTCAGGTAGTACCCGGGAAACGCCGAAAGGTACGACGCCACGATAGCGATCGTCGTCACCCCACAGCGTCGGCAGGGTGCCCGGCGGCAGCGGCAGCTTCACGCAGATCGCCCCCTCCTCACCTGCTTCGCACTCGGTTCCGTCGGGACGGAGGATGCGTACGTCGTAACCAGGCATCGGCACGGTCACCGAACCGGGTTTGACGGCGAGGTGCTCGACGCCCATCGGGCCTGCGGCGATCGACCATCCGGTCTCGGTCTGCCACCAGTGGTCGATGACGGGAATGCCGAGTTTCTCGGAGGCCCAGTGGTAGGTGGCCGGGTCGAGCCGTTCGCCCGCCTGGAACAGGTACCGCAGCTTGGACAGGTCGTAGCGGGCGAGTTCGGCGGCGTCGGGGTCCATCTTCTTGATGGCGCGCATGGCCGTCGGTGCGGTGAACAGTGCCTTGACGCCGTGCTCTGAGGCGACCCGCCAGAACGCGCCCGCGTCGGGCGTTCCGACGGGCTTGCCTTCGTACAGCACCGTCGTGGCGCCGAGCAGCAGCGGCCCGTAGACGATGTACGAGTGGCCCACCACCCAGCCGACATCCGAAGCGGCCCAATACACGTCACCGGGCTCAGTGTCGTAGATGTGCCGCATGGTCCAGAGCAGGGCGACCGCGTGTCCGCCGTTGTCGCGCACGATGCCCTTCGGCTTGCCGGTCGTCCCGGAGGTGTAGAGCACGTAGAGCGGATCGGTCGCGGCGACAGTTACCGGGTCGACGGGCTCGGCGGACGCCATGGCGGTTTCCCAGTCGACGTCACGGCCCGGGACGAGCTCGCACGGCTGTTCTGGGCGCTGCAGGATGACGCACGCAGGCGTGTCGTGTTCGGCGATGCGTAGGGCGCCGTCGAGCATCGGCTTGTAGGCGACGGTGCGCGTGGGTTCCACACCGCACGACGCCGACACGACGACGGCGGGGCGGGCGTCGTCGATGCGGGCGGCCAACTCGTTCGCGGCGAACCCGCCGAACACCACCGAGTGCACGGCACCCAGTCGAGCGCACGCCAGCATCGCGATGACGGCTTCCGGCACCATCGGCAGGTAGATCACCACCCGGTCGCCCTTGCCGACGCCGAGGTTGCGCAGGGCGCCCGCGAAGCGCGCCGTCTGGTCAAGAAGCTCGCGGTACGTGTACGTGCGCTGGATGCCGGTAACGGGGGAGTCGTAGATCAACGCGGCCTGGTCACCGCGGCCGGCCTCAACGTGCCGGTCGAGGGCGTTGGCGCACGTGTTCATTTCGCCGTCGGGGAACCAGCGGTAGAACGGCGGATTCGCGTCGTCGAGCACCCGGGTGGGCTCGACGATCCAGGTCACGGCACGTGCCGCTTCCGCCCAGAACGTGGTCGGATCTTCGATGCTGGCGTTGAACAATGCGCGGTAGCCGGGCATACCGGCACCGTAGCGCGCGGTGGGTGTTTGTCGGACCGTTCGCCGGGTTTCTATAGTCCAGTAATGGTTACTGACGTGATGTCAACAAGCAGTGAGCCGCCTGTGATCGCGGGAGTGCGCCGGTCCTTCGTGGAGGCCAGGGGCGTCCGGTTCCACGTGACGGAGGCTGGACCGGCGGACGGCCGTCCGGTGATCGCGCTGCACGGCTGGCCCCAGCATCACTGGGCGTACCGCGACCTGCTGGCCGACCCGCCTTCCGGCCTGCGGATCATCGCGCCCGACCTGCCCGGCTACGGCTGGTCCGGCCCTGCGCCGCACAAGTGGGCCAAGGGCGACGTCGCCGCTGACGTGCTGGCGTTGATGGACGCGCTGGACCTCGACCGGGTGCTACTCGTCGGCCACGACTGGGGCGCATTCGTGGGCTACCGGATGCTGTTGGCCGCGCCGGAACGTTTCGACGGGTATCTGGTGATGAACATGGCGCACCCGTGGCAGACGGTTCGCACCGTCGGCCCGCATCTTTGGCGGTTCGCGCTGTACCAGCCGTTCGTCGCAAGCATCGGCAAGTTCCTCCAGCAGCGCACCAGCTATCTGGAAAAGGTCATCTATCGGGTGTCGGCGCCCGGGCTCGATCGCGACGTGGTGCGCGTATATTCCGAGCGGTTCCGCGATCCAGTCTGTGCGCGCGCAGGGACGGACACCTACCGGACATTTCTGCTGCGCGAATTCCCCTCGGCGGCACGCCATCCCGAGCAGCGCCGCATCACGGCGCCCGTCCGGGTGCTGTTCGGCAAGAGCGACATCGGCGTCCATGTGTCGTTGGCGTCGGCGGAAACCGCGAAGGCCGACGACTATACCGTGGAGTACGTGGAGTCCAGCCACTTCATCATCGACGAGCGGCCGGACCTGGTGCGCGCCAAGCTGATTGCGCTGGCCGCCGAAACGGCCCACCCCTAGCGATTTGTGCACATTAGCCCGCGGTGAGTGGCTGGTTTACGTGCACAAATCGCTCAGGGCCGAGAGAATCGGTGCATGACCGACGACTGGCGCAGCGTCAATCTCGCCAACTGGGAGGCCAGGGTACCGCTGCACACCGGGCCCGACGGCTACGACCTGGCGGGTTTCGACGACCCCGAGTACCTCTCGCCGGTGGTGCGCTACGACCTGCCGCGGCTGGGCCGCCTCGATGGCTTGGACGTTGTGCACCTGCAGTGCCACATCGGAACCGACACGGTGTCGCTGGCCCGCCTGGGCGCGCGGTCGACCGTCGGGTTGGACTTCTCTCCCGCGGCCATGGACGCGGGACGCGCGCTGGCGCATCGGGCGGAGGCCGACGTCCGCTTCGTCGAGTCCGACCTCTATGACGCGTTGGACGCGCTCGGAACCGAGTGTTGCGACATCGTCTACACGGGCATCGGCGCCATCTGTTGGATCCCCGAAATCCGGCGCTGGGCCGAGGTCGTGTCCGGTCTGCTGCGCCCGGGCGGTCGGTTCTTCATGCGGGAGGGGCACCCCGTGCTGTGGGCGATGTGCGATCCCCGGCCCGACGGGCTGCTGGTGCTCGAGTATCCCTACTTCGAGACGTCGGGCACCGTGTTCGTCGAGGAGGAGTCCTACGCAGGCGAGGGGACGTTGGTCGCACCCGAGACCGTCATCTTCAACCACGGACTCGGAGAGCTATTCACCGCGTTGACGGCGTCGGGCCTGACGGTCACGGCGCTGGAGGAACACCGCGAAGTGCATTGGAACCCGTTGGACGACTACATGAAACCGAGTGCGGACTTCGAAGGTGAATGGGTGCTGGCGCAGGGCAGGGACCGCATGCCGATGACGTACACCATCCAGGCGGTCAAGCCAACGAGTTGAGCGCATTGCTGCGCCGAAACCGTCGTCCCGGTCGTTAACTCGCGCGCTTAGCGACAGGGAATTCGGTTTCGGCGAGTATCTGCTGAGCTGCATCAAGATCAGCCGAACCCTTGTCGACCGCGGAGCCGACGGCGCACACTTACCGCGGATTGTCAGGTTGTTGTCGGGGGGCGACGATGCAGATCAGCGATGTGTACTTCGATCCATACGACGCGGAGATCCATCGGAATCCGTACCCGACGTACCAGCGCCTGCGCGACGAGGCGCCGCTGTACTACAACGAACGCCACGACTTCTACGCAGTGAGTCGCTACGACGACGTCGAACGCGGACTCGCCGACCGGCAGACGTTCATCTCGGGGCGCGGCAACGTGCTGGAGTTCATCAAGTCCGGGGCCCAGATGCCGCCCGGCATCCCCGAAGCCGACCAGGTTGCCATCCGCGACAAGAGCAACGCCAACATGCGCACCAAGGCGGGCAAGGGCATGCGGATCAACCAGCAGAACCTGATGCTGGGTGGGGAATTCGCCGCGTACATCGACTGGCGCACCGAGAATCCGTCCGACGACATCATGACCGACCTGCTGAACGCGGAGTTCGAGGATCACGACGGAACGCGACGCAGGCTGACGCGCCAGGAGCTACTGACCTACGTGTACGTGATCGCCGGCGCAGGCAACGAGACCAGTGCGCGGCTGATCGGCTGGACGGCCAAGGTGCTCGCCGATCATCCCGACCAGCGGCGCGCGCTCGTCGAGGATCGGTCGCTGATTCCCAATGCCATCGAGGAGGTGCTCCGGTTCGAGAACCCCGCCCCCATCGCCGCGCGTTCCGTGGCCGCCGACGTCGAACTGCACGGGGAGGTGGTGCCCGCGGGCGCCGCCATCGTGATACTCATGGGGGCCGCCAATCGCGACGAGCGAAAGTACCTCGACCCCAACCGTTTCGACATCAAGCGATGACATCGGTATGCAGCTGACGTTCGGGCACGGCGCTCACTTCTGCCTCGGGGCGGCGCTCGCCCGCCTGGAGGGTCGGATCGCGCTGGACGAGCTCCTCAATCGTTTCCCGGAGTGGGACGTCGACGTCGAGGAGGCGCGAATGGCGCCGACCTCGACCGTGCGCGGCTGGGAGTGTCTGCCGCTCGTCGTCGGTTGATGGCGTCGTTCCCTCCCGCGAGCAGACGCAAAATCCCCCGACACGCCGGCGATTGGGAGATTTTGCGTCTGCTCGCGAGAGAACTACTCCTGGAAGCGGTAGCCCATTCCGGCCTCGGTGAGTAGGTGCTTGGGGTGACTAGGGTCGTCCTCGAGCTTGCGGCGCAGCTGCGCGAGGTACACCCGCAGGTAGTGGGTCTCCTTCGCGTAGGCGGGGCCCCACACCTCCTTGAGCAGTTCCTCGCGCCCGACGAGCTTGCCGCGGTTGCGCACCAGCATCTCCAACATGCCCCACTCCGTGGGCGTCAGGTGGACCTCGACATCACTCTTGGTGACCTTCTTGGCTACCAAATCGACTGTGAAGGAGGATGTTTCGACGACGGGCTCGTCGGGCACCGACGCCGCCGTGCCACGCCGCACCGCCGCGCGCAGGCGCGCCAGGAACTCGTCCATCCCGAACGGCTTGGTGACGTAGTCGTCGGCGCCGGCGTCGAGCGCCTCCACCTTGTCCATCGAATCGGTCCGCGCCGACAGCACGATCACCGGCGCGGTGAGCCAACCGCGAAGACCTGCGAGCACGTCGATGCCCGACATGTCCGGCAGCCCAAGATCGAGCACGACGACGTCGGGCCGGTGCTCGGCGGCGGCCCTCAACGCGGTAGCGCCGTCGGGTGCGGTCATCACCTCGTATCCGCGCACCGACAGGTTGATCCGCAGCGCGCGGAGGATCTGTGGTTCGTCGTCGATCACCAGAACCCGAGTCACTGCAGGCCTCCCGTGCTGGCGGCCAGGTCGACGACGACGGTAAGTCCGCCGCCCGGGGTGTCGGTGGCTGAGATGTCCCCGCCCATCGCCTCGACGAAACCCCTTGCGACGGAAAGCCCGAGTCCGACACCCGAGGTGTTGTCGCTGTCGCCGAGTCGCTGGAACGGCGCGAACAGCCGGTCTTCTGCCCCGCGCGCGACACCGGGCCCCTCGTCGACGACGTTGATCAGCACTCGGTCGGCAACGCGGCCCGCGTTGATGCGCACCAACCCATCGGGGGCGTAGCGCATCGCGTTGTCGATGAGGTTCACCAGTACGCGCTCCAATAGTCCGCTGTCCGCCAGCACGACGGTGTCACCGACGTCGACCTTGATGCGATCGAGCCCAATTGTGCCCCTGGGTATCCCGACGATCGCGCGGTGTACCACCTCGTCGAGGTAGACGTCGCGCAGTTCGGGTTGGATGACGCCCGCGGCCAGCCGGGAGGAGTCGAGCAGGTTGCCCACCAGGGCGGTCAGCTGATCGACGGATTCCTCTACGGTGGCCAGCAATTCGGCGGTGTCCTCGGGGGAGAAGCCCACGTCGTCGGCGCGCAGGCTGGACACCGCGGCCTTGGCGGCGGCCAGCGGGGTGCGCAGGTCGTGGCTGACGGCCGACAGCAGCGAGCGGCGCAGCTCGTCGGCCTTGGCGATCGCCTCGGCCTTGCCTGCCTCCTCGGTGAGTTCGCGCTGCCGGACCAGGCCCGCCGCCTGTTTGGCCACGGCGGTCAGCACCCGGCGGTCCCGTGCGGCGAGCCGACCGCCGCTCAGCAGCATCCAGAACTCGTCGTCACCCACTTCTATTGCCGTGTCGGCACTCTCGACGGTCTCACACGGATCGGCGCCCACGCAGGCGACGACTTCCATGCCCCCGTGAGGACGCTGGCGGGCCAGGCTCACCGCGCGCTGCGAGTACGTCTCGCGAACCCGCTCGAGCAGCCCGGTCAGGTCGGCGCCTCGAAGCACCGACCCGGCGAACAAGGCCAACAGCTCGGCTTCCTGCGACGCGAGGCGGGCTTCCCGCGCCCGTTTGGCCGCCCCGTCGACCAGGGCCGCCACCGCGACGGCGACCGCGAGCAGCACGACGACGGTGACCGCACTGTCGGGTTCGGCGATCGTGAACGTGTAGCGCGGTTCGACCAGGAAGTAGTTCAGCAGCAGCCCGGAGAACATCGCCGACAGTGCCGCCGGTGCGACGCCGCCGAGCAGCGCGACCACCAGCACGCCGACGAAGAACAACGCGCTCTCGCCGCCGATGCCGAGGAAGGAATCCAGCAGTAGCACCGTTACCGCGCAGATCGCCGAGGGCACGACTACCGCGGCGAGCCAAGAGACGAGGTGGCGGTATCGCGGTGAGGCCGACCACCACGACCAGCCGGTCTTGGCTTGGCCGTGGGTGACCATGTGCACGTCGATCTTCCCGGAGTGCTGCACGGTCTTGGCGCCGATGCCCTCTTCGAACATGCGCGCCCAGCGCGACCGCCGCGACGTACCGAGCACCAACTGCGTGGCGTTCATCTCGCGTGCGAAGTCCAGCAGCGCGGTGGCAACGTCGTCGCCGACGACGGTGTGCAGCGTGGCGCCGAGGCTGGCGGTGAGGTCGCGCACCTTGCCCATCTGTGGCGCGGAGACCCCGGACAGTCCGTCGCCGCGGACGACGTGCACGACCATCAGTTCGGCGCTCGACCTCGACGCGATGCGAAAGGCGCGGCGCACCAACGTTTCCGACTCGGCTCCACCGGTGACGGCGACGACGACGCGCTCGCGGGCCTCCCAGGTGTCGCTGATCTCGTGGTCCTTGCGGTACTTGGCGAGGGCGGCGTCGACCTGGTCGGCCAGCCACAGCAGTGCGAGCTCGCGCAACGCGGTGAGGTTGCCCGGTCGGAAGTAGTTGGAGAGTGCGGCGTCGATGCGTTCGGGGGCGTACACGTTGCCGTGGGAGAGCCTGCGCCGCAACGCCTCTGGCGTGATGTCGACCAGCTCGATCTGGTCGGCTGCGCGGACCACCTCGTCGGGCACCTTCTCCTGCTGCTCGACGCCGGTGATCTGTGTGACGACGTCGTTGAGGCTCTCCAGGTGCTGCACGTTGACCGTGGAGATGACGGTGATGCCCGCATCGAGCAGTTCCTCGACGTCCTGCCAACGCTTGGGGTTCTTGCTGCCGGGGGTGTTGGTGTGGGCGAGCTCGTCGACGAGTACGACCTCGGGTCGGCGGGCGATGACGGCGGGCACGTCGAGTTCGGGGAACGTCCCGCCGCGGTAGTCGATCAACCGTGGCGGCACGGTCTCGATGCCGTCGACCAGTTCGGCCGTCTTCTTGCGGCCGTGGGACTCGACGACGGCGGCCACTACGTCGGTGCCACGCTCCAGCCTGCGGTGCGCCTCACCGAGCATCGCGAACGTCTTGCCGACGCCGGGTGCCGCGCCCAGGTAGATGCGCAGTTCACCCCGCTTCTCGGTCCGCGACGTGCTCACCTGTCCATCATCTACCTGGGCAACCCGTCGAGGGCGACGTTCACCGCGAGCACGTTGACGGTCGGCTCACCCATGAAGCCGAGCGCGCGGCCGTCGGTGTGTGCGGCGACGACAGTGCGGACCTGCTCGGGGCTCAGCCCTCGGGCGGCGGCCACCCGGTTCACCTGCAATTCGGCGTAGGCCGGGGAGATGTCGGGGTCAAGCCCGCTGCCGCTGGCGGTGACGGCGTCGGCGGGGACTTGCGGGTCGGCGGCCGCCGCACCGCGGATCGGCACCAGCTGCCCGATGGCGTAGTCCTCGCCGTAATTGGCGCACTCCACCCGGACACCCTCGTAGGTGTTGAGGAAGGGCGTCGGTGTGGTCGCGCACGGTTCGTTGACGCTGACCACTCGGGTCGGGTGGATGACGTTGCCCTTTGCGTCGCGCGGCCCGATCACCGACAGCACCGCGCCCACGCCCTCGCCGGTGCAGTACGGGCGCGCGCCGTCGACTCCGTCGAGTGCGCCAGCGGCGACGCTGCGGGAGCACACCAGGCTGAGCAGACTGGTCTTGGACCCGTTGTCGTCAGCGGGTAGGGCCGGGTCGCCGGGGACGTCGACGATGCTCTCGGGACCGAGGTTGCTGGCACTGGTGGCCAGCGGGTCGTATCCGCCACCCGCCGCGGACGGCCGGCTCTGGAAGTACTGCGGCAGTGGGTTTCCGTCCGCATCGGTGAACAGCTGGCCGATGAGGCTGCTGCCAACGGGTTTGCCGCCCGCCTCGACGATCGAACCTCCTGCGCCGTCCCGCAGTCCGGGGAACTGAGCCACCAGCCAGATGACCAGGGGGTAGGCCCCGCCGACGATGACGGTGAGCACCAGCAATGCGCGCAGCGCGGCCCAGTGTTGGCGAATGATGTTGGAGAACTTCATGATTAGGACATCCCTGGGAAGAGTTGAACGATCAGGTCGATGAGCTTGATGCCGATGAATGGCGCGATGATGCCGCCGAGCCCGTAGACGTAGAGGTTGCGGCTCAACAGCTTCGACGCACTGGCGGGTGTGTAGCGCACGCCGCGCAGTGACAACGGGATCAGCGCGACGATCACGATCGCGTTGAAGATGACCGCAGACAGGATCGCCGACTGCGGGCTGTGCAGCCGCATGACGTTCAGCAGGTCCAGGCCGGGGAACAACGACACGAACATCGCCGGGATGATCGCGAAGTACTTCGCGATGTCGTTGGCGATGGAGAACGTGGTCAATGCGCCGCGGGTGATCAGCAGTTGCTTGCCGATCTCCACGATCTCGATGAGCTTGGTCGGGTCGGAGTCGAGGTCGACCATGTTGCCGGCCTCCTTGGCCGCCGACGTGCCTGTGTTCATCGCGACGCCGACGTCGGCCTGGGCAAGCGCGGGTGCGTCGTTGGTGCCGTCACCAGTCATCGCGACGAGCTTGCCGCCTTCCTGCTCGCGCTTGATCAGGGCCAGCTTGTCCTCGGGGGTGGCCTCGGCGAGGAAGTCGTCGACGCCCGCCTCGTCGGCAATAGCCTTGGCGGTCAACGGATTGTCTCCGGTGATCATGACGGTACGGATGCCCATGCGGCGCATCTCGTCGAACCGTTCCCGCATGCCCTGCTTGACGACGTCCTTGAGGTGGATGACGCCGAGCGCCTCCGCCTTGCCGTCCCGCGTCTGGCCCACCACCAGTGGGGTACCGCCCTCCGCGGAGATCGCGTTGACGATGGTGTTGAGTTCCTCCGGGACCGTGCCGCCGAGGCTGCGCACCCAATCGGCGACCGACGCGGCAGCGCCCTTGCGCAGGCTGTGGCCCTCTCCGAGGTCGACGCCCGACATCCGAGTGACGGCGGTGAACTCGACCCAATGCGCGTTGCTCAACTCGCCGGGCGTCCGGGCCCGCAGCCCGTATGCCTGCTTCGCGTAGACGACGATGGACCGGCCCTCGGGCGTCTCGTCGGCGAGGCTGGACAACTGCGCGGCGTCGGCGAACTGCTCGGGTGTCACGCCGGGCAGGGGGACGAAGCCGCCGGCCTGCCGGTTGCCGAGCGTGATGGTGCCGGTCTTGTCGAGCAGCAGGGTGTTCACGTCACCGGCGGCCTCCACCGCGCGACCCGACATGGCCAGCACGTTGCGCTGCACCAGGCGGTCCATGCCCGCGATGCCGATGGCCGACAGCAGCGCGCCGATGGTCGTCGGGATGAGGCAGACGAGTAGCGCGACCATGACGATGCCGCTGATTCCGTTGGCGCCCAGCGCCAAGCTGTCCGGTACGCCCGGGTTGTTGGCCTTGGAGTAGATGGCCAACGGCTGCAGCGTCGCGACCGCGAAGACGAAGATGACCGTCAGCGCGGCGAGCAGGATGTTCAGCGCGATCTCGTTGGGCGTCTTCTGTCGGTTCGCGCCCTCGACGAGCGCGATCATCCGGTCGACGAAGCTCTCGCCGGGCTTCTGCGTGATCCGGACGACGATGCGGTCACTCAACACGGTGGTGCCACCGGTGACCGCGGAACGGTCGCCGCCGGACTCCCGGATGACGGGGGCCGATTCGCCGGTGATCGCCGACTCATCCACCGAGGCAATGCCTTCCACGACGTCGCCGTCGCCGGGGATGACCTGGCCGGCCTCTACCACCACCACGTCGCCCTGCTGGAGCGTCGCCGCGCCGACCTCTTCCTCGGTGCCAGGGTGGTCCGCGGTCCAGCCGTTCAGCAGCCGTGCGACCGTGTGTGACTTCGTCTTTCGCAGCGAGTCGGCCTGGGCCTTGCCGCGGCCCTCCGCCACGGCTTCGGCGAGGTTGGCGAACAGCACCGTGAGCCACAGCCAGAAGACGATCATCCAGCCGAACCAGGTGGGGCTGACGAGAGCCAGGATGGTGCTCCACACCGCGCCGATCTCGACGATGAACATCACGGGGTTGCGCCAGAGCGTGCGCGGATCGAGCTTGCGCAGCGCGTCGGGCAGCGACTTCCACAGCATGCGTGGGTCCAGCAGGCCACCCTGCACGCGGCCTTTGCCGCCGCGCTCGCCGAGCGTGACGCCAGTGCGATTTCCTGGGCGATTCTTCGCCCTGGCGTCACGTTCGGCGTGGGGAGAGGCGTTGGTTGTTGCCATGTCAGATGATTCCTTCAGCGAGGGGTCCGAGCGCGAGCATGGGCAGGAAGGTCAGCGCGACGAGGATCAACGTCACGCCCGCGACCATCCCGACGAACTGCGGGCGGTGGGTGGGGAGGGTGCCTGCGGATACCGGCGTGGTGCCTTGCGCGGCAAGGGAACCGGCGAGCGCGAGCACCAGGATGATCGGCAGGAAGCGGCCGAAGACCATCGCCAGTCCGAGCGCGGTGTTGTACCACTCGGTGTTGACGCTGATGCCTGCGAAGGCAGAGCCGTTGTTGTTGGCCGCGGAGGTGAACGCGTACAGCACCTCCGAGAGCCCGTGCGGACCGGTGTTGAGCATCCCGGCGCGCTGGCCCGGCATGGCCATCGCGACGGCGGTGCCCGTCAGCACGATCAACGGCGTGACCAGGAAGTAGCTTGCGGCCAGCTTGATCTCACGCGGGGTGATCTTCTTGCCGAGGTACTCCGGCGTGCGGCCCACCATCAGGCCCGCGACGAACACGGTGATGACCGCGAGGATCAACATGCCGTACAGGCCGGAACCCGTTCCACCGGGTGCGATTTCGCCCAGCTGCATGTTGAACATCGTCATCATGCCGCCGAGGCTGGTGTACGAGTCGTGGAACGAGTCCACCGCACCCGTCGACGTCAGTGTCGTCGCGTCGGCGAACACCGCCGAGTCCGGGACGCCGAACCGCTGTTCGACGCCCTCCATGGCCGAGCCCACTGCGGTCGGGACGGTGCCGCCCGCCCGTAACTGGAAGAACAGCATCAGCGAAACGCTCAGGGTGGCAATGACGCCCATGACCGCGACGATCGCGTAGCCCTGCTTGGGGCTGTTCACCATCCGGCCGAACGTGCGTGGCAACGTGAACGAGATGACCAACAGCAGGAAGATCTCGATCCAGTTGGTCCACGCGGTGGGATTCTCGAACGGATGCGCAGAGTTGGCGTTGAAGAAGCCGCCGCCGTTGGTGCCGAGCTCCTTGATGGCCTCCTGGCTGGCGACCGGACCACCGGGGATGGTCTGGGTGCCGCCCGCGATGGTGTTGACGACCTGGTCGTGGAGGTGGAAGTTCTGGATCACCCCGCCCGCGACCAGGATGATCGCGGCGATGATGGCGAGCGGAAGCAGGATGCGAATCGTGCCGCGCACCAGGTCGACCCAGAAGTTGCCGAGTTCGCCTGCACGGCGTCGGGCGAAGCCGCGCACCAACGCGACTGCGACGGCCATGCCGACCGCGGCCGAGACGAAGTTCTGCACCGTCAGCCCGGCCATCTGAACGAGATGCCCCTGCGTGGACTCACCCGAGTACGCCTGCCAGTTGGTGTTGGTGACGAAGCTGACGGCGGTGTTCCACGCCAGCGCGGGCGTCATCTCGGTGGCTGGGTCGTGGAGGTGTAACGGCAGCCTGCCCTGCACGAGTTGCAGGGCGAACAGCACCAGGATGCTGACCGCCGAGAACGCGAGCACGCTACGGGCGTAGGCACCCCAGCCCTGCTCCGCCTCGGGGTTGGCACCGATGGCCTTGTAGACGACCTTCTCTGCGCGAGAGTGCTTCTCGGCGTTGTAGACCCGGTACATGTAGTCGCCCAGCGGCACGTGCACCGCTACGAGCGCCAGGATCAGCGTTGCGAGAAAGATGATTCCCGCCCAAGTCGATGACACTAGAACCTCTCGGGGAACAGCAGCGCGGCGAACGTGAACACTGCGATGACAATGGCGAGGACGAGTCCGACGACGTTCTCGGCGTTCATCGCTCGAACATCCTTTGGACAAAGCCGAGCAGCGCGAAGATCGCGAGCGTCAGCAAGACGAATACGACGGTGGACATCTCAACTCCGTTCGGGGCTCTCAATGGAGGGCACGACGGATGAGTCAACGCCGTCCCTGACGACTTTCGACCGGCCTTGACGGTTTCTTGACGCCGGCGTGGCGTTCGTTTACGGAGTCCTTGCGCTAGGGGGTGCCACCTGCGCAGATGTGCCTTTACACCCCTGTCCGCCTGCGGCTATCTCGAAGCAGGGACTGGGTGCCGACCGCGGTAGGGTTCCCGCGTGCGACGCTGCGGTCACCCCCTGCAGAACGACGTGCCAGTGCACTCAGTCGGCGGTTCGCGGTATCGCTGATCAAGTCCTGTGAATTGCCCCCATAGCGGCCGAATTCTAGGCCCCTGAGGGGAGAGGCAACGGGTATGGGCGGGATATTCATCAGCTACCGGCGAGGGGACAGCGGGCCATATGCGGGCCGCCTCGGCGACACGCTTAGTCACCGCTTCGGCAAACACCAGGTGTTTCGGGACATCGCCACACTCCAGCCAGGCGAGCGGTTCACCCACCGCATCGAGTCCGAGATCAACAGGTGCGACGCACTGATCGCAGTGATCGGGCCCAACTAGGCGACGATCACGGATGAGACCCGTAAGCGTCGAATCGACAACCCGCACGATGTCCTGCGCGAGGAGATCGCGATGGCGCTCACCCGGGCGCGATCTGCTGGTCATCCCCGTTCTGGTCGGCGATGCGGCGATGCCCCGTCGTGAGCATCTGCCGAGAGACCTTGCTGCACTTGCGGAATGCAATGCCCTTCGCGTCACCGACGAGGGTTACGAGCACGAAGTGGAGCGGCTCATTCGGACGCTGGATCAGGTGGTGAATTCAACGACATATGGTGCCCACGCCTCCGCCGCGCGTCGACCTCCGCCCTCCGGTACCGCAGCGCCACGACCGCGGATCTCCAGATCCGACTCCGCCGCGTTCACTTCCGCAGCCTCAGTTGCCGCTGACCAAGCCCGCGTCGAAATCGGCGAGGTCGAACGTGGTGGTCGCGGTAGTCGTCGGCGCAGCCATAGTGGCCTCATTGATCGGGATCGGCTTCGCCGCAATGAACTTCGGTCCGCGAGCGCCGGAGACCGTCAGCGTCTCGGGGGCACCGGACACGGTCAGCGACTCTGCGGCGGTCGACCCTACCGTCGACTTATCGCCAACGGCAGGACCACCGGGAACGATCGTGACCGTGAGCGTAAGGGGTACGGCAAAGACGAGATGATCACGATCCGCTTTCATGACGTCGACCTCAACACCGTGCGGGCGAACGCCACCGGGACGTTCACTACGCAGATCACGGTGCCGGCCGACTGGCCTTTCCGGGATGACACGTTCAACGTCAGCGCCATGAGCAAGCACACCAGCCGGGATGGCTCGGCGCCCTTTCACGTGAGATGAGAACGTGGTGATGATCGGGCCGATTCTGCGACGGCCAGCCAAATCGCCAACCGACTAAGCTCCCTCAGCGACGCCCCCATAGCCCAATTGGCAGAGGCAGCGGACTTAAAATCCGCACAGTGTCGGTTCGAGTCCGACTGGGGGCACGAGAAAAGCGCTGTTCAGCGCGCTAAATGCAGATTTGGCTTAGGTCCCGAGGAGGCTGTGGTCCGCAGTCGGTCCGCAGCTTTGCGCGCCCCTTCATCCAGACGCTGCGCGACAGCGTCCAGATCGTCGGGATAGAGGTGGCCATACCGGTCGAGCGTCATCGTGGCTGATTTGTGGCCCAGCAGGTTCTGTACCACTTTGATATTCGCGCCCGCCTGCCTGATCGCCAGTGACGCGCAGGTATGCCGAAGCTCATGCGGGGTGATGGCCGGGAATTCCTTAGTCGTCGCCTTGCCCGTCTCCTCGATCTCCTGCTGGCGCTTGCCTTTAGTCTCCGACCACCATCGAGCCGCTGTGCTCGACGTGATCCGTCAGGTGCAACAAAGCAGATCGGCACCAAGGTGAACACCCCCGCAGCGCGCTATGGCCAGCGTCTCCTGGACCAACGACGACAACAGTGACTGCGAACCCGCCGCCACTGAGATCAAACCGAGGGGAAAGAAGTCATGAGCGACGAACACAGCGCGGCCCAGATGGCCGCAGGCGCAGCGCAGGTCGCGACGGCCTTCTTCGCGGTGGGCACGCCGGAGGATCCCAACGCCGTCCGGCTGGCCAACCGCTCCGACTGGGAGCGCTGCCTCAAGCACCCGATCCACCCGGTCGAGCGTCCGGAGGGCCAGACCAAGGCGGCGAACTTCGCGCTCAACTGGACCGACGGCAGCCGTGTGGCCATCATCTGGGGCCCCATCGTGCTGCTGGCGTTCTGGGGCCTGCTGTGGTTGCTGACGACGCTGAGGATCATATGAGCGAGCCTGTGATCACCAAGCTGCTGGTCGTAAAGCAGCATCCCGACGGCGGGCTGATCAAGATCTACGACGAGGAGTGGTTTCGCGCCATCCGCGCCGCCGAGCGCAGGGCCCGGCGTTCTCGGGAAGGCTCACCGGCGCAAGCGGATTGACCAACGCCGAATACCACCGCCGCCGACCTGGCATTCACCCATGCTGGCCACTTCTGTTCCAGTCGCTCTGGCGGTCGTCATTCGTACAAGTCCGCTACGGCAGCGCGCCCGGCAGCCTCGACCTCACGCTGGCGGGCAAGCTCGGTCAGATGGGCCCACTTCTTCGCGGGGTCGTGGTCGGTCTGCTTGCGGGCGGAGTCGGCGCGGTGGCGGGCGATGGAATCATCGTCGAGATCCGCCGGGTACCAGCCCAGTTCGGCGGCCAGTTCGGCCGCAGTCGCTTGGTTTCAGGGCCGCTGGCACCGGTGCTCACTCCGCCTCGTCGCGTGCGCTGGTTATGGAGTCACGACCTACTCCTCGGGACCGGCGGCGGTGCGCGATTCCCTTGGCGTAACGAGGGGCCACCGCAAGACGCATGTTGCGGCTGGAACTCGCCTTTCGCGCTGCAAGCTCGGCGCTCTTCTGCTCCTGCTCGGCCTGGATGTCGGCGACATTTGCCTCGAAAGAACGCCGTTGCTCCTCGATGATCTCGCGATGCCGGGGGTTGCGGCCAAGACCCAGGTGCGCCCACCTGAGGACGAAGTTGCGATCAGTCATCTTGCCTCCCCACTATCCGCGGCGGGGCCGCGACCTCGCTCGCCGAGGTACCTGAAGTCCCGCCGCCCTCGCGATACTGGCCGTTCGAAACCTGATGCAGGAGCGCCTGTTCCGTCGCACTCTCACGCCAGTCGAGATCCCTCATCGAAACGCCGCGGCGAAACCACTGGCAGCCGAGGCACGCCGGGTGCGCCACCCACTTCACCGTCTCCAGGACGACGCCCGGATGGCGGGCGGGCCATTCTCCTGGGTCGGTGCCGTGGATGGCTTCGTACTCGAGACGCAGGTTCTCACGTTCGTTCCACAACCGTCGCACGACGTTCACGCCGGTGCTCGCCCTCTTGAACTTGATCCACGGCGTGACCCGCTTTGGCGGAAACATGAGGGAGTAGTACGGGCCCCACGTCGCCGTCAGATCGCCCGACGGAGTCCACGCATCGACCAGCTCGCCTTTGCCCCGGCCTCCGGGGCCCCAGTTGAGGATTCCGCCCACGTACACAGCCGCGGCGGGCGGTGCAGCCTTCTCAGCCGACTCGCCCTGCTGCGGTTCGCCAAGCGGCTGGGCTTCGTTCGGGGTGTCGTCGGTCATGATCCGGTCCTTGCGTCCGGCCTCCACCGATTGGAGGCGCTCTTGCCTGCACCGGTTGGCGCTGGCCGCTTCGTCATCCGAGCCACCCACGAGCGTGGGGTTGGCGTGCCGTCAAAGTCGGAGCTTGACGACGGCATCTCGTGAAGCGTCTTCAGTTTATCCGACGCCACCGAATTGAGTCACTGTCCACGCGACCGCGAACGCCCCGTCCGCACCGGCAGCAGTCCCCAACGCCCTCGGTGACGGTGGGCGCAACGGACGAAGGTCAAAGCTGGTCGTCCTCGTCGATAACTTGTGAGGCGGACTTCTGAGGCACGATCACCTGGTGAAACAGATCAACTCACACGGACGCCCGCGACTGTCTTGAATGTGGTCTCTTTCGAGACGGCGTCGTCCTTGTCGGCAAGCGATTCTTAGTCTGATCGCCGAGAACACGCCTAGGTGCGATCACTGCGTAGATTCCCAGATAGGAATCCAAAACCCCACGGTGAAGGACGGCCACCGATACCTGTTATGTGAGGCCAAGCACGCGTTGTTCAAAGAGGTCGGCGCCGGGGGCCACTCCGCCGGTGGCGGCGAAACCCGCCGCCACCCGTCTTGCACCATCAGTCATTGTCATTGCTTCTCGCACCTTCGTGCGCAGCCGCTCCGGCGACAGTTTCTTGGCCGGTAGGCGGGTGCCGCACTGGGCTACCTCGACGCGCCGTGCGACCTCGAATTGGTCGCGCCCGTAGGGCACGACGCACACGGGTACGCCATGGGCGAGCGCCTTTTGAGTCGCGCCCATCCCACCGTGCGTCACCGCACACACCGCACGGTCCAGGACTCACGCCATGCGGGACGAATCGGCACACCGTCGCATTGGGCGACGTCGCGACTTCGTCTGATTGCCCGGCCGGCACGGTCGCGACCACATGCACCGGCTCATCGGCCAACGCGGTCATCGCGGCTCTGACGAGGTTGTCGTCGGCCTGTTTCTCCGACGACGTCGTGACGAGAACGATTGGCCTGTCGATCGAGGCAAGCCAAGCAGGGGCCGTGTTCGGCCGGGATCGAGCACGCAGGGTCCGATCATCTGCACCGCATCGCCCCAATCGGTTTCCGGGTACTGGAATGGCTTGCCGCTGGCGACGAGCAACAGCGGTGACCGGCGCAGAAACTCGTCCATTGACGCGACCGGACCTACATTGACCTCTGCGCGAATCGTGTTGATCGGCGGCAGCATTACCTTTCTCGATCGCGCCCACCACAGCTGTGCGCACGGCGGCATCACGCATCCGGCCGACCGCACCTGACATCGGTCTGAGACCCAGCCCAAACGGTGGCACCCCGGGCGATCGCAACGGTGGCGTGTACGGCGAAAAACAGGCCCATGGGATAGGACCGGCGTCGGCCGCGGACTGAGCACCCCAGCAATTCACATCGATAAGCAATGCATCAGGGTGTACCTGCGCCACCGCTTCGGCGAGATCGGTGACTTCGTGCACGGCGCGCCGGCCGAACACCGCGACCGACAGCTTCAGCGAAGCAATAGGATTGGTTGCCTTCCAGTCGTCGAGCTCGATCCGCTCGATCCGCGGGTCGATCGCGTCCGTGGTAAATCCGAGCCGTTGGCCGATCTCGACACCGGTGGAAAGCGTGCGCACATGAACGGTGTGGCCGCGACGGGACAGCTCTGATAGCAGTGCGCTGATTGGCAATAGGTGACCAAGTGCGGGCGAAGTATAGGCCAGTATCGTCGCCATCTTCTTCACCCGTCGCTCAGACGATTCGGCTGACCATTTGGCGCGCCTCATCAAGTCGCCCGCGAGCGTCGAGCTTCTCGCACAGCTCAAGGTACTGCGTGGCGAGCTCGGCGTACCCCTCCGAGTCGCCCTCCATCTTCGCCAACAGCGCCCGCGATTTCAGCCACCACAGGTCCAGTGCCGGAATGCCAGGCCGACGGTCCTGCCAGTGATCAACGATTCGGTGCGCCTCAGTGAGGTCGTCGGTGGATCCCCGCTCGATGAGAAGGTCGACCAGTGCCTCACCGGCGCAACCGACGAAGACACGGGAGCCACCAGCCATGTGTAACGCAAACGTGGCACGAAGTTCATCGATCGCTTCGTCAATTCGCCCGTGGCGGGCGGCGTCGATCGCCAGGTCGGCACCGACGGTCGGCAGCGCGATGGTCATGACCTTGTGCTTCCGCATGTTCGCGTGGGCCGTGTGAAGCACGTCGATCGCCTCGTTGAGCGCCGCATCCTCCACTCGCAGCAACACCGTGCCGCAGGCCATTTGCGCGGTGATGATCCCGCTGATGTCACCGAACGATTCAGCACGGCGCAACGCCTCGCGCACGTGGTCGACCATCTCATCAGCCTGGTCCACGCCCAGCGCCGTCGTCACGACCACGTAGATCAGAATCAACGCGTAGCGGACGGTCGGGAGCGCGCGCGCGTGCTCGAGTTGCTCTCGGAGGCGCCGTCTGCCCTGCTCGTAGTGGCCGGCGCACGTCTCGATGGCACCAAGAAGGGCGTTTGCCGAGATAAGTTCGACTGCCGGTACGTCCGTCGATAGTGCGTGTATCGCATCGATAACCTCGAGCGCGGCATCGAATTCGCAATTTGCGAATCGTACAAATGCCACCGCATTGAGGATGATGCTCCTGGTCTCGGCATCGCAGTCAACGTGGCCGACCATATCCTCGAGCTCCGACGCCAGCGCCGCGGCCTCGGGAACGCGGTTGTCGTTGACCGCGAACGAAAAGATGAGTCCGGCTGTCGCAATCGCCAGGGACGTCAGATCACCAGTTTGCGTTGTCAGGTCACGAAACTCGCGGTAACGCTCGTCGATGTCTGCATCACTGCCTACGAAGAGCGCCGTCGAAATCAGCATGGTGCGTGGCGCAATTCGCATGGCGATGACGTCGTCGTGGTCATCGGGTAACTCGTCGGCGATGCGGCGTGCGTTCTCCCAATGTGCGCGTGCAGCCAAAAGATCGCGAGGCCGAAGCCATTCCGCCGCGCGTAGGTGCCAGCGGCAAGACTCGGCCAGTTCGCCGGCCGCCTCCAGATGTGTGGCGATCAGCGCCGCATTCTCGTCGGCGGAGCCTGGTGTCGTGCGCCTCAATGGTGGCGGCCAGGCGCCGGTGCCACTCGGCGCGATCGGATTTCAGCTGCGATTCGTAGGCCACCGCGCGGATCAGCGGGTGGTGGAAGGCGTACTCGGCGCGCGGGGTGAACCGCACCTGATCGATCAGCTCCGCGTCCAGCAGCTCGTCGAGCACCGGATCGATGCCCAGCGCGGTCGAGCAGCTCCGCGTCGAAGCGGGCTCCGATCACCGACGCCGCGTTCAACGTGCGCTTGGCCGGGGTGCTCAGCCGGTCGATGCGCGCCTCGATGGCCGCCTGCACGGTGGCCGGCACCGCGACCTCGGCGACATCCGTCCGACAGAGGTAGCCACCGCGCTCGCCGGTCAGCACCCCGCGCTGGGCCAACTCGCGCACCATCTCCTCGGCGAAAAACGGGTTCCCGGCGGCCCGCTCGGCGATGATCGCCGCCAGCTCGCCGACCGAGGGATCCGACCCCAGCAGCTCACCGAGCAGCGCCGCGGTGTCCGAATCACCCAGCGGGGCAAGCGCTATCGTCTGGGCGCCGTGCACCCGCGTCAGCGCACCCTCGTACTCGGGGCGGGAGGTGATCAGCACCATCGACGGGGTGCGCGGGATCACGGTGAGGAAGTCGGCCAGCATCGACTCGCTGACCGCATCGATCCAGTGCGCATCCTCGATGATGTAACAGCGCCGGTTCAGCACGCGCCAGCGTCGCGGTGTTGATCAGGGCGGTCAACCGGCGCCGCCGCGCATCCGGGTCGATCTGGGGCAACGCCACCTCGGGGTCGGCGATGCCCAGCAGATCATCGAGCAGCAGCAGATCCTGCGGGTCGGCATCCGGCACGCGTTCGCGAACCCGGGCCCGCGCGGCTTCGTCGTCCAGGTCTGCCATCCCGCTCCGCGCCCGCAGCAGCCGCGTCACCGCATGGAAGGGGATGTCACTGGCATGCGACTCGCAGAAGACCCACACCACCTCGACCCCGCGACCGGCCGCCAGCGCCGCGGCCTCCCGCGCCACCCGGCTCTTGCCGATGCCTGGCGGTCCCACCACAGTCACGACACCACCGCGGCCACCGATCGTGCGATCCATCATGGCGTCCGAGCGGCGGCCATCTCCCAGCCCCGACCGACCAAGCGCGCCTCGGCGCCCCGACCAGGCCCTCCCGCGGCCGATCGCCAGCAGCCGGCGCGCGCGTCACCGGTTCGTCGGCGCCCTTGATGCGCACCCTCTCCGGTTCCGCCAAGCATCACGGTAGTGCTCAACCAGTCGCGCGGTTGACTCGCTAAGCATCACCCCACCCGGCGGGGCGACCGACTCCATCCGTTGCGCCATCCCGACCTGCTCGCCGATCGCGGTATAACCCAACGCGCCTGAACCGATCTCACCGACGATCACCTGACCGGAATTAAGTCCCACCCGCACCTGCGAGGTCCACGCCGTCGCGCTGCTCGACTTCGACGGCAAGCCGCTTCGTCTCCTCTGAACGCCCAACGCCGCCAGGCAGGCACGGATTGCGTGATCCTCCAACGCTACCGGGGCGCCGAAGATCGCCATCAGCCCATCCCCGGTGAACTCCGTCCACCGTCCCGCCGTAGCGGCGCACCACCGCCGCAGCGCTCCACCAGCTCGGTCACGATCTCGCGCAACCGCTCGCTATCCACCGCCGCGGCGATGTCCATCGAATGCACCACATCGGCGAACAGCACCGTCACCTGCTTGTACTCCGCCGACTGGATGGCCTGTTTGAGAGGTGTACCGCACTCGTCGCAGAACTTGGAGTTCGGCGGCAGTTCTGTGCCGCACGACCCGCACGGCAGTCCCGCCGTTGTCAGTCCACCGCCACCATCCCCGCTGGGGTCCACGTCAGTATCGTTTCACCGCCGCTCGGTGATGTCCGTCATATCGCCGTGACCTCTCTGATACGAAGTTTTGAGACTCTGGTATGTCGTCTCTTATGAGACTGACGTGGATGCGGCTCGGGGATGGCCTACGTTAGTCGACGCGCTTGTCCCTGCATACCCCTTCGCGGTTCGGCCATGTGCGCCTCCTGGTCTGGATCCAGTTTTCGTGGCTCGGGGTTTCCGCGCCGTGAACACGCCGTAGGTCAGAGTCTCGCGCTGGAACAGCCGACGCTGGCTCAGGCAGGCGAGGCCGTGATCGAGCCACAGCCGGGGCAGCACCTCGAGCCAGCAGGCAGGGCCGATCGACCAGAAGCCGATCCACGCCATGCCCTCCATGATCCATGCCGAGGGCATCACCGCGCGGCGCTTGTCGGAGTAGTCCACGGACTCGAAGCCCGCGGCGTGCAGGGCGGCATCGAACTCGCCGACGAATGCGAGCCCGGAGAGGGCCCAGCCGCTCACGAAGCGACGCAGGTCGCGCGCATCGCGAGGCGTGAGCGCCGTCCGCTGCCGGAAGCCGTCGAGAACGACGAGACGGCCACCAGGCCGAAGGACCCGCCAGGCCTCGGCGAGGAACGCGGACTTTGACTCGGCATAGCAGACGCTCTCGACCCCCACGACGCCGTCGAACGAGGCATCTTCGAATCCGGTGGTGAGGAAGTCGGCGTGTGCAAAGCGCAGCCGCGCGCTCGCCGGAGACGCGGCGGCAGCCCACCGGGCACGCTCGAGCTGGTCGTCCGAGATCGTGATGCCGACGACGTCGAGGCCGTGCTCCTCGGCCAGCAGCATGCTCGTCCCCCCACGCCGCATCCCGCGTCCAGCACACGACTCCCCGGGGGCAGGGCCAGCTCGCAGGCCACCCGCCGGTCCATGTCGCGAATCGCCTGTGCACGCGACCGCGTGCCGGGCTCCCAGAACCCGTAGTGCACCCCGCTGCTCGACCAGAGTGAGCTGTACAGGAACTGCATCCCGTCGTAGTAGCGCGCGACCCTCCATTTCGCGGACTCAGGCGTTCCAGGTGGTGGTTTCGTCCGCCGCGCGGCGCGCGACCGCGAGCTCTTTGCGTGCCGTCACCCGTTCCTCCACAGTCCCGGCGCCAGCATGTCGGCGATACGCTCCGTGTTGCGCACACCCCGGCAAGTGGCGCCGACCTCCTCGCCGGTCTTGTCGACGGAGATCCGTGCGTACAGCAGGGCGCGCTCTGGCATGGGTGGTCCCCTCTCCCGAGGTGATTCCATTTAAAGTTATAGCAGGTGACCGCCATGGCCTACCGCCATCACCCGCGCAGCGCGGTTGAGCACACACCGAAGTATCCCCGTCGCGCAACTGGGCTTCGCCGGTCGCGATCCCCATCCGGACCGGCAACTCCAGGGCTAGTTGCGCGGCCACAGCGGCATCGATGGCGGACCTGGGCGAGGCGAACGCGCGCACACCCCATCACCGGTGTGCTTGAACAACCAACCGCCGTGTGCCTCGATGGCCCGGCGTCGTACTTGGTCGTGTGCGGCCAGTGCCGCCCGCATGCCCTCGGCGTCCGTTTCCCACCGACGGGTCGACCCCTCAACATCGGTGAACAGAAACGTCACCACCCCGAAGGGGCAGCCGCCGTCATGGCATCGCCTCGGCCCATTGCATATGCCCCTCGAAGCCAAGCGATTTCGCCATTGCGCGGTAGCGATCCCGATAATCCCGGTAGCCGGTCTCGTCGCCATGGGCTCGTGCCAACAGTGCGCGCAGCCGCAGCAGCCAGATCTCGCGAATCGCCAGTCCGTCGTCGGCTGGCGCGTCCGCCAACCTGGTGATCGCTGCCTCGGCTTCAGCCACGTCACCGTCGGCCCCGCGATCGAGCAGTGTCTCCACCAGAACACCCGTCGCCGAAATGCCCCACTGCAGCAGCTGTCCCTGGCGGACCAGATGGTCGACGGCGGCGCGCATGAGCGGTATGGCCTCATCGCGATCTCCACGCCGAGCCCTCTCACGTGCCGAGTACACCTCGACGATCGATAAATCGCCCAGGTCGTATCCCCCGCGCAGGAACACGTGGCCGACCTCGGCCAGGAGCTTCTGTCCGCGGTCACGCTCCGCAGCCGGTTGGCGGTGCACCAGCGCAAGGCCCAGCGTCATCCGGGCGAAGGTCAACGCGAGATCGTCACCGGATCGTTCGGCAATCCGTCAGGGCCTCCTCGATCTCGCGCAGCGCGGAATCGTCGGGCCACAGCACGCCAGCCGATATCCCCGGGAAGTAGACGTAGGTGACGACCGTGGCGTAGGACATCGGGTCGGCGCTGCGGGCCATGGCCAGGCCGTGGCGCAGGTCGTCGCGCCATCCGGAACGACCCAGGCAATAACGGGCCACACCCCGCGACGTAAAGGCGAGCGCTAACGGAGACCCGAAAATGAAGTTGCCTTTAGACGGATCACCGTCGGCCAGGTCGATAACTCTTTGTGACCACCGCAGCACGTCACACCAACTCGCCGCTCTCCAGCTTGGCGTAGATCGGCGCGAAGGACAGCCCCACCGTCAAGGTCGGATCGCCGACCGACTCGATGAGGGCCCAGGCTTCCGATGCCAGCCGCGACGCCTCGCGCACCCGGGTCTGGAACGCGTGATCCATCACCAGCCCCGCCATGGCGATGGCCAGTGACGCCTTGTCCCCGGCGGCGGTGCACAACTGCCGCAGTTCCTCGAAGCGGTCCCCGGCAACAGTCACATGGACTCGCCAGGCGATCCCGCACAACATGGTGCGCGGGGCGATGCGCATGGCTGCCCGGTCCGGGTCATCGGCGGGCAGTGCGTCGGCGATCCTTGTGGCGCGCTCCCAACTGCAGTCGCGCCGCGGCGATGTCGCGGTTGGTCGCCCACGTTGCGGCGCGCATGTGCCAGCCGTAGGCGGCGTGCAGATCACCGGCGGCCTCCAGATGTTCGGCGATCAGCGCCGCATTCTCGTCGGCCGAGTCAGGATCGTGTTGTTCGATCGCGGCGGCCAGCCGGCGGTGCAGTTGGGCACGATCCGATTTGAGCTGGGATTCGTAGGCCACCGTACGGATCAGCGGGTGGCGGAAAGCGAACTCAGCCGATGGTGTGAAACGGACCTGATCGACTCAGCTCGACGCGAGCCAACTCATCCACCACAGGATCAACGCCCAGCGCGGTGAGCAGCTTCGGTGTGAAGCGCAATCCGATCACCGCCGCGGCGTTCAACGTCTGTTTGGCATCAGGTTCGAGGCGGTCGATGCGCGCGGCGATGGTCGCCTGCAGCGTGGCGGGCACACTCACCTCGGCCATGTCAGTGCCGCATGTGTAGCCACCGCGGTGACCCTCCAGCACCCCGCGTTCGGCAAGCTCGCGCACCATCTCCTCAACGAAGAACGGATTCCCCGCGGCCCGCCCGGCGATCAGCGCCCCGATCCTGTGACCGAGGGGTCGGCTCCCAGCAGCTCATCGAGCAGCTGGGTGGTCTCGCCTTCCGTCAGGGGTGCCAGCGAAATCGTCTGTGCACCGTGCATCCGCGTCAGCGCTCCCTCGTACTCGGGGCGGTAGGTGATCAACACCAGCGAAGGTGTCTGCGGAATCACGGTCAGAAAATCGGCGAACATCGACTCGCTGACCTCGTCGATCCAGTGCACATCCTCGATCACGTAGACGACCGGATCAGTACGGGCCAGCGAGAGCGAATTGATCAGCGCGGTCAACCGCCGCCGCCGCGCATCCGGATCGATGTTGGGCAGCGCCGCGTCCGGGTCACCAATGCCCAGCAGGTCGTTGAGCAACAACAAGTCCTCATAGCTGCCGCCGGGCACCTGCGCACGCACTAGTTGGCGCGCCATCTCATCATCGACATCTGCTATCCCAGCGACATCGCGCAGCAGCCGCGCCACCACATGAAACGGAATATCGGCGGCATGGGACTCGCAGAAGGTCGAAAACACCTCGACACCGCGGCGGCGCGCCAATGCGGTCGCCTCGTAAACAAGACGGCTCTTGCCGATGCCCGGCGGTCCCGTCACATCGACGACGCACCCATGACCATCGATGGACCGATCCAACATGCGTGCGACGGCTGTTCAATTCCCACTCACGTCCAACCAAAGCGTTGCCCGGCAGCCCCATCTGCGCGGGCTGCGCCCCCCCAGCGACCAGGCGGCGAGCCATGACCGGTTCATCGGCACCCTTGATACGCACCATCTCCGGCTCACCGAGAACCGCTGCGCCATCAACCAGTCGCGCCGTGGACGCGCTCAGCATCACCCCGCCCGGCGGTGCGACCGACTCCATCCGCTGGGCCATCCCGACCTGCTCACCGATCGCGGTGTAACCGAAAGAGCCCGAACCGATCTCACCGGCGATCACCTCGCCCGAGTTCAGGCCCACCCGCACTCGCAGCTCCACACCATCGCGGCGCTGCACCACCGCCGGCCAGCCGGTTGGTCTCCTCCTGGATGGCCAACGCGGCCAGGCACGCCCGAACAGCGTGATCCTCCAACGCCACCGGAGCGCCGAACACCGCCATGACGCCGTCGCCGGTGAACTGCCACCGTCCCGCCGTAGCGCTGCACCACCGCCGCCGACCGCTCCACCAGCTCGGTCATGATCTCGCGCAACCGCTCCATATCCACGCGCGGCCGCGATGTCCATCGAATGCACCACATCGGCGAACAGCACCGTCACCTGCTTGTACTCCGCCGATCGAGTGGCCTGCGTGAGTCGGCGTACCGCACTCGTTGCAGAACTTGGCCGTTGGGCTGGCAGTTCGGTGCCGCACGACCCACAGAGCAGCCCCGTCGCGGTCAGTCCACCGCCACCATCCCCGCTGGGGTCCACGTCAGTATCGTTTCACCGCTGGTCAACGATGTCCGTCATATCGCCGTGCCATCTCCGACACGAAGTTTTGAGACCCTCGCATGTCGTCTATTTCAAGACAGGAATGATTTAGCCTCAACCACGTTGAGTGGCTTTGGCCCACGCAATAACCTCATCAACGACGGTCCGGATCGATGCCAGCTCGACCCCGGCTAGATCGAGGGCACGAACGATGGTCCTCGGAGACCCGGCGTCGTCGAGGAGATGGTCATGATCGCTCGGATGTGGCGAGGCTGGGTTCGGACCGAGCAGGCGAACGCCTACGTCGCCTACATCACCGGCACAGGTTTGCGTGAGTATGCGGCGACGCCGGGCAACCTTGGCTGCCAGATGTGGACGAGAGACCTGGGAGATGGTCGAACCGAAGTCCTGACGGTCAGTTGGTGGGAGTCACGGGCTGCCATCATCGGGTTCGCCGGATCCGACATCGAGGCCGCCGTGTTCTACCCCGAGGATGACGAGTACCTCGTCGATCGCGAGACCACGGTCTCACATTTCGAGGTTGCGGCCGCCCAGGCCGGTTGATGTCGCCGCGCAGTTGTGCCGTTAGGGACTCGCCATCCCGTATTCGTCAATGTCCAGGAGACTACAAGGACGGCAAACTGGCGGAACTGTGGCGAGGGCCGCTCACGGCGGCGGGCGAGGTTGGGTTTTCGAATCCCCTCCGAGCGCGCTGATTCCGGTAGCTGTTCAGCTGCGACTGGTGGCCGGGGCGAGGCGGGCCATCCCGCGCAGGATCCACGGTGTCCGCCTGGCCATCACCGCGACGGCGCGGTCCGACCGGCGCATCGCGGCCCGAGGGCCGGGGGTGGGCGTTGACGCCAGTTCGGCCTCGGCCGATCCCGCCCGCGCACCGTGGGGATCGACCGCCAGGAGCTGCCAGGTGCCGGGCACGCCGCGCAGCTCGACGCTGCCGCGGTCCTCGAAGCCGGTGCCCGAGCCGACGACCAGGTCACGCACGGTGCGGGAGACGAGGATTTCGCCGGCCCCGGCCTGGCCGAGGATCCGCGCCGCGATGTGTACGGCGATTCCCCCGATGTCGGCGTCGAGCAGTTCGCACTCGCCGGTGTGGATGCCAGCGCGGATCTCGATGCCCAGTGTCTCGGCGTGATCGCGCAAGGCCTCGGCGCAGCGGATGGCCTGCGTCGGGCCGTCAAACGTGATCGAGGTGGCCGTCGCCGGTGCTCTTGACCACCGTGCCGCCGAATCGTTCCGTGAGTTCGGCGGTGATCTCACCAAGGCGGTGGAGCACCGCCCGCCACCGCTCGTCGCCCGTGGCCGCGGCGTGTTGCGTCGAGGCGACCATGTCGGTGAACAACACGGTGCGCAGGGCGCGATGTGACTGCGAGGGTGCCGCGTGGCTGCCGGTGAGGAACTCCTCGATCCCGGTCATGATCGTGTCGGGATCGGTGAACCAGGGCGCATGGTCCGCGCCGTCGACCTCGAGCAATCCGCGCGCCGGGAATGTGGTCGGCGAGGTACCGGCCGCCCTGCACCGGAATGGGGTCCTCGCGGGCATGGATGACCAGGGTGGGCGCGGTGATCGTCGGCAGGATCGGCCGGACGTCGATCCGGAACGCCGCTTCGAGTGTCGCCCGCGCCATCCCCGGGCTGGCGCTCATGCGCTCCAACATTCCGAGCTGGCGTATCGACCGCACCGACGGCAGCAGACCCTTGAGTGCCGCACCGCTGCCCCACGCCGAGCGGGCGGCGCGGCCGAGTTCCTGGAAGCGGGCGATCTGCTCCGTCGACGGCGTGTAGTCCTCACCCAGCTCGGGTAGCGATGCGCGCCCGCAGCTCGGCCGGGTCGCGGTCGACGTCGTCCCACCCGGCGAAGCCGGTGAATGCGAACGTGCCGGTGAGGATCAGCGCCCGCGTTCGCTCCGGTCGTGTTGCCGCGAACACGATGGCGGCCGGGCCGCCCTCGCTGATACCGAAGATGACGGCCTTTCCGAAGCCGACGGCGTCCATGACGGCCTCGATCTCGGTCGCTCGATCATCCAGCGTGCGAACTTTCGGGACCGGGTCCGACAGCCCGACCCCGGCCTTGTCGAACACGAGGACGCGACAGAACGTGGCGAGCTGCTCCATGAAGGCCTCGAATTCGGGCAAGGTCCAGGCCAGCTCGACGTGGCTGACGAACGACCCGGCGACGACGAGCTCGACCGGCCCGTCGCCGAACACCTGATACGCCAGGCTGAGATCGCCGCACGATGCGTACGAGGTGTCCGGCACGGCATTGAGCGTAATTGTCGCCGCCGCTACGACTCCCGACTTTGGCGCAGTTGCGTGCTGCGATTGCAGAATATTGCGCCAAAGTCCGGGCAGGAGATCAGCCACATGTCGGCCGGTGTCATCGCCACCAACCGGCTCCGCCGCCGCGACCGCTTATGCAGCTTGTCCAACAACTCCACCAGACGGCCCAATCGCGACCCCGCGAGGACGGTAAGGGTCCTGGCGACCGCGAACGCCCCGTCCACACCGGCAGCGGTCCCCATCGCCCTCGGTGACGGCGGGCGCTGCGGAGGTCAAAACTCGTCGTCCTCGTCGATGAACTCGGTCGGATCGAAGGGCTCGTCGTCGTCATCGAAGGCGTCCTCCTCGACGTCGAGCGCCTCCGAGTGCTGCTCCGCCTCATCCAGCTTCTCGATGATCTCGCCCCACATCGACTGGGGCACGGTGGACTTGACCGCTGCGCAGATCGCGGCCAGCTGAACCTTCATCACCAACAACTCGTGGTCGACGTCCCTGGAGTCGGCCAGCGACTGCAGCCGACCTGCCGCGACCATGCCGGTGTTGACATCGACCGTGGTGTCCGAGTCGACCAGGGTCTCATAACTTTTCACCATGACGGTTTCGAGGAATGCCAAAGGGGTGATTGCGGTGGCCACGCCCTCGGCGAAGTCGACGCCGTTCTCCTGCGCCCGGCGTTCGAGGATTTCCCGGTAGGTGGCCTTCGCGACGTTCTGCACCGGGAAGTGGCGGGTGGTGTGGTTTCGGATCGAGTCGACGGTGACCCGGTCTGGCTTGTCGAGCGTGGCGTTGTCATCCCGCAAGGCGCGCAGGATCATCGCGTAGCTTGCACCGCTTGCCAGCAGATCATTGACCTTCTTGCGCACCAGGTCGTTTCGGCACACTCGGCATCGCGGCTCCAGAAACCCATTGCGCGGGACCAACGCCATCGAATCGATGATCTCGTCGACTGGGGCGGCGAGCGCCTGGGGCAGGGTCATGATTCGTTCTCCTCGATCCGACGAAGACGCACCGCGCTCGTCGCTTCGGTCTCAGTCTCCCAGGATGAACGGCCACGGCGCATCAGGAAGTGCCCATAGTTTCCTGGGCTTTCTGCGGCACTTCCCTGTACTTGGTTGACCGACTTGGACGACCCCGGTCCTTTCAGCCAGGTGCGCCAGACTTGAGCCACCCCGGCCCTTTCGGCCAAGTCGGCCAGACTTGAATCACCCGGTCTCGTCGAGCAGGTGGGCCAGGCGTTGTTCCCGAACATGCCGCCGCTCTTAATCTCCCGCACACGGGCAGCGGAAGCCGTCACACCTCGGTTAGGCCAGGCACCGCCTCGAATTCCGAAACGTAGTAGTCGCAAGGGGTTCGGCTGCGGCGTTCTCGACATCTCCCTCGGCACGCTGACAACTTCCCCAACACCCACGCTGCTGTAGCAGTCATCGCGCGTCTCTCGCGCCATCGACCTGTCAAACGCGCCACCACCGCACCGAAGAGCTAGACGGAGGAATCGACTCCGTCCGGCAACGGGCCAAAGGCCCACGGAGGTGTTGATGAACCCGACCGGTGATCTATGGAGCCGCAGACAGTTCTTCGAAGAGATCGGAATCTCGGACAGCAACGAGCGCAGGAAGCGCAAGCAGGGTGGCCCCGACTGGCCCCCGCACCTGTGCATCGGCACGAAGGTCTTCTATCGGCGAGATGCCGTGGCGGCCTGGCTGCTTCGTCAAGAAGCGAACTGCCAACTCGAAGGCGCCACGACCACGGCGGCGGATCGCGACATGGTCGTCCCGGCGGAGGTGGCCGGGAATGAGTGAGGTAGTAACCCGCCCCGCTGCCAACGAGACGGATCACCAGACGGTCTGCGGAACCGATGACGAGCCTACGGCACGGGTGTGTATCACGTGCGGAGAAGCCAAGCGGCTCAACGAGTTCGCCATGGACCGGCGAAGGCGCCACGGGCGCCGGGGGATGTGCGCGGTGTGCAGGACGAACTACGACCGCGAGCGAAATTACATCCGCCGTTGCCGCAGGTACGGCCACCGGCCCGTCGTCGAGTCCTTCACCAACCGTCAGCTCATCGAACGTCATGGCAATAGGTGTTTCCACTGCGAGGCCGGCGACTTCGAGTGCATCGACCACCGCATGTGCGTGCGAGTGGGTGGCCATCACACCCTCGACAACACGGTGCCGTGCTGCCGCGAATGCAATCAGCGCAGGCGGTGGACAGATAGACGAGGTCCTCATCAGGGTCTACCGCCTGCGCTTCGAGGTGGCGCCATGACCGGCGGACTCTGGTCAGGTCCGGGGCCTGACCATCGGCCCAATCGCGCGCTGCCGCGTTGATCATGAACTCCTGCTCAGGGTTGGTCATGGGTCATCTCGACCAGCAGGCGGATGGATCTCCACGTTGCACCCTGTTCCTGACATCGAATGCTCCTTCTAGCTTCGGTGTTTGGCCCTCACTCCCTTGAGCCGGAGTCGCGGCCACTCTTAGTTTGGATTCTCCGTGGAGGTGACTCGAGATTCTCGAACGGTGATGTCGCTCCTCTGGTGTGATGGTGGGCGGGTGTCGGAGGCTTCGAAAGTGGCTCTGAGCAGCGGTAGTTGGATCATTTCCCTTCTTAACAAGAAGTAGTGGGCGATCTTGGGCGCAGGGAGTCGATGCGCGTGGAGGTGATCACCTGCATGCGCCGGTCGGCTGAGACGGCGTCGGTGATTTCGTCCCACAGGTGCAGACCTTCGCCGGTGGATTCCAGATCGTCGAGGATGGCGATCGGAGTGCGGGAGCCGTCCATCGACCGGTCCGATCTGGTTCGCTTGAACAGATAGTTGGCCAATCGTTCCTCGGTCCCCGGCGTCATCGGTCGCAAGTCTTGGCGATCCACCGCCGCGTGACCGCCACTGCGCTCGACGCCGTGAGCGAACCTCGCAGCGAGGGAAGCTCGCAGCCGATGCATACGCGGCTGATCCAGTTCTTGGTTCAGGAGCAGGATCACGTGAAAGTGCACATTCCAGCCCGCCGCTGCGTTGTGAACAAGCTCCGTGACGCGAACGTAGCCGCGCACACCATAGTCCTGTTTGTCGGCTGTCCAACCCGACCCCCGCACCAGCGCCGCCCACCCCGCCTCCAAACGCGACCACAGCATGGCCAGACCGTCGTCGGGCCAGTGAGATTGGGTGAGGGTGAGCAAGGCCACGGCGCCGCCTTGCGCCATCCAACCAAGTAGTCGGCGCGTCAGCTTGGCTGCTTCCTGCCACGACGCGGTGTAGCCGCACGTCGGGCAGAGCCACTTGCGTCGACACGATGTCGTTACCTCCAAGATTTCGGTGGCCGATCCGACCCGGCCCTTCCTGATCGTGCGGCCACACCCCGCGAGTTCCCCATGGTTTGACAACCGAGACCCGAACTCGCGCAGTTCTACTCGCCGCCGCTGGGCGGCGCTGTCGCCGCACCCACCGTGCGCCGATGGGCCGCCAAGGTTCCCGATGGCGATTGCCATGCTCATGGGCCGACCCAGGTCACTGCGCCGACGGCTGCGCAGTGGTGGCCAGCCGACGCAGCCAGATGCCACCACGGCAGCCGCGAGGATTGTCGACACGTCGCCACTCGGGACGGCCGATTGGTACTTCAGCAGGTCCGACGCCTGCTGTGGGCGCCGGCTCAGTCGCGTCTTCGTTACGCATGTCGGGGTCCTTGGGAGGCGCGCTCCAGGTAGTGATCAGCGCTCGGGACGATCCAATAGCGGTTCGTCCCCGGCTTGTGCTTGAGAAAGACCTGCCACACGTAGTTCGCGACGCGCACCGGCGAGATGTTGTCGTGCAGACCCCACACCAGTGTCGTGTTCACCTCGCTGGTGGAAAGTGCGGTGAGCCAACTGGTTTCATCGGCGGCGCGCTCATGCAGGTATTGAATCGTGTCGGGCAGCACGCGGATGCCGTCGTGGTGGGCAAAGCATTTCGCCAGGGCGGCAATCTCGGGGTCGGCCGGGGTGCGCCGCGGCATGAAGGTGCTCGCCCCCAGCCCTGCTGCCAACATTTCTGGAGTGGTCGCTGCCGCGGTCGCACGCCCGGTGGCGTGGTCGAGCAGCGCGGTCTGGAAGGCGGTGAGGTTGCCCAGCGGAAGGTAGATGTTGGCATTGGTGACGATGAGGTCCGTCGGTACCGCCTGGGGATGCTCGGCTGCCAGCATGCCCAGGGCGATCATCCCGACACTGCTACCGCGGTCGTGGGTGATCATCGTGTAGTCGGTGAGATTCCATACCTGGGTGATGGCGTGGACAAGCAGGCGTGCGTCGTCATACAACGAGTAGACATAGGGTGCCGGTGGCTTGTCGGAGCACCCGAAGCCCGGGAAGTCCAGCAGGAAGATGTCGAAGTCGGCGCCGAGTTCACCTACTAGTGCGAAGTAGTCGATGCTCGAGGTTGGGAAGCCGTGAACACATACCAGGGCAGGTGCCCCCGGCGTGCCGACGTGCCGGGTGAACACGGTGACTTCCCGTCCACCATTGGCTGGCGTTGACGATCGCCAGCCAAATATCGTTGCGTCGCTGGAGCTGGCTACGGCGATCGCAGGATGACGATCGCGTTGGCGAGCCCGCGTCGCCGGTCGCGATTCCAAACCGACACGTCTGGACCACCAAACGGTCCCCCTCATTGCGTCGAACGTTCCCGGCCACAGCTTCCACATCCCGTCCGGGCGCGACAACTGCGTCCGCGCTACGAACTCGCGATTGTCACCGGGTCGTCACAACGCATGCGCAACGCGCAGGTACGCAGTGCTACGCACTGAAAACATCGCCCCAGTTCAGGGACTTGCAGGGGATGCCCAGACACTGTGGGGGCGGGGTGTCTCACGGACTGGGGGCCAAGTGGTCGCAGATTCGAATAGCGGCCATCTATTGGCCGTCATCGTCCCAGCCCGCCCCGGCGCGCACGGTCGGCAAAGGCGTCGAGTGCCGCGATGACCTCTGGCGAGCGCCAGACGCGGCTGCGTGGACCCGAGCTGGTTTCGATGATGATGCCTGCCCCCGACAAGGGTTCGAGGTATCGGCGCGCGTGCTTCGACTCGATGCCCAGCTCCTCGGTCAGCAGTGCCGTATTGATGACCGGGCGGCGCAGTAGAAGATCGGCGATCTGCCATACGGCTGAATCGCTACGCGCGGTGATCTTGTCGTTCCACTCTGCGCGCACGGCGTGCAATTCGCTGACCAGCTCACGACCGTTGAAGACCGCCGCGACAGCCGCCTCCGATACGCGGCGCACGATCGGGGCGGACTCGCCCTCGCGGTATGCCGTCAGCGCGGCGAAGTACGAGTCGGTGTCGGTCAGTAGCCCAGCCGATACCGGGACGGTGACCTTTCGCGTCAATCCCTTGCGGCGCAACATCGCCTGGATCAGCGCCCGGCCTGCGCGACCATTGCCGTCGGTGAAGGGGTGGATCGTCTCGAATTGCGCGTGTGCCAAAGAGATCTGAGGTAGGGCGGGGATATCGTCGCGCTGCGCGAAGCGGAGCAAGTCGTCGATGGCTGCTAATACGCGGCCGTGGTGCGGTGGCACGAACATCGCGCCGCGGGGGCCGTGGGTGCCTCCCCCGATCCAGACTTGCTCTTCGCGCCACCGGCCCGCGGATTTCGGGTCGACGTCGCGCATTAGCGCCTTGTGCATCGCCAGGATCGCTTCGGCGTCGATCTTGTCCGCGAGGTTGATCGCGGCGACCATCGCCGCAATGTTGGCGACGATGATCTTGGCGTTGGCGGTCGTCTTGGCCCCCGGCAGCTCGGCCTCGGCAATGGCTCGCGCCGATGCCGTCAGGTTTTCGATGTTGGAACTGGCTGCAGACTCGGTTCGCAACAAGACTGACGAAAACGGCACGATCTCGCCGCCGAGCTCGGCGTCGAATCGGGTGACCTCGCGACTGGCGTCCTCGGCGTCGGCGAGCACGTCGGACGGCAGGTTGACAGTCAGGTCGGCGATGTTTGCGCTAATCGCCGCCCGATAGTTGCCCTGCTGTTGTTGCGCCGCGCGCACATATGATGCGGCGGGCGAGACGTCCCAGGGCAGCGTCTCGTACTCGACGGCGGTGCCGGCAAGTGGGTCCATTCCACGACTGTACACCCAGTTAGATAAATAAGTGGGTGTAAGTGTCTCCGCGGCGCCCACTTATCGTCGGCGTCGTTTCAGGACCCAGAGAAGTTCATCCGCACGGCGCGGAGCCGCCCGGCCAGTAAGCGACCAGCCATCGGTGTCACGTCGGTGTCACAACTAACGCAGGACGGCCAGGGTTGCGCTGAGACACGCTGGGCGCATTTGCGCTGGTAGGCGATCATCCAGAGCTGTTCTGGTATAACGAGAAATGCGTTAATTGAGACTTAAAATCCGCACAGTGTCGGTTCGAGTCCGACTGGGGGCACCGAGCATTGTCCCCGGTTTCTTGAAGCCGATGCGCGGGACCTTTACGGAGTCGAACGCTCTGTGGCAGGCTCCAAGCGGAGGAGATGAACGTGGCGACGGAAGATAACGCAGGCTGGGTTGTGGCGGATGCGTTCACGCCTGACGAGGTGGCCCTGGAGCCGAGGAACGTCCACTTTCGCTGGGACGACGCGCCGCTGCACTGGATTCCGGGCGATCCGTACGGTTCGCATGCCGTGACAGCGCTGAACCTCTTCGTGCCACAGGCGGAGCGCTGGTTCAGCAGAGTCCTTTCCGACGCCATGGAGTATGTGCGAGACGATTTCATCCGGCGGGAGATCATCGGATTTCTTGGCCAGGAGGCGGTGCACGCCAGCACCCACGAAGAGGTCCTGGTCGAATATCTCCAGCGACGTGGTATCGATGCCGGGCCCTACGTCCGCCAACTCGACTGGATCGTGTCTCTCTACGACCAGCGGGTCGCCGCCGCGGACGCCCACAGCCGGCGCAAAGCCCTCGCCTCTGGTACCCACATGCTCTGTGCTGCAGAACATTTCACGTGTGTGCTTGGCCACTGGGCGCTGAATAACTCTTGGGACGATATGCACGTCGACCCGACCATGGCCGATTTCTACCGCTGGCACGGGGCCGAGGAGGTGGAGCACCGCCACGTCTCCTACGACGTCGCCAAGTATTTTGGGATGGACTATTTCGCCCAGGCCCTGTCGGGGATGTTGGTCACCGTGGTCGTGTTCTCTCAGGTGTTGCGCGGCACGAAGTTCCTTGTCCACGAGGACCCGGCGCTACCGAGCCTCGGCTACGTCCGGTTGTTGTTGAAGTTGCGCGCATCGGTCGGGCGTGGCAGCCTTCCTGGGGTCGGCTATCTCCTGCGCTCCGCGTCCCGGATGCTGCGGCGTGACTACAATCCGGTGGACGAGGGCAGTACCGCGCAGGCTATCGCCTACCTCGCCGCGTCCCCGGCCGCACGCGCCTATGGCTGACGGCCCCCTACGCCAGCTGGCCACTTTCATCAAGCCGTACTCGGGAGAACCGCCGCCCCGCCTCTCCGGTTCGGGTCGCCCCGACCTCTTCACCCGCTTGGCGGGTATCGCGGTACCCCACTTCGTGTCGGTGGTCATGCGTCTCGGCGGCGACAAGGAGTTGCCCGAGCTACCGGTGGTCCGCAACCGCAGGGCGGTGCGTATCGCGGAGCGGCGCATCGTGGCGAGGGATGCCGACGTCGTTGCGCTGACCCTCGTCGACCCGGACGGTGCGCCCTTGCCGCGGTGGCACGCGGGGGCGCATATCGATCTGCACCTCCCGTCCGGGCGGACGAGACAGTACTCGCTCTGCGGGGATCCGGGGAAGGAGCGCGAGTATCGGATTGCGGTGCGGCACATCCCCGATGGCGGCGGCGGATCCATCGAGGCGCACGCGCTGACCGTGGGGCAGATCGTCGAGATCAGCGAGCCGCGGAACGCCTTCATGATGCCGGTGCCTGGCTCCGGATCGGGCGCGGAGAAGCTCCGCTTCCTGGCCGGGGGCATCGGCATCACCCCGATCCTGCCAATGGTCCGGCTCGCCGATCGGCTCGGTGTGCCATGGTCACTGGTCTATACCGGCAGGCACCGCGACAGCCTGCCGTTCGTGGACGAACTGCTCGCCTTCGGAGACCGGGTCCGGGTACGCACCGACGCCGAACACGGACTGCCCACAGCCGCCGAGCTGCTCGACGGCGTCGACGGGCGCACGGCGGTGTACGTCTGTGGACCGCCGGCGATGGTCGAGGTCGTCGGCCGCAGCATTGCAGCCGATTCGGGCACCGAGGTCCACGTCGAACTCTTTTCCCCGCTGCCGCCCATCGACGGACTGCCGTTCGAGTTGGAGCTGGCACACAGCGGCGAGGTGGTACCGGTGGCCGGTGACCAGAGCGCGCTGGCGGCCTTGCGGGCGATACGGCCGAACGTGACGTACTCCTGCCAGCGGGGATTCTGCGGCACCTGCGTACAACGGGTGCTCAGCGGCGAGGTCGACCATCACGACAAAACCCTCACCGAGTCGCAGCGGGAACTCGGGCAGATACTTGTGTGCGTCTCCAGAGCCAATTCCGAAGGCGGACGGCTGGTCTTGGACGTCTAGCTCTGACATAGGCTCGGTCGCGGGGTTTCACAGCCCAATTGGCAGAGGCACTGGACTTAAATCCCGGGGTTCGATTCCCCTGAGCGCAAGTCGTTCACCAGGGCTCTGGCTGCCGCGGTCTGTCCGTCCCGATCTGGTCACCGTGCCGAGACGGTCGGCAACGCCGGCGAAGTGTCCCACGACCATTCGACCGAACGGCTGACGGGCGTGCTACTGCATCTGGTCGAGCATGGTCGAGAAGGCTGCTTTGAGCTTTAGCGCCTTTTTGACCTCGTCGGCGGTCACGCAGGGGTATTCGCCGTATTCCAAGAAGCTGGGGAAGTGGTGCTCGCGCACGAACGTCACGAATGAGTCGAGGTTCTCCTTCCCGTCCTCCAGGAAGCCTTCGAGGTTGGTGAACACCGTGTTGATGCCGCTCTGGCCGAACAATTGCACGGCATCCTCGGTGTACTCCAGCGGTCGACCGCATTTCGCGCTGTGTGCCGGTCACCTGTATGACCTTCCCATCGGTCCGGTGATCTACGGCGAGGATCCGCTCCGATCGCACGACGATCTCGTCACAGTGCGGTGCGGGGTCGTTGACGACGTGCTTGGCGTGCCGGGGCGTGACGGTGTCGATGATCTGTCCGTCAGTGAAAACGTCACCATTCCAATGGAAATGGCTCGCGAGATCGATCGGTGCCTTCACGCTGCGCGAGCCGACGATGAACCCCAACTCGGCCTCATCGAGCGCGGCGAGGTTTGATGCCGAGAGCATGCCGGCATCAGCGGCGATCACCATCGGCGTGTCGCCGAGCTCGTGGCGGGACGCGAAGGTGGTGATGATCGGCACCAGGGTGGTGGTCTCGGCGGTGTTGCCCTCGAAACAGCCGACCTCCAAAGGAAATCCGGTGCGGTCGACCAGCAGGCCGACGACGATCTGCGGGTCGATGCGCCGTTCCTTGGAATAGCCGACCTTACGCAACTCGTCTTCGTTCTCGGCCTCGAAATACAAGGTCGTCACGTCGTAGAGCAGCAGGCTCAGCCCGCCCCGGTCCGCGGCATGGGTGAAGCACTGGGCCGCGATCGCATCCCGGTAGTTCCCGGTGTTGATCCGCGCGAGGTGACGCTGAATGGTCTTGTAGGACACCGTCTCAGCGCCCAAATCCGTGAGCACCCGCGCAGCGTCGGCCTTGCTGGTCGGTTCCACCAGGCGGGCGATCACCAGATCCCGGAACACCGGGTCATCGACGATGTCGAAGCCGAGCCAGTCATAGACCACGCCGAGGGTGTCGTAGAGCAGGCGCGAACAGGTCGACGTGGCGCGCCCCGGCGGCGCGGCGACTCCCTTGCAGACACGCGCCAACCTCAACGTGCCGCTCCGCCAGTCGGCGACGTCATCGACCCGCTGGGTGCGGGCGGCCACCTCGATATCGAGGGCGCATTGATCCTGCGCGGCGATCCGGCGGCCCTGCTCGAGCAGGATCCCCAGCTGCGCATCGGTGTGAGCCGAGCCGACATGGGCCAGGATCGTGCGTTGACCTCGATGGTGGTAGGGCTGTCCGGACTCGCACCACCTGCACCGCGACGTATTCGCCCGACCCGTACCCGCTGCCGAACGCCAACCTCTCCTCGGACTGGCGCTTGCGGGCCCACGCCAACCCTGTTCGCAACCGCAACGCCCGCGGACTTTTCGATCACCACGGTGGAGAGCCAAGCCCCCAGAGAAGCTACATTGAGCCAAGTCGGGAGGAAGCTTCCGCGTTCAGGCCTATCGCGAAAAAATCGAGACGCCACAGCGACTGAAATAGCTTCCGGCCGAATTTCTCGCGGTCAGCCACATCACCTCGCCGCGCCCCACTCTGCGCCACGCTCGCAGCAATCTCTCGAATCGTGCGACGGCCATCGACGCGCTGCACGAAGGGCAACTGAGCTGCGTTGAGATTCATGCGCCAATCCGACCGGTAAATCTCAGTGCCGGACAGACCGCAACGCACGCGGAACAGCGGCACGTAGTCGAGCGAATCCTCCGTCGAAAAATCAATGGTGTAGCTCTCTTTCGGACGGTCCGGACGGCACGCCATGAAAAAATGGCAAGCATTCGCTGACTGGAGACGTTCCATTACGGACCAGAGTCTAGTCTCAGGCAATCGGTGTACGGCCTGATAGGCCTCGGTCCCTGGTGCAAACAAATCGTGCGGGTAATACGGCGCCTTGAGGAACAATCCCTGAAATACGAGTCCGGCCGAGGTGACAAGATCGACACACTCATCGATGGTGTAGCTACGCTGGCGACCGTGCAGAAACGTATCCACCACGGCGGCATCGGACGACTGCAAATCCCGAGCTATTTCGAGATAGTGTTGGACGGGGTGATCTGGCGATAGCAACGAGATCGTCTCTTTGACTATTTGGACCGATGCATCGTCCTGACCCAGCCCCATGTCACGAAAGACCGATTCCAACACTTCGACTCCGATTCGGCCGTACTTTGCATAGAGCATGACAGCTATAGCGCCGTCGGGCCGCAGGCAGCCGGCGAGTGTTTCCATGCCAACCGGCGGTTTTTCCAAGTGATGTAGCACGCCGGTCGATACAATGAGGTCGAAGTCGAATCCCAGCGTCGGCAACTCTTCGATTGGAAGCAGATGCAACTCGAGGTTCCACAGCCCGTGCTTGTCTTTCAAATATTGCTGATGGTCCAATGACGGCTGGCTGATATCGACCGCCACTACTTTCGCAGCGGGGTTCGTGAACGCATAAACCGCCGCCTGGTTGGTGCCGCAACCCGCAATGAGAATATCAAGATCGGGTTTGTATTCCCGATCGGGCCATAACGTCCGGTGAGCGTGGGAAGGGTCGAACCATTCCCAATTACCAGCGACCCATCCCTCGAGGTCTTGTATGGGGCGTGGGTACCTCCACCGCTCGTACTGGCGGACGACAACATCGCTGCGTGGATCGTCGCTCATTTCAGTGGTGACTCCTTCGTGTTTCAGTGGTGGCTCCTTAGCCATTGATCGAGGATCGAGGATCGAGGATCGCGGATCGCTAGTTAGCTGAGAATTGCCCCTATCCCCCTTTTCCACGGCAGGATTATGGGGTGCAGTCCCCTCAGCGCGCAAGGATCCGAACACCGCGCCGTGGTTCTGAATCGGCTCGGGGCCGCCACCGCTCGTATTGGCGGGCGGCCAAATCGGCGCGGTGGATCTCGTTCAATTCAGATCCACTCCTTGCGACCAAGCATTTCGATTTCCGGATCACGCGCCGCCCGGGATGTTAATTAGCGGGTTTGTTTTGTGCACCGGCAGCGGAAAAATGTGGTCACTCTCTGAGGAGTACGCGCTGTCATGCAGGCCAATGGTGTATATCCCCGCGGATTCCACTCGCATGGGAAGGTGTTGGGCGAAGACCCGAAACTTAATGGGTGCGGGCGGATTGTCGGGCCAATGCCAACTGAACTCCAAGGCGCCCACGCGTTCACCGTCGGCTGAGGTGGCGATGATGTACTGGACCGGGTCGTAATCGGCGCCGCCGGAGGCGCAGAAGGCGACGACCATGGGGATGATGATCTGAGCGGGAAAGTTGTCCACGTAACAACTCGTCATCGGGAAGCCCTTGGCGGTGACTCCGCCGGCGGCCTCCTCGGTTGCGCTCAGTGATGCCGCGAACGCGACGACACGCATGCTGTCTCCTCTGAATGTGGAAGTTGTCGAGTGAATGTGGAAGTTGTCGAGACCAACGTAAGCCAGCACCCCGAACAGCCGCGGGGATAGCGATAGGCCCTGAGCTCACGGTGGGGAATCTTTTGCGTTGCCGCTTGTTGGACTCCCGTCAAGTACCGTCATACCTGTTGGGCAGATGCGCCGCGTGGACGCCTTCAGAGTATTAACCGTCCGTATCCGAAAAAGATGCTCGAAAAAGCTCCCTCGATTATCACGATTGCATAAAGTTACACGCGGCCGCGGGGCCGGGGGGTTCCGCAGAGGACGTAGGAAAGGTGTTTCCCCTATGAGCAGCGTCCGAGATTCGTCGCAGACCGTCGAGCAGCACCGGAGCGGGCCCACGAGCGGGGTGCGGGTGATTGAGTACGGCCGTCGCGCGGCGTCTCTTGAACCTTCGTTGTCCGGTTATGCCCGTTGTGTCGGGCGGGTGGGCGCGTTGGCGATTGCGTTGGGTATAGGCGCGGCGATTGCGTCTATGCCGGTAGCTTTCGCGACGACCGGCTCGGAGGGCTCTACCGGTTCGAGTTCGGACGGTTCGTCGTCGACGGGGAGTGCGTCGGGCAGCGGCTCCAGGGATGGCTCCTCCGCCGGGACGTCTGGCTCGACGGCTGGTGCGACGGACGGGGCATCGAAGTCTGCAGGTCAGCATCCTGGGGAGACCTCCGCGGCGGGTAGCGGCTCGTCGGGCAGCGGCTCCGGGGATGGCTCCTCGGCCGGGACGTCTGGTTCGACGGCGGGTGCGACGGGCGGGGGTCGATCGGGTCAGCGTTCGGGGAGCCTCCGCGGCTCGTCGGGCAGCGGCTCCGGGGATGGCTCCTCCGCCGGGACGTCTGGCTCGACGGCTAGTGCGACGGGCGGGGCATCGAATTCTGCGACGTCAGCATCCTGGGGAGACCTCCGCGGCGGGTAGCGGCTCGGCGGGTAGCGGCTCCGGGGATGGCTCCTCGGCCGGGACGTCTGGCTCGACCGGCGAGTGCGACGGGCGGGGCATCGAGTTCTGGAAGTCAGCATCCTGGGGAGACCTCCGCGGCGGGCAGCGGCTCGTCGGGCAGCGGCTCCGGGGCGGGATCGTCGTTATCGGCATCTTCGCCCTCGACCTCGACGCCGGCCGAGACTGGGTCGTCGGCAACGGATTTGCCGGCCTTGTCGACCCCGTCGGTAACACCGGTGAGCCCGGCGGCGCCGGTGATGACGGCCGCCGCGGCGCCGGCAGTGGTGAGCGGGCTGGGGTCCGCTCTGTCCTCGTGGCTGGGTGCGGGCGGCAACGGTGATGCGCCGGCGGCGGCGCCGTTGCTGTGGACGGTGGCGGCGTTTAGCCGCAGTGAACTCGGGGGCGCGGGGCGCACCGCTAAATCGGCGGCGACCACCACCAGCGGGGAGCCGGCTGATCCGGCCGTCGCCAGCAAGGTGGCGCCGTTGGTCGGCCCGGCAGCCAGCGGGAACCTGGTGTCGCCGGCCGCCGTGCCGAGTGCCGCGCTGACCGGGAACCCGATCACGGATTTCATCCGGATTTTCGTGGGTAACGGCACCGTCGACAACCCCAACGCCGGCATCCTGCTCGGTAACGGCCTCAGCTACACCAGCGCTACGTGCACCGCTGCTGTTGCGTGCAACGGCGGCACCGGCGGCCTGATCGGCAGCGGCGGCAATGGCTTCAACGGCGGCAACGGCGGGTCGGCCGGGTGGTTCGGCGGCGGCGGTGCCGGCGGTGCCGGCGTCGCCGGAGTCAACGGCGGTGCCGGCGGTAACGGCGGTGCCGGCGGCCTGTGGGTCGGCGGCGGCGGCAACGGCGGTGGCGGCGTCGATGGTGGGAACGGTGGCGATGGCGGCAGCGCCGGGCTGCTGTCGTTCTTCGGCACCGGCGGCAACGGTGGTGACGGCACTGGCGGCGGCAACGGCGGTAACGGCGGTGACGGCGGCCTGTGGTCCGGCAGCGGCGGTGACGGCGGCAAGGGCGCCGGTGGTGGGAACGGTGGCGATGGCGGCAGCGCCGGGCTGCTGTCGATCTTCGGCACCGGCGGCAACGGTGGTGACGGCACTGGCGGCGGCAACGGCGGTAACGGCGGTGACGGCGGCCTGTGGACCGGCAGCGGCGGCAACGGCGGCAACGGCGTCGGTGGTGGGAACGGTGGCGATGGCGGCAGCGCCGGGCTGCTGTCGTTCTTCGGCAACGGTGGCAACGGTGGTGACGGCACTAACGGCGGCAAGGGCGGTGACGGCGGCCTGTGGGCCGGCAGCGGCGGCAACGGCGGCAACAGCGTCGGTGGTGGGAACGGTGGCGATGGCGGCAGCACCGGACTGCTGTCGATCTTCGGCGACGGTGGCAACGGTGGTAACGCCGTCGGTGTGAACGGTGCGGACGGCGTCGACGGCACCGCCCCGGGTGAAAACGGCACTGACGGCGGTGACGGCGGCACGGGCGGTCACGGCGGTAACGGCGGCGACGGCAGTTGGGTCTTCGGCAACGGCGGCAACGGCGGCAACGGCGGCGGCGGCGCCGGTGGCAACGGCGGCAACGGCGCCGACGGCGCGGTCGGCATCGCCGGCGGTAACGGCGGGGCTGGCGGCAACGGCGGCGGCGCAGGCACCGGTGGCACCGCCGGTACGGGCCGATTCCTGTTCCTGTTCGCTCGACCTGGTATCGACGGCACCGCCGGCACCGTCGGCGCCGGCGGTAACGGCGGTAACGGCGGCAACGGTGTCGCCGGTGTGGCCGGCACGGCGGACGACCCGGATGGCACCGAGGGCGGGCTGGGCGGTAACGGCGGTACCGGCGGTAACGCCGGCGGCGCGGGTGCGGCCAATGGTTCCGGCGGTACGGGCGGTCAGGGTGGTACCGGTGGCGCGGGGTATGACGCGTTGGCCGACGCCGCGGCACCGGGCACGTCCGGCGGTAACGGCGGTGCGGGTGGTAACGGCGGTAAGGGTGGGGCGGCCGGGACCGGCGGCACCGGTGTGGGCACCGACGGTAACGGCGGGGCCGCCGGCGACGGTTTGCAAAAGGCTGCCGGGCGTAATGATTTTTGAAGGTATACTGCGGATTGATCTCCATCAGCTCGCGCCAGACACGCCGGGCTTCCTCGATTTCGCCGAGATGGCCAAGGGCAGATGCCAGGACGGCGCGGGAAAAATCTGTCCGGGGTGCCATCAGGATGCGCTGCCGCAGCAATGTCGCGGCGGTCTCATATTTGCCGGCGAGGAGGTTGGCCACCGCTAGTAGATGCAGGTGCTGCTGCGTATAGGCGGGGTCCAGCCGGATGGACAGTTCGATCATCGGTATCGCTTCCTGCGGCTGGCCCGAAAAGATGTAGGCGTTGCCGAGGACCGAATAGGCCTCGGATGAATTCGGGTTAAGGGTCAGCGCGAACTGCGCTTCGGCCTTTGCCCGTTCGAGGTCTGCCTCGAAGGTTGCGACGAACGCCGCAGCGACGCGGGCAATGAGTTCTTGGGGATCCCTTTCGATCGCCTGATCCACGGATCGTTTTGCCTGCTCCAGCGCGTTGTTCGAATCTGCGGTCCAGCGGTTCTGATAATTGATTACATAAGTAACGCCCAGCACGGCATAGGCTTGCGCATAATTGCCGTCCAGTTCGATCGCCTTGAGCAGGAAATCTCGGGCCTGTTCGAACACTTCGCGGCTCTGCGTTTTGCCCATGACCATCAGGTCACGTCCGCGAAGGAAGAAATCGTAGGCATCGATATTGCTGGTGCCGCCGCCTGCAATGCGGGCTTTTTCAGCCGGGCTCATGGTAACCTTGAGCGCCTCGACGATCCGGCTGGTCACGTCGTCCTGGACTTCGAACAGCTCGGACATGTCCCTGTCGAAGCGTTCGGCCCAAAGATGGCCGCCCGTGCCCGCGTCGATCAGCTGTGCGGTGATCCTCAGCCGGCTGCCGGCGCGGCGTACGGAGCCTTCGAGTACCGCGCCGACGCCGAGGTCGCGGCCGACGGCGCGGATATCGACCGCGCGGCCCTTGTAGGTGAAGCTGGAATTGCGCGAGATCACCGTCAGTCCGGAAATTTTTGAAAGGTCGGTAATGATGTCTTCGCTGATTCCGTCGGAGAAATATTCCTGTTCGGGATCACCCGACATGTTGGTGAATGGCAAAACGGCGATCGACGATTTCTTGATACAGGGCGCCAGGTTGGCGTGGAACGTACGGGCGGCCGTGGCCTTATCTCCGGGATGCCAAGTCCACACACGGATCGGACGGTCGATGTTCTTGACGTTGATGTCGCCGCCGTCTCGGAAGCTAACGTCAATCCTGTTACCGATGCTCTCGTGGACGACGGACGAGACGCATATCCCGCCGGGTTCGGCAAGTGCCTCAAGGCGTGCCGCGACGTTAACGCCATCGCCGTAGATGTCATCGCTTTCGATAATAACGTCACCTAGATTGATGCCGATTCGAAGCACGATAGCCGGCTTGGGCGCTTTTTCATCCGGCATCAACGTGCCGGTACGCTGAACCACGAGTGCGCAGTTCACGGCATCGACAACGCTGCCAAATTCGGCAAGCGTGCCGTCGCCTATCAGCTTTACGATGCGCCCATTATGGGCGACGACAGCGGGATCGAAGACGACCTCGCGGTGCCGCTTGAGAGCAGCCAGAGTGCCGACCTCATCCGCCCCCATCAGGCGCGAATACCCCACTACGTCAGCAGCCAGAACTGCCGCTAGTTTGCGGTTGACGCGCGGTTCAGCCATGAAATATTTCGCTAGAATGAATTAAAAATCGAGAGCGTTTAGCTCAGAGCGGTACTCTCATCTTATCTTGGGAACGTAGCCGAGAACACCACTAAACTGGCTGTTTTGGTCCGATCCGAGCGGTTCGCCTAACGACCGCTTTGGGTCAAACTCAGAAGTCTGAGTGCGCAACTGGGAATTCCGCTTTGCTCTCATGAACGGACGTCGTCCGGCCGCTTCGGCAGGTCCGAAGAGTGCCAAAAGTTGCCGTCGGCACCTCACCCTCGTTGGCGCGGGCTGCGTGAAGTGCCTATTTCGCGCAACAAGACGTAAGGTCATTCCATGTGGCTGGATGTCGAACACCTACGACTACCTGCCGTATTGCTTCGATCACCAGCTCTGGTTGATCTTGGTGGATCTCATGGCCGCTGTCTTTGGCTACGAAGAAGCGTGCGTTCGGGACGAGTGTCGCCAGATTCTCGTTCGCCGCACGCAGGACCGCTTCCAATGCATCGGACGAGAACCCCTCCGCCTCCTTCGGCAGGTCGAACGGACGCGCATGGGCGAGAACTGCCAGTGGCATTGGGCCAAGCGGCGTGGTCGCCTCCGCGTGGCGCATCACGACGTTATCTTTGCCGTATCCGATCGTCTCGAGATCGCCGTAGCTCGGGATGGTCTTTATCGTGTCGCTGCCGGACCGCACGTTGAGCCGCACCAGGGCCGCCCACCGCTCGGGCGTCAACAGCGTTTCAAGCTTCTCAGAATAGGCGTCGACGAGGACGAGCCCGAGGACGTCTCGGGGATAGGTGCTGGCGTAGAGCCGGACGAAGAGGCCGCCCAGCGAGTGGCCTGCGAAGACGTATGAACCGGGAACGCCTGCGGCGCGGAGCAATGCGTGGAGGTCAGCAACGCCGTCCAGGGCGGTCCGCGGCATGGGGACCGGATCGCTGCGGCTCTGGCGGACGTTGTCGTTGGGGAGCGCCACGGTCCCTGGTCGATCATAAGCGCAAACACGGGTGAAAGCGGCCACGCCCGCGAGAACCATCGGCCGCGGCGCTCCCGACTGGTGGAAGTCCTCGCTCCAGATCCTAGCGGAGCTGCGGTAGCCAGCTTCAAGGACGACCGCCGGACTGCCCGTGCCCCGGCACTCTATGTACAGCCGGCGGCCACCCCCAATGTCAACGAGGCCCGCGAAGTCGCCCTGCGCGGCGTCGGCCACTGGCGAGGCGGCGCGAGAGGTGCCCAAGGCGACGGCGAACAGGAGGACGGCGACGGCCAGGGCGGAGGATGCATGACGAAGCTGAAGAGGACACATGATCGACTCCCGTGGCTGCCCATGATGCGCCGGGTCAGTAGAAACCTACCACATCGCGGCCAGGATGCGTGCGAGCTGGATGACGTTGAGAACGGGGGAAAACTGTTGTCCTTTCGGCTCTGAGGTCTGCTCTGGGTTAATCGGGTAATTCCGACCGCGGCGACCACTTCCGGTCTTCCCGGATAAGCAGACATTCTTGGAGTCCGGCGGCATGCTCAAACGTGCCAATAGCGGAAGTCAATAGTCGTAGGCGGCGTGCGCGCTTTGGATTCCGCTCAGGAAGCCGTCCGCAACATTGGCGTCATCGTCGGTGAAAAACCGTGTTGTATCTCACCGATGATCCGGAAGCCGTGGCGTTCATAGAGGGAAATATTTCGCGGATTCGAGCTTTCGAGGTAGGCAACGATGCCCTGCTCGTCGCATCGCCGAAGAGCGTGTTTCATCAGCAACGTGCCGAGGCCTTGGCCGATCCAGTTCGGATCGGCGGCAATGAGGGGCAGATACCAATGTGGTTCGTGGGGATGATGTTCGGCCATTCCCTGGAGTATGTGTCCAATGTCATCGGCGATCTCTGGACGCCGGGCCTGGGCCATGACTGCGCCCATGGCCGCTTCATCGGGCTCAACGCCGGGCGGCAGCCACAGGGCGGCCGCACGAGCCCCTTCCGTGATGTAAGCTGTGCCATGCTCGAATGCCCGGCCGCCAAATGCCTCGACGAATTGAGGCATAATCCTGAGATATTCGGATGAGTTGGGCCAAACCCAACGCGCCATTGGGTCGGCCGCAAAGCCGAGCACAATGGTGCTGACAGTGCTTGCTTGAATGTTCGAGCCTGCAGATTTGACTTCCGACTCCGCTGTCATGATGTCGTCTCCCAGTCATCAAACGCGTTGGCCAAACTTACCCCAAGGGCTCGGACAGATGGCCGCTACCAAGCAGAGCAAGGCATGATGAGAACGGTGGAGAGCTGTCCACGTCCTGTCTCACCGCGGCCACATATTACGTGAGCGCCTCCGCCTTGGAGACATTCTCGCCGACCAGTTTAGCCACCGTTGCGGCATGCGTAGCCATCATGGAATGAGCCGCTCCCGGAACAGTCACAAGAGATGCGTCGGGCATGGCCTCGCTTAGAATCTCGGCACTTCTCGCTATGTAAGGATGTCCACGCTCCCCGCGAATGACGAGGCTAGGAACGCCGATGCCCGAGTAGACCGCCAACGGCACATCAAAGCCGAAGCCCGAACGCCAATCGAGAATGTTGGTTGCCGTAGTTGCGATAACATATTCGCGTACCCGCGAGGGAAGCGCATCGAAGCTTCCATCACCGTCATGGAGGTCGATCACATGCCGAGCCGCTTCCTTGTCGCCGCTCTCGAAGGCCCGGAAATACGTGTCACGGCGTATGACGTTCTGCTCGTACAGGACTAGGTCGCCAGCTCGGCGCAGCAGATTTACTCCGGTCGGCTCAATGACGCACAGGCTCATGAGCGGAATGGCCCCGCGGATTGCAAGAGCGAGGCACACCTGGGCTCCATACGAATGTCCAACGAGATGCACGCGCCCGCCGGCGTGCCGGCAAACTGCCTCGATGATTTCGGCCTCCCGCTCGATCGAGAAATCGGCTGCCGTCCTGCGTTCCGCTGTGCCACCGTAGCCGAGCAGGCTCGTCGTAACGATGCGGAATTGGCCATTCAGCGCCGTGATCACACCACGCCAAGCTGACCGCGTGCCCCAAGATCCGGGCACAAAAAGAATTGTGGGCCCGGATCCCTCCTCGTCATAGTCGATGTCGCCACGCGCGTCTTGAATTAAGCTCGCGTTCCTCCGGCGCTCAGAGGTCGAAATCAATGGCTGACAATATTGGAACTCAGCAGGGTTCGTCACTCTCCTAACTCTGCGTCAGGTTGCCCCACGTAATGCTCCTGCCCATGTCCGTTCCGGGTCAATCGCGTCAGTTTGGCTGCGTGCCGGTCACTTCCGGTCTTCCACTGCCGGCTCAACCGGTCGACGCAACACAGGCGTTAAATCTCTCTGCTGGTGTTTCAAATTGCAAGGTCTCACGTGGTCGTTCGTTTAGCTGACGAGCCACTTTGTTCAGATGGGCTTGCGAATGCACCGACAAATCGGTGCCCTTCGGGAAGTATTGTCGCAGCAGGCCATTGGTATTCTCGTTCGACCCGCGTTGCCACGGGCTTTGCGGATCGCAAAAATAGACGTCGATGTTGGTCGCCAACGTAAAGCGACGATGATCCGTAAGTTCCTTGCCCCGGTCCCAGGTCAGGGATTTATATAGCTCTTTTGGTAGCTTCCTCGCCTGGTTGATCAGCGCGGTGACAACCGTCTGGGTGTCCTTGCCCGCCACTTTGGCCAACATCACGTAACGGGTATGACGTTCGACCAAGGTCGCGATGTAGCTGTTGTTCGGCCCGGACAGGAGATCGCCCTCCCAGTGACCAGGCACCGCCCGATCTTCAACCGCCGCCGGTCGCTGACGGATTGAGACAATATCCTTGATATGTCCCCGTTTATCGCCATTCGGGTCAACCGGCCTGGAGCGACGCATCGAGCGCTTCGATCGGAGATGGCTAAGCAGCTCTTTCTTGAGCACGCCGCGAGCTTGGACAAACAGGCTGCGATAGATGGTCTCGTGTGACACCTGATTACACTCGTCTTCAGGATGCGTTCTCTTCAGCCAACCGGCTATCTGCTCGGGTGACCAATCCAATCTGAGCTTCCCTGCCACTGCCTGCCGAAGCCGCGGATTGGTCGCCAACTTACAACATTTTGGGCGACGGGATCGCGCCCAGGCATTCTCGTCCGCAAGTGTCGCTCGGTAGCGATCATAGACGCCATTGCGGCTCATTTCCCGGCTCACCGTCGAGGGTGAGCGGCCAAGCAGTTTGGCGATCGACCGGGCCGATCGATGTGCCGTAACACCTCTGGAAATCACCTCGCGTTCCGCAAGCGTCAATGCCAACCTGGAGCGACGCCGCTCCGCAGGACGAATCCCACCGTGCGGAGCCACCAGAAAATAGATCGACGATGACTGCTTACCAAAAGCTCGTCCAATCGCCTTCAGCGACTCCCCACGCTTCCAGCGATCCCATAACTCCGTCTTCTCTGCCGCAGTAAAACCTCTATGAAATCGCCGTTCCATCCCACACTCCATCTTTTCCCTCTAAGATAAAGTGTTGCGGCGACCGGTTGAGACCACCGGGCATTAGCGGACAGGATCTCTTCGTCGATCCCG
>CAWBRR010000022.1:0-204624 GCA_963791215.1 uncultured Actinomycetota bacterium | reverse complement strand
CGGAATGCGGACAAGAAGGCACATCCTTGGAAGAAATTCGGTGATTATGTACTTGACTCAGAAAGCTTGGGGGTGTGATCTAGACTACGACGTGACGGGTCGGTGCAAAGATCTATGAGAACTTCTTGCGCGGGGGGCACTATATGGGTTAGGTTGTGTTGTGTAGGTCGGCATTGCTATAGAAATAACCTTCAGATCAATAAGATGCATAGGGGCCTATTGATATTGTGAAACAACTAAGCTTACAATTCACATCTAAGCTGTGGGAGCAACGACGATGGCACTCGATATCGAGCACGGCGTGGCTGCTGCGTTTGCGGATATCCAGGCCGTCGAGCAAGTGTACGTAAGGCGGCAGGGCGACCTGTGCGACGTTACTACCGTAATCGATGACGAGGACGAGGATGCCTACGACCTGATCTACGATCACGAGCGCAACCTAATTCGGTCCCATCGCGATCTCCGCTTCGACTTCCATGTGATCGCTCGCCGTGGTCGCCCGCTCGAAGAAATTGCGGGCCGCAATCAACCCATCTGGCACAGAAGCGATGCCGCAAACCTGTGCCTCAACGCCACGAACATCTAAAAAGAGCAGACGAAAACGAGCGACTTAGCGACAGGCCTAGCCCATAACGCCAAGCGGCGTACCTCTCTGCTACGGACTTGGGCTGATGACTATTGCTTTTCTACTCCGCCCTCCATCTGCATAGACGGGTATCTCGTCCCAAAGGCCGCCAAAAGCCGGTGCGACCACTTCGAGAGAGCGCGACGCCGTTGTTGAAACGAACGCCTCCCTGGCTGACATCTACGGCCATTATCGTACGCCTCAAGGATATGAGCCAGCAGGCCCGCTATCGAGATCGCAAACTATCGCGAGAGCGTGATTGGCAGGCTTGGCATCGGTCCAGCGCCTTAGCGCATATCAAGCAGCGCATGGATCCAGTAAATTGTAAAGGCAGTACAATCGAGTTTGAGTCGGAGGGCGTCGGAGTCGCACCGAATTCCCGCCAAGGATCGTTCGGGGTTTATAAGGCCCCTAGTAGCACCGGCTACGCGCCCTCCGTACTGCCGATCTACCTTTCGGGAAACGCCAGCACGGTCCGTCTTTCGCGTCGCGAGGTCACGCTCATCATCGACGCCTCTTGCCGAGCCCGCTTCGTCTGCTCGCAGATCGGCGATCGACGCGTACGAATCGAGGATCGGCGCGATCATCGGTACGCGGCAATCCAAGTGGAGTCAGCGATATCGCTGGCCTTGAAGTTAGGCCCGTACAGTGTCTCAGCCAGCTTGCGGAGGAGGCGGGGCTTCTCTGGCGGGATCGGCACTGGCTCTTGCTTCAACCATCCCTTCGCCGTCAGCTGGCGGATACAGGTAGCGCTACGCTGCCCGTCTGAGATGATCTCCGAGGCGAAAAGCGGCCATGATGAGGGCACTAGAATGGACACTCCCCATCGGGCCTTCATGATCAGCCGAGCGCCGTCAGCGTAAGCGGGGACGGCAGGTCCTTCCGCATGGCCGTCTTCTGGCAGGAGGAACTCGCTAGCGAATCAGATCGGCGGCCGCCTCCAAGACTACTCGGGTTCCCCGCTGTAGCTGTAGTGCATAACGAGATGGCCGAGTTCGTGCGCTACGCTCCAACGTTGCCGATCTCCCGGCCTTCCGGCGGTCATTACGATCACAGGCACGCCTCGGCTCCGTGTCGGCCCAGACCGAGTACGCATCGTGATCGTCGATATCGTAGCGGAATTGAGGCCACGACCACGCCGTTCTCTTCCAGCCTGGTGACGAGGTTTGTGACGGGCAGTGTCTGGCGATAGCCCGAGTTCCGCCCGTGTCATCTTCGCGGCCACGTCTGGCTCGACGTTCGTCAGGCGCGGAATACTGCAGATCAATACTGCTCTGAAATCGGTCCGCCATGGCTGACGATGGCCTCAAACACCACGCGCCCAGCCTGCCGCACCGTGTCGCTATCCCGGCTGCTCATCTTCTCTGCCGCGCCGATACAGCAGTGATCCGAGCGGGAAGTCTGGACCGGACTCCTGGCGGAAGAAGCGTCACGGGGAACTTCGTGGTCGAACGCGATCGCGCCAATCGTAGTCGTCCGAAGGGGTGCGGAGGTTCTGCTCGAACAGCGCCGAGCTGCGCCTTGGCTGACGCCAGCAGCCATCGCTAAGATCCATCTGCGTCATGCTCAGCGATCTCGCGTGCTTGCCGGATTCGCTCTCCGTTAAACGACATCATCGTCATCGTCGTGTCCTGACTCTTCAGCGCGCCGCTTCGGTTCAGGTCAATGTCTTCGATCTCTGACGCGGGTTCGCTGAATACTGGGTCGGCTGTGACGGTGGTCGCGGCGTGGGGGAACTCAATATAAAAATGACAATTAGGCTTCTGCCAAGGGCGGTACTCGTCAAAATTCCGAGGACACGCCAGCGCGAGTGTGAGAATTCCGGTCTGGTGGTTGTGATCCCAGATTATCGCGTAGCGATACTGTGCGGCACCGTTATCGAAGAGCGATGGTTGCTCGAATAACTCCTGTTTTGTTTTGGATCGCCCTGGCCCCTGTAGTTCCCCGTCTTCATCGGCTTTCCAAACTCTCACCACGACGGGGTTACAACGAAATAGATCCCGTTGATTCTAAGGCGCTCAAACTCTACTCCGCTTGGCAATGAAGACTCTTCGAGGCGGCAACATGTGTGATATCGCGTCAGGTCTGTAAAGACGTAAGCATCTGGCCTACGACCTTCCAAGTATGATCTCGCATCTTCAATACTAGGCTCCAGTGCTCGATGTAAAAGAGGGCCGAGTGGCGCTAGCTTCTTTAAGGCGACTGTAGGCAAGTCGGAGAGCTCTAATGGTTGTGCTCCATTGCTGTAATAAAATTACACGATTTCGCCCACCGTGTGAACTTGAGGTGATTTAGTGCGACCGACATCGAGCCCGGTGACCGATGGCGAACGAGTATATGCCTGGTTCAGCACCGGGCAGATTGCGGCCATTGACATGAATGGAAGCGTTGTTTGGACGCGACACCTTGGCCAGGAGTACTCGCCCTTCGATCTCGATTGGGCACGCCAGCTCACCGGCGCTATACCGCGATCGCCTCATTCTGATCTGCTATCAGGGATCGACCGCGTTTCTGCTCGCTCTCGACAAGCGAACCGGCAAGGAGTTGTGGAAGGTGGATCGCCCTGGCGAAGTGAAGTCCTTATAGCACGCCGCTTGTCATCGAAACCGCGCAAGGTCCCGAGGTGATTGTCAATTCCAGCGAGAGTATGGAAGGCTTCGACCCCACCACCGGCAAGTCGCTTTGGAGATTTGTTGAGCCTGCGCGTTTCGCGTACGAATGCCTGTGTATAACGATGGCACTCTTTACGTGAGTCGAGGATACCGAAGTGGCCCGGTCTGGGCCATGAGAGGTCGGCGAACGCAGCGACGTACCCAAATCGAAGCTGCTTTCGGACGCGTCTGACAAGTCATGAGCTCGCTGCTTGCTGAGTGTCGGCAGACCTTGTGCGCATTAAAGAGGAGCCAACACGGACTGCTTCATTGCTCTTCTGTCTTGCCTTCGGCACAGGAGCAAACCGCGACGTATTCACTGATCAATGACGAACCGCTGGTCGAAGAGTGACGTAAATCGTGTCATTTTGGCGTGCGGTTCATCGTTTTGCTCCCTTTCTTTCCTTTTGAATGAAGTTCTTTCCGCGCGGGCATGGGGCATCGCCAGTGATGTTGGTAGCACGTCAAGTTCACCTCCAGTCGGGCGACCATTTCAACGCCGAGGTCCACGGAGTCGCACTACGCAGGACATGTCGAGGCCAGTACAAACATGTCCGGTTTGCCGTTTACCGGAAGTTAGGCGATCACTTCCGAACTGCCGGCGACGACCCTGGAGTTGGCGGCCTGCGCTCTACACTGTGGCCTTCTTCGCTTCCCTCGTATCAAAAGAAGCGGCGTGGAATCAGCCAGTCAGGAGGGGGCGGCCGATCTGGGTCCGCGACTACCAGCATCGAGAACGCCTCGGAAACGGCGATGACGAAACCGACACCCCTGCTCACTTCCTCAGAATCTTGTCGATGGCCTTTCCCTTGGCCAGTTCATCCACCAGCTTGTCCAGGTAACGGATCTGTTGCATGAGCTTATCCTCGATCTCCTCCACTCGATATCCGCAGATGACGCCTGTGATCTTGGAAACGTTCGGGTTGATCCGTGGCGCTCGGGCGAAGAATGTCTCAAAATCGACCTTCTTCTCGATCTGCTGTTGCAGCGCCTGTTCATCGTAGCCCGTGAGCCAGTGGATGATGGCATGCACCTCTTCCTTCGTACGCCCCTTTTTCTCTGCCTTGGCGACGTAGTGCGGGTAGACACTCGCGAACGCCATTCTGAATACCCTCGTATTGTCCATGGACCTTGTTGCTCTTCAAAGCATAGCGTTTTCGTTCGGAGCGCGATCAGGGCTCCGCAACCAGGAGCGACAGCCTCCATCAGGCTGCGTGTAATAGCGAAGATAGACCATCCCCATTAGTAAAACGGCGCTCGTCCAGGAGATCTAGCCTTACCGAGACGTTGCTGGGCAGGACCAACCTGCCGCCGCCAAGCATAGCCCGGATTGCATGGGCGGCAAGGGCGGGACCACCCACGGAAACGTCGTGAGGCAATTGAGGCTTCAGGTCGCGAACCACCTGCGGATCGAATGCCCGCTCGAGACGCGTCGTCGGTGTAGAGACGATATCCTGCCCTTTGGAATAGACGACCTTGTCGGCCGCTTGCCAGAACTGCGCGAAATCCAGCAGGGCCGGCTGGCGAAGAGGCGCTTCGGTCAGGCCAGGAATGACGTCTGGCGTCTCCCAACCGCCATCGTCTCGTACATCTTGCGTCCATAGAGATACATTTCGATAGAGCGCACGAGATCGGTAATGAACGCAAATACCTCCTGGTCTGGCGCCGACCAATCGAGGTTGCCGGTTCCATCCGCGATAAAGCCATCCAACGACGTAGGCGTGAATTAAGATCAGTTTGGCCATCATGTAGGCTCCACATCGTATCAGTGGAAGAGCGAGGCAGTTCTGATTCCTCGATCTCGCCACCGTTCGCGCCAAAGTCAAGAGTAGTCGCGTTGTGTGGAGCCATCCTTGGGCGGCTCGCTCCCGAATTTCGTTACTCGGAAATTGAGCGGCCCCTGCACTGCCCGGGATTCCGCCTGGAGAGTCTTATACCAGAAAGTGTGCCTGCATCCGATACCCCCAACGAGTTCATCGGACACCCGAACCTGCAAGGTCCAAACCAAATTCTTACAGCGCTCATACCCGGTCTTCCGGCGGTTCACAGAAGATGGCCGCCGGCAGAGCAACCACAGACTGGAATAGGAACCGTCCGGGAGCTACCCACCAGCCAGTCCCGTCCGCGGCGAAGCCTCGACACGTAGATCAGCTGCTGAAGCATTTAGAGTTAAGCGCATTCAATACGACGAACGCTTTTTCATCGACAGGAGGTGCGTTCAGTCATGGCCAGGACGCGCCGCCCGGCCGGTATAGCGTCGAAAAAATATTTATTCACTCAAGTTCTCAACAACTTCACCCAAACACCTGCACTCCGCCCGCTAGCCGCATGCGAAGATCGGGACAGGAGCGAACGCCCATCTGGCGGCCGCTCTTTTTGTGTGCCGAGCATGTTCCGACAGCTTGAGGGTGAAGTCCCTTTGACAACCTGATGGAGGTGGTAAGTCATAGCGAAGCGCAAGGGCGTTCCGGTGACGGAGGGTCTGAAAGAAGCGTGGAGCAAAGGCGCGAGCCGATGAACAAGAACCGGATAAGAGGCATATGGTGCCGGACGAGCGGGCAAAGGATCGCGAAGTCCATATCCATCAAGGGCACTGGATGTAAATCCGGCGGTTGCGCGTTGAAGGCGGTCGAGCTTACCTCGGGAGATCTGCCGTTTGTCTTGGATTCAAGACTGAGGATTGAGCGATCGGTCCTGACCGGGCGGCAGAAGTCAGCAGAAGGCGTATTAGGCACGCGAGTGCTGAAGGCCCGAACGGTCCCCGAAAGGGGTTAATGGGAGCGGCGAATAAGCGGCGCGACTCATGAGCGACAAGCGGCAGAAGAACCAGCTAGTGTTGGCCTTCATGGCAGAAGATACGGGTGAAGCTCAAAAAGGGCTGCCATCGAAGGGACCGAATCGCTTGCGGCGAAGCGCGGGACAGAAAGCCCGGCCATTGGCGAACAGTTAATGGAGGAAGTCTGCGGGCGGGAAAACTGCAAGCAGGCATTGGCACGAGTGAAGGCCAACAAAGGAGGCGCTGGCGTGGACGGGATGACTGTCCATGAGTTGCCAGAGTTTCTGAAACAACACTGCCAACGATTCGGGAACAATTGTTGAGCGGGACGTATAAGCCGCAGCCGGTAAAACGGGTAGAAATCCCGAAGCCGGATGGAGGAATGCGAACGCTTGGCATTCCAACGGTGCTGGATCGATTTATCCAGCAAGTGGCGATGCAGGTACTGCAACGCAGATGGGAGCCGATGTTTTCCGAGCACAGCTACGGGTTTCGTCCCGGGCGGTCGGCGCATCAGGCGGTAGAAGCGGCGCAGAAGTACATCGCTGACGGATACCGCTGGGTGGTGGATCTGGATCTGGAGAAGTTCTTCGACCGGGTCAATCACGACAAACTGATGGCGAAGATCGCCGAACGGGTCAGCGACAAGCGAATGCTGAAGCTGATCCGGACGTTTCTCGGGGCTGGTGTGATGGAAGGCGAACTGGTGAGTCCGGTGGATGAGGGGACGCCACAGGGCGGTCCTTTATCGCCCTTGCTGTCGAACGTCGTGCTTGACGAGTTCGATCGGGAGTTAGAGCGGCGCGGACTTCGGTTTGCGCGGTATGCGGATGACAGCAACATCTACGTTCGCAGCCGCCGGGCCGGAGAGCGGGTGATGACAAGCATTACGCGGTTCATCACGAAGAAGCTCAGGCTCAAGGTGAACGAGCAGAAGAGTGCGGTGGCGCGGCCGTGGGCACGGAAGTTTCTAGGGTTCAGCTTCACGAACGCAGGCATACCCAAGCGGCGGATTGCGCCGAAAGCGGTGGACCGGTTCAAGGAGCGGGTTCGGGAACTGACGCGTCGGACGCGGGGTGTAAGCACGGAACGGATGGCCGAAGAACTGGCTCGATATCTTCGAGGCCTGGCTTGGGTACTTTGGGAAGTGTGAAACGCCGTCAGGTGTTGGAAGGTCTTATGGTAATGGCCACGATTCCCTCCGAGGTGGTCGGGCCGGCCAGGACCACCACCGCACTGTCGCTGACCATGGGGATCAGTGAGATCGTCGGTGGTGTGTTCGCGCCCTGCATCGCCGGCCGAGTGGCTGACGCGCAGGGACTGGGCGCCACGTTGTGGATACTCACCGGCACTCGTGGTGGCGCATCATCGTATTGGCACGGGTTCCTGCGTGAGACGGCGCCCGCCATCGTGCGGGCGCGGACGCAGGCGGCGTGAAATCCGGCAGCTGGCCGTCGATCGGGCTGATCTATCTGCATGGAGTGCTCACGTCGGCGTCGCTGAGCAAGATCATTCCGCTGCAGGGCGATTACATCGCCCACGTGGGCCTGAAGCCGGGGCAGCTTCGCGTTGCTGATTGCGCTGGTGACGATTCCCTCGGCCATGCTTGCCACGGTCGGTGGTTCGTTCATCGATCGCATCGGCGCGCGCACGGCGCTGATCGTCGCGGCCAGCATCGGCGTGCTGGTCAACATCGCCTACCTGCTGGCCAAATCCGTGCCGGCCTTCCAGGGAATAAGGCTGTTCGAGGGACTGATCATGGTGTGCGCGTACTCGGCGGCGCCGGCGCTGATCATGTCGACCACCTCGGTGCAGCGCCGTGGCCGAGCGATGGCGCTGTGGTCCACGTACACGCCGGTGGGCATTTCACTGGGGCTCGCTCCTGTCGGGCAAGTTTCGCCGGCACCGAGAACTGGCGCGGTGGCTATGCCATCCACGCAGCGCTTGTTCCTCGCACTCGCGGTCGCCAGCTTCCTGCTGCCGCGGCCGGTAGCTCGCCGGTGGGCGTGCGGGCGCGACCCGGCATGTTCGATGCCTACCGGCAGATCGGGCCGCTGCGCCTGTCGCTGACCTTCGCGTGCCTGGTGTTCATGGGCTTCGGCACCAGCACGGTATTGCCCGGTGGCTGTCAGCACAGCACGCCATGGCCATTGGCACCGCATCGAAGATCATCGCTGGCCGCAACCTCACCATGATTGCTGGGGGCGTCGCCGCCGGCATGCTGCTGGCCGCGGGGCTGCGCGACCAGGCGCTGTTCCTTGTGATCACCGTGCTGGTCATTGCCGTCAGCGTGCCGCTGTATTTGCCAGGACTTGCGCAGACCCGCGACTGATTGCGCTTGGTGGCGCTGGATGATGCTTTCCGGCGCCGCCATTGCCATCGTGACGTCGGCATTGCCGCGCGTGGTCCGCGACGCAACGCAGGGCGCTGCCGCTGCCGGGCTGCTGAGCCAGCTGGCGGCGCTGACGACTTTCGCCACGCCACAGATCTGGCTGCCCATACTGAACAGCGGTCGCTGGCCGTTGTTCATCGCCGTGGTGGCGATCGGCGCGATCGCGGGACTGATGCTGTTCCCGAGGCGCCGCACTCCTCAAGTCGCCTTCTTAGAACGGATACTTCGGTGGCGTGTCCTTGATGGTCACCCACTGCCAGGACTGGTGTATTCCTCCATGTCGGCAGGTCCGCCCACGGCAGCGCCCGCGCCGGCGACGCCAGGACCACCGAACGGATTGTTGCCATCGTCGTTCACGGTCTGGTCATTGACATGGACCATGCCGGCCTTGAGCCTGTCGGTGAGGCGCATGGCGCGACCCACGTCGCGTGAGATGACCGCAGCGGCCAGTGCGCCTTCATGGCGATTGGCCAGCTCCAGGGCCTCTTCGTCAGTCTCGAACACGATGATGTTGGCCACCGGGCCGAACGTTTCCTCATCGAAAGCGCGCATGCCGGGCTTCACGCCCGAGAGCACGGTGGCTTCATGGAACAGGCCCTTGTTGTTGCCACCGGCCTCGATCTTCGCGCCGGCCTTGACCGAATCGGCCAGGATTCCCTTGACCCGCTGCAGCTGGCGATCACTGATCACCGGTCCCAGCGCCACCTGGCCCGATGCGCCATCACCCACCGGCAGGTGCGACGCGCGCTCGGCCAGCTTCTTCGTGAACTCCGCGGCAATGCCCTGGTGCACGAAGATGCGGCTCGACGCCATGCAGATCTGTCCCTGGTGCAGCCACGCGCCCCAGGCGGCGTTGTTGACCGCCAGCTCCAGGTCCGCGTCATCGAGGATGATCAGCGCATTGTTGCCGCCCAGTTCCAGCGACACCTTCTTCAATGTCTTGCCGGCCAGCTCGGCCACGCGCCGGCCCACTGCGGTCGAGCCGGTGAACTGGATCATGTTGATGTTCTTCGACAGGCACAGCGCCTCGCCGGCCACTGCGTCACCTGACACCACATGCAGCACGCCTGCAGGCAGGCCCGCTTCCTCCAGGGCGCGCGCGATCACGAATCCGCCCGACAATGGCGTCTGCGGATCGGTCTTGAGCACCACGGCATTGCCCGTGGCCAGCGCCGGCGCCACCGCGCGCAGCGAATCGGCACTCCACCGCCGTCACCGACGACTTCACCGGTTTGGCCGCCAACTACGCCGACGAATCGTTGCGGCCGCTGTGGCAGGCCTGGCTGTATTCCACGGCAGTCCCAGACCTGTGACCGACGGCGCCGCACCGGTACCGGCACAGGGCCCGGTCACCCGGGGCAGCGTCGCCCGGGTCGGCGTCGCGACCGTGGTGAGCGCGCTGTTCGGCTACGCGGTGCTCTACCTGGCCGCCCGTGACCTCGAACCGGCGGGCTTCTCGGTCTTCGCCGTGTTCTGGGGAGCCTTCGGACTCCTCGCGGGCGCGGCCAACGGCCTTCTGCAGGAGTCGACCCGCGAGGTGCGCGAGGCGCAGCTGACCACGGCCGCCGTGGTTGTCGACGGCCCGCGAATCCACCCAATGCGGGTGGCCGCCCTGGTCGGCGTGGCCTCGGCGACGGTCGTCGTCGGTACGTCGCCGCTGTGGTCGGGCCACGTGTTCGTCGACTCCCGACTGCTCAGCGTCGCGCTGCTGGCCGCGGGCATCGCCGGCTTCTGCATGCACGCGACGCTGCTCGGCGTGCTGGCCGGAGTGAACCATTGGAGCCAGTACGGAACGCTCATCGTCGGGGACGCGACGGGTCGCGTGGCCGTGGCCACCACCACCTTCCTCGTCGGGTGGGGTCTGGTCGGCTATCTGTGGGCGACCATCGCGGGTTCGATCGCCTGGTTGGCGCTCCTACTGGTGTCGCCAACGAGTCGCGCCGCAGCACGGCTGCTCACCCCCGGCACCACCGTGACGTTCCTGCGCGGCGCGTCGCATTCGATCGCCGCCGCAGGTGCGAGCGCGATTCTGATCATGGGGTTCCCGGTGCTGCTGAAGGCCACCTCTGCCGATCTCGGCGCCGCGGGCGGGGTGGTGATCCTCGCGGTGACGCTGACCCGTGCACCGCTGCTGGTTCCGCTGACCGCGATGCAGGGCAACCTGATCGCACACTTCGTCGACCAGCGCGACGCACGGCTGCGCGCGCTGGTGATGCCGTCGCTGGTGGTCGCCGGGCTCGGCCTCGTCGCGGTGCTGATCGCCGGACTCGCCGGGCCCTGGCTGCTTCAGTTCGCGTTCGGGCCCGACTACCTTGCGGGCGGCGCGCTGCTGGCCTGGTTCACCGCGGCGGCGATCGCCATCGCACTGCTCACCCTCACCGGTGCCGCCACCGTGGCGGCCGCCATGCACCGGGCCTACGCCGCGGGCTGGATCAGCGCCACCCTGGCCTCGGCGCTTCTACTGCTGCTGCCTGCGCCATTGGAAACGCGCACGGTGGTCGCACTGCTGTGCGGGCCACTGGTCGGGATCGCCGTGCATCTGGTCGCGCTCGTCAGAGCGCCAAGAGAGTGAGCGTGTAGTTTGTTCGGCATCGACACCCCAGACACCCGCTACCACGACGTTTGGCTCATCGTTCCCGCCTTCAACGAAGCGAGCGTGATCGCCGAGGTGATAGTCGACGTCCGCACCGTCTTCGACCACGTGGTGTGCGTCGACGACGGAAGCCGCGACGACACCGGCGAGCGAGCCCTGGCCGCCGGCGCACACCTGGTGCGCCACCCCGTCAACCTCGGTCAGGGCGCCGCCATCCAGACCGGCGTCGAGTACGCCCGCAACAGGCCCGGCGCCGCGGTGTTCGTCACGTTCGACGCGGACGGCCAGCACCGCGTCAAGGACGTCGTCCGCATGATCGACAGGTTGGTCGCCGAAGACCTCGACATCGTCGTCGGCACCCGCTTCGGCGACAGCGTGCCCGAACAGATGCCGCGGCTGCGCCGGATCCTGTTCCCGCTCATCGCCAAGCTGAGCCCCGCCAGCCGCAAGTTGGGCCTGACCGATGCGCACAACGGGCTGCGCGTGTTCAACAAGACCGTCGCCGACGGGCTGAACCTCACCATGAACGGCATGAGCCATGCCAGCGAGTTCGTCGCGTTGATCGCCGAGAACGACTGGCGGGTGGCCGAGGAGCCCGTCGAGATCCTCTACACCGACTACTCGAAGTCCAAGGGTCAGCCGCTGATCAACGGGGTCAACATCGTCTTCGATGGGCTGCTGCGCGGAAGGATGCGCAAGTGAACTGGATCCAGATACTGCTGATCGCGGCGATCGTCGTGCTGCTGGTGTACCTGTTGCGCTCCCGGCGCAATGCGCAGTCGAAGGCGTGGGTGAAGGTCGGTTACGTGTTGTTCGTCGTCGGGGCGATCTACGCAGTCGTCCGGCCCGACGATACGACGGTGGTGGCCAACTGGCTTGGCGTGGCCCGCGGGGCTGATCTGATCGAGTACGCGTTGGTGATCGCGTTCCTCTTCACCACTCTGAGCGCCTACATGCGATTCAAGGACCTCGAACTGCGCTACGCCCAACTCGCCCGCGCGATCGCATTGGAGGGCGCTCGCACCCCCGAGGACGGCTAGGTCTGTCCAACGACGACAAGAGTCGACGTTAGCCCTGGCGGAAGTAGTCGACGGTCCGGCTCACGCCGTCGACGAGTTGAACCCTCGGCGCCCACCCCAGCACGTTCTTGGCACGGGTCACGTCGAGGCACGACCGCCGGATGTCTCCGAGCCGGGGGGGATGGAATTCGGGCTCGTCGGGCTTGCCCGCAGCCAGCGCGATCGCCGAGTGCAGTTGGCGCGTCGAGGTTTCGACACCCGTGCCGACGTTGAAGCGCTCGCCGCCCCCGGCTTCGCCAGCGACGCGCACGAACCCGTCGACCACGTCGTCGACGAAGACGTAGTCGCGGGTGTCGGAACCGTCGCCGAAGATCTTGGTGGGCTTGCCCGCGAGCAGCGCCCTCGCGAAGATCGCGACGACGCCGGCCTCCCCGTGTGGGTCCTGGCGCGGGCCGTAGACGTTAGCGGGTGCGATGTATGAGGAGTCCAGTCCGTGGAGGTTTCGGTACATCTTGAGGTAGACCTCGCCGCACACCTTGCTCGCGGCGTATGGCGACGACGGGTTCACCGGCGTCTCCTCATTGGTCGGGTACTCCGGAGGGACGCCGTACACGGAGCCACCCGACGACGTGTGGATGATCTTGCGGACGCCGGCCTGACGGGCCGCTTCGGCGAGCCGCACCGTGCCGACGACGTTGACGCTCGCATCGAACTGCGGCTCGTCCACTGACCGGCTGACGGAGATCTGGGCGGCCAGATGGAAGATCACCTCGGGCTTGGTGTCGCTGAGCAGCCCAGTGAGGTCGGCGTCCACGATGTCGGCCTTGACGAACTCGAAGACGTCATGGCGTTCGGCCTGACCCAGGTTGGTGCTGTTGCCCGAGCTGAGGTCGTCGACGCCAACGACGCTGTGACCGTCCGCCAGCAGCCGGTCTACCAGCGTCGACCCAATGAATCCGGCCGCGCCGGTGACCAGTGTCCGCACTGGGCCACCATACCGGCGCGAGGGGTCCGTACAGTCGTCGAGAGTGAAAGTGCGGTGGACGGGAGTGGAGCGACCCGGGAGTCGATGGGTCCCACGCACCGCGGTCGCGCTGATCGCGCTGCAGTTGGCCGTTCGGGCAGTCGTCGCGTTCGGTGGCTACTTCTACTGGGACGACCTGATCCTGACCGGCCGGGCGGCCACCCACAGCCTATTGTCCGCGTCGTTCCTGTTCGACGACCACGACGGACACGTGATGCCCGGGGCGTTCCTCATCTCGGGCGGCATCACCCGGTTGGCGCCGTTGAACTGGATCGGTCCTGCGCTCAGCCTCGTCGCGCTGCAGTTGGTCGCGTCGCTCGCGTTGCTGCGGGCGTTGCACGTCATCCTGGGTTGGCGTCCCGTCCTCCTGATCCCGCTCACCTTCGCGCTGTTCACGCCGTTGGGAGTGCCCGCCTTCGCGTGGTGGGCGGCCGCGCTCAACGCGCTCCCGATGATCGCGGCGCTGGCCTGGGTGGTCGCCGACGCGATCCTGTTGGTGCGCACCGGCGCGCGCCGCTACGCCTACTCCGGCATCGCGGTCTACTTCCTCGGTCTGCTGTTCTTCGAGAAGGCGGCGATCATCCCGTTCGTGGCGTTCGCCGTGACCGCGCTGCTTGCGCACGTCGCCGGAACCGAGTCGCCACTGAAGGCGGTGTGGCAGAGCGGCTTTCGACTCTGGGTGGCGTCGCTGGCGTTGACGGCCGCGTGGATTGCCGTCTACCTCGCCGTCGTCGACCAGCGTCGCTGGACCCTGGACCTCGGCATGACGGCGGATCTGCTGGGCCGGTCCTTCGTCCTCGGGATCGTGCCCGGCCTCGTCGGTGGACCATGGGTCTGGGACCGATGGGCGCCGTCGTCGCCATGGGCGACGCCACCCTTGGCGGTGATGATCCTCGGCTGGGTCGTGCTCGCGGCGGTGGTCTGGGTTTCACTGCGCCGCAAGCAACGCATCGGCGCGGTGTGGTTCGTTGCGCTCGGGTATGCGGTGGCGTGTCAGGTCCCGATCTACCTGATGCGGTCGTCGCGGTTCACCGCGCTTGAACTGGCGCAGGCGCTGCGCTACCTGCCGGACCTCGTCGTCGTGCTCGCGCTGTTGGCCGCCGTCGGTCTCTGCGCGCCCAACCGCGCAGGGTCGGGCTGGCTCGACGCCTCGCGGCGACGCTCCGCGTTGGTCAGCTCGTGTGCGGTGCTGTTCCTCGTCAGCTGCACGTACTCGACGACGACCTTCCTGACGATCTGGCGTGACAACCCGACGAGGTCGTACCTGCGCAACGCCCAGGAAGGACTCGCCAAGGCGAACGCCGAATCGAAGGCGCCCATGCTGGATCAGGAGGTCGATCCCCACATCCTCCAACGCGTCGCGTGGCCGGCGAACCTCGCCAGCCGCGTGTTCGGACTGATCGCCGATCGGCCCGAATTCAGCAAGAGCACAACGGAGCTCCGGTTCATCGATCGCACGGGTCGACTGGTCGACGCGCAGGTGACCTGGGTTCGGTACACCCTGCCGGGCCCCGCCCCCCAGTGCGGTTACCTGGTCCAACCCGACGCTCCGGTGCGGATGCCGCTCAGCGGGCCGATGCTGCCGTCGGAGTGGACGGCCGAGATCAACTATCTCGCCAACACCGACGGGTCGATGACGATGGCACTGTCCGACGGCACCGAAACCCGGGTGCCGGTTCGACCCGGGCTGAACCGCGTGTTCGTCCGACTCTCTGGCGCAGGCGACGCCGTCGTCGCGCGGGCCAACACCGCCGCATTGTCCGTCTGCCTGGCCTCCGGGCCGGTGGGCTACGTGGCCCCGCCGTAGCACCGCCCGCGGGACTCGACCGTTTCGTGCCAGACTGCTAAGCATGACCAACTTGCGCGCCGACGGTCTGAAGGTCTTCCGCGAACTGCTGCCAGGGTCGCTGCCCGACGACGACGGTGACGTCGACTTCGGCGAAGGCTTCGCCCCCGAACTGATGGACATCGGCATCGAGAGCGTCTTCGGCAAGCTGTGGAGCCGGGACGGGTTGAGCCGCCGCGACCGCAGCCTCGTCACGCTCGGCATCCTCATCGCGCTGCGCGCCAACGAGGAACTCAAGCACCACTTCCAGATCGCCAGGAACAACGGCCTGACCGACGAGGAACTCGCCGAGGTGATCTACCACTCCACCGGCTACGCCGGATTCCCCGCGGGCAACATGGCGAAGGCCATGGCGCTCAAGGCATTCGGCGAAGATTGACGCCCCGCGATTCACCGCCGCAAGGTGGTTTCGCGTTGTACGCGCAACAGCTTCTGGGGATTGCGCACGATGTAGAGCCCCGTGATGAGTCCTTCGTCGATCCGCACCGCCACGACGTCGTCGACCTCCCCGTCGAGCCGGAGCACCAGCGCCGGGCAACCGTTGACGTGCACCGGCTCCATCGACACTTCCCCAACGATCTTGGGCAGCCCGACGGCCAGCAAGCGCGCCACCCGGTCGGATCCCACCACGGGCCGCGGTAGCGCCTGCCTAATCCCGCCGCCGTCGCTGAGCAGAACGACGTCGGGGGCGAGGATGTCGACCAGGGCCTGCAGGTCACCGGTCTCGATCGCTCGCCGGAACGCCGCCAGCGCAACCCGGGCATCGTCCGGAGAAACACTCCCGCGCGGTCGGCGCGCGGCGACGTGTGACCGCGCGCGGTGCGCAATCTGACGGACCGCGGCCGCACTCTTGTCCACGGCCTCGGCGATCTCCTCGTACGCCAGCTCGAACACCTCCCGCAGCACGAACACTGCTCGCTCTGTCGGTGTGAGCGTCTCCAGGACCAACATCATCGCCAATGACACGCTCTCGGCCAGCGTCACGTCGTCGGCCACGTCGGGTGTGGTGAGCAATGGTTCGGGCAGCCAAGGCCCGACGTACGACTCCTTGCGCCGACCGAGGGTCCGCAGTCTGCCGAGGGCCTGACGGGTGGTGATCCGGACCAGGTAGGCGCGCTCGTCACGCACGGTGTCGTGATCGACGCCGATCCAGTTCAGCCAGCTCTCCTGCAGTGCGTCCTCGGCGTCGGCGGCGGAGCCGAGCATCTCGTAGGCAACAGTGAAAAGCAGATTGCGATGGGTCAGGAAGGCTTCGGTGGCGGCGTCCGAGCGGTCGTGGTGCGCCCTCATGGCGGCTCCTGTGTGTTCAGTCGCGACTCTGTCACCCACCAGACACCGCTCGACGTCGATTTGTGACACGAGCACGGCCGCCACTTCGTGTGACGCACATCACCTGGCCGAACTGTCACGCCCGGCGGGTCGTCGGCATCTCGTGTTCGTTCGGTGCAGCAGCACGCGACACGACGAGTGAGGACGAAGTCATGGAACCCCGTATCAACATGTTCGCCAACGAGATTGGTCACAAGATCGCCAAGCGGATCGCCAACGTCGGTGCAGTGATCACCCAGTCGACGCTGCCGAAGTCCACGCAGGAACTCGTGAGTCTGCGCGCCAGCCAGCTCAACGGCTGCGGCTGGTGCATCGACATGCACGTCAAGGAGGCCACCGCAGCCGGCGAAACGGCGGTCCGGCTGCACCTGGTCGCCGCCTGGCGCGAGGCCACCGTGTTCAACGACGCAGAGCGTGCGGCGCTGGCGCTCGCCGAGGAGGGCACCCGGCTCGCGGACGCTCATCAGGGTGTTTCCGACGAGACCTGGGCCAAGGTGCGCGAACACTACGACGACGACCAGATCGCCGCGCTGGTCTCACTCGTGGCGCTCATCAATGCCGCCAACCGGCTCGCCGTGATCGTGCACCAGCAAGGTGGTTCCTACGAGGCCGGCATGCTCGCGGGGAGCTCGGCTTGACCGACCAGGAACTCGCCGAGGTGATCCACCACTGGCCGGCTACGCCGGCTCCCCGCGGGTAACACGGAAGGCCATGGCGCTCAAGGCATTCGAAGAACACGCGTAACTCGCATCGTCGAAACGCCGCGCGTCCCGTATCATGATCGACGGCGACGCTTGGGTCGTCCTCGCACCGGTCACGCCACGTCACGGCGTTCGCACATGATCTTCTCTTATGAAGGGGCACTGACCCTTTTCCTGCGGTGAACCCGCACCGCCCGCGCAAGCCCCGCAAGGATCGCGCCGCGCTGTACCTACTCGACAGTTGGCGGCGCCGCGTAGAACGCCACGAACGAGCTCTCTTCGCACCGGTGGGTGAAGCCTGGTCCTGCCCATGCGACTCCTGCTCTGGCCTAATCTGGGACGACCGCGAACGACTGGAGAGCCTCATGCACAACGGCGGGCGACGAGCCCACAAGCTGAGAGCGGCCGTCACGGCGCTGGATGGTTGGTACCGCGCGGTGACCGTCGAGAAGGGTGCCTGGAAGTCGTTGCCGTGGTGGGACCGCCGTGAGCCCCTGTGAATGACCGGGACGTATGGAGCCGCCTCCGGGAATCGAACCCGGGACCTTCTCATTACGAGTGAGACGCTCTACCGACTGAGCTAAGGCGGCGGTGCCGTGGCGCAGGTGACCCGCGCTGGGCGGGACGAGTCTACGACAGGGCAAGCCGACGACCCAATTCAGTTTCGGAGGGCTCCGCCCACCGTCGCCACCATCGCGTCGACCGCGAACTTGGGCTTGACGTTGACCGCGAGCGCCTCCCGGCACTCCAGCACCGCCTCGATGCACCGCAACAACCGGTCCGGTGGGACGTGCGCGGCCATCGCGGCGACCTTCTCGGCCATGTCGGGATGGTTGGCCTGCACGCTGGTGGCCCCCGACGAGACCAGCAGCGCGTCGCGGAAGTAGGTGGCCAGGTCGATGAGCGCTCGGTCGAGCGCGTCGCGCTTGGCCCGGGTCTGGCGAGATTTCTGGCGATTCTCGAGGTCCTTGAGCGCTCCCGCCGAGCCGCGCAGCGCCGTAGCCGTGCCCTTCCCGCTACCGCCCGCCCCCAACGCGGTCCGGAGTTCCTCGGTCTCGGTCTCGTTGCGGTCCTCCGTCAGCGCCTTCGCCTCGGCCTCCGCCGTCGCGACGAGCTCCTCGGCAGCTGCGTAGGCCCTGGTGGGCGTGGCGGCGTCCCGCGCCAGGGCCAGCGCGCGTTCTCGCCTGCTGCGGGCCTGCTCGTCGGTGGCCAGCCGGCGCGCCCGGCCCACGTGCCCGCCGCTGACCGATGCCGCCCACCTGGCGTCGGACTCGGGTAGCCCGTCGGTGTCGATCAGCACCCGGGCTATCGCGTCGAGCCCCGGGCGTCACCAGCGCGACGTGCCTGCACCGCGAGCGCAGCGTGATGGAGATGTCCTCCGGATCGACCGTCGGGGCACACAGCAGGAACACCGTCGACGGCGGCGGCTCCTCCACGGCCTTCAGCAGCGCGTTGCCTGCGCCGTTCGCCGAGCCGGTCGGCGTCCTCGATGATGCACGATCTGCCATCGGCCGGTACCGGGCCGCCGTGACGCGATCTGCACGATGGCGCGCATCTCGTCCACCCCGATCGACAACCCCTCGGGGATGATCCGGCGCACGTCTGCGTGGGTGCCCGCCATCGTGGTGGTGCACGCCCGGCACTCGCCGCACCCGGGGTCTCCGTCCGAAGTGCACTGAAGCGCCGCGGCAAAGCACAGCGCCGCGATCGACCGCCCCGACCCCGGAGGGCCGGTGACCAGCCACGCGTGTGTCATGGTCCCCGTCGCCAGGCCGCTGTGAGCCGAGTCACCGCGGGCCGCTCTGGCGGCGGCCAACAACTCCGCCTCGACGAAGTCCTGGCCCACCAGACGCGAGAAAACACCGCTCATCGGGGCCAAGCCTAGTGCTCGCGGCGGACACGACCTACGCGCAGCGGCGCTACGGGTCGGCACGGCCCGATACGGTAAAGACGTGACCGCGAGCGTGCTACCGATTGGGCGAATCACCGCATTCGTCCGCTGGGTGGCGCGCACGCCCTGGCCGGTCTTCACGCTGGGCATGCTGCAGTCCGACATCATCGGCGCCCTTTTCGTGCTCGGCTTCCTGCGTTTCGGTCTGCCTCCCGAGGACCGCATCCAGCTCCAAGATCTCCCGGCGTTCAACCTGGCGATCTTCCTTGGCTACCTGTTCGTGTCGTTCACCGTCGGGTCCTGGCTGAGCCTGCGATTGCTCATCCCGGTGATCCGGTGGCAGCGCCGCGACACGCTGCTCGGCGGCAGCGACCCCGCCGTCACCGAGCTTGCCCGCGTCCGTGCGCTGAAGATGCCGTTCTACCGCTCGGTGATCAACGTCTCGAACTGGTGCCTGGGCTCCATCGTCTTCATCGTCGCCAGCTGGCCCGTCGCGAGCCACTCGGCGCCCGTCGTCGCGGTCGCCACCGCGCTCGGCGCGACGGCCACGGCGATCATCGGCTACCTGCAGTCCGAGCGGGTGCTGCGGCCCGTCGCCGTCGCCGCGCTGCGCGGCGGCGTGCCCGAGACCTTCAAGGCACCCGGCGTCATCCAGCGTCAGGTGCTGGCGTGGGTGCTGTCCACCGCGGTCCCGGTGCTCGCGATCGTGCTCGCGGTGGTGGCCAGCAAGTTCGAGATCCTCACCGCGCCCGCCGAACGGCTCAACACCCCGATCCTGTTGCTGGCCATCTTCGCGTTGGTCGTCGGCCTGGCAGGCACGGTCCTAGTGGCGATGTCGATCGCCGACCCGCTGCGTCAGTTGCGCTGGGCGCTCGGCGAGGTCCAACGCGGCAACTACAACGCCCACATGCAGATCTACGACGCCAGTGAGCTCGGGCTGCTGCAGGCGGGCTTCAACGACATGGTGCGCGATCTCGCCGAACGGCAACGGCTCCGGGACCTGTTCGGTCGGTACGTCGGCGAGGACGTGGCCCGTCGCGCGCTCGAGCGCGGCACCGAGCTCGGCGGCCAGGAGCGCGACGTCGCCGTCCTGTTCGTCGACCTCGTCGGCTCCACGCAGCTGGCCTCTACCCGGCCCGCCTCCGAGGTCGTCAGCCTGCTCAACGAGTTCTTCCGCGTCATCGTCGACACCGTCAACCGGCACGGCGGCTTCGTCAACAAGTTCCAGGGCGACGCGGCCCTGGCCATCTTCGGCGCGCCGATCGAACATCCGGACGCCTCGGGCGGGGCGCTCGCCGCGTCACGCGAGCTGCACGACGAACTGATCGAGGTGCTTGGGCAGACCGAGTTCGGAATCGGCGTGTCCGCAGGCCGCGCCATCGCCGGGCACATCGGCGCGCAGGCCCGCTTCGAGTACACCGTGATCGGCGACCCGGTGAACGAGGCCGCCCGCCTGACCGAGTTGGCCAAGCTGGAAGAGGGTCACGTACTCGCGTCGGCGATCGCGGTCAGTGGCGCACTCGACGCCGAGGCGCTGTGCTGGGACGTCGGAGAGATCGTCGAGCTGCGCGGACGGTTGGCTCCGACGCAGTTGGCCCGGCCCACCAATCTGGTATCGCCAGAACGGGTTCCGAGCCAAGCCCGCCAGAGCTAGGCCTTCTTGGCCGCCTTCTTCGCAGGTGCCTTCTTGGCGGCCTTCTTCACCGTCTTCTTGGCGACCTTCTTCGCGGGCCCGCGGGCCCGCCGGTCGGCGAGCAGCTCCGACGCCCGCGCATCGGTGATCGACAGCACGTCGTCGCCCTTGCGCAGGCTCGCATTGGTCTCGCCGTCGGTGACGTACGGACCGAACCGGCCGTCCTTGATCACCATCGGCTTCTCCGACACCGTGTCGTTGCCCAGTTCGCGCAGCGGCGGCGTGGCGGCACCCTGCCCGCCGCGCCGCTTGGGCTCGGCGTAGATCTTGAGTGCCTCGTCGAGCGTGATGTCGAACATCTGCTCTTCGGTGGCCAGCGAGCGAGAGTCGGTGCCGCGCTTCAGATATGGGCCGTAGCGCCCGTTCTGCGCGGTGATCTCCTCGTTGTTGGCAGGGTCGACGCCGACCAGGCGTGGCAGCGACAGCAGCCTGAGCGCATCCTCCAGTGTCACCGACTCGAGGTCCATGCTGCGCAGCAACGACCCCGTGCGCGGCTTGGGTCCGGTTGGCTTCTTGCCCTTCTTGACGGATGCCCCGTCCTCGGGCTCCTCCGGCGGCGCGGGCAACACCTCGGTCACGTACGGCCCGTAGCGGCCGTCCTTGGCGACGATCTCGTGGCCGGACTCCGGGTCGACGCCGAGCGAACGACCCTCTTGCGGTGTGGCGAAGGCCTTTTCGGCGAGTTCCAGGGTGAGCTCGTCGGGGGTGAGGTCGTCGCTGAGATTCGCCCGCTGCGGCGTGAGCTCACCGTCGTCGCCGACGATCATCCGCTCGAGATACGGACCGTTGCGGCCGACGCGCACGTTGATGGGGCGGCCCTGGTCGTCGTCGAACAGCTTGATGGAGTTGACCAACCGCGCGTCGATCTCTTCGAGATTGCCGCCGACGAGCTTCTTGAGCCCGCCCGCGCGCGCGATCGAACCCTCGACGCCGTGGTCGCCGCCGAAGTAGAAGTTGTTGAGCCAGTTGGTCCTCTGCTCGTTACCTGCGGCGATCTCGTCGAGTTCGTCCTCCATGGCGGCGGTGAAGTCGTAGTCGACCAGTCGTCCGAAGTGCTGTTCGAGCAGCCCGATGACGGCGAACGCCACCCAGGAGGGCACCAGCGCGCTGCCCTTCTTGTGGACGTAACCGCGGTCCTGGATCGTCTTGATGATCGACGAGTACGTCGACGGGCGACCGATGCCGAGATCCTCGAGTGCCTTGATCAACGAGGCCTCGGTGTACCGGGCGGGCGGGCTGGTGGTGTGGCCGTCGGCGGTCAGGTCGGCGGCGTCGACGCGCTGGCCCTGCGTCAGGTTGGGCAACCTGCTCTCCGCGTCGTCGGCCTCACCGCCGGCCTGCTCGTCGAGGCTCTCGACGTAGGCCTTGAGGAAGCCGGCGAAGGTGATGGTGCGACCGCTGGCGTTGAACACCACCTGCTCGCCGGTCCTGGCGAGCCCAGCGATGCGCAGCGACAGCGTCGTGCCCCGCGCGTCGGCCATCTGCGAGGCGACCGTGCGCTGCCAGATGAGCTCGTAGAGCCGAAACTCGTCCTTGTCCAGCGCGGAGTGCAGCTGACCCGGCGTCTGGAACACGTCGCCCGCCGGCCTGATGGCCTCGTGAGCCTCCTGCGCGTTCTTCACCTTGCGGGTGTACTGCCGCGCCGACGGATGGACGTACTCGTCGCCGTACAGCTGGCGGGCCTGGTTGCGCGCCGCGTTGATGGCCGACTCCGACAGCGTCGTGGAGTCGGTACGCATATAGGTGATGTAGCCGTTCTCGTAGAGCCGCTGCGCGATGCTCATGGTGCGCTCCGAGGAGAACCGCAGCTTGCGGCCCGCCTCCTGCTGCAGCGTCGACGTCATGAACGGCGGATAGGGCCTGCGGGTGTAGGGCTTCTGCTCCACCGACGACACTTCGAGCTGCGCCCCGCGCAGCCCGCCGGCCAGCGTGGTCGCCGCCACCTCGTCGAGCACCAGCACCTCGTCGGGCTTGCGGACCGCGCCGAGCGAGTCGAAGTCCCTTCCACTTGCCACCCGGCGCCCGTCGACGGTGTTGAGCTTCGCGGTGAACTTGGGCGGCGACGCCTGCGGATCCGACACGCTGGCGTCTAGCTCGGCGGTGACATCCCAGTAGCCGGCGGTGCGGAACGCCATGCGCTCCCGCTCGCGCGACACGATGATGCGGGTGGCCACCGACTGAACCCGACCCGCGGACAGTTTCGGCGCCACCTTCTTCCACAGCACCGGGCTGACCTCGTAGCCGTACAGGCGGTCCAGGATGCGGCGGGTCTCCTGGGCGTCGACCAGGTCGATGTCGAGGTCACGGGGGCTTTCGGCGGCGGCGAGGATCGCGGGCTCGGTGATCTCGTGGAACACCATCCGCTTGACCGGCACGGTGGGCTTGAGCGTCTCGAGCAGGTGCCAGGCGATGGCCTCGCCCTCGCGGTCACCGTCCGTCGCCAGGTAGAGCTCGTCGACGTCCTTGAGCAGCGCCTTCAGCTCGGTGACCGTGGACTTCTTGTCCGGACTGATGATGTAGAGCGGCTCGAAGTCGTCGTCGACGTTCACGCCCAGCCGGGCCCACGGCTCCGACTTGTACTTGGCGGGCACGTCGGCCGCGGCCCTCGGCAGGTCGCGGATGTGGCCGCGAGATGATTCGACGATGTACCCGGAACCCAGGTAACCGGCAATTTTGCGTGCTTTGGTGGGCGACTCGACTATGACGAGTCGCCGCACTCGACCGCTGTCGCTGCCATCCTGGTCAGCCAACTGTGTCTACGCTCCACTTCTTTGCCGCCATCCGGCACCCCCGAACGTACGGATTCGCCAAACGGAACCCGATCGCAGGGACAATTTCGCACTCCGCGCGAGCCTACGCAAACTGGCTCAGGTGGCGATAGACGTTAAATGCGTGGCCACGCCAGGAACGCCTCGGTGTGCCCCGGAGGTTCCCCAACGTTCTCTACCAGGCGCGATAGCCTTCTTCGACCACTTATTCGCAGTGCTGGGTGCGCTCCGCGAGTGCCGATCAAGGTCGGCGCTATTCCCACCCGCATCATCGCCGATGCAAGTGCGGAATGCGTATCCGGGGCGTGCGGGTCGAGCCCCAGCAGGTACCGGTCGGCTTCGGGGCTGCCCGCGGCCAACGTCCACGCCCGCAGTTCCCGCGGGCCGGGCAGCCACTGCGGAGGAACGGTCTTCACCGCTCCGAGAGTCCACTGAACCGCGATGGGCATCAGCCGCACGTCGACGGCAGTGCGTACGAGCGGGGTGTTCTCGTCGGTGCGGGCGAGTTCCGGCTGAAGGCCCGCCTCGGCGATCATCTCGGCCAGCGCCTCGGCCCGCCAGAGCCGATCGACGACCACCGACAGCCGCGCAGCCTGCTCGTCGCCCGCACCGACCACGACCACCTGGCCGGGAGCTGCGAGGATCCCGGTCAAATCGGCCACCGCAGGCGGGACCGACTCAGCCGAGAAGAACGACAGCTGACTCACGAAAACGACACTAGGGCAGCGACCGACTTAGTAGGAGTCGCCGGGCCGTCCCGTGCTGCCGGAAAGCGAACACACCCCCGCATCATCCTCGGCCGGACGGTGCGGGGGTGTGTTCGGAAAGCGTGAGTCAGACGGTGCGGACGTTGACAGCCTGCGGTCCCTTGGGGGACTGCTCGACCTCGAATTCGACCTTCTGCTTCTCCTCGAGGGTGCGGAACCCGTTGGACTGGATTTGGTTGTAATGCACGAAGACGTCGCCGCCGCCGCCGTCCTGCTCGATGAATCCGTAACCCTTCTCCGGGTTGAACCACTTAACAGTGCCCTGTGCCATCTGTACTTCATTCCTTCTACTACTTCGGGTGCGGTCCATCGTGCTTCGATGGACCGGGCCCGTTCCGACCGCCATACCTTCGTGGAAGCGCCGGAACTGGCCAACGTACAACCCTCGCAGGAACCGCGACCGCAACGACGTTCCTGCGAGTGCTGACACACGAACACAGAAGCTGCGACCACCTATAAGTCAATCACGTTCAACACCGTCGCGACAGTGTCGCAACCATCAAGTGGTTAACAATTCACAGAGGGCGGTCGCACCGGCTAGGAGGGTCGGGTTCACCCGCGATCAGGAGGCAGGCAGTGTCGCAACAGGGGTCGGATTTCGGCCGCGAGCTACTGGCCTGCGCGGTCGACGGGACCGACGCCGGCGAGCAGCCCCTGAGGCACGTGTCGGACCTCGCTCCACGACGGGCGAGCGCGCGACCGTGGCCGCCATGGGCCGACCCGGACGTGGTGCGCGCCTTCGTTGATCGCGGTGTCGCCGAGCCGTGGTCACATCAAGTCGCGGCCGCCGAGCTCGCCCACTCGGGTCGCCACGTCGTGCTCAGTACCGGTACCGCGTCGGGCAAGTCCTTGGCCTATCAACTACCCATTCTGTGCGCGCTGTCCGCCGATCCGCGCGCCAGGGCGCTCTACCTGTCTCCGACCAAGGCGCTCGGACACGACCAACTGCGCACGGCGCAGGCGTTGGCGAACTCCGTCGCGCGTTTGGCCGACGTGGCACCGAGCCCGTACGACGGGGACAGCAGCGGCGACGCGAGACGGTTTGCGCGGGAACGGTCGCGGTGGATCTTCTCCAACCCGGACATGATTCACCTGTCCATGTTGCGCAACCACGCCCGGTGGGCGGTGTTCCTGCGCAACCTACGGTTCATCGTGGTCGACGAATGTCACTACTACCGCGGCATTTTCGGATCGAACGTGGCACTGGTGCTTCGCAGGCTGGTGCGGCTGTGCGCGCGCTATGCCGGCGGCGACTCGCCGGGCCCGACGGTGATCTTCGCGAGCGCGACGGCGTCGTCGCCCGCGGCCACCGCTTCCGAACTGCTCGGGCAGGCGGTTGCCGAGGTGACCGAGGACGGTTCGCCGCAAGGTGGCCGCACCGTCGCGCTCTGGGAGCCCGCGCTGCGCACCGATCTCTTGGGCGAGAACGGCGCTCCGGTGCGGCGATCCGCGGGCGCCGAGGCGGCGCGCGTGATGGCCGACCTGATGGCCGAGGGGGCGCGCACGTTGACGTTCGTCCGATCACGACGTGGTGCGGAACTGACCGCGCTCGGCGCCCGCGCCCGCCTCGAGGACGTCGCACCGGACCTCGTCGACCTCGTCGCGTCCTATCGCGCGGGCTACCTCGCCGAGGATCGCCGAGAACTGGAGTCCGCCTTGGCCGATGGCCGACTCCGTGGGCTCGCCACCACCAACGCCCTGGAATTGGGGGTGGACATCGCAGGCCTCGATGCGGTGGTACTGGCCGGCTTCCCCGGCACCGTCGCCTCGTTCTGGCAGCAGGCCGGCCGCGCCGGGCGTCGCGGGCAGAGCGCGCTCATCGTGATGATCGCGAGGGACGACCCCCTGGACACCTATCTGGTGAACCATCCCGCTGCGTTGTTGGGCAAGCCACTGGAGCGCGTCGTCATCGATCCGAGCAACCCGTTCGTGCTTGGCCCGCAATTGCTCTGCGCGGCAACCGAACTGCCGTTGACCGAGGCCGAGGTGCGGATGTGGAACGCCGAGGCGGTGGCGGAGTCACTGGTCGACGACGGCCTGTTGCGCCGCAGGCCCACTGGGTACTTCCCAACCCCCGGCGTCGATCCCCATTCCGCCGTCGACATCCGCGGGTCGGTGGGCGGCCAGATCGCGATCCTCGAAACCGAGACCGGTCGCCTGCTGGGCAGTGCGGGCGCAGGCCAGGCCCCCGCGTCGGTACACCCCGGCGCCGTCTACCTTCACCGGGGCGAGAGTTACGTGGTCGACTCGCTCGACTTCGAGAGCGGGGTCGCCTTCGTGCACGCCGAGGATCCCGGATATACGACCTCGGCGCGGGAGCTCACCGACATCTCGGTGTCGGGCATCGGCGAACGCCGCACCGTCGGCAACGTGACGACCGGCGTCGTGCCGGTTTCGGTGAGCCACACCGTGATCGGCTACCTGCGAAGGCGATTCGACGGTGAGGTGATCGACTTCGTCGACCTCGACATGCCCACCCAAACGCTCGACACGGTGGCCGTCATGTGCACGATCACTCCGGAGGCACTGCAGGACAACGGCATTGAGCCGCTTCGCGTTCCCGGCTCGCTCCACGCCGCCGAACACGCGGCAATCGGCCTGCTGCCACTGGTCGCCAGCTGCGACCGCGGCGACATCGGCGGGGTGTCGACGGCGATCGGGCCAGACGGGCTGCCGACGATCTTCGTCTACGACGGCCATCCTGGGGGTGCCGGATTCGCCGACCGGGGGTTCCGGCAGCTCCCGGTCTGGTGGGAGGCCACGGCGGCGGCCATCGAGGCGTGCGAGTGCCGGATGGGCTGCCCGTCCTGCGTGCAGTCGCCGAAGTGCGGCAACGGCAACGAACCGCTGGACAAGGAGGGTGCGATCGGGGTGCTCCGGCTGGTGCTCGGCGAACTCGCGAAGGACGGGGCATAACCACCGCGGGCGACGACCGACCCCTCGACAGTCGTCTCCACACATTGGCACCGCGCACCCGTGCGGGCACGCCGAACACTCGACGATGGCGACGAACGGTCGGACAACGCGATCCGTTCCCAGTCCCGGAAAGGCCCGGGCGCAAGAGAAAAGTACCTTTACGTATGGATGGACGCAAGCCCTACGACCGCTGTCGGCGACTGCATCGACGCCGTCGTCAGCGCAGTCATCAGCGCTTTCGTCCGGGTTCCGTCGCACGGCGCTAATGCCGGAGGCGCCCGACCGGCCGCTAAGATGCCGTTATGACCCACGACTGGCTCCTCGTGGAGACACTCGGAGCGGAGCCAGCCGTCGTGGCGCAGGGACAGTCCACCAAGAAGCTCGTCCCGATCAGTGCCTTCCTTCGGCGCAATCCCAATCTCATGGCGATCCAGACGGCGATCGGCGAAACCGTGCGGGCGGGTCAGCCGCTGAGCAGCATCACGCCGAAGCACGACCGCGTGATTCGCACCGAGGTCGTCCAGATGACCGACGGCCGCATCCACGGCGTCCACGTCTGGATCGGACCACCCGACGTCGACCCGCCCGACCGCGTAATTCCCGGTCCGCTGAAGTGGGACCTGACCCACGGGATCGCGACCGACACGCCGGAGTCGCTCTTCAACAGCGGGCTCGATCCATCGACCGAGGCCACGCACGGCCGGGCGTTCGCCGAGGACCTACCGACCCGGGCGCTCAACCCGAGCGAGGCTCAGGTGCTGTCGGTTGCGATCAAGCCGGAGGTGGGCCGCTCGTTCTGCAGCACCTGGGACGTGGCCGACTTCGAGGGCAAGCCCATCACCGTCGGCTTCGTCGCTCGCGTGCTGCTCGAGAGCGATGACGGCGGTCCCGACCAGCTGATCTGCCGGGCGATGAACTGGCGCAGCGTGCGCGACGAATCGACCTTCGTACCGGTCGACCTCGGACAGCGGATCCTCAACGGGTTGGCCCAACCCGGTGTACACCGCGCGCTGGTCGACCTTCGGACGTGGACCCTGCTCAAGTGGCTCGACGATCCGTGCCCGTACTACGAGTGGCATGCCAGCGGAGTCGGGCAAGTCCGTCGTCCACCCCGACGACGAGCCCGCAATGGCCTCCATGACAACCGAATTCGACAAGGGTGCGACGGCACACGTGCTGCGACTGCGAGCGCTCGACGGTGGCTGGACCCCAATTCACGTCACCGTGCACCGCGTCGAGCTCGACGAGGGCACCTTCGCAGGCCTGCTGTCGCTTCGCCTGCCCACCGAGGCCGAACTGGCCGAGGTCCCCGCGCTCAAGCCGCGCAAGTCGCGGGCGCGCAAGGGCAGGGGCAAGGACAAGGACAAGGCGACTCGGAGCTGACCACCCGACGCTCGTTCGGGTCGCTAGGCCGAAATGCCGATGGTTCCGGTGCCCGGTTTCGACTTCGTGCTCGGCCGAGACTCGAGTAGTCGCCTACCCGATGCCGATTCGCCGGCCGCTCCTAACGTCGGATGTGCCCGGTTCACCGAAGAACCGAGAACGCAATCGCCCACCCGGGTGCGACATTCCACATGATGCACAAGTGGTGGGACGGGGTCGGCTGGAACGGCGAGGAGGACCTCGGCGGTGTGCTTTCCTCCGGAGTCGGCGTGAGCTCGTGGGCCAGTGGTCGGCTCGATTGCTTCGGCGAGGGTGTCGATTCCGCGATCTACCACAAGTGGTTCGCCTGACCGAGTCGGCAGCAGCGGTGCCCGGCCGGTCGACTGACGCTGAATCAACCAGCCGACCCGCCAGGACCCGCTCGAGCCGCGGCCCGGGCCGAGCCCAGTCCCCAGCGTCCGAGACTCACGGGGATCTCGACGTCGACGACCACGTCGAGTTCCTCCACGCGACACGTCGTGACGACGGAGTGCATCGCGGCGGCGAGCGACGCGGCCCACGAACACGCCACCTCACCGCCCAACGCGACTCGCCCGGCGGCGGCCAGCGCCGTCAGGTCCGCACTCGCCTGAGCCCGGTGGCGGGCGATGACCGCCGAACCAACCACCATGGCCCCCATGGCAATCCCCACCACCACGGCGATCATCGCCACCGCCACCACGGTCGCCGAGCCATGCTCACGCTCCGGGTTCGCGCGCAGCCACCGCCTCAGCGGAGATGAAGAAGCCCAACGACAGCGGCGCCTTCGCGCTGACCCTCGCGACGACGAAGTCACCGTCGTCGCGCAACTGCAGGATCGAACCCGCCGGACCGATGCGACGCGCCGCTTCGGTCGCGGCGCGCTCGTCACCCCGCGCGGCGAGTCGGGCCGCCTCCCTGGCCGAGTCAATGCAGCGCACCTGCATCGACATCGCGGAGGCGCCCCCAAGGCAGACGACGAGCACCACGGACAACGCCGCGATGGCGAAGGCCGCCTCGACCGTGGCCCCTCCCGCGGCTCCCCTCAGACGTTGGTGTTCAACGCCTTCGCGATGATGTTGGTCAGCGCGTTCACGATCGAGTCGCCGGTCACCACGGTGTACAGAATGGCGCCGAAGGCGGCCGCCGCAATCGTGCCTATGGCGTATTCGACCGTCGACATTCCGGATTCGTCCACCCACAACAGGGCCAGCCGACCCCGAATTCGGCGAATGGTGTTCCCCATCAACCCTTCCTTCCATTTCTCCTCCCAGGGTTCGCGGTCGTTCCACGAACCGACGCTGGGACGTTCACGTCACGCCCATCGTCAAGACGTTGCGCGCCAGCCCCATGACCACCGGCACCACCCCGAGGCACAGGAACGCGGGCAGGTAACACAGCCCCAGCGGCCCCGCGATGAGCACCGAGGCCCGCTCGCCCGCCGACCGCGCGGCGTCGCCGGCATCTTGGCGCGACTGCTCGGCCAACTCGGCGACGCCTTGCGCCAGTGCGGCGCCCGACGCCGCGGACCGACGGGCCAGGCGCGTCAATGCGTCGACGTGCCGGTCTGTTGCGTCGTGCCCCGACCACGCGGTGCTGGCATCCGCTCCCACCGCAAGTAACTCGGCGGCGCGGCCCAGCACGCCCGCCAGCGGCTGCGGTGCGGAGGCCGCCGTCGCAGCGGCGGCGCCGGCCACCGCCATCCCCGAAGTCAGACATGCCGCGAACACGTCCAGCGCCGCGGCGACCGCGAGCGGATCCACCGGTCCGTTGGTCCGCCGGTGCTCGGTTCGGTCCTGGGCCACCAGACCCGCTCGACGTCGTACCCGGGCCCCGTCGACCGCCAACAGCAACGCTCCCGCCAGACACATTGCAGCCCAGCTCATGTCGACGTCCGACTGGTGATGTGGTCCGACCACAGCAGCCCGGCACACGCCAACGACGTTCCGACTACGAGCAGCGCGCCGCCCAGTCCTCCGGATAGCAGGAAGTGCACCGGATCGGCATCCACCAGCTGCCCGAGGCCGACACCCAGCACCGGCAGTCCGGCGAGCACCAGTGCCGTGGTGCGGGCTCCGGCCATCGCTGCGGTGAACCTCGACTCGAACCGATCCCGCTCGACGAACTCGCGGTGTGCCGTGCGCATCAGCGTCGCGATCGCCAAGCCGTGCCGGTGCGCCAGTTCCCAGCACACCGCAAGCCGGGTCCACTGCGCTGGCACTGCCGAATCGGCTGCGGCAGAGCGCAGTCCGGCCGCCACGTCAACGCCCAGACGCGCCCGTGCGGCGACCGCCCGCAACGCAGCCGCAACGTCGTCGGCGACCTCTCCCGCGGCCGTCTCGAAGGCCACGACCGGATGCGCACCCGCACGGAGTTCGCCTGCGAGCACGTCGAGCGCGCCTTGCAGCGCAGTCGATTCGGCGGCGCTGCGGGCCCGCCGGGCGGCCCGACGCGTGCGCAGCGCGACGGTGCCACCCACGACCGCCATCGCCGTCGCCACGCTCGGAGGTGCGATCAGGACTCCGCCGACCGCCGCGACAACGACGCCCACCGCCGCCCTCCTGCGGCGGCGACCCCGCGGCGCGTCGTGGAGGCGTACGACGGTACGTCTCCCGGCCGGTGCGACGAGCAACGCCGCGGCCAGGGCCAGCAGGGCGCCGATCATCGACGGCTCCTTGCCGACAACAGATGCTCCAAATCGGCCATGCCCGGACCGGCTCCGTGCCCGACATGCCAGGCGGCATGGGCATTGACGAGGCCGTCGGCGCCGCGCCGCAGCACGGCAATCTCCTCTAGCCTGCGCAGGCCGGTCTTGTCACGCCCGACGTGCAGGACGACGCGGACGGCCGCGGACAACTGGCTGTGCAGCGCCGCACGGTCGAGGCCGCCGAGCGCGGCCAGCGCCTCGAGCCGCGCGGGCACCTCGGCCGGTTCGTTGGCGTGCACGGTGCCGGCACCGCCCTCGTGGCCCGTGTTGAACGCCGCCAACAGGTCGACGACCTCGCCTCCGCGGACCTCACCGACCACGATCCGGTCGGGTCGCATCCTCAAGGCCTGCTTGACGAGATCGCGCACCGTCACCTCGCCGACGCCTTCGACGTTGGCACCGCGGGCGACCAGCTTGACCAGATGCGGGTGTCGGGGCGCGAGTTCGGCCGCATCCTCGATGCACACGATGCGTTCGCTGGTGGCGACCGCCCCAAGGGCTGCAGCAAGGAGTGTCGTCTTGCCGGCGCCCGTGCCGCCGGAGACCAGGAATGACACTCTGGCAGCGATGATCTCCCGCATCAGGTCCACCACGGCAGCCGGGATCGCCCCGCAGGCGACGAGGGCGTCGAAGTCTTGGGTGGCGGGCCGCAACACCCGCAAGGACAGGCACGTGCCCGCTGCCGCGATCGGCGGCAGAATCGCGTGCAGTCGGACGGCGAAGTCACCGCCGAGCCCCGTGAGGTGCCCGTCGACCCAGGGCTGTGCCTCGTCGAGCCGGCGCCCGGCGCTGAGCGCCAACCGTTGCGCCAACCGGCGGACCGCGGCGTCATCGGCGAATTCAACTGGTGCGCGACGCAAACCGGCACCGTCGTCGATCCAGACCGCGTCAGGTGCCGTGACCAAGACGTCGGTGACGCCATCAGACCGCAACAGCGGATCGAGGATGCCCGCGCCCGACAGCTCAGTCTGTAGGACGCGCAAACTGTCGAGCACGTCCGTGTCGCCGAGCACACCGCCGGATTCGGCCCGGATGGCGGCGGCGACGACGTTGGGCCGCAGCGGCATCTGTTCTGACGCGAGGCGTTCCCGGACACGGTCGATCAGCGACGCGCTCATGCGGCACTCGACTGCGTAGGCAGGTCGTGAAGCACCGCGAGCACGCGGAATGCCGCGTTCGCCAGAGCCGACCGCCGCCGCGGCCTCAGCCCGGCATGCTCGAGCGCACTCGCCAGACCGGGTTGGGCGCGCATGGCGGCAAGGAGCGGGAGCTCGACGGCGCGGGCAACGTCTGCGGCCGTCAGGCCTCCCGGCGCGGGCCCACGCACGACCAGCCCGACGTTCGCGTTGGCAGTGGCCAGCCACTGACCGACGGTGGCGGCCGAGGCACACGACCGGACGTCGGCCGGGGTGACCAGCACGACGAGATCAGCTGATGCGAGCGCCGTTTCGACTGCGGAGGTGGCCCGCCGAGGCAGGTCGCAGACGACGGTGGCCCCACCGCGGCTGCCCGCGTCGATGACCGCGTCCAGGGCCGCCGCGTCGATTTGTCCGCCCGATCGCCCAGCAGACAGCACCGCGATTCCGTGGTGTACGGGCAGGGCCGCACGCAATGCGGCCCACGCGACGCGTCCGCCCTGCAGCGCCAACTCGGGCCAGCGCAGTCCTGGCAGGTCTTCGCTGCCCAGCACCAGGTCGAGCCCGCCACCCCACGGGTCGACGTCGACCAACAACGGGTCGGTGGCGGCGTGGGCGACGGCGGTGGCGAACACGGAGGCACCCGCGCCCCCACGGGCTCCGATGACTGCGACGACGGCGCCGCGTCGTTGCCCATCCCGAGCGGCCTCCGCGGCGTCGGCTAACAGCGCGACGAGGACGGCGTCCTCGGCAGGCAGGGTGAGGATGCGCTGTGCCCCAACAGCCATCATGATCGGCCACTCGGTCGGACCCGGCTCCGTCCGACCGATCACGAACAGGCGTGCACGTCGAGCCGGCGCGAGCGCCGCGCACCGCCGCGCGCCCTCGAGATCCAACAGGACGGCTGAAGCGGCGACCCATGCCTTCGGACTGGAGGGCTCGGCGACGTGGACTACCCGGACCCCGGCGGCGGCGGCGACGCGGTCGACGTCGTGGCGCAATGCCTCGTCGACGACCAGTGCCAGGACCCCATTACTCGTGCTCACGCCCCCAACTGTGAGTCGGCGCGACGACACCGCGCTAGAGCCACCGATGCGTTTGTGGATGAAGTCGCGTCTGTGCGCAATGCGGCGCCGCAAATGGGTGTCTGAGGCTGCCCAAAAAACGGCGTCCCGCAACTTAGACTGTGTTGGCGCACGGCGTTGCTCGACGCGGAAGAAAGTGACTTACCCCAGAAAAGGGACGACCCCCGCCAGGGGGGGAGGAGGCGGAGGTCGTCGTGTATCAGCCCCGGGGGGTCGGGCTGATGCACACCCGGCGTAAGCCGAGTGATTCTCACTATACACGCGTCAATGCCCGACGGCGCAAGCCCTGCTTGACAACGAAACTATGCGGTGACCTGGAAAGTTGCAGGGTCAGACACGTGTCGGCGACTGACACTTTCGGATCGCACGCCCCTCGCGGCATTTGCGTGCCGCTTATGCTGAGCAGCGTGACAGCATCCGACGCGCCGCCGGCCGGGGCTGCACCGGGCCGTCCGATACGGACCGCGGCATTCTTCGATCTGGACAAGACGGTCATCGCGAAATCGAGCACCCTTGCATTCAGCAAACCCTTCTTCGATCAGGGGCTAATAAATAGGCAGACCGTGCTGAAGTCCGCCTACGCGCAATTCCTATTCCTGATGTCGGGCGCAGACCACGAACAGATGGACCGCATGCGCTCGTACATCACCAACATGTGCACGGGATGGAATGTCGAGCAGGTGAAGTCCATCGTCAGCGAGACGCTGCACGACATCGTCGACCCGCTCGTGTTCGCAGAGGCCGCCAACCTCATCGCCGACCACAGGCTCTGCGGCCGTGACGTCGTTGTCGTGTCGGCCTCGGGTGAGGAGATCGTCGCCCCGATCGCCCGAGCCCTTGGCGCCACGCATGCCATGGCCACCCGCATGGTGGTCGAAGACGGCAAGTACACCGGCGGGGTGGCGTTCTACTGCTACGGCGAAGGCAAGGTCGAGGCAATCCGCGAGTTGGCGGCCCGCGAAGGATATGCACTCGAGCACTGCTACGCCTACTCCGACTCGATCACCGACACTCCGATGCTCGAGGCGGTCGGACATCCGACGGTTGTCAATCCCGACAGGGCGTTGCGCAAGGAGGCGGCGGCACGCGGCTGGCCGCTCCTCGAGTTCTCCCGACCCATCCCGCTGCGCGACCGGTTTCCCGCGCCGTCGGGTGCGGCGGTCGCCACGACGGTGGCCGTCGGCGTCAGTGCCCTGGCGGCCGGCGCCCTGACCTACTCGCTGTTGCGCAGGTTCGTCTTCTGACGGCTACCCGTCGGTAGCTGATCTTGGCGCGGTAACGATAGGGCGTCGCTCGCGATTGCTACTTGATGTGACCGCAGTCACGGAGTACAAAGGAAGCACGGACGCCCGGCAAGGCCAAGTTCGAGTCAGAAGAGAAGGCTCGCTCTCCCAAGTCAGGCGACCCAGCACGGATCCCGGCACCCACGCGGAGCACAAGCCGCGTTATGGCAGAAGTGTTGCGGGCCTGCGTAATCGTGAAGAGCGGACGACTACAACGACCCCTTGGGTGGGGTCAAAGCCGTAGCGCATTGCGAGGACGCCGAGGCCACCCACGCAGCCCACCGAGCACGCTTGGTAACCGCGGAATCCGTGCTAGCGGGCGGCGAGCCGAATCATTTCGGAGCGCCGCCCGCTTCACTTTGCTGACACCTAACCCGACGAGGCCTCCGCAATCGACAGCGCCTCGCGTGCGCCGTCTTCCAATGCGCGTGCGCTACTGATCAGCCAGACGGCCAAGCCGTCGGGCGTACCCGATGCAAACCCTCGCGCCGCGGCACGGTAGTCGCCCGATTCCCGCATCCAGTACATCTCGGGCACTCCAAGGCCGTGGGGATCCAGTCCGCTGGTCATGGTGATCAGCCGCGAAACGGCCCGCGCCACCACTCCGTCGGCCACCCCGAACGGGGCCAACGTGAGCAGTTCGCCATGGGCGACCGCCGCCAGAACGGGCGCGGGGACCCGAGAGCCTCCGGTGACGATGTCGCCCAACAGTTCGAGGCGACGCCCCACGTCGGGGTCGGGGCGCGGCCGCCCGAGGGCTTCGGGATCCGTCAGATCCGCCGCCGCCAGCGCGTGAAGTCGGGCGATCGCCTGCAGCGGGGCCCGCTTCCACACCCCGACAAGCGCGGTGGCGCCACCCTGGAGCGCCTCGGCCACCCGCAGCGCACCCGCGAGCACCGGTTCGGGCTGCCCGTCGTCAGCCGTGATCGACAGCGCGCCGCCGTCGAGCACCGATGAGGCTCGCGCCCCTCTAACCGCCGCTTCGGCCGCGGACGCGGGCCAGCCACGCAGATTGACGCGGTGGCGGTGGGCACCGGCGATCGCCACGCGCGCCGCGTCGCTCGCTTCGACCACCCCCGGTAGTTGCGCCAGCGGGGCGAGCGGGTCGGTGGCGATCACGGCCGACCACGCTATCCCAACGTCCGTGCAACGTTCGGTGACTATCCTCACAACCATGTCCATGTCCGAGACCGAAACCGCGACACCGTCGACCTATCCCCCGTCGGCCGAATTCGCCGCCGCCGCGAACGCCACCGCCGACCTGTACGCCGAGGCCGAGCGCGACAGGCTCGCGTTCTGGGGCGAGCAGGCGAACCGGTTGTCGTGGGCAACTCCGTTCACGGAGGTGCTGGACTGGTCGGGTGCCCCGTTCGCCAAGTGGTTCGTCGGGGGCAAGCTCAACGTGGCCTACAACTGCGTCGACCGCCACGTCGAGGCAGGCCACGGCGACCGGGTGGCGATCCACTGGGAGGGCGAACCCGTCGGCGACCAGCGCACGATCACCTACGCGGAGCTCAAGGACGAGGTGTGCAAGGCGGCCAACGCCTTCACCGAGCTCGGACTGGTGGCCGGCGACCGGGTGGCGATCTACATGCCGATGGTGCCCGAGGCGATCGTGGCCATGCTGGCCTGCGCGCGGCTGGGCGCCATGCACTCGGTGGTGTTCGCGGGCTTTTCGGCCTCGGCACTGCGGGCCCGCATCGAGGACGCCGAAGCCAAGTTGGTCATCACCACCGACGGCCAGTACCGGCGTGGGAAGGCGGCACCGCTGAAGGCCGGGGTCGACGAAGCCCTCGACGGGCTCGCACAAGCCAGCCCGGTCGAGCACGTACTCGTCGTGCGCCGCACCGGCATGGACGTGCCGTGGACCGAGGGCCGCGACCTCTGGTGGCACGAATCGGTTGCAAAGGCATCCACCGACCACACCCCCGACGCGTTCGATTCCGAACAGCCCCTGTTCCTGCTCTACACCTCGGGAACCACGGGAAAGCCCAAGGGCATCGTGCACACCTCTGGCGGCTACCTGACTCAGGCTTCCTACACCCACTACTACGTCTTCGACGTGAAGCCGGACACCGACGTCTACTGGTGCACTGCCGACATCGGCTGGGTCACCGGGCACACGTACATCGCCTACGGGCCGCTGTCCAACGGCGTCACGCAGGTGGTCTACGAGGGCACGCCGGCCTCGCCTGACGAACACCGTCACTTCCAAGTGATCGAAAAGTACGGTGTGACAATCTATTACACGGCTCCCACCGTCGTACGCACCTTCATGAAGTGGGGCCGCGAGCTGGCCTTCGAGCACGACCTGTCCAGCGTGCGGCTGCTCGGTTCGGTCGGTGAGCCCATCAACCCGGAGGCGTGGCGCTGGTACCGACTGGTGTTCGGCGGCGACGCCTGCCCGGTGGTCGACACCTGGTGGCAGACCGAGACCGGCGCGGCGATGGTCTCGCCACTTCCGGGCGTGACCAACTGCAAGCCGGGCTCGGCGATGCGTCCGTTGCCGGGTATCTCAGCCAAGATCGTCGACGACGACGGCAACGACGTTGCGCCCGCCACCGATCACGACGAGCCCGTCACCGGGTACCTGGTGCTCGACAAGCCCTGGCCGGCGATGCTCCGTGGCATCTGGGGCGATCCCGAGCGGTTCAAGGAGACCTACTGGTCGCGGTTCGCCGAACAGGGCTGGTACTTCGCCGGTGACGGTGCCCGCTACGGCAAGGACGGCGAGATCTGGGTACTCGGCCGGATCGACGACGTGATGAACGTGTCGGGTCACCGCATCTCGACCGCGGAGGTGGAGTCCGCACTCGTCGGTCATGCCGGGGTCGCCGAGGCGGCCGTGGTCGGCGCCACCGACGAGCACACCGGCCAGGCCATCTGCGCGTTCGTCATCCTCAAGGCCCACGCCGCGAAGATGTCGCAGGACGACATGGTCAACGAGCTGCGTGCCGAAGTGGCCAAGGAGATCTCGCCGATCGCCCGTCCCCGGGAAATCCACGTGGTGCCCGAGCTACCCAAGACACGCAGCGGCAAGATCATGCGCCGGTTGTTGCGCGACGTCGCCGAGGGGCGCGAGCTCGGAGACACCTCAACGCTGTTGGATCCCAGCGTTTTCGAGGCCATTCGCGCCAGTAAGTAGCCCTCGTCGCTACGGCGCTCAGTACGCCAACCCGCCGCGGGCCGCACGGATGGACGGTGCGGTCGACGCGGGTAGGAACGTCGCCATGTCGCCGGGATAGTTGACGCGAACGACGGCCGACTCCGGGAACCGGTACGGCTTGCCCAGTACCAATCCCACGAATTGCCTTCTCAGTCGCGACATCTCGGCGCGCACGGTGACCACCCGCGAGCGGTCGCCGTAGAGGTCGCCGGCAAGTTCGGGTGCCGACCGCCCCTGGCGATGCGTGGCCAACACGTGCAGGATCTCGGCGTGCCGCGGCGAGATGTCCCGCCGCCAGGTGCCGAACTGCCCGACGACGTCCAGGCTGGGGGCGGAGGCGGCGGACAGGTCGAGCGTGATCCGGGACGGCACGGGCGGTTCGTCGACGTCGTCCGCGAGCCGCACCAGCCAGCCACCTGGCAACGGCTCGACGTCGCAGGCGCCCAGCGACGGAATCCACGTGCGCCCGGGAACACCGTTGTCCGGCAGCAGAATCCGGTTGTGCGGCGGCAGCGAGTCCACCGCGGCCACCCATCCGTCCGAGTCGACCGCCAGCGCAGGCCTACCCACGCGGGCGAGGATGGGTGCAGCGACCGTGCGCAGCCGGTTGAGCGTACGGTCGTGCACTTCCCGCAGTTGGGCCTCCGCCAACCGGGCGACCAGGTCGACCAGCGCGATGGTGGTGGGATGCACCGTTGCGGCCGGGCCGGATACGTCGACGACGCCGACCACCTGCCCGGTCCGCGGATCCTTGATCGGGGCGCCCGCACACGTCCACGCGTGGTGGCTGCGCAGGAAGTGCTCGGCGGAGAACACCTGGACGGCCCGGTGCGACGCCAGCGCGGTGCCGATGGCGTTGGTGCCGACTGCACTCTCGGCCCACTGCGCACCCTCGACGAAGCCCAGCCGGTCGGCGTTGCCGAGCACCCGTGGCGACCCGTACCGCCACAGCACCCGGCCCCGCGCGTCGGCGACCACCAGGATGTTGTCGCCGCTCTCGATCACCGAGTCCAGCCCCCGCGAGACGTCGTCGAGTACGGCGAAGAGCCCGGAGGCCTGCCGCAACGCATCGAGGCCGCTGGTGTCGACGTCGGGTGGGCAGTGGTGTTCCGGGTCGATGCCCTTGCCGAGCAGCCTGTTCCACGAGTCGGCGATTACGTCGCGCGGTCGGGCCGGCGCCCGGTTGCCCGCCATGGTGGCGTCGTACACCTCCGACAGCAGCACCGCATAGCTGCGCGGATCATCGCCCGCTGCGACCGCGGGCTCGGGTGTCGCGGATGAGGAGGGCATCACCGTCGATTGTGCTCCCCGTCACATCGGGTGTCACCTGCCGGTCCGGGTAGGCCCGTCACCGGTAGACCATGCCTCCGTCGATCAGACCGGCCTGGCCCGTCATGTAGTCGGCGCCGGGGCCGGCGAGGTAGGTGACGAAACCGGCCACGTCATCGGGCGTCTCGGAGCGGCCGAGCGCGATCGTGGCGGAGAACTTCTCGAACGTCTCCCCCTCTGCCGCACCCGTGAGTTCGGCGAATCGCTTGTCGATCTCGACCCACATGTCGGTGCCCACCACACCGGGGCAGTACGCGTTGACGGTGATGGCGTCGGCGGCGTGCTCCTTGGCGGCGGCCTGCGTCAGCGCACGCACCGCGAACTTGGTGGCGCTGTACGGGCCGAGCATCGCGAAGCCCTCGTGGCCGGCGATGCTCGAGGCGTTGATGATTCTGCTGATCTTTCCCTTGTCTCTGTTCCCAAGCTCCTTGAACTTCGCGACGGCGGCCTGGATGCCCCACAGCACGCCGTCGACGTTGATCGACCACAGCCGCGCCAGTTCCTCGGGCGTCACCGCGGCGATCGGCCCCACCAACGCCACCCCCGCGTTGTTCACCATCACGTCGAACCCGCCCAATGCGGACGCCGCGTGGTCGACGGCGTCGAACACCTGGCTGCGGTCGGAGACGTCGGCGACGAACGTCGTTGCCTTCGAACCGATCTCGGCGATCTCGTCGGCGACCGACGCGACGGCGTCCGCGCTCACGTCGACCAGCGCGACGTCGGCGCCGTGTCGGGCCAGGTCCAGTGCGATGCCACGGCCGATGCCGCGGCCCGCGCCGGTCACCATGGCCACCGTGTCGAGCAATGGAGCTTCGATGCTTCTCGTCATGGTTTGTTTCCTTCCCGCACCTTCCCGTTGGTGGGCCTACTCGGAGGGGTCGACGAGGACCTTCATCTTGGTTCCCGCGTGGAGCGCCTCGAAGCCCTCGTCGACGACGTCGTCGATGGGGATGGAGGTGACCCAACCCGTGGTGTCGTACATGCCGCGGGACATCAGGTCGATCACCGCAGCGAAGTCGGGAGCGGTGTAGCACAGCGAGCCCTGGATGCGGGATTCGTTCATCACCAGGTTGAGTAGTGGTGTGGTCAAGGGCTTTTCGTAGATGGCCACGCTGACCATCGTCCGGCGGGCGCCGACACAGGCCAGCGCCGTCTCGACGGCGGGCTGCACGCCTGCCGCGTCGTAGACCGCGTCGGCCCCACGGCCGCCCGTGTGAGTCTGCGATGAACGCGGGCACGTCCAGGCCCGTCGGGTCCAGGGTCCGCGCCCCCAGCACCTCGATGGCGGCGCGCCGCGTCGCCGACGGCTCGACGACGAAGACGTCCTCGACACCCTTGCCGCGCAACGCAAACCACAGCCCGATGCCGATCGGTCCCGCGCCGAACACCATCGCGGTGCCCGCGGCATCCGGTTCGCCGAGGGTCGCTGCGTGGTACGCCACCGACATCGGCTCGACGAGCGCGCCGAGTTCGAGCGACACGTTGTCGGGCAGGCGGTGCAGCATGTCGGTCGGGACGACGGTGTACTCGGCCATGCCGCCGTCGGACATCAGTCCGTGGAAGCCGATCTGCGCGCAGATGTTGTAGTTGCCTGCCTTGCACGCCGGGCAGTGCCCGCAGCGGTACAGCGGCATGATGGCCACCCGGTCGCCCTCAGCGTAGTCGGTCACCCCGTCGCCGACGGCCGTGATGGTGCCGGAGAACTCGTGACCCATCACCAGCGGCATCTGCTGACCGGTCAGCGGATGAGGTTCGGTCGGCACGAAGATCGGCCCCGCGTAGTACTCGTGCAGGTCGGTGCCGCAGATGCCGTTGTATCCGACCTCGAACCTTGACGGTACCTGCGGTCGGGTCGGGTTCGGGCACGTCAGCGACTTCGAGCTTGTTCGGTCCGTAGTAGACAGCTGCTTTCATGCGGCTATGTGTATGTGACCACGACCACAACGCAAAAGAGTTGCAAGGCGTTGCAACCCTTGCGCGGACCACGGCATCGGGTGTGCCCTGAGTCACATGACCCAAACCATCGAGCCCATCACCACCGCTCCCTCGCCCCAGGCGCGTGTCGACGCTTGGCTGGCCGACTTCGAGGCCGCGCTGGCCGTCCGCGACGTGGAACGGGTCGTGGCCAAGTTCGCCGTCGACAGCTTCTGGCGCGATCTGGTGTCCTTCACCTGGAATCTCAAGACGCTCGAAGGCCGCGACGCCGTTGCCGACATGCTCGGTGCCCGACTTGCCGAGACCAATCCGTTCGGCTTCCGCACCCGTGAAACCCCCACCGCCGACGGCGACGTCACGTCGGCGTTCATCGAGTTCGAGACCGCCCACGGACGCGGTGTCGGACACCTGCGGCTCAAGACCGACCCGGAAGCAGGCGATCAGGCCTGGACGCTGCTGACCGCGCTGCAGGAACTCAAGGGCCACGAGGAGCGCAAGGGCACCACCCGCGTCATGGGCGCGGTCCACGGATCCGATCCGGACACCAGGTCGTGGGCGGAGAAGCGCCACGACGAGGAGACGACCCTCGGCTACGAGAACCAGCCCTACGTCCTGGTGGTGGGCGGCGGCCAGGGTGGAATCGCACTGGGTGCCCGGCTGCGCCAGCTCGGCGTGCCCGCGATCGTCGTCGACCGCCACGAACGCCCCGGTGATCAATGGCGCAAGCGCTACAAGTCGCTGTGCCTGCACGACCCCGTTTGGTACGACCATCTGCCGTACATGCCGTTCCCGCAGAACTGGCCGGTGTTCGCGCCGAAGGACAAGATCGGCGACTGGCTCGAGTTCTACACCCGGGTCATGGAGGTCCCGTACTGGTCGAAGACGACGTGCCTGTCCGCGTCGTTCGACGACGCCGCCAAGACGTGGACCGTCGAGGTGGACCGCGACGGCGAGCGCCTCGTGCTGCACCCCGCCCAGCTGGTGCTGGCGACGGGCATGTCGGGCAAGCCAAGCGTCCCGACGCTGCCGGGGCAGGACGCCTTCCGCGGCGACCAGCACCACTCCAGCGCACACCCGGGCCCCGATCAGTACGTCGGCAAGCGCGCTGTCGTCGTCGGTTCCAACAACTCGGCGCACGACATCTGCAAGGCGTTGGTGGAGAACGGCGTCGACGTGACCATGGTGCAACGGTCGTCGACGCACATCGTGAGGTCGGATTCGTTGATGGATCTCGGCCTGGGCGACCTGTATTCGGAGCGCGCAGTGGCCGCCGGCATGACCACCGAGAAGGCCGATCTCACGTTCGCCTCACTGCCGTACCGGATCATGCACGAGTTCCAGATCCCGATCTACGACGCCATCCGAGAGCGGGACAAGGACTTCTACGACAGGTTGGCGGCCGCGGGATTCGAATTAGATTGGGGCGACGACGATTCCGGGCTGTTCATGAAGTACCTCCGACGAGGTTCGGGTTACTACATCGACGTCGGAGCTTCCGACTTGGTCGCCGACGGGAGCATCAAGTTGGCCCACGGTCAGGTCGACCACCTGACCGAGGACTCGGTGGTGCTGACCGACGGCACCGTGTTACCCGCCGATGTGGTGGTCTACGCGACCGGCTACGGCTCGATGAACGGATGGGCCGCCGACCTCATCGGTCAGGACGTCGCCGACAAGGTCGGCAAGGTGTGGGGGCTGGGCAGCGGCACGACCAAGGACCCCGGCCCCTGGGAGGGCGAACAGCGCAACATGTGGAAGCCCACCCACCAGGAGAACCTGTGGTTCCACGGCGGCAACCTGCACCAGTCGCGGCACTACTCGCTGTATCTCGCTCTGCAACTCAAGGCGCGCCACGAGGGCATCCCCACGCCGGTATACGGACGGCAAGAGGTCCATCACCTCAATTGACGGCGGGGTCCCGGGCGTAACCGCGCAGTCTTCCCGCCAGCACCGGCGGGCCGAAAGTCCCTGTTCGCAACCGCTGGTGTTGAGCTATGGTGGCGCCACGCGCGGCATCGCCACGCCTCGCGAGGAGCGTGATCCGGTGGGCACATCGAAGACTTCGGGCGGACGGGCCACGGCCCGCGGGCCGTCGGCGGGGGTGCGCGCGATCCACGAACTGTTCGTCGCGGGCGAGGTGGACGCCAGCTACCTCGGCTCGACCCCGTTGCGTCGTGTCGTCGCCGAAAGCTGGCAGCGCAGCCTCGCAAAGGGAGTGGATCCCGACGTCGGTGGCGCCTGGTCATCGGAGCTTGCGCAGAGCATCGCCAGGATGCGGGCAGCTCACCCGCTTGCCTCCGCGCTGCCGGTCATCCGCCGTCTGCTCGTCGCGGATGCGACGACCTCGGGCGTGATGGTCGCCGTCTCCGCTGCCGACGGCACGCTGCTGTGGGTCGAAGGCGACGCCACGGCCCGTCGCAAGGCGGAGGCGATGAACTTCGTGCCGGGCGCCGACTGGAGCGAACGCGGAGCAGGCACCAATGCGCCGGGTACTGCGCTCGCGCTCGACGCCGAGGTGCAGATCCGTGGCACCGAGCACTTCTCGCGGATCGTACAGCCGTGGAGTTGCACGGCGGTTCCCGTGCACGACCCGGGGACCGGCGCCCTGATCGGGGCCATCGACCTCACCGGCGGAGACGACGTGGCGTCACCACAGACGTTGGCTCTGGTCCGCGCGACGGCCGTCGCCGTGGAGAATCATCTGGCCCTGTTGCGGTTCACCCAGCCGCGCTGCCTGGACACGCCGACGGGCGTGCCGCGCCTGACGGTGCTCGGCGGTGACCGTCCCGGATGGCAGGTCACCGACGAGGACGGCTTTCTACACCGGAGCGTGTTGACGGGCAGGCACGCCGACATCCTCGTGCTCCTGAGCCGGCACCCCGAGGGTCTCAGCGCCGACCACCTTGCGATGCTGCTTGATGACAAGGACCTCGACGTGGTCACCATCAGGGCCGAGATGTCACGGTTGCGCAAGGTCGTCGGATCGGAGTTCATCGCGTCGCGGCCCTATAGGTTGACGGCGCCCCTCGGCAGCGATCTCGGCACCGTCTTCGATGCACTCGCGGCCGGCGACGTAGTCTCCGCCCTCGACGGCTACCGCGGTCCGCTGCTGAGCCAGTCGGTGTCCCCCGCCATCGCCCGACTGCGCACCGAACTGGCGACCAGCCTGCGCAGCGCAGTCGTCGCAACGGGAAGCGTTGCACTGCTTCGGCGTTGGCTGGAACTACCCGAAGGTCGCGACGACCGCGACGGTTGGCGCATCCTGCACGACAGCGCCGGATCCAAGCCCATCATCCGGGCGCAGGCCCGTGGACATCTCGCCGGCCTGGACTTCGAACTCGGCTAGTTCGCGCTGACTCGAACTTGCTCCTCGCGTCCGCCGACGTTGCGCATCCGTGCAACCGTGCTGCAACCCCTTCTTGCCTAGCTTGAGTGACGACCGACACATTCGTCGCAAGTACAGGAGAGAAGAGCCCATGACCATTTTCGCCCGGCCCGGTACCGAAGGCTCATTGATGACCTTCGAGTCCCGCTACGACAACTACATCGGCGGCGCGTGGGTCGCACCGACACGGGGCCGATACTTCGAGAATCCGACGCCGGTCACTGGCCAGGCCTTCTGCGAGGTCGCCCGCTCCGACGAATCCGACATCGAGCGCGCGTTGGACGCCGCCCACGCCGCGGCACCCGCCTGGGGGAGAACGTCGCCGGCCGATCGTGCGGTCATCCTCAACAAGGTCGCGGACCGCATCGAACAGAATCTGGAAGCGATCGCCGTCGCCGAAACCTGGGACAACGGCAAGCCCATCCGGGAGACGCTCAACGCCGACATTCCGCTGGCGGTGGACCACTTTCGGTATTTCGCCGGCGCGCTCCGCGCCCAGGAAGGGTCGCTGTCGCAAATCGACGAGGACACCGTCGCCTATCACTTCCACGAACCGCTCGGGGTGGTCGGGCAGATCATCCCGTGGAACTTTCCGATCCTCATGGCCGTATGGAAGCTCGCCCCCGCACTGGCGGCGGGCAACGCGGTCGTAATGAAGCCCGCCGAGCAGACTCCGGCCTCGATCCTCTACCTGTTCTCGTTGATCGGGGACCTGCTGCCGCCGGGGGTGGTCAACATCGTCAACGGGTTCGGCGTCGAGGCCGGCAAGCCGCTGGCCTCGAGCAACCGGATCGCCAAGATCGCGTTCACCGGCGAGACCACCACCGGCCGGCTGATCATGCAGTACGCGAGCCAGAACCTCATCCCCGTGACGCTCGAACTGGGCGGCAAGAGCCCGAACATCTTCTTCTCCGACGTGATGGCCGCAGTCGACGACTATCAGGACAAGGCGTTGGAGGGCTTCACGATGTTCGCCCTCAACCAGGGTGAGGTGTGCACCTGCCCGTCGCGCAGCCTGATCCAGGCCGACATCTACGACGAGTTCTTGACACTCGCCGCGATCCGCACCAAGGCCGTCCGCCAAGGCGACCCGCTGGACACCGAGACCATGATCGGCTCGCAGGCCTCCAACGATCAGCTGGAAAAGATCTTGTCCTACATCGAGATCGGCAAGGACGAAGGCGCCCACTGGTCACCGGCGGCGAGCGCGCCGAACTCGGCGGCGACCTGTCCGGTGGCTACTACGTGCAGCCCACCATCTTCGAGGGCCACAACAAGATGCGGATCTTCCAGGAGGAGATCTTCGGACCCGTCGTCGCGGTGACGTCGTTCACCGACTACGACGACGCGATCACCATCGCCAACGACACGCTCTACGGCCTCGGCGCCGGGGTCTGGAGCCGCGACGGCAACACCGCCTACCGGGCCGGGCGCGACATCAAGGCCGGCCGGGTCTGGACCAACTGCTACCACGCCTACCCCGCGCACGCGGCGTTCGGTGGCTACAAGCAGTCCGGCATCGGCCGCGAGAACCACAAGATGATGCTCGACCACTACCAACAGACCAAGAACCTCTTGGTGTCCTACTCAGACCAGGCGCTCGGATTCTTCTGATCCCTGACTAAAGACCCTTCTTTTCAACCCATTTCACGATTGGACTGGAACCATGACACACACCATCGACGCCCCCAAGACATCCGAACTCTCAACCGACACGATGCGGGCCGCTGTCGTCACCGAATTCGGTGCCCCGCTGCAGATCTCCGAGCTGGACCTTCCGGTACCCGGATACGGCGAAGCTCTCGTAAAGCTGGAGACCTCCGGTGTCTGCCACACCGATCTTCATGCCGCACATGGTGATTGGCCCGTCAAACCACAACCCCCATTCATCCCAGGGCACGAGGGCTACGGCACCGTCGTCGCACTCGGTGACGGCGTCGCCGACCTCGAAATCGGCGACAAGGTCGGCAATGCGTGGCTCTGGTCGGCGTGCGGGACGTGCGAGTACTGCCGCACCGGGTGGGAAACGCTGTGCGAGAGCCAAAAGAACGGCGGTTACAGCGTGAACGGCAGTTTCGGGAGCTACATGCTCGTCAACGCCGCATACGCCGCGCGGATCCCCGACAACGTCGACCCGCTCGAAGTGGCGCCCATCCTGTGCGCCGGGGTGACGGTCTACAAGGGCCTCAAGGTCACCGACACCCGTCCGGGTCAATGGGTGGCGATCTCCGGAATCGGCGGACTCGGCCACATCGCGGTGCAGTACGCGCGGGCAATGGGCCTGCGGGTGGTGGCGATCGACGTGGACGACTCCAAGTTGGCTCTGGCATCGCGTCTGGGCGCCGAGGTGGCGATCAACGCCCGCACAGCCGACGTCGTAGCCGAGGTTCAGAAGGCGACCGGCGGGGTGCACGGCGTGCTTGTCACGGCCGTCCACCCACAGGCGTTCGGTCAGGCGATCGGCCTGGCGCGCCGTGGCGGCACGATCGTGTTCAACGGGCTGCCGCCGGGTGACTTCCCCGCACCGATCTTCGACATCGTGCTGAAGGGGCTGACGATCCGGGGCTCGATTGTCGGCACCCGTCAGGACATGGCGGAAGCACTTGACTTCTACGCCCGCGGACTGATCCACCCGACCGTCGCCAGCGCCAAGCTGGAGGAGGTCAACGAGGTGTTCGGCCGGATGGAACGGGGCCAGATCGATGGCCGGGTCGTCATCGACTACCGGGAGGGCTGACCGCACCCCAATGTGACGCCAGGGCGGGCATTCGAGCGGATTCCCGCCCTGAGCGCACATTCGACGCGGCGTGCCGCTCAAGCCACCGGGACGAAGCCCGATCCCGGCCGGTTCTTCGCGTTGATGTCGGAGAGCACGGAGTTCATCGAGATCGTCACCGCGGGCGTGTGCAACGGTACGAACTTGACGATGCACGTGGGCAAGTCCTCGCTGAACGCGCCGTGGATCATGCCGACCAGATGGTTGTCGACGGTGACGGGTGCGCCGGAGTCACCGGGTTGACCGCAGACCTGATTGAGGATGGTGCCCGGCTTGTCCCCGGGCCCCCACGTGACGCCACAGGAGTAGCCGGTGGTTCGCCCGAGCTTGCAGGCGACCTGGCCGAAGACCGGGTCGGGGGCGACGCCGTCGATCAGGAAGCCGTTGACGGTGTCGACCGGCTGCACCTTGTGCGGGTCGAACTGGATCACCGCGTAGTCCAGGCCGTCGTTGCCCGCCACCATGGTGCCCAACGTGCCGGCGTCAGCGGCGGCTTCGGACGAGACCTGTGCGCCGGGACCGCCGCAGTGGGCCGACGTGAAGCCGATCAGATTGCCGCGGTTGTCGTTGCCGATGGCGGTCAAAGTGCAGAACGCGTCCCCGTCGATGACGATCCCCGAGCCCCCGCCCAGCGGAACGGGGGCACCTGCCCGCGCCTGCGGAAGGCCAGGTGTGGTCAGGGTCAGGACCACGATCGCGAGCACCGCCGACACCACGAATGGCCAGCGGTTGATCAACGGCAACTCCGTTCCTAGGCCCCGACTATTCGCCAAACGCGGTCAGTCTATCGTCGGCCGGGATCGAACTGCCCGCTGCGACATGGCAACATGAACCGCATTGAGCTCGACGACGTATTCGACGCTGGGAGGACGTGAGCCGTGAGCAATGGCGACCGCAAGAACGGCGTGCCGGCGACTGTAACCTCGATTCCGCTGGTCGATCCCCATGCGCCCAAGGCCGAGCCGTCGATCGGTGACCTCGTCAAGGACACGTCGGCCCAGATTTCGACCCTGGTCCGGGCAGAGGTGGAGCTCGCCAAGGCCGAGCTCACCCGCGACGTCAAGAAGGGAGTCACCGGCAGCGTCTATTTCATCTTGGCGCTGGTGGTTTTGTTCTACTCGACGTTCTTCTTCTTCCTGTTCCTCGCGGTGCTCCTCGACATGTGGCTGTGGACCTGGGTCGCGTACCTCATCGTGTTCGGGCTGATGGTGGTGACCGCCCTCGTCTTCGCCCTACTGGGCTACCTGAAGGTGCGCCGGATCCGTGGGCCGCAACAGACGATCACGTCCGTCAAGGAAGCGCGGGAGGCGCTGGTGCCTGGCCACGCCAAGCCGCCGGCCAGGCCGGGAGTGCCGGAGTCGACGGCAGATCCGTCGGGCTGGTAGATGCCAAGGAGCCGCCCCGGCGGCGACAACGTGCCCAGCAGTCGCCTCGGCGGCGACAACGTGCCCAGCAGTCGCCTCGGCGGCGACAACGTGCCCAGCAGCCGCGCCGGCGGCGACAACGTGCCCAGCAGCCGCCCCGGCGGCGACCTTCGGCAGCCGCCCGATCCGTCGGTCACCCGCATCGACGGTCCGTGGCGTCACCTCGAGGTGCACGCCAATGGGATTCGCTTTCACGTCGTAGAGGCGAACGGCCCCGATGACGCGACGGTCCGGACCGGCGAACAGCCGCTGGTGATCCTGCTGCACGGGTTCGGCTCCTTCTGGTGGTCGTGGCGCCATCAGCTGCGGGCGTTGACGGGGGCACGGGTGGTGGCCGTGGATCTGCGCGGGTACGGCGGCAGCGACAAGCCGCCGCGCGGCTACGACGGCTGGACGTTGGCCGGAGACACCGCCGGACTGGTCCGCGCGCTCGGACACAAGCGGGCGACCCTGGTGGGTCACGCCGACGGAGGACTGGTGTGCTGGGCGACGTCGGTGTTGCATCCGCGGGCGGTCCGGGCGATCGCCCTGGTGAGCTCACCGCACCCGGTGGCGCTGCGTGCGTCGGTGCTGACCCGGCGCGATCAGGGCCTGGCGCTGCTGCCGTGGATGCTGCGCTACCAGCTGCCGTGGTGGCCCGAGCACGTGCTGACCCGCAACGACGCCCAGGAGCTCGAGCTTCTCGTCCGCAGCCGCGCGAGTGCCAAATGGCTTGCCTCCGAGGACTTTTACGAGACCATCGGGCACATGCGGCGGGCCATCCAGATCCCGTCGGCCGCCCACTCGGCGCTGGAGTACCAACGGTGGGCCGTCCGCAGCCAGGTGCGTGGTGAAGGTCGCCGGTTCATGAGGTCGATGAAGCGGCCGCTAGCCGTCCCGGTTCTGCACATGCGTGGCGACGCCGACCCGTACGTGCTGGCGGAGCCGGTCGACCGCACCCAGCGCTACGCGCCGCACGGCCGCTACGTATCGCTCGCGGGCGCCGGGCATTACGGACACGAAGAAGCCCCCGATCAGGTCAACGATCAACTGATGCGCTTCCTGGGCCAGGTTTACGTCACCTGACGGCTAGGGGATGCAGGTCCCGGTGGGCACCTTGGCGCTATTGCCCACCTTCGCCATCTGCTTGGCCACCTCGTTGGCGGTGAGCACGAAGCCGGTGTCCGCATCGTCCACCGCGGCACCGAAGACGACGCCCAGTACTCTGCCGTCGCGGTCGATCAGCGGCCCACCCGAATTCCCCTGTCGGACAGTACCTCTGATGGTGTACACCTCACGGGTGACGGTGTTGGAGTGGTAGATGTCGGGACCCTTGAGCTGGATGATCTCGCGGATGCGGGCGGGTGTGGCCGTGAAGTCGCCACCGCCCGGGTAGCCCATCACCACTGCGTCGGTGCCCGTCGGCGCCTCACGCTGATCGAAGCCCAGCGGCGGCGACGGCAGATCCGGAACGTCGAGTAGCGAGATGTCCGCCTCGGGGTCATAGGACACGACGCTCGCGTCGTAGGACTGTCCGTCGGCCTCGACGGTCACCGTGTCCGACCCTGCGACGACGTGCGCGTTGGACATCACCCGGTTGGGCGAGACGACGAACCCGCTGCCCTCGAGCACCCGCTGACAACTGGGCGCCACGCCGCGGATCTTGAGCACGCTGGGCCGCACGGACGCGACCACCGGGTCCGACGCCAGCGCGGCGTCGGGGACGTCGACGTCGACGTTGGGCGTGCGACCGAACCGCGGCAGCACGTCGGGCAGCCCGGAGGTGCCGTACAGCTTGTTCAAGCTCGCCCGCAGCTTGGACGTCACCCACTCGGGGGCCGCCTGGTCGACGCCGGTCAGAATTCGCGAACCACGCACGGCCGCAGCGAGATTCGGCTGATTCGCGGACGTCAGAGGGATCGCGAGCACCCACGCGGCGAGCAGGATCGTGACGACCTGCAGCGCCACCCCGACCAACGAGTCGACGCTGCGCAGCGCCGGATTCCGGATCGCCGCGCGCGCGGCCCGGCCCAACACCACACCCGCGATCTCACCGATGACGACGAGGCCAAGGATCAGGAACAGCGCGACGAACAACCTGGTGCGCTGCCCGTCGAGGTGGCTGACCACGTGCGGTGCCAGCAGGATGCCTGCGACGCCTCCGAGCACCACCCCGAAGAACGCCAGCAGTGACCCGAGTGCACCCGTGCGCCAGCCAGAGATGGCGGCCACGAACGCGACGGCCAGGATCGCGAGATCAAGCCACTGTGACGATGTCATTGTTGGCCTTCACGGTAGCCGTTGCCGTCGCCGACGAGCGCCATAGCCTCGTCGAGCTCACGGACGTCACGCGTGTTCCACGGCTGGGCCCATCCAGCGACGTCGAGCATCGCCGAGATCACCTGTCCGGTGAAACCCCAGACGAGCATCTGGTTCAGCAGAAACGCGGGCCCGGCGAACCTGCGGGTGTTCTGTTGCCGGTACACCATCAGGCGGTTCTCGGGATTGATGAAGGCGCGGACCGGAACCCGCGCGACGATCGCCGTCTCCCCCGGATCGACGACGCCGACGGGGCCCGGGTCTGGGTCATACGCCAGCACCGGGACCACGTGAAAGCCCGACGGCGGAATGAACATCTGGTCCAGCGTGGCCAGCGGGCGCAGCCGGGTGGTGTCGATGCCGGTCTCCTCGCGTGCCTCCCGCAGTGCGGTGAACACCGGGCCGTCGTCGCCCGGGTCGGCGGCCCCGCCGGGGAATGCGGCCTGGCCTGCGTGATTTCGCAACGTCGACGCGCGGACGGTGACCAGCAGGTCGGCGTCGTCGGGCAGCCCGTCCGCCGCGGAGTGCTCCGGGCCCGAGAACAGCACCAGCACCGCGGCATCGCGCTTGTTCCTGGTCAACGTGGCGGCGGCGTTGGCGGCGGTCACCGCGGCCAACACGTCGGGCGGCACCCGCTTGCGGTAGGCGCCAGGGACGTCGTCGACCTTGTCGACGAGCTGTTTGAGCCACGTGGGTGCGGCGTCGGGACTGAGCGGGTGGGCGTCGCGGTCGTCGCTCAACCCGGCACTCCTTCATCGATCGGGCGATTTAGGTTGTCGCTGCGTTCACGGCAGCGGCGATCTCGTCGGCGTTGGTGAACGACCTCGGTAGAACCTCGGCCACGCTACCGTCCGAACGCAGCACGACCGTCGCAGGCATCACGTTGGGCACGCTCAGCGCGGCCGCGACGAGCCGGCGTCCGTCCTGCAGGGTGGGCAGCCGGACGCCGAGTTCCGCCAGGCGAAGCAGTCCCGCGGTCTCGTTCTCGTCCTGATGCACGGTCAACACGGTGACGTCGTCGCCCACTCGACGCTGGTACTCGGCCATCGCGGGCAGTTCGTCCGCGCACGGCCCGCACCAGTAGGCCCACAGATTGAGCACCGTCAGCCGCCCTGCCACCGCCTTGGCGACGTCGACCTGCGACCCGTCGCCCGCGCACTGCAGGATGGTGCCGCGCAGTGGCTCCGGACCGTCGCCCCGACCCGGCGCTGGACACGGCTCCAGCCTGGCCTGTGCACGCGGCCCGGCCAACGCCTCGGGGGTATCGGCGTCGCGGTGCTCGCGCGCCACCCCAGACCCGGTCGCGATCGGGCCGTCGGTCGCCGTCCCCGAGTGAAGTTGGCTCAACAACGCCCCGACCATCACCGTCACGACGATCAGCACCCCGATGGTCCAGCGGGTCGACCTGCTCATCGGCTCGGGCTCAGAGCCCGGCGATTGCCAAGAGGTGCTCGGTCTCTGGCCCCTTCACCAGCGGCGCCGCGACCAGCGGGTCGGTCGGGCCGGTACCGAACGACGGGCAGTCCTTGGCCAGCACGCACACCCCGCATGCCGGCTTCTTGGCGTGACACACGCGGCGGCCGTGAAAGATCACCCGGTGGCTGAGCAGTGTCCATTCCCTGCGCTCGATGAGCTCACCGATGGCGAACTCGACTTTCACCGGGTCCTCGAGCTCGGTCCAGCGCCAGCGTCGCACCAGCCTGCCGAAGTGGGTGTCGACGGTGATGCCCGGTATGTCGAAGGCGTTGCCGAGCACCACGTTGGCCGTCTTGCGACCGATGCCGGGCAGCGTCACCAGTTCGTCGAGGGTGTCGGGAACCTCGCCGTCGAACCGCTCGACGAGCTCCTGGCCGAGCTTCATCAGCGACGTCGCCTTGTTCCGGTAGAAGCCGGTGGGCCGGATGATCTCCTCGAGCTCGGTGCGGTCGGCCTGCGCGTAGTCCAACGCCGTGCGGTACTTCACGAACAGGGCGGGAGTGGTGAGGTTGACCCGCTTGTCGGTGCTCTGCGCGGACAGAATGGTGGCCACCGTCAGTTCCAGCGGGTTGGTGAAGTCGAGCTCGCAGTAGACGTGTGGAAACGCTTGGGAGAGCGTGCGATTCATCCGTCGGGCACGGCGCACCAGACCGGTGTGCGTCTCCTTGTCCCACTTGGCCGCGCGCCGGCCGTCCGACTTGCCCGCCTTGGGGGCCGACTCCGCTCGTATTGCCACGGATTCAGCGTACTGAGCGAACCGACAAGCATAGACGCGGACCGGTGGCATTTCGTGATCACGCTGAGACCTTCGGCGTGTTTACTTCGCCATGTGTCTTGGTTGCTCGTCGCGTTCATTCCAGGGTTGCTGATGCTGGCAACCTTCGGGCTGGACCGACTCGAGGCGGGCCTCGACGACGGAACGGTGTCGTCGAAGGATGTAACGGCGATGCTCGAACACGCCAAGGCAGATTCGGTGCGCAAGCCGTTGGCCATCCGCGATGCCACTTCTCCGGACACCTTGCCGTTGCGGGAGACACGGCCACACAAGTACGCCAAACCCGAACCTGAGCCGTGTTTGCCGACACGTGTCTACGTCCACCATCGGGCGAATCCGCAGTTTCAGGCGACTCGACAGGCCGATCGTGTGTAGCGTTGGCTCGTTGCGAAGTGGCCTACCTCTAGACTGATTTCACCAACCACGAAGGCGGTTGGCCTGCGCATGTCATATCAACGAACAGCTTAAGAGGGGCAACGTGGACGAGATCCTGGCCAGGGCCGGAATCTTCCAGGGCGTCGAACCGACCGCGGTTTCCGCGCTGACCAAGCAGCTGCAACCCGTCGACTTCCCGCGTGGGCACACCGTATTCGCCGAGGGTGAGCCGGGTGACCGGCTGTACATCATCATCAGCGGCAAGGTGAAGATCGGCCGCCGGTCCCCGGACGGTCGCGAGAATCTGCTCACCATCATGGGTCCGTCCGACATGTTCGGCGAACTGTCGATCTTCGACCCCGGTCCGCGGACGTCGAGCGCCACCACCATCACCGAGGTGCGCGCCGTGTCGATGGACCGGGATGCGCTGCGGGCGTGGATCGCGGATCGGCCGGAGATCGCCGAACAGCTGCTGCGCGTGTTGGCGCGCCGGCTGCGTCGCACCAACAACAACCTGGCCGACCTCATCTTCACCGACGTCCCCGGACGCGTCGCCAAGCAGCTGCTTCAGCTGGCCCAGCGGTTCGGTACGCAGGAGGGTGGGGCGCTGCGCGTCACGCACGACCTGACCCAGGAGGAGATCGCGCAGTTCGTCGGGGCGTCGCGCGAGACCGTGAACAAGGCGCTCGCCGACTTCGCGCATCGCGGTTGGATCCGGCTCGAGGGCAAGAGCGTGCTCATCAGCGACTCCGAGCGCTTGGCCCGCCGCGCCCGCTAGGTCCCACGGCGCCCGCTAGGTCCCACCGCCGAGCAGACGCAAAGTCCCCCAAGACACGGCGTGTCGGGGAAGTTTGCGTCTGTTCGCGCTATTCAGTGCGCAGGTAGTTCAGCTGCGCCTGGACCGACCACTCCGCGTGGTCCCACAGCTTCTCGTCGACGTCGGTGTAGACGTGCTCGACGATCTGGCGCGCGGTCGCCTCGTCCCCGAGCGTGCGTAACGCATCCCGCACCTGCTCGAGTCGCTGCTCGCGATGCGCGAGGTACATGGCGGTGACGTCCTCGACGTTCGGGAGCTCCGGGCCGTGGCCGGGCAGCACGGTGCGCCCGCCGAGCCCGTTCAGCCGCCGCAATGACTCCAGGTAGTCGCGCAGGCTGCCGTCCTCGTTGTCGATGACGGTGGTCCCGCGGCCCAGCACGGTGTCGGCGGTCAGCACGGCCCCACCCTTCCCGTCGCTGCGCTCGCCCCGGACGTCGACCAGGAAGGACAACGAGTCCGCCGTGTGGCCCGGCGTCGCCATCACCGCGATCCGCAATCCGGCGGCGTCGATGACCTCGCCGTCGGCCAGCGGCCCGCCCATGCCGCGCAGGAAGCCGCTACCCACCGCACGCACCGTCGCCCCGGTCTGTTCGACGAGCTTGTCGATGGCATCGGTGTGATCGACGTGCTTGTGGCTGATGAGCACCAGCGGGATCTTGCCGAGGCTCGCGATCCGCTCGATGTGCGCGTCGTCGTCGGGACCCGGGTCGACGATCACGCGTTCGTCGCTGCCCGGTCCTTGCAGCACCCACGTGTTGGTGCCGTCGAGCGTCAGGAGCCCTGGGTTGTCACACAGCAGCACCGACGCGGAGTCGGTCACCCGGCGCAGCTTGCCGTACGCCGGATGTTCGAGCTCTCCCCGGCGCGTGGGGGTATCCCCCGCGCCGGACGTCACTGCACCTCGACGATCAACTCCACCTCGACGGGGGCGTCGAGCGGAAGTTCTGACACGCCGACGGCCGACCTGGCGTGTGCGCCCGCCTCGCCGAAGACGTCACCGAACAACTGCGATGCGCCGTTGACGACGCCGGGTTGCCCGGTGAAACCCGCGGCGGAAGCGACGAACCCGACCACCTTGACGACCCGGCTCACGGAGTCGATGCCGACGAGAGCGTGCACCGCGGCCAGCGCGTTGAGCGCGCAGACCCGGGCCAGCGCCTTGGCGTCCTCGGCGCTGACGGTTCCGCCGACCTTGCCGGACCGCAGCAGCTCGCCGGCGACCATCGGCAGTTGGCCCGAGGTGTAGACAAGATTGCCCGTGCGGACCGCAGGCACATACGCCGCCAACGGGGTGACGACGCCGGGCAGTTCGATTCCGAGTTCGGCGAGCCGGGCCGACGGACTCGTCCGCCCAACGCCGGACGTCATTTCGGCCGTTTCAAATAGGCGATGTGCTGCTCGCCGGTGGGGCCTGGCAGCACCGTGACCAGTTCGTAGCCCTGGTCGCCCCACTGATCGAGGATCTGCTTGGTCACGTGCACCAGCAACGGGACCGTCACGTACTCCCACTTGGTCGGTTCGCTCATGTGGCTGAGCCTATCGGCCCGCTCCCAGCACTTGGCTAGCATGCTGAGGTGGCTTCCCAGTCTTCCGCACCTCCAGGCCGAACGCCGATGGCTTGGCCATCCCGCCTCACCAAGGTGCGCTTGCACTTCGTGACCGGCAAGGGAGGCACCGGAAAGTCGACGATCGCGGCGTCGCTGGCGCTGTCCCTCGCGGCAGGCGGCCGCAAGGTGTTGCTGATCGAAGTCGAGGGCCGCCAAGGCATCGCCCAGCTCTTCGACGTGCCGCCGCTGCCGTACCAGGAGGTCAAGATCGCGACGGCCGAGGGGGGTGGCCAGGTCAACGCGCTGGCCATCGACACCGAGGCCGCGTTCCTGGAGTACCTCGACATGTTCTACAACCTCGGCATCGCCGGGCGGGCGATGCACCGCATCGGTGCCGTCGAGTTCGCGACGACGATCGCCCCGGGACTGCGGGACGTGCTGCTCACGGGCAAGATCCGCGAGATCGTCACGCGGGCCGAGAAGGGCAAGCAGCCGGCATACGACGCCATCGTGGTCGACTCCCCGCCGACCGGGCGGATCGCCCGCTTCCTCGACGTCACCAAGGCCGTCTCCGATTTGGCCAAGGGCGGTCCGGTACACGGTCAGGCCGAAAGCGTGGTGAAGGTTTTGCACTCCGAGCTGACGGCGATCCACCTGGTCACCCTGTTGGAGGCGCTTCCCATTCAGGAGACCGTCGAGGCGATCGACGAGCTCAGAGAACTCGGGTTGCCGATCGGCAGCGTGATCGTCAACCGGAACATTCCGAACTACTTCTCCCCGGCGGACCTGGCCAAGGCCGCGGAGGGCGTCGTGGACGCCGACGGTATCCGGGCGGGCCTGTCGAAGGCGGGAATAGCGCTGTCCGACAACGACTTCGCCGGCCTTCTCACCGAGGCCATCCAGCATGCGACGCGCATTGCGGCGCGCACCGAGAGCGCCGAACAACTCGACGAGCTCGACGTCCCGCGACTCGAACTGCCCGCGCTGCGCGACGGCGTCGACCTGGGCAGCCTCTACGAACTCGCCGAGGAACTCGCCCACCAGGGCGTGCGATGAGCGCTTGCGCGAAGAGCCAAGGAGCAAGATAGTGAGCACCACTCCACCTGCGCTCGACATGGGCGCCATCCTGTCCGATACGACCAATCGGGTCGTGGTGTGTTGCGGCGCGGGCGGTGTCGGCAAGACGACTACCGCGGCCGCGATGGCTCTTCGGGCCGCTGAATACGGTCGCACCGTCGTCGTGCTGACCATCGACCCGGCCAAACGGCTCGCACAGGCGCTCGGGATCAAGGACCTCGGCAACTATCCCCAGCGAGTCCCCCTGGCACCTGAGGTCAAGGGCGAACTGCACGCCATGATGCTGGACATGCGCCGGACATTCGACGAGATGGTGCTGCAGTACTCCGATGGCGATCGCGCCGAGGCGATTCTGGAGAACCAGTTCTACCAAACGGTCGCCACGTCCCTGGCCGGCACTCAGGAGTACATGGCGATGGAGAAGCTCGGGCAGTTGCTCGCCGAGGACAAGTGGGACCTCGTCGTCGTGGACACCCCGCCGTCGCGCAATGCACTGGACTTCCTCGACGCCCCGAAACGGCTGGGCAGCTTCATGGACAGCCGACTGTGGCGGCTGCTGCTCGCTCCTGGCCGGGGCATCGGACGGTTGGTCACGGGCGCCGTCGGCCTTGCGATGAAGGCGCTCTCGACGGTGCTCGGCTCCCAGATGCTCTCCGATGCAGCCGGATTCGTGCAGGCGCTGGATGCGACGTTCGACGGGTTTCGCAAGAAGGCCGATCGCACCTACGAATTGTTGAAGCGGCGCGGTACTCAGTTCGTCGTGATCTCCGCCGCCGAACCCGACGCGCTGCGTGAGGCGACGTTCTTCGTCGACCGGCTGTCACAGGAACGGATGCCGCTGGCGGGGCTCATCCTCAACCGCACGCACCCGATCCTGTGCGACCTCCACGCCGACAAGGCGAACGAAGCCGCGGATGAGTTGGGCGGCGTGGACGGTCCCGAGGCGCTGACGGCCGCGGTACTGCGGATCCATGCCGACCGGGCGCTCACCGCCAAGCGGGAGGTTCGGCTGTTGGCTCGGTTCACCGGAGCCAACCCCGCGGTGGCGATCGTCGGGGTGCCGTCGCTTCCGTTCGACGTGTCGGATCTGGAGGCGCTGCGCACCATCGCCGATCAGATCACCGGTGAAGTGGACTCCGACGCGGCGGCCGGATGAATCGCTCGGCTTAGACCGCGCTGCGGTGTTTGCGCTGGGCGGCAAAGAACTCGGCCCAGGAAACGACCTCGGGATGCTGCTTGAGCAGGGCACGGCGCTGACGCTCGGTCATGCCGCCCCATACGCCGAATTCGACGCGGTTGTCGAGGGCGTCCGCCCCGCACTCCAAGATCACGGGGCAATGCCTGCAGATCACGGCGGCCTTGCGCTGGGCGGCCCCGCGCACGAAGAGCTCGTCGGGATCGGCCTGGCGGCAGCGAGCTTGAGAAACCCATGCGATGCGGGCCTCGGCCTCGGCACCTTGGACTACACCGTTGACTGGGGAGGTCGTCATTGTTCTGCGCGCCGCGGGCCGTGTTCCTGACACCAGCGTTCCCTTCGTCCAGCCGCCCCTGCGGCGGTCCAAACCTAGGTGTAGAACGCCGGTGCGATCTACGCCACATTGCGCTCCGTAGTGTTACCTAGATCGCACTGTGTGTCCAAGCTAGGTGGTCAGGGGGGTTTTGCGCAACAGTCAAATCACGAATTTGTGGGACGACCGTGCCGTCACCGATCTTTGCGCATGATCGAACACCCCGCAGCGCGTCCTTCGGCACGTATCCCACCGTCACGAGGCTCTTCAGAATGACGTGGCTACTCTGTAGCCATGTCAGAGCGACCGTCGACGCCGCCACCGACGGGGGTGACGGTCATCAAGCTCGGTTGGTGCATCTTATTGGCCAGCGTGATCGCCGCCGCGCTGATGTTCCCGCTCGTCGGCGGCTTCGGCCTGATGTCCAACCGCGCCTCCGACGTCGTCGCCAACGGCTCGGCCCAGCTGGTCGAGGGCGAGGTGCCCGCGGTGTCGACGATGGTGGACGCCAAGGGCAACACGATCGCGTGGCTGTATTCCCAGCGCCGGTTCGAGGTGCCCAGCGATCAGATCGCCAACACCATGAAGTTGGCTATCGTCTCGATCGAGGACAAGCGCTTCGCCGAGCACAACGGCGTCGACTGGAAGGGCACGCTGACGGGCCTCGCCGGTTACGCATCGGGCGACCTGAGCACCCGCGGCGGCTCCACCATCGAGCAGCAGTACGTGAAGAACTACCAACTGCTAGTCATCGCGCAGACCGACGCCGAGAAGCGCGCCGCCATCGAGACGACGCCCGCCCGCAAGCTCCGCGAGATCCGCATGGCGCTGACGTTGGACAAGACGTTCACCAAACCCGAGATCCTGACGCGGTATCTGAATCTGGTGTCGTTCGGCAACGGAGCGTTCGGCGTTCAGGACGCCGCGCAGACCTACTTCGGAATCAACGCCTCTGAGTTGAACTGGCAGCAGGCCGCTTTGCTGGCGGGCATGGTGCAGTCGACCAGCACGCTGAACCCGTACACCAATCCGGACGGTGCCCTCGCGCGCCGAAACATCGTGCTGGACACCATGATCGACAACGTGCCCCAGGAGGCCGAGGCGTTGCGGGCCGCCAAGGAGGCGCCGCTGGGCGTCCTGCCCCAGCCCAACGAGCTGCCACGCGGATGCATCGCCGCGGGCGACCGTGCCTTCTTCTGCGACTATGCACTGGAGTACCTCGCTCGCGCGGGCCTGTCCAAGGAGCAGGTCGCCAAGGGCGGCTATCTCATCCGGACCACGCTCGACCCCGACATTCAGGGGTCGGTCAAGTCGTCGATCAACGGCATCGCCGCGCCCGATCTCGACGGCGTCGCCAGCGTCATGAGCGTGATCCGCCCCGGCAAGGACTCCCACCCCGTGGTGGCGATGGCGAGCAACCGGACGTACGGGCTGAACCTCGACGCCCGGGAAACCATGCAGCCGCAGCCCTTCTCGCTCGTCGGCGACGGCGCAGGTTCGATCTTCAAGATCTTCACCACAGCGGCCGCGCTCGACATGGGCATGGGCATCAACGCCCAGCTCGACGCCCCGGCCCGGTTCGAGGCAAAGGGACTGGGCAGCGGCGGCGCCCGGGGGTGCCCGCCGGCCACCTGGTGCGTGCAGAACGCGGGCAACTATCGCGGTTCGATGAACGTCACCGACGCGCTCGCGACATCGCCCAACACCGCGTTCGCCAAACTGATCTCTCTTGTCGGCGTGCAACGCACGGTGGACATGGCGGTGAAGCTCGGGCTCCGGTCGTACGCGCTGCCCGGCACCGCCCGCGACTACGACCCCGAGAGCAACGAGAGCCTTGCCGACTTCGTCAAACGGCAGAACCTCGGCTCGTTCACGCTCGGACCCATCGAGGTCAACGCGCTCGAATTGTCGAACGTCGCGGCGACATTGGGGTCCAGCGGCACGTGGTGCCCGCCCAACCCCATCGACAAGGTGTTCGACCGCAGGGGCAACGAGGTCGCGGTCACGACCGAAACCTGTGAGCAGGTGGTCCCCGAGGGCCTGGCCAACACCTTGGCCAACGCCATGAGCAAGGACGATTCCGGCAGCGGCACCGCGGCAGGCGCGGCCGGATCGGTCGGCTGGGACCTTCCGATGTCGGGCAAGACCGGCACCACCGAGGCCCACCGGTCGTCGGGTTTCGTCGGCTTCACCAACGCCTTCGCGGCGGCCAACTACATATACGACGACTCGACCACGCCGTCGGACCTGTGCTCCTTCCCGCTGCGGCAGTGCGGCTCCGGCGACCTGTTCGGCGGTAATGAACCGGCCCGCACCTGGTTCACGGCGATGAAACCCATCACCCCACCGGAGGTGGGGCTGCCGCCGACGGACCCGCGCTACGTCGACGGGGCACCGGGCTCTCGGGTTCCGAGCATCGCTGGGATGGGTCAGGACCTGGCCCGTCAGCGGCTGAAGGAGGCCGGGTTCCAGGTCGCCGAGCAGGCGAATTCGGTCAACAGTGCCTCTCCGGCGGGCTCGGTGGTCGGTACCTCGCCGTCCGGGCAGACGGTCCCGGGTTCGATCATCACGCTCCAGGTCAGCAACGGCATCGCACCGCCACCTCCGCCGCCGCCCGCCGGCCTGCCCTTCGACCCGCTCGCCCCGCCACCCATGGGGTCGACGGTCGTGGAGATCCCCGGCTTGCCGCCCATCACGGTGCCCGTACTGGGGCCGCCGCCTCCGCCGCCTCCGCCGCCCCCCTGATCGAGGTGTGGAGTTGGTGACGTCCTGCCGCCGGTACGCGTAAGTGACAGGTTCGCGCAGTAGGCTGCCTACATGTCCGCCCCTTCGACGGTCCTGAAGAACTCTGCCGTGGTCGCCGCTGGCTCGCTGGTCGCCGGCATCGCGTACGCGACACTGATCGAGCGAAACGCCTTCGTGATGCGGGAACTGACCATGCCGGTGCTCACGCCGGGGTCGTCGCCGCTGCGGGTGCTGCACCTCAGTGACTTCCACATGCGGCCTCAACAACGACGCAAGCAGGCGTGGCTGAGGGACCTGGCGCGATGGAATCCGGATCTGGTCGTCAACACCGGCGACAACCTGGCACACCCCAAGGCCGTCCCCGCCGTGGTGCAGGCGATGGGCGATCTGTTGTCGGTGCCCGGACTGTTCGTGTTCGGCAGCAATGACTACTTCGGTCCCAAGCCGAAGAATCCGACCAGCTACCTCTTCAACCGGTCGCGGCGGGTGACGGGACGGCCGCTGCCGTGGCAGGACCTGCGCGCGGCGTTCAGCGAGCGCGGATGGCTCGACATGACGCACACGCGGCGCGAGGTCGAGGTAAACGGCCAGCTCATCGCCGTGGCCGGCGTCGACGATCCGCATCTGACCCGCGACCGCTACGACACCATCGCGGGCAGGCCCAATCCGGCGGCCAACCTGACGCTGGGCTTGGCGCACGCGCCGTACACCCGGGTGCTCGACCGCTTCGCCGCCGACGGCTACCAGCTGGTGATGGCCGGGCACACGCACGGCGGACAGCTGTGCGTGCCGTTCCGGGGCGCCATCGTCACCAACTGTGATCTCGACCCGTCGCGGGCCAGGGGCGTGTCCAAGTGGGGCGCGGAAACTCAGCTGCACGTGTCGGGCGGCATCGGCACTTCGCCGTACGCACCGTTCCGGTTCTGTTGCCGACCGGAGGCCACGCTGTTGACGTTGGTGGCGGCGCCCACCGGTGGTGGACATGCCGGCATCAGGGCCGGCGTGTCCCGCTCTGCCGTATCGGCCCGGTGACCGGTCCGGCCCCTGTCGCCAGCCGCAGCCAGCCACGCGAATGGGTGGACAACGCGGTCCGGCTCATCGAGGCCGACTCTCGGCGTAGCGCCGACACGCACCTGCTGCGGTACCCGTTGCCGTCGCTGTGGAGTGACGGGGTGGACGTGCAGCTATACCTCAAGGACGAGTCCACGCACATCACCGGCAGCCTCAAGCACCGGCTCGCCCGGTCGCTGTTCCTCTACGCCCTGTGCAACGGCTGGATCGGCGAACGCACCACGATCATCGAGGCGTCGTCGGGATCGACGGCGGTGTCCGAGGCCTATTTCGCCGCGCTGCTCGGGTTGCCGTTCATCGCGGTGATGCCGTCGTCGACCAGTTCGGCCAAGATTGCGCTCATCGAATCACAGGGCGGCCGTTGCCATTTCGTCGCCGAGTCGTCACAGGTGTACGCCGAGGCGGAGCGGTTGGCGGAGGAGACCGGTGGGCATTACCTCGACCAGTTCACCAACGCCGAACGGGCGACGGACTGGCGCGGCAACAACAACATCGCCGAGTCGATCTTCGAGCAGATGCGCGAGGAACCACACCCCATCCCCGAATGGGTCGTGGTCGGGGCTGGCACCGGCGGCACCAGTGCCACGATCGGGCGCTACATCCGCTACCGGCGGTACCCGACCCGGCTGTGCGTCGCCGACCCAGAGAACTCGGCGTTCTTCCCGGGCTATGCGCAGGGCCGTCGTGACGTCGTCACGGGTGTCTCGTCACGCATCGAGGGCATCGGCCGACCCCGGGTCGAACCATCGTTCCTGCCCGACGTCGTCGACTGCATGGTGACCGTTCCGGACGCGGCGTCGGTGGCGGCCGCCCACCACGTCAGCACGGTGCTCGGCCGACGGGTGGGTCCGTCGACGGGAACGAACGTGTGGGGTGCGTTCGGGCTGCTGGCCGAGATGATCGCGCAGAAGCGCAGCGGGTCGGTGGTGACGTTGATCGCCGACAGCGGCGACCGCTACGCCGATACCTACTTCGACGAGGAGTGGCTGTACACCCACGGGCTGGACCCGTCGGCGTCGGCTGCGTTGTTGGTGGAGTTCGAACGGTCTGGCCGTTGGACCTGATCGCGCGCGCCGCTTCCCCTGTAGTCCGATGTCATGAACAACCACAGCGCGGCGAGGGCGAAGAATCCGCCGTAGATTGCGGCTCCCAACCCAGTCATCTCAATCCTCGCTTCAATCGGTGTTCGCGGATGCGTCTCATTGTCTACAACGCCTCTGACATCGGTTTCCATCCCCGACTGGGGGACGGGCACCGACGTCTTTCGACGACCGTGTCCTACGGCTACCCAGCTGACTGGCAGGTAATCCGTGAGCGCCGTCACGGTTGTGTTGCGTCCGGCGCCGCACCGTTTGGCTTCCGGCTCACCCGGTGCGATACGCTGTCGTGGCTTTACGCGGGGTGTGGCGCAGCTTGGTAGCGCGCTTCGTTCGGGACGAAGAGGTCGTGGGTTCGAATCCCGCCACCCCGACTCGCGTTAATGCTGGTGAGGGACCCTGACTGGTTATTCTGGTCGGGGTCTTTTTCTGTCTCGTTCCGCCGTGTGGTTCAGAGCAGCCTGTCGGGCCCTGTGGAGCGCGGCTGAAACGAGTTCTAGGTCATCTGGCAAGAGGTCTGCGTAGGCCGTCACCGGAACCCAACTCGGCTACGCCCGCAGTCAGCACCGCGCATCAGTCTCTCGACCAGCAGACCGATGCGCTGACCGCAGCAGGCGTTGACTCCACCCGCATCTAGACAGACAGGCTGTCGGGAACGTCTACGGCAACAGCGTCCGGGCCTCGCTGCGCTCCTGGACTACGCGAGCAGTGGGACGCCATCGTGGGTTGTCGGTATCGACCGCCGGGGGCGCAGCGCCGCCGAGGTCATGGCGACCATCCGCGACCTGGGTGAGCGTGGGATCGTGCTGCGGTCACTTCGTGAGGGCATCGACACGTCGAACGCTTCGGGCCGCAATGGTGGCGGGAGTCCTCGCCAGCCTCGGAGAGCTTGAGTTGGAACTGGGCAAGGAGCGTCGCACGGCAGCACGGGACGCTCGTCGGGCGCGCGGGCAGTCCATTGGTCGGCCTAAAGCGCTGACTGACGAGAACGCTGCCCTGCACGTCGGATGCACGACAGCGGCGAGTCGGCCACGACGATTGCTACGACCCTGGGCGTGGCCGAGCTACCGTCTACCGCGTGCTCAGCGAGGACACCGAATAGACACGCAGTCACCTGCTTCGGTCGCGTCGTTGCCGAAGAACGCCCGGCCTGGCGTTAGCCATCGAGTCGACAATCGAATCGGGTTTGCCGCTGCTATGCGACTTCATCGAGAAGACGGCCCGCGTTCGACACCGTCGGCCCAACGACGCGCAAAGCCGTCGGACGGATGACAACCAATGACCTCGAACGAACGACACCTAACGCAACGGCTCCCGGGGACGCTATGCCCGCTGCCCGCAACGCGAAACCGGCCTTAGCCTGGCGGTATCCGAGCCGCGTCCCGGTTGCGAAAAGCATCACAAGCCCGCCGAGCCCGGGCAAAGCGGCCACGGCCAGCGCCCACAGGGAAACCGGTACCAGGATTTCGCCGAGAACATGCCGGAAAGACGACCCCGCACTGATCGGAGGCGCGGTATCGGGCACTAACGGTCCCATCCCGGACATCGCTGACGCTCGACCAAGCGCGTTCACATCGAGCGTTACAACGCCGGTTGCCTCGCCGGTGACCGGCACGCCCGAGACACCAGCAGGTGGCAGGCCCAGCGGCAATCGCGACGCCACCGACGCATCTGCGGGGGCCGACAGCACGGGGCGGTGGATGCCTCCCACTCCGCCCACTACGCTCTGCACCCCGGCGATGTCCAACAAGAAGGAAGAAAGGTCAGCGGGCACTTGCGCGAGCAGTACGACCGCCTCGACAACCGAGTGGAGCATTTCCTGAACCAACGCGCTGACATCAGAAACTGACGCCCCCTTGGCGACGCCCAGCAAGAAGGAATAAAGGTCGGACAATTGCGTGAGCGGAACGACCGCGCCGGTAACCGATGTCAGCATGTCCTCAACCAACGCGTTGACATCGGAAACTGGCCCGACCACATCCGGTACCGGTGGCAGCGCCGTAGAAACTGGCGCGACCTCGTTCGGAACCAGCGGTACCGCCACAGAAACCGGCGCGACCTCGTTCGGAACCAGCGGTACCGCCACAGAAACCGGCGCGACCTCGTTCGGACCCTCGGCGACCGGATCGGCAACCGCAGCACCAAGGGCCGAGTGGGGTTTCGTCCGATCCTTGGTGTCCGTGCCGCCAGGATCGTCCTTCGGCACTTCGTGGTCGATGGAATGCGGCTGGCCTGATTGCCCACCCGAGCCGGGCGAGCCATCCTTGGTGTCCGTGCCAGACTCATCCTTCGGCTTTTTCGACTTCTTCGCGCCAGCGTTGGTGCCGTCATCGCCGTTCGCAGCGGAACTACTGGAACCGGGATCTGCAATGGCGAACCCGCCCCCGGCACCCATCAGCAGGGCCGCCGCGAGCAGGCACACGCATGTAGCGAAGCGCAAACGCAACAGACCCACCGTCATCTGCTCCCACCCCGCCAACGGACCGATTTCGGCACTGTCCGGGTGGGAGTTTTGTCGCAACCTGGGTCGAGTCTTACCGCGCCCCACAGATTCACCATCTCCACCCGATAGCGGGGGCAAGGTCACCGCGTGATGTTTATTCGAGCGGGACCGGTCCTCATCGATCTGCTGCTGGGCGTGGCGACCCATCCGTTCGCTCAGCCGGATGAGGGGATCCTCATGGCCGCCGGGCATGGTGTAGGCCAATGTCCGCAGCTCTGTAGCGAACCCGTACAAATCTTGACTTAGCGACGCTCCACTCATACGACGACCCTCCGTCAAATGTGAAGTGGTTGCCCCAGACATCGCTGGGAGCGGCGGGGCGACGCGGTTGCTTCACGAGAGACCCCCAGTGCCACCATTATGCTCCCCGTGCTCCTCCGTTCGGAAGCAAGAATCTACGGCCGATGCCCGGGCGGGGGCTCGTTCGGGACGAAGAGGTCGTGGGTTCGAATCCCGCCACCCGACCGCGTTACCGCAGGTGGCCTCCGAGCGGGATCCGCATCTCGAGTAGCCGAGGTCACTCAGCCGTTCGTAAGACGCTTCTCAGCCGACGTCGCTACCAACGTTGGAAGAATTGACTGCGATGGCGATGGGCTTGTGGTCCCGGCTACTGGACCTCTTCGGCGTGCACCGGATGGAAGTCGTCATGGACGACGGGGACACCGTGATCGCACGATGCCAATGGTGTTGTGCGACAACGGCAGGCGTGTCTCCGCGGTGGCGCGAGGACTGACGCGTCGAGCGCTAAGCGAAGACCGCGAGACCGGGCTCGTCGTGTTGATGCATCTTCGTGTAGATCACGACGGAGCTCGAGCTCGACCATTCCGAGCAGCAACACCGGCCAGGCGAGTCCGGCGGCGACGCTCACACTTGCCCGGTGCGACGCCGGACGAAGCTCGTCACCTACCCAGTTGCTGGCCACGAACACCACGGCGGTGGTGACGATGGCCGACGCCAGGTAAATCAGCATGCAGTTGCAGAGCACGGCTACCCCCATCGGTTTTGCACGCACAGGAAGTTCCCACCTGGCGCGCGAGCCAAACCCCGAACGTGCTATAGCCGGTCCTTCACGGCGGCCGCCAGGCGTGGGCCCGCCGCCTTCGTGCCGGCGATCGCTTGCGCCGCCTTAATGACGGCGCCCATTTGTCTCTGGTGGGGGCGCTCGCCGAGTTCCTCGGCCACCTGAGCGATGGCCGTGTCGACCACGTTGGCCAATTCGTCGTCGTTCAGCGGAGTCGGCAGGTAATCGTCGATGACGGCGGCCTCGGCTCGTTCGGTGGCGGCGAGTTCGCCGCGGCCGTTCGTCACGTAGATCTCGGCGGCCTCACCACGCTTGATGGATTCCCGGGCCAGCACCTTGAGTACCTCGTCGTCGGAGAGTTCGCGAGTCTTCGCGCCGGACACCTCCTCGGCCTGGACCGCTGCGATCACCATCCGGAGCGTCGCGGTGCGCAGCTTGTCCTGAGCCTTCATCGCCGTCTTCAGGTCCGCACGCAGCCGATCCTTGAGTTCCGCCATGGGCTTGACGCTACGCCGGGCGGCTGTCGCGATGGTGCTACTCGGCTAGCGCGCCGAGGCGGGCCAGATCGCCCCGCAGCGCGTCCGCCCGATCATCGTGGGAGGGCAGCAGCACGCCGACCATGACGGACACCCACGCAGGCATTGCGACGATCTGGTAGGCCTGACTGAGTTTCGTGCCAGCCTGCGTCGGCTCCAGTCGGAAGTGCCACGCCGTGGCATCCCCCTGCGGGCCGGACGTCACGTAGCCGAACTCGTGAGGCTCGTCGAAGGCGAAGATCGTGCACGTCCGCGACCACGAGGTACGGCCGTTGCGGTTGGTGCCCGCGAAACGCGTGCCCAGCCCGGATTCGGTTGCGCCGTCGAGGAACTCGATGCCGTGGCATTCGTGGCTCCACTCCGGGGTGCGCGTGGGGTCTGCGACGACCTGCCACACCGCCTCGACGGACGCCGCGACCTCGACGCTGACCTGGCAACTCGTGTGGCGCTTGAGTGCGGAGTGCTGGGGCAGGTACCACCGCTGATAGGCGTTGCGCCGATACGCAGGTCGGGCCGTCGACAACGACAGGCGAGACGCGCGGGTGTGGTAGCGGGTGCGGATCAGTGCTCGCGCGTCGTCGTCGGCGTCATCGGAGAGCCAACACGCCGTCGCGGCGCGCGCTGCGCTCGTGGCCGGTTCGGGGACACCCAAATCCAGCCCACCCCCAGATGCGTCGAGCGCAGCCGCCAACTCGGTGCGTACGGCCGCGTCCGATCGATACCACTGCGCCGCAGTGATCACCTGGTGAACGGCGCCCGCTGCGTCCCCAGCCTGCGGCACAACGCTTCTCGCCATCCATTCCACGTGGTCGGCGATGGCGGTGCGTTGCGCTGGATCAGGATGCGGCCAGCGGGTCAATGCCGCGACGGCACGGGCGACGTCACGTTCGCGCGCGCGGCGGACGACGTCGGCCAGGCCGGAGTCCACGGTTTCAGTCACGCGGACATTATCGGCCCGGGACCGGGGAACGTTGTCAATCCCTTCGCCGATCGACAGGATGGTGGCATGAGCAACGAGGTCGGTGGGTCCGATCCAGACGACCCGCCGACGTCGCCCGAACTGGCGTCACCCGCATACGCTCAACCTCACCCATACGGCCCACCGGGCAGAACACCCGCCGACTATCCGGCAGAGGGATACCAGCAGCCCGGCTTCCAGCCCCAGGGCTACCCGGCGCCTGGCCATCAGCCTCAGGGTTACCCGCCACCCGACTACCAGGGCTACCCGCCCGGTTACCCACCCCCCGGCTACGGCCAGCCCCAGTACCCACCGCCGGGCTACGGCTATCCACCACCTGGATATCCGGGGGCCATCGCTCCGCCGCTCAAGCCGGGCATCATCCCGTTGCGCCCGCTCACGCTGTCCGAGATCTTCAACGGCGCCATCGCCTATGTCCGGATGAACCCGAAGGCCACGATGGGCATCACCGCCCTCGTCGTGGTCGCAGCGCAGATCCTCGGGTTGGTCATCCAGATCTGGTCCCTGTCCGCCCTCGGCGCGCTCGAACCGACGACGAGCGACCCGTTCGGCGAAGGCGCGACTGGACCCTCCGTCGACGCCTTGATCGGTTCCAGCCTGTCCGACTTCGCCGGATTGGCCGCCAACGGCCTCGCACTGATCGTGCTGAACGGACTCCTCACGGTGATCGTGGGACGCGCGGTGTTCGGCTCGAAGATCACCATCGGGGAGGCGTGGCAGCGCGCCCGCGGTCGTCTGCTCCCGCTAATCGGGCTCACGGCCGTCCAGGGCATCGCCAGCGTCCTGCTCGTGGTCGTTGCCGTCGTGCTGACCGTGTTGGCCTACTACGCCGCAGGCGGCGGCGCCGCATTCGGCGTCGGCGCACTCCTGACCATCGCGGTGCTCGTCGTGCTGGTGTACGTCAACACGATCCTGGTGTTCGCGCCCGCCCTGATCGTGCTGGAGCGGCTCAGCATCGGGCCCGCCATCGCGCGGTCGTTCGCCCTGGTGCGGAACGACTTCTGGCGGGTGTTCGGCATCTGGCTTCTGGCGTCGATCGTGGCGAACGTGATCGCCCTCGCCGTGGCGGTACCCTTCGGCTTCATCGGCGGAGTGCTGTCGGCAACGAGCGCCACCGGAGCGGTGATCGGGCTGGTGCTCGCCGGCGTCGGAGCGGCAATCGGCCAGGTCATCACCGCCCCGTTCAGCGCCGGGGTGGTCGTACTGCTCTACACCGATCGGCGAATCCGCGCAGAGGCCTTCGATCTGGTCCTGCAGACGGGTGCGTCGGCGCCGGTCGATGCGCCCGCGGACTCCACCGATCACCTGTGGCTGACGGCGCGCAGGTGACGTGTCGACGATAGACATCGGTCGCGACGACGCGCACGACGCGGCGCAGCACGAACTCGGAAAGCCGATCTACCCCAAGGCATCACTGCTCGAGCGCCTGGGAGGCTGGCTCGACGAGTTGCTGTACAAGATCATGGCCGAGGGCTCATCGGTACCCGGCGGCTGGTTCACCATCACGGTGTTGGGGCTGCTCCTGGTCGTCGCGATCGTGGTGGCGATTCGCGTCGCGATGCGCACCATGCGCACCAATCGCGGCGGTGGCCCCGCACTGTTCGGCACCGACGAGATGAGTGCCGCTCGACATCGCGCCAGCGCAGAAATGTCTGCTAATCAAGGCGATTGGGCGTCAGCCATCCGGCATCGCCTCCGGGCAGTCGCGCGGCAGCTCGAGGAAACCGCGGTGCTCAATCCCGTACCTGGACGCACCGCCACCGAACTCGCGCGGGATGCGGGCGCCGTCATTCCGCCATTCGCTGGCGAATTGCGCTCCGCCGCAGTGACCTTCAACGACGTGTCATACGGGAAGCGACCCGGGACCGAGGCCGGCTACCGATCGATCGCCGAACTCGACGACCGCCTACGCTCGCGCACGCCGAGCGGCGATGCTGGCCCGGCGGCCGTCGGTCCCAATACCGACTGGGTGGAAGTGCGGTGACCACCACGGCCGTCGGTCCCACGCTCCGGCAACGCTGGCGCACCATCCGTTGGGTGCTGCTGACCCTCGCCATTCTCACCGCCGTGTCGCTGGTGGGGGTGTGGCTGACCGCGTCCCGTCCCGGCGGTCGCATGGATCCCACGGCGACCTCGCCGGCGGGCGCGCACGCCTTGGTGGCGCTGCTACGCGACCACGGAATCGAGGTGGTGGAGGCACAGCACGTCGACGACGTGGTAGCGGCCATGCGTCCCGACTCCCTACTTCTCGTCGCCCAGACGGACTACCTCGTCGCCGAAGACGCGCTGCACAGACTGGCCGACGTGCCCGGCGACCGACTTCTGGTGGAACCGGTTTCGCGCAGTCGGGAGGTACTGGCCCCCGAGGTACGCGCCGCCGCCTCGACGAGCTTCGGCGGCGAACCAGACTGCGAGCTGCGTGAAGCCGACCGCGCAGGCGACGTCGAGCTGGGAATCAGCGACACCTACGAGCCGACGGGCGACGTCCCGCTGACCCGGTGCTACGACGACGCGCTGGTGCGCTACTCCGCCGACGGCCGCACCGTGACGGTGGTGGGCAGCGCGGACTTCATGACCAATGGTGGGCTGCTGAAGCGAGGCAACGCCGCCCTGGCCATGAACCTCGCGGGCACGCACCCGCGTGTCGTCTGGTACGCCCCGCAGCACGTCGAAGGGGAATCCGACTCCAGCCGTTCACCGCTCGAGCTCATCCCGGCGCGGGTGACGTGGATGGTGCTCCAGCTGTGCCTGGTCGTGTTCCTCGTCGCGTTGTGGAAGGTCCGCAGGGTCGGACCCCTCGTCGCCGAGGAGCTGCCGGTCGTGGTGCGGGCCTCGGAGACCGTCGAGGGCCGCGGCAGGCTGTACCGGTCGCGGCGCGCACGGGACCGAGCCGCCGACGCCTTGCGGACGGCCGTCCTTCAGCGCACGGTGCCCCGGCTCGGGTTGGGCGTGCAGTCGGAGCCCACCGCGGTGGTTCAGGCCGTCGCACACCGGGTTGGGGCCGACCCGGCGTTGATCGCGCACTGGCTGTACGGGCCCGCGCCGAACACCGACGACGAACTCCTGGAGCTCTCCCACCAACTTGATCACCTCGAAAGGCAGGTCGCACTCTCATGAACGAGTCCGTTGACCAGGACGCGGCACGAAAGGCGTTGCTGGACTTGCGCACCGAGCTCGCCAAGGCCGTCGTCGGACAGGACGCGGTCGTCAGCGGGTTGGTGATCGCGCTGCTGTGCCGCGGGCACGTGCTCCTCGAAGGCGTACCGGGAGTGGCCAAGACGTTGTTGATCCGGGCGCTGGCCGCGGCGCTGCAGCTGGACTTCAAGCGCGTGCAGTTCACCCCGGACCTGATGCCGGGTGACGTCACCGGATCGTTGGTCTACGACGCCCGCACGGCCGAGTTCGCGTTCCGGTCCGGGCCCGTCTTCACCAACCTCCTGTTGGCCGACGAGATCAACCGCACCCCGCCGAAGACACAGGCGGCACTGCTTGAGGCGATGGAGGAACGGCAGGTCAGCGTGGACGGCGAGCCGCGCCCGCTGCCTGACCCGTTCATCGTCGCCGCGACGCAGAATCCCATCGAATACGAAGGCACGTACCAACTTCCCGAGGCTCAGCTCGACCGGTTCCTGCTCAAGCTCAACGTTCCGCTGCCGCCGCGGGACCAGGAGATCGCGATCCTGTCGAGGCACGCGCACGGGTTCGACCCGCGTGACCTGTCGGCCATCCAACCCGTTGCGGGTCCCGCCGAACTCGCCGCCGGGCGCGCGGCGGTGCAACACGTGCTGGTCGCCGATGAGGTACTCGGCTACATCGTCGACGTCGTCGGGGCCACGCGACGGTCCCCGTCGTTGCAGCTCGGCGTCTCGCCTCGCGGTGCGACGGCACTGCTCGCCACCTCCCGCTCCTGGGCGTGGTTGTCGGGGCGCAACTACGTCACACCCGACGACGTCAAGGCAATGGCGCGCCCCACGTTGCGACACCGGGTCGCACTGCGCCCCGAGGCCGAACTGGAGGGCGCCAACCCCGACGGCGTACTCGACGGCGTGCTGGCCGCGGTACCGGTACCGCGCTAATGATCCTCACCGGCCGCGCGGGACTGGTCGCACTGCTGTGCGTGCTCCCCATCGGCTTCTCCCCTTGGCCCGCAACGGCGTTCACCATTCTGGCGGTGTCGTTGCTGCTGGCGATCGGCGTCGACGTGGCGCTCGCCGCCAGCCCACGCGGCCTGCGCTTCACCCGGCTCGGCGACGGTTCGGCACGGCTGGGGGAACCGGTGGAAGCCTGGCTGGTGATCGAGCATCCCGGCCCGCGCACGTTCCGTGGCCAGGTGCGCGACGCGTGGGCACCTTCGACGCGGGCGGAGCCGCGCACACATCCGGTGAGCCTCGCTGCGGGACAACGGGTTCAGGTGACTACGCGACTGCGGCCCGTGCGGCGGGGCGACCACCGGTCGGCACTGGTCACTGCGCGTTCGATCGGGCCGATGGGGCTGGCGGGTCGGCAGGCCGGCCATCGGGTGCCATGGCAGGTGCGGATTCTGCCTCCGTTCCTGTCGCGCAAGCATCTTCCCTCCCGGCTCGCGAAGCTGCGCGAACTCGACGGCATGACCCCCGTGCTGATCCGCGGCCAGGGCACCGAATTCGACTCACTGCGCGAGTACGTCGTCGGCGACGACGTCCGATCCATCGACTGGCGTGCCACGGCCCGGCGGGCGGACGTCGTGGTGCGGACGTGGCGCCCGGAGCGCGACCGCCGCGTCGTGATCGTGTTGGACACCGGACGGACGTCGGCGGGCCGGGTGGGCGTCGACCCGACGGCCAGCGACCCGAGCGGCTGGCCACGACTCGACTGGTCGATGGACGCCGCATTGCTGTTGGCGGCGTTGGCCTCTCGCGCGGGTGACCACGTCGACTTCATCGCGCACGACCGGGTTCCACGGGCAGGCGTGTACAACGCGTCACGCAATGAGTTGCTCGCCCAACTCGTCGATGCGATGGCCCCGCTGGAGCCAGCGCTGGTGGAGTCCGATGCCCGCGCGACCGTGGCGACCGTGTCCCGCCGATTTCGGCGCCGCGCGCTAGTGGTGCTCATGACGGACCTCAACTCGTCGGCGTTGGACGAGGGGTTGATGGGGGTGCTGCCGCTGTTGTCGGCCAAGCATCAGGTGCTGATCGCCGCGGTCGCCGACCCACGGCTGGACCGGCTGGCCGCCGGACGTGCCGACGCCGCCCAGGTGTACGACGCCGCCTCCGCCGAGCGAGCCCGCAACGACCGCGGCCTCACCGCAACGCGGCTGCGCCGCATGGGAATCGACGTCGTCGACGCAGAACCGGAGGACCTGGCCCCCACACTCGCCGACCACTACCTGGCGATGAAGGCGAGCGGCAAGCTGTAGCGTCAGCCCGTCGGCACGACGTCTGGGGCATCGGCGACGTCACCCGTCTCACCGGCGCGGACGGCCTTGCGGCCGAAGTGGATGACGTACCCGAGGAAGGCGACCTCGGCCGCGACCCCGATGCCGATGCGCACGAACGTGGGGAGCGGGGAAGGCGTGACGAGCGCCTCGATGAGGCCCGACGCGAGCAGCACGACGATGAGTCCGACGGCGACGGCGACGACGGCGCGGCCCCGCTCGGCCAGCACCTGCCCCCGCGGCCGGTCCCCCGGCGACACCACCGACCAGCCCAGGCGCATCCCGACGGCGCCAGCCAACAGCACCGCGGTGAGCTCCAGTAGGCCGTGCGGGGTCAGCAGGCCGAGGAAGACGTCACCCTTGCCTGCGTGGAACATCAGCCCGCCCGCGACTCCGACGTTGGCGGCGTTGTCGAACAGCACGTACGGGATGGGGATGCCGAGCACGATCGCGTAGACGATGCACTGGGCGGCGACCCACCAGTTGTTCACCCACACCCGCAAGGCGAACGAACCGGCCGGGTTTTCGCTGTAGTAGTCGGCGAACTCGTGATTCACCATCTGGTCGATGTCGCGGGAGGTGCCGATGGTCGCCTGTACCTCCGGGGTGTGCGCGACCCACACGCCGATGGTCACCGCGACGACGAAGAATCCCAGCGCCGACGCCGCCCACCATCGCCAGGCCTGGTACGCGGCGACGGGGAAGGACACGGTCCAGAATCGGGCGAACTCACTCCACAGCGGTGCGTGCGCACCCGTGACCGCCGACCGGGCTTGGGCGACCAACCCCGAGAGCCGGCCCACCAGCGCGCCATCCGTCGACGCGGAACGGACCATCGACAGGTGTGTCGACACGCGTTGGTAGAGGTCGACGAGCTCGTCGATCTCCGCTCCGGTCAGCGAGCGCCGACGCTTGACCAGCACCTCGAGCCGATCCCACGTCCCGTGGTGAGCCAGGACGAATGCGTCGACATCCACCCCGCGAATCCTAGTAGCGTTGGATTTCATGACGGTCCAACCGGAGCCGATGGTGACCGGCGATGCCGTGGTGCTCGACGTTCAGATCGCCCAGCTGCCGGTGCGAGCCGTGTCGGCAGTCATCGACATCTCCGTCATGTTCATCGGCTACCTGGTCGGCTTCGTGCTCTGGGCCGTGACGCTGTCGGAGTTCGACGATGCGCTGTCCGCCGCGACGCTGATCATCTTCACGGTGCTGACGTTCGTGGGCTATCCGCTCGTGTTCGAGGTCGCGTCCAGGGGCCGGTCGCTGGGCAAGTTGGCGATGGGGCTTCGCGTCGTCTCGGATGACGGAGGTCCAGAACGCTTCCGCCAGGCCCTGTTTCGCGCGTTGGCCTCCGTCATCGAGATCTGGGTGTTCACGGGCGGTCCCGCCGTCATCTGCAGCCTGGTGTCACCAAGGGGCAAGCGGCTCGGCGACGTGTTCGCGGGCACCATGGTGATCAGCGAGCGCGCGCCGAAGTCGAGCCCGCCGCCTCCGATGCCGCCCGCGCTGGCCTGGTGGGCGGCGTCGCTTCAGCTGTCCGGCCTTCGCCCGGAGCAGGCCGATCAGGCCCGCCACTTTCTCTCGCGCGCGGCTCAATTGGAGCCCGCGCTACGCGAGCAGTTGGCGAACCGCATCTGCGCCGACGTGGTGGCGCAGTTGTCGCCACCCCCGCCGCCGGGGGCACCGGCCGCGCTCGTGCTCGCCGCGGTGCTGGCCGAACGCCATCGTCGGGAACTGACGCGGTTGCGGCCCCCGATGGCGGCTGCGCCCGGGTACGCCGCACCGGGTCACGCGTCGCCCGCTTACCCACCGTCCGGCCATCCACTGCAGGCGCCGGCGGCGCCGCAGTGGGGGCAGGCACCGCAGTGGTCGGCGGTACCTCCCGCTCCCGACGCAACCAGCGCGCCCCAGACCACCAGCGCACCCACGACACCGCACGCGGCGGGTGGTCCGACGACGAACGGTTTCGCGCCCCCCGACTAATGGGACACTATTGTCCCATTATGACATGGCTATGCTACATTGGAATGCATGATGGTCTCACAGTCGAACGATGGTGGCGCGCGGTCTCGGACCCGCCGGGCCATCCTCGACGCGGCCATGGACGTGCTCGGGCAGAACCCGACGGCGTCGCTCGGTGACGTCGCCGCCGCGGCCGAGGTGGGGCGCAGCACGTTGCACCGGTACTTCGCCGAACGTTCCGACCTGCTGCGGGCGCTCGCACGGCACGTCCACGCCCTGAGCAATGCGGCCATCGAACACGCCGAACCCGATTGCGGACCACCGGTTGAAGCGTTGCGCCGCGTTGTCGAATGCCAACTGGACCTCGGCCCGATCGTGCCGTTCATCTACAACGAGCCCACGATCGCGGCCGACCCGGAATTGGCCGCCGAACTCGACACGGGCGACGAACTGATCGTCGAGGTGCTCAACCGCGCTGCGTGCCAGGGTTCGCCGGGGCCCCCAGGCTGGCCACGACTGGTGTTCTGGGCACTACTGCACGCCGGCTACGAGGCCGTGAAGCGGGGCAGCGCTCCGCGGGTCCAGATCGTGGACGCCATCATGGCCAGCCTCGTCGAAGGCACCATCAATCCAAACCAGCCATAGACCAACGACTTTCATTCGCTTCACAGCGTCAGGAGTAACCATGTCCGCCCGGTTCGACGTCGAGCCGACCGTCCGCACCCCACGCCGAGCGTGGCTGGCGCTCGCCGTGCTGCTGCTGCCGGTGCTGCTCATCGCCGTCGACAACACCATCCTGGCGTTCGCGCTCCCGAGCATCGCCGAGGAGTTCACCCCGGCCGCGTCGACCCAGTTGTGGATCATCGACGTGTACTCGTTGGTGCTGGCCGCACTCCTCGTGATGATGGGCAGCCTCGGCGACCGGATCGGCCGCCGCCGCATGCTGATGATCGGGGCGAGCGGCTTCATGGTGGTATCGGCGGCAGCGGCCTTCGCGCCCAGCGCCGGCTACCTCGTCGCGGCCCGCGCGGTGCTCGGGGTGTTCGGCGCCATGCTCATGCCCTCGACGCTGTCGCTGCTGCGCAACATCTTCGTCGACGCGTCCGACCGTCGACTCGCCATCGCGATTTGGGCGTCCTTCTTCACCGCGGGCTCGGCGCTGGGGCCGATCGTCGGCGGTGCGCTGCTGCAGCACTTCCACTGGGGCGCAGTCTTCGTCGTCGCCGTGCCGATTCTGCTTCCGCTGCTGGTGTTGGCGCCGCGGCTGGTGCCCGAATCGTGCGATCCCAGCCCAGGCCCGATCGACCCGATGAGCGTGCTGCTCTCGCTGACCACGATGGCCCCACTCGTCTGGGCCATCAAGACCGGCGCACACGACGGACCGTCGTGGCCGATCGCGGCAGCGCTGGTCGTCAGCGTCGGCTCGGGAGTGGCGTTCGTCCGGAGGCAGAACCGCAGTGCCACCCCGATGCTCGACATGAAGCTGTTCGGCTACGCGCCGTTCTCGTCGTCGATCCTGGCGAACTTCCTGTCGATCGTGGGCCTGATCGGGTTCATCTTCTTCGTGTCGCAACACCTACAGCTGGTGCTTGGGCTGAGCCCGCTGGCCGCGGGCCTGGTGACGGTGCCTGGCGCCGCGCTGTCCATGTTCGCGGGCATCGCGGTGGTGCGGTTCGTGAAGTGGTTCTCGCCGCACGTACTGATCATCGTCGGATTGGTGCTCATCTCCGCAGGCTTCGGGATGATTCTGCTGTTTCGGCACGACCTGACCGTGGCCGCCGTGATCGCGTCCTTCCTGGTGCTCGAACTCGGCGTGGGAATCTCCCAGACCATGACCAACGACACCATCGTCGCGTCCGTCCCTGCGGAGAAGTCCGGCGCCGCGGCCGCGGTCTCGGAGACGGCCTACGAACTCGGCGCCGTCATCGGCACCGCGATCCTCGGCACGATATTCACCGCGTTCTATCGCGCGAACGTCGAAGTTCCGCACGGACTCTCGCCAGCCCAGGCGGCCGATGCCGGAGAGAGCATCGCAGGCGCGACCACGGTGGCACGCACGCTGCCCGCCGACACCGCCGCGCGCCTACTCGACTCCGCGCACACCGCGTTCGACTCCGGCATCGCGCCGACGGCGACCATCGCGGGGCTGCTGACCCTGGTCGCCGCCGGTGTCGTCGCGCTGACGTTCTGCCGCAACGTCAGGCCCCGCGCCGCAGGCCAATCAGCATCAGTGCCGACCCCACCAACGGCGCCACCGCGCGGACGTGGTTCCAATTCGTCCACGGCATCAGGTAGGCCCGCCACTCCGTCAAGGCGTCGGCGGTCGATAGCGCGGACGGTTCGAGACCGGCGAGGTGATCGTTCAGCGGCACGTTGAACGACATCGTGACGACGAGGGCCAGCACGCTCAGCACGGCGCCCGCGATCAGGTAGCCGCTTCCGGGCTGCGACCATCGCAGCGCGGCAACCACTCCCACGACCGCGGCCAACAGCGTCGACCCCACGAAGAAGATCAGGAATGGCGCGTTGGCCTGTGCTTCGGCATTGATCCCGCGCATCGCGGTCAGGGCCTCGACGGGCTCGGTGCGGTCGAGGCCCTTCATGACGAAGGTCGAGAAGGCGTAGAACAATCCGCCGAGGGCGGCGCTGGAGATGGTCGCGGCACCGGCGGCGATGACGTATGGGCTCGTAGACATGGACTCATTGAAGCGGGCCGGTCCGCGACGATCCATCGCTGAAAGTCCGTTCTGCATACGCGAGCGTCCAATCCGTTTCGGCGGAGCGATAGCGCTTGACCGACGTCGCGCAGCCGGATAGCGCGCTTCCTAGCGATAGGCTCGCGAGGTGGACGCACTCGGCGGACTGCTCGACGGGGTACGCGCACGGGGCGCATTCGTCCTGCGAATGTCCCTGGATCCCCCGTGGTCCATGCGAATTCAGGACGACGCGCCACTGACGCTCGTCTGCGTGACGCGCGGGAGTGCCGTCATCGTGACGGAGTCCGGTACTACCCATCGGCTGCAGTCCGGTGACCTCGCGGTCGCACGCGGCGTCGAACACTATCTCTTCGCCGATGACGCGGAAACCGAGCCTCAGGTGGTCATCCATCCCGGCAACCGGTGCACGACGTTGCACGGTGACGACCTCCGCTTCGAGATGTCCGTCGGTGTGCGGACGTGGGGGAACGCCGCAGCGGGGGCCGACCGTTCCGTGATCGCGACGTACGAAGGTCGCAGCGAGGTGAGCGCCCGACTGCTCGACGCCCTTCCGACCGTGGCAGTGCTGCGCGGCGACCAATGGTGGACTCCGTTGGTCGACCTGCTCGCGGCGGAGGCCGGGCAAGAGGGTCCGGGGCAGGAGGCCTACCTGGACCGGCTGCTCGATCTGCTGTTGATGGACGTGCTGCGCACGTGGTTCGACCGCGCCGACAACGCGCCGACCTGGTGGCACGCCGAACAGGACCCCGTCGTGGGACCGGCACTGCGGCTCATCTACAACAATCCCGACCACCCGTGGACGGTGGCCAATCTGGCTGCCGCCGTAGGCAACTCGCGCGCGATGTTCGCGCGGCGATTCACGGACCGGGTCGGTGAGTCACCCATCGCATTCCTGACCAGTTGGCGGCTGGCCCTTGCGGCCGACATGCTGCGCTCGGGCGACTCGACCATCGCCGCGATCGCGCGTCAGGTCGGCTACGGCACGCCGTTCGCGCTGAGCAGTGCGTTCAAACGGGCCTACGGCATCAGTCCGAACGCCTACCGCGCGGGCGCTTCTGGCGCCGCGTCGTCGGACGCCTCCACGGGTTGACGCCGCTTGAACAGGGCACCGGCCACCGAGGTGACGGCGATCGTCACCAAGGCACCGAGGATCAACGCCGACGGCTCCCCCGGGCCGAGCAGGTTCGACTGGGTTCCCAGAGTGGCCGCCGCGACGGGAACCCCGAGTTGCGCGGCGGCCAGCGCGCCCAACGCCAGCGGCTGACCCAGAATCCTTCCCGCACAGTGCGCCAGCACCGCACCCACGCCGAGTCCCACTCCCAGCCCGATGAACTCGGGACGCTCGCCCAGTTCCCGCACCTGAAGCGAGGCGCCGAGCCAGACGAAGAACAGCGGCGCGAAGAAGCCCTCGCTGACGCCGAGTAGTTGGCGGGCAAGCCGTTTCGGCTCGCCGATCCCACTGACCACCAGCCCCAGCGCGAAACCCGCCAGCATGACCGACACGTGCGTGCTGGTTGCCAGCGCCGACAACGTGAACAGCATGATGAGGCTGAGGCGTAGTTCCAGCGCCAGCTCGTGCCGCTTGGAGTACTCCCGGACCTTCTTGCGCGCGCCGCTTCGCTCGAAGTGCCGAAGCACCAGGAACAGCACCGCCGCGCAGCCCGTGACGGCCAATGCGCCGAGCGCGGCCCGCGGTGCCCGGCTCGGGTCGATCACCAACGGCAGCAGGATGATCGACGCCGCGTCGGCGATCGCGATCTGAGCCTTGGCGGAGAGCACCTGTGGCCCCTCGAGTTTCAGGGAGTCGATGACCGGCAGCGCCACCGCCGCCGACGACGACGCCATCAGCACGGCGTACAGCGCCGCGTGCCCGGTGCCGAACGCCCCCGCCAGGGTCACCCCGAGCACCGCGGCGACGGCGCCGACGAGCACGGCGCGCACCACCGCCCTGGAAATTCCCGAGCGCAGCGTCGCGTCGCGCACGGGGACGTGGGTTCCGACGACGAACATCACCAACGCAAACCCGATGTCGGCCAGCAGCGTGAATGTGGGATCGGTGGTGTCGACGATGCCGAATCCGGTGCGTCCGATCACGATTCCGGCGACGAGCTCCCCGATGATCAGCGGGATGCGCAGCCCCGGGACCGCAACGAGCAGCGGACCAGCCATGCCGACCACGACGAGCAGCGCCAGGGTCTGGAACCCGAACCCAGACATGTCAGTGGGTCAGGACTGCCACGTGACGAGTCGGCACGGTATCGGCGTGTTCTCGTCGGTCAGATAACTGGCGCACACGCGGTGGTAGCCGTCGGCGATCTGCAGTGGCCTGTCCGATCGGAAGTCGCCACGCACCAACAGGATCGGGGACAGCTTCTTGCCGTCGGCGATCTTCGCCAGATCGGACTTTACGCGCGGGTTCACGTCCGTCAGCAACGCCAACTGGGCGGCGCGCAGAATGTCCTTCGCCGTGCGGAACATCGGCTCCGAGGCGTTCAGCGCCGCCACCGTCTTCTGTACCGCATCGTGCTCGGCGATAAGACTCAGGTAGTCGGCCGCAGCCACGTAGTCGTGCGCCTCGGGCTCGGGCAGCCATTTGACGGCCATCCGGTCACCTTAGACCGGGCGGCTGGCAGTCAGGTGGATGTCACTGCCAGCAATCGGTGTGGCCCGAGTAGGTAGCCCACGAATTCGAGTAGGCGACTACTCGCGACGGTGCCCCGCCGATGAGCCACCGTTGTCGACATGGGAGGCCGAACGCTCAAAACGCCAGTCGCATCGGCATTGCTCGTCGGCAGCGTCGTCGTCGCCGTCGTGGCACCGATTGCGGCCATGGCGTACGCGGATCCGTCGGCCGCCCCACGATCGTCCGGCCAGGAGGTCGACTCCGTTGCGCCGGTGCTGACCCTCCTGCCCAGACTCGGCGACCCGTTTCACCACTCCCACTCGGACATCGTTCAGCTTCAGCAGGTCGCGAGTCAGCGCCTGTTGACGCTTGGACTGAGCAAGGGCTGAGCGGACGGCCCGGGATCAGCTGGCGATCCAGTTGCCGTGGAATCCGTACGGCACGCGGGTGGGCAGCTTGATCCTGGCCACGGGGTCACCCGCGAAGTCGGACGCGTCGAGGATCACCAGATCGCTTCCGTTGCGGGCAGGGTCGTAGACGTAGCCCAGGTAGTACCCGTTGGTTTCGTCGGGCGCTCCCGCAGCGGGCACGAAGACCGCCTCGCCGGGTCCGCCAACGCCGAGGTCGTGGGTGACGGCGGCACCGGTGGCGAGGTCGTGACGCACCCAGCCGTTCTTGCCGACGGAGACCGAGTACCGCGCAGGCAGGCCGGCCAATCGGTCGTCGATGCGGGGGAACTCGACGCCGCGGTCGTCGAGTTGACGCTCGCTCACGCGACCGGACGCCAGGTCGATGGTCCACGCCCAGAGCACGCCCTCGGCGTCGAAGCCGCCGTCCTTGCGCCACAGTTCCGGGTACCGAACCGCTTGCAGCACAATCGACTTCCCGTCTGCGGAGTCGTGCGCGTTCGCGACGTGGAACACGTAGCACGGGTCGATCTCGAACCACCGCACCTCGCCGAAGGGGTCGTCGCGACGGAGCACTCCGAGCCGGGCGCCGTATTCGTCGTCCCAGCGGTACGGCATGTCACGCTCACCGCTGACGGCGATGTCGAGGTTGAACACGATCGGCAGATCCATGAAGATCACGTGGTTCGCGGTGAGCGCGAAGTCGTGCATCATCGTGAGCGCCTTGACGTCCAGGGGTCGGTTGATCACCAGTTCGCCGTTCGCGTCCGCGCGGTGATAGGTCACGTGCGGCTCGAAGATGTTGCCGTAGCCGAAGAAGTGCAGCTCGCCGGTGGTCGGGCAGATCTTGGGGTGTGCGGTCATCGAGTCGACGAGCTGGCCGCCGAAGTCGTAGGCGCCCACGGTGTCCAAGTCGTTGGTGATCTCGTAGGGCAGCGACGACTCGACGAGTGCGAGGGTCTTGCCCGCGTGGTTCACGACGTGCGTGTTGGCGACGGCGGCGCGCAGGTTGCGCGTGCCGTCGGCGTTGTAGAGCGGGAACGGGTCGACGAAGCTGTCGGTGCGCACCCAGCGGTTGCGGTACCACTTGGCCTTGCCGTCCTCGATGCGGACGCCGTGGATCATGCCGTCGCCGGTGAACCAATGGCCGGTGGCCTTGCGAGGGTTGGGGCCGTTGCGCAGGTACCAGCCATCGAGCTCGGCGGGCACCGCGCCCTCGACGACCAGGTCGTACTCGGTGAGCTCGTCGGCGACGGGCGCATAGTTGCCCACGTTGAAGATCTGGCCGTTGTTCGGCAGGCCACCGTCGGTGGCGATGGGAAGGTTCGCGATGTCGGTCACGCGGAGTCTCCTTGGGCTGTTGGGGCTGTGGCACCAGCCTGACACTCCAATACTGACATGTCAAGAGTGAAATGTGAAAGCCCGGCGCGGAGGCAGGTAGCGATGTCGGCGTCGCACTCCGCTGATGTCAGCTCGCGGTGACGGTCGGGCTCCAGCGGCATCGTCGACGAACTGCAGCGTGATCCTCGACTGCGGCGCCCACCGGTCGCCGATCCCGTCAGCGAGGTCGCCGACATCTCCGGCGTCAGCCCATCCGGTCGCGAGAGCCTGAAGACGCTGCGCGAGGGCTCGGCGCTCAGATCAACTCGGCTACGCCGTCGCGCGCTGACCGCCACGAGCTCGCCGAGTGTACATCGTGCGCGAGACGCCGAGCGCCGCGCCGCCGTCCCCGCCACCGACGCGGTCGTGCCGTGCCAGCAACCGATTGCTGGAAAGAGCGGTCGCAGAAGACGACCCGCAGACCTACCACCGCCAGAGCAGGCACTTCCACGTCGGCCTCACCCGGCCGTCCGGAATGCACCGCCTCGTCCACATGCTCGAATCGGCGTGGAACATCACCGAGCCGGTGCAGCTCGATCGTGCACGTCGATCCATCCGACCGCGCCGCCCTCCACGCCGACCACGGGCAGATGTTGGAAGCGTTCCTCGATCGCGACGCCGACGCGCTGCTGGCCGTCAGCGGCGACCACCACCGCAGGCTCAATGCAGTCGTCTCCACGCTGCCGTCGGACAGCGGGTTGATCTCGCGCGACTGACTTCGCAGGGCGAGCAGACGTAGCCGGGCAGCGCAGGTGGACTCGATGTTGGGCAGTGCCACTCGAATGAGTCGGGCATGTTTCTCAAGGACGCAAAATATATTTCCCGCGCAACGGCGGTGAAACACGACGGCGCTACTTTCCCAACATCGCGTTGCCGATGGACAGGAAGAAGCGACATGACAGACACCCGTGACCTCCCGCCAGGTGCCCAAGTCGGCGCGGGCGACATCATCGAGGCCGCGGGTCACCCCGTCGGCGGCGGCGTCATCAAGGAAAGCTATGACCCCCGGCTGACCAATGAGGACCTCGCCCCACTGGGCAAGCAGTCGTGGACGTCGTACAACATCTTCGCGTTCTGGATGTCCGACGTGCACAGCGTCGGTGGCTACGTGACGGCGGGCAGCCTCTTCGCACTCGGCCTGGCCAGCTGGCAGGTGCTCATCGCACTGCTGGTCGGCATCACGATCGTCTACTTCCTCTGCAACCTGGTCGCCAAGCCCAGCCAGCAGGCCGGTGTTCCCTATCCAGTGGTGTGCCGCAGTCCGTTCGGCGTGCTCGGGGCCAACATCCCGGCGATCATCCGTGGCCTGATCGCCGTGGCGTGGTACGGCATCCAGACCTACCTCGCCTCGGCCGCGCTCGACGTCGTGCTGCTCAAGTTGTTCCCCGGGTTGGCCCCCTACGCCGACGCCGATCAGTACGGGTTCACCGGCCTGTCCCTGCTCGGTTGGGGCAGCTTCACGCTGCTCTGGATCCTTCAGGCCGCCGTGTTTTGGCGGGGCATGGAGTCGATCCGCAAGTTCATCGACTTCTGCGGGCCCGCCGTCTACGTCGTGATGTTCATCCTGTGCGGCTACCTGCTGTGGAAGTCGGGGTGGCACGTCAGCCTGAACCTGGGCGGGGAGCAGAAGGGCAACACGCTGGTCATCATGCTCGGCGCGATCGCGCTGGTGGTGTCCTACTTCTCCGGCCCGATGCTGAACTTCGGCGACTTCGCCCGCTACGGCAAGAGCTTCCAGGCAGTGAAGAAGGGGAACTTCCTCGGCCTGCCGGTCAACTTCCTGATGTTCTCGCTGCTCGTCGTCATCACCGCGGCGGCCACGGTTCCGGTGTTCGGCGAGCTGATCACCGACCCTGTCGCCACCGTCGCCCGGATCGACAGCGTGACCGCGATCGTGTTGGGCGCCTTGACCTTCTCCATCGCGACCATCGGCATCAACATCGTGGCCAACTTCATCTCACCCGCATTCGACTTCTCGAACGTCAGCCCGCAGAAGATCAGCTGGCGGATGGGCGGCATGATCGCCGCCGTGGGTTCGGTGCTCCTCACGCCATGGAATCTGTACGGCAACCCAGAGGTCATCCACTACACGCTGGAGTCGCTCGGCGCGTTCATCGGGCCGCTGTTCGGCGTGCTGCTCGCCGACTTCTACCTGATTCGCAAGCAGAAGAATCGTCGTCGACGACCTGTTCACCATGTCCAAGTCCGCCAACTACTGGTACAACGAACGGGTACAACCCGGCCGCGGTGGTCGCGACGCTGGTCGGCGCGATCCTCGCCATGCTCCCCGTGTTGCTCGGCGGCATCGTCGTTGGAATGACCGGCGCGGCGCAGTACAGCTGGTTCATCGGCTGTGGGGTGGCCTTCGGCCTGTACTACCTGCTCGCCACGCGGGGCCCGTTGAAGATGGCGCCTCTCGTCGAGGCCGAGCAGACGGCCCCGGCCGCCTGATCCACGCGCCGCTACGGCCCCGACATTCCACTTCTGGACGGTCGGGCCGTAGTATTTCGACGTGAGCCTTCGAATCGCGGCACTCGGGCTGTTGGCGGAGTATCCCGGCAGTGGGTATGACCTGCTCAAACGGTTCGAGCACTCGATGGCCAACGTGTGGCCGGCAACCCAGAGCCAGCTCTACGGGGAGTTGAACAAGCTCGCCGACGGTGGCCTGATCGAGGTCTCCGACATCGGCCCGCGCGGCCGCAAGGAGTACCGCGTCACCCACGCCGGACGGGCTGAACTGGTCCGGTGGATCACCAATCCGCACGACGATCCTCCACGGCGACGGCCCGACGTGCTGCGCGTCTTCCTGCTCGGCGAAGTGCCCGCGGACGTCGCCCGCGAATACGTCACGACCTTCGCCGAGCGTGCCGCCTCCGATCTGAAACGGTATGAGCACCTTCGTGATTCGGTGCACTGGCAGGACGACGACGATGCGGACTTCTATGGCCGGGCCGCGCTGGAGTACGGGATTCAGAACGCGGCGATGGAGGAGCGCTGGGCGCACTGGTTGATCAACGCCATCGACGAGCGGACGCACGAGTAGTCAGATTCGGCTTGGAATAGTTGTTGCATCGCGATAGTTTCCGATATATCGTCAACGTATCGGAAGCGCAGATCGTGCTTCCTGTCGAAAGAAGGACACAGACATGAACACCCCATTCACCCCCCAAGACGACTCCTTCGAGGAGCGACCCGGCTTTGGTTTCGGATTCGGCTTCAGCCCCGAGGACCGGCGAGCCGTACACGAGCGGCGCAGGCAGGCCCGACGCGAATTCCGCGACCACGTCCGTGAACACCGCGGCGAGGCCGGGTTCGGTCCCGGCTTCGGCGGCTTCGGCCCAGGCTGGTCGGCCCTGCGGCTTCGGCCCCGGGTTCGGATTCGGACCAGGCGGCCCCCGCGGCGGACGACGCGGCGGACCGCGCGGCGGCGGACGCAGCAGGCGCGGTGACGTGCGTGCCGCGATCCTCAAGCTGCTCACCGACCGGCCGATGCACGGCTACGAGATGATCCAGGAGATCAACGAGCGCAGTCAGCAGCTGTGGAAGCCCAGCCCCGGCTCGGTGTACCCGACGGTGCAACTGCTCGTCGACGAAGGCCTGCTCGTCGCAGCGGAATCCGAGGGCAGCAAGAAGCTCTTCGAACTCACCGACGACGGCCGCGCCGCCGCCGAGAAGATCGAGACGGCTCCGTGGGACGAGATCACCGAAGGCGCCGACCCCGGCGCCGTGAGCCTGCGCACTGCCGTCGGCCAGCTGATGGGCGCCGTCGCGCAGTCCGCGCACGCCGCATCGTCGGAACAGCAGCAGCGCATCGTCGACATCGTCAACAACGCCCGCCGCGAGATCTACCAGATCCTCGGCGAGTCCGACTGACAACGACTTCGGCGCGGTTTCGTCCTCCCCCGGATGAACCGCGCCGAATCCGTGTAGATACAAGTCATGACGACCTTCCACATCGGCTCGTACTCCGTTCATCGCGTCGGCTTCGGCGCCATGCAGCTGCCCGGGCCCGGCGTCTTCGGGCCACCGCGCGATCACGACCAGGCGATCGCGGTGCTGAAGCGGGCCGTCGAGCTCGGCGTCGACCACATCGACACGTCCCAGTTCTACGGGCCCGACGTCTCCAACGAACTGATCCACGAGGCGTTGCACCCGTATCCGGCCAACCTCGCGCTGGTGAGCAAGGTGGGCGCACGTCGCGACGACACCGGCGCGTGGCTACCGGCCCAGCAGCCCGACGAACTACGGCAGGGCATCGAGGACAACCTGCGCACCCTCGAGGTCGACAGGCTGGCCGCGGTGAACCTTCGCATTCACGGGGGCGACGATCCCAACACCCCGGGCGACGTCGATCGCGAACTGTTCGACCGTCAGCTGACGGCCATGATCGCCGCCCGCGACGAGGGGCTCATCGCCGGGATCGGACTGAGCGGCATCGGGCCCGACCATCTGCGAATCGCGTTGGACCGCACCGAGATCGTCACCGTCCAGAACGCCTACAACCTGCTCGACCGGACGTCGCAGCCGGTTCTCGATTCGTGCCTCGAGCACGGCATCTCGTTCGTGCCGTTCTTCCCGCTGGGCTCGGGCTTCATTGCCGACAATCCCGTGCTCGGCAACGCCGTCGTCCAGCAGGCCGCCGCCGACCTTGGGCACAAACCCGCTCAGACTCGTCCTGGCGTGGACGTTGTCGGTGGCGCCCAACGTGCTGCTGATCCCCGGCACCTCGTCGGTGGCGCACCTGGAGGAGAACCTCGCCGTCGCCGACATCGAACTGCCCGCCGAGCTCAAGACCCAACTCGACGCCCTCACGCCCGCCTAATTGCGATTTGTGCACGAAAACCCGCGGTGAGCGCGGGTTTTCGTGCACAAATCACTCGACGTCGACCCAGTCGAGGGTGCGCTGGACGGCCTTCTGCCAACCCGCGTAGCCGGCGTCCCGCTGGTCCTCGCTCCACGACGGCGTCCACCGCTTGTCCTCCTGCCAGTTGGCCCGCAGGTCGTCGGGACCGGCCCAGAACCCGACCGCCAGGCCTGCGGCATAGGCCGCCCCCAACGCGGTGGTCTCGGCGACGACCGGCTTGACCACGTCGACGCCGAGCACGTCGGACTGGATCTGCATGCACAGGTCGTTGGCCGTGATGCCGCCGTCGACCTTGAGCACTTCGAGGTGCACGCCGGAGTCGGCCTCCATCGCGTCGACGACGTCGCGGCTCTGGTAGCAGATCGCCTCGAGCGTCGCGCGGGCCACGTGCGCGTTGGTGTTGAAGCGCGACAGCCCGACGATCGCCCCGCGCGCATCGGAGCGCCAGTACGGCGCGAACAGGCCGGAGAACGCGGGCACGAAGTAGACGCCGCCGTTGTCCTCCACCTGACGGGCGAGCGACTCGCTCTGGGCGGCCCCGCTGATGATGCCCAGTTGGTCGCGCAGCCACTGTACGGCCGAACCCGTGACAGCGATCGAACCCTCAAGCGCGTAAACGGGTTTCGCGTCGCCGAACTGATAGCAGACCGTCGTCAGCAGGCCGTTTGACGACCGCACGATCTTCTCGCCGGTGTTGAGCAGCAGGAAGTTGCCCGTGCCGTAGGTGTTCTTGGCCTCGCCAGCGCTCAGGCACACCTGGCCGACCATCGCGGCCTGCTGGTCCCCCACGATGCCGGTGAGCGCGACCTCGCCACCGAGCGGGCCGTTCGCCAACGTCGTGCCGTACCCCTCGGGGTACGACGACGGCTTGATCTCGGGGAGCATCTGACGCGGAATTCCGAAGAACGACAACAACTCTTCGTCCCAGTCGAGTGTCTCGAGGTCCATCAGCATGGTTCGGCTGGCGTTGGTGACGTCGGTGACGTGGACGCCGCCGCGCGGCCCGCCGGTGAGGTTCCACAGCACCCAGGTGTCGGCGGTGCCGAAGAGCGCATCGCCCTTCTCCGCGTCGGCGCGCACCCCGTCGACATTCTCCAGGATCCACTGCACCTTGCCGCCGGAGAAGTACGTCGCCGGCGGCAACCCGGCCTTGCGGCGGATGACGTCGCCGCGGCCGTCCCGATCGAGCGCCGACGCGATGCGGTCGGTTCGGGTGTCCTGCCACACGATCGCGTTGTAGTAGGGCCGACCGGTGCGCTTGTTCCACACCAGGGCGGTCTCACGCTGGTTGGTGATGCCAAGCGCCGCGAGGTCGTCCGACGACAGGTTCGTCGAATTCAGCGCCGACATGATGGCCGATGCGGTGCGTTCCCAGATCTCGACGGGGTTGTGCTCCACCCAGCCCGCCTTCGGCAGGATCTGCTCGTGCTCGAGTTGATGGCGGCCGACCTCGGCGCCTGCGTGGTCGAAGATCATGCACCGCGTGCTGGTGGTGCCCTGGTCGATGGCTGCGACGAAGTCGGCCAAGACGTACTCCTTCTCCAGTGTGGGGATGCCAAATTCAATGCCCGGGTCGCTGCGCTCCCGCCCTCCGGCAAGTCCATCATGGACTACATGGCCCAGCCCATTGCCGACATCGCCAGCATGCCTCGCGGCGGCCCGAACGCGTCGTGCCTGGACCGGGCGCTAGAGACGGATCGGCTCGAGTACCTCGACCGCGACTCCGACGGAGACCACCGCAACGACGCGCGCAAGCGTGGCGTCGTGCGGGCGCTGGAACGTACCGGCGAACTGTTCGGCAACCACCAGAGGTTCGCCCACCTGGTGCTCGAGGAAGTCGCCGACGTGCCCGACCCCAGGATTCTCGAACTGGGTTCCGGGCACGGCGGTTTGTCGGCCAAGGTGCTGGAGATGCATCCCACGGCCAGGCTGACCGTGACCGACGTGGAGCCCGATTCGGTGGCCGCCATCGCGGCAGGCGAGCTCGGCACCCACAAGCGGGTGGTGGTCCGCGAGCTGGACGCGACTGCGATCGACGCGGGCGATGGCGAGTTCGACCTCGCCGTGTTCGCCCTGTCGTTCCACCACCTGCCCCCGCTCGCCGCGTCGCGCGTGATCGCCGAGGGCACGCGAGTCGCGACCAAGCTGGTGATCATCGACCTGCCCCGGCCGCCGTCGCCACTGCACCTGCTGCGCCTCGCGACGATGCTGCCGCTCGCGCCGTTCGTACCCTTCGTGCACGACGGCGTCATCAGCTCGCTGCGCACCTACAGCCCGTCGGCACTGCGGGCACTGGCCCAGCACGCCGGTTCGAACATCGAGTTAGAGTTGCGGGGCGGGTTGGTCAGTCCTCAGGTGGCGGTGGCTACTCGCCGATAGGCTCGGTGCGTGGGCGACGAGGTCACGCAGACCGAGTTCAGCAGGGCGCACCGGCAGGAGTACCGGCGCAAGGTACAGCTGTGCCTTGACGTCTTCGAGACCATGCTGGCCCAGTCGAGCTTCGACTTCGACCGGCCCATGACCGGCATGGAGATCGAGTGCAATCTGGTCGACGCCGACTACCAGCCCGCGATGAGCAACGCCGACGTGCTGGCCGCCATCGCCGATCCGGCCTACCAGACCGAATTGGGGGCCTACAACATCGAATTCAACGTGCCGCCGCGCCCACTGCCCGGCACGTCGGGATTCGAACTCGAGGCAGAGGTACGCGCCAGCCTCAACGTCGCGGAGTCGAAGGCCAACCAGGACGGCGCGCACATCGTGATGGTCGGCATTCTGCCGACTTTGATGCCAGAACACCTTTCCGGTGACTGGATGAGCGAGTCCACGCGCTACCAGGCGCTCAACGACTCGATCTTCACCGCGCGCGGCGAGGACATCGTCATCGACATCGGCGGACCCGAACGGTTGTGCCTGCATACGGAGTCGATCGCGCCCGAATCTGCCTGCACCAGCATGCAATTGCACCTTCAGGTGTCCCCCGCCGAGTTCGCGCAGTACTGGAACGCCGCTCAGGTGCTGGCGGGCCCGCAGCTGGCGCTCGGCGCCAACTCGCCGTACTTCTTCGGGCACGAACTCTGGGCCGAGACCCGCATCGAGCTCTTCGCGCAAGCCACCGACACGCGACCCGACGAGCTCAAGACCCAGGGCGTCAGACCGCGAGTGTGGTTCGGGGAGCGGTGGATAACGTCGATCTTCGACCTGTTCGAGGAGAACGTCCGCTACTTCCCGTCGCTGCTGCCGGAGCTCTCCGACGAGGATCCGGTGGCCGAGTTGGCCGCCGGTCGCACGCCGACGCTGCCGGAGTTGCGGCTGCACAACGGCACCATCTATCGCTGGAACCGCCCGGTGTACGACGTCGTGAACGGCCGACCGCACCTGCGGGTGGAGAACCGCGTGCTTCCCGCGGGCCCCACGGTGGTGGACATGTTGGCCAACTCGGCGTTCTACTACGGGTTGCTGCGTGCGCTGTCCGACGAGGACCGGCCCGTGTGGACCAAGATGAGTTTCGCTGCGGCAGAACACAACTTCACCACCGCCGCCAAACACGGCATGGACGCGCGGCTGTACTGGCCCGGGTTGGGCGAGGTGACGCCCGACGAACTGGTGCTGCGCCACCTGCTGCCGATGGCGCACGAGGGCCTTCGACGGTGGGGCGTCGCGAGTGAGGTTCGCGACCGGTTCCTCGGTTGCATCGAAGGCCGCGCGAAGACCGGCCGTAACGGCTCGGCGTGGCAGGTCGCGACGGTGCACGCGCTGCAGGAACGCGGGCTGGCGCGGCCGCAGGCGCTCGCGGAGATGCTGAAGCTGTACTGCGAGCGGATGCACAGCAACCAACCAGTGCACACCTGGGACGGGCCGGGCTGACCGCGGGCGAGCGTACTTTGGAGTTCATGACCGATCCGATGAAATCCGAGGTGATGGACTGGGACGACGTGTACCGCGGAGAGGCCCGCTTCGAAGGCCCGCCACCGTGGAACATCGGCGAACCCCAGCCCGAGTTGGCCGCGCTGATCCGCGACGGCAAGGTGCGCAGCGACGTGCTGGACGCCGGCTGTGGGCACGCCGAGTTGTCGCTGGCGCTGGCCGCCGACGGCTACACCGTGGTGGGCATCGAACTCACGCCGACGGCCGTCGCCGCGGCGAAGAAGGCTGCGCAGGAACGCAATCTGCCGAACGCCACGTTCGTCCAGGACGACATCACCACGTTCACCGGCTTCGACGGTCGGTTCAACACGATCATCGACTCGACGTTGTTCCACTCGCTGCCGATCGACGGACGCGACGGATACCTGAAGTCGGTGTACCACGCCGCCGCACCGGGCGCGGCCTACTACGTCCTGGTGTTCGCCAAGGGCGCCTTCCCCGCCGAACTGGAGACCAAGCCCAACGAGGTCACCGAGGACGAGTTGCGCGCCGCCGTCGACACCTATTGGGAGGTCGACGAGATTCGTCCGGCGTTCATCCACGCAAACGCGATCAGGATGACGGACGCGCCGTTCGAGATGAACCACGAACTCGACGAGCAAGGGCGGATCAAGTTCCCCGCGTTCCTGTTGACGGCGCACAAGCCCGGCTGAGCCGTACGCCAGTCGACCGCGCTCCGGCTAGTGGTGGTGTGTGCGCATTTGGCGGTGGCGCGGGTGGGCCGGTACACGGGCAGGACAAGTCGGGACGGCCGGGCAGTCGCGACCTAGCCGTTCGGACAGGTCGAGCCGCGTGAGGCTAGCCGGCGGTCGTCGCGGCCGAGATGGACTCGGCCAACACGTCGAGCTCCTCGACGGTGACGTCGACGTGCGGGGACACCCGCAATGCGGGACGGACCATCTCGTGCGGCGCGCGTTCCACGCCGGCATGGGTGGTGACGATGCCGCGCTCGGCGATCAGCCAGGCCCGGACCGCTTGGGGGTCCACCCCGTCGGGTGGCGTCAGCGTGGTGATGGCGCTGGGCTCGGAGACGGGTTCGACGACCTGCCAACCGGGCACCTCGGCGAGCGCGGTGCGCGTCTGGGCGCCGACCTCCGCGAGTCTGGCCCGGACGTCTCCTGGCCCGGCGGCGACGTGTTCTCCGAGCGCGACCGACAGCCCGACTTGGATGGCCACGTTGTGTTCTGCGTGCGCCAATCTGGCGAGGATCGGCTCGGTGAGCAGTCCCGGCCGAGTGGCCAGCATCCCGACCCCACGCGGGCCTGCCAGCCACTTCCGCGACGACGCGTACACCGCGTCGGCACCGACGGCGCAGTCGAGGTGTCCCAACGCCTGCGCCGCGTCGACCACCAACGGGACGCCCAGCACGCGGCACGCGGCCGCCACTTCCCGCAACGGTTGGACGACGCCTCGGTGACTGCTCAATGCCGTCAGGTGCACCAGTGCGGGCGGGCTGGCCGCCAGCTCGGCGGCCAGCCGATCGACGTCCACCCGCCCGAGCCCGTCGACCGGTAGCGGTGAGACCTGAAAGCCGTTGGCGGACATGATCGCAAGGTTCGGCCCGTACTCGCCTGGCAGGCAGGCCAGCGTCCGCTCGCCGGACCAGTTGGACAACAGGATGTCCAGAGCGTGGCCGGAGCCGGTAGTGAAGAGGACGTCGGCTGCGTCGACTCCGGTGAGGGCCGTGACGGCCACACGTCCTGCGTCAAGCACCGGTAGCGCCGCCTCGGCCGCGACGTATCCGCCGACCTCGGCCTCGTGGCGCGCGTGCTGCGCCGTCGCGTCGATCACCGCGAAACTCTGACGCGAACAGGCGGCACTGTCGACGTGCACTCCGGCCATGGCCGGCCGCGCCGCCCGCCACCGCTCGGCGAGCGTCGGTTGGTCGGACGTCATCGCGTCGACAGTGACAGGCCGAAGTCCCCGGCGGGGTCAGTCCACCACTGGGTGTGGTGCAAGCCGACGGCCTCCAACTCGGCGGCGACGCGCTCCGGCCGGAACTTGCACGACACCTCGGTCAGCATCTCCTCGCCTGCGGCGAAGTCCACGGTCAGGTCGAGTCCGCCGAGGTGAACGTGTTGCGGACTCGTTGCGCGCAGCCACATTTCGATGCGTTCCTCGTCGGCGTTCCACCGCGCCACGTGCTCGTAGGCATCGAGGTCGAAGTCCGCGTCGAGCTCCCGGTTCACCACGGCGAGCACGTTCTTGTTGAAGCGTGCCGTCACGCCCGCGGCGTCGTCGTAGGCCCGCACCAGGCGGTCGGTGTCCTTCACCAGATCGGTACCGAGCAGCAGGGAGTCGCCGGGCTGCAACGTATCCGACAGCGCGGCGAGGAACTGCGCGCGAGGTTCGGGGGTGAGGTTGCCGATGGTCGATCCGAGGAAGATCACCAGGCGGCGTCCGACCTTCGGGATCTTCCCGAGGTGTTCCTCGAAATCGCCGCAGACCGCGTCGATCTCGATGCCGGGGTACTCGTCCTCGATGGCAGTGGATGCCGCGACCAGCACGGAGGAGTCGACGTCGAAGGGGATGAATCGGGCAAGCGCGCCGCCGTCACGCAGCGCGTCCAGCAGGATCCTGGTCTTCTCGGAGGTCCCGCTGCCGAGCTCCACCAGGGTGTCGGCGCCGGAGGCCTTGGCGATCTCGGCCGCACGTTCACGCAGGATCACGGCCTCGGTGCGCGTCGGGTAGTACTCGGGCAGCCTGGTGATCTGGTCGAACAGGTCGCTGCCGACGGAGTCATAGAACCACTTGGGTGGCAACGACTTCGGCGTCTGGGAGAGACCATCGCGCACGTCGCGACGCAACGCCGTGGCGGCGGAGTCGGCGGCCAGGTAGTTGGACAGGGTCGATGTCATGACGTTCCTCTCAGGGGGATCAGCTCGACGCCGGCGTCGTCCACTTCGACCAGATGGCGGTCGGGGACCTCCTGCCAGGCGGGGTCGTCGTCGTACGGTTCGCTGGCCAGCACCACACCGTCGGGAACCCTCAACACCGACAACGTGTCACCCCACGTGGTGGCGAGCAGCCGGGAACCGTTGGCGGCCAGGATGTTCAGACGGGCGTTGGGGTCGGCGGTGCCCACCTCCACGATCGTCTCGCCCAGCCGGTCCAGGCCGCGCTCGAAGATCAGCGCAGCCAGCATGGCGCTGTCCACGGTGGACTCCGCCGCAGGCGACGTCGGCAGGATCGCCCTGTCGACCACGCCGTTGTGCGACAGCAGCCACCGACCGTCGGTGAACGGAGCGGATGCCGACGGCTCGATGGGCATGCCGACCGTTGCCGACCGCACGGCGGCCACGATGCACCCGCTCTTGAGCGCCGGTGCCACCGATGCGAACGACGCGTCACCCCACAGCGGTGCGGCGCTACGCCACCGGCGCGCTACGTCGCGGGTGCCATCCCCCGAGTCGCTCCGCTCCTGCCCGCCGGTGCCATCCCCCGAGTCGCTTCGCTCCTGCCCCCCGGGGTCGAAGAAACCCACGCCCCAGCCGTCGGCGTTCATCAGGCCATGCTTCTGCAGTCGCGGTGCATACGACTGGACGAGCAGGCCGTGCGGCCGATCGATGACCAAGGACGCCACCGAGACGGGTGCGCCGAGCCACCCCAAGTGCCTGCACATCAGACGTCCCAGGCCAGTCGCACACCCGAGAAGATCTGACGCCGGATCGGGTGATCCCAGTTGCGGAAACTGGGCCGCACGATCCCGGGCGCCACGGCCCAGGAGCCGCCACGAAGGATCTTGTAGTCACCGTCGAAGAACGGTTGCGAGTATTGCTCGTAAAGCATCGGCGTGAAGCCAGGCCACGGCCTCAGCGGCGAATTCGTCCACTCCCACACGTCGCCCAGCATCTGCTCGACGCCGTAGGCCGACGCGGACGCCGGGTAGGCGCCGACCGGCGCGGGCCGCAGCGCGTCGCCGCCGAGGTTCGCGAACTCGACGGTGGGTTCCGAAGCGCCCCAAGGGAACCGGCGACGACGACCGACCGCGGGGTCCCACGCGCAAGCCTTCTCCCACTCGACTTCTGTGGGCAGCCGCGCGCCGGCCCACGCGGCGTAGGCCTCCGCCTCGAAGTACGTGACGTGCTGCACCGGCTCGTCGGACGGAATCTGCTCGACGTGCCCGAATCGCCTGCGGGTGCCGTCTTCACCTTCTCCCGTCGCTCCGCTGGCCCCAATGTTCCAATGCAGCGGCGCGATGAGCTTCGCGTCACAACGGTGCGCCCAGCCACGTTCTGACCACCATCGCGGCTCGCGGTAGCCACCGTCGTCGATGAACCCCTGCCATTCGCCGTTGGTGACGGGCACCCGCCCGATGCGAAACGGCGCCACGTCGACGATGTGCGCCGAACGTTCGTTGTCGAGCGAATAGGGCTCGTCGGCGGCGTCGACGCCGAGCACGAACGGGCCGCCGGACACCAGCACCGACGTGCCCGCGACGCCCGACCTACCCGTGGGCAGCGGCGAGCCCGCGTCGAGCAGGACGGGCCCCGACCGCAGGTTCAACGCCTGCAGCATCGTCTCGTCGTGCTGGTTCTCGTGACTGACGACGAGTCCGAAGTTGAACTCGTCGCCGTCTTCGGGGAGGGCGTCGAGCCGGTCCAGCGCCTTGTTTCGGACCGTCGCGCAGTAGGACCGGGCTTCAGCCGGCGAGAGCAGCGGCAAGTCGACCCTGCTGGCTCGCGAGTTCAAGAAGGCGTCATAGCAGCGCTCGATCTGTGGTTCCAACATGCCAGGCCGTCCGGGATCGTTGCCGCGCAGCAGCCACAGTTCCTCCTGCCAGCCGATGTGGGCGAGATCCCAGACGAGTGGGCTCATCAGCGGGTCGTACTGCCGGAACAGTTCGGCGTCCTCGAAGTCGACGAGCGCCAAGGTGCGCTCGCGGGCTCGGGTGAGCTCCCGTGCGAGCAGGTCGCGACGGCTCAAGACGAATCCTCCGCAGCTTCGACGACCGCCCGGGCGATCCCGTGTTCCACCACCCGATCGGAGAAGTCGTCGGCGGGGCTGCGGCCCTGCTCGACTTGGTCGAGCAGGCGCGACATGGCGTCCTCGAGTTCGGCGGGCGCCCGTTCGGCAGCGGCCCGGACGCACTGGACGGCGGCTGCGTGGAGCCGCCGGTCGGCGAGTCCCGTGCGGGCCGCGCGATCCCACTGCGTGGCGACAGGCTCGGTGGCCTCCGCGGCGACGTCGGCCGCGACGGGATCGTCGAGCAGCGTGACGAGCGTGAACACCACTGCAGGCCACACCGAATCGGGCACGCTGTCCAGATATCTGATCTCCAGGAAACCGCGCGGCCGCACCGGAGGGAACAGCGTCGTGAGGTGGTAGTCCAGATCAGCCTCGCGTGGGACGACGCCCATCGAGCAGGGTTCTGCCGTCGGCCCAGTCGACGAACGGCACCCACTCCGTCATGGGCACGGCCGCGGCCTCGGGACCCGATTCGTTGACCAGCATGACGGGTGCGCGCAGTGCATAGCGCGACCAGTCGTTGGCCGGGTCGTCGCCGCTGGCCCCGAGGATGGGGCCGCACCGCGCCGAGTCGAGTTGGCTCCAGACCCGCTGCCGGGTACTGCGCCAACCGGAGAACCGGGCGCCGAGCAGCGGCGAGTTGGCGGAGATCGCGATCATCGTCGGACCGAGCGCATGTGCGAGCCGGACCCGCGCCGCCCAGCCGTCGCGCGGACCCGCGTCGACGTTGACCTGAACGGACGCCGTCGACGTCATCATCGCCGCACCGGCCGCGGCGGTACCGCTTGCGACGAAGAACCGCTCCATGGCGCGGTAGCGCGCACCCGGGTTGATGCGCTTGGCGGGCCGCAGCGGGTCTGCCCCGAGCAGGACGAGCCCCAGTCCGTGCTGTGCGAACGCGTCACGCAGCACCACTCGGTCGGCGTGCATCGCGGCGATCGCGGCGCTGGGTCCGTCACACGGCGGTCCGGAGAGCTCGACGGCGCCGCCCGGTTCGACGGTGATGGCACTGCCTCCTGGCAGGGGCGGGACGGCAGCGATGACGTCGGTCAGCCGGTCCCAGCCAGGGCGTGCCGTGGGGTCGGCTAGATCGAAGCAGTGCGCCTCGATCTCCAGCCCGACCTTGCCGACAGGTCCGTCGCGCAGACAGTCGCCGCCCACGCGCAGGGCCGCACCGTAGGCGCTGGAGAGCTCTGTCGTATCGGGTGGCGCTCCGCACACGTCCGAAGCGGTGGTGGTCATGTCAACCCTCCCCTCCCGGGTTTGGACCCCGGGTTTGGACGTGGCCTCGTGCGCGTCGCCGCCATTCCCTCTATCTTCCAGAGCGCACCGACAAAGTCGCGTGAATTTCTCGTGACGCCCAACTGTGTGTGTCGCGCCGCCCCAAGCGTTACTGACCCAAGGTGTTCTGCATCGCGCCGGCCAGCACGTTCACCGCAGGTCCGCCGTTGCCGGGCTGACAGACTTTCGCTTGCAGCAGAACGTTCTCGCGCAGGCGGGTCTGGGTGAAGCACCGCCGGTCTGTACCCGCTTCCTGCTTGACCCACACCACGTCGGTCGGTGTCGCAGGAGCGCCGCTGAACGACCAGACCTCGTTGACGAAGTCGTCCAGATGCATGGTCGTGGTCTGTCCCGCGCAACCGGTGGTGCGGTCCACCACGCGGTGGAACGCCCTGGTGGCCGCGTCGTTGGTGGCGAACACGCCCACGGCCTGCTTGACCATGTTGGTGTCGTCGTTGGCCCCGCGTTGCGCGACGGCGCCGTTGAACGAGGCGAGGTCGGGGTCGGCGTAGACGTCGGGCAGCCCGATGTCGGCCCAGTTGTTGCACTCCGGCGCATCGACCCAGAACGCCTGGAAGGGGGCGGTGAACGTCGACTCCCACGTCATCGGGGCGCCGACGATGTTGCCCACCGAGCCCTTGCCGAGCACGGCGTAGGACACCACGCCGGGGTCCGACGGGCGTGCGGCGGCCGGAGCCGCGACCGCGAGGGCGACACTGAGGCCCACCGCGGCGGCGACGATCCGCACCCCGTGGTCGCAGTGCTCCTGCCCGCCGGAGCTGCGCACCGTCAGACCTTGGCCGACAGCTTGACGTCGATGTTGCCGCGGGTGGCCTTCGAGTACGGGCACACGCCGTGCGCCTTCTCCATGAGCTCCTCGGCCGCGCTCTGCTCGAGCCCGGGCAGGTAGCCGATCAGGTGGGCGTCGATGCCGAAGCCACCTTCGGAGTCCTTGCCGAATCCGATCTGGGCGGTGATGCCGGACGCGTCATCGATGGCGATCTTCTCGTTGCGCGCAACCAGGCGCAGGGCACCCAGGAAGCAGGCGGACCACCCGGCGGAGAACAGCAATTCGGGGTTGACGCCCTCGCCGCTTCCGCCCATCTCCTTGGGCGGCCGGGTGTCGAGGTCGATCTTGCCGTCGGTGGACTTCACGTGGCCGTCGCGGCCACCTCCGGTTGCGGTGGATTCTGCGGTGTAGACGACGTCGATGCTCATGGGCTCGATCATGCCAGTTTCGGTCCGGCAGAGATACGGCCCTGCGATTCGTCGACCGAGGCTCAGAACACCGTCAGCGTGCAGTACGTCCGCGGGGGCGACGGATACGGCCACGCGTACTGGCCGCCCCCGGCCTGGCACGCCTGCTGGTCGTGGACGTCGAGCCGTTGAGTGACCTGAACGAGCAGGCCCTGTTGCCCGCGTTCTGCGCAGTCGGCCAGCTGCACCACGCCGATCGGCACGTCGAGCACGTAGCAGTGGTCGGCGACGAGGTTGGGCACCAGGCAGAGCTTCGCGGTCGACGGATCAGCGAATTGCGTTGGCAGATGCTGGTATTCGATGCTCGGGCACTTGCCCGACTCGTCCGCGATGGCGCCGACGGTGTAGCTGGCGTCGGCACCGCAACCCACGCGGTGCGCCCGCAGCGTGTCGGGAGCGGTGGAGGGGATCGCGACGCACTCGCCGACTTCGAACACGTTGGCGCCGGCGCGTTCGGGGGCCTCGCCGCGCGACCCGCAACCGCTGACCATCGACATCAGCACTGCGAGTACGGCGACGAGCGCCCACCGCAGCGATGCCCGACCCATCATGGTTAGCGAGACTGTCACGAATCAGGGGGCATCGCCACACATTCCCCAAAGTTCTCAATAGTCCCACAGACCCCATGGGAATCACAGCTTTGGGATTCGCTACGGCGTGTCGCCTGACTTTCAGCAGCAGCGCAGACGACCTTTGGCGCCGAATCGGACGCCGTACTCAACCGTCCTTGCCGGAACGCACGCCCTCCTCGACCTTCTTGCCCAGCTCGGCGTCGACGTTGCGCCAGTACTCGAAGACCCGCGACAGCACCGGCTCCTTCACGCCGTCGGAGACGTGGCCGATGATGTTGTGGGCCAGCCGGTCCCGCGCCGCGTCGTCGAGCACCTCACGGACCAACGTGCCCGGCTGGCCCCAATCGTCGTCCTCGGGCCGCAGCGTGTACGCCGTGCGGACCATGTCGCCGTCCGACGTCCAGTGCGCCTCGGCCACCCGCTTCGGGTCGTCGGCCACCGGTCCGCCCATCGAGTTCGGTGCGTAGACGGGGTCGGTCGCGTTGCGAATCCGCATTGCGCCGTCCTTGGAGTACGCGTTCACCTCGACCTTCGGCTCGTTGACCGGAATCTGCTTGTAGTTCACCCCGAGCCGGGCGCGGTGCGCGTCGGCGTACGAGAAGCCCCTGGCCAGCAGCATCTTGTCCGGACTCAAGCCGGTGCCCGGCACGATGTTGTTCGGCTCGAATGCCGCCTGCTCGATCTGCGCGTGGTAGTCGACGACGTTGCGGTTCAGCGTCATCGTGCCGACGTCGATGAGCGGATAGTCGGCGTGCGGCCACACCTTCGTCAGGTCGAACGGATTGAACCGGTATGTCTTGGCGTCCTCGAACGGCATGATCTGCACCTTGAGCGTCCAGGTCGGGTGGTTACCCGCTTCGATCGAGTCGAACAGATCGCGCTGGTGGTAGTCGCCGTCCTCACCTGCGATCCGGTCGGCGTCCTCCTGCGTCAGGAAGTCGATGCCCTGATCGGTCTTGAAGTGGTACTTCACCCAGGACAGCTCTCCGCCGGCGTTGATCCAGCTGTAGGTGTGGCTGGAGTAGCCGTTCATGTGACGCCAGGACTTCGGGATGCCGCGGTCTCCCATCAGATAGGTGACCTGATGGGCCGACTCGGGCACCAGCGTCCAGAAGTCCCACTGCATGTTGTGGTCGCGAAGGTTGTTGGCGGCCATGCGCTTCTGGCTCCGGATGAAGTTCTGGAACTTCATCGGGTCGCGCACGAAGAACACCGGGGTGTTGTTGCCGACCATGTCGAAGTTGCCCTCCGACGTGTAGAACTTCAGCGCGAAGCCGCGCGGATCACGCCAGGTGTCTGGGCTGCCACGCTCACCGGCCACGGTCGAGAACCGGGCCACCATCTCGGTCTTGGTGCCGGGCTGGAACATCGCGGCCTTGGTGTACTGGCTGACGTCGCCCGTCACCTCGAAGTGCCCGAACGCGCCACCACCCTTCGCATGCGGCTGGCGCTCCGGGATGCGCTCCCGGTTGAAGTTCGCCATCTGCTCGATGAGGTAGTGGTCCTGAAGAAGCAGCGGTCCGTCGGGTCCGACGGACAGTGAGTGCTCGACGCTCGGTACGGATGCACCGCCGTCAGTGGTTGCGATCTTTTCGGCCATCTTCGATCTCCTTGTCGTGGGCGCTGTTCCACGGTTCTCGGGGGGCACGACGGTCGGCGCTCGGCGCGACACGACAAGGTGCCCTTCGATCGAATACCCGGCCAGCACCTCGGCAAACAGCGCACCCCTCGACCGGGGGGATGCCGAGGGGTGCGGGTCTGTGGAGTGGTGCGGCGACTAGCGCGGCGGGGTCGGTGCGGCCGAGGTCGAGGGCTGCGCGCTCTGCGGGCCCTGTGGCCCCTGCATGCCGGGGCCACCACCGGGGCCACCACCCGGGAAGCCTCCGGGACCGCCCGGGAAGGTGAAGCCGGGGTGCATCATCGGTCCGCGGAACATCGGGTCCTCGCCCTGACGATGCATCGACGTCTCGGAGCCGCCGCGGTGGTGACCGCCGTGGCCTCCGTGGCCGCCGTAGCCGTGGCCCGCGACGAGGCCCAGGAAGAAGCCGCTGAAGAAGATGGCACCGACGATGAAGACGCTGCCGGCGACGATGCCGATCCACACGGCAACTTGGTTGAGCCGGCTGTGCTTGCGTTCAACCACGACTGGCTCTTGCGTGGTTGTGACGGCTGCCGGTGCTGCTGTTGCGGGCTCGACGGGCCTGGCTTCGGGTTCGGGTTCGGGTTCGGAAGACGACGTTGTTTCGCTCATGACGTTGATCATGGGCGCCCCGCTGAGGCGCCAGTCATGAACTGGCTATGAATCAACTGTGAAGCCGACCTCGACGTGCTCCCAAACGCACGACACCCCGCGAGCCGAAGCTCGCGGGGTGTCGCTTCAAGCGGGGATCAGGCCACGTCGTACCGGTCGAGATCCATCACCTTGGACCACGCGGCGACGAAGTCCGTGACGAACTTCTCCTTCGCGTCGTCACTGGCGTACACCTCGGCCAGGGCCCGCAACTCGGAGTTCGACCCGAAGACCAGGTCGGCCCGCGTACCCGTCCACTTCACGTTGCCCGACGCGTCGCGCGCCTCGAACGTGTCCTGGCTGTCGTCGGTCGCCTTCCAGGTGATGCCCATGTCGAGCAGGTTGGTGAAGAAGTCGTTGGTCAACGTCCCCACCTTGTCGGTGAGCACGCCTGCCGACGAGTTGTCCCAGTTGGCGCCCAGCACCCGCAGGCCACCGACGAGGACGGTCAGCTCCGGAGCGGTCAGCGTCAGCAGGTTCGCGCGATCGACCAGCAGGTACTCGGCCTGCAGCCGGTTGCCCTTGCCGATGTAGTTGCGGAACCCGTCCGACTTCGGCTCGAGGTAGGCGAACGACTCCTCGTCGGTCCACTCCTGGGTCGCGTCGCCGCGGCCCGGGGTGAACGGCACCGTGACGCTGACGCCGCCGTCCTTGGCCGCCTTCTCGACCGCCGCGACGCCGCCGAGCACGACGAGGTCGGCGAACGAAACCTATCATCCCCGTTCCGAACGACTCCTGGATGCCCTCCAGCGTCCGGATCACCTGGGCGAGCTCGTCGGGATTGTTGATCTCCCAACCCGCCTGCGGCTGCAGCCGGATGCGGCCACCGTTTGCACCGCCGCGCTTGTCGCTACCGCGGAACGTCGACGCCGACGCCCACGCGGTCGAAACCAGTTGCGGGACAGTCAGACCCGAAGCCAGGATGTCACCCTTGAGCTTGGCGACGTCGGCGTCGGACAGCTGGCTCTTGCCGGTCGGAACCGGGTCCTGCCAGTCCAGGGTCTCCGACGGCACCTCGGGTCCGAGGTAGCGCTGGATGGGCCCCATGTCGCGGTGGGTCAGCTTGTACCAGGCGCGGGCGAACGCGTCGGCGAACTGATCCGGGTTCTCGTGGAAGCGCTTCGAGATCGGACCGTAGATCGGGTCGAGTCGCAGCGCGAGGTCCGTCGTCAGCATCATCGGCTTGCGCTTCTGCGACGGATCCTCGGGGTCGGGCACGAAGGCGGACTCGGGCGCATCCTTGGCCACCCACTGGTTGGCGCCCGCGGGGCTCTTCGTCAGCTCCCATTCGAACCCGAAGAGGTTGTCGAAGAAGAGGTTGGTCCACTCCGTGGGCTTCTGGGTCCAGATGACCTCGATGCCGGAGGTGATCGCGTCGCGACCCTTGCCGCTGCCAAGCTTGTTGGCCCAGCCGAGGCCCTGCAATTCGAGCGGGGCGGCCTCGGGCTCCGGGCCGACGTTGGCGTCGGGGTCACCGGCGCCGTGCGTCTTGCCGAAGGTGTGGCCGCCCGCGATCAGCGCGACGGTCTCCTCGTCGTTCATCGCCATCCGGGCGAACGTCTCGCGGATGTCGACGGCAGCGGCCAGCGGATCCGGATTGCCGTTGGGCCCTTCGGGATTGACGTAGATCAGACCCATCTGCACGGCGCCCAGCGGATCCTCGAGATCACGCTTGCCCGTGTAGCGCTCGTCGCCGAGCCACTCGGTCTCGGGGCCCCAGTAGACGTCGTCCTCGGGCTCCCATACGTCGGGGCGACCACCGGCGAAGCCGAACGTCTGGAAGCCCATCGACTCCAGCGCGACGTTGCCGGTGAGCACCATGAGGTCGGCCCACGAAAGCGCCTTGCCGTACTTCTTCTTGATGGGCCACAACAGGCGACGGGCCTTGTCCAGGTTGCCGTTGTCGGGCCAACTGTTCAGCGGCGCGAAGCGCTGCTGTCCGGCGCCTGCGCCGCCACGGCCGTCGCTGACGCGGTAGGTGCCCGCGCTGTGCCACGCCATGCGGATCATGAGCGGGCCGTAGTGTCCGAAGTCGGCGGGCCACCAGTCCTGCGACGTGGTCAGCACCTCTTCGATGTCACGCTTGACCGCGGGCAGGTCCAGCCCATTGAAGGCCGCGGCGTAGTCGAACTCTCCGCCGAACGGGTCGGTCTCGACGGGGTTCTTGGCAAGGATCTTCAGGTTGAGCTTCTTGGGCCACCAGCTCTCGTTGGTCCTGGCGCTCTCGGTGGGGTACGGAGCACGGAACGGGCATTCGCCCTCGATGCTCGACTTGCTCATCTCTCCGACTTCGGCGTTCGGATGCTGACCTTCGGCCATGTGAAATCCTTTCCGGGGCTGGCGGGTTAAGGGTGTTACTGATCAATCACTACGCACGGTGGAGCAGTCGGGGCACAGTCCCCAGTAGATGACCTCGGCCTCGTCGATCGAGAAACCGTTGTCTTCCGACGCGATGAGGCATGGGGCGTCACCTACGGCGCAATCGACGTCGGCGATGACACCACACGTCCGACACACGACGTGGTGGTGGTTGTCTCCGACCCGGGACTCGTAGCGAGCCACGGAGCCGGACGGCTGGATTCGCCGCACCAGACCCGACGCCGTCAACGCATTCAGGGAGTCGTAGACGGTCTGGTGCGACACCTCGGGCAGGTCTTCCCGCACGGCACGGATGATCAAATCCGTGTCGGCGTGCGGATGCGCATAGACCGCGCTCAGCACCGCCACCCGCGGGCGGGTGACTCGGAGTGCAGACTCGGCCAACATCTGCCGGAAGTCTGCCGTCTGCCCCACGCCGATGACACTAGCCCTTTTCTGGAATGAGTCAAGACAAATCTGAGTGTCACTTCCAGACGGGCAGATTGAGCGTTGCGCTTAGCCGCCGAGGCGCCAAGTCGCGGCGCGCGGGTCCCGCGCTGAGCGTGCGCTAGAGCGTTTTGCCGAAGTCGAGTAGTCGGCTACCCGACCCCCGGCGCAATCCCGCCCATATCTTGAGCTTCGCACCGAAGGCCGAACGAAGGGCGACGACATGACAGCCTCGCGACTCGCTCAGCTGGCGACGTCGATCCGCCTCAGCATCCGCACCCGAGGTACTCCCGCGAGCGCCGAACACGAGGCCGACCGCCCCTGCCCTGTCTGCGACCACCCGTTCGGCGAATCAGCCCACGCCTGCATCGGGTGGATGGAGCGCTCCGCGTAGCCGAGGCCGACAATCCGGTCAGGGGCAGGGGTGCGGGATGAAGAGCGCCCAGCACATGTTGGGCGGCTGCCAGGGATACGGCGGCGGGGGATTGTCGCCGTCCCAGACGGTGGACGACACGTTGCCCTGTCCGCGGTTGACGTAGTGGAAGGTGTGACAGACGTTCCAGTCCCAGTTCGGGCGTGCGTCCGCAGGCGTGTTGAAGCCGCCGCCGTAGCCGCCCATGTCGTCTCCCGGGCACCACTGATATGGCCCGCCGGCGTAGGCGACCCCAGCGCCCAGTCCCAAGGCAGCCACTCCCAGCCCGCCGGATACCAGCACCGTCGTGGCGAGCCGCGACACTCGCTTCATGATCGGATCCCTTCCTCGGGCCCCGGCCGGTGGGTCACCGCTGCGGTGAGCACTGCGGGGCAGTGAAGGAAGGTTGCGACGCGCGTCTTGAAGGATTCTTGGGGACTAGGGCTTGAACGGATTCACCGCGTACTGAATGACGCGGTAGGGCGCGTTGTCCGCCCGCGGGAGCGTGTTCCATTGGCTGACGAACACCCGTAGTTCGTCCAGCGTCGACCCGGGCGAGAGGTAGCCGCCGTAGGGCTGCGCCAGCCGGTTGTCCTGGGGCGGCGGCAGTTCGTCCGTCACGTCGGGCCACGGTCCGGCGAGCACGACCGTCGTGACGGGCGCCGAACCCAGTTGGGTCGGATCGTTGGCGACGCGGACCTCCATGTTGCCCGTGCTGGCGTTGAAGTAGCTCAGCACCGTCTTGCCGTCGAGTTGGCGGACGCTCATCTCACCCACCTGGTCCGGCCACAGCGGAGTCGGCGGCTTGTTCCAGCCGCTGCCGGGCAGACTCGACCAGCCCTGCCAGGCCGACCGGTCGGTGAACTTCTGCGGCGTCACCCGGTACAGCTCCACCGGCCCGCTGCGGTCGAAGTCATTGGCCACCAAGTACACCCAGCCGCTGGGCGAATCGGCCGTCGGGATCGGGTCGTAGTAGCCGCTGATCTGCGACTGCCGCCCTCGGGCGTAGTCACCGACGCGTTCGGACTTCGGTACCGTCGGCCAATTCCCTCTTGCCGGATCGGCCTTCACCAGTCGTGAGGTCGCGGGGACCAGATCCTTGGTGGTGGTCACCAACATGTAGTTGTCGCGGTTGATGGAGACCACCCCGGCGGGCAGCTGTGACGTGCCCGGTGGCGTCGGGTCGGCCAGCAGCGGCTTGTCCATCCCGGTCACCCCGTCGTAGCGCACCCCGGTGGATTCGTCGACGGAGTCGAGGTCGACGTGCAGTGCGATCGGCGAGAAGTGGCCACCGAACCCCACTCCCTGCCCGGCGAAGCTGTCGCCACAGACCTGCAGCAGCCCGCTCGGGAAGTCGACGAACTCACACAGGTCGGTGGCACCTATGCCGTAATCCCTTGTCGGAGTCCCGGTTCCGGCCGTCGGTCCGATCCGGATCACCTCACCGGGTGCCATCGGCGGCAGCACCGGGGAAGGCACGGGAGCGGGCGGATCGGCGCCAGCGGGTGGAGCGGGAAGCAGCGCACCAATCGTCGCCGAGATCAACGAAATGGCGGAGACAACCCGCACCTTCCCGCCAAAACGTGGATTTCGCGGCACGGGGTGCGACGTCAGATCTGTGCGGCCAGCAGTTCGGCGATCTGAATGGTGTTGAGCGCGGCGCCCTTCCGCAGGTTGTCGCCGGAGACGAACAGCGCGAGTCCGCGGCCGTCGGGCACCCCCGGGTCCTGGCGGATCCGGCCGACGAACGAGTCGTCCGCGCCTGCAGCGGCCAACGGAGTCGGGACGTCGACCAGCGTGACACCCGGTGCTTCTGCGAGCAGTTCGCGGGCGCGGTCCGGCGAGATGGGTCTGGCGAACTCGGCGTTGATCGACAGCGAGTGCCCGGTGTAGACCGGCACCCGCACGCATGTTCCGCTGACCAGCAGGTCGGGGATGCCGAGGATCTTGCGGCTCTCGTTGCGCAGCTTCTGGTCCTCGTCGGTCTCGCCGGAACCGTCGTCGACCAGCGAACCGGCGAGCGGCACCACGTTGAATGCGATTGGGGCGACGTACTTCTGGGGTGCCGGAAACTCGAGGGCCGAGCCGTCGTGCACCAGTTGCTCGCTCTGCTCGACCACCGCGCGGGCTTGACCGAACAATTCCGCGACACCGGCCAGGCCGCTTCCGGACACCGCCTGATACGTCGAGGCGATCATCCGGGTCAGGCCCGCCTCGTCGTGCAGCACCTTGAGCACGGGCATCGCGGCCATGGTGGTGCAGTTCGGGTTGGCGATGATGCCCTTGGGTCGGATGCCCGCGTCACGTTCGAAGTTGACCTCCGACACCACCAGCGGGACGTCGGGATCCTTGCGCCAGGCCGACGAGTTGTCGATGACGACGGCGCCCGCAGCAGCGAAGCGCGGCGCCTGCACGCGCGACATCGTGGCGCCCGCGGAGAACAACGCGATGTCCAGTCCGCTCGGGTCGGCGGTCTCGGCGTCCTCGACCTCGATCTCCTGGCCGCGGAACGGGAGCTTCTTGCCCTGCGAGCGCGCCGACGCGAAGAATCTCACCGACGTCGTCGGAAAGTCGCGGTCCTCCAACAGCTTCCGCATCACTTGGCCGACTTGGCCGGTCGCTCCGACCACACCTATCGAAACCATCACATACTCCGTCGCTTCGCTCGCCCCACGGTCACATCCCGCTTCCTGCGTAGACGACCGCCTCCTCGTCACCGCCGAGCCCGAAGGCCTCGTGCAGCGCCGAGACGGCCTTGTCCAACTCGGTGTCCTTGACCAACACCGAGATTCGGATCTCCGATGTCGAGATGAGGTCGATGTTCACGCCGACGGCAGCCAGCGCCTCACAGAACGTCGCGGTGACGCCAGGATGGCTGCGCATGCCGGCGCCGACCAGCGACACCTTGCCGATGTGATCGTCGTACAGCACTGCGCTGAAGCCGATGTCGTCCTTTAGTGACGTCAGCTTCTCGACCGCGCCGGGACCGCTCTCGCGGGAGCAGGTGAACGTGACGTCGGTCTTGCCGTCCTCGATCTTGGAGATGTTCTGCAGCACCATGTCGATGTTGACGTCGGCGTCGGCCACCGCACGAAACACCTTGGCCGCGTAGCCGGGCACGTCGGGCAGTCCGACGACGGTGACCTTCGCCTCGCTCCGGTCGTGGGCTACCCCGGTGAGGATGGCGTCTTCCATGGGGATGTCCTCCATCGATCCTTTGACGAGCGTGCCCGGTTTGTCGGAATACGACGACCGGACGTGTATCGGAACGTCGTAGCGGCGGGCGTATTCCACGCAGCGCAGCATCAGCACCTTGGCGCCTGCCGCCGCCATCTCGAGCATCTCCTCGAAGCTGACGGTGTCCAGGTGCCGCGCGTTGGGCACGATGCGCGGATCGGCGGTGAAGATGCCGTCGACGTCGGTGTAGATCTCGCACACGTCGGCCTTGAGCGCCGCGGCCAGCGCGACGGCGGTGGTGTCCGAACCGCCCCGGCCGAGGGTGGTGACGTCCTTGCTGTCCTGACTGACGCCTTGGAATCCGGCGACCAGCACGATGAGCCCGTCGGCCAGCGCGTCCTGCAACCGGCCGGGCGTGACGTCGATGATCTTGGCGTTGCCGTGAGTACCGGTGGTGATGACGCCTGCCTGCGATCCGGTGAACGAGCGGGCTTCGGCACCGAGCGAGGAGATGGCCATCGCGACCAGGGCGTTCGAGATCCGCTCCCCGGCGGTCAGGAGCATGTCCATCTCGCGGGCCGGCGGGGCCGGACTCACCTGACGGGCGAGGTCGAGCAGGTCGTCAGTGGTGTCGCCCATCGCGGAGACGACCACGACGACGTCGTGGCCTGCCTTCTTGGTCTCGACGATGCGCTCGGCGACGCGACGGATCCGGTCGGCGTCGGCCACCGAGGATCCGCCGTACTTCTGCACGACGAGCGCCACTGTCCGCCTTTCTGAGCTGATCTGGCAGGGCCTGGAAGGTCCCATAAAGGATAAGGGGTCCGTGCACCAGGTTTTTCCCTCACGTCCGGCGGCCAGACCGCGGGTGCCGGACGTAGCGTGGATCACCGTGACGGATCGGCGGGCAGGAGCGGAGCGACCGGGGAATCAGGCGGGGCGGGCAGGAGCGGAGCGACCGGGGAATCAGGCCGGGCGGGCAGGAGCGGAGCGACCGGGGAATCAGGCCGGGCGGGCGGGAGCGGAGCGACCGGGGAATCAGGCCGGCAGACATGCCGATACGTCGGTGCCGATCCACCCCCACCTCGCGGCGCGCTGGAGCCCGCGGGTGTTCGACTCCGATGCAGCCGTGACGCGCGAGCAGGTCGCGGCGCTGCTCGAGGCGGCGCGCTGGGGCGCCACCTGGGGTGACCGTCAGCCCGTCCGGTTCGTGGTGGGCCTGCGCGGCGACGAGACCTTCGAGGCGCTGGCGGCGACACTGAAGCGGGGCAACGCGTATGCGCGCGCGGCGGGCGCCCTGTTCCTGGTGTGCGCCGACGAGGGGCCCGACGAGAGGACCGCGCTCTACTCGGCGGTCGACGCGGGCGCCGCCATCGCGAACGCGACCGTCGAGGCGGTATCGCGGGACCTGGTCGCCCATCCGATGGCGGGGTTCAACGCCGACGCGGCGCGCGAGGCGTTCGGCATCCCGGCCGACGTCCGGCCCGTGGCGATCGTGGCGGTGGGCACGCTCGGTGACTACGCGACGGCGCCACCCGAGCTCATCGAGCGGGACTCGCGGCCGCGCACCCGGCTGGCCCTCGACGAGATCGCGTTCGCGGGCCGCTGGGGCCGCCCCATGGGGCGCTGACTACCCGCAGGACTTGGACAGCTGCCCGATCTCGGCCTGGAACTGGTCGTAGAACGAAGTCACCACCATCCCGACGGGCGGCGGAGGGCCACCCGGTGCGATGGCCTCCTTCTGCGCATTGAAGTCGATGCGCGCCCGGATGAGTCGGTTGGCGGTCTGCGCCGCCGCCCTGGCCTGGTCTGCCAGTTCGGGCGCACTCACCTTCGCCGCCCGATCGGCCAGCCCGTCGGCCCAGTTCTGATAGTCGAGATCGCTCGGCTCGGTGGCCTTTTCTCCCGAGCCCGGCTCCGGGATGTGCGTCTTGGCATTCATCGCGTCGCTCTGGGTCTTGTTGAACGACAGCATTTCGCGCACCGGCGCACAGTCCGACGACGACGGGCCGCTGAAGTAGCTCCACGCCAGTGAAACGACGGCGATGATCACGACCGCCAGTACCGTGATGCCCACCGGTCGCCTGCGCCACATGCTCCGATGCTTACACAGGAGCGGCGGTCCGCACTATTAACGTCCCCGAAACCTCGCACGCCTGTCCACGTAACAGAAACATTGGTTACTGCCAGTGATCGGCCCGATGGGCGGCCGCTTCACTCCCAGGAGAAGTAAGTAATGGACGTAGTGGACACGGGCACCACGGCATTCATGCTGTGTTGCATCATCGGCCTCACGATGATGATCCCCGGCCTGGCGCTGTTCTACGGCGGCATGGTCTCGGTCAAGAGCTCGACCAACATGATGATGATGACGTTCGGGGCCGTCGCTCTGGTCGGCGTGCTGTGGGTGTTGTTCGGGTTCTCCATGACCTTCGGCACCTCGACGGGCGGGTTCGTCGGCAGCATCACCGAATTCGCGGGCATGAAGGACTTGTTGGCCTCGCAGACCACGATAAACGGCCTACCGGTGACCCTGTTCGCGTTGTTCCAGGCGTTGTTCGCCGCCATCACCGTCGCGCTGATCTCGGGCGCCGCGGCGGACCGGATGAAGTTCGGCGCGTGGATGGTCTTCGCCGGCCTGTGGGCGGTGCTGGTGTACTTCCCCGTCGCCCACTGGGTGTTCGCCTTCGACGGCGTGGTGACCGAGAACGCGGTCGGCGGATGGATCGCCAACAGCCTCAAGGCAATCGACTTCGCCGGTGGCACCGCGGTGCACATCAACGCAGGCGCGGCCGCCCTGGCCGTCGCGATCGTGCTCGGCAAGGCCGCCAACTGGGGCCAGCTGCGCAAGCCGCACAACGTGCCGCTCACCCTGCTCGGCGCCGGGCTGCTCTGGGCCGGCTGGTACGCCTTCAACGGTGGCTCGGCGCTGGCCGCGGGGAACTCGGCCGCCATCGTCATGGTCACCACGTTCGTCGCAACCTGCGCGGCGACGCTGGCGTGGCTGGCCGTGGAGAAGTTCAAGGATGGTCACGTGACAGGCGTCGGGGCCGCAGCCGGAGCCATCACCGGCCTCGTCGCCATCACCCCCGCCTGTGGCGCGGTCACTCCCGTCGGTGCCATCGCCCTCGGACTGATCGCCGGTGCGATCTGCCCGTTCGCCGTCGGCTTGAAGACGAAGTTCGGTTATGACGACTCGCTCGACGTCGTCGGCGTCCACCTCGCAGGCGGCATCATCGGCACGCTGATGATCGGCTTCCTGGCCAGCGACAGCATGCCGAACGCCACCAACGGCCTGTTCTACGGCGGCGGCTTCGACCAGCTGTGGCGGCAGGCGGTTGCCGCCGGTGCGGTGGTCGTCTACTCGTTCGTCATCGCGTACATCATCGCCTTCGCGCTCAAGAAGACGATGGGCATCCGCATCTCGCCCGAGGACGAAGAGAAGGGCATCGACGCCCACGTCCACCGGGACGCGGCGTACGAACTGCTCCCAGCCTGACAACCGATCCCGGCTGACGCGTTCACCCGTGTCAGCCGGGATCTTTCAGCGCGCCAAAGTTTCCTACCGTGATACTTTGATTCTTAGTAAGAGACAAGGAAAACGATGACCGCCCTCGCGAAGCTCGCAGAAGAAGCGGGCACTCGGTTCATCCTCGCGTTGTTCGTGGACCTCCGCGGCAAGCCCTGCGCGAAGCTGGTGCCCGTCGAGGCCGTCGACCTCCTCGCCAGCGAGGGCGTCGGGTTCGCCGGTTACGCCGTCGGCGCCATGGGCCAGGAGCCCAAGGACCCCGACCTGATGGCGATCCCGGACCCGGCGTCATTCACCCCGATCCCCTTCATCAAGGACGGGCTCGCGATCGTGCACTGCGACCCCCATGTCGAGGGCGCGCCGTGGCCCTACGCACCCCGCGTCATCCTGAAGTCGTTGATCCAGCGTGCGGCGGACGCGGGCTTCGAGCCGTGGGTCGGCGCCGAGGTCGAGTACTTCCTGTTGACCCGCAACCCCGACGGGACGCTGGCCACCGCCGACGCCGACGACACCGCCGCGCAGCCTTGTTACGACGCTCGGGGCGTCACCCGCATGTACGACCACCTCACCGCCATTTCCACCGCCATGAACCAGCTCGGCTGGTCCAACTACGCCAACGACCACGAGGACGGCAACGGCCAGTTCGAGCAGAACTTCCAGTTCGCCGAGGCGCTGACCACTGCGGACCGGGTGGTCACGCTGAGGTACCTGCTGTCGATGATCGCCGCCGAGCGCGGCATGATCGCGACGTTCATGCCGAAGCCGTTCGCCGATCGCACCGGCAGCGGGCTGCACCTGCACATGTCGCTGACCAGCGGCGGCGCCACCGTCTTCCCCGACGCCGACGACAGCAGGGGACTCGGCCTGTCGGCCACCGCATACTCGTTCGTCGCAGGCATCCTCGAGCACGCGTGCGCGCTGCAGGCGATCGTCGGACCAACGGTCAACTCCTACAAGAGAACCGGTGCACTCACGACGGCGTCCGGCGCGTCATGGGCTCCGAAGACCCCGACGTACGGCGGCAACGACCGGACGCACTACGTGCGTGTCCCCGACGACCAGCGCGTCGAACTGCGAGGCGGGGACGGATCCGCCAACCCGTACCTGGCCATCGCCGCCGCCCTCGGCGCAGGGATCGACGGCATCAAGCGCAGCCTCGACCCGGGCGCGGTCGGTGCGGTGGCGCAAGGGCGGCAGGCGCTGCCCCCGACGCTGCTGCACGCCGTGGACGAATTGGCTTCGGACTCAGTGATAACCGGGGTGCTCGACAGTGTCGGAGAGGGCGTCGCGAACTACTACGGCGGGTTGAAGCGCGACGAGTTCTTCGCCTATCACAGCGCGGTCAGCCCCTGGGAGATCGACCAGTACCTGACGGCGTTCTGAGCGGACGGGAACAAGACCATGTGTGGAATCGTCGGGCTACATCTGCGCAACCCGCAGCTGTACCCACGGCTGGGCGAACTGTTGACGGGCATGCTGTGCGAGATGTCCAACCGCGGCAGCGACTCCGCGGGTGTCGCGGTGTACGGCGATCCCGTCTGGACGCCGCCGGGGCGAGGCTGCGTCTCACTGCACGAAGCCGAGGGGGACGCCGAATCCATCGGCACCGCAGTCGCTTCCGCGCTTGGCGCATCGGTTGACGTCACCGAGCTCGGGGACACCCGCCTGCTGACGGCCGACGTCGATTCGGAGGCTCTGCTGGCCGCCGCCAAGGCGGCTCGTCCCGGCGCGTTGATCGCCGGATTCGGCGCCGACCTCGCGGTGCTGAAGGGTGTCGGCGACCCCGCAACGCTGACCAGATCATGGGGGCTGGCCGGAGCTCGGGGCTGGCAGGGCGTAGGCCACACCAGGATGGCCACCGAGTCGGCCGTCACCCCGTCGGGCGCACACCCCTACGCCGTCGGGCCCGAACAATGCCTGGTTCACAACGGGTCGTTCGCCAACCACGCCACCATTCGGCGTGAATTACGCGCCGCGGGAGTGCAGTTCGACAGCGAGAACGACACGGAAGTGGGGGCCCGCTTCGTCGCCACCCGGTTGGCCGCGGGCCGCGACGTCGAGACGGCACTAAAGGAACTCTGCGCCACGTTCGACGGCTTCTACACGCTGCTGGTGTCCAATCGCGATTCGTTCGCCGTCGTGCGCGACGCGATCGCGTGCAAGCCCGCCGTCATCGCCGAGACCGCCGACTGGGTGGCGATGGGCAGCGAGTACCGCGCGCTGTCCGGGCTGCCCGGCGTCGAGCGCGCGGCGATCTGGGAACCCGAGCCGGAGGTGGTCTACGCATGGACACGGTGACGAGCTCATCGGAGACCAGCTCTTCGCGCGAGCGCTCATCGGACACAAACTCTTCGCGCGAGCGCTCATCGGAGACCGGCACTTCAACGACATTCGACCTGCGCACCGTCTCACTGCGCGACGTCAACGCGGCGCTGCACGCCCCCGATCTGGAAGGCGAGTTCGTCATCGAGTGCCCCGCCGGGGCGCACAACGTCGCGGTCGGAATCGATGCGCCGGTCAAGGTCACCGTCGACGGCCACGTCGGCTACTACGCCGCCGGGATGAATCAGCAGGCCGACGTCACGATCGAGGGCAATGCGGGCACCGGGGTGGCCGAGAACATGATGAGCGGCACCGTCTGGGTGAAGGGCAACGCCTCGCAGTCGGCGGGTGCCACCGCTCATGGCGGGCTGCTCGTCATCGAGGGCAATGCCGCTGCGCGGTGCGGCATTTCGATGAAGGGGGTCGACATCGTGGTCGGAGGCGATGTGGGGCACATGAGTGCGTTCATGGCGCAGGCCGGGCGGCTGGTGATACGCGGCGCTGCCGGTGATGCGCTCGGCGACTCGATCTACGAAGCCCGCATCTACCTGCGCGGCGAGCCTGCCTCGCTGGGCGCGGACTGCGTTCACAAGGAGATGCGGCCCGAACATCACCAGGAACTCGGTCGCCTGCTGAAGGCCGCGGGATTCGCCGACGACGACACCCGCGACTACACGCGCTATGGCTCTGCACGCAAGCTGTACCACTTCGACGTCGACCACGCTTCGTCCTACTAGAGAGTCACCATGGTTTCGACCGACGACACCAGGGCGCGGCTGGGGCTGCGCGAATCCGCCACGTTCGACCGCGCCACGATCGCGGCCATTCAGCGCGCCGCCGAGACCGGCATCTACGACATCCGGGGCTGGGGCGCCAAGCGAGCGCTCCCACACTTCGACGACCTGCTGTTCCTCGGCGCGTCGATGTCGCGTTACCCGCTGGAGGGCTACCGCGAGCGCTGTGGGACCGACGTGGTGCTCGGCGATCGACACGCGAAACACCCTCTGCACCTGGATATTCCGGTGACGATCGCCGGCATGTCGTTCGGCGCACTCTCGGGGCCGGCCAAGGAGGCGCTGGGGCGCGGCGCAAGCGAGGTCGGGACGTCGACCACCACGGGCGACGGCGGCATGACGCCCGAGGAGCGCGGCCAGAGCAAGTACCTTGTGTACCAGTACCTTCCGTCGCGGTACGGCATGAACCCCGACGACCTGCGGAAGGCCGACGCGATCGAAGTGGTGCTCGGGCAGGGCGCCAAGCCCGGCGGCGGGGGCATGCTGCTCGGCCAGAAGATCTCACCCCGCGTCGCGGGCATGCGCACGCTGCCGGAGGGCATCGACCAACGCTCGGCGTGCAGGCACCCCGACTGGACCGGCCCCGACGACCTCACCATCAAGATCAACGAACTACGCGAGCTGACCGACTGGGAGAAGCCGATCTACGTGAAGGTCGGCGCCACCCGCACCTACTACGACGTCAAGCTGGCGGTGCACGCGGGCGCCGACGTGGTCGTCGTCGACGGCATGCAGGGCGGCACGGCGGCCACCCAGGACGTGTTCATCGAGCACGTCGGGATCCCGACACTCGCCGCGGTTCCACAAGCGGTGCAGGCGCTCACCGAACTCGGCGTGCACCGGACCGGGGCGAGCGGAGCGACGGGAAGAAAGGGTGTCCAACTCGTCGTGTCCGGTGGCATCCGCACCGGCGCCGACGTCGCAAAGGCACTCGCGCTCGGCGCCGACGCCGTCGCCATCGGCACCGCCGCCCTCATTGCATTGGGCGACAACCACCCCCGCTATGACGCCGAGTACGAGAAGCTCGGCAGCGCAGCGGGTTTCTTCGACGACTTCCAGGACGGCACCGACCCGGCAGGCATCAGCACGCAGGACCCCGAACTGGCCGCGCGGTTCGATCCCGTCGCGGGCGGTCGCAGGCTCGCCAATTACCTACGGGTGCTCACCATGGAGGCCCAGACGATCGCCAGGGCCTGCGGCAAGGCGCACGTGCAACACCTCGAGCCAGAAGACCTCGTCGCCGTCACCATCGAGGCGGCGGCGATGGCACGCGTACCGCTCGCGGGCACCGACTGGATTCCGGGGTTACGCCAGTGACCGAGACCGCGGACGTCGTGATCGTCGGCGGTGGCATCGAGGGGGCCGCTACGGCGTGGGCGCTGGCCCAGCGGGGCATCACGAACGTGGTCGTGCTGGAACGCAATACGGTCGGCTCCGGCATGACGGGCAAGTCCAGCGGGATCGTGCGTTGCCACTACGGTGTCAGCTCGCTGGCCGCGATGGCGACCGTCGGGCTGGAGGTGTTCGAGAAGGCTCAGGAGATCTTCGGCACTGACATCGGTTTCCGCCAAACGGGTTACGTCGTCGGCGTCGGCCCGGCCAACGTCGACTCGCTGCGCAAGAGCCTGGCCGCCCAGCGCACCGTTGGAGTCCAGACGGAGGAGATCGACCACGCCGAGGCGGCCGGCCTCTGGCCGTTTGCCGACCTGTCGCCGTTCGCCGCGTTCGCGTGGGAGGCCCGCGGCGGTTATGGCGACGCGTACCAGACGGCTCAGGCGTTCGCGGTCGCAGCACGTGCTGCGGGCGTGCGAATCCGGCAGGGCGCCAACGCTACCGAGCTCATGATGGCCGGTGGTCGCGTCACGGGCGTTCGGCTGGCCGACGGCTCGGAGGTGTCCGCGGGCGCCGTCGTGGTCGCCACCGGGGTGTGGACCCGCCCGTTCCTGGCACCCTACGGCGTCGACGTGCCGATCCGCGTGGTGCGCGAACAGACTCGTCATGGTCTCCCCCGGTGTCGACATCGGGCGCGTCCCCGTGTTCTCCGATCTCGTTTCCCTGCAGTACATCCGGCCCGAACCCGACGGTACGGTCCTGTTCGGCAACAGCGATCTCTCCCACGTCGAGGACGCCGACCCCGACGGGTACTCCAACCGCGCAAGCGACGCGTTCGTCGACCTGACCATCGACAGGGTCGGCACCCGCTTCCCGGGCTTCACTGGCGCCGCCATCAAGAGCAGCTACGCGGGCTGCTACGACGTGACGCCCGACTGGAATCCGGTGATGTCGAGAACCGACGTCGACGGGTTGGTCGTGGCCGCCGGGTTCAGCGGGCACGGGTTCAAGATCGCGCCGGCCGTCGGCCGTTTGGTCGCCGATCTCGTGGTCGACGGCCGCAGCGCGGATCCCCGTATCCCGGAGTCCGACTTTCGGCTGTCCCGGTTCGCCGATGGCCGGCTGCTCAAGACGCCCCATCCGTACGTCGGTGCCGGCGAGATGCGTTAGAAGGAAGCCGTGACCGACGTTCCCCTGTTGCGCAACCAGTCCGGCACCGCCCGTGACCGCGACCCGCGCGAACCCGTCGACGAGGTGGAGATCGAGGTTGCCATCGGGCGCAACGTGCGGCTGCTGCGCCAACAACAGGGCCTCACCGTGGCCGACATGGCGGCGCGCGTCGGTATCTCCAAGGCGATGATGAGCAAGATCGAGAATGCCCAGACGTCGTGCAGCCTGTCGACCCTGGCACTGCTGGCAAAGGGTTTCGACGTTCCGGTCACCAGCCTGTTCCGCGGGGCCGACGTCGAGCGGCCCGCTGCGTTCGTGAAGTCCGGAACCGGGGCGCGGATCGTCCGCAACGGCACCAAGGAAGGCCACGAGTATCAACTGCTCGGATCGCTTCGCGGGGAGCACAAGCGACTCGAATGCCTCCACGTCACGCTGTCCGCCAAGAGCAACACCTACCCACTGTTCCAGCACCCTGGCACGGAGTTCATCTTCATGTTGGAGGGTGTCATGGACTACAGCCACAGCCGCTCGGTGTACCGCCTGCACGCAGGCGACTCGTTACAGTTCGACGGCGAGGGCGCGCACGGGCCGGTCGACCTGGTCGAGGTGCCGATCCGGTTCCTGTCCGTGATCGCCTTCCCCGATTCGCAGGTCTAGTCGGGGATTTCCGCGCACCGACCAAGGCCGACCATTGCAAGTCGCTCGTCGACTTCGTCGCTCTCACGACCGACGTGCCTGCGGAGCTGGCACGCACCAGGGCGTTCGTCATGTGACTCGACTGTCGACGCGACGGTCGGTTTCGCGATTTGGGTCGTACGCGACGAAGCGTGTCTCACACTGGACATGACAATCGAAGGGGGCGTGGACAACATGGATCGGACCGTATCCAGGGCCAGTTCCGTTTCGTCCGAACGCGACTCGTCCATGTCCGTCCTCGGCCGAGGGGTGCCATGGCCAGTGTGATCGAGTTGGAGGTCAGCGCGGCGCCGGTGCCGGGCCAGTTCCTCGTGCGCGTGGTGCGCTCCGCCTCCGGCGCGGACTCCACCGCAACGATGCAACTGGACCCAAGGACGTACGTCGACTCAAGGGATGACCTGGAGACGGCGGTGCTGGCCTCGGCGGTGGCCGGTCGGAGGATCCTGTCTCCGGGCGAGCAACGACTGCGCACCGTCGGTCAACAACTGTTCGACGCACTCTTCAGCGGGGCGGTGGGTGAGGCGTACCGCGCGAGCGCCGCGTCAGCCAGTTCCCGTGGCGAACGGCTGCAGGTGGTGCTTCGGCTGGACGTTCCCGGGTTGGCCGCCATCCCGTGGGAGGCGATGTACGACGCCCAGGACGGTGAATACATCGGACTCACCGACCCGTTGATACGGCACATCCCGTCGACGGATGCGGCGCCACTCGAGATCGTCCCGCCGCTCAAGGTGCTCGTGTTGGTGGCCTCGCCGGAAGGAATGACCGCCTTGGACGTCGAGGCAGAGCGCAGCAAGCTGTCCCAGGCGCTCGCCGAACCGATAGCCGACGGCCGGATAGAGCTGAACTGGCTGATGCAGGCGACGTGGGAAGCGGTCCAGGACGAAATGCTCTCCGGCACATGGCACGTGCTGCACTTCATCGGTCACGGCGACTACGACCAGCGGACCGATCAGGGAGTGATCGCGCTCGTCGGCGACGACGGCGGCCTACACCTCGTCGAAGCCGACCGCCTCGCAGGGTTGCTCAACGAGGCCAGACCGACGCCCAGGCTGGTGGTGCTGAACTCGTGCCAGTCCGGCAGGAGCGGCACGCAGGACCTCTTCTCGAGCACCGCGGCGACTCTGGTGAGGCGAGGCATCAGCGCCGTGGCGGCGATGCAGTTCTCGATCAGCGACGCCGGCGCCACCAAGTTCGCCCGCGGGCTCTACAGCGCGTTGGCCAGCGGCCGCAGCATCGGCGACGCCATGGGAAGCGGCCGAGTGGGCCTGCTCAGCACACCCGGTTCCCTGGAGTGGGTGACGCCGGTGCTCTACGTGCGGGGCGACACCTCCACGTTGTTCACCATCACCCCTGCACCCGCGCCATCCGCTCGGCCACTTGAGGGTCAAACCCGCACGGGCCCAAGCAAAACGACGTTGGCCGTCATCGGAGGAGCGGCTGCCGCGGTGCTCGTGGCCATCGTGATTCTGGTGGTCCTGCTCAGTTCCTCGAAGTCGGAGCCGCCCACTACCAGTGCGACGAGCGCACCACCCGCGCCGGGATCCACCACCTCATCGGCAGTAGCCACCACGTCGAGTTCCGAGGTCGTCACACCACCACTGAGCGACCAGGGCACGCTCATCCGAACACTCGCCGCCGCGGGCGTGGACACCTCGTTGCCGGGCGGAAATACCGAGCTTGCAACCTATCTCGCGAACTCGGAGTACACGCCCTACCCGGCCGTCGCCAGTGCGCTTCTCGACGCGATCGGTACCGAGCAGCTGCGGCGACCGGTCGCCATCGACGCGATCATCTGGGACTACGAGGTGCTGGCGGGATCGCCGCCACCGAACCGGGCCGATCTGGTGGACGCCGACGTGCTCAAAAAAGCCGTAGTCGAGGAGTACGTCAGCCGGTACGGCGGCCAGGTGCCCGCCTTCGATTCGTTGTTGGTACGGCGGTAGGCAACGAACCCAGCGCCAGGCCCAAGGTCGTTCTCGGCGTTCGGGATTCGTGACGGTGGCGTTCGCCAAGAACGACCTCGCCTGTCAGCCGACGATCACACCGACACCGCCGCGTCTTCATCGCTGAAGGGCATCTGTGCCCTCATTTTCGCGACCTCGACACCATAGGAGAAGATGCACGGCTCCTGTTCGGAATTCTCAATGGCGTTGCGGACATCGGTCTGGAGATCCCTATAGGCCTTCCGGTAGTCGTCGCCATTCTTCTTCCAGACCTGCAGGAACGCGTACGTGAACGCACCATTCCCCGGCCCATCCATCGACGTCTGCTCGTCTTTGCATCCGGAGATCAGGATCACCTTGGCCGGGGCGTCGGTCGGCATCTGAGTCGGTGTCCACCAGGTCTTTTGGGCTTCGTACTTGTCCTTGTTCTTCTCGTACTCGGCCATTGTGGCCTCGAGCGGAGCACGCTTCGATCTGGGTCCCGCCTGCGCGTCGACGTACGCCCGACGTTCCTCCCGGTTGCCGATCCGCGGCCCGGCGGGCCCGCGAGAAGACGTCTCGCTGTGACAGCTATCGGCCATGATGAAGATCCGCACGCCCTTCTTGAACGAGCAGAGGGCACCGTAGAGGGAGTCGTCGACGAGTTCGGTGTCGTAGAGGCACCACGTCTCGTCGTAGCCGTCCTCCTCGTCGCCGTTCTGGTCGGGGACCTGCCCGCCGTGTCCGGAGTAGGTGAGGAAGAAGAAGTCGCCGTCGTCGAGCTCGGCGGCGTACTGCTCGAGCTTCTTCTTCACGGCGCCGATGGTCGCATCGCCGTCGATGAGCTGTTCGGCCGTGAAGCCGCGCTTCTCGGCGATCGCCTTCATGGCGTCCGCGTCGTTGATACAGCCCGACAGCGCACCGTCCCAGCCGCCGTATTCCTTGGGGTCGACGCAGTTCAAGCCGATGTGAAGGGACTTGCGTGTACTCATGATCTCTCCTGGTGTTGATGGGTGGTTGGTTGATCGACTTGCGGGAGGTTCTTGTTCGGGAAGATGCCCCGGAATCCGGCCGGCACCGGCCGCGCGGCGGTGTCGTCACTGAGCGGGATCTGCGGCAGCATGCCTGCGACGTCGAGGCCGTAGTAGAAGATGCCGGGGGTCTGGTCCGAGTTGTCGACCGCGTAGACGATGTCGTCTCTGAGCTCTTGGTAGCTCTTGCGGTAGTCGCTGTTCCAGACCGCGAGGAACGCGGTGGTGAACACACCGTGCACTGGTCCGTCCAGCGACGTCTGCTGATCCTGGCACCCAGAGATCAGCACCACGTTGGCGTCCGAGTCCCTCGGCACCATGGACCGCGGTTCCCACCAAGTGCGCTGTGCCGCATACACGTCGCGGTTCTTGGTGAATTCCGCGTAGGTGGCCTCGAGCGGCGCCAACTTCGGCTTGTGACCCGGCCGTTCGGCCACCCGCGCACGCGGCCGCGGACCGCGGATGACGGTTTCGCTGTGACAGCTGTCCGACATCACGAACACCCGCACTCCACGCTTGAACGTGCACAACGCCCCGAACAGCGAGTCGTCGACGAGTTCGGTGTCGTACAGACACCACGTCTCGTCGAACTCGTCGGGTTCGTCGCCGCTGACGTCGGCGACCTGGCCGCCATGGCCGGAGTAGGTCAGGAAGAAGAAGTCGCCGGCGTCGAGTTGCGCGGCGGCGGCATCGAGCCGATCACGCACGGCCGCGATGGTGGCGTTCTCATCGATCAACAGCTGCGACTCGAACCCGCGGCTGACCGCAACGTCCCGCATCGCGTTCGCGTCGTTCACGCAACCCGACAGCGCACCGTCCCAGCCACCGTACTGGCCGGGATCGACTTGGTTCAGCCCGATGTGAAGCGACCGCCGCCGCGTCATCTAGCCCTCCTTTCCGATGCGGGTGTGTGGTTCGAGATTGCGAACGATGCTGCGCTACCTCACCATTCGACGTCGGCTTCACGCGTGACGACCCGTGGCCCGACGGGACCTCGCGTCTTTGGCCGTCCCCGATGCTGCAGCTCGCGCAGGATCGGATCGAACTCGATCTTCGCCTTGTCGGCGATCTCCTCGACGGTCTTCTCCGCGACGACGAACTCAGCGAACGGGTCGCGCGACTTCAAGCCCGCCAACGACTGCGTGATGATGAAGGCACGGGTGCGGATCTCGTTGTCGCGTTGGTAGACGAACACCTTCCAGAACTCGATGGGAACCTGAACCTCTCCCCGATAGGCCGGGTCGGTCTCGGCCAGCACGGGCCCGCCCATCACGGCAACCTTTGCGTTGTCGTCGTCGACGTGTTCGAGCAGCGCGTTCTCGAGCCGCCCCCACACGCCGTGACGGGAGGACCGATTGAAGTTCTCCATCTGCGGGGTGATGTTGGTGAGGAAGAACGAGTCCGCATTGGCGCGAATGGCTTCTTCGCGCGCACCCCACAACAGATCGGCGCGACGGGCGACGTGGCCGCGATCCAGGCTGTTGTGCTCGTAGACGTCGTTTCCGGTTTGCAGATCCTTGGGGATGCGGCGGTCGATGGTGAATCCGGTGCCCTCGCGCCCGATCGAGTCTGATTGGTCGGAACCCTGCAGCGTGGATCCATCGATGTTCCACGCCACCCATCGACAAAGCCGTCGGCTCTTGCTGAGCTCCAGCGAGAAGTGCGTGTAGTTCACGACCGGCGACCCGTCCACGAGCACGGCGTCGTCGGCGTCGATGCCTGCGGGCGCCTGGACGCGCGGCCCGACGAACGTCGGGTCATACCCCGTCCGCTGATCCAAGGATTCGTCGTGGGTGGCTGTCATCGTGGAGGCTCCTCGAGTGGGACGTGGGTGTCGCCGGCGTTGCGCGTGGGATCCAGTTCGTGAAATGCCAACGTCGGAAGGGACTCTGCGCCTTGATTATCGCGCTTCATCAGCCCACTTTCTGCAGCATTCGTGAGGCGTTGATGCGGACCGCTTCCTCACAGAAGGCGAGCAGGCCACTCGTCATTTCGGCGATGATCTTCTTCATCTCCGCGTACGGCGGGTGGAACGGCGTCGGGTTGTCCTCCGAACCCCATTCCACGGTGAAGGCCAGCACCTTGTTCAGCGCGGGATCGACGAGGTGCCGGCTGTAGGCGTAGTCGTCGGAGGTTCCAGCCGTCGGATAGAGGTTCGCCGACTGCTGGACCCGATAGGAGTGCCCCCGCGAGGCCTCGATGCCCGACGCCATCGCCTCACCCAGCCGAACGAGCAGCTCCCGGTCGCCGTCGGGCAGGAACTCGCGGTATTCGTCTTCGAACACGCCGCGCTTGCCGTCCCATTCGTCGTTGATGAAATTCATTGACGCATCGATGGTTTGGTTCTCGTCATCACCCCAGCTGTACATGATCAGCTCGCCGTAGCTGTGCACGTCGACGAGATACGAGATCTCCGGGTGCTCGTCGAGCAGCCAGACGACGTTGCGCGTCTCGGGCTCCGACGTCGCGGCCGGACCGACGAACACCTCTTTGTCGCACGGGTGCGTGGAACACGACACCGCCGCGTCGGAACTGAACGCCTTTGCGTAGTCCCACATGAAGTCGAAGTTGCGATTGATGTCGACGCCGATGCACGATTCGTCGCCGTCGCGTTCGGATGGCGCGGGCCTGCGGTTCTTCCGCCAGAGCGGGTCGACGGTCAAGCTGTGATGACGTCCGTCGGGATTCACCTGGGGAACGATGTACACCGCGGTCTCGTCGATGAGCCGCTGAACGCTCGACGCGCGGAACCGGCGGTTGCCAATCGCTATCCCCTTGTCGCATTGCCAGGCCGAGAGCAGTCGTTCGGCGAAGGCCACCAGGATGTCCGGGCTGCCCCACTCGCGTGCGTGCACGCCGCCGAGCAGCACGATGGCCGGCGCCTTCGCGTCGCTGCTGCCGATGCGGATCGCGCGGCACCTGCGGTTCTCCCACGTCCGATGGGGCAGTTCGATGAGCCGGATTGCTCCGACGTACTTCGCGACGAGGTCGTCGATGCGTCGGTCGACCTCCGTCACCGACAGGTAGCCGCCACCCGGTCTGCCGCGCGTGGGAGCGGGCGGAGTCGTCTTCACGTCCTCGACGTGTTCCACGGTGAAGCCGGTTCGGGTCAATTCGTCGAGTGCACTGACTTCGCCGAAGCCCTGAACGCGATAGCGGCCGTCACCGAGTTCGCGAAGGGTCTGGCGGACCAATTGAACTCCGTCGGCACGAACCAACCCGGCCATTGCGCGTCGGTCCTTGCCGGTGATGTTTACCCGTTGCATCGATTGCCCTTCCCCGCGCGGCCAGCGTTATGGGCATATCGTGCTGGCTTCGCGACCCACGATGATGAGTAGTGGACTACTCGTTTAAGGCCGGAGCGCTTCCGCGGCCCGGTCGGTCGCCGCCGGACGCCCTCGCGCGCCGCAACCCGCGTGACGTCGACGAACGGGTCCTCGCGCATCGCCACCATCTGCCCCCGCGTCGCAGCTGAAATGGATTCTGATCAGCTAGTCGATATGCGACCACGTGATCAACGGACGCGGACCGGATTCACGACATTCTTTGGGCCTTTTTAGTTCCTCGGCGGCAAAAGGGGCGGCGTTCAATCCGGTGCGCCGCGCTTCCCGCCATTGGGGCGTCGTCCTACGGCGATGACACGGCGCTCGAGCTGTCGGTTTCGGCGCAATTGATTTGTCAGCAAACAATCACCCGGATGTCCGCGGGAGCATCCCTTGGGGCGCCCCGACGCACCGAGGGCTCGGCGCGGTCAGAGTGGTCGCGCAGCGATGTAGCGGGCGGGGGTTTCGCAGCAGCCCGATCTTGCTAGAGTGGACGACGTGCAGCGGCTGCTCCTCCTCGGACGCCGCGACGGGGTCTGATCCAGACCGGCTTCCCGTCGCGGGTGTTCTTGATGCGCCGGTCTGAATTCCAACCAGACGAATCCGGAGCAGAACCGTGAACAATCCCAGCACCACCGAAACTTCGGCCGACGCCTTCACGTCGGTACGCACCATCACCACCCCGTCGGGACCGCCGCACGCCAGGCAGCCCGCGTGGAACACCCAGCGCGCGACCTCGATGCCGGTCAGCAGGTACCGAACGTTCGCAGAAGAGGTCGAGTCGGTCACCCTGGCCGACCGAACGTGGCCGGACAAGGTCGTCGAGTCAGCCCCGATGTGGTGCGCCGTCGACCTGCGCGACGGCAATCAGGCGCTGATCGACCCGATGAGCCCCGCGCGCAAGCGCCGGATGTTCGACCTGTTGGTTCGCATGGGCTACAAGGAGATCGAGGTCGGCTTCCCGTCGGCCAGCCAGACGGACTTCGACTTCGTCCGCGAGATCATCGAGCAGGGCTCGGTACCCGACGACGTGACGATCCAGGTACTGACGCAGTGTCGGCCCGAATTGATCGAGCGCACCTTCGAGGCGTGCGCGGGCGCGCCGCGGGCCATCGTGCACTTCTACAACTCCACGTCGATCCTGCAGCGCCGCGTGGTGTTCCGGGCGGACCGCGACGCGGTCAAGGCCATCGCGACCGACGGTGCCCGCATGTGCGTCGAGCAGGCCGCGAAGTACCCGGACACCCAGTGGCGGTTCGAGTACAGCCCGGAGTCCTACACCGGCACCGAACTGGAGTACGCCAAGGACGTATGCGACGCCGTCGCCGACGTCATCGCACCGACGCCCGAGCGGCCGCTGATCGTCAACCTGCCCGCGACCGTCGAGATGGCGACGCCCAACGTCTACGCCGACTCGATCGAGTGGATGAGCCGCAACCTGGCTCGCCGCGACTCGATCATCCTGAGCCTGCACCCACACAATGACCGCGGAACCGCCGTCGGCGCAGCAGAATTGGGCTACCAGGCCGGTGCGGACCGCATCGAGGGCTGCCTGTTCGGCAATGGTGAGCGCACCGGAAACGTGTGCCTCGTGACGCTGGGGCTGAACCTGTTCAGCCGTGGCGTGGACCCGCAGATCGACTTCTCGAACATCGACGAGATCCGGCGCACCGTCGAGTACTGCAACCAACTCCCCGTCCACGAGCGGCACCCGTACGGCGGCGATCTGGTGTACACCGCCTTCTCCGGCAGCCATCAGGACGCCATCAACAAGGGCCTGGACGCCATGAAGATCTCGGCCGACGAAGCCGACGCCGACGTGGACGACATCCTGTGGCAGGTGCCGTACCTGCCGATCGACCCGAAGGACGTCGGGCGCACGTACGAGGCCGTCATCCGGGTGAACTCGCAGTCCGGCAAGGGCGGCGTCGCCTACATCATGAAGGCCGACCACGGGCTGGCGCTGCCGCGCCGGCTGCAGATCGAGTTCAGCCAGGCGATCCAGAAGATCACCGACGGCGAGGGTGGCGAGGTGTCGCCCAAGGAGATGTGGGACGTCTTCGCCGACGAGTACCTGGCGCCGATCCGCCCGCTGGAGCGGCTGCACCAGAAGGTCGACGCGGCCGAGGAAGACGGTGGGATCGACACCATCAACGCGGTGGTGAAGGTGGACGGGGTCGAGCACGAGATCGCCGGGAAGGGCAACGGCCCGCTCGCGGCGTTCGTCGACGCGCTGGGCACCGTCGGGTTCGACGTCTCGGTGCTGGACTACTCGGAGCACGCCATGTCGTCGGGCGAGGGCGCCCGAGCGGCCGCGTACGTCGAGGCGTCGGTCGGCGGCAAGACGGTTTGGGGCGTGGGCATCGCCACGTCGATCACGACGGCGTCGCTTCGCGCGGTGGTGTCCGCCGTCAACCGCGCAGCCAGCCGATAAGCTGTCCCGCGTCAGAACGGCGCGAATGAAACGTTTAAGGAGTAGACGTGAACTGGGGCTCGACGTGGGATTTCCTGTGGCACTTCCTGATCATCTTTGCGTGGGTCGCCTACCTGTTGGTGCTGTTCCAGATCCTGACGGACCTGTTCTGGCGTGACCACAAGACGTCCGGCGTCGTCAAGGCGATCTGGGTCGTGTTCCTTTTCCTGATCCCGTGGTTCGCCGCCTTGGTGTACCTGATCGTCCGCGGTCAGGGTATGGCTCAGCGGGCGCACGAAGCCGCCGCTGCAGCGAAGCAGCAGACCGACGACTACATCCGGCAGGCTGCCGGACGGTCGCCCGCCGAGGAGATCGCGCACGCGAAGGAACTGCTCGACGCGGGCACCATCTCGGCGGGCGAGTACGACTCGTTGAAGGCCAAGGCGCTCAGCTAGTCAATCCACGGCAGCGGGCCCGGAAGAGAGCGCTCCCTGAGGCTGGCCCCGGCCTAGCCGAACACGGTCCTCAGGAAACGCTCGATCAGGCCTCACGCTCGGCGGATACCGCGGTAGAACCCCAACTGGCCGACCAGACGCAAGCGCCGCGAGCCACACGCGACGTACTCGAAGCCAGTGCTTCGCAGCAGCGCCGGGAGCTCGTCGACGTCATGCGCGACGGACAGGTGGTGTCCGACGACGTCCACGACGTGCAGGCTCCCGCCCGGCCGGAGCACGCGGAACGCTTCGGCGAGCGCCGCCGCCTTCACGTCGGCGTCGAGGTGGTGCAGCATCATCGACGACAGCACCCGATCGAACGACCCGTCGGCATAGGGCAACTCCTGCGCATACCCCTTCTCGAAACGGACGTTGGAAAGCCCTTGAGCCTTCCGACGGGCGCGGGCCAGCGCCCGCGGATCGGGGTCGATCCCCGTGAGCTCCACCCCGGGGTGAGCACGTTTCGCCCTAATCGTGAGATTGGCTGTTCCGCAACCGATCTCGAGCACCCGGGCTTCGTCGTGGAGTTCGGCCTGAGCAACGAGCGCGTCGTAGGCCGGCGGCATGCCCAGCAGGCGGGTGAGTAGGTCATAGGCCGGGAGGAGGACGTCGTGCCCGGCGGCAGGCAGGTAGTCGTGGCGGTTGCCCCACGCCCGCGTCACCGAATGTGAATGATCTTTCGTCATGACTCCATCATGGCGAGCCGCTCATCTCTGGTGTCGTGAGATCTTCGGTGAAAATGAGATTATCTTTTGGTCATGGCGTCGTTGACCCGACCGATCGGCCACCGCGACGACATCCCGATCTACGACTACCCCACCGACCCGGTGACGCCGCCGGTGACGGTGATCAGGCTGCACCCCGTTGGGCTGCCCGAGAAGCGGCGTCACATCCACGCCTTCCCGATCCTGACCTACCTCCCGTCGAGCGGATCGGTGTACGTCGTGGCAGCCGGGGAGACCATCGACCCGTCCTGGGTGAGCGAGCACGACGACGGCATCGCGGTGTTCTTCGATCCAGCCGCTCTCGACGAGGGCACGCGGTCGCCGTGGCCGACGTGGCGGACCCATCCGCTGCTCTTCCCGTTCCTCCACGGACGTACCGGCGGACTCTTGCACCTTCAAGTTCCCGCGCCACGAAAGAAGTTCTGGGACAACGCAGTCGAGGCGATGGCAGCCGAACTCCTCGACCGCCGCCAAGGCTATCGTCAAGCAGCGCTGGCACACCTGACCCTGGTGTTGATCGAACTCGCCCGGATGACCGACGACGTGGTCGGCGACTTGCGGCGCAGCGGCGAACCTCTGATCGCCGAGGTCTTCGCGGTGATCGAGCGCCGCATCGACGAGCCGTTCTCCCTGCGAGACGTCGCCCGCGAAGTGGGGCTAACCCCAGGGCATCTCACGACCGTCGTACGTCGTCGCACCGGTCGCACCGTTGTCGAGTGGATCATCGAACGCCGGATGTCCGAGGCGCGTGCGCTGCTCGGAGGAACCGAGCTTCCGATCGCCGAGGTCGCACGGCGCGTGGGGATCTCGGATGCCGGCTACTTCGCCCGGCTGTTCCGCAGCACCCATGGCGTGTCACCGCGGACCTGGCGGGCCTAGAAGAGCGTGAACTGGTCCCCGGTGAGCGTCGGGTCCGCGAACTCTTCGAGATCGGTGCCACCGACGACGTGCTCCAGCAGCGCCATGAACTCGGCGTCGCCGACCAACGGGATGCCCAACTCGGAGGCCTGAAAACCCTTGCCCTGATCGGGCTTCGGCTCGTCGCAGATCACCAGCGACGTCTGCTGGTCGACCGCTTCGGCGAAGGACATCCCGGCGTGCAGGATCCGCTCGATGAGCTCTTCATAGGTGTGGGACACCTCGGCCGACAGCACCACTCGCATGCCCTGCACCAACGGCCGACCGGCGACGAAGCGGCCGGGATTCTCGTAGGCGCAGGGCAGCCGCGCGGCGACGGCCTTGAGCGGGCGTAGTTCGTCGTGCGTGGTCTGGCCGTTGGGCCAGGTGCGTCGGGTCACCGGACGCACCGGCAGCCACGCCCGGCGTTCGAGCGCCCCGGCGAGGGCGGGCTTGAGTATCTGCGCCAGCACCTGCGCGTCGTCCAGCGCATCGTGCGGCCGCATCTGCGTGACGCCCCAGTGCGCGGCGAGCGTCTCGAGCCGCAGGTTCTCGGTGCCGAGGCAGAGTCGGCGCGAGAGCTCCACCGTGCACATGGCGCTGTCGATGGGCAGTTCGGCGCCGATCAGTTCGGCCTCGGCAGCCAGGAAGGAGTAGTCGAAGGCCACGTTGTGAGCCACCAGGGTGCGGCCCCGGAGCACGCCGACGATGTCCCCGACGATGTCCCCGAACGTCGGCTGACCGGCCAACATCTCGGCCGTGAGCCCGTGCACGTGCGTCGGCCCAGGATCGACACCGGGATCAAGCAGGGTGGAGAAACTGCCCTCGACGTTGCCGTCGTCGCCCACGGCCAGCGCCGCGATGCTGACGATGCGTGCCTGACCAGGACGGAAGCCCGACGTCTCGACGTCGACGACCGCCCAACCCGAGCCCGCCTCCGTCGCCGGTCGGCCCCAGGAGCCGCTCGGCCGGCGACGTCCAGCACCAGTTTGGCTCACGTTTCGAGAATGACACGCGCCCCCGACAAGCCCGGACCAGTAGCGCCGCGTGTCGCCCACTGAGTTTGGCCCTCATAGACTGCCGGGGATGGTTACCCACGGAGGGCAGGAGCGCGGCGACCGGGGAAATGACTCCGGAGGGCAGGAGCGCAGCGACCGGGGAGTCTCGGTACGAGGACGCGTCGCGCTGGGCGCCGGGTCCGCTGCGCGCTGGGCGTCGCGGGTCACAGGTCGCGGCGCGGGCGCGATGATCGGCGGCCTCGTCGCGATGACGCTGGACCGCTCGATCCTGCGCCAGCTCGGGGCCGGCCGTCGCTCCGTCGTCGTCACCGGGACGAACGGTAAGTCGACCACCACCCGCATGACCGCCGCCGCGCTCGCCACGCTGGGCCCCGTCGCCACCAACGCCGAGGGCGCGAACATGGACGCCGGACTGGTGGCCGCGCTGGCGGGCGCACGCGACGCCGAACTCGCCGCGCTCGAAGTCGACGAGATGCACGTACCGCACGTGGCCGACGCCGTCGAACCGGCCGTCGTCGTGCTGCTGAACCTGTCGCGCGACCAGCTGGACCGCGTCGGCGAGATCAACCACATCGAGCGCACGCTGCGCGGCGGGCTGGCCCGTCATCCCGACACCGTCGTCGTGGCCAACTGCGACGACGTGCTGATGACGTCGGCCGCATACGACTGCCCGCACGTGGTGTGGGTGGCCGCCGGTGGCGGCTGGGCGGCCGACTCGGTGAGCTGCCCACGTAGCGGCGAACTCATCATGCGCGACGAAAACCACTGGTATTCAACCGGAACGGCGTCCGATGTCGGGCCCGGGGGCCCTCCGATCCTCGAGCGGCCACAGCCGCAATGGTGGTTCGACGACGTGAACGTCTACGGACCGGATGGGTTGGTGCTGCGGATGACGCTGTCGCTGCCCGGGGCGGTCAACCGTGGCAACGCCACCCAGGCCGTCGCCGCCGCGGTGGCGCTGGGGGCCGACCCCGCGGCAGCGGTGGAGGCGGTGTCGTCGGTCGACGAGGTCGCGGGCCGCTACCGGACGGTGAAGCTCGGCGCACACACCGCGCGGGTGCTGCTGGCGAAGAATCCGGCTGGTTGGCAGGAGGCGCTGTCGATGGTGGACAAGCACGGCGCGGGTGTCGTGATCGCGGTCAACGGTCAGGTGCCCGACGGCGAGGACCTGTCGTGGCTGTGGGACGTCCGCTTCGAGCACTTCGAGGACACCGAGGTGGTCGCCGCGGGCGAGCGGGGCACCGATCTGGCGGTGCGGCTCGGCTATGCCGGTGTCGAGCACACCCTGGTCCACGACACGGTGAAGGCCATCGCTTCGTGTCCGCCCGGCCACGTCGAGGTGATCGCCAACTACACGGCGTTTCTGCAGCTGAACCGGGTATTGGAGCGCCATGGTCCCCGTGGGCAGGAGCGAAGCGACCGGGGGGACGATGCCTGAATCGACGGTGCGGATCGGGCTGGTGCTGCCCGACGTGATGGGCACTTACGGCGACGGCGGCAACTCCGTGGTGCTGGCCCAGCGGCTACGCCTGCGGGGCATCGACGCGGAGATCGTCGACATCACGCTGTCCGATCCGGTGCCCGAAGACCTCGACCTCTACACGCTGGGCGGCGCCGAGGACTACGCGCAGCGGCTGGCCACCAAGCACCTGATCCGCTACCCCGGACTGCAGCGCGCGGCCGAGCGCGGGGCTCCGGTGCTGGCGATCTGCGCGGCCATCCAGGTGCTGGGCCACTGGTACGAGACGTCGGCGGGCGAACGCGTCGAAGGCGTCGGGTTGCTCGACGTCACGACGTCGCCGCAGCCGACGCGGACCATCGGCGAAGTCGTCTCCCAGCCCGTGGTGGCGGGGCTGACCCAGCGGCTCACCGGCTTCGAGAACCACCGCGGCGGAACGGTTCTCGGCTCGGCGGCGCAGCCGTTGGCGAAGGTGGTCAGCGGCGCGGGCAACCGCGCGGGCGACGGAATCGACGGCGCAGTGCAGGGCAGCGTCGTCGCCACGTACCTGCACGGCCCCTGTCTGGCGCGCAATCCCGAACTGGCCGACCACCTCTTGTCGAAGGTCGTCGGAGACCTGGCGCCGCTGGAGTTGTCGGAGGTCGACCTGCTGCGCCGCGAGCGGCTGGCCGCCCCGCGCCGGGCCTAGCGGCTGGCGGCCCCGCGCCGGGCCTAGCGGCTGGCGGCCCCGCGCCGGGCCTAGCGGCTGGCGGCCCCGCGCCGGGCCTAGCGGCTGGCCTCACCGCCGAGACATAAACTGCTGCGGCGTCGCGCGGCGTGTCGTCGCAGCAGTTTACGTGTCGCGAAAGCCGCGGCTCGCCAACGCCTTCCGAACCCGGTCCAGCACGTCCAATGGGTGGTCTTCGGCGACGACACGGATCACGATCCAGCCCCTCAGTTCGAGCATTCGTAGCCGGCTCATGTCCTTGAGATACTGCTTGCGGTCTTTACGGTGTTGGTCACCGTCGTACTCGACGGCCACCATGTACTCCTCCCACCCCATGTCCAGGTACGCGAGCGGGTAGTAATCGCCGTTGTGTACGAGAATCTGAGTTTCGGGTCGCGGCAGCCCAGCGTCAATCAGAAGCAGCCGCAGCGACGTCTCCTTCGGAGACTTGCCTCCGGAATCGACGAGCTGCAGCACCGCCCGCAACCGGCGTATGCCACGGGCCCCGGGATAGCGCGCGACTAGCACGTCGACGTCAGCGGGCCGCAAGTCGGTGGCATTGACCAACGCGTCGAGGCGCGCCACCGCTTCATCGCGCGGAAGATGCCGCCCCAGGTTGAATGCCGTCCGCGCGGGTGAGGTGACCGGAACGTCGTCGATCAACACGATCTCGTCGGCCGCAATGCGCTCGTTCCGGGTGATCACGCCATCGGGTGCGTGCTGGTTGCGCCAGATCAGTTCGATTGGTTCGTCGTCGGCTATCCACTGCGATCCATGCAACGCGGAGGCGGCCAGTCCCGCGACCGTCCCACGCCGTTTGGACCACAGAAAGGCAGCCTTCGACCTTGCTTGCAGGGTCGGCGTCGCGAAGGCGGGGACGTACACGTCGCGATGGATCGCCTCGAAGCCCGTGCGTAGTTGGTACGGGGTCAGGTCGCCGCACCTCACCGCGTCGCTCCCCGAGAACACTGTCGTCATGGCCGCACGCTGCCATCGAGCACCGACAGCGTCGCCGAGACATAAGCTGCTGCGGCTTCATACGGCGTATCGACGCGGCAGATTATGTGTCGCGGCCGGGCAGGTGGTGAGCTTGGCGAACGAGAGCTAGAGGCCGAGGTCGCGCAGGAACTGCGGCTTGTACGCCTCGAGGATCACGTACGACGGGTCGGGCGCGGCAGTCTCGGGTGCATCGTCGGGAACGACGTCTCCGTCGGTCGGGTCGACCCACTCCTGTTTGTCGGCATCCCAGCGGCTCACGGTGTATTCGGCGCTGACGTGGTCGTGGGACACCAGCTGCCGGATGGTGCGCTCGGCTTCCTGTGCATCGGCCAGTGTGTGCGTGTACAGCTGCATCCGGCTGCCGTCGCGCGTCACCACGACCCGCGAACCCAGCCGGTCACGCGCGTCGCCGTCCAGATCGAGCGTCCGCAACTTTCCCCAAAGCGAGAGCCCGTGCTCGTCGCTCCCCATCTCGACCTCGACCTTGAACTCTTCTTGGGGTTCCTCATCGGGCATGGCGCCACCCTAGGCCACCGCGGCGAGCCGCGAATCAGGCCATCGCCCTGCGGCCTGTCAACGCCCGGCCAAGCGTGAGCTCGTCGGCGAACTCGAGGTCGCCGCCCATCGGCAGCCCCGACGCGATCCGCGTCACCGTGAGCCCCGGGATGTCGCGCAGCATCCGCACCAGGTAGGTCGCGGTGGCCTCGCCCTCGGTGTTGGGGTCGGTGGCGATGATGACCTCGGCGACGTCCACGCCATCGACGCGCTCACCAATCCGGTTGAGCAACTCACGGATTCGTAGCTGTTCCGGCCCGACCCCCGACAGCGGATCCAGCGCACCACCCAAGACGTGGTAGCGGCCGCGGTACTCGCGGGTGCGTTCGACGGCCTGGACGTCCTTGGGCTCCTCGACGACGCACACCAGCGACGCGTCGCGTCGCGAGTCGCTGCAGATGCGGCACTTCTCGTTGTCGGACACGTTGCCGCACACCGCGCAGAACGTCACGCCGTCGCGCACCTTGCCGAGCACCGCCGTCAACCTGTCGATGTCCGGCGGCTCAACCGACAGCAGGTGAAAGGCGATGCGCTGGGCGCTCTTTGGCCCAATTCCAGGAAGCTTGCCGAGTTCGTCGATCAAGTCCTGTACGGGGCCTTCAAACATTGCGATCCATGGCTACAGCCCCGGCAGACCCAGGTCGCCCAGCCCGCCCGCGAGCGGCCCGAGCCGGGACTGCGCGAGGATGGTCACCTGCTTGGCCGCATCCTGCAGCGCGCCGACGATCAAGTCCTGCAACGTCTCGACGTCGTTGGGGTCGACGACCTTGGGGTCGATCTGGATGGCGATGATCTCGCCGCTGCCCTTCGAGGTGACCTGGACCAGCCCGCCGCCCGCCTGCCCGTGCACCTCCGCGTTGGCGAGCGCCTCCTGCGCCTCCATCAGCTGCTGCTGCACCTGTTGGGCCTGCGCCAGGAGCGCCGACATGTCGGGCGTTTGACCGGGTTGCATGACAGTCCCCTTGCGTAATGGTCTCGACTTGATTGCGCTCGCCCGCACGCGGCGGTTTGGGTCTCAAGACTAGTCGTCGCCGGGGCTACCGTGGCGCCGTGCACGTACCTGCCTGCCTGCGTGTCGGCGCCACCTCATACCTGCGCGGTTCCGCCGCGGTGGCCGCCGCACTGCTCGTCGCCGTCTCCACCGCAGCCGTCCCCGCCAGCGCCGCGCCTGCCAACATCGCGGGGATGATCGTCTTCCTCGATCCTGGCCACAACGGCGCCAACGACGCGTCGATCAGCCGCCAGGTGCCGACCGGTCGCGGCGGAACCAAGGACTGTCAGGCCAGCGGGACGTCGGCCAACGACGGCTACCCCGAGCACACGTTCACCTGGGAGACGGTGCTGCGCATCCGCCAGGAGTTGTCGGCCCTCGGCGTCCGCACGGCCATGTCCCGCGGCGACGACACCGGCCTCGGTCCGTGCGTCGACCAGCGCGCCGAGATGGCCAACGCACTCAAGCCGGACGCGATCGTGTCGATCCACGCCGACGGCGGCCCCGCGACGGGCCGCGGATTCCACGTCAACTACTCGTCGCCGCCGCTCAACGACGTCCAGAAGGGGCTGTCGGTGCAGTTCGCCCAGATCATGCGGGACCAGATGCAGGCCGCGGGCATGACGCCGGCCAACTACATCGGCCAGGGCGGGCTGTATCCGCGGGCCGACCTGGCCGGGCTGAACCTCGCGCAGTACCCCTCGGTCCTGGTGGAGTGCGGCAACATGAAGAACCCGGCCGACGCCGCGCTGATCGAGTCGCCGGAGGGTCGGCAGAAGTACGCCGACGCCGTGGTACGCGGCATCGCGGGCTTCCTTGGCACACGCCCGCCGCGAACGGTTTCCTGAGCGCTGCAGCAAACGGTGCAGCGCGCGGACGCCCTTGGCCCGCCGCCGCCCGTCGAGCGGCTGCAGCAGTTGGAGCCGCTGCGGGCCATGGGAACGGGCCGAATACGCCGCCGGGCGTCAGCAGCTCATCGCCGAGCTGTGACGGCTACGAGCCCTCGACCTGCTTCTTGAGATTCTCCAGCACCTCGGCCTGAATCTTGCGCAGCCCGAGCGGTGCGAACGTCTTCTCGAAGAAGCCGCCGATCCCGCCCGCGCCCTTCCACGACGTCTTCACGGTGACGGTCGATCCGGTTCCGGCGGGGGCGACGGTCCAGTTGGTCACCATCGTCGAGTTGGCGTCCTTCTCGATGACCGTGCGCCCCGCCACGTCGACGCTGGCCTTGACGTCGCGCACCCGCGACTTGGTGGCCTGCAGCTTCCACGTGGCGACGGTTCCGGCGCCCTGGCCACCCTCGAGTACCTGATAGCCGCTGTAATGCGACGACAGGATCTTCGGGCGGACGGTCTGGTAATCGGCGACCGCCGCGAGCACGGTGTCGGGCTCGGCGTTGATCAAGACGGTGCTGGACGCGCTGACCTGTCCCATCGGTAAGACTCCTAGCTGACTTGCGAAAATTGGGGTGTGACGAAGTTCGGGGTGTGATCCCGGCTCGGCGCTGTCGCGTCGGCTGCGACCGCGGACTAGCGTATATGTGTGTCTGTTGTTACGACCGACGCACAGGCTGCGCACGCTGCAGGCGTGCAGCGGCTTCTTGCGAGCTACCGTGCGATTCCTCCTGCTGCCACGGTTCGGCTGTCCAAACCCACGTCCAACCTGTTTAGAAAACGCGCGAAGGCCACGGCCAAGGGGCTCGACGTGTCCGGCCTGACGGGCGTCATCTCCGTCGACCCGGACGCCCGTACGGCCGACGTCTCGGGCATGTGCACCTATGAGGACCTCGTCGCCGCGACGCTTCCGTACGGGTTGGCGCCGCTGGTGGTGCCGCAGCTGAAGACCATCACCCTGGGCGGGGCCGTCACGGGCCTCGGCATCGAGTCGGCGTCGTTCCGCAACGGGCTGCCACACGAATCGGTGCTCGAGATGGACATCCTGACCGGCACCGGCGAGATCGTGACGGCATCCCGCGACGAGCACGCCGACTTGTTCCGGGCGTTCCCGAATTCGTATGGCACGCTTGGCTACTCGGTGCGCCTGCGGATCGAACTCGAACCGGTGCGACCGTTCGTCGCGCTCAAGCACCTGCGGTTCCACCAGGTGACCGACCTGGTGGACGCGATGGACCGGATCATCGAGACCGGCGGGTATGAGGGCACCCCGGTCGACTACCTCGACGGAGTGGTCTTCAGCGCCGACGAGAGTTACCTGTGTCTCGGCATGCGGACTGCGACTCCGGGTCCGGTCAGTGACTACACGGGCCAGGACGTCTATTACCGCTCGATCCAGCACGCCGACGGCGAGAAGCACGACCGGCTGACCATCCACGACTACCTGTGGCGCTGGGACACGGACTGGTTCTGGTGTTCGCGGGCGTTCGGCGCCCAGAACCCTACGATCCGGCGATTCTGGCCGCGGCGGTACCGGCGCAGCAGCTTCTACTGGAAGCTCATCGGCTACGACCAGCGGTTCGACATCGCCGACCGCATCGAGAAGCGCAATGGCCGGCCACCGCTGGAGCGCGTGGTCCAGGACATCGAGGTGCCGATCGGACGGACCGCCGAGTTCGTCGACTGGTTCCTGACGAACGTCCCGATCGAGCCGATCTGGTTGTGTCCACTGCGCTTGCGTGACGACGCGGGCTGGCCGCTGTATCCGATCGCCGCGCACCACACCTACGTCAACATCGGGTTCTGGTCGTCGGTGCCCGCGCAGGGCGAAGAAGGCCACACCAACAAGAAGATCGAGCGACGCGTCAGCGAACTCGACGGTCACAAGTCGTTGTATTCGGACGCGTACTACACACTCGACGAGTTCGACGAGCTCTACGGAGGAGAAACCTACAAAACGGTCAAGAAGAGCTACGACCCCGATTCACGTTTGCTTGATCTGTATGCGAAGGCAGTTCAAAGACGCTAATGAGCGTTTGCGCGAAGAGGAGAAGATGATGACGACGTACAAGGACCACTCGGCCCGTGCCGGGGAAACGGCCGGCGATCGGCTGACCCTTGCCGAGATTCTCGAGATCTTCGCCGCCGGCGACGAACTGCCGCTGAAGTTCACCGCGTACGACGGCAGCTCCGCGGGTCCGGACGACGCCGAGCTCGGACTCGACCTGCTGACCCCGCGCGGCACCACATATCTCGCCACTGCGCCCGGCGATCTGGGCCTGGCTCGCGCCTACGTCTCGGGTGACCTCGAGCCGCACGGCGTCCATCCCGGTGATCCGTACGACCTGCTGTGTGCGCTGTCCGACAAGCTGGACTTCAAGCGCCCGCCCGCCAGGGTGCTGGCCAACATCGTGCGCTCCATCGGCATCGAGCACCTCAAGCCGATCGCCCCGCCTCCGCAGGAGGCGCTGCCGCGCTGGCGACGCATCGCCGAGGGCTTGCGCCACAGCAAGACTCGCGACGCCGACGCCATCCACCACCACTACGACGTGTCGAACACGTTCTACGAGTGGGTACTCGGGCCGTCGATGACCTACACCTGCGCGACCTACCCCGACGCGGACGCGTCGCTGGAGGAGGCACAGGAGAACAAGTACCGCCTGGTGTTCGAGAAGCTGCGGCTGAAGCCAGGCGACCGGCTGCTCGACGTGGGTTGCGGGTGGGGCGGCATGGTGCGCTACGCAGCGCGTCACGGGGTGAAGACCATCGGAGTGACGCTGTCCGCCGAGCAGGCCGCGTGGGCGCAGCGGGCCATCGAGGAACAGGGCCTGTCCGACCTCGCCGAAGTCCGGCACACCGACTACCGCGACGTGCGGGAGTCCGGGTTCGACGCGGTGTCGTCCATCGGGCTGACCGAGCACATCGGTGTCGCCAACTACCCCGCCTACTTCCGCTTCCTGAAGTCGAAGATGCGCACGGGCGCGCTGCTGCTCAACCACTGCATCACCCGGCACGACAACAGGACGGGGGCGGCTGCGGGCGGTTTCATCGACCGCTACGTGTTCCCCGACGGGGAGCTCACCGGGTCGGGCCGCATCATCACCGAGGCGCAGGACGTCGGCCTCGAGGTGGTGCACGAGGAGAACCTGCGCCACCACTACGCGATGACGCTGCGCGACTGGTGCCGCAACCTGGTCGAGCACTGGGACGAAGCGGTCGAAGAGGTGGGGCTACCCACCGCCAAGGTGTGGGGGCTCTACATGGCCGGGTCCCGCGTCGGCTTCGAGACGAATGTCGTTCAGCTGCACCAGGTTCTGGCGGTCAAGCTCGACGCCAAGGGCCACGACGGCGGGCTGCCGCTGCGGCCGTGGTGGACCCCCTAGCCGTCGATTCGACGCGCGCCCAGCTCGTTCTGCAGTAGCTCGAGCGCGACTTCCTCGGGGTCGCGGCGGGGTGCCGGGTCCGCACTGGACGCAGCTTCGGCGAGCAGCTCCGCCTCTTCCTCTTCGTCGGAGGCGGCGGGAGTGGCGGCCATGGTCGGAACTGCGGCGGGGGCGCCGACCTCGTAGCGCACCCGCCATTGCAGCCCGAGCGCGTCACGCAAGGCATCCTGGATCACATCCAGATTGCGTTGCTCGCCAAGGCGTTTGGCAAGGTTGGCTGATTCGTGCGACAGCACCAGCGTGGTGCCGTCGACGCCGCTGACCATCGCCCCGGCGAGCATGGCCGAGAGCGTGCGACTGCGTTCCCGCACCTTGTCCATGACGGTCGTCCACTGCCTGCGAATCGCCGCGGCGTCGGGTGCGGCGGAGGGATCGGCTGCAGCGGGCGTCGGCGTCGGCTCGGGTTCCGGTGTCGGCTCGGGGGCCGCCGGCGCTGGCACTGGTGCCAGATTTGGTGGCTCTGCCGCAACGGGTTTGGGCGCGAGTGGCGGCTCGGGCAGGGATTCGGGCTTGCTTCGGCTCCGGCACGGGCGCCGACGGTGGGGGTGCTACCACGGGTTTGGGTGCGGGCGGTGGCGTAGGCGCGGCCGCGGGTGGTGGCGCCGCCGCCGCGGGTGGTGGCGTGGCCGCGGCCGCGGGTTCGGACGCAGGTGGTGCGGTGGGCGGTGCCTCGGCGGCCCGGGTCTTTCGTACGTACTGCCTGACCGGGGCGACGGCCGCCCCCTCGCCACCGGCACCGTCGGTAGGGGCACCCATCGCCAAGCGCGTCTCGATGCGCTCGACCCGTTGCAGCAGAGCGGATTCCGCGTCGCTGGCCGACGGGAGCAACAGTCGGGCACACACCACCTCGAGTAGCAGGCGCGGGGCGGTGGCGCCACGCATCTCACCGAGCCCGGCGTGCACCACCTCGGCGTATCGGGTCAACGTCGCCGCACCCAGCCGGGACGCTTGATCCCGCATCCGGTCCAGCACGTCGGCGGGTGCGTCGACCACGCCGCGCGCACCGGCGTCTGGCACCGCCTGGATGACGATGAGGTCGCGGAACCGCTCCAGCAGGTCCGTGCCGAATCGGCGGGGGTCGTGCCCGGCGTCGATGACGGCTTCGACCGCACCGAACAGCGCCGCGGCATCCCCGACGGCCAACGCGTCGACGGCGTCGTCGATGAGTTCGAGGTCGGTGGCGCCCAGGAGCGACAGTGCGCGTGGATACGTGACTCGGTTCTCGTCGGCCCCGGCGAGCAGCTGATCGAGCACCGACAGCGTGTCGCGCGGAGACCCACCGCCGGCCCGAATGATCAGCGGATAGACGGTTTCGTCGACGACGACCTGCTCCTCGGCGCAGATTCGTTCCAGCAGGCCGCGCATGGTCTTGGGTGCCAACAGCCGGAACGGGTAGTGGTGCGTACGGGACCGGATGGTGGGCAGCACCTTCTCCGGTTCGGTGGTGGCGAACACGAAGATCAGGTGTTCGGGTGGCTCTTCGACGATCTTCAACAGCGCGTTGAAGCCGGCATTGGTGACCATGTGCGCTTCGTCGATGATGAAGATGCGGTACCGCGACTGGGCGGGCGCGTAGAACGCCCGGTCGCGAAGTTCCCTGGTGTCGTCGACGCCGCCGTGGCTGGCCGCGTCAAGCTCGGACACGTCGACGTTTCCGGGCCCATTGGGCGCCAGTGCAACGCACGAGTCACACGTTCCGCATGGCGTCGCCGTCGGGCCCTGCTCGCAGTTGAGCGAGCGCGCCAGGATGCGCGCCGAGGACGTCTTGCCGCACCCACGCGGCCCCGAGAACAGGTAGGCGTGGTTGATCCTGCCGGACTCCAACGCCGTGGACAGCGGCTCGGTGACGTGCTCCTGGCCCACCACTTCGGCGAAGGAGGCAGGTCGGTACTTGCGGTAGAGAGCCACGACAGCAGGCTACCGAGGCCCGGTGACGCGCGGCCGGCTAGTCACGTTCGAGCAGCGCCTCGGTGGCCGAGAGCAGCGCACACGTGGCCAGGCCGTCGATCGCCTCGCGCAGGTCGGACTCCGCCGGGAACGTCGGCGCGATCCGGATGTTCTTGTCCTCCGGATCTTTTCGGTACGGGAACGACGCCCCAGCCTCGGTGACGGCGATGCCCGCATCCTTGGCCAGCGCGACGGTGCGCCGGGCCGTACCCGGCCATACGTCGAGGCTGACGAAGTAGCCGCCCTTGGGATCGGTCCACGACGCGATCTTGGACTCCCCGAGCCGGTCCTCGAGGATCTCGGCGACCAGCGCGAACTTCGGTGCCAAGAGCGCTTGATGACGCTGCATCTGCAGCCGCACCCCGTCGGCGTCGCCCAGGAATCGCAGATGCCGCAACTGGTTGACCTTGTCCGGGCCGATCGTCTTCTTGCCCGCGTGCTGCAGGTACCACGCGATGTTCCCCAGCGAGCCCCCGAAGAAGCTGACACCTGCGCCCGCGAAGGTGATCTTGGACGTCGAGGCGAAGACGAACGGGCGGTTCGGGTGGCCCGCCTTGGCGGCCAGCCCGAGCACGTCGACCTGGCGGACGAAGTCGTGCGTGAGCGTGTGCACCAGGTACGCGTTGTCCCAGAAGAGCCGGAAATCGGTTGCGGCAGTCTGCATCTGCACCAACCGACGTACGTTCTCCCAGGAGTAGGTGGCACCCGTCGGGTTGGAGAACACCGGCACGCACCACATGCCCTTGATCGCGGGATCCGCGGCGACGAGTTCCTCGACGAGGTCGACGTCCGGTCCGTCATCGCGCATCGGCACGGTGATCATCTCGATGCCGTAGCTCTCGGTGATCGCGAAGTGGCGGTCGTAGCCAGGGGCCGGGCAGAGGAACTTCACCACAGGCTCGTCGCGCCACGGCCGAGGCGAGTCGACCGCACCGTGCAGCAAGGCGAACACCACGGCGTCGTGCATCATCTCGAGGCTGGCGTTGTTGCCCGCGATCAGGTTGGGCACCGGAATGCCCAGCAGCTCACCGAAGATCGCGCGAAGCTCGGGCAGTCCGTGAAGTCCGCCGTAGTTGCGGGTGTCGGTGCCGTCGCCGTCACGATATGAATCACCGGGCAGGCTCAACAACGCGTTCGACAGGTCCAGCTGTGCAGCCGACGGCTTGCCGCGCGTGAGATCCAGGCTCAGCTTCTTGGCTTGCAGCTCGGTGTAGTTGCCGCGCTGCAGCTCTTGCTGCGCCTGCAATTCGTCACGGCCCAGGGACTGAAACGACACGGCACGCCTTTCATTAGGCCGTGAACAAAGAAAGGGGACCCCGCGCACCCGCCAGAGCCCATTGACCCTTGCTGCCTTCCGGCCCTGGGGGAGTTCACAGGATAGACGCCGCGCGGGGTCCGGCCCTGAGTGTAGTACCCGGGTTCCGGCGGGCAGGAGCGGAGCGACCCGGGGGGTTCCGACGCTGGGGGTCCCCCCGCTTGCGGGGGACCTCGGAGCATCCGGGCGCAGTCCCCAGTCAGGCCGGTGGGGCCCTCCAGCCCGTTCGGCTACCATTGCCCGCGGAGGATTCGCCTAGTGGCCTATGGCGCTCGCCTGGAACGCGGGTTGGGTTAATAGCCCTCAGGGGTTCAAATCCCCTATCCTCCGCAGTTGGTGCGGGGTTGCGGCCTGACGGATGACGGCAGGTCGCGCCTCGTCCCACCGATGGGTAGCGTCCCAGCAGCCCGGGGCAGTCCCGACTCGAGGAGGAGTATGCGGCGTTCGGTCGCGGTGGCGTGGCACGCTTCGTTCTTCACCCTGGCCGGTGTCCTGTACTTCTTCTTCGTCTTGCCTCGCTGGTTCGAGCTCACGGGCATCTGGACTCCGGCACTGGGCACTCCGGTGCGCATCGCCGACGGCGTGCTCCTCGGGCTGTGTGCCTTGCCGGTGGTGTTCACGCTGCTTCGCACGCGCAAGCCGGAGTTCGGCACGCCGCAGCTGGCCCTTTCACTGCGCTTGTGGTCGATCGTGCTTCACGTGCTCGCCGGCGTGCTCGTCGCGGGCACGGCGATCGCGGAGATCTGGATCAGCCTGGATCGTGCAGGCCAGTGGATGTTCGGCAGTTACGGCGCAGCCGCGGCGATCGCCGTGTTGGGTGCGCTCGCCTTCTACCTCGCCTACCTTGCCGAGCAGCCGCCACCGCCACCGAGGCCGCTCAAGGTCAAGACGCAGACCTCCCGTCGTGGGCGACGCAAGGCCGAAGCCGACGACGCCGCGGATGCCGACGACCACTCCGAAGCCGCCGCCCAGGACGTCGCCAGCGATGCCGCCGAACAGGGCGAAGTGAGCGACGAGCCCACGGGCGACGAGCCCACCGCAGAACCCGAAGGCGATGAACCCACCGCAGAACCCGAGGTTGCGACGGACATCACACCCGAGCCCGCCATGGCGGCTGCCCCCGACGAAGAGTCCGACGGCGACGCCGAGAGCAAGCTGCGCAACCGCCGTCCAGGCGACAGATCGACGACCCGCCGCTTCCGTCGCCGGCGCGGCGGCGTCGCGCTCGACGACTGACGCCGAGCGCTATCCGTCGACAGCTGGGGTTATCACCGTCAGTATTGGGTAGCACTCGAGCTAGCTGCGGAAGGTCGTGCATGGGCAAGTTCAAACCGCGATGGCGGGCCACAGCGGTCGTCGCCGTCGGCGCGGCGCTTGCCTTGGCCGCTCCCACGACGGCATTCGCCGTCCCCGTCGACATGTCGGGGGCGATAGCTCAGGTCGAGCCTGGCGTCGCGCGAATCGACACCACGATCAACTATCAGCACGCCATCGGGGCAGGCACCGGCATCGCGCTCGATCCTGGCGGTGCGATCCTGACCAACTTCCACGTGGTACAGGGCGCGGACAGCATCACCGCGACCATCGGCGGCGGCACGTATCCCGCCGACCTCGTCGGATACGACAGGGGCCACGACATTGCGGTACTTCAACTTCGCGGCGCCGCTGGCCTTCCCGTCGCCCCACTCGGCGACTCATCGCGGCTCGCAACGGGAGACCCCGTCGTCGCACTCGGGAACGCCAGCGGATCGGGCAGTCCACTCACGCACGAATCGGGCCAGGTGGTCGGGTTCGGCCGCACGATCAGTGCGAAGGACGAACTGACTGGCAGCTCCGAGGAGATGACGGGGCTGATCGAGTTCGCCGCCCCGGTGCGCGCCGGCGACTCCGGCGGACCGCTCGTCAACGCCTCAGGTCAGGTCGTCGGCATGACCACCGCGGCGACACTGAACTTCAGGATGGGACCCGGTGGCCAGGGCTTCGCGATACCCATCAACAACGCGCTCGGGACGGCTGGCCAGATCAGGTCGCAGGCCCCTACGGACTCGGTGCACATCGGTCCCCCGACTCTGATCGGCGTTGGCGTCAGTGCCAGGGAACAGCAGCACGACCTGCCGGGTGTCATCATCCACGAGGTGCTGCGCGGCGGACCCGCACACCAGGCCGGTCTGTCGGACGGCGACGTCCTGCTCAGCATCGACGGCGTTCAGTTGAATTCGGCCACCGCGCTCACCAACGTGCTCGACCGGCACTATCCGGGTGACGTCGTCGACCTCGTCTGGATCGACCGGGCGGGTCAGCAGGTCATCGGCAAGGCCACGCTCGGGTCCTGAATTCCACCCTAACGAAGAGCCGTCCCCGCACCGTCCCTATGCTGAGCGAGTGCCAAACATTTCTTCATATCGCGTCGTCCAGTGGACGACCGGCAACGTCGGCAAGAGTTCCGTCGCAGCCATCGTCCGCAACCCCACCCTCGAACTGGTCGGCTGTTATGCCTGGTCACCGGACAAGGCGGGCGTCGACGTCGGCGAGCTGTGCGGCCTCGAACCGCTCGGCGTGACGGCCACCAACGACGTCGACGCGCTCCTGGCGCTCAAGCCCGACGTCGTGGTCTACAACCCGATGTGGATCGACGTCGACGAGCTGGTCAAGATCCTGTCCGCGGGTGTGAACGTGGTGGCGACGGCCTCCTTCATCACCGGACACAACCAGGGCGACGGTCGCGACAAGATCGCCGCGGCCTGTAAGCAGGGTGGCTCGACGATGTTCGGCTCGGGCATCAGCCCTGGATACGTCAACCAGCTGTCCATCGTCGCGGCTGGCATCTGCGACCGCGTCGACAAGATCACCGTCAACGAAGCCGCCGACACCACGTTCTACGACTCACCTGCCACCGAGAAGCCGGTCGGGTTCGGCCAGCCGATCGACCATCCCGAGCTGCAGGCGATGACCGCCCACGGCACCGGGGTGTTCGGCGAGGCGGTCCGGATGGTCGCCGATGCGCTGGGGATCGAGCTCGACGAGGTTCGCTGCGACGCCGAGTACGCCCAGACCACCGAGGACCTCGACCTCGGGTCGTGGACCATCGGAGCAGGTTGCGTGGCCGGTGTGTACGCCAGCTGGAAGGGCATCGTCGGCGACGCGACCGTCGTCGAGATCGCGGTCCGCTGGCGCAAGGGTCAGACCCTGGAACCCGACTGGAAGATCGAGCAGGACGGCTGGGTGATCGAGGTCGCGGGTCGGCCGACGGTGACGATGAAGGTCGGCTTCCTTCCGCCGCCCGATTTCGAGGCCACCACGCTCGAGGAGTTCATGGTGCTCGGGCACATCATGACGGCGACGCCTCCGCTCAATGCGATCCCCGCCGTGGTCGCGGCACCGCCCGGCATCGTGACCTACAACGACCTTCCCTTGATTCTTCCGCGCGGAGTGGTCGCTACCAGCTAATTGCCCAGCTTTGCTGGCATTTTTCGGACGCGCCAGCGGCGCCTGAAGCACCTTGTTACTGACTGTGAGCCCAGTTACATTGCAGTCACTGTAGCTTCGAGCGGTAAGGGGCCTGCCGTGCTTTGGACCTGTGTGATGGTCTACCTCGTCGGATGGATCGTGGCCACGGTCGGCGTCTTCGCGGCTGGGAAACGGCTATGTGAGCCGGGCATGCCCTCCAGCTACAGGCTGTTCCTGAGCGTCGCCGCCGGCTTAGTCTGGCCGCTGCTTCTGGTGGGCGTCGTCGAGCTCAGCTCGATGGCGGTGTATTCGAGTGCCGAACACTCGCTCGCGATGATGACCACTGACGCCCCGTTTCCCGACCTAGACATCCGGCAAACTCTGTGTGACGTCACTCCGATCCGCTGACGCGACCTTTCCAAGGCACCAGAAGTAACTGCAGTCGACCTGCTTGCACGCTTGTTCGAGTGCCATCGTCATGCCACGAACACGACTCCCGGCCCACTCCGCGGGCGGCCTACCGGGTAAAACCGTGCATCCCCACGGAGGCGGCGTCGACTCGGCCGTCAGAATCCCTCCTGCGCCAACAGACCCCTTCGGTGATAACCCGGCTGCGCCCACACCTGCCGTCCGACCGCGACCCGGGCAACCACCTCCTCGACATCGAGTTCAGGATCGAAAGTTAAATACCTTAAGTATTTTCTTCGGATCCGATGTTTGCTGTGTGACGTTTGCGACGATTGAGTGGGGGCTCGCCGTAGCTAGCCGCCCATCGGATTTCCGAGCATGCCCGGCGGCGTCAAACCACGCTCGCCTGCACCGATGCTGCAGAAGCCCCGGCCAGCCGTGCCCCTTCAGCCATCGTCCGACCTCGGCCGGGGGCGGCCACTGACGCAGTCGAACGCTTTCCTAGAACAGACTTCTAGTACACGCCACCGTCCCAAAACAGACCTTTACCCTGTTTCAGGTGGACTATCAATCCTTCCGTCGGTAATCTCCTCGTTCATGAACCAGGATCCGCCCGTCCACGACCCCGACGATGAGGCCGTGATCCCTCGACATCACCGCGACGCGCGGTGCGAGTGCACGCACCGGCACGCCGAACACTCGATCTTCGGGTCGTGCCACGGCTGCAACGACTGCAGTGCCGACGACGACCTCGAAGCCGAGCACGGGCACCCCTACCAGCGTTGCGCCTGCACCAACTTCGAGCTTGCAGTCGCGTCCTTCGAACCGGACAAGTTCTCACTTACCGCGTAGTCCGGGCACGAGCGACCGGCGCGACGACCAACCGGAGACCGGATTACCGTCCCCGCCACAGCCGCTGGGTCCGGCGGGCCATCCGTACCGCCCGGCTACGCCCTAGGCACGCACCGTCGAAGTCGAACGAATGGCTATTCGTCGTCGGCGTTCGTTCCGGAGTGTTTGTCCGATCCCCCAACATGTGCACTGGGCTTCTCGGCGGGCTTCTGAGCGCCAGCACTGGGCTTCTCGGCGGGCTTCTGAGCACCAGCACCGGGCTTGTCAATGGCCTTGCCCGCGTCTTCGTTGTCTGTGTCTGTTGCCGCCTTACGGGTTGCCTTGCTTAGTCCCGTCTTCATAGTCTCGGAGTCTTTGGCCACCGGGTCGATTGCGGTCTTGGCAGGGGCTGGCGCATCGCCGTCGCCGGTGGTGGTGTCACCTGCGACGTCGCTGTCGGTGCCGGTGGTCGCGTTGTCTGCTTCGCGGCCAACGGGTTTGGTGGTGTCTTCGTCTGCTACGTCGGTGTCGGGGATTTCGATGCCGGGGATGTCGGTCCCGATGGTCGCGCCGTGTGCTACGTCGCTGTTGGCCCGAGCAAGCCTGGCAGCTGGTTCGTCGGCTGAGGTCAGGCCATCGCCGCCGACGGTTAATGTGCGCGCCACCGCGGCGGGTGGTCGGACGCTGGAATCGGTCGCCGTGGCTAGTTGCCCGATCGAGGCGGCTCCCGGGGTCACGAGACCGACGAAATAGTCGATCTGAGCACGACCCCAGTCGACGAGAGCTTGGACGGCCTGACCGCCGCGTGCGCTGATTGAGTCGAGGGTGGTGCGGAGCGCGTCCCTCGTCGCGGCGATCAAACCATCCCCGTCGACCGTCTCGACGACGAATTGATCTCCGGCATTGATCAAGTCATGCGCGAAGCCGGTGAGCGCGTCGCCTTCAGTGGCGATCAGAGTCCAGCCTTCGTTCAGCTCGAAGTTGATCAGCGGAACGAACGGCACCCACGCGATTGAGTCAAGGACGCCGCTGATGAATCCGACTCCGCTGCCGATGCCGCCTTTAATCGGCTCCCAGATGTTCCAAATGCCGTTGGACACTGAGGCAATCGCGTGGGATGCGCTCACCACGACGTTGCCCAACAGCCCCTCAGGCAGGTCAGCGACTGGCGGGCGCGGCGGATAGTAGGGCAACGGCGGAAGCGGAACCCACGCCGAGAGTTCGTCGAGTCCCAGCCATATGAGCGCCAGGCCGGCGTCGACGATCCAATCCGAGATGTTCTTCAGGGCGCTGCCCTGCCCGCGGAGCCAGTCGGTGGTGTTGAAGACGCCGCTGTGCACGAGGGATTCGACGAAGTTGTACACCACCCAGATCTGATCGCTGATCAGCCAGCCGTAGGGGACCCAGGACAGGACATAGGCGGCCACGTCGAACGCGTATTCCACCCAGGGTTCGATCGCGAGATAGGCGGCATCGATGAAGTTGGCGAGGTTGATCAGGGGCTGAGTGGGGACAAGCGTCGGCGTGACCCCACCAGTGCTCAGTGCTTGTATGGTGCCCAGTGCTCGTACGGTGTCCAGCAACTGCGCCGTCGACAGGGACGACGACGGCGACAATCGCCGCTGCGGGAAAAGCTGCTGGGTTGCGGCCTGGAGCTCGACGGAAACGTACGACGCGACCGTTGAGCTGGCATGAGCCACCGACATGTCGGGCCTCGGCGTGATCACCGACGTGAACACGATGGCACTGGCACTGACCGCCACCACGCCAGCGGTGAATGCGGGACGAAACAAAGTAGCCATCTCAACGCCCTCGCATGTATGGGAACGCGGGTGGGAGCCCTGCCATGTAGCTTCTCACACTCGTAGGGAACGGATGCGGCTGCCGCGCAAGGATTCCAGAGTCTCGAACACGTATCGAGGTCATCGGGCAAGTCATCGGGCGAGAACTCGCCCGTTTTCTCACTGCCAGGATCAAATCGGTGCTTGGACCCGTTTCGGCTACACCTGTGCCACAGGGGGTTTGGGGCGTGGCGTCGTCGGTCCCGAGCATTATCGGGAGCGCTGAACCATCAAGTCACCGAGGTACGGGCGCACGTGACCGCAAAGGTCAGTGACCCGGTATCTTTTACCGATCTCCTGAGACGGTATTGTCGGCTGCGATCCTTATGTCTGCGTTCAGCGCCCTCAACATCGTCGGCAACACCCACCCGAGCCGCCGGGACAGGTTCACGATGTCGTTGGGGGCGCCGCTGATGTACCTGGGGTTCTATGTGGTCACAGCGGTGGAGTACTTGGCACTGCTGCAGCTGATCGTGAAGTTCCACCGACTGCCCGCCAGCGTTTCCCGCGACCAGGTGGCCTTGGTGTCACCAGAATGATGCGGCGCGGCAGCGGTTTGCACGTGAGGCTGGCGTGGGTGCCGATCGTCCTCCTGTGTTGCTGTCTGGGTCAGCCGTCGACGGCGGACGCAGCGAAATCGATCTTTGACGACTTCAACGGGCCCGCCCGGACGCCTCCCGATCCCGGCCTGTGGGGTTACGACACTGGAGGCGGGTGGTCCGAGTTGCAGACCTACACCGACTCCACCGACAACGTCTACCTGGACGGCGATGGGCACCTCGTCATCAAGGCCGTCAAGACAGCCGACGGCTACGTCTCGGGCCGGATCAAGACCCAGAACAAGCTGACGATGGGCTACGGCAGGGTCGAGGCCAGCATCCGGATGCCGTCCGGCCCCGGCATCCTGCCCGCGTTCTGGCTGTTGGGCAGCGACTACCCCAGCGACGGCCACCCCAAGTGCGGCGAGATCGACATCATCGAGTACGTCCAGTCCGTTTTCCACTCCACCCTGCACGGGCCTCAGCAGGGGGAAGCCGACTACCGGCCACCCGGCGCGGGCGAGTACACCGGGGTGTCACGCTCCCAGGTGCCCGCCTTCGACCCCTCGGCAGGCTTCCACACCTACTGGATGGAGCGGTCGCCCGACCTGATCACCATCGGCGTCGACGGCACGACTACCGCCGTGTCCACCCCGAACTCGCTGCCAGACGGTGCCACCTGGGTGTTCAACAACAAGCCGATGTTCGCCATCCTCAACTTCGCCGTCGGCGGCGCTTGGGCTGGCACGCCGCCTGCCGGGACGCCCTTCCCACAACAGATGGTCGTCGACTGGTTCCGGTACACACCGCAGGTGGATTGACGTCAGTTACCTCGTACGGCTCCGACCCTTAATTCGGCGATCTCCGACTACTCGATGATGCGACTACAGCCGAGATTGGTTCTGCCGCTGTATCCGGAGCACGAAGGCAAAGGGCAGGCTGCGCCTTATCGTTGTTCCGAACATCGCCTGCACCGGCAGCAACCCCGTTCGATCCGGACGCGACGTAGGGCCCTCGCGCACGCTCCAGACGCCGTCTCGGCACAAGTTTCGCCACCGCCAGCCCTGCATAGAGCAGGGTGTTGATCGCGACGAACACGACTAGGACCTGAAACCACACCGAGTCGAACAGCGGAATGGTCGGCGTCATCACACCGGCAAGAACTGTGGTGGGGACTCCCGGGCCAGTCACCAGGCCGAACTGGCCGTGGAGTCCGGGGTGTAGTCCAGGGTCTAGCCTGTGGCTCATCGCGCGTCCGCCTCCCTCGGGACGTAGTTCCAACCTGCTCGACGACCGGAGGCGATGTCGAACAGCGACTTGACATAAACGGCCTGCAGTACCAGGTCGTACCCAATCTCGATGACCAGTGGCAGCGCCAGAAGCCTGCCCCACCAACCAGCGCCCCAGACGGTGACCACGCGCTCAACGACGAAGATGAGCCCGATCACCGTCCACAACGGCTGGAAATGCAGGCTGTGCGTGGCGAACCAAATGATCCCCATGAGCAGCAGGTAGCTATTCAGGGCGATGGTGCCGTAACCGATGCCCAACTGCTGCAGCCAGTAAGCAGTCGTCCCCCGCGTGAACCCGTAGGCGCCGATGTTCTCCAATGCACCGCGCTCCCAACGCATCCGTTGCTTCCAGAGCGCATGCAGCGACGGCATCAACTCAGTGGTGACGCGGCACTCCGGAGGAGAGCACATCTTTGCCCCGAGCGACTTCAGCGCGATCGTCAGCTCGTTGTCCTCGGTCATGGCCGCGGTGTCGTAGACCTGGCCAGTGTCACCGGGGATTAGGTAACCACGAGCGTCGGCCACTGCCTTGAGCGCATAGGCGCGGAACAGCCCGGCCGTTCCCGTCAGCACAAATACCTCGCCTCCGCGGCGGGCGATCTCTCGTGCGTACCGGACGTACTCGTTGCGCTGCAACTGCTCGATCAGGCCGCCTCCCGGCTCACCGTAAAAGACTCCGCCAACTGCCATGAGGTCGGAGTCCGCCTCAAGATGCTGCAGCGCCGTCTGCAGAAATTCCGGGACGATGACCGAGTCGGCATCCATCACCATCACCACGTCCCTGACGTCGATGCCGGCCCGGAACATTCTCGTCAGCGCCTGGTTCAGTGCGCCCGCCTTCTTGTGGGGGTTGTCGATGGTGGTGAAGACCTCGGCATTGTGCTGCCGGGCGACGACGGCGGTGTCGTCGGTGCAGTTGTCGGCAACGACGATCACTCGATCCGGTGGCCGTGTCTGTCCCCACAGGGATTCCAGCGTGGCTGCGATGGTCAGCCGCTCGTCGTGCGCGGGTACCAGCACGGTGAGGCGCAACGCGGTCTTGGCGGCGTCGCGCAGCCTGCTGTCTGGAATCTCGGGTTCATCGGTGACGAGTCGGGCAGCGTCTGGGCCCAACGGTGTCAGCATCAGCCGGCGCACCCTGCGTAGCTCGCGGGGCAGCTCAGGGATGCGCCGGTCGCGTGCCAGCACCCGCATCGCGGCCGCCGCGTGGAAGGCTGCCAGCAGGACGAAGACGCCGGTCGCCGCCGCGCCCGCCGCCAGCAGGAGCGACCAGGTGAGGATGTGCGTGGCCGTCGCGAACGGCAACGGGTCATTCCGCCAGTGCCGCAAGGCAATCCACACGGTCGGCAGGAGAAGGATCAGGCTCAGCACGAAAAGCGCCGCGGCGAGCAGGCCCAGCCGTGAAACTCGCTGGCGGTACGACGGACCGATCGCCTGGCGATGGGCCGACCGCCCTGGTCGCTCAGCGGTGAATGGCCCATCCGGCTGCAAGTCGGCTGCTGGCACAGTCGGCGACGTAGTCTCCTCCGGGGGCTTGACTGCGGTGTCGGCGTTTCGCGTGTCGTCGTCGACCACCCGGTGCCGGTCGGTCAACCATGCTTCGGCGATGAAGCGCGTGGCAGATACCTGCGGTGCGGTGACGTCGCTGCGGTTTGGGGCGCTGGAGCGGACCTCGTCGCGCCCGCTTGATGGACGACGGCCTTTGCCTGAGGACTGTTCGGGTTGGCGTTGTGGTGCCAGTTCGCGTGTCATACCGCCGCCTCGGCGTCGTGCCAAAAAGTCGTGTCGCACCAGGTTAGTAAGCGTTTGCGTATCCCGCGTCGCTATCGAGACACTGTGCTGCGGCGTGCGGCCCCACACCGCCTGCATCTACGCCCCGCGACGTCGTCGGGCCAGGTGCCCACCTCCTCGTCGGTGAGCGTGGACATCAACGACTCAGTCGGCGCTCAGCGGCTAGACCGGATTTCCCTCATCGTCCCAGTGAGCCGCCACCTTCTTGCTTGGCTGAACGCGCGGCGGCTCGCCCGGCATCTTCGGATAACTCGGCGGGTAGGGCAGATCCCCTAGCCCGCGCTCTTCGTCGGCCTCGACCAGCTTCAGCAGTGGCTCCAACGAATGGGCCACCGAATCGATGTCGGCCCAAGGATCGTCACGCTTGGCCACCAGCGCTGGGACGCTGGCGATGGTGTAGTCGTCGGGATCGGCGCCGGCCAACTCATCCCACGTCAGCGGCATCGACACGGTGGCGATCGCCGTGCGCCGCACCGAGTACGCCGATGCGAACGTCCGGTCGCGGGCGTTCTGGTTGTAGTCGATGAACATCCGCTTGCCGCGCTCCTCCTTCCACCACGACGTCGTCACTGCGTCGGGTGCGCGTCGTTCGACCTCACGTGCCAGCGCGATGCCCGCCCGCCGGACGGCGATGAAGTCCCAGTCCGGCTTGATGCGGACGAACACGTGCACCCCACGCCCGCCCGACGTCTTCGGATAGCCGACGATCCCGAGGTCGTCGAGCACGGGCTTGAGCACGTCGACGGCGATGGTGCGGGCGTCGTGGAAATCGGTGCCCGGTTGTGGGTCCAGGTCGATGCGGAGCTCGTCGGGGTGCTCGGTGTCCGGGCAGCGGACCTGCCAGGGATGCAGCGTGATGGTGCCCATCTGCGCCGCCCACGCGATGGCCGACGGATGCGTGACCTTGAGCGCATCGGCTGTGCGGCCCGACGGGAACGTCACCGTGCACGTCTCCAGGTAGTCGGGATGCTTTTGCGGAACCCGCTTTTGGTAGATCTCCTCACCCTCGATGCCGTCGGGGAACCGTTGCAGATGCGTGGGCCGGTCTCGCAGCGCGGCCACCATCGGGTCTGCGACGGCGAGGTAGTAGTCGACCACCTTGCGTTTGGTGCCGGCCGCGCCGAGCGCGGGGAAGTAGACCTTGTCCGGGCTCGTCAGCCGGACGGCGACCCCATCGACGTCGAGTTCTTCTGCAGCAGTGGCCATGTCACGACTCCAAGACGTCGAAGAGATCGTAGTTCAGCGGGACGTCGAGCTGCGCGAACGTGCAACTCGACGGGTCGCGGTCAGGGCGCCAGCGGACGAACTTCACCGCGTGCCGGAACCGTTGTCCGTGCGCGGTGTTGCCCTCCATCTGGTCGTAGGCCACCTCGGCGACCCGTTCCGGACGCACGGGGATCCAGCGCTTGTCGGCCGCGGAATTCCACCGGGACGGCTCGCCGTCGTTGACTTGGTCGCCCTCGCGCAACGGTTCGAGGTCGGCGAGCAGCTTGATCCTATCCTTGACGCTGAAAGATGCTGCACCACCGATCATCTGGAGTTCGCCGTCGTCGCGATAGAGACCCAACAGAATCGATCCGACACCCTCACCGCTCTTGTGGATCCGGTATCCGATGGCCACGCAGTCGGCATCGCGGGCGTGCTTGACCTTGACCATCTCCCGCTTGCCTGGCAGGTAGTGGCCGTCGAGCCGCTTGGCGATCACCCCGTCGAGGCCGGCACCCTCGAAGGTGTCGAGCCATTGCGCGCCGAGCTCGGGGTCCTCGGTGGTACGCGTGGTGTGGCACCAGGCCTTCTCGTCGATGGCGTCGAGCAATGCCTGCCGCCGCACCCGGAACGACTCCTTGAGCAGCGAGCGGTCGCCGGTGGCCAATGCATCGAACCCGATGAAGTGCGCAGGCGTCTGCTCCGACAGCATCGTGATCCGGCTCTCGGCGGGATGGATCCGTTGTGACAGCGATTCCCAGTCCAGCCGCGTCCGTCCTTCGATCTCCCGCGGCACCACGACCTCGCCGTCGAGCACGCAGCGGGCGACGAGTTCGTCCCGCAAGGAGTCCAGCGAGCTCGGGAAAGTACCGGCCCAGGTCTTTGCCGCTGCGAGACTGCAGCATCACGTCGTCGCCGTTACGAAAGACCAGCGCCCGAAAGCCGTCCCACTTGGGTTCGTAGGACCACACCCCGGGGTCGTCGGGCACCTTGGCGGTGGCCTTGGCCAGCATCGGCTCGATCGGCGGCTGCACGGGGAGGTCCACGCTTTCCATACTCACGTAGACCGCTGGCACACGGCAATGTCATCGGACCGATTCCCCAGGTCGCCCCGGTTGGATCCTGCGGGCCGCGCCAACGTCGGGCGGGACGGACCTCGAGCGAGGCCGGGACGTCGCCTCGCGCTGTTGGCCAGCGCTCGTCGGTTCCGACCATTCGGCAATGTGCAACACGGCGGTGACGACCGGGTCGACACGTAAAATGGCGGCCATGTCAGCCGACGTGGACGCCGGATCGAGCAAGCACAAACCGCTACTGGTTCTTGGCAAGATCACCGAGATCCTCGATGCATTCTCGCTGGCGAAACCATCGATGACGCTCGGGGAACTGCAGCAGGTAACCGGGCTGCCGACATCCACGGTGCAGCGTCTGGTCACGAACATGGCCGCTCAGGGATTCTTGGACCGCGTCGGTGATCAAATCCGTGTCGGAACCCGGATGGCGTACTGGGCTGCCTCGGCCATGAAGGATCTCGACATCTTGACGATCCTCAAGCCGGTACTGACCGAGATGCGTGACACGACCGGTGAGACGGCGTGTTTCTTCCGCGTCGAGCAGCATTATCGCGTATGCGTGGCGATTGCCGAGACGCATCATGCACTGCGGCGGGATATGTATGTCGGCAAGATGATTCCGCTGCATGCAGGGTCGGCCGGCCGCATTCTCTTGGCATGGAATCCGATGCTGGCCGAAGAGATCCTGGCTGGTCCGCTGGAGCCGATGACCGATGGAACGGTGACGAGCGCCGAGGAGTTGCGTTCGTTGATCGCCAAGGCCCGCGCCGACGGGTACGCGATCAGCGCCGGCGAGCGTGAGGACTCGGCATCCGGCTTATCGGCTCCGGTCTTCGACGCCTCGGGGGACATCGTAGGTGCGTTGATGATCAGCGGCCCGACGCTGCGCATGTCACGGGAGCAGTGCGAGGCATGGGTGGATCTACTGGTTGGGTTCGCCGAGCAGGTGACGCGGACTATTGGTGGGCGAATAGTCGCATGAGGGACGCGATCTCACTTCCGGCGTGCCGCATGGCCACCGCATCCGAGGCGGAGCGCACACCGGCGAAGTCGTCGCCCCCGTAATCACCGATCGATCCCACCACCGCGTAGACGGGCAACGGTCGGGCGCGGCGCAGGATCGCCGAGATGATCTTCCCGGCCTTGGTCTGTGAATCGAGCCGCCCCTCACCGACGACGACGGCGGACACCCGTTGCAACGCCTCGTCGAACCCGCAGTGGTCGAGCACGAAGTCGGCGCCCGGCGTGATCTGCGCGCCGAAAACCGCCCACATACCGCCGGCAAAGCCACCCGCTGCGCCGCCACCGCGTACGTTTCCGGGATCGCGCGGGTAGAGCCGGGCCTGGTCGCCCAAGCGCGCAGCGAGTCGTTCGACGGTGGCCGGGTCGGCCCCCTTCTGTGGAGCGAAAACCTCTGCCGCATCGCTGAATAGCGTGGTCACGTCGGCCAGCACGGTCATCTTTTCCGGCACGACTCCACTGGCGCGAATCGCCGCGACGGCGGTGCCGTCAGAGGATAGGCCGTAGCGCCCTCGCATCGGACTCCCCCACGGGTTCCTGCAGTTCGCGGTGACGATGCTCAGGTGCATCGGCAGCCGGAGGCATTCCAGGGTTCCTTCACCACCGTCGGCGACGGGCATCGGGATCGCCGACACGCCTGCGGCTTCGATCCCGGCGCCGATGTGCTCTGCGACCTCGGCCGCGGTGTAGGTGCCCTTGAAGCTGTCGGGTGCGACAAGGATGCTCACTTCGTCCAGGCCTCCGGGTTGACGGCATGTGGCGGTACCTTCCCGCGAGCAATCGCGACCGCGTTCATCGCGCACAGCCGCGCCATTTCGGCACGGACCGCGACGGTGGCACTGCCGAGGTGCGGCAGAAGGACGGTGTTGGGCAGCTCCGCGAGGCCCGGGGCCAGGCGCGGCTCCTCTTCGTAAACGTCCAGCCCGGCGCCGGCGATCGCTCCGTCCCGGAGTGCCTGCACCAAGGCCTGCTCATCGACGATAGGTCCGCGGGCCGTGTTCACCAGAATCGCCGTAGGCTTCATCCGTTGCAGCACTTCGGCGTTCACGAGGTGGCGGGTGTGGTCGGTCAGTGGCACGTGCAATGACAGGAAGTCACTTGTCTCCACCAACTCGTGCCAGTTCAGGTGCCGCACCTTGCCTGCGAACTCCCCCAGTTCGGCATCATCGACTCGCCGGTCACCTGGAGGGCGGGGACAGAACGCCACCTCCATACCAAAGGCGATGGCACGCCGGGCGGTAGCGCGGGCAATGCGTCCGAACCCCGCCAGCCCGAGGGTCTTTCCACTGATGTCGTGGCCGAGTAGGAGTTCGGGTTGCCAACCGGTGAACTTGCCCGAACGCAGAAACTGGTCGGCTTCCACGCACCGGCGGGCCACGCCGAGGATGAGCAGCATCGCGATGTCGGCGGTGGCGTCGGTGAGCACCCCGGGGGTGTTGCCGACGATGATCGAGCGGCGAGTCGCGCTGGCCACGTCGATGTTGTTGACGCCGACGGCATAGTTGCTGATGCCGGTGATGGCGGCGCGTTCAAGCAGCTCGCTGTCGAAGGTGTCGCCCAATTGCGCTACGACGACGCGGAACTCGCCGGATCGACACGCCTCGCTGAGAGCCTGACGGAGTCAACGGGGAGTCGGGCAGCAGGACGCTTCCGGCTTCGCGTAGCAGCGTCATGCCCGGTTCGGGCAGCGCGGTGGTGACCAGAAAGTCAGTACGCATCAGTGCGATCCCGTGATCACCCATGGGAATGCGTGGGCGTTCGAACGAGCGCCCTGCGCTGTCTTCGAACGATTCGGTTCACCGAGTTCGGCGAGCATCTTGTCGGTGAGCCCGACCATCGACTCGAGGACGTCAGGCGTGAACCAGGCGGGCTGGGTGGCGAACAGCAGGTCCTCGGTGGAGGTATTACCGCTCGCGCCGGGAGCGAACGGGCAACCCCCGAGCCCTCCGAGGGAACCATCGACCATGGCTGCACCGGCGTCGATGGCGGCCAGGGTGTTGGCAACTCCCAGCCCCCACGTGTCGTGGCCGTGGAACACCATGCGGCGCTGCGGTGTTCGTTCCCTGGCGGCGTCGAACAGACGAGTCACCTGGGCAGGCACCGCTTGGCCGAGGGTGTCGCACAGGACGAGGTCGACCGCACCGTCGGTGCGCGGGTCGTCGGCGATACCGATCACCCGCTCGATCGGCACCTCACCGTCGAACGGGCACGTGAACGCCGTGGCGATGCACAGCTCGATCGTTCCGCCGACGTGTTCGGTGTTGCGGACCGCGTCGGGAAACGCGGCAACGCTGGCTTCGGTGGAGCGGCCGATGTTGGCCTGGTTGTGCTTGTCGGACGCCGACAGGCAGTACTGGAACTTGCGCGCGCCGGCCGCGGCGGCCTTCTCGATGTGCCGTGGAGTTGCGACCCACACCCAGCAGCGGTCGAGTTCCTCGGGGGTCAGTTCGCCGATCACCTCGAGCGTGTTGGCCATCGGAGGCACCAGATCCCCCGGGCCAGCGATCCGATCTCGAGTTCCGGCACGCCGAGCGCGAGCAAATGACGGGCGATGTCGACTTTGCGCTCGGTCGAGAGCAGCTTGCCGGTGAGCTGAAGCCCATCGCGCAGTGTGACGTCGCGCAGCACCGCGCTCGGGGAGTATGCGTAGGTCATCGTGTGGCTCCTGAAACGGCGTCGAGTCCCAAGAGCTCGGAGAGCACCTCTTCGGTGTGCTCGCCGAGGTCGGGTCCGACATTGCGGATGGGCAGCGATGCGCCGCCGATCACCGGCACGATGCCGACGAATCCCACGGATGCGGGTCGGTCGCTGCCGGTGTCAACGGTGAAGTCCTGGATCATGTTTCGTGCGGCGTACTGTTCGTCGACGCAGATGTCGGCCGCGGTGTAGATGGGTCCCGACGGGACCCCGGCCTCGTCGAGCAGGGCGAGTGCCTCGTCGCGAGAGTGCCGCATCGTCCACTCGCCGATCGCGGCATCTAGTTCGTCGCGTCGCAACCATCGACCTGCGTTGGTCTGCAGGTCGGGGTCGACGGCCAGGTCGGTCCTGCCGATGAGCTGCATGTATCGGCCGTAGATGGCGTCTCCGTTGCCCGCGATGATGATGCTGGTGCCGTCGTTGCACGGGTAGGCGTTGCTGGGAGCGATGCCCTCCATGCGACCGCCGACTCGTTCGCGCTTCACCCCGTAGGCCAGGTAGTCGGGTACCAGTGACTCCATGACCGACAGGATCGACTCGTTCAGTGCGACATCGATGATGCGTTGCTCCAAGGCAACCGCTGGCTGGGCGGCGTTCTGCTTGGCTTCCCGCTGGAAGAGCGCCATCACGGTGCCGAACGCCGCGTAAATGCCAGCGATCGAATCGCCAATCGACACACCGACTCGCACCGGGGCGCGGTCGGGGTCACCGACGAGTTCTCGCATGCCGCCATAGGCTTCGGCGACCGCAGCGAAGCCCGGCCGGCTGGACAACGGGCCGGTCTGCCCGAAGGCCGAGATCCGGGTGATCACCAGGTTCGGGTTGGCCTCGTTGAGCACGTTGGGTCCCAGCCCCCACTTTTCGAGGGTTCCGGGTCGGAAGTTCTCCAGCAGCACGTCGCAGTGGGCGACGAGTTCCAGCACGAGCTCGCGGCCACGCTCCGTCTTGAGGTCCAGCACGATCGACTTCTTGTTGCGGTTGATCGTGCGATAGAGCATCGACGTGGTCCCGGCGTAGAGGCGCCAGTTGCGAAGTTCGTCGCCGGTTTCCGGGCGTTCGACCTTGATGACCTCCGCTCCGAAGTCGGCCAGCATGCGGCCGGCAGTCGGCGCGGCGATGTAGTTGCCGAGTTCCAGCACGCGTATGCCGTCGAGCGGGCGAATATCGTTGTGATTCATGTTCATTCCTCTGTCATCGACACGGTCAGAAGAGTGCGCTCGCGGGCAGGATCAACAAGATCGCCACCACAGACGCGACGGAGACTCCGACCGTGCAGGTCTTCAACGTTCCACGGGTGCTCTGACCCAGGAGTGACTGCAGCAGCCAGAAGGTGTTGCTCGTGACGTGGACGGCGAATAGGGAACCGGCACCGGCGGCGAGCGCCAGCAGGACCGGGTCGAGGCCGAGGAGGGGTGCGACCGGCGCCAGGATGCCGGCTGAGGTGATGGCCGAGATCGTGACGGAACCCACCGCGATGTGCAGCACCGCGGCGACGACCCACACCATCAGCAGCGGAGCGGCGTGGCTGGCAGTGAAGTACTCACCGAGGATGTCGCCCAATCCCGTCGCCTTGATCGTGGCGGCCAGCGAGCCGCCGACGCCGGTGAGGATGAGGATCTGACCGCTCTCCTTGAATCCGGTGGCGATCGCGCGCTCGACGTGCTTGGCGCCGAAGGCATAACGACCCACGAAGCTGGTGCCGATCAGGCCCAGCAGAAGCGCGACGATCGGTTCGGAGATGAAGGTGATGATCGGCGTATGGATGCCCGCAACGTCGAGGATGGCTCCGACGGCGATCAACAGCAGCGACCCGAGCAGCGGGCCGAGCAACACGATCAGCGGGGTCTGCGCTCGAACCCGAGCGGTCTTGGTGGCAACCGCGACTGAACCCGAGGCGCTTCCCGCTACGCCCGTGCCGTCGATGGCGACATCGTCTTCGGAGGTGTCCGGTCCGGCGGGTTCGTCGCCGAGGAACGGCTGTTCGTCGCGCTCGGGGTCCCACCAACCGTGGTTGAAGAGGAAGAGCATGATGGCCACGGCGATCGCGACGGTCGGAATGACGAGGGCGATCCCACAGAGCAGCATCTTGCCCAGTGGCACCCCGAGCAGACCGGCGAGCGCGAGGGCGCCGACCCCGGGGACGGTCAGCACGATGCCGCACTCGAGGCCGATGGCCATCGCGGTCGCGATCCTGGCGGTGCCGTTCTTGCCGATCTTCTTGGCGAGGTCGCGCCCGAGTGGCGCCGACATCACCAGCAGGACATCGAGGAAGATCGACTGCAGGGCCGTCGCGATGGTCAGCGACAGCGCATAGGGCATCCGCTTGGACCCGAAGAGGCGCAGCAGGGTGGCGACCAGACGCTGGATCGCGCCCATCTCCTGCAGCATCGCGCCCATGAGCACGCCGAAGGCGATGAGCAGGCCGACCTCGGCCATGATGTCGCCGAAGCCGGTGGCGACGGTTTCGACCGTCTTGTCGATGCCGAGTTTGGTGGCCAACCCGAGGTAGAGGGATCCCAGTACCAGGGACACCACGGGGTTGAACTTGAACCGCACGATCAAGACGACGACGGCCAAGATGGCCACCGCCGTGTTGACCACGATTGCGATATCTGACATGGGTTTCTCCATCGAGGCGCACTCGCGGAGTGCGAAGGGTGGATCCCGCCTCACTGTAGGCGGGATGTGACGCTAGCCACGTTACACTTACTATATGAACACATACCCACCATATAAGCAAGACGATCCTATTTGATTCCCTCATCGGTTGAGTGGTCATCGACCCGATTTCCCTATTCCCTGCGCGCTTCGTGCTCCGCGGCGCGATTCCCTGCGCGCTTCGTGCTCCGCGGCGCGTGTTCAATGGGACCGATGGACCTGCCCGTGATGCCGGCAGTCTCGCCGATGCTGGCCAAGTCGGTGACGTCGATTCCTGCCGGCGCCTCCTACGAGCCCAAGTGGGACGGTTTCCGGTCGATCTGCTTCCGCGACGGCGCCGAAGTCGAACTGGGCAGCCGCAACGAACGGCCGCTGACCCGCTACTTCCCAGAACTCGTCGCGGCGGCCATCGCCGAGCTTCCGGAACGCTGCGTAGTCGACGGCGAGATCGTCATCGCCACCGCAACGGGCCTGGACTTCGAGGCCCTTCAGCTTCGGCTGCACCCCGCCGATTCGCGGGTGCGCATGCTCGCCGAGAAGACGCCTGCCGCGTTCATCGCCTTCGACGTGCTCGCGCTCGGAGACGATGACTACACCGGACGACCGTTCAGCGAACGTCGTGCCGCGCTCGTCGACGCGCTGGCCGGCTGCGGCCCCTCGATTCACGTCACCCCGGCGACCACCGAGCGGGCGACCGCGCAGCGGTGGTTCTCCGAGTTCGAGGGTGCGGGTCTCGACGGCGTGATCGCCAAGCCGCTGAGCGGCACGTACCAGCCCGACAAGCGAGTCATGTTCAAGATCAAGCACGTTCGAACCGCCGACTGCGTGGTCGCCGGCTACCGGCTGCACAAGTCCGGCGACGACGCCATCGGCTCGCTGCTGCTCGGGCTCTACTCCGACGACGGCACGCTCGCCTCGGTCGGCGTCATCGGCGCGTTCCCCATGGCTACGCGGCGGGCACTGTTCACCCAGTTGCAGCCGCTCGTCACCACGTTCGACGGCCACCCATGGAATTGGGAGGCGCACGTGGTGCGGCAACCCGCTTCAACGCGAAACGCGGGATCGCGGTGGAACGCGGGCAAGAGCCTGTCGTTCGTGCCGCTACGTCCCGAACGCGTCGTCGAAGTCCGGTACGACCACATGGAGGGGCAGCGTTTCCGCCACACCGCACAGTTCAACCGCTGGCGGCCGGACCGCGATCCGCGCACGTGCACCTACGCCCAGTTGGACCAGCCGCTCACCTTCGCATTGGGCGACATCGTGCCCGGGCTCGGGAGTCAGGTCCAGTAGCGGGCGGTGGATTCGTAGGCGCGCCTGACGAATTCGGGTACCGGGAGCCGACGAAGCTCGCGGTTGAGCACCTCCACGCTGACCAGCCCGTCGAAGCCACCCTCGAGCAGCGTGGTGGCGAACCGGTCAAGGTCCGCGAGTCCATCGCCGGGCATGACCCGCCGCTCCATCGTCTCGGCCATCACGTCGTCGGAGAGCGGTGCCTGTACGTCGCTGAACTGAACCGAGGCGAGCTGCTCCGGCCGAAGCCGCTCGAGGTCGCCCCACGTGCTGGGCCCGACGTGGAAGTGCCAGCTGTCGACGAGCAGCGCCGCTCGGTCGGCTCCGACCGCGTCGACGATCGCCAACCCCTCGGTGATCGAAGTGACCGCGCCCGCGGGGCTGAATTCCACGGCCATGCCCACACCGGCGTCGGCGAAGATCGCCGCGCACCGCGAGACGAGTTCGAGTCGTCGCGCGTCGATGCCGGCGACGAAAACGGTGGTGATCCACGGCGCGGCGACCAGCGCGGCCGAATGTGCAAGCCGCTGCGCCCAATTGAGGGTCGCCTCGTCGTCATCGGTGATCAGCAGCGCCATGACCTCATGGCATCGGATGCCCGCCGCCTCGTAGGCTGCGGCCGTGTCGGCGGTGATCCAGGCCCCGGTCATTCCCAACCCGGAGAAGCCGGCTGCGGCCGTCATCGCCACCAGGTCGTCGACGTCGACCGGCCACCGGGTGTCCGGGGTCAGCACGAGTTCCACGGCCAACTCAGCACCCACCCTTCGCGTAGAGGTGCACCAGCCCGCACGCCACCGCGAAGCGCGGTCCGTGCACGCCGTCGATGTTGGCCCGCCCCACCACGATCGGCACGGCGCGCAGTGCTTCCGCGACCGTGCGCAGCAGTTCGTCGTCCAGTGCTCCCCCGCCCGCGAGCACCAGCGCGGTCGGCGGGCGGTCGAAGGCGCGCATGCATCGGGCGATGTTGGCCGCGACGGTCTCCTGTTTGATCGCCAGCCGCAAGCTGCGCCATTCCTCGGCGGCGAGTCGGTTGGAGAACGGCACCAGACCTGCGCTGCCCCTGGTGCACAGCCGCCCGATGGCATCGGCCGATGCGGGCGAATCCAGGAACACCCGCCTGCCGTCCTCTTCGTGCGCGACGTGTGGGCCCTCCACGCGGACCGCGGGTGTGCGCTTGACCGTCTCGGCCAGCGCGCGCGGGATGCCGAGCACACGGGCGACGGCGACGGTGATCGTCTCGCCCGCACCGGCGGCGACGACGACGGTGTGATCGGCGCCGATCAAATCAATTGTGCCGCCGCCGATGTCGCAGACCATGGAGTCCGACGGCAGCCCCGGCGTCGTGCGGGCCCCCCATGCGGCGGCCTCGGGTTCGGTGGTCAGCGTCCGCGTCGGGCGTGCGGTCAGTTCCGCGAGGGTCGCCGCGGCATCGGCGACCTCGTCGGCCGCGAGCATCGCGACGACGGTGCCGTGCGCGTCGGCGACGCCGCGGCGCAGCCACGCCCCGTTGTCGATCGCGGCGAGGTCGGTGAAGAACGCATCCTCCACGGCGATCCCGTCGGCAGCGCTGGGTACCGAGCGCAACCGGATGAACTCGACGCAGCCCGGCGGCTCGAGCCGCAGCACCGCGTGAGCCTGGGCGGGTGAGTAGCGCGCAGGCGTGCCGTCGATGCGGCAGTCCACGTAGTCGTCGTCGGCCGAGGGTGGTTCCGGCGGACCCGTCCGGCGGGTGACGGCGATGGCTGGAGAGTCGGCGAGTTCGCGACAGAAGTCCGCCAATTCGGCGATCTCTTCGGGGGGCAACTGCAGCGCGGCCGTGAGCGCGATCGGATCTGCCATCGCACGGTACGCCCGTCCCTCCTCGACGACCTCGACGGCGATCAGCGCCCCCGGCTCGAGCCCGTCGACGTCCGCCTCGTCGACGACCGGCACGTCGACCGGGATGCGGTTGCGGATCAGTACCGCGTCGTCCTGAGCGACGATCACTCCCGCCAACTGCCAGCCCCGGCCGACCGCTTCGGAGAGCTCCCGGGCGGCGACCTCGAAGTCGGTGCTCGCGTCGACGGACACGACGACGGGACCATCCGCCGGCTCGCCGTCCAAGGCGGTCAACCGAACATGCCGTCCCACTCCGTATCCCGTGCCGGCGGGCGTGCTCGCGTCGGGACGTCGCAGACTTCGCACCGGGGCGTGGGGCGAGGAGGGCCGCGGTATCGGGGCGGTCGCGGTGTCGACGGGCCGCAACGCCGAAAGCAGCAGCTCGTCGGCGACCACGTCCGCGTCGACCTCGATCCTGTGCAGCAGGGCGGCGGCGCCTTCGAGGGACTCCTTGGAGCCCTTGCGCCCACGGGTGGGGGCCTGATCGTGCGCGAGCATGGTGACGGCGCCGTCCGTCACCCGCGCCAACACGACCTCGGTGGTGTGGTTGCCGACGTCGATTCCCGCGACCGTCACGGCCGTCAACGCAACAGACCTCGCCGCGCGTAGACGACGGCGGCCTGCCCGACCAGTTCCGCACACCGAGCGGCGCCACGCGCCTCGAGTGAAGCCCGCAGCTCCTCGAGCTGCGACGGCGGTCGACCGGTGTGGGCGCAGCGCCTCGTACAGGCTCATGACCTCTTCGTCGTCGATGGTCGCCAATTCGGCTGCGCGCAGGAAGTTCTCGGCAAGCTGTGGATTGCCGCCCCGCTCGGCGACGACGGCCTGATGCGCGAGCGCCGCGGGGTCCATGCGCAGGTCGGGCAGTCCCAGCTTGCCGTCGACGGCGTGTTCGACGGTGAACCTGTTCGTCGGTCATGGCCGCTTTACCTCCACCGTGACCGGCGGTTGACCGGGCTCGCAGGCGTCGCGCTCCAGGGCGACCAGCGCGACCGCGCGAGCGTGGTAACGCGCCGAGATCGACTCGTCGGTGCCGCCGGTGAAGATCGGGACCGGCGCCATCCCCTTGGCGTGCCTGGCGGCGTTCTTGCCGAGCTCGCGGTACATCTGCGCGGTCAACAGCGGTGCCACGCTGAACAGTTCGAGGTTGGCCAGTGGCGCCAGGTCACGCCGGTGGATCAGTGAGGTTCCCTTGCCCTGCAGCCCGATTCCGATGCCGGAACCCGACAGCCGCGCGGCAGTCAGGCCGATCAGCCCGACGTCGATGGTCGACCGCACGCGTACCAGGCGGGGCACGCAGCCCTCCTCCTCCAACCCGGCCGACAGCTGCCGCAGCACCTCGCCGACGGTCAGCCCACACAGGGTGAGCCAGACGCTGCGCCCCCACGCGGGCGACAGTCCGATGACGACCTCGCGTGGGTCGCTGCCCTGCCGCGCCACTTCGACGTCGGTGACGATGACGTGGCCTCGGTGCTCCACCTGATCGGCGGTCAGTTCGGCCGACGTGCGGGCCTGTCTGATCGCGTCGAGCTCCGCCCGCCGCTCGTCGGTGAGCGCGTAACCCGTTCCTGGACCGGCGTAGTCGTTCGGGTCGGTCAGCTTCGAGAGCACGCGGAACTCCGAGTCGAAGATGGCCGACGTCTGTAGTTGATCGCCGCGCAGCCGCTCCCGGGTGAGCCGCATGATCGCGTCGGCCTCCGGCTCGAAACCGGTGCGCTGCAGCGACGCGATCACGTCGAACACCGTCAGCTGCTTTGCCTCGATCGACGCCGCCGCCTCGGCGACCATCTTCGGATGCCCGGCGTCCAGGTCGCGGGATCCGTTGGCCACCACCACCTCCTCGACGCGGGCGTCGTCGTAGTCGGCGAGCCCGAGATCGCGGTACACCGCCTGCACGGCCTTGGCGCCACGCCTGCGGACGGCCTCGAGACGCTCGGCCGAGACGGTGCGCAGGCCGCCGTCGGCGCCCCAGTCCCGTTGCAGGACGAGGAAGTCGTCCATGTCGTCGGAATTGAAGTTCGACAGCGCAAATGCGTTGTCGTAGCGCGGGATCGACCCGAATCCGGAGAAGATGAAGTCGGCGCCCGCGAGCAGCACGGGCAGGGTGTGCGCGCTGCGCCGGATGTCGGACTCGGAGATGAGGTTGTCGTTCCCCGCGCACGACTCGAGGTCCCGCATCATCACCATGAGGTTCTCGGCGAGCAGTTCCTTCATGCCCTCCGGCACCGACGCCACCACCCCGACGCCGTCGATGCCCCCGTTCTGCACACCCTGCGACCCCAGCGCCCTGGCCAGCGACACGCACCGCGACTCCAGGTAGAGGATCGAGCACTTCTCGGCGGCGCCCATCAGCACCTCGGCGCCGCCCCCGCTGGTGACCCGCATCTTCAACCCGCGGGAGGCGTACGCCGACGTCAGAATCGCCTTGCTGAACGGGGTGTCGTCGCCGTCGACGAACACCTGCTCGGTGCCGTAGATGGAGATGGTCTCGGCATAGCTGGTCAAGCCGCGCAGGCCGAGCCTCAGTTCGAGCGCCTCCTCGATCGAGCATTGGGCCATCGCGCCCGGCGTGCCCACCTGGCTACCGATCAGCAGGGCGACGGCGTTGGACGGCGCATCGCCGAGCACCGGCACCGTGGTCTCGACCTCCCGGAATCCGTACGCGACGGCGCTGGCCGCATCGGCGGCGATGAGCAACGGGTCGTCGAGCTGGTTGGTGACGTGCGCCTGATTGCTCGGCGTCCGGCGCGCCCGCATCTTGGTCATCGCCATCTGCATCTCAACCGGTGACATCACCGCCATCACGCGGGCGAGCTTGGCCGGGGTGGTGCCACCGATCAGCCGCACCACCTCCGCCCGCGGCACGTTGACGTCGACGGCCATCCGAGCCAGCGCGGTATCGTCGAGCGCCATCGCTTCCTCCGCGACGGCGAGGTCGATGCCGTAGCGGGCGATGAACTCGTCGATCACGTCGAACTCGTCGGCCTGCTTTCCGTCGAGTTCGACCACGGCCCCGCCGCGAATCACCAAGGAGGGTGCCGGGTCATGCGGGCTGTGCATCGCGACCAGCCCTAGGTCGGGGTCGGCGACGCTGAATCCGTCGAGGTTGACCGGTTTCGCGTTCAGTACGCGAAACCGGCCCAAGCTCATCCACGTGGGACGCCTCCTCTAGTCGCGAACCTCGGCGTCCTCATACACGATTCGGCCGATCAGGTCGTAGCGCCGCGGGTCTCGGAACTTGAAGTACAGCGCCATCGCCCCGCCAAGCACGAACAGTCCGACGACGATCCACGGCGTCAGCTTGAACAGCAGTGTGTCCGACGCCGCGCCTGCGGCCGTGTCCTTGTGCACCCACAGCAGGTACACCACGTACAGCATGCCGATACCGCCCAACAGCGGCGCCAGGAACGTCTTGAACCAGTGCGCGCTCGACGGGTGGTTCTTGTGGAAGTGGAAGTACGCGATCACCGCGAAGGCACAGAGCGACTGCACGATCAGGATCGCCATGGTGCCCAGGATCGCCAACAGTCCGTATAGATGGATGTACGGATCCATGCCCGCGAAGAAGAACGCGAGGACCAGAACCAGCGTGATGCCGGTCTGAACGAACGATGCGACGTGGGGCGAGCCGTGCTTGTGGTGCGTGGCCCCGAGCGTCTTCTGCAGCCCCGTCGACAGGCCCTCCCGGCCCATCGCGTACAGGTAGCGGGACGCACAGTTGTGGAACGCCATGCCGCACGCGAACGATCCCGTCACCAGCAGCAGCTTGAACAACGTGATGGCCCAGTTGCCGTACGTGGACTGCACCGGATCGAAGAAGATGTTGCCCGCCGTGGCCGAATCCTGCGCCAACTCAACGGCCTTCTGCGGCCCCGCGCCCGCGATGGCCATCCACGAGATGAACACGTAGAAGATGCCGACGCCCAGCACGCTGATCATGGTGGCGCGCGGGATGATTCGCTTCGGGTCCTTCGACTCCTCGCCGTACATCGCCGTCGACTCGAAGCCGACCCACGACCAGAATGCGAAGAAGAGCCCGATTCCGGCGCTCGCTCCGGCGACACCAGCCGCCGGTGTGAACGCGCCGACGGGGTTGAGCGTCTCGGCCACCGCGAAGCCATCCGGGCCGCCGCCCTTGAAGAGCACCGACAGCGCGCCGAGCGACAGCATGAAGATCTCGGTGACCAGGAACACCCCGAGCACCTTGGCGGCGAGGTTCACGTCGAAGTACGTGAGGATGCAGTTCAGCACCAACATCAGGATCGCGGGGACCAGCCAAGGTACGTCGATTTCGAACTGCGTCAACGCGAAGTCCCGGACGAAGTACGAGAAGATGCCGATCAGCGACCCCTCGAACACGACGTAGGCCATCGTGATGATCACGCCGCTGGCCATGCCCACGACGCGACCCAGTCCGTGCGAGATGTAGCCGTAGAACGCTCCGGTGGCGGTGATGTGCTTGGCCATCGTGGAGTAGCCGATCGCGAACAGCCCCAACACGATCGTGGCGACCAGATAGCCCGCAGGAGCGTGCGAACCATTTCCTAGCCCGACGGCGATCGGCACGTTGCCGACCATCGCAGTGATGGGTGCGGCCGTAGCCACGGCCATGAAGATGACGGAGAGCGTCCCGATGGCGTTGCGCTTGAGCCGTTGGACATCGTCACGTGTGTTTTCATCGCGAGACAAGACTTGATCGGTCATCTGCGGGGGATACCTTTCCGACGAGCGGCAGGGGTCCGGTGTGGTCCAGCCCACAGTCCGAACTTCCGTATATTGGCACTACCAATTAGGGAGCGCAACCACTTGGCCCATCCCGCAACCGCTTGGCCCATCCATTGACAGAAATGGACGTACCTTTTTAGGCTGGCGACCGCGGCCCGATGAAATCTGCGGCACGTCGAAGGCAGGGAGCCCCGTGTACGACTACGGCACATTCTCGTTCGAGTCCAAGGCACAGGTGCTCGAGCAGGCAAAGAAGTACTGGAACCCGGACAAGACACAGTTCTGGACCGACGCGGGCGTCGACCTCGTGATCGACCGCAGGGACGGCTACTTCCTGTGGGACATGAGCGGCAAGCGCCTGATCGACATGCACCTCAACGGCGGCACCTACAACCTCGGTCACCGCAACCCCGAGGTGATGCAAGCACTCATCGACGGCATGCAGTACTTCGACGTCGGCAACCACCACTTCCCATCGGTTGCCCGGACGGCGCTCGCGCAACGCCTGGTCGACTCGGCGCCCGCCTCGATCACCAAGGTGGCCTTTGGTTCTGGCGGCGGCGAGGCCATCGACATCGCGCTGAAGAGCGCCAGGCACGCGACCCAGCGCCGCAAGATCGTCTCGATCGTCAAGGCGTACCACGGCCACACCGGACTGGCCGTCGCCACCGGCGACGACCGCTTCTCGAAGCTGTTCCTGGCCGACCGGCCCGACGAGTTCGTGCACGTCCCGTTCGGCGACGTCGACGCCATGGACCGGGCGGTCCGCGGTGGAGACGTTGCGGCGGTCATCATGGAGACGATCCCTGCGACGTACGGATTCCCGCTGCCGCCAACGGGGTACCTCGAGGCCGTCAAGGAACTATGCGTCCGTCATGACGCGCTCTACATCGCCGACGAGGTGCAGACCGGGCTGATGCGCACCGGTGAGCTGTGGGGGATCACCAAACACGGCATCGAGCCGGACATCATGGTTGCGGGCAAGGGGTTGTCGGGCGGCATGTATCCGATCACCGCGGCGATGCTGGGCGAGCGGGCCGCGCAGTGGCTCGACCAGGACGGGTTCGCACACATCTCGACGTTCGGCGGTGCGGAGCTGGGTTGTGTCGCGGCGATCAAGACGCTGGAGATCACCAGCAGGCCCGAGGTGCGGCAGTCGGTGCACCGGATCGCCGACTTCTTCGCCGACGGCCTGGCCCGCATCCAGGCCGACTTCCCGGACTGGTTCGTCGGAATCCGGCAGAACGGCGTCGTGATCGGGCTGGAGTTCGACCACCCCGAAGGGGCCAAGTTCGTCATGCGCGAGTTGTACGAAAACGGCGTGTGGGCCATCTTCTCGACGCTGGATCCCCGTGTGCTGCAATTCAAGCCGGGCCTGCTGCTGAGTCAGGAGCTCTGCGAGGACGTGCTGGACCGGCTCGACACGGCGGTCGGCAAGGCGAGGATGGCGGCGAGCGGCAACGGTCGATCCTGATGGGCGAGACCGACGGCATGTTCGTTGCGGACGACGTCGAAGTCGCCGAGCGCGCGCTCGCGGCGTACGACCTCTCGCCCGACTCGACCCTGCGGCTGCTGAACCTATCCGAGAACGCCACCTACGCGGTCGACGACGCCGACACCGGGACGCGATCGATCCTGCGCGTACATCGCAAGAACTATCACGAGCCACACGAGATCGCCTCCGAGCTCGACTGGCTCGACGCGCTTCGGCGCGACGGCGACGTCACCGTGCCGACGGTGCTCCCGGCGCGCGATGGGCGTCGGGTCGTGACCGTCGACCACGACGGAACCCCGCGCCACGTCGTGCACTTCGAGATGGTGGCAGGAACCGAACCGGACGAGCAGACGCTCGACACCTCCGACTTTCACACCCTCGGCCGGATCACCGCGGCGCTGCACGACCACGCGAGGGCGTGGTCCCGCCCGCCGGGATTCGGCCGATTCTCCTGGGACTGGACGCACAGTCTCGGCGATCAGCCGCGCTGGGGACGGTGGGAGGACGCCGTCGGTGTGGGCGATGCCGAACGAGCGGTGCTGGCTCGGGCCTCCGAGCTGCTTCGGCGGCGGCTTGCCGAGTACGGCACGGGCGCGGACGTGTTCGGCCTGGTGCACGCAGATCTTCGGCTGGCCAACCTGCTCGTCGACGGTACTGGCACCAACTCCAAGATCACGGTCATCGACTTCGACGACTGCGGATTCGGTTGGTATTTCTACGATTTCGGTACGGCTGTATCGTTCTTCGAGGATGACCCCGCGGTGCCGGAGTGGCAGGACGCGTGGGTCACGGGCTACCGCACCCGCAGGCCGCTGCCCGCCGCCGACGAGGCCATGCTGCCGTCGTTCGTCCTGCTGCGCCGGCTGCTGTTGCTTGCTTGGATGGGTTCTCACAGTCACTCCAAGGAATCGCAGGCCATGTCGATCACCTACGCCGAAGGCAGTTGCGCGCTCGCCGAGCGCTACCTCGCCTCCGACGGCCGACGGCTGGCCTGACCTCCCACCACCGAAAGGCGACACCGTCATGTTCAACTCACTGCAGGGCCGGTCTGCCGTCGTCACCGGCGGCAGCAAGGGCATCGGTCGCGGAATCGCCGAGACCTTCGCCGACGCGGGCGTGAACGTCGTGGTCACCGGCCGCACTCAGGCCGACATCGACACCACCGTCGCCGAATTGGCGGGCAAGCCCGGCAAGGTCAGTGGGATCGCCGCTGACGTGACCAGCCCCGAGGACTGCCGACGCGTGGTCGCCGCTGCGGTGGAACGACACGCCGGCCTCGACATCGTGTGCGCCAACGCGGGCATCTTCCCCTCGGGTCGGCTCGAGGACCTGACCCCCGAGGACATCGAGCAGGTGATCGGCGTCAACTTCAAGGGCACCGTCTACATCGTGCAGGCCGCACTCTCGGCGCTCGCCGCCAGCGGACGGGGTCGGGTCGTGATCACCTCGTCGATCACGGGACCGATCACCGGCTACCCGGGGTGGTCGCACTATGGCGCGAGCAAAGCGGCACAGCTCGGATTCCTGCGCACCGCAGCAATGGAGCTGGCACCCAAGAAGATCACCGTGAACGCGGTGCTGCCGGGCAACATCATCACCGAGGGCCTGATCGAAATGGGCCAGGAATACATGGACCAAATGGCTGCCGCCGTGCCCGCCGGAAAGCTCGGCAGCGTGGCGGACATCGGCCACGCCGCCCTGTTCTTCGCGACCGACGAAGCGGCCTACATCACGGGCCAATCCCTGGTGGTAGACGGCGGGCAGATACTGCCGGAGTCGCAGGCGGCGATCGCCGACATGTAGCCGCCGCTCGCCGGGAGCGTCCGGTAGAATTGGTCCTACCAAATCACGTGTTCGAGGAGCGCCGGTGCCAACGCCATCCGAGGAACTGCGTCGACTGATCGTCGCCGACATCAACACCGGCGCCCCCGGGACGAAACTCGGCAGTGAACGCGAGCTGGCGGAGCGGTACGGAACCAGCCGGTCCAGCTTGCGTCAGGTGCTGGCGGCGTTGGAGGAAGCGGGACTGGTCACCAGGGTGATCGGCCGTGCCGGGGGCATCTTCATCAGCCACGTGCAGGTGCAGCGGAGCTTGTCCGACGTCATCGGCGTACCCGCCTTCCTCGCCACGCAGGGCTACGTGGCAGGAACCCGCGTGCTGTCCACCAAGATCACCCCGCCGGACCGAACCGCCCAGCAGGCGCTGCGCATCGGTGCCGACGACTTCGTCGTCGAGATTCAGCGGGTTCGACTGGCCGACGGCTCGCCCATCTCCCTGGAGTTGGCACAGTTCCCCGCCGACGCGTTCCCCGGGCTGCTCGAACAACAGCTCGGCGGATCGCTCTACGAAATCCTGGAGACCCGTTACGGTCTCGTCACGTCGAGGGCCGACGAGCGGATCGAGGCGGTCAACGCCACCCCGGAGGAAGCCGCGCTCCTCGGCATCAAACAGCGGTCGGCGTTACTGCTCATCACCCGCGTCGCCTACGACCAACGCGGGGTACCGTGCGAATTCTCCCGCGACCTCTTCCGTGGTGATCGCACCCGGCTCGCCGTCACCGTGAAGGGGCAGGGCATCGGCGTGCAGGCTTCGGTGGACAAGGCATCGGTGGCCTTGCAGAGCCAGGAAGCCGATCCGAAGGCGAGCTGAAGCGCAGTCGGTCGCGTTGCGGGGCAGATGCATTCACGCACTGTCGACGGTGGACGGGTGCCATGGCGCTCGCTTCAGGAAAATGCCTTGACCTCAAGTGAGGTTGATGTTGGAGGCTGGTGTCAACCGACCGAGGAGGACCACCACCATGCGACAGATCCACGCCGACCTCTGGGAGACCCGCGTCGACCGCCCCTATCCCGGACTCACCACCCACGCGTACCTCTGGACGGGTGGCCCGGACGGCACCGTGCTGTTCTACGGGACCCAGACCGATGCCGAGTTCGACGAACTCGAAGCGCTGGGTGGTGTTGCCCACCAATACCTTTCGCACCGCGACGAAGCGGGGCCGATGCTGTCCCGGGTCCACGAACGCTTCGGCGCACGGCTGCACGCGCCGGTGATCGAGCTTCTCGAGATCGGCCAGCATGCCCACGTCGACGTTCCGCTCGGCAGTCGGCACGTCGACCCCAACGGCATCGAGGTGATCCCCACGCCCGGGCACTCCCCCGGGAGCACGTGCTACCTGGTGCCGGGCGTGACCGGTCAGACCTATCTGTTCACCGGCGACACCATCATGCTCGGCGCCGACGGTGGCTGGGTGGCGGGCTACATTCCGCCGATCAGCGACGCGGCCCCGCTCGCGGAGAGCCTGCAAGTACTCGCCACCTTGAGGCCCGACCTGGTGATCTCCAGTGCGTTCCCCGGTGAGACGGCAGTGCACGTGCCGGGCCGGCTGCACTGGTCGGAGTGCGTCGAGCAGGCGCAGGCACGGCTGGCCGATGCGGCGGCGTGCGCGTAGGCCGCTAGATTTGCGGGAATGAGCCCCGCAGGCCGGTTCGCCCCAAGCCCCTCGGCCGACCTGCACATCGGCAATCTGCGGACCGCGGTGCTGGCGTGGCTCTTCGCCCGTTCGTCGGGCCGACGTTTCCTGCTGCGGGTGGAGGACCTCGACGACCGCACCTCACCCGACACCGCTCGACGTCAGGTCGCCGACCTCGCCGCCATCGGGATCACGTGGGATGAGCCGCCCGAGTACCAAACCGCACACGAGCAGCGCTACCACGCGGTCATCGACCAGCTGACCGCCCGCGGGCGCACGTTCGAATGCTTCTGCAGCAGAAGGGACATCCTGCAGGCGCCGCGGGCCCCGCACGCGCCGGAAGGGGCGTACCCGGGCACGTGCCTGGCCCTGACCGACGACGAACGGGCCGAGCGCCGTGCCACCGGTCGTCCGCCAGCGCTCCGATTGCGTTCCGACGTCGACGAATTCACGGTGACCGACGCGCTGCACGGCGAGTACACCGGCATCGTCGACGACTTCGTGTTGCGGCGCGGAGACGGCGTACCGGCCTACAACCTGGCCGTTGTGGTCGACGACGCCGCGCAAGGCGTCGACCAGGTGGTGCGGGGTGACGACCTGCTGTCGTCGTCGCCGCGGCAGGCGTACCTGGCGTCGCTGCTGGGCCACCCCATTCCGGAGTACGCGCACGTGCCGCTGGTGCTCAACGCCGAGGGCAAGCGGCTGGCCAAGCGTGACGGTGCGGTGACGCTCGCCGAGCTCGGGGTTGAGCAAGCGCTCACCCTGATCGCGGGCTCCCTCGGGTACTCCGCGAAGTCAGTGGGCGGGATGCTCGCCGAATTCGACCCGGTCCGATTGCCTCGCGGCCCGTGGGTTTACCAGGCTTCGTGAGCAGAACCCTTTGCGGGCGAACAGGAAGTTGTTAAGTTCCGCCGATGCCTGGAAACCTCCGGCGGGTCTTGCTCGCCGTTTCGATCGTCGCGGCAGTGATCTTCGGCTCGACGGCGTGCGGCTCCTCGGAGTCGGGCTCGACAGACCCGATCAAGTCGATAGGCGTACTGCGGGTCGGCACCGAAGGCGTGTACTCCCCCTTCAGCTACCACGACCAAAAGACGGGCGAGCTCGTCGGCTACGACGTCGACGTCGCCAGGGCCGTCGGCGAGAAGCTGGGCGTGAAGGTCGAGTTCGTCGAGACACCATGGGACTCCATGTTCGCCGCGCTCGAAGCCGACCGGTTCGACGTCGTGGCCAACGAGGTCACCATCAGCCCCGAACGCAAGGCCAAGTACGACATTTCGCAGCCGTACTCGGTCGGCGAGGGCGTCATCGTCACCCGTGCGAACGACGACTCGATCAAGTCACTCGCCGACATCAAGGGCAAGACGGCCGCCGAGAACGCCACGAGCAACTGGTCGGAGGTGGCGCGCAAGGCGGGCGCCAACGTCGAGTCGGTCGAGGGCTTCGCGCAAGCGATCACCCTGCTGAACCAGGGCCGCGTGGACGTGGTGATCAACGACAGCATCGCGGTGTACGCCTATCTCGCCGAGACCGGCGACAAGTCAGTCAAGATCGCGGGCACCGTCAACGAGAAGAGCGAGCAAGGCTTCGCCGCACGCAAGAACAGCGGATACCTGCCCGAGCTCGACAAGGCCCTCGGCGAGCTCCGCGCCGACGGCACGCTGGCCGACATCTCGCGGAAGTACCTGAAGGCCGACGCGACAGGCGTGCCTGTGCAGACTCCGATCAGGACGGCGGGAGCGCTGCGCGTCGGCACCGAGGGCACGTACTCGCCGTTCAGCTATCACGACCAAACGACGGGCGAACTCGTCGGCTACGACGTCGACGTCGCCAAGGCCGTCGGCCAGAAACTCGGCGTGCCAGTCGAGTTCGTGGAAACCCCATGGGATTCGATGTTCGCCGCGCTTGAGGCCAAACGCTTCGACGTGGTGGCCAACCAGGTGACCATCTCCCCGGAACGACAAGCCAAGTACGACCTGTCTCAGCCGTACGCCGTCGGGGAGGGCGTGATCGTCACCAGGGCCAACGACGACTCGATCAAGTCGCTCGCCGATTTGAAGGGCAAGACCACCGCGCAGTCGAGCACGAGCAACTGGGCCCAGGTCGCTCGCGATGCCGGTGCCAACGTCGAAGCGGTCGAGGGCTTCGCGCAGGCGATCACCCTGCTGAACCAGGGCCGTATCGATGCAACGGTCAACGACAGCATCGCGGTCTACGCCTATCTCGCCGAGACCGGGGACAAGTCGGTCAAGATCGCCGCCAAGACGGACGAGAAGAGCGAACAGGCCCTCGCTGCCAGCAAGAACAGCGGATACCTGCCCGAACTCAACGGTGCACTCGACGAACTTCGTGCCGACGGCACGCTCGCCAAGATCTCGCAGAAATACCTCAAGGCCGACGCGACCGGCACTCCCACCGGCACCGGCCAAGGCGGCCAGAACGCGGAACCCGTGAAGGCTCGCTCGGGATGGCAACTCGTGCTGGACAACCTGTGGCCGCTGGCCAAGGCCGCGCTCACCGCGACCATTCCGCTGACCATCATCAGCTTCGTGGCGGGCTTGGTCATCGCGCTCGCGGTGGCACTGGCCCGGCTGTCGTCGAACGTGATCCTGTCCAACGTGGCCCGCTTCTACATATCGGTCATCCGCGGCACGCCCCTGCTGGTGCAGTTGGTGATCGTGTTCTACGGCCTACCCAAGTTCGGGGTCACCCTCCCGGCCTTCACCGCCGCCGTCATCGCGTTCTCGCTCAACATCGGCGGTTATGCGGCCGAGATCATTCGCTCGGCGATCCAGAGCATCCCCAAGGGGCAGTCGGAGGCCGCCCAGACCATCGGCCTGTCCTACGCCGGCACCCTGAGACGGATCATCCTGCCGCAGGCCACCCGCGTCGCGGTGCCGCCACTTTCGAACACGCTGATCTCTCTGGTCAAGGACACCTCGTTGGCCTCGGTCATCCTGGTCACCGAATTGTTCAGGAAGGCACAGGAAATCGGTGCACCCACGTTCGACTTCTTCTCGACGTACACGGCGGCCGCCGTGTACTACTGGGTGATCTGCCTTGTGCTGTCGTTCGGCCAGAGTCGCTTCGAACGCCGACTGGAAAGGTATGTGGCGCGATGACCGAGCACGGGACGGAAGAGGCGACGACCGAATATCGCGTCACCGCCGAGGGAGTCGAAAAGGCGTTCGGCGACAACAAGGTGCTCAAGGGTGTCTCGTTCGACGTGAAGCGCGGGACGGCGACCACCATCATCGGACCCTCGGGGTCGGGAAAGACCACATTGCTGCGCGCACTCAACGCGCTCGACGTGCCGGACACCGGAGTGATCCGGGTCGGTGAGGTCGAGCTTGACTTCTCGAAACCCGTTGGCAAGGACCAACTCCGGCGTTACCGCGCGCAGAGCGGCTTCGTGTTCCAGAGCCACAACCTCTTCCCGCACAAGACCGTCCTTCAGAACGTCACCGAGGGCCCGGTCGTCGTCCAGAAACGGCCGAAGGCAGAAGCCGAGGCCGATGCGCTCGAACTGCTGGAGCAAGTCGGGCTTGCCGAGAAGCGCGCCCAGTACCCGTTCCAGCTGTCCGGCGGCCAGCAACAACGTGTCGGCATCGCGCGGGCGCTGGCGCTCAAGCCGAAGGTGGTGCTGTTCGACGAGCCAACCTCGGCGCTGGATCCCGAGTTGGTCGGTGAGGTGTTGTCGGTGATCAAGGACCTCGCCGTCGAAGGCTGGACGTTGGTGATCGTCACGCACGAAATCCAGTTCGCCAGACAGGTTTCCAATCAGGTGCTGTTCACCGATCAGGGCATCATCCTCGAGAAGGGCACACCCGACGAAGTCATCGGGAACCCGAAGGAGGAGCGCACGCGGCAGTTCCTCGACCGGATCCTCAACCCGCTCTGACGATCCCCGCGGGCGTGCATTGCCTGCAGTCCCCCTGCGAACGGCACATCGGTCCGCCCCGGGTGACGCGTGCCGACTCGCCGGATGGGCAAGCGATCCTCGAACTGTTCCGCGGCGACAACCAACTCTCGCTGGTGACCCAGCTCCGCACGACGTGGCGGTAACGTTCACGACATGCCACAGCCACGGACCCTCGAAGCGGACGTCGTCATCGTCGGCGCGGGGCTTTCCGGGATGATCGCGGCGCGCCGGGTGCTCGAGGCGGGCCTGGTGCCGCTCGTGCTGGAAGCCGACGACCGCGTCGGCGGACGCATCCTCACCGAGGTGGTGGACGGCGTGCCGCTCGAGCTCGGTGCGCAATGGATCGGCGACACCCACGAGCGCATGTTCGCGCTGGCGGCGGAACTCGGCGTGGAGACGTTTCCCCAGTACGACGAGGGCCAGACGTCATACGAGCTCGACGGATCGGGTGTGTTGCGCGAGAAGGACTTTCACGCCCGCTACGCTTCCGAGCTCGCTGAGCTCGAGCGGGTGCTGCGCCGGCTGGACGGTTTGGCCGCCGAGGTTCCGGTCGAGGCGCCCTGGCAGGCGCCGCGCGCCGCGGAGTGGGACGCCATCACGGCGGGCGCCTGGTACGACGATCAGGGACTCTCGGTCGTGGCCCGCACCCTGCTGGAGATCTGCACGGTCGGGATCCTCGCGGTCCCTACCGCCGAAGTGTCGTTCCTGCATCTGCTGTTCACGATTCAGACGTGCGGGGTGACGGCGGAGCTCTTCGCCGAGTCCGAGGGCGGAGCTCAGACCACCCGGTTCGTCGGGGGCACCAGCGAGCTCCCGCGTCGGCTGGCCGCGTTGATCTCCGACCACATCGTGCTCGAGGTCCCGGTGCTGCTGATCGAACACGCTGCCGACAGCGTGACGGTGCACTGCCGCGGCGGCGTCGTGGCACGCGGGCGCCGCGTCATCGTCGCAATCTCTCCGACCCTGGCCGGCCGAATCATGTACGACCCACCACTTTCCGGCGTACGTGACCAACTCACGCAACGGCTGCCGAACGGATCGGCGATGAAGGCGTTCTTCGTCTACGGCGAACCCTTCTGGCGCGCAGACGGATTCAACGGTCAACTCATCTCGGACGTTGGTCCGGCCCGAATGTCCAACGACACCTGCATCCCTGGCGACGACCGCGGCGTGATCCTGATGTTCCTCGAAGGCGACCAGGCACGCACCGTCGGCCGACTCCCCGAGGCGGAGCGCCGGGCGGCGATGACCGCGGAGTTGGTGCGGCACTTCGGCAGTAGGGCAGCGCATCCGGCGCACTACGTCGACGGCGAGTGGTCGGACCGGCAGTGGACCCGCGGGTGCTACAACGCCAACCACGGACCGCACGTGTGGACCAAGTACGGCCCCGCGCTGACGGTGCCCATCGGCGTGATCCATTGGGCGTCAACCGATACCGCGACGCAGTGGAGCGCCTACATGGAGGGTGCGGTCGACGCAGGCGAACGCGCGGCGCGCGAGGTCACCGACGCACTCTTGGCGTGACTTCGGCGCGCCAACCAGTGTTGAGCCGCGAATGCGCGCCGAAATCGCTCCTAGGCGGCCGGTGAGTGGCCCTTCGCTGCGCCCGCGAAATTCAATCGCCCGGTTTTCTCGGGCGAACGTGCGTGAGTCCGATCGACGCTCGGCGTGTTGCCCACAGACACGCACGCTCGCGGAAGAAAGGCGACTAGAGGGCGACTGACAGCGAGGCCATTCCGCGCAGTGTCACGTTCGGCTTGTACACCGGTTCGCCGGTGATGCTGGCGTTCGGGAAGCGCGCCGTCACGGCCGACAGCGCGACCGACGCCTCGAACCGGGCCAGCGGTGCACCGAGGCAGAAGTGCGGGCCCTTGCCAAAGCCCAAGTGCCGGATGGTCTCCCGGTCCGGATCGAACTCGTCTGGCCGCTCGACCGCCTCTGGATCGCGATGCGAGGCAGCCGTCAGCAACAGCATGTAGTCGCCCTTCGGAATGTCCGTAACACCAATCGTCATGTCCTCCCCCGCGATCCGCATCACCAGCTGCACCGGTGGGTCGTAGCGCATCGTCTCCTCGACCACGGCCGCCACCCGGCTGGGATCGTTGCCGAGTGCGCGCCACTGGGCAGGCTCACGCAGCATCGCCAGCACCGCGTTGGCGATCAGGTTGACCGTCGTCTCGTGCCCCGCGATGAGCAGCAGGTTGCACGTCGCCACGATCTCGTCGACGGTCAACTGGTCGCCGTCCTCCTCGGCCGCGATCAGTCCCGAGATCAGATCGTCGCGCGGAGCCCCACGCCGTTGGTCGATGAGCCCGCGCAGATAGTCACGCAGCCACCGGCCCGCTTCCAGGCGCCGCTCGACGCCGTCCGGCGCGTCGCCCGAGAGGGTGACGAACGGGTCGAGGGCCTGAGCCAGCAGTGCCGAGACGTGGCTGAACTTCGGCTCGTCCTCGAGTGGGACGCCGAGCAGTCGACAGATCACCGCGACGGGAAGCGGGTAGGCCAGATCGCCGATGACGTCGAACGACCCGTGCTGCTCGATCGCGTCGAGCAGCCCGTCGACCATCGCGGTGATGTCGGGTTCCAGTGCCTTCACGACCTTGGGCACGAACGCCTTGCTGACCAGCCTGCGAAGCCGGGTGTGGTCGGGCGGGTCGAGGAACAAGAATCCCGGCGGCCCGAGTGGTCGGAACGCGGCGCCTTCGGCGAGCTGCCGCTGCACGACGGTCGACTTCATGCGATCGCTCGCGGACGCCGGATGCCGGAGCACGTCGTCGCAGTCGCGCAGCGACGAGAACACCGCCAGGTTGGTGTCGGGCATGTGGAACGGGCCCTGGGCGCGGATCTGCTCGTACAGCGGATACGGATCGGCCCGGTTCGCCGGGTCGAGCAGCTGCACCAGCAACATCTGCGCTTCGGCGGTCGTCATCATCTTCTTATTGTGCGCGCGTTGAAGAGTTGTATGGTCCGCTAGCTTCGGTAGTAGCGGCCCAGCACGTGCTCACGGAGTTCGTCGAACTCACTGGCGACGATCGCCGCGCGGATCGCATCGACGAGGCGCAACACGAAGCGCTCGTTGTGAATCGTGCACAGCGTCGAGGCCAGCATCTCCTTGGCCTTGAACAGGTGCCGAATGTAGGCCCGCGTGTAGTGGGCGCAGGTGTAGCAGTCGCAGTCGGGATCGAGCGGCGTGAAGTCGCGTTTGTATCGCGCCCCGGTGATGTTGTACCGCCCCGTGGCGGAGTAGATGGAGGCGTTGCGCGCCACCCGCGACGGGGACACGCAGTCGAACGTGTCCGCGCCCGCGGCGATGGCGGCGAACAGGTCGTCGGGCTCGCTGATCCCCAGTAGGTGTCGCGGTTTGTCGTCCGGTAGTTCGTCGGTGACCCAGCCGACGATGGTGGCGAGGTTCTGCTTCTCCAGCGCTCCACCGATGCCATAACCGTCGAAGCCGCGGCCGGTGTCGTCGACGAGCGTGGCCAGTCCACTCGCGGCCGCTCGCCTGAGGTCCTCGTACTGCGCGCCCTGCACGACGCCGAACAACGCCTGCGGTGGCTTGCCTGCGCGCGCGACGGACAGCCTGCGATGTTCGGCCAGGCACCGGATCGCCCACTCATGGGTGCGTTGCACCGAGTTCTCCTGGTAGCCACGGGTGTTCACCAACGTGGTCAGTTCGTCGAACGCGAAGATGATGTCCGCGCCGAGTTGGTGCTGAATGCCTATCGACACCTCTGGGGTGAACCGGTGGGTCGACCCGTCGAGGTGTGAGCGGAACGTCACCCCGTCGTCGTCGACGTGGGCCAGTCGCTCCTTGCCGTCGGCGATCACGTCGTCGGCCTGAAGTCGCGTGGTGTCCATCGCGAGCACCTTCTTGAACCCGACCCCCAGCGACATCACCTGAAACCCGCCGCTGTCGGTGAAGGTGGGACCCGGCCAGTTCATGAAGGCGCCGAGCCCGCCCGCCTCATCGACGACATCGGGGCCGGGTTGCAGATAGAGGTGGTAGGCGTTGGCCAAGACAGCCTGCGCACCAAGGTCTTTCATGGTCTCGGGCAGCACGGCCTTGACGGTGGCCTGGGTGCCCACGGCGATGAACGCCGGTGTGTGAATGTCGCCGTGCGGTGTGTGGATGACGCCGACGCGTCCGGCCCGGCCCGGTAGTTCGGCCTCGACTTCGAAGAAGTCCGGGGACGGCGCGCTCACCGCAGTAGATTCTCACACCATGCGCATGCTGCCGACGGTCGCCGCCGGGACCACGCGCTGACCGGCGAATCGGTGACCATTCGCAACCTCGGCGGCTTCACCGGCAGCCACCACGCAGGGCTCGGCGGCCAGGCCAAGGTCACCCAGACCGGCCGCACCTACGACATCACGGGCACGGCCGACGGCCTGCTGAGCTCAGGTCCGCTCGGGGAATCCGGCGATGGCGTCGACCCAGGCCACGCGCAGCCGACCACCCTCACCGTCATCCACGTCGCAATACCGTGGGGCGTAGGGGAAGTCGGCCGGCCCAGCAAATCGGTGGTCCGGGGTGCGCACGGTCTGAATGATCGGAACGCACCCCTGTCGAACCTCACTGGAGCAGCAGGATCGTCCGATTTCCGGCAATCATCGTGTGGACGCCAGCCAACACACAGGCAATCTGGACCCGCATATTTCGCCCAATCCCATGTCACCCCATGACCAGCGCCCCATACTGCTGGGGATGACCCGCCGATCTTGACGGGCCGCAAACAAAAAAGGAGCACGGGTGTGAAGCGTGGATTGCTGGTAGCCGTCGGTGGGGCGGCGATCCTGATCGCCGGTTTGTCTGGGTGTTCGTCGGGCGAGAAGAAGACCGAAACGTCGTCGAGTTCGTCGAGTTCGTCGAGTTCAAGCAGCTCGGAATCCTCGTCGGCGAGCGCCTCTGCGGCCGCCGCTGCCGTGACCAAACTCACCATCGACGGCGCTGACCAACCGCTGGCCGGCGCCCCCGTGTGCGCCACGATGGGCGGCACCGTGAACATCGCGATCGGGGAAGCGGGCACCGGCGTGGCCGCGGTGCTCAGCGAAGGCGACTCGCCGTCAGTCACCTCGGTCGCGCTCGGCAATGTCGGCGGCGTCGCGCTGGCCGTCGGCCCCGGCGTCGGCGACGCGACCGCGACCAAGGACGGCAACACCTACACGATCAAGGGCAACGCGACCGGTCCGGACATGGCCAACCCCACGGCTGGCATGGTCACGAAGCCATTCGAACTCGTGGTGGCCTGCCCGTAGTTCGGGTAGCTCCAGAGTTCGCTGAGGCGGCGGCGTCCCCATGGGACGCCGCCGCTTTGCGTTGTCCGTGCCAGACACCGGCCACGCGCGCGGCGCGGTACAAGACAGCTAACAAGATTTGGACGACTGACGGCCGCTGCGAATCGGCTCCCGAACACCTGAAACCCGGAGTAGTGTCCGATCCGCGCGGTCAGGCGCAGCGCACGATCCGAGGGGGCTCGGTGGCGGAGCATCGCATGCCGAAGAAGCGAAGGCCGCGGCGGGCACTGCTGGCCGCCGCGGCGGCTGTTGGCATCTCCGGAACGCTCGTCTTCGGCCACGCGACGGACACCACCGCCGAGAACCTGATCGTGCGGCTGACCAACACCGTCATCGCCGCAGGTGGTCAGGGCAATCCGACGAGCGACCGAGTGCAGTTCAAGTTGAACGGCACCGTGGTGCCCGCCGGATTCGGCTACGACCCGATCAGCTACCCCGCCACCATCAACCTCTCCGGTAGCCGCGACATCGGGATCCCGCTGGTCCGCACCGAAATGGTGACGCACGGCGGCGAGCAGTTCCTGATCGTCGCCGGCTACTCCGAGGGCACGCTGATCGCCGAACAGGTGCGCCGCGATCTGCAGGCCACGGCCGCCGCCTCGGCACCTTCGGACAAGCAGCTGACGTTCTTGATGATCGCGTCGCCCTTTGCGGGCAACGGCGGCATCCTCGCGCGGTTCCCGTGGCTCGACATCCCCGGGATCATCGATCCCATGGGGGCGGGTCAGCCGACGCGCTACGACACGACGTACTTCACGAACGAGTACGACACCTACGCGGACTTCCCGGCCTACTTCAACCCGTTGTCGCTCGTCAATTCACTGCTCGCGGTCCGCTACGCGCATCCCGACGCGTGGTACGACCCCATCGACCCCGCCACCGCACCGCAAGTTCAGCACGTGGTGCAGAACAGTGCAGGCGGTACCGACACCTACGTCATGTTCCTCAACCCGCACCTTCCGTTGTTCGGTCCGATCCGCGAACTCTCTGGGCTTCTGTCCCTGACCCCGCTGACCGAACCGATGCTCGGCGCGATCGAGCCACTGTTCCGGCTGGCCATCGACATGTCCTACACCGACCGGACATACGCCAATCCCGAGACGCCGACACCGTTCTCGTTGATCACGCCCCCGGCCAAGGTCGTCGAAGCCCTGCTCGGCGTCCCAGGTGCGCTGGCCGAAGGCTTGACGAACCTGCTGTCCGGCGGACAGTCGTCGCTGCGGCTGCAGACGCAGTCCGTCAACGCGATGGCCGCACCCGCACCAGAGGCACCCGAGGCCGGCACGCAGCGGCGGGCGCTCGCCGCGGTCACCGAGCCCAAGGTCGAGGCCGAGCCCTCGTCCGTCGACACCGGCCTCACGGCCGACGCGAAGCCGCAGGCGGTTGAAGCCGACACGACGGTGGGCGAAAAGACGGTGGGCGAAAAGACGGTGGGCGACACGACGGTGGCCGACGGCCGAAAAGACGGCGGCCGAAAAGAAGGACCTCGACGCGAAGGAACCTCCCAAGGCGGCCAACAAGAAGATCACCCACCCGACGGTGACGTCCGACGGGAACAAGGTCACGCCGACGACCACCACGACCGGCACCACGACCGGCACCACGACCGGCAACTCGCCGGTCGTCGAGCTGGTGCCCACGTCTGCCACGAATTCCCCTGAGAAAAAGGCGAATTCGACGCCGACCGGCCCCACCGCGACTCCCCCGGACCCCGCGTCGACTACCGTCGACGCCAAGGACGACACCACACACCAGCCGGCTGACGACGCGGCGGCTTAGCGCCTGATCGGGCGCGACGACGTCGGGACAGGACGTTTTCACCGTGCCCATGATCGATCTGACGTACGTGCGGGATGCGCTGGACCCGGACGCGCTGAAACGGCTGACGGACGAACTCGTCGCCATCCTGCTGCGGGCCGAACGCGCCCCCGACACCGAGTTCCTGCGCCAGAACACCCTCGTCTACCTACATCCCCTAGAGGCCGAGCAGGTGTCGGTCGGCGGCCGCGGCGCAGGCGAGCCGCGATTCCGCGTCGACCTGACGGTGTTCGGTGGGGCCCTCGACAAAACGCGCAAGGAGCAGCTCGTCGCCGACGTGCACAGTGCCGTGTCGACGGCAGCGGGCATCGATCCCAAGGGCCCGCGCGCCTTCCACGTGTGGACCCTGATTCACGAAGTACCGGAAGGTAATTGGGGCGGCGGTGGGAAGGTGATCTACTACTCCGACGTCAAGGGGCTGCGGGCGGACGACGCCTAGTGCGCTTGACGGCGGGACGCTCCGCCGACCGGGCCACGTCGGCGATTTCGCCCGATCTGATGGCCGACACCACCTTCGCCATCACCCACTCCACGGCACCGAATGCGGTCTCGTCGTCGAGTTTCCAGGCGCGCGCCAGCCGCTCGTAGCTCGCGGGGCTCCACATCACGTCCAGCAGGCCCGCGGCGATGCGTTGCTGGCCCTCGGTCAAGTCGGGTGCCTCTGCGCCGACCGCACGCAACAGCGCCGCCCGGCGTCGGTCGTCGGCGCCGACGAACGCGGGGCCGATGGGGGTGTGCACGGTCTCCTCGACCGCGAACCGGTGCAGCGACTCGAAGAAGCGCGCCGTGACGCTCGCGACGTTCGCCAGTTCGACGTCCTCGTAGGTGATCCCCGCCTCGTCCTCGAGGCGTGCCATCACCGCATCGTGCAGGTGACGCTCGGTCGGAAAGTGGCGGTAGACCGTCCGCTCGCTGATCCCCGCCCGTTCGGCGACGGCCCGAAACGTCAGACCGTCCCAATCCCAGGTGGTGAACTCCCGCACCAGGGCGGCACCCGCCGCGACGATGCGTTCCCGTGTTTCGGCGACCCGCTGACGCCGGGCGGGGCTGTTGTACGGGCGCTTGGCCTGGGGCGCTGGCGGCTCACTCACAGTGATGTCAGCCTACTGACTCGGATCTCAGCTCGGTCCGAGCGACCCATTGCCACCTGGATAGCCGATCGGCTACCGTGTGATGCAAGACACGCCTCGCGGCCGGCCCGTTCACGGCGCTCCGCCTGCCCGACAATCGAATTGAGGTGCGATGCAGATACTCGCCGAGGCCGAGGACCTACCGAAGACGGCCAACATCAAGACCCAGCTGATCTCGCTGTGGACCGTCCCGGTCTTCGGCGTCGTCTTCCTCATCGCGTTCCTCGCGTTCCCTGGCTTCCTGCCGCCGATGTCGCCCAACCTCACCGCCGACCAGGTCGCCGCTTTCTACCGGGAGCACACGGCGGCGATCCGATTCAGCATGGTCACCTACGACCTGCTCGGCGTCATGTTGATCCCGTTCTTCATGGTGATCGTCGTGCAGATGAAGCGGATGACCACCCAGAGCCACGTGTTCGCGTACTGCTACCTGACGGCCGCGGTCAGCGGTGCGACGGTCTTCGCGCTCGCCAACATCTTCTACCTGGTCGCCGCGTTCCGGCCCGAGCGCAATCCCGAGCTGACGATGCTGCTCAACGACATGGCCTGGATCACCTTCATCGCCCCGGTGGGCATGATCGTCGGCCAGAACCTGCTGTTGGGCCTCGCGGTCTACTTCGACACCAGTCAGTCCCGCCCACGCTCACCCGCCGGCCCGGTGTTCCCGCGCTGGGTCGGCCACTTCTCGGTGGCCACCGCCCTGGCCATCGCTCCGGCCGCGATGGCGGCCATCGTCAAGACGGGCCCGCTCGCATGGGACGGCCTGCTGTCGTTCTGGCTGCGCAACGGCGCCTACGCCGTGTTCCTGGTCGTCATGTTCTTCGTGGTGCGCGCCGCGTTGCAGCGCCAGGCGGTCTCCGAAGGCGTCGCGGCATGACAGACGTCGCCTCACCGTCGACTTCCGACACCGAATCGGGCGCTGCGCCAACGACTCCCAAGGCAGGCAAGCGGGACGTCTGGATCGTCTTCTTCATCGTGCCCGCCTTCTACACCGCGTTCGGCATCATCTTCTTCGCCCTGACCCGGACCATGCCGCCGCCGCGCCCGGACATCACGACCGCTCAGATGGTCGACTTCTTCGAAAACCACAGCACCACGATTCGAATCGGGTTCGGGCTGCTCATCCTGATCGTCGGCGGTGCCGGCATCGCCAACGGCATCGTCATGTACCACATGAAGCGCATGTCGACGGGTTCGGTGCTCGCCTACTCGTACATGGGTGGGATGGCCGTCGGCGCCCTGCCGGGTTGCCTCCTGGTGGCCATCTGCTTCCTCACCGCGACGTTCCGGCCCGGCCGGGATCCGGAGTTGATGGCCTTCCTCTACGACCTCGGGCTGCTCTCCTACGTCGGGTCGCTCGGGTGTTTCTCGGTGGCGTACTTCGCCTTTGCGATCGCGATTCTCTACGACAGAAACGAGATCTTCCCGAAGTGGCTGGCCTACATCAGCGTGTGGCAGATCGTCACCGAGATCCTCGCCGTCCCCGTGTTCGTCTCGAGAGCAGGTGCCTTCGCCTGGAACGGCTCGATCTCGTTCTGGATGGGCACGGTGGTGTTCGGCATCTGGCTGTCCTGCGTGATCATGTTCCTCAAGAAGGCCACCGAGCTCGAACCCGTCGACGCCCCACCGCTGGACTGAGCGCACGATGACCAACACCGAACAGACGACGGCCGAGCTCGACCAGCCGAAGGACACGGGCGGACAACGTCTTCCACACGTGCCTGGCGACAGCCACATGTGGGTCATGGTGCTCGGCGACCTCTTCATCTTCGGCGCCTACTTCGTCATCTTCATGATCTACCGGACGATGGCGCCGCAGGAGTTCCTGGCCGACCAGCAGCACCTCGACGTCACCGTCGGAGTGGTGAACACCATTGTGCTGCTGACCAGTTCGTGGTTCATCGCACGCAGCGTGGTGGCGGTGCGCGCAGCCGAGTATGACCGGGCCATTCGGCTGACCTACCTCGGCGGCGCCTTCGGCGTGCTGTTCATCCTCACCAAGGCCTACGAGTGGACCACGGAGGTCATGCACGGCTACACGATGCCGAGCGGCGACTTCTTCATGTTCTACTACATGCTCACCGGCGTACACCTGTTCCACGTGGCGCTCGGACTGCTGATCCTCGGAATCGTGTTGCGCGAGTTGCGCAATCCTCGCAAGCGCCGCACGTCGATGGCCGAGGCGGGCGGCGTCTACTGGCACATGGTCGACCTGTTGTGGATCGTGATCTTCGCGCTGCTCTACGTGATGAGGTGATGGACGTGACGACGAAGGCCGAGTCCGCCAACGCGACCCGAGCGATCACCTGTGCGTGGCTGGTGCTGGTGACGATCACCATCGTGTCGTGGTGGCTCGCTCCCGGGCACTCCACCGGAGTCGCCGTGCCCAACGTGGCCATCACCGTGGCCGTCGTCGTACTCGGCTTCATCAAGGGCCGGCTCATCATCCGGTACTTCATGGAGGTACGTGGGGCGCCCCGCTGGCTCAAGCTCACCACGGACGCGTGGCTGGCGGTGCTGTGGCTGGCCGTCCTTGGCATATACCTCTTCTGAGTCGACCGCATACGCTGACGAGGTGGCCACCGTAGATCCCTCCACCCGCGTCCGGCTCGGATCGACGCCACGCACCGCCGCGCAGGACCGCATCCTCGACGCGGCGCTGGATCTCATCGCCGACCACGGGGTGGGCGGCACCTCCCTGCAGATGATCGCCGACCACATCGGGGTCACCAAGGCCGCCGTCTACCACAAGTACAACACCAAGAACGAGATCGTCATCGCGCTCACCGACCGCGAGCTCGCGCAGCTGGAGGACGCGCTGGAAGGGGCCGAGGCCGAACGCGAAGCGCCACGGGCCCGGTTGGTGCTGTTGACGCGACTCATCGACGTCGCGGTCGCGCGGCGCAAGTGGATCGCGACGCTGCAGAACGATCCCGTCATCGTGCGACTGCTGGGTGAGCACGAGCCTTTCCGGGAGTTCGTCAGCCGCATGTACGGGGTGTTGCTCGACGAGCGCGGCGACAGGGAGGCACGGGTGGCGGCCGCCGTCATGACCGCTGCGATCGCCGGCTCGGTGGTGAACCCTTTGGTCACCGACCTCGACGACGACACCCTGCGCGCGACGCTGCTGTCGCTCACCCAGCGCGTGCTCGACCTGCCCGGCTGAGCCCGCTCAGCCTTGGTTTTCCGCGTCGTCGACGAATTGCTTGATGAGCGCCCGCAGTTCGTCGTGCCCCGTCGAGATGCCGAGCGTGTCCTCCAGCACCAACATCCTTCCGACACAAGCCATCAGGACCGAGACGACCGCCGGGGTACTCCATTCGCCCGCGGAGTGGTGGTCGCGGAGGATCTGGTCGAGCGCGGTGATCTGGGCGTCGCGCCAGCGTTCCGCCCATAGCGCGATCTCGGCCCGAATCGCCTTGCGATGGTTGGCGAGGGCCATGAACTCGAGCAGCAGCCGGGCACCGCGCGGCTCACTGGCCTCGTCCCACAATGCTCGCAGCGGTCGGGCCGACACGAGCGCGTCGGACTGGCGGTCCAGGTTTGCCCGTGCGCCCTCGCGGAACACCGCCAGGTACAACTCGTCCATGTTGGGGAAGTAGTAGTGCACCAGCGCCGGTTTCACGCCGGCCCTGGCAGCCACCCGCCGCGACGTGGCGCCCGCGTACCCCTCCTCCAACATGATCTGCACGGTCGCGTCCAGCAGCATCCTGCGAGTGGTGGAGTCACCCGCGGTGGACTTGTCCGACGCCGTCATCGTTTGGTTCCCTCGTGCCAGTGGACCGACAGTTCATTGAACACCACGGCCCGCGCAGCGCAGGGTCGTCGCGATCACGGCGGCATTGTTTCGTCCGGGTTGCCGAGCCGTCGGCCCCATTCATTCGCTGTTTACCGAAGGCAACTGGCGGGCCGTTTCCGATCGCTGATGGCGAAATTCGGCATTCAGAAAGTGGGCAGGAACCTGGTGGTCTCGGCGCCGTCCACCGCCACCCGCCCGACGGTGCTCAAGCCCATGAACCGCACTCGAAACAGGCTGTCCACGATCGTCTTTCAACCGCCCAAGGCGCCGTTCACCTGCTGGCGTGGCGGGCCGCCCCAACGTCATCTGCAGCGCACTTCCAGGCCACTCCACGGCAGTAGGATGCGCCCGAATGGGAGGTCAGAAACGTCACAGCGCCACTTCAGTGATTCGTACGTTGCGGTCGCCACCATCAGCGCATGGAACACGAAGAACGGACAATCGGATCCCCGATCGCGAAACGCGTGGGGACGGTACTCGGGTTGGCCGCCGTCGCGACGATGGCGGCCTTGAGCCTCGGCCACGGCAGCCCCGCGATCTCGACCACCAACTTGGCCGGCTCCGGTGACGCACCGGCCAACACCACCTACACCCAGCCCGTCGAGAAGGGAATGAACATGGGCGCGACGGCCACCTGGGCCCCGCCCGCGTCCACCCTGGAGACCAGCATGGCGGTCCCACCGATCAAGGCGGGCGGCTAGATGAGCGGGTCACGCGGGGGCGCAGCCATCGGCCCGGCCGCCGCGTTCTGCGCCGCCGCCGCGATGTCGTTGGCCACCGCTGGGCTGGCGAACGCGAGCTCACCACCCAACGTGAACGGGCAGACCTACAGCGACGCGTCGACGGCGCTGAGCAATGCGGGATTCACGCCGGTGGTGTCGACCACCGTCGGCGACCAGAAGTCGTGGCCCGACTGCCTCGTCATCAACGTGGTCGGCCGTTCGGTGCCGCCACCGGAGAACTCCTCCGGTTCGTCGACGAACCAGGCCCTCGTCTCGCTCAACTGCTACTCCGCCGAGGCGTCGGCGAAGGGATCGGGGTATTCGGCAGCCAGCCCAGAGGGGAAGGCGATCGCCGCAGCAGCCAAGCAGAAGGCCGATGAGGAAAAGGCCGCCGAAGCGAAGGGCAAGGCGGCCTCGACCAGTTAGCGCGCGTTCAGTGGGCTACGCCGCGCGAATCCCCTGATACAGCAACACGATTCCGATCACCACCAGGATCACGGCGGTTAGCTCGGCATGCTGACGCTCGATCCAGTCCTTCATTCGCGCCAGCGTGCCGTCGAACCGGGTGGGGGCCGCGGCGTACACGACGATCGGCACCGCTGCCGACGACCCCGCCAGCAGGGTGTAACCCACCACGGCGATCCACACGCCCAGCGCCCCGAGGCCGGCCGTACCGATGCCCAATCCGGCCGCCGCGTTCGCGAACAGGAACTTGGGATTGACGAGGGGCAGCACCACGCCAAGTCCCAATGCCATGGCAGGCCGGATCTTGGAGATGCCGTTCAACCACGTGGGCGAACTGGTGGCGCGGCCACGTGTCAGCCACCGCACGATGCCCGCCAGGATCAGCGCCGCGCCGATCCCGATGCGGACATAGGCCGACCAGACACCCTGCTGCTGACTGCTCCCGCCGAGCACCCTCGGCAGTAGCAGGAAGACCCCGGTCGACAGTCCGAGCCCGCCGAGCCAGCCCACCGCGAAGGCGAGGCCGGTGGGACGCGGGCGCGCCGTGTGCAGCACCAGCAGTAACGGCGGGATGACCGAGAACGGCGACAGCGCCACCACCAGGGCAAGCGGAACGAGCTCACTGGTCAGTGCTTGCCAGTCGGCTGCCACGCGACACCCTTCCTAGCCGGGATGGAACGTCGAACCTAACAAGCCCCCATGCGCTTTCCTTGTGAGGGACGACCGACGACACGATGGAGGACTTCATGGACCAGACCACCTACGACAGGGGGCGGGAGCTCAGAAGGGCCGTGCTCGGTGCCGATTACGTCGAGCGGGCGGCGGCCAATGCGGACGAATTCTCCGAACCGCTGCAGGACCTCGTCACCGAGTACTGCTGGGGCGCGGTGTGGGGTCGCGACGGACTTGCGCTGAAGACCAGAAGCATGTTGAACCTCGCGATGATCGCCGTGCTCAACCGGCCGCAGGAATTGCGCACCCACATCAGGGGTGCGCTCACCAACGGCGTCACCCGCGAGGAGATCCGCGAGATCTTCCTCCAGGTCGGCATCTATGCCGGAATCCCTGCCGCCGTCGACAGCTTCCGGGTCGCGCGGGATGCGTTCGCCGAGCTGGAAGGCGAGTAGCCGGTGGCGACGCCACTCGGCTTCATCGGTTTGGGCAACATCGGCTTCCCCATGATGAGCCGCCTCGTCGGGGCCGGTCACCCGGTCGTGGTGTTCGATACGCGGCCCGCCGTCGTGGAGCGCGCGGCGGGACTGGGCGCACAGCCTGCGACGTCCGTGCGGGACGTCGCGGATCGCGCGGAGACGGTGCTGGCGAGCCTGCCGACCCCGCGGGTCTCGGCGGCGGTCGTGGCGGAGCTGGCCGACGGCTCCCGGGTGCGGCGGTTCGTCGACCTGTCGACCGTAGGAAGCCAAGCCGCGCAACGCATTCACGCGCAGCTCAGCGAACGCGACATCGCGGCGTTGGACAGCCCGGTCAGCGGCGGGGTGGCCGGCGCCGAGCGCGGCACGCTGGCGCTGATGGTGTCCGGCGCCCGCGCCGAGTACGAGGTCGTCGCACCCGTGCTCGCCGTGCTCGGCCGCCCGATCCTGGTCGGCGAGCAACCCGGCGCCGCACAGACGATGAAGTTGGTGAACAACCTGATGGCGGCCACGGCGCTTGCGGCGACGGCAGAGGTGATGGTGATGGGCGTCAAGGCCGGGCTCGACGCCCAGGTCATGATCGACGTGCTCAACGCGGGTTCGGGGAGCACCCACGCCAGTCGGGACAAGTTCCCCCGCGCGGTGCTGCCCCGCACGTTCGACTACGGGTTCGCCACCGGACTGATGGTCAAGGACGTCCGGTTGTACCTGGAAGAGGCCAGGGCGCTTGGACTTTCGACGGCCATTGCCGATGCCGTGGCGGGCACCTGGGAGCAGGTGCTGGACAGCGAAGGGCCCGGCTCCGACTTCACGTCGGTGGTCAAGCCGCTCGAATCCGCCGCGGGCGTGGTGGTGCAGGGCCGGGCCGCTCCGCCGGCGAGCTAACCGGATGCCACCACCGCACCCGAAACCCACGGCGCCACCGGGGTTTCCGAGTCGGTGCGGAAGGCATCGGGCACGTCGTCGGTGACGTCCCATGTCGCCGTCAGCCTGCCGATGCCGACCGCCACGGCGCAGTTCAGGCCCAGCTCGACCAACTCGTCCTCGGTGAAGTGCCCACGAAGCTCGTCGTAGACGGAGTCGTCGATCGCGAGGTGGTTGGTGGCGAACAGGTCGGCGAAGCGCACCGCGCTGCGTTCGGTTTCGGAGAGGTCGTCGGCCTCGGCGGGTTGTTCCAGGGAGCACACCGCATCCTCGGTGAGCCCGTCGTCGAGTGCGCTCTGATAGCGCACCGCCATGCAGCTGCGGCACTGGTTGTGGAACGCGATGCGCAACCGGACGAGTTCGAGCAGCCGTGGGGACAGCGTGCCCGACGCCCGCAGGGCGGCGTCCAGCCCGCCCAGCGCCTGCGCGACTTCGGGGCGGCGCGTCATGATGGCGGCGACGCCGAGGTTGATGCGGTCGCCCTGGCCGAGGTCGCCGCGTTCGGCACCTGCGAATGCGTCCGATGGTGCGATGCGAGACATGGCCTCGACGGTAGTCAGTGCACGGCGTGAGGACGACCGAATCGCGCGTGGACGCCCGGTGAATACAGAGCGCGCAACGGATCCCCCGCCGTGGGCACGCCCGCCGCCCGCAGCAGGTCGGTGTCGACGTCGACGAGTTCGGCGGCGTGCAGCGGCCATGCGCCGTGCTCATTCGGTATCCACCACGTCCGGCCCGCCTTGCGGGTGTGCGCACCCCAGCGCGCCGTCAGCCAGACCTCCAGCGACGTCGGATCCACCGGCCCGCCGACGACGACCTCGACGTGATTGCGCAGCCCCCGACGAGGCCAGCGCCGCACGCTGTCGTAGCTGACGCGGTCCCCCGCCCGCGTCAGCCGCATCTTCGCCCACGTGTAGGGCACGCCCAGGCCGATTCGAATGGCAGGCACCACCGCCAGTCGTTCGGTCTCCAGCGAACGGAAGAGCACACCGTGGCGGCCCGCGTCGTCGGTCGAGTACAGCCGGACATTGGTCTCCAGGAACCGTCCAAAGTACGGGATCGGACGCGAGACACCCACTGCCACATCGCTCATCGCGAAGGGCACTAGCCCGACGTAGGTGGCGCCATCGACGAAGACGTCGGGGCGTGTGCCCGGTGGGTAGAGGTGCGCGACCGCCTCGGGTCGCACCGGCCAGTGCACGAAGGTCAGCTCGCTCCACCGGTTCGCGCTGAAGGCGGGCCGCGGCAGGATCGGGGGCGTGACCGGATAGTCGGTCAGTCCGTCGTCCTCCCAGGAAGCCGGCGAAACTGCCATGCCGTGATCGTGTCACGCAGTCGGGTGAATCCCCAAGGCCGCTTCGATGCGCAGCGCCAGGGTCACCGTCCACTCCCGCACGTAGTCCTCGTCGGGCACGGCCACCCCCTCGGCGTGGAAGAGCATCGCCGTCGCACGCTTGCCGAGCAGCGCGTCGACCCCGAGCACCGCGATGCCGCGCGCGTCCGAGGCAGGCAGCCCGGGCGCCCAGCCGCCCACCCAGTCGGCGAGCTCGGTGTAGAGCCCGTCGACGAGCGCGGCGTAGGCGTCGTCGAGCCGACCCGAGCGATCGGTCGGGGTACGTGCGGCGATCTGGAGCAGCTGGCCTTCCGCGTCGATGACGCTGAGCAGGTACCGACCCAACGGGGTGCGCTCGGTGCGCTGTTCACCGAGCCCGGCGAACAGCGCGCGGATGTCGGCCATGGCGCGGCGTCGGTCCAGCTGCCTGTCGATGCCCGCCTCGAGCAGCGATTCCTTGGACTTGAAGTGGTGATAGAGCTCCGGAGCCGGCGGGACACCCCGGCCATCCGCGGACCCATCGGCGTCCCCGTCGTGTTCGGACCGCCCTAGCGGCCGTCTGCACTCCAAGACATCGCGTGGAAGCGTTACGGATTCCGTTCCGGCAATCGGTTGCTCGAGCAGGCGTTCGAGGGTGTCACGGTGCCACCACGAGCCTTGCCGCCGAACGGATTCGACGCGTACCGCCAGAGCGTGGACACCAGGTCACACCGCCACCGACGTACTCGCGGGATCGATGAGGATCTTCGCGTGCCGTTCGGGATCCGCGAGTGCGTCGAACGCGGGGGCCACGCCCTCAAGCCCGACCGTGCCCGTGACGACTCCCGAGGCGTCCACCTTCCCCTCGGCGAGCAGGTACAGGGTGTCGCGGAATTCCAGTGGCGTGTAAGCGAGTACGAAGCGCAGGTCGATCTCCTTGCCGTTGGCGAGCGCCGGCCGCAGGTGGTCGTCGCCCATGCACACCCCGACGACCACCACCCGGGAGTTCACCGGCGCGGCGGTGATGACGCCGTCGATCATGCCGGGCACGCCGACGCATTCGAAGATCACCGGCCGCTTGGGTCCAGCGGCGCCGAGCCCGTCGGCCACGCGGTACAGGTGCGCCCAACCGGGCACCCTGCGCAGCTTCTCCATCGAACCGACGCCGAGCTCGTACAGCTCCGCGGCGTTGGTCATGACGCCCTTCTTGTTCGCGAGTTCGGCATACGGCGAATCCTTGGCCGGGTCGACGACGACGTCTGCGCCGCACCGGCTCGCCAACGCGCGACGGGCCGCCGAGAAGTCACTGGCGATGATGGTGTCGACGCCCTTGGCCTTCAGCTGACAGATGACGGCCAGCCCGACCGGGCCACAGCCGATGACCACCGCCACGTCGCGCTTGCCGATGTCGCTGCGCCGGACGGCGTGCAGGGCCACCGCCATCGGCTCGGTGAGCGCGGCGATGTCCGGGTCGAGCCCGTTGGGCACGACGAACGTCATCGCCCCTTCGGCCAGCACCTGCTCGGCGTAACCGCCGTTGGCCATGGGCGACAGGCCGGTCATGTGGACGCCCCCACTGGCGCGCAGCAGCGGAAAGGACACCACCAAGGTGCCCGGCCTGAACTCCTTGGCCGCGCCGCGGCCGCGCTCGAGCACCTCCCCGCAGAACTCGTGCCCCATCACGACGGGGGTGTCGCTGCGCATGAAGTGCTCGTAACCGACGCCCTCCATGACGCCGGTGAGTTCATCCGCATGGTCCTTTGCGTGTATGTCCGACCCGCAGATGCCGCAGCGGCTCACGCCGAGTAGCAGCTGGCCCTGCACTGGTTGCGGGGACGGTAGCTCGACGACGGAGAGGGTGCCGTGCAGGCAGCTGACGGCCTTCACGAGGCGGGCCTTTCGGGTGTGCGCATGGGAAGCTCCCTTCGACTCATCACGAGCGTATTGATCCGGCCCACCGCAGTCACGGGCATGGTGGCAATCCGGCAACGTTGCGCAGCGAACGGTAGGACGATTTGCCACCTGGTTCTTCGAGAAAGCGATTCAGTTGCAAAGTCTTTGCAGCGATCGGGCTTGCGCGTTGTGACTTAGCCAACACACCCATTCCGTTACTGCGCCCCACGTACGGGTAGGCCACTGGAGTAGGCGCATCCAGCGCCGTCAATCCATCGAGTCACCGAAGGGGATGAATCATGGCTACGAGTGAATTCACCACGCTCATCGCGCAGTTGCGCGCCGTATTGGAACTGACGCACACCGAGGTACAGATCGCCGAGACGCGCATCGCCCAGGCGCGCACCGAGGCCGTCGAGAAGGAACTGACCCAGAACGCACGCCACGGCCGGGAACGCGCGCTCACCATCGAGGCGGCGATTCGTGAACTGGGCGGATTTCCCGACGTCGTCGGGCCGCTCATCGGACGTGCCGCCGCCGTGTTCAAGGCGCTCGCAGAACAGGCCCAGCCCTTCGACGAGGCGCTGCTCGGCGATCTGGCGCTCGAGCACGAACTGCTCGACCGCGCCCGGTACGTCAAGGCGTTGGCCGTCACTGCACAGCGCAAGGACGTCCAAGACCTGGCCGACAAGCTGATCACCGCGCACTCGGCCACCGTGGAGTGGCTCACCACCGTCTTGGCCGAGGACGCCCTCGGAGGCCCGGCCGCACTGCGTCGTTCGCCAACGCAGGCCGCGGCTGGCATCGCGGTCAAGCTCGCGAATCTTCCGCTGACCTGGTCGGCTCGCAGACTGGACCGCGTCATCGACGCACTCCGCAACGCCCAGCCCGCCATCGAAGGTTTGGCCGATCGCGGCGCGCAGGCTCGCGACGTCGCGGCGAAGGCGTTCACCGCTTCGCGTGACGCGGCGCTCGAGACCGCCGAGAAGGTGACCCGCGACGCGGGAGCCGAGGATGCGGCCGACGTGCTGCACTCACTGCGTTCGGCCACCGGGACCGTCCAGGCCGACGAGCTGCCGATCGCGGAGTACGACGAGCTCAACGTCAGCCAGGCCGTCGCCGCCGTGAAGGACCTCGAGGACCCGTCCGACCTGCGCGTCGTGATCGCCTACGAGGAGCAGCACAAGAACCGTCAGGGCGTCGTGTCCGCCGCGCAGGTACGCGTGGCCGACATCGCGCGCGAAGTCGTCGGCGTCTAGCCCCATAGCCGAACCGCGAAACCCCGGCCGCCCTCGGGTGGCCGGGGTTTCTCGTTCGCGTCGACGACGTCGCACTGCACTTGCGGACCGCGACCAGCGGGTGGTGATCTACACCGCCGAGCCGGGAACGGCGTCCGAGGAAGCCATGCGTCTGCTGTCCGTCGTCGGCACGCAACGCATGGACGTACCTGGCTGACGCAGCTCACTCGAACGGGGTGAAACCACTCGTTGTCAAAACGCCGCGAGGCGCAGCGGGCCCCTGTCAGGATCGAGTCCGCAAGGATTCGCCAATGACGTCAGGGGTTGTGCATGGAGCAGTTGTCCGCATGGGTGGGGGCCGGAATCGTCACCGCGGGATTATCGGCAGCACTGCTCGCCGGCGCCGGGACGGCGAGTGCGGGCACGGGCTCCGGTTCGGACTCGGGTGGCGCCGCGGCGGGGTCGACGAGTTCCGACGCGGGCAAGCCGGCTTCGACAGGCGACAAGAAGGTCCCGGCCGGCACGAAGAAGGACGCCGACGCCAAGGACAAGCCCGAGTCGACCGGCGACCAGAAGGACCCCGACCAGAAGGACGCCGACCAGAAGGACGCTGACGAGAAGGACGCCGCGAAGAAGCCCGACGACTCGACGTCCGACTCGACCGACGGCGCCGCACCCACCGACCAGGTCACGGCCACTGCCGAGACCCACAAGAAGAAGTCTGCGTCGGCCGAGCCATCGGCGGCCGGGTCGGCCACGGCCGAACCGACGACCGCATCCGAGCCCGCAGCGAAGTCGACGGAGAAGACCGAAGCCGTCACCAAGCCCGTCGTCGTCGATGCGCTCGAGCCGGCCAAGGAGCCCGTCGTCGGCGAACCGACCAACGCGGCCGAGACCGTCCCAGTCGTCGAGTCCACCGTCGAACCGGTTGCGAATCACTCTGCAGCGCAGCTTGTCTCGGCCAGGCTCGCTCCGCCGGCCAGCGTGGCGAAGGTGACCGCCGCGGACGTCACCCCCGTCGCCCCTTCGATCCTTGGCTTCGTCGGATCGGTGATCGGTGCCGTCGTCGTCAACGTCGGGTCCGTCGCGCTCACCGCCCTGCAGGCGGTCGAGGCGTTGGCGGCCGGTCCGCCGGTACTCCCACCGGGCAGCACCGTCACCGTGCGGGACTCCTGGATCACCCTGGAGACCGGCCAACGCGTCGCCGCCAACTGGTACTACCCCCAGGTCAACGAGGGCGACCCACCGCCGTCGCGGATGATCCTGCTCAGCCACGGCCTCCTGGCGCTCGGTCCGATGTACAGCTACACCGCGGCCAACCTGGCCGAACAGACGCAGAGCATCGTCGTCACGCCGTCGATTACGTCCAACCTCTTCCTGGGGGACGACTACTGGCTCGGCGGCACCGGGATGGCCGCCCACGTCGCCAACCTCTTCGTCGGCGATCGGACCGCGCTGACGCAGAGCGCGCTCGACGCCGGCTACGCCACCCAGTACGGCCTGGATCCCGCGACGGCGAAACTGCCGCAGAAGTTCGGCCTGGAAGGTCACTCGCTCGGCGGGAACCTGGTGCCGGCGATGGCCGGATTCCTCGCCCAGAACGGCGCCGCCGCCGACCTGGTCGGAGTGATCGCACTGGATGGCGTGCCCACCGGAACCACCATGGTCGACGCGCTCAAGAAGCTGGACGACTACGACGCGGCGACCGAAGGCGACCAGTTCATCCCGATCCGCGAGATCGGCGCGCCGTTCAATCTCTTCAACTCAGTGAGCAACATCGACGAGGCGCTGACGGACGCGCGCCCGGACCGCTACAAGGGCGTCGTGCTCACGGGTGGAGTGCACATGGACTCGATGCGGGGCGGCAACCCCCTCATCCAGTTCGCCGCGTACGTCGTCGCCGGCTTCCCCGAACCGCAGAATCCGCCTGCCGTCGACGCCCTCGCCGCGCAGTGGTTCAACGAATGGTTCGCCGGCGACACCGACAGCGGTGACGACCTCGAGCCGGGATCGACGATCGACATCCTCACCCCCCAGGGCACCGCGCACGGTGTCGTCATCGGGACTCCACCCGCCGCGCAGGTGGTGCGGCTCGACTCGCTGACGCTCCAGCAGTCCGCGCCGACGGACATTCCCGAGGCCAACGCGACATTGGCCAGCCTCGCCGCATGAGGCCGTCGAAGGTGCGCAATGGCGAGCCAGCTTAGGTAATCCTTGCCTCGACGCTCTACTGTGTCGAACGAACAGATTCGCCAGCGATCCACGAAGAGGTTCCCAAGTGAGTGGTCAACATGCCGATGCCGCCGGGCTGCGCCTACTGGTCGTCGGGGCGTCGTCGGGTATCGGCCACGCGGTCGCGACCAGCGCCGCGGAGCGCGGCGCTTCGGTAGCCGTCGCCGCGCGCCGCATGGAACTCGCTGACCCAACTGGCCGACGCCATAGGTGGTTCGGCGTTCGAACTCGACGTCGAGGACGCGGCGGCCATCAAGCGCGTCGTCGACGAGGCGGCCGCAACGCTGGGCGGGCTCGATGCAGTGGTGTTCACCAGCACCGTCGTTCCGTTCGCCCACATCGAGGACACCGACGTCGTCACGTGGATCCACGCGTTCGCCGTGAACGCGGTGGGAGCGAACAACGTGTTGCGCGCAGCCTTGCCGCACCTGTCCGAACGCGGTGTGGTGCTCGTCGCGTCGAGCAACGACGTCGGCCGTCCACGCGCGGGCACCGCCGCGTACGACGCCAGCAAGGCCGCCCTCGACGAGGTCCTGCGGGCGTGGCGTAGCGAGCATCCGGACCTGTCCATCGTGCGCGTCGGTATGTGCCCGACCGAGAACACCGAGATTCTGCGGGGCGCCGACCGAGACCTCCTCTCGGTGCTCTTCAAGTCGTGGGTGGAACACGGCCAGCTCCCGGCACAGATGGCGACGCTCAACGACGTCGCGAACACGTTGGTCTCGCTAGTGACGACGGCCTTTGCGAATCCGAGCGTCGTCCCCGAGGACGTCCAACTCGCACCCCGCATCAGGAAGGCCGTCGGAGTCGCACCCCGGCCGTCCTGACGGCTGGTCGATGGACCGGGTTAGGGTCGCGTCATGACCGGACCCGAGTACGTCCTGGGAAGCGACGAGGCCGAGATCGCCCGACTCCAGACGCAAGCCGCCAGCATCGCCGAACCGACGGCGCTGCTGCTCAAGCGTGGCGGCATCGCTGCGGGGATGCGGGTGCTGGACCTCGGCACCGGTCCCGGCGACGTCGCGTTCCAGCTGGCCGAGATAGTTGGTGCCGACGGGTCGGTCACCGGCGTCGACCGCGACCCGGCGCAGTTGACCGTCGCCGAGGAACGACGGGTGAAGGCGGGCTTGGCCAGTCACGTTCCGTCAAGGCGACGCGCGCACCTATCGTGGGCGGCGCGCAGTTCGACGCCGTCACCTGCAGACTCCTGATGTTTCACCTGCCCGACGCCGTCGACGTGATCGCCCATCACGCCCGCGCCCTGAAGCCGGGTGGGGTCTTCGTCGCGGTCGACTACGACATGGGCGGGGTACGCGCACTTCCGCCGGTGGAGTTGCTCGAGCGCCTCGGCGAATGGCTGGAAGCCGGCTTCCGGCACGCCCACGCAGATCCGCGCGTCGGGATGCGCCTGCCCGTCTACTTTGCCCAAGCGGTCCTGCGTGACGTGGAAACGATTGGCGTGCAGCCATACTGGCCGCCCGATCACCCCGCAGCGCCGGGGATCGTCGCCCGAGTCGTCCGCGCGATCGCGCCCGCGATCGTGGAAAGCGGAGCCGCGACGGAGCAGGAGCTCGGCCTAGACACGCTCGAGCAGTGCCTCGGCGAGGCGATCCGCGCCACAGGAGCGGTCTGGACGACGCCGACGGTCGTCGGCTGCTGGGGCCGTCGCGCCTGAGCTGAGCGTCATCGGCGCCTTGTCTCTCGTCGACCAGACGGAGCCGGGTCAGCCGCGAATCGTCGCGCCGTCCAACGCTGGGGTTCACCTGGATAGGGCATCACCAGAAGGTGTGGCCGATGCCACCAGCGAATCGGGTTGTGGCGGGTCGGCCTTAGTCGGTGTGCGCCGAAAGGCGCTGCGGAACGCGCACGCGACCGCCGGTGACCAGTCCGCTCAAGTCGGCACCTCGTTCCTGGTTGCCTTCGCCGAACTGAGTAAGACTGTCGAGTCGATGCAACCAAGGGCGTTAGGTGTTCCACCGTGCAATGTGACCTCTTGACCTGGCACCACCCGCACCCCAGGAGCGGGATGCGGGCGGCACGAATCGTCCTTCTCAACCGACGCACCGCGTCGACACCGAGCCGGGTACAGACCCGGACCGCCCGCGATCACAGCCGGGTGTCAAAGGCTTGAGTGCTAAGCCTGGAGTGATGCCTTCCCAATCCTCCGGATTGCTCGTAATAGTTTCGAGCGTTCCGTCGGAAGCACGAGTTACGGGTTGACCAAAGAAACGATTCGAAATCCCTAACGGCAGTGGGGGTGGGGACACCCGGGAACAGGTCTTTGGCCGCGTTGAATTGCTGGCCCGGAGGAATCCGGTCGCCCGAACCCGCGGGAGGAGTGACACCAGTGGCGACAAAATTGCCGAGCTTTTCTGGCATACCCCCTGCGCCCACACCGTTTTTAGTCGAACTCAGGCTGGACTTATCAGTCGAACTTGGGTCGGACGGCGGCTGTGCCCATGCCGCACCGGCCAGTGGAACAGACAGGGCCGCCGCTGCGGCGGCGGTGATGAACAGTTTCGTGAGCATGCGCTTCTCCCCTATCGATGGACTGCGAGCCTCGGCGGCTCAACTCCACCGATCCTCACGCGTTCCGAGGGGGCCGCATGCCGTAGTTGACTACTGAGATCAGGCCGCATAAGTAGTGACGACTGCACCTGGCTAACTGCGCGCGGACAAAGTCGAACACGGGCCAGGGCTAGGGGGCGTGATTACGTTGTTCACTTCGCACAGCAAACACAAAAATTGCACCTCACCTGCGCTAGCAGGATCGGGGCTGTGGCGGTGGCGGAGGGATTTGAACTCGTCATCCAGCTTACCTGTTCAGGCTCGTTAAACTGCTCCTATCAGCAGGAACTCGTCACTAGAGATCACTGCAGTTAACTGTAACCTTGTGATCGTGGCGATCGGTGGCCACGGCGACCATCACCGGTTCACGCCGGACGCCGCAAGGCGAAAGGCGCCGACCGCCCACGTCTTCGAACGTGATCGCGAGCCTTGCCGGGAGGCGGCGCGCTCAACGCTGACGGGCATCGCGATCGCTCCCGCTACCGGCAGTGCCTCGCAGTATCCGGTGAGCCCGTTCTACCCGGACGGGCGTACAGAATGGACGTCAGAGGTAATCGGGCAGGTTATCAACGGGCCGGCCAAGCACTTCAGCGAAGGCCCGTAATACTCGGCCTCCGACTATCGGCCATGTGAAAAGGCGGGAGCGCGCGTTCGCGTTGTCTCCCAGACAGCGCGCCAGCGCGGGATCGGACAACTCACGCATTGCGGCCAATAGACCAGCTTCGTCGCCCGGAGTGACCCTCCTCCCGCAGGAACTGTCGACGAACTCGGCTCCGACGGTTGTCGCAATGCTCGGGATCCCGGCGAAAGCGGCCTCCGTGTACACGATCCCGAACGGTTCGTACACAGACGGCACCACCAGGCAGGTTGCTCGTCGTAGCAGACGTTCCACGTGAGCGCGACCGGCCAAATCGCCGAGCGCGAGCCTACCGTGGCCCGTGACGCCCGCCTGGTCGATCCGCGGATGATCGCCGACGATGTCGAGCGTCGCGTCGGGGCGCTCCGACCTGAGTGTCGCGAACGCTCGAACGACCGCGGGACCGTTCTTACGCTGATAATCGCGCCCTATGAATAGAAAACGAGGCGTGGACCAGTCGCGAAGAGGCGTCCACCGTATGTGTCGCGCCGCCTCCGACGACGTGCACGCGATTGCTGTCGACCCCGTAGTCGCGGACCAACGGAGTCGGCGGCCCAAGCCCCCATCGTCAGGATTCGATCGGATCGCTGATAGAGCCGTTGTTGGCGACGTTCCCAACTCTGCCGCTCCCGTACAGGGTGCGACAACACCCACTCGTCGCGTACCTCCAGCGCTTGTCGCAGCGTCATATCCAAGAAGAACACAAGCGGAAGTTCGATGTCGACGGCTGTCGAGGAGCCGATCTGGAGGATCGCGTCTAGCTGGCTGGCCTTTCTGACCTGATGCGTGGCCCCGGCGTAGCGAAGACCGGCGCGGGCACGCCACATCGGAAGCCGACGCGCGGCGCGCTCCAGCAGATCAGGCAGCGTGATGAGCGGGACGACTTCCGCCCCATTCGCTTGGAGCCCCTGCGCAAGACCGAGTGCGGCGCACCCGACCAGAGTTCCGGGGTGAGCGCGCTCTCGAGCAGCAGACCAATCCGCAGTGGTCCACGATCGGGCTTCGCCATCGTGCCTCGCTCAGCCGCGGACACGCCGAACCTGTGCCCTGGCCTGTCCTGATCGCGTCATCGGTGATAGTTCCCTCCGGGTCGCTAGAAAACCTCGCGCCGCTCGCGAGGTCAGTATCTTGAATCGCCGCCCACGCGGCTGTCGAAAGTTGCACCCACCAGAGCGGGTTCGACTGGCCTGTAACGCTCGGTGCGGGCAGTGTTCTCCAGACGAGCAACGCTTCATGGTGGCATGTTGGCCACGCTCCCCACCACCGGCGAGACCCATCACGGCGCCAGGTTTACGCGAAGGTTACTGGCGTGCCATTCGATGGTTCATCTATTCCCATTCGCACCGACACCTTTGGACTCCATCCGAGTAGCTCATGT
>CAWBRR010000021.1:0-16941 GCA_963791215.1 uncultured Actinomycetota bacterium | reverse complement strand
CCAATTCGCCTCTAGTGCGCCATGTTCGTAAAACGCGACAGGTGCAACTGATGGGCCACGGTGATGGTCTTGGTCGGTCCCGCTCGATGCTTGGCGATGATCAGGTCCGCCTCGCCGCCGCGGGGGTCGTCGCGTTCGAACGCATCCGGCCGATGCAGCAGAATCACCATGTCGGCATCCTGCTCAATGCTGCCCGATTCGCGTAGGTCAGCCAACATTGGCTTCTTGTCGGTGCGCTGCTCGGGCCCACGGTTCAGCTGGCTCATCGCCACCACCGGCACCTCGAGCTCCTTCGCCAAAAGCTTGATCTGCCTTGAGAATTCGGACACTTCCTGCTGGCGCGACTCGACCTTCTTGCCCGACGTCATCAGCTGCAGGTAGTCGATGACGATGAGGCGCAGATCCGACTTCTGGCTGCAGCCGACGGGCCTTCGCGCGGATCTCCATCATCGTCAGGTTCGGCGAGTCGTCGATGTAGAGCGGGGCCTCGCTGATCTCGCTCATCCGGCGCGCCAGGCGCGTCCAGTCGTCGTCGCTCATCCGGCCCGAACGCATGTCGGCCAGCTTGATCTTCGCCTCTGCCGACAGCAGGCGCATGACGATCTCGGACTTGCTCATTTCCAACGAGAACAGCACGCTCGACTGCCGGTTCTTGATGGAGCACGACCGCAGGAAGTCCAGCCCAAGTGTGGAGTTGTGAGTGGGCACCATGCCCTTGCCGGCGAGGTACAGATGCGACTCGTTGTCGACCTGTACGCAGCGCACGGGAACGCTCTCGACGGCGCGCACCCAGGCGACGTGGACACCCAGCGCTAGCAGCGCTGTCGTGCCGCCTGCGCGCGATGCGGGCAATGTGGCCGGGATGAGGCGATCTGCGCCACTCCGCAACTGAGCGGTGGTCCGGATGCCAGATTCGGTGGGCCACTGGTGTTGCGCGTCGGCGACGATGACCGTCCCGTCGGAGAACTCCACCTCGTAGCACGGCCGGCCGTACATCACCTCAGTGGCTGCCACGACACGTGTCGGGAAGCCGTCTGCACCGATGAGTTCGGCTCCGACCTGAACGTCGCCCATCGTCGTCCAGCCGGTCGGCGTCGGCAGCGGGGTGTCGAGCTCGAGTGCCTTTCCCATGCCCGGCCTCGCCGCCACCACGATCATCTGCCCGGGGTGCAGACCGTTGGTGAGCTCGTCGAGTTCCGTGAACCCCGTCGGCACGCCGCGGGCGATGCCGCCCTGCGAGGCGATGGCGTCGATCTCGTCCATCGTCGGCTGCAGCAGCTGCTCCAGCGGTACGAAGTCCTCCGTGGTGCGCCGGTCGGTGACTTCGTACATCTCGGCCTGGGCGCGGTCGACGACCGCGGCGACGTCGGCCCCCTCAGCGCCGGCGTACCCGTACTGGACGACGCGGGTACCGGCCTCGACGAGGCGACGCAGCAGGGACTTCTCCGCCACGATGCCCGGCGTAGTACCCGGCGTTGGCGGCGGTCGGCACCGTCGAGATCAGCGTGTGGAGATACGGCGCCCCGCCGACGCGCTTGAGTAGTCCGCGACGATCGAGTTCGGCGGACACGGTGACGGCGTCGGCCGGCTCACCGCGGCCATAGAGATCGAGGATGGCGTCGTAGACGCTCTGGTGTGCGGGTCGGTAGAAGTCCCCAGGGCGCAGCCGCTCGAGCACGTCGGCGATGGCGTCCTTGCTCAGCAGCATGCCTCCGAGCACCGACTGTTCAGCCGCCATGTCCTGCGGGGGCTGACGGCCGTAGTCCTCACTGGGTGGTCCAGCTTCCATGTCGGAACGGCCGAGGTCATCCACGACAGCCACGAAGCGTCCCACCTCCCCTACGTCTCCGTCGAACATGCATTCGACGCCAACCAACCTGACTGTAGGTCAGCCCACCGACGGCCACCCCGTTGAAACCGTCCGGGCAGTCTCGCTCTAGCTCGACGTCCCCGCGCCTGGCGGCTCCGACGGATCACGCTAGACGTTGCTAGGAGGCACCGAAAGCGGGCCTGTTGATGAACTCGTGCATGAAATGTGGATAGCCGCGGTCAGCCATGTTGAGTCGCTGGGGACAACTTGTGGAGCAATCGGTCGTCAATATGCATCCCCGCAGATAAGGGCACCACAAACGCCGTGCGGAACTGTGGATGTGAACTGCTTCGGCGTGTCGGCCCGGGTTGCCGTCTCGGGCGTGTTGTGTTGCCGATAGGGACCGGGCAGGTTAACACCTCGTAAGCTTCGCTGTGTCGCGATTTGGGAGCAAAGTTCGCCAGCGAATACAGCAATGCCCGGGTGAAGGTTGATCAAGCCCCTCACCCGGGCATGTTGACGCTGCAGTAAGTTCTCGGACTACTCCGGTTCGACGTTCAGCGACACCGCGACGTTCACGTCCGGGTGCAGCCGCACCGAAATCGGGTGCGTGCCGAGCGACTTGATGTGGGCCTTGGGCAGCTGCACGGTCCGCTTGTCCAGATTGGGTCCGCCCGCCTTCTTGATGGCCGAGACGACGTCGGCCGGCGTCACCGAACCGAACAGCTTGCCGGTGTCTCCGGCAGTCCGGCCCTTGAGGGAGACGGGGCCAAGCGCCTCGAGGGCGGCCTGGAGTTCCTTGGCGTGATCGAGCCCGCGGACGGTCTTGATCTCGCGCGCCCGACGGATCTCGTCGGCCTGGCGCTCGGCGCCACGCGACGCCACGATGGCCAGTCCACGGGGCAGCAGGTAGTTGCGGCCGTAGCCGTCCTTGACCTCGACGGCGTCGCCGGCGATGCCGAGGTGGTCGACCTCTGCGGTGAGAATCAGCTTCATCTCTGCTCTCCCTACCGCGTCGCCGAGCTGAACGGCAGGAGCGCGACCTCGCGGGCGTTCTTGACCGCGATCGCCACGTCGCGCTGATGCTGCACGCAATTGCCCGTCACCCGGCGGGCACGGATCTTGCCGCGCTCGCTGATGTAGGTACGCAGCAGTGCCGTGTCCTTGTAATCGATGGTCTGCCCCTTCTTGGAGCAGAAGATGCACTTGCGCGTCTTGATCGGCTTCTCGGGAGCCGGACGCCTCTTGGTACTGGCCTTCGCCATTTGAATCTCTGCCTATCTACTTCTTGGTTTCGCTAATGGTTGTCTCAGAAGGGCGGTTCTTCGTCGGCCCCACTGAAGGAACCGGACGCCGGAGCACTGCCCCACGGATCGTCCTTGGGCTCGGAGGAGCGAGGGCCCGCGGAACTACCGCCGCCGCCGCCACCGCCACCGAAGCCGCCACCGCCACCACCGCTGCGGCTCGCCTTGTTCACCTTGGCGGTCGCGTACCGGAGCGACGGGCCGATCTCGTCGACCTCGAGCTCCACGACAGTGCGCTTCTCGCCCTCACGGGTCTCGAAGGAACGCTGCTTGAGCCGACCGCTGACAATCACACGCGATCCGCGGGTGAGACTCTCGGCCACGTTCTCGGCCGCCTCCCGCCAGATGTTGCAGCGGAGGAACAGCGCTTCGCCGTCCTTCCACTCATTGGTCTGACGGTCGAACATGCGCGGGGTCGACGCGACGGTGAAGTTCGCGACGGCCGCGCCCGACGGCGTGAACCGCAGTTCGGGATCGGCGGTCAGGTTTCCAATGACCGTGATGATGGTGTCACCAGCCACGAGGTCCTCCTGTGTTGGTTTGTCGGCTCTTCGCGCAAGCGCTCAGTGCGGGCGGTGTGCGTTTCTTGGACAGCAGTCGCAGGTGAGCCTACGGAAGTGCCCCGACGCGCACAGGTCGTCACGCGACTTAGTGCTTGTCCGTCCGCAGCACCTTGGTCCGCAGCACGGACTCGTTCAGGTTGAGCTGGCGATCCAGCTCGGACACGGTGGCCGGCTCGGCCTTCACGTCGACGACGGCGTAGATGCCCTCGCCGTGCTTGGCGATCTCGTAGGCCAGTCGGCGACGGCCCCAGATGTCGACCTTGTCGACGGATCCGCCATCCTTGCGGATGACGTTCAGGAACGTCTCCAACGACGGGGCTACAGTCCGCTCGTCGAGAGTTGGGTCGAGGATGACCATGATTTCGTATGGACGCATAAGGAACCCATCACCTCCTATGGTCGTGTGCGGCCACGGACTATCCGTGGCAGGAGGGTCGCCTGCGTCGGCAACCGGCCCAGGCTACACGACGAGGCCCTGACCGGCGAAATCGTCGATCCCCGCGTCGACTGTGCCCTCAGGGCGACTCTTCGCGTCGAATCCCGCCCTGGACGCACACCCGGCGCCGCACGAGCACACCCGACGCCGCACGAGCACACCCGGCGTGCGGCCGATGGCGGTGTCAGGCCGGGACGCGGCTCTCGCGGTTCGGGTCGACGAGTGCCTCGGCCTCTTCGGGCGGCTCGAGACTGCGCGGGGGCCGCAGCCTCCCAGGCAGCCACCGCACCGGATCGTCGGGAGCGTCGGAGAACACGCCGCCGGACGGATCGTCGACGCGGCCGTGGTCTCGGACCAGGTCCAAGTCCGGGCGGTAGATCTGGCGGATCACCAACGCGCACAACGCCATCACCGCGACGTCGCGCAGCAGCACGGTCGTGGTGAACCACTGCTCGGGGAGCCCCATCTTCTGCTCGCCGTACAGGAACAGCATCCGCGGCGCCCACACCAACGCGTCGATGGTCATCCACGCCAACAGAATTCGCCGATGCGGCAACGCCAACGCGGCCAACGGCACCAACCACAGCGAGTACTGCGGACTCCACACCTTGTTCGTCAACAGGAACGCGGCCACCACCAGGAAGGCCAGCTGCGCGAGCCTGGGCCTGCGCTGCACCGTCAGCGCGACGTAAGCGATGGCGCCACAACACAACAAGAACAACACCGCCGACACCGCGTTCAGCACGGCGGGCGGTTCCCAGAACCCCAGCACCGGATCGAATCCCGCCCAGCCGGTGAACGACTTCACCACGTTGTACAACGAGTCCATGTCGTCGCCGCGGCGCGTGTTGAGAATGAAGAACTCGGCCCAGCCCCGTGGGTACAGCACCATGATCGGCAGGTTCACGACCAGCCACGTCGCGAACGTCGCCAGCGCGGTCTTGCCCACCTCGCGCATCCGCCCCGTCCGCAGGCCGAGGATCATCAGCGGCACGAACAGCAGCAGCGGATACAGCTTCAGCGCCACCCCCACGCCGATCAGCACGCCCGCCACCGCAGGTCTTCGGCGCGCCCAGGCCAGCATCGCGCCCGCGGCACACGCCGTCGCCAACGCGTCGAAGTTGGTGAACGCGTGGAAGATCAGCACCGGCGAGGCGGCCACCACCGCCGCGTCCCAGATGCGCCGGCCCGCCAGCTTCGCCGTCGCCCACACCGTCGCCATCCACGCGAGCGCCAGCCCGAACGCCGCGATGTTGAAGAACATCACCACCTCGGCGACCACGGGTATCGCCGACACCAGCTTGGTCAGCGCGGTGTAGGTCTTGGCCAATGCCATGGACACGTACTGGTAGACGCCGGTGAGCACCGGGTACTCCATGTATCGCACCGCCGGCGTGCCGTCGTACTGCAGGCGTGGGGTGCCGGTGTTGTCCCGCTCGATCCAACTCGACTTGTACGGAAACTTCCCGAGGTTCAACAACTCCGCCGTGTAGAGCGGCACTGTGTCGGAGTAGCAGAGCTCGTAGTACGCCCGGTTGTTCTCCCATACCGCCACGCGCTGATCGGCCGTGCCAGTGCCGGTCGACTGCAGGCAGGCCGCCTTCGTCGTGTAGCCGAATGCCAGGAACACCAGCGCCAGGAGCAGCATCACCCGCAGCGGCGTGAGGAACCGGGCCCGTCCGATCAGCGCGTGCCGCCCGACCGGCCCACCGACCACGCCCGACAGCGCGCGGCCGATCACGTCTGTGCGACTGGGCAGGTCGCGGTCGTCGTCGCTCCGAAGATCCTCGGCCAACGGCTGAGGCGACACCATTACCCGAGCTGAATTCCCACCCGTCACGGCGGCGGAGGCGGCGCTGTGATCGTCGGGGTGAGCGGCGGCGGTACGGCCGCTCCCGGGTCACCTGGTGGCGCGGGCGGGCAACGGCACCGTCGTCGGGGGACCGAACGGGATGGTGATGCCCGGTGCCAGCTCGATGGTGGGTTGGATCACCGTCTCCGACGGCGGAGGCGGCGGGGGCGGGGGCGGGGGTGCCTGCGGCACACCGGCATAACCGCCGATCTCGGTTGGCTTGGGGAAGGTTTCTTTGTCCGTACCCTCGAGGGCACCGTCCATCGTCGCCTTCCAGATGTCCGATGGCAGCCCAGAGCCGTATACCGCTCCGCCCCCTGCATTCACCAGTGGCTTGGTGCCCTCGGTGGTGCCTACCCACACCGCCGTCGACAGCGAGGGCGTATAGCCGACCATCCACGCATCACGGTTGGCGTCGGTGTCGCCGAGCTGATTGGTGCCCGTCTTCGCCGCCGAGGCGCGGCCACCGGCCAGGTTGTGGCCCCTGGAATAGCCGGCGATGGGTTGCATTGCGGCGGTGACGTTGTCGGCGACGGCCTTGTCGATCTTCTGCTCGCCGGAGTCGCCCTGCTCGGCCGCGTCGAACAGCACCTGACCGTCGGCGTTGATCACCTTCTGGACGAAGTGCGGCTTGTGGTACACGCCCGAGTTGGCCAGCGTGGCGTACGCCGAGGCCATGTCGATGACGCGGGTCTGGTACTGCCCCAACACGATGCCGTTGTTGGGAGGACCGCCCTTGCCGTCCTCGGACAGCGTGTGCTCGACACCGGGGAAGCTTTCGGCGATGCCAGCCTGGTGCGCGGCGGCGGCGACGTCCTGCGGCCCGTTCTTCAGCTTGAGCATCAGCCGGTAGTAGCTGGTGTTCAGCGACATCTTCAACGCCTGGGCGATGTTGCAGACCCCGCAGCCCTCGCCCTCGACGTTGGAGATCTTGATGCCGTTGACTTCCACCGGCGAACTGTCCACCTGGGTGCCGAGTCCCATCCCCTGCTGCAGCGCGGCGACGAGCGCGAAGACCTTGAACGCCGACCCCGTTGGCAATCCGGCCTGCGCGAAGTCGAAACCGTTGGCGTCCGAACCGCCGTAGTAGGCCTTCACCCCGCCCGTCTTCGGGTCGATCGACACCACCGCCGAACGCATGTCCGGCTCCTGGCCGTCGAGCGTCTCGGTCACCGAGTCCTCGGCGGCCTTCTGCGCCTTCGGGTCGATGGTGGTGGTGATCGTCAGACCCTCGGTGTTCAGCGTCTGCTCGTTGACGTTGAACAGGTCCGCGAGCTCCTTGGTGACCTGCCGTTCGATCAGCCCGTTGGGTCCCGTCGTCTGGTTCTGCGACACGGCCTGGTCCGGCGGCACCGTGGCCGGGAACACCTGCGCCGCACGGTCGGCCGGTGACAGCGCGCCGATCGTGACCATGCCGTCGAGCACCCAGTTCCACCGCTCGGCGGCGCCTTGGGGATCGACCGCTGGGTCCAGCGTCGACGGCCGCTGGATCAGCGCGGCCAGCAGCGCCCCCTCGGAAACGCTCAGCTGTTCCACCGGCTTGTCGAAGTACGCCTTGGACGCCGCCGAGATGCCGTACGCGCTGCGGCCGAAGTAGATGATGTTCAGGTACGCCTGCATCACCGCGTCCTTCGACCACTCCCGCGACATCTTTGTCGAGATGACGAGTTCCTTGGCCTTGCGAATGATGCCGCCGATGCCTGATCGTGCGTCACCGACCAACGCGTTCTTCACGTACTGCTGCGTGATCGTCGAGCCGCCCTGCAGGTCGCCGCCGACGAGGTTGTTCTTGAATGCGCGGAAGAAGCCCTTGAACGAGAACCCGGGATTGGTATAGAAGTCGCGGTCCTCGGCGGCCATCGCCGCGTCGCGCACGTGCGCGGGGATCTGGTCGATGTTGACGTCGACCCGGTTCCCTTCCGGCGGAATGATCTTCGCGAGCTCACTGCCGTCGCCGGCGAGGATCGTCGACACCTGCGCGGTGCGGATGTCGCCCGGCTTGGGCACGTCGACGATGAAGTAGGCCATCGCGAACGTGATGATCGGCAAGACGACGGACGCGGCCAGCAACGCGTAGATGGTGCGGCGGACCCACTTCCAGTTGATCTGCTGCAGGGGCCCCGGCCGTTCCCCTGGCGGTCCGCCGGAGGGGCCGCCGCCGGGGGGCGGACCGGTCGGAGGCCGTGGCGGAGGCTGCGTCCCGTCCAGCGCTGCCTTGACGACCTCGAGCGGGTCGCGGAAACGCCCATCGGTGGGCGCGGGCGGCATGGCGGGCAGCATCATCGTCCTGCGGTCGTCGGACGGGACGGGGCCACTCGCCTTGGCACTGCTCGGCAGTGCGCGCGTGACGCCATCGCGTGGCGGCGGCGCGGTATGCCCCGAGGCAGCCACCGGATCTGGGGTCACCGCATCGTCAGCCGGGAGCCCGTCCTGGACGTCATCGGCTGACCTGCTGTGGCGCCCTTCGCTATTCACTGGCCGTGCGCGCTCCCGAGCGTGCCGTCCGCGTGCCGCGCGCCTTCGGAGGGCGGGGCGCACCGAGCACGTACGACTTCACGAGGTGATTCCAGCTACAGGTGCGGCACACTTCAACGACGTGCACCTTGAATTCGTCGAACCGCGCCGCCAGCATCACCAACTCGTCGGTGCTGCGGGCCGAACCCGAGACGGCGCCCAGGTGCTCGCCGAACACCCACGACACCAGCGTGAGCTGTTCCTTGCGGCAGATCGGGCAGGTCACCTTGCTGGGCCGACCGTGGAACTTCGCAGCCCTGAGCAGGTACGGATTGGCATCGCACACCTCCGAGACGCCGGTGCGTCCCGAGTACACCTCGGCCAGCAGGGACCGTCGTTTGAGCGCGTAGTCCACCACCTGTCGCTGCAATCGCACGTTGACCAGAGTACGTCGGCCCCGCAGCCGCGGAGGGTCGACGGGGCCAGCCGGGTGTCAGGTTCGCCGTCTGGTCTGCGGTGATGGCGGGTCAACTCCTACGATCGTCGTCGTGGCAACGCGGCAGAGCACCCGGACACGGGCGAAGGACGACGACCGCACCAAGACGTGCCAGGTACTCGACAGCGCGCTCGGTGACGGACAGCTGTCGATGGAGGAACATCGCCAACGCGTCGCGACGGCCACCACGGCGGCGACGCTCGGCGATCTTCAGGCGTTGGTGGACGACCTGCAGACGGACAACGCCCCGGTGCAGATGCCCAACCTGAAGCCTTCGCCGTTCAAGTCCGCGGGCGGACGCGCACGCAGCGGGTGGGGTTTGCGCGTCGCGGTCGCAGGCGTGCTCGTGGTGTTCGGAGTGCTGATGGGCTGGGGGCTGTACGGCAACACCCCGTCGCCGCTCAACTTCACCTCGGATCCCGGTGCCAAGGACGACGGCATCCCGGCCAAGGTGATCACCCCACCCACCCGGCTGCAGTCCCAAGGCGGCCTCGAGGGGCTGCTCGAGCAGATGCGGCAACGCTTCGGCGACACCACGGGATACGGGCTCACCATCTACCCCGAGTACGCCGTCCTGAGCCGACCCGACCCCAACGACGACCGGCGCTCGCTGAGCTACTACTACAAGGGTGGCTTCGACGATCCGACGACGTCCGCCACCTCGGACGGCGCCGTCGTGGCGGATCTCGGCGCCATCGACGTCAAGCAAGTCATCGCCGTGTTGAAGGGCACACCCGCGGCGGTCGGCGTCAAGCCAGCCGACATCGACGCGGATAGCACCTACCTCAGCATCGACCCGACGCGGGAGCCGCAGACCCCCGGCGAGCTCACCCTGCGGGCGAGCGTGTCGAGCGACTTCGGCAGCGGTTCGGTCACCTTCGGTCCCGACGGCACCATCAAGCGCGTCGACCCCGTGACCTGACCTGGGTCGACTCTCTCGAATGGCGGCAATTGCCGGCTCGATGTAGCGGTGTATATATCGGCGCGATACAATTGCCCGACGTGTTGAACCGTCGTAGCGACGGGCAAAGGAGGTGGCTCGAGTGTTGGAGCTCGCCGTCCTGGGACTTCTGCTCGAGTCGCCGATGCACGGCTACGAACTCCGCAAGCGCCTCACCGGACTGCTGGGAGCCTTCCGCGCCTTCTCGTACGGTTCGCTCTACCCCGCGCTGCGCCGCATGCAGGCCGACGGCCTCATCGTCGAGAACGCCGCGCCGGAGGGCACCGTCAAGCTCCGCCGGGCGCGCCGCGTGTACGAGATGACCGATGCAGGCAAGAAGCGCTTCAGCGAGTTGGTCGCCGACACCGGACCCCAGAACTACACCGACGACGGATTCGGTGTGCACCTCGCGTTCTTCAACCGCACGCCTGCCGAGGCCAGGATGCGCATCCTCGAGGGCCGTCGCCGTCAGGTCGAGGAACGCCGCGAAAGCCTGCGCGAGGCCGTCGCCCGCGCCACCAGCTCGCTCGACCGTTACACCCGCCAGCTGCACCAGCTCGGGTTGGAGTCCAGTGAGCGCGAAGTCAAGTGGCTCAACGAGTTGATAGCAGCTGAACGCGTGGCGCAGGGACGCGCCGAGCAACAGCCCTAAGCACTACCCGCAACCCAGATCGTCCAGTAGGAGAAGGAGACCGTCCCATGTCCGAATTGAACGGCACGACCCCAAGCGGTGAAATCCGGGTCGCCATCGTCGGCGTCGGCAACTGCGCGTCATCCCTTGTCCAGGGTGTGCAGTACTACCACGACGCCGACGAGAACAACACCGTTCCCGGCCTGATGCACGTGAAGTTCGGCCAGTACCACGTCCGCGACGTCAAGTTCGTCGCCGCGTTCGACGTGGACGCCAAGAAGGTCGGCTTCGACTTGTCCGAGGCCATCTTCGCCTCGGAGAACAACACCATCAAGATCGCCGACGTGCCGCCCACCAACGTCACCGTGCAGCGCGGCCCGACGCTCGATGGCATCGGCAAGTACTACGCCGAGACCATCGAGGTGTCCGACTCCGACCCGGTCGACGTGGTCAAGGCGCTCAACGATGCGAACGTCGACGTCATGGTGTCCTACCTTCCGGTGGGCTCCGAGGAGGCCGACAAGTTCTACGCCCAGTGCGCCATCGACGCCGGAGTGGCGTTCGTCAACGCGCTGCCGGTCTTCATCGCATCGGACCCGGTGTGGGCCAAGAAGTTCGAGGACGCGGGCGTCCCGATCGTCGGCGACGACATCAAGAGCCAGGTCGGCGCCACCATCACCCACCGCGTAATGGCCAAGCTGTTCGAGGACCGCGGCGTGCAGCTCGACCGCACCATGCAGCTCAACGTCGGCGGCAACATGGACTTCCTCAACATGCTCGAGCGTTCGCGCCTGGAATCCAAGAAGATCTCCAAGACCCAGGCCGTCACCTCCAACCTGCAGCGCGAGTTCAACACCAAGGACGTCCACATCGGCCCGTCCGACCACGTCGGCTGGCTCGACGACCGCAAGTGGGCCTACGTCCGGCTCGAGGGCCGCGCCTTCGGCGACGTGCCGTTGAACCTGGAGTACAAGCTCGAGGTGTGGGACTCGCCGAACTCGGCAGGCGTCATCATCGACGCGGTCCGCGCCGCGAAGATCGCGCTGGACCGCGGCATCGGCGGCCCCGTCGTCGCGGCGTCGGCGTACCTCATGAAGAGCCCGCCGAAGCAGCTGCCGGACGACATCGCCCGCACCCAGCTGGAGACCTTCATCGAGGGCTAGTTCCTCCCATCCTTACGTTGAGATAGAACTGACGGCGAGGGTTACTCGAACTTCCTCGCCGTCAGTGCTATCTCAACAGGCAAAGGGGCCGCCGTCGTGATCTCCGACGATGATCTGATCTCACTCGACGAGTTCGGCCTGCTCCCCGAGAACGCCGAACAGATCGGTGCGACGGGTCCGCTTCCGAGCGTCACCCGCATCGAAACCGGACAGCTCAGCGCGATCAAATGGGGCGACGAGCCTCCCGAGGTGGTGTTCCTGCACGGCGGCGGCCAGAACGCCCACACCTGGGACACGGTGATCCTTGGCCTCGGCGTGCCCGCGCTGGCCGTCGACCTTCCCGGGCATGGCCGCTCCGCGTGGCGGGAAGACGGCGACTACGGGCCGAGGCTGGCCGCCGAGACCCTGCGCCCGGTACTGCGCGAGTACGCACCCCGCCCTCGGCTCGTCGTCGGCATGTCACTCGGCGGGCTCACCGCGCTGCGCATCGCCGCCACCGAGCCGGCCCTGGTGCCCGAATTGGTGCTCGTCGACGTCACGCCGTCGGCCCCCGAACGCCACACCGAGATGACCAAGGCGCAGCTGGGCGCCGTCGCACTGGTGCAGGGCGAGCGCACGTTCCTGTCGTTCGAATCCATGCTGGAGGCGACGGTCGCGGCGTCACCGAACCGCGATCGGAAGTCGTTGCGCCGCGGCGTCTTCCACAACTCGAAGCGGCTCGACGACGGCACCTGGACGTGGCGGTACGACTCGTTCCGCAAGGGCCGGTCCGACAAGGGCGACGGGCAACCGGAGTCCACCTCGCTGCCCGAGTCCTTTGCGGGCCTGTGGGACGACGTCCCCTCGATCACGATGCCGACCACCCTGGTCCGCGGAGCCAACTCGTTCTTCGTCAACGACGACGACGCCGACGCCTTCGCCAAGCGCGCCCCGGGTTTCCTTCGCACCCACGTGGTCGCCGACTCAGGGCACTCGGTACAGGGCGACCAACCGGCCGCGCTCGTCGAGATCCTGGAGGGCGTGCTCGCGCGCTGACTTTTCGTCCCGCCCGTTTCCGGGTAGCCCCCTTGCATGACCACCCCGACGGAACCGGCCGAGCCGCTCACCCCTGCCGAAACACCCGAGCGGCTCACCCCCGCCGAGACTCCGGAACGCCTCACGCCGGAGGAGGCACCGGACCGCCTCACACCTGGGGAAAGTCTGATCGCGTAAGCCTGAGCAGACGTAAAATTCCCTGAAATCGCGCGGATGAGGGGAGTTTGCGTCTGCTCGCGGAAGAGGGGTAACCAGGAGACATGAGCTTCCCCACCCGTATCGGCGTCCAACTGCAACCCCAGCACTCCCCCAACTACGGCCACATGCGCGACGCGGTCAAGCGCTGCGAAGACATCGGCGTCGATGTCGCATTCAACTGGGACCACTTCTTTCCGCTGTACGGCGACCCCGACGGCGCGCACTACGAGTGCTGGACGATGCTCGGCGCGTGGGCGGAGCAGACCTCGCGCATCGAGATCGGCGCGCTGGTGACCTGCAACTCCTACCGCAATCCCGAGCTGCTCGCCGACATGGCGCGCACCGTCGACAACATCTCCGACGGGCGGCTGATCCTCGGCATCGGATCGGGCTGGAAGGCGAAGGACTACGACGAGTACGGCTACGAGTTCGGCACCGTCGGCAGCAGGCTCAACGACCTCGCCGCCGCCATGCCCCGCATCGTCTCGCGACTGGCCAAGCTCAATCCCGCTCCGGTGCGCAAGATCCCGATCCTCATCGGCGGCCAGGGCGAGCAGAAGACGTTGAAGATGGTCGCGCAGTACGCCGACATGTGGCACGGCTTCACCACCGCCGAGACGTACCCGGGCAAGGCCGAGGTGCTCGACCGGCACTGTGCCGACCTGGGCCGCGACCCGTCGACCATCGAGCGCTCGGCCGGCGTCGAGAACAACAGCGGCGTCGCCCGCGGCGAGGGCCGCGACGCGCTGCTCGCCAACGCGGAGGGACTCGTCTCGTTGGGTGTGAGCTTGTTGACGGTGGGTGTCAACGGCCCCGACTACGACCTGACCGCCGCTGAGGCCCTGTGCCAGTGGCGCGACGAACGGGCCGCCGGCTAGCCAACAACGTCAGGATCGCGTGCGTCGGGAACTTCGGATTGGGCGGCCGGGGGTAGCGCCCGTTCGGAGCGTGCGGCGGACGTGGCACAATCCTCGAACGATGCCCAAGAAGTACGGGGTCAAGGAGAAGGACCAGGTCGTCGCCCACGTGGTGAACCTGCTGCTCACCGGCAAGTTGCGCACCGGAGATCGGTTGGACCGCAACGAGATCGCCGAGGAGTTGGGGCTCAGCCGGGTGCCGGTCCAGGAGGCCGTCGTGCAACTCGAGCACGACGGGGTGCTCTCGACGCGCTACCACCGCGGCGCCTTCGTCCAGCGCTTCGACGAGGACGTCGTGCTCGAGAACCACGAGTTGTACGGGGTGCTGAACGGCATCGCCGCAGCACGAGCGGCCGCCCACCCCACCCCGAAGCTGCTGGACGATCTTGCCCGACAACTCGACGTCCTGCGCGCCAGCGCCGAGACCCGCGCGTTTCACGAGAACGCCATGCGCTACCGCCAGATGATCAACGACGCCTACGCCGGACCACGCCTGCACGCCGCCATCAAGGCCGCGCAGATCTTCATGCCGCGCGCGTATTGGACCACGTACCTGGGCAGCCACGACGAGATCGTTCCGTACTACGAAGCCGAGACCGCCGCGATCCGTGAGCGCGACCCCGGCGCGGCCCGCGCCGCCTGCATCGACAGGTCCGAGGTGCTTGGCCGGATCATGGTGAGCGAGCTGGTTCGGCGCCGGGTGCTCGGGCCGGACTCCGCCACCGACGGGTCCGCCACTCGGTTCTGAATGATCTCAATCCGCGTCAGCCGGAGCACTGACGGCTACGTTGCGAACATGACCCGGTTACTCAAGACGGCCGTCACGACGTTGGTCGCCCTGCTGGTGCTCGCCATGGGCTGGGCACCGGCGGCGGGCGCCGACGTCGACCAATGCGCCCCGCCCGGCGTCCAGAGCGCGAGCGCGCTGCCCACCAATCTGGCCGCCGCAGCCACGGGCCCCGGAGCGGACAAGTACACGACCGAGGCCGTGCCAGCGCTCGACTCGGTGAACCGCGACGCGCTCGGACTGGGCACCCCGGGGGTGCTCGTGGTCGGCACCCTCTCGGACGCGCCGCCAAGCATCTGCATCGACTCGGCCGGTCAGTTCACCGGCTTCGACAACGAGCTGCTTCGCGCGATCGCCGACAAGCTCGGCTTGCGGGTGAACTTCGTGGGCACCGAGTTCTCCGGGCTGCTGGCGCAGGTGGCGTCGCGCCGCTTCGACGTCGGGTCGTCGTCGATCACCACCACCGACGCCAGGCGCAAGACGGTCGGGTTCACCAACGGCTACGACTTCGGCTACTTCTCGCTCGTCGTGCCGACGGGCTCGCCGATCACGGGCTTCGAAAAGCTGGCCGCCGGTCAGCGGATCGGCGTGGTGCAGGGCACGGTGCAAGAGGCGTACGTCGTCGACACACTGCACCTCGACCCCGTCAAGTTCCCCGACTACAACACCGTGTACGCCAGCCTGAAGACGCGGCAGATCGACGCGTGGGTGGCGCCGTCACAACAGGCGCAAGGCACCGTCCAGCCCGGCGATCCCGCCCAGATCGTCGAAAACACCTTCAGCTTGGACAATTTCGTCGCATACGCGGTGGCCAAGGAGAACAAGCCACTGATCGACGCGTTGAACTCGGGGCTCGACGCGGTTATCGCGGACGGGACCTGGTCGCGGCTGTACTCCGACTGGGTGCCGCGCGCGTTGCCGCCCGGCTGGAAGCCCGGCTCGAAGGCCGTGCCGGCACCCCAGTTGCCCGACTTCGCCGCCATCGCCGCGGCGAAAGCGCCGAACGACGGTGCGGGCTCCGCCCCGAAGTCGACACTCGCGCAACTGAAGGATGCATTCGGTGACTGGGACCTCTACAAGCAGGCCATCCCCGATCTGTTCAAGACGGGACTGCCGAACACGCTGATCCTCACCTTCTGCGCCAGCATCATCGGATTGATCCTCGGCATGCTGCTCGCCGTCGCCAGCATCTCCCAAGCATGGTGGCTGCGCTGGCCGGCCCGCGTCTACACCGACGTGTTCCGCGGACTGCCCGAGGTGGTCGTCATCCTCATCATCGGGCTCGGATTCGGACCGGTGGTCGGCGGCCTGACGAACAACAACCCCTACCCGCTCGGGATCGCCGCGCTCGGTCTGATGGCCGCGGCGTACGTCGGCGAGATCTTCCGGTCCGGCATCCAGAGCGTCGAGGCGGGCCAGCTGGAGGCCTCTCGCGCACTGGGTTTCAGCTATCCGGAATCGATGCGGCTGGTGGTGATACCGCAGGGCATCCGCCGGGTGCTGCCCGCGCTCGTCAACCAGTTCATCTCGCTGCTGAAGGCATCCTCACTGGTCTACTTCCTCGGACTCATCGCCAGCCAGCGTGAGCTGTTCCAGGTGGGGCGCGACCTCAACGCGCAGACCGGCAACCTGTCGCCGCTGGTGGCCGCCGGGCTGTTCTATCTACTTTCGACCATCCCGCTCACACACCTCGTCAACTTCATCGACGACCGACTGCGGCGCGGGCGACAGATCACCGAACCCGACGACCCATTGGATCCGGAGCACCCGGCCCGAACCCAGGAGATGGTGCAGACCCCGTCCGCAGAACCCGCGCGGCTTCTCGCCGCAGATCCGGTGTCCTTGGCCGCCAAGGACGTTCACCTGTCGTTTGGCTCGAACGCGGTGCTGCGCGGCGTCGACCTCGAGGTACCGGCAGGTTCTACCGCCGCCATCATCGGGCCGTCCGGGTCGGGCAAGTCCACGCTGCTGCGCACGCTGAACCGGCTCCACGAACCGGACCGCGGCGACGTCCTGCTCGACGGCCGCTCGGTGCTGAAGGACGACCCGAACGAACTGCGACAACGCATCGGCATGGTGTTCCAGCACTTCAACCTCTTTCCCCACCGCACCGTGCTGGACAACGTCGACGTTGGCACCGCGCAAACTAGCGGTTGGACTGCGACGAGGCCCGAGAACTGGCGCTGCTGCAACTGGACCGAGTCGGGTTGCGCCTCAAGGCAAGGCCGGCCCGCCACGCTGTCGGGCGCCAACAGCAACGGGTGGCCATCGCGCGTGCCCTCGCGATGGCCCCGCAGTCGATGTTCTTCGACGAGGCCACCTCGGCGCTGGACCCCGAACTCGTGAAGGGGATTC
>CAWBRR010000020.1:0-126380 GCA_963791215.1 uncultured Actinomycetota bacterium | reverse complement strand
AGTATGGGCGACCTCTCCCGATGCGATCCAGCGAGCGGTGAGTTCAGCCATCGCACCGTTGATGTCGCCGGGGTCGAAAACTACTGTGTAGGCAATCAATTCGTCGTCATCGACTTCCGTGACCATCAAGAGCTCGACAACGATCGGTCGGTCGGCATCGTCAACGTCGCGGAACGCGTCGCGGGTCAGCGCGAGGCGATGTCCCCTTATCGCGACGGGCTCCGCCGTCATCTGCCAGCTGCTGGGTGCCGTCTCCAACATCGCTTGCACGCCCTTCCGCCGCGCAAGCCCATCCAGTAAGACACGCAAGCCCTTTCGCCTGTCGTCCAATCGGCCGTCTGCAGCCATGAGGGCGACGTAACCGGGAACGTCGCGGCGATTGAAGGCATCGACGAGTGCGCTCCCATGTCCGAGTCGCCGCGTTCTCAAGTTACGGCGCCGGCCGACTGAGCTCGTCGAACCTCCCGAGTGCGGCGTCGATGTCTGCCTCGTCGAACAGCTCGCAGCGATTGATCAAATCACCGTCGAACATCACAAGATCGACCACCCTCCACTCGGCCTCGAAGCCCCCTTGCGAGGTCCCGCTCAGCGAATGGGTGACGACAGCTCCGAGGTCGGTCAGCCGATGGCACGGCCTCGATGTAGATGTTGAAGATCCGGCACCAGGTCCCACCCGGCACGCATGGACGCAGCCAGATCCGCATCGCCGGATGTTACGACCGGCCGATGATCGATGTAGACCATATCCGGCGTCATCGCGGGGAGCTCATACCGGTTGAGTGCGGGCAGCCCCCCGCGACGGCCCGCCATGTGTCGGCGTGGGTAGCCGCTTCGCCCGTGATGTACCGGGCATCAAGCTCTTCGATAGCGGCGTCGATGTCCTCGAGGTCGAACGCGACTCGCGCCACAATCCGGTTGTCGGCGTTGATCTCCACGATGCCGAGCGCGTCGGTGTGGAAGGCCTCGGGGCTCTGATCCGACCCGAGGCGCGGATACGACTGAGCGCAAGATGCTTCCCGCGGGTCGCAATGACGCTAAACGTCATGACCCTGGCGCCGATCTCGGCGGCGGCCCGCATGTTCGCAATTTCGATGTCTCGACCGTTTCGGATCCCGATGTTCACGACCCGACGGCGGTCGTCGATGGAAAAGTCGTCGGCCAGTATCTCTGCCATGGCGACCCAGTCGCGGGCCGCGAAGAACGCAGCGAAGCGCTCGTCCACTCGGCTTGCCGCGTTTTCCAGCCGCGGGCGGGCCGACAGCTCGTCGAACCTCGCGAGCGCAGCATCGAGATCTGCCTCGTCGAATAGCTCGTAGCGGCTGAGCAGATCGCCGTCGACCGTCGTGAGGTTCGATCACCTCGCCACTCGGCGTCGAGTCCCTCGTTCGCGAGGTCCCGTGACGCCACTTGGGTAAACCACCACCTCCGAGGTTGCTCAGTTGATGAACAGCCTGGATGTCGACACTGAGTTCTGGCGTGAGTTTCCACGTGGCCCGGATGGACGCCATCATTTCACCGGGTGCGATCACCGCGAGCGCCGGTGATCCACTCCACCCAGTCCGGTGCGTCGCGGAAGTTCGTGTCGGTTTAGCGCCGCGTAGGCACCCGCGACCACGGAACAGGTCTGAGCGTACGCGCCGCTTCGCCTGCGAGGTACCGAGCGTCGAGTTCCGCGAAGGCGGCGCTCGATATCGTCGGCATCGAACAGCACCACTGCCGTAAGCCTGCCATCCGCGTCGATCTCGATGATTCGACCCCTCCACTTGAAACCGTGGGCCGAAGAATGCGCCCCCCGAGAGTAAGGCGATGAGCGGCGGGTTGCAATGGCGATGAACGTGATGTGCGTGAGACCTAGTTCGACGGACGTCCGCTTGTCTGAGATCCCTCCATCTACGCCGTGTCGAATCCCGACGTTGACCACTCGGCGGCGATCCTCGATCAACATGTCGTCAGCAACAGTCTCCGCTACCGCGACCCAGTCCCCCGCAGTGAAATACGTCCGCCAGCGGCCCACCACGCGGCTCGCCGCGTTTTCCAGCGTGGGGCCGGATGCGTGAGCTCGTCGAACCTGGCGAGCGCGGCATCGAGGTCGGCCTCGTCGAAGAGCTCGCAGCGCGGTTGATCCTATCGCCATCGCTCATCGGAAGTCGGTCATTTCGCCACTCACCCTCGAAGCCCTCTTTTGTGGATCCGTACGCCATGTGGGTGACCACCGCTCCGAAGTCACCCAGGCGATGCACGGCCTCGAGGTAGATGCGGAGGTGGGGCGTGAGATCCCATGTGGCACTGAGGTATGCCGCCAGATCGCCTGCCGCGAACGGCGCCAGCGGGCGATGGTCAACGTGTACCCAGTCCGACGTCGTGGCGAACGGTTGGCGCCGCTTGAGCGAGGCGAATGCTTCGGTATGACCGACCACGTCTCCGCATACGGCGCTGCCTCGCCAGCGAGGTACCGAGCGTCGAGCTCGGCGAAGGCGGCGTCGATGTCGTCGGGGTCGAACGCGACGTGGGCCACGATCCGCTCGTCGGCATCGATTTCGATAATCCCCAGGATGTCGCCATGGAACCCGTCGGGCCCCTGGTCGCGGCCGGAGAAGCGGGTGCGACTGAGCGCGAGGCGCTCGCCGCGGATCGCCATCAACGGTCGACTTTGGTGCGTGCCCCGATGTCGGCGAACGACTCGCATGTTCGCGATTTCCATATCCCGACCGCGGTGGACGCCCCCGTTCACGACGCCGCCGGCGATCGTCGACGGCGATTTCGTCGGCCAGCAACTGTCGCCATCGCGGCCCAGTCCCGGGTCGCGAAGTAGCGTCACGAAGCGATCGTCCACTCGGCTTGCCGTGTTCTCCAGCCGCGGCGCCGGCCGGCTGAGTTCGTCGAACCTCGCGAGTGCAGCGTCGAGGTCCGTCTCGTCGAAAAGCTCGCAGCGATTGATCAGGTCGCCTTCGACCGTCATGAGGTTGATAATCCGCCACTCGGCCTCGAAGCCCTCCGCGAGGTCCCGGTCAGCGCTTGGGTGAGACCGCTCCGAGCTCGGTCAGCCGATGCACGGTCTCGATGTAGATGCTGAGTCTTGCGGCGTGAGGTCCCACGCGGCATGGAGGTTTGACGTCAGCTCACCCGGCGCGACCGTGGTCACGTGCGGTGGTCGACGTTGACCCAGTCTGGCGTCGTCGCCGGGACTCTCATGCCGGTTGAGCGCGGCGTGAGGCGCGGACGACAACCGACCACGTGTGCCGGACGGTGCCGCCTCGCCTGCGAGGTATCGGGCATCGAGCTCGGCGAAGGCGGCGTCGATGTCGTCGACGTCGAACATGACTACCGCCGCGACCCGATCGTCCGCGTCGATCTCGGTGACGGCGAGAACCTCGGTGTGGAACGCGTCGGGCCCGTCCGGCACCGCCCGCGTCGCCACGAGTGAGGGTGAGGCGCTCCCCACGGGTCGCGATCACTATCGCCGTTTGCGGACGCCGACGTCGGCCATCGCCCGTAGTTCGCGATTTCGGTGTCCCGACCCTGTCGGATCCCGGCGTTCACCACTCGACGACGATCGTCGATGCGCGATCTCGTCGGCCAGCACCTCCGTCATGGCGTCCCAGTCGCGAGCTGCGAACCGGTCCAGAAGCGCTCGGAGACTTGGCTTGCCGCGTTTTCCAGCCGCCGCGCCGGACGACTGAGTTCGTCGAACCTCGCGAGCGCGGCGTCGAGGTCTGCCTCGTCGAACATCTCGCAGCGACTGATCAGGTCGCCGTCGAACGTCAACAATGTTGATCTCCCGCCACTCGGCGTCGAACCCCTCCCGCGAGGTCCCGTTGGACACCGCACGTGACGACCGCTCCGAGGTCGCTTCAGCCGATGCACGGCCTCGAGATAGACCCTGAATTCCGGCGTGTCGTCCAGGTGGCGTAGATGTATGCGGTCATGTCACCGGGTCGCGAACGCGACCCCCCGTCGGTGATCGACGTTGACCCAGTCCGGCGTGTACGCGGGAAGTTCGTGTCGGTTGAGGCGGCGAAGTACCCCGCGATGACCGACCATGTGTGCGCGTGGGCGGCGGCTTCGCCAGCGAGGTAGCGGGCGTCGAGTTCCTCGAAAGCGGCGTCAATGTCGTCGGGGTCGAACAGACGTGCGCCGAGATCTGGTCATCGGCGGTGATCTCCATAACGCTCACCCCGTTATGGGCGGACTCGGACCAGTCGCGGACAGACAAAAAATCACGAACGAGGACGAGGCGCTCCCCGCGAGTCGCCACGACGGTCAACGTTATGTTCAGGGTGCCAACCTCGGCGAAGGCCTGCATGTTCGCGATTTCGGCAGCCCGACCGTGCCGGACGCCAGCGTTCACCACCCGTCGACGATCGTCGGTCATAAAGTCGTCGGCCAGTGTCTCGGCCATGGCGTCCCACTCGCGGGCCGCGAACTGCGCAAAGTAGCGGTCGAGCACTCGGTTTGCCGCGTTTTCCAGCCGCGGTACTGGCCGACTGAGTTCGTCGAATCTGGCGAACGCAGCGTCCATGTCTGTCTCGTCGAAACTTCGCGCGGTTGATGAGGTCGCCGTCGACCATCGAGAATACTGATCTCCCGCCACTCGGCGTCGAAGCCCTCATGGGAAGTCGCAAATCCAGCGAAGGTTACGACCGCTCCGAGGTTGCTCAGCTGATGAACAGCTTCGATATATGTCGCGCTGCCTCGGGTCTGCGTCCCACGCGGCGCGGATATACGCCCTCATCTCGCCGGGTTCGAACGCCGCCGCTCGACGGTGGTCGATGCTGGCGACGAAATTCGGTGTCGTCGCGACGAGTTCGTGCCGATTGAATCCGGCCGACGTCGGTGCAACCAGCGACCACGTGTGTGCGTGGGCGGCGGCTTCGCCGGCAACGTAGCGGGCGTCGAGCTCCTGCAAAGCGGCGTCGAGATCGTCGAGATCGAACAGGATCGCTTGCGACCATCAGCCCAGCGGTGTCGACCTCGCTGATCGCCAGCGTTTCAATGTCGAACGCGTCGGCATGCAGTCACTCGACCTCATACCGCACGTCGGCTGAGGCATAGGCGATCGCCTCGCAGGGCCATCGGCGTCTGGACGATGTTGGCGACGCCCAAAGCTGCGATCGCACGCACGTTGTTGACCTGCGTGGCGCGGTCGGTGCTCTCCCGGCGGAGCCCTTGCCGCCGGTCCTCGACCAGGATGTTGTCGGCGTAAAGCGCGCCCATCTCCTCCCAGCGGCTGTCGACAAAGAGCGCGACCAATTGGGCGTCGGCTCGACTCGCGGCGTTCTCGAGCGCGGGTCGAGGTTGCGGCCCATCAAGCCGGGCGTGCGCGGCGTCGAGCTCGGCGATGGCGGCATCCATGTCTTCGATGTCGAAAACCACCTGTAGCGCGATTCGGCCTTCCTCGTCGATTCCGTACAGCTGGAGCACTTCGTCCCGCGGCGCACCGGGGCTCAGGTCGGCCGTGGCCAACTCCAATCGAACGAGTGCCAGGCGCTCACCTCGCACGGCGATGACGACTTGATTGGCGCGTATGCCCCCGGCTTCGAGAACGCGTCGACTCGAGTGTCGCCACTCGTCCGACGGGAGGTCGACCTGGGCAAAGCCGGTGATCTTCCGACGACTCTGCACGACGGCGTCGGGTGCGAACAGCTGCTCGTACTCGTCCCAGGCCTCGCGATCAATGGCAGCCAGCGCGCGTTCGCCCGCTCGCACGCAAGCGTTCTCGGGCACCACGGACAATGCTTCGGGTACATCCTGGGCCGCCTGGTACGCGTTCCCAAGAACGCTGTGCGCCTTTTGCGCCAGTGCCGCAGCACCTTTCAGTTCATACAGGACGACCGCCTTTTCGGCGGCGGCTCTCGCCCCCACCCCGTCGCCAGCGATCTCGAGCACCGTCGCCAGCGCCAGGCAGGCATCGCCGTGATCGACCAAGAGGTCCGTTCGCTCGGCCACGGCAATGGCTTCCTCGGCCACCCGGCGGGCCTCGACGTGAGCACCGCTGCGCGCCAGCAGTTGCGCCCGAACCGTGCGCCATGCGATCGACGCCTTCAGTGCATGGCCCGCGAGACGCTCGCTCTCCGTGCACAATTCGTCGGCCTCGGCATCCCTGTCGAGCGCAAGACAAGCTCTGGCCAGCAGTGCGGCAGTTTCAGCGGTGTCCGCGTCCAAGCCCATGCGGCGGAAGCCGTTGTAGGCCCGTCGGAGGTGCGGCTCGGCGGCCGCAGGATCGTCGGCGACCAACTCGAGGATGCCTGCGAACTGGTCGACTTCAAGTAGAGCGTGCCGCATGCCAAGCTCGGTGAGCGCGCGTCTGGCAGAGTCGAGCAGGCTACGGCCTGCTGCGGCCCGGCCGCGCAACGCATCGAGGACGGCTTGGCACCGCGTCGAGGTTGCCTCCACGACCGGCGATCCCGTCGTGATGCGGAGCAGCCGCACGACGTCCAGACACCGCCCGCCCGCGCGGGGCACCGGGTTCGGACCCCACAGCGCCGCGAGTGGCGCATTCGCCAGCACGGCGTTCACTCGGCGGTGTTCCCGCGCGCGTCGGGCCGCGGTGAGAGCGTGGTCCAACGCCGTTTCGGCATCGGCGATTCGGCCCAGTCTGGCGAGGCAGCCCGCCCGGACGGTGTGGGCCTTGGCCTCCCCGGCGGCGTCGTCGAGTCCGGCCAGCCTTTCGGCGGCCGCCGCCAGCGCGGATTCGATTTCGTCCAAGCGTTCGGGATGGGTCAGCATCGAGAGCTGGCCGTCGAAACACGTCCCCCATGCCGCGAGCCGTGCTGAATCCCGCGTCGCCGCTTGCAGTTGCGAGACCGCGCCCGCTGCCGAGACCACGTCCCCCGCAGCAAGTAGCGCCTCGCAGCGAGCGACCAGGAGTTCGGCTTGTTGGTCGTCGCGGTCGGGCAGCTCCTCGTCAACCTCCTCCAGAGCGTGTACGGCGCGGTCGTAAAGCTCGGCCGCGCCTTCGTACGCCAGGCGTGTCATCGCCTGATCCGCGGCACGCCTGCAGTAGTCGACGGCCTTGGCCGCGTTTCCAGCCCAGGCACATTCGAAGTAGTGGTACGCCAGTTCGGCCAGCAGCTCGTCGTCGGCGCCAGGCTTTGTCTCCAATGTGGTGGCGATGCGCTGATGCAGCCGCATGCGCCGCACCGATGCCAGCTCGGCGAGCAAGGACTGGCGCACGAGGGCATGGTTGAACCGGTAGTGACCGCCGGGTTCTTCGATGACGATGCCCGCCTTGCAGGCTTCGTCGAACGCGTCGATCAGGTCATCACCGACCACCTGCTCGACCAGCTCGAGCGCAAACCGGCTGCCGACCACGGCGGCGGCCGCGAGGGCCTTGTTCGTCTCCGCCGGAAGCCGAGAAAGTCTGCGGCTCACGGCTTCCCGAACCCCCTGAGGCAGGGTGCTCGGGTCCCAACGGCCCCCACTTTCGTCAACGTGACGCAACGCCTCGATGAGGAAGAACGGATTGCCACCCGTGACCGACGCCAGTGCCCGGGCGAGCTCCTCGTCGTCGTAGCCGGCCTCGGCGAGGTACGCACTCACGTCGACCTCGTCGAGACCGCTCAGCTGAAGGCGGGTGGCGGAGCCGTCGCGGTGAAGGTCGGCGAGCATCGCCGCCAGAGGATGGGCGCGGTCGAGGTCGGTGCTGCGATAGGTGCCGACGATTTGCACGCGAGTGTGCTCGCCGAAGCGCAGGAGATGGCGCAGGAGAAGCAGCGTTGGCTTCGCTGCCCAGTGCAGGTCGTCGAGAACCAGCACGATGGGTGCGCTCGTGGACGCGCGTCCGAGCACCGCGACGACGGCATCGAAGAGTGCATAACGTTCGGTGTCCGGGTCCGCGCGCGTCGGCGCGGCGACTTCGGGCAGGACGTCGGTGAGCCCGGGAACCAATGGGAGGAGCGCTTCGACACCGCGCAGCCCGCGCAGCAGACTCGTACCGAGGCAAGGAATGAGCGAACGCAGGGCCTCCGCGAAAGGCTGGTACGGCGCGCCGAGGTCCTCGTCGCAACGACCGTAGAGGACGACGGCGCCTTGCTCGTGGGCGTGTCGGGACCATTCACCGGCCAGCCGCGTCTTGCCGACGCCGGGTTCCCCCGCGATCAGGACTGCATGCGCACCGCCGTCGAGCGCGGTCTGCCACGTGGACAGAAGTCGTTCAAGTTCGCGGCCGCGCCCGACGAAGGGCCCAGGCCCTGCCAACACCGCGGGCAGGCCGGGCCGCGGCATGGGTACGTGAGTGGTGGCGGCGCGGGAATCGTCGGCGGTCTCCAAGCGGAGCTCGAACACATGCTCCGGGCGCGCGAGGTTGCGCAGCTGGCGCATCCCCAGGTCGGCGAGGATCACGTCATCGGACAGTGAATCGACGACGAGCTCGGCCGTCGCGCCCGAGCACAGGATCTGGCCGCCGGCCGCCAGCGACCGCAGGCGGGCAGCGCGGTTGACCGCTCGACCGAAGTAGTCGCCGTCGCGAAGCTCGACCTCACCGGTGTGCAGCGCCACGCGGATGCGCATCGGTTCCGACAACGCCCACGGCTCGTGGCGGATCGCTTCCTGCAGACTCGATGGACGCCGCCGCGGCCGCCGACGGCCGATCGAAGACCGAGAACGTCGCGTCGCCCTCGCCACGCGTCTTGACGAGCCGTCCGCCCCGGGACGTGACGACCTGTTCGACGACTTCGTCGTGGCGGGCGAGTGCCACCGCCATGGCGTCGGCGTCTGCCTCCCAGGCGGCAGTCGACCCCTCGATGTCGGTGAGCAGGAACGTCACTGCGCGTGTCACCGCCGTAAGTTGCTGTGACACAGGCATTTCCAGCGCGTCATCCTGCGCGACGATCGCGGCCTCGAGCCGGCGAAGGTCCGGTCCAGGGTCGACGCCAAGCTCGTCGGCGAGCAATGACCGCGCCCGCTGATAGGCGCCCATGGCTTCACCCTGTCTACCTGCGCGGTACAGGGCGAGCATCAGCTGGCCCCAGCGTCTCTCGCGCAGCGGCGCGTCGGCGATCGCGGCCTCGAGATCACCGATGAGCTCTGCGGCCCGACCCATCGCGAGCAGCGCATCGGACCGGTCCTCGACCAGGGCGGCATGACCTTCGATCCAGCGAGTCCTTTCCGATGCGCCGCGCGGGCCGTCGGGTAGTTCGGGGGCGCCGCGCCAGAGCGTCAGAGCCTCGTCGAAGCGGGCCACCGCCTCGCTGGGGTCTCCAGTGGCGATGGCGGCGCGGCCCATCTTGGCGGCCGACGTGTAGCGGGTGGCATCAACCTCGGTCGTGCTCAGGGTCCAGCCGGTGCCCTCCGTCAACACGAAGCCGTCACCCAAGGTGCGACGCAGAGCGGAGATGTGGGTTTGCAGGGCCTTGGCGGCGGTGCGCGGCGGATCATCGCCCCAGACGAGTTCCGCGAGCATGTCGGCGGACACGACGGAACCGGCGTGCAGTCCGAGCATCGTGAGGATGGCCCGCGGTTTGGCGCCCGGGATGGCGACCGGCAGGCCGTACTGCCGGACCTGAATGGGCCCCAAAACCCCCAGTTCCACGGTAGGAAGCGTAGTCACGTCGCCCATCGTCAGTGAGGCGATTCAATGCGCGGTCAAGGTTGGGTAAAGGGCGCTTCGGCGGCCGAAGAGCGTGGTGGTGACCCAGGTTCGCGAGGGTGGGCGGGAGGGGTCAGCCGGACAGCACGGGCATCGCACCCGCCACCATCAGCGGCCGGACCTCGGCCCACATCAAGTCGCCCTCGGCGGCCGACCCCGAAAGCTGAAGCACCCCACGCTGATCGGCGACGTACACGGTGGACGGGTTCGCCGCCACCGTCGTCACCGGGATGAGCAGATTGCTGCCGGGGCCGTCGGAGTTCACTCCGTCGAGGTTGACGTAGGACACCGGATGTTGGGGATCGGTGCGGGTGACGACGATGTCGTCGCCGGTCCGCCAGGACAGGGACACCGCGGTGTTCCCGAGTCCGAAGCCAAGTCGGCGCGGGTAGGTCAGCGCGAACTGACCGCCGGCCGTCTGCTCGACGCCCGCGATGATGACCTGCCCGTCGATGACCATGGCCGCGCGCGTCCCGTCCCGCGACAGCGCCGATTCATTGATGGCCCCGGGGAATCGGGTCTGCACGGCCGTGGAGTCGATCGGGATGCGCGCCGGTTGACCCGACGCCGCCTCCTGGATCACGCGCACCACGTTGTTCCCGTCGACGACGATCCAGATCGCATCGTCGAGCGACCAGCTGGGCCGCGACAGTGTGCGCCCGTCGAGGGCCTGGGCCGCGTCGCCGCCGATCGGGCCCACCCACAGCGAGGACGCCATGTCCGGCGCGCCGGGGCGCAGCGCCACCACCGACGCCACCTCCTGGCCGCTGCGCGACAGCGTTGCCGACGTCTGATCGGGCAGCTGCCCGAACGCCCCGGCCACGCGTGGCGCCCGCTGACCGTCCAGCGACACCAGCGAGCCGCCGATCAACGCGTGCAAGCCCGCGGCCGCGCCCGGGTCCGCACCCGGATCGGTCGCCGCCACGTCAGAGGAGTTCCACCCGTCCGCGAAGCGGTCGTCGAGGGCGGCACCGTCCGCATTGATCACGTACGGGCCGTTGACGCCAGCTCGGTTCAGCGTCCAAATGAGTTGGGCGGCAAGCAATTGCCTGCTGTGCGGGTCGGTGGTCGACAGGTTCTCGAGTTCGATGCGCGCGCCGCCGTACCCGCGGCCCACGCCGGTCTTCCCACCGTCGGCGCGCGTGACGGGGCCGCGCAGCCGCAGCGGGCCGAGCAGGTTGCGCACGGTGTTGTCCATCTCGGGTCGAGGACCGGAGACGAGCTTGGTCACCAGCCTCGGTGGCCAGCTGGTCGGGATCCGACACCGCCACGTACCGCGGGTCGGGCACGACGGTCTTGCCGGTGGGGTCGACGAAGTACAACGTGTAGCGCTTGTAGGTGGCCTGGAACTGCTGCCAGTCCAGGAACACGCCGTTGGGGAGTTTGTCGATGCGCCACCCACCCGTCGTCTTGACGAGCTCGATGGGTGCTGGATCGGGCAGCGCGCCCTCCCCCGTCTCGAACACTCCCATGTCGGACAGCGAGCCGAGGATGTCGGCCTTCATCGTGACCGAAACCCGATCGGGCCCGCGGGTTTCGACGAATACGACGCGGTCGATCAGCAGGAGAGCTGCCCGCGTCGTCCCACGAGCTCGACGCCGACTCGGTGAGGAACTGCCGGGCCGCGAGATGGCGGTTGGCGGGGTCGGCGGTGGCCTTGAGGAACTCGCGCAGCAGGACGTCGGGGTCCATTGCCGGAGTTGGTGTCGGCAGGCTCGGCGGCGGGGCGGTCGACGGTGCCGATCGCCTGGGGCGCCGAGGAACTGGGCACGCCTGCACATCCGACGAGGGCGACCGCGAGCGCCAGCAGCCACGTCACCGCCAGCGCGCGTGTCACGCGCGGTCTCCGGCGGGTTCGCGTTCCCTGGCCGGACGGCGCGGCGGCCGGTCGGGCCCAATGGGTTTCAGCGGCAGCGGACTGGTGGTGACCTTGTGCCCACGCACCAGCGGCAGGGTGAGCCGGAACGCCGCACCCTTGCCCGGTTCACCCCACGCCTCCAAGCGGCCCTGGTGCAGCCGGGCGTCCTCGATGCTGATCGCCAGCCCGAGGCCGGTGCCTCCCGAGCGCCGCACCCGCGACGGATCGGAGCGCCAGAAGCGGCTGAACACCAGCTTCTCCTCGCCCGGCCGCAAGCCGACGCCGTAGTCGCGCACCGTGACGGCGACGGTGTCCTCGTCGGCCGCCATGCGGATGCGCACCGGCTTGCGCTCGGCGTGATCGATGGCGTTGGCGATGAGGTTGCGCAGGATGCGTTCGACGCGGCGCGGATCGACCTCGGCGATGACGGCCTCGTCGGGCATTTCGACGATCATCTCGACGCCGGCGTCCTTGGCGAGATGGCCGACGTCGTCGAGCGCACTCTCGACCGTCGAGCGGAGATCCTCCGATTCGACCGACAACTCCGCGACACCCGCATCGTGGCGGGAGATCTCCAGCAGATCGGCCAGCAGCGTCTCGAACCGGTCCAGCTCGGCGATCATCAACTCGGTGGACCTGCGCAACGCGGGCTCGAGTTCCTCGCTGTGGTCGTAGATGAGATCGGCGGCCATGCGCACCGTGGTGAGCGGGGTGCGCAGCTCGTGGCTGACATCAGAGGTGAAGCGCCGCTGCAGGTTTCCGAACTCCTCGAGCTGGGTGATCTGCCGCGACAGGCTCTCGGCCATGTCGTTGAAGGACACCGCGAGCCGGGCCATGTCGTCCTCGCCACGCACGGGCATCCGCTCGGTGAGATGCCCCTCGGCGAACCGCTCGGCGATCCGCGACGCGGACCGCACCGGCAGCACGATCTGCCGGGCCACCAGCAGCGCGATCGCCGCCAGCAGGCCGAGCAGCACGACGCCGCCGGTCAGCATGGTGCCGCGCACCAGCGTGATGGTGCTCTCCTCGTTGTTCAACGGGAAGATGAGGTAAAGCTCCAGATTGGTGACTGGCGAGGAGGTCGGGCTGCCGACGATCAGCGCCGGTCCTCGAGAAGGCATCGGTGTGGACGGTCGCGTACTGGTAGCTCACCTGTCCGGCCTTGACGAACTCGCGCAAGGTGTTGGGCACCTGTCCCGCGGGGCCCGCGGCCGTCGCGGCGCGCGGCCCGTCGCCCGGCACGACGAGCACGGCGTCGAAGGTGCCGGCCAGGCCCGCGCCCGAGTCCGCCTTCCGGTCGATGAGGGTGTTGCGGGCCAGCTGCAGGCTGCTGTCGAGCGAGCGCGTCTCCTCGCCGCCGACGATTCCGCTGACGGTGTTGCGGGCCCGGTCGATCTCCTCGGTGGCCGCGCGCACCTTGACCTCGAGAATGCGGTCGGTGATCTGGCTGGTCAGCACGAATCCGAGCACCAGGATGACGGCGAGCGACAGCCCGAGCGTGAGGGTCACCACTCGAAGCTGCAGCGAGCGGCGCCATGCGAAACCCAACGCCCGACTCAGCGCACCAAGGCCGCGAAGCAGGGACCCGAACGCCCCCAACGACCCCTGATGCGCCGTCTCGAGCCCCAGATCACTTGCCCCGCTCCTCCCCGTGGCGACGCGGTGCACCGTCGCCGCCGCGGATCACGGAGGTCCGGCCTTGTATCCCACTCCTCGAACGGTGAGCACCACCTGCGGGTTCTCCGGATCCTTTTCGACCTTGGCCCGTAGCCGCTGGACATGCACGTTCACCAAACGGGTGTCGGCGGGATGCCGATAGCCCCACACCTGTTCGAGCAGCACATCACGAGTAAACACCTGCCGCGGTTTACGCGCCAACGCCACCAACAGGTCGAACTCCAGCGGCGTCAACGAAATCTGTTCGCCCATCCGCGTGACCTTGTGAGCAGGCACGTCGATGTCGATGTCGGCGATCGAGAGCAGTTCGGCGGGGCCGTCGTCATTGCGACGCAGCCGGGCCCGGACCCGGGCCACCAGCTCCTTCTGCTTGAACGGCTTCATCACGTAGTCGTCGGCCCCGGACTCCAGCCCCAGCACCACGTCGACGGTGTCCGTCTTCGCGGTCAGCATGACGATGGGCACGCCTGAATCCGCGCGCAGCACGCGGCACACGTCGATGCCGTTCATGCCTGGCAGCATCAGGTCGAGGAGCACCAGATCGGGCCGCAGCTCGCGGACCGCCGTCAGCGCCTGGCTACCGTCACCGATGACCGCGGTGTCGAAACCTTCGCCCCGCAGCACGATGGTGAGCATCTCGGCCAACGAGGGATCGTCGTCGACAACCAGAATCCTTTGCCTCATGGTGTCCATGGTGTCACCAGATTGCGACAAACGCCGGTTACCACACCGTGTGTTGTCCCAGTTAAACCTGCATCAGGACGTCAAGGTGCGGGCCGAGCTCGGCCGGAACCACGTCGGGGCCCACGCTGACCCATCGCCCACCCCAGTCGAGCGCGGCGAGCGCCGCATAGGCCGCGCCCGTCCGGTGTTGCAAACCGTCGTCGCGTTCGTAGGCGTCGCGGGCGCGGTCGGCCTCGGTCTCGGCGCGGTGCTGCGCTCGTTCTCTAGCCAACTCAGTGGGCACGGCCAAGAGCACCTGCCAGTCGGGCGCAGGCATTCCGAACCTGTCGAACTCCAACTCCCGCACCCAGGTGACCACCTCGCCGTCGACGCCCTGGTGCAGTCGCGCCGCACTGTAGGCGGCGTTGGACGCGACGTAGCGGTCGAGGATGACGACGTCGTGGCCGGCGCGCAGGCGTGCGAGCTCATCGAGGGCCCCGGCGCGGTCCAGCGCGAAGAGCGTGGCCATCGCATAGACCGACTGCGCCAGGTCGCCGTGCTCGCCGTGCAATGCCTCGGCCGCGAGATCGGCGTGCACGGACTGCTTGTAGCGCGGAAAGGCGAGCTGCGCGACGGTGCGGTCGGCGGCTTCGAACGATGCGCGCAACCCCTCCGTGAGCGTGCGCTTGCCCGCGCCGTCGACACCTTCGATCGCGATGAGCACGCGATCAGTCCCTTGGTGGGAGGCAGGATCGCGTCGTCGGGCAGTTCGCTCCCTCCACAACCCGTTTCTGCATGACCGTGAGCTTAGCCGGGCGACGGACGGCGTTTCCCGCCAGCGTGAACGGCATTGCTCGACCAGGCGCGTCGGTGGCCGCCAGCTCTAGCGACGACCCGCCCGCCGAACCTGGCGAGCTCCCGGACCGGCGGTGATCGCTGCATGGCGGTGAGCAATGTTGTTGCGCTTTATGATTCGAGCCCGCTAGGACGGTTGGCGAGGAATGAAGGGCCGACCCAGGGCGGGTGTCGGCCGGCCGAAGGGCCGCGAGCTGCGACGTCGCCACCTTGAGCGTCGTCAGAATACTCAGCGCGCCGTGAGCCTTTCGCAACGATCCGACATCGCCGACGACGTTGCTCAGGTGCCACAGAGCGCTGACGACAGCAGCATGAGCGGCCACAGCAGCGTCGTCAGCCCGAATGCCGCCAGCTCGGCCCCCGCGGGCAGCAGCGTCTGCAGCGGGCCTACCAGTCGTGTCACGGTGTCGTAGTTGAGAAAAGTCCACACCAACCCGATGAGAACGTGCACCAGCCCCCACCACAGCCCGAACTCCAACATGGCTCCGACACTCACTTTGCGGCTCAACAGCCGTCGCAGCGCCGTCATCAGATCAGCCGCTTGTTGGCGGCGACTCGGCGCCGCACGTCGACCAGCAGCAAGTAGCTGCCGCCCTGCCGGATGAACACCGGCAGGAATCGGTTCGCGAACGCGACGACGAGGAACAGCATCTCGAACGAAAACTGCCGGGTCGGGCCCCATCCGAGCCCGAGTGCGTCGCGAAACACGGGTGCGAGGAAGCCTGCGGTCAGGAACTTCACCAACGGCCGAAATGGCAGCCCCAGAACGGGATTGATCATCTTGAGCCCGACCAGGTCGCGTAGGTAGTCGCGCACGGTGTCGCCGATGGCGACGTTGCGGCACGCAGTGGTCCAGTAGTCGTCGAAGTCGGTGCGGGTCGGCGGCCACTGCTCCTCGCTGACTTGCAGCGTGGTGCCGAGTGTCCACGCGGACCGGTAGAACTGCTCGGCCTGCTCATCGGTCAGCTCACCGCGGAGGAGTTGGTAGGCGTCCTCCAGACCCACGAACAGACACGCGGCCACCCACATCTGGAGTCGTGGGTCGAATGCGTTGTAGCGCACCGGACTACCTGGCTCCGACTTCACGTGTCGATGGGCGCCGTCGACCGCCGCCCGGAAGGCCGTCCGGTCCTCGGCCGAGCCGAGGATCGCGACCGCGAGGTACTGAAACGTCGTGCGTGCCCGCTTCCACGGATGCTTGAGCAGGTTGCCCGAGTCGACCTTGCTCTCCACCACGCCGTAGCCGACCGGCGGCCAGGACAGCTGCATGATCACGTTGGCCGGGCCGGCCGCGAAGGCCCAGAAGTCCATGGCGTCGGCCGCGGTGACCTCGTCATCGCTCCAGCGTGCCGTCCGCCTGCGTGCGGTGATTCGGCAGTCGTGCAACGACATTGGCGCGAGGGCCGGTTCTTCGCCTGCCGGATTCACGCGGCGCACACGTTCGGCAGCCACAGGACGGGCCAGCACAGCACCGTCCCCACGAAGGTCAGGACCAACTCGACCCCGTGCAGGTCGGCGAACCGGTCCGAGTTGGCGGCCGACCACGCCACGCCCAACAGCAGGTAGGGCACGTTGACGATGACCGCGGTGCCCAGCCACTCGGCGATCGTCAGTTCGACGTCGAACAGCTTCTGCAACGTCGTGAGCATGTGCGACTCCGCTCCTCCCCCCAATGCACGCCATGGCGCACGGTGACCCCCGAGCGATATGTTAATGACCATTCCGGGCGGCGAAACGCGTTTCGCTCAATCGGACGTTTCGCTCAATCGGAAGAGACCCGTGGAGGAGCGCGAACGGCCCCCGTCACCGTGCCAGTGTCGGGGGCCGTTCCACGATGACCGTCAGTAGCGGTAGTGCTCCGGCTTGTACGGGCCGTCGACGTCGACGCCGATGTACTCGGCCTGCTCCTTGGTCAGCCTAGTGAGCGTTCCGCCGAGCGCCTCGACGTGGATCTTGGCGACCTTCTCGTCGAGGTGCTTGGCCAGCCGGTAGACCTCGTTGTCGTACTCGTCGTTCTTGGTCCACAGCTCGATCTGCGCGATGACCTGGTTGGAGAAGCTGTTGCTCATCACGAACGACGGGTGGCCCGTCGCGTTGCCGAGGTTCAGCAGCCGGCCCTCGCTCAGCACGATGATCGAGTGGCCGTCCTCGAAGACGAACTCGTCGACCTGCGGCTTGATGTTGATCCGGCGGACCTTCTGGTCGCGCTCGAGTCGCGCCATCTCGATCTCGTCGTCGAAGTGGCCGATGTTGCCCAGGATCGCCTGGTGCTTCATCGACTTCATGTGCTCGAGGGTGATGATGCCCTGGTTGCCCGTGGCAGTGATGACGATGTCGGCCCAGCCGATGGCCTCCTCGACCGACTTGACCTCGAAACCGTCCATGAGCGCCTGCAGCGCGTTGATCGGGTCGATCTCAGTGACCGCGACGCGGGCGCCCTGCGCCTTGAGCGCCTCGGCGCAGCCCTTGCCGACGTCGCCGTAGCCGCAGACCAGCGCGGCCTTGCCGCCGATGAGCACGTCGGTGCCGCGGTTGATGCCGTCGATCAGCGAGTGCCGGGTGCCGTACTTGTTGTCGAACTTGCTCTTGGTGACCGAGTCGTTGACGTTGATGGCCGGGAAGGCGAGCTCACCCGCGGCGGCGAACTGGTACAGCCGAAGCACGCCGGTGGTGGTCTCCTCGGTGACGCCCTTGACCGCCTCTGCGATCTTGGTCCACTTGGTCTTGTCGGTCTCGAAGCGCTTGCGGACCAGCCCGAGGAACACCTTCCACTCGTCCGAGTCGTCGTCCTCGCCCGGAGGAACCACGCCGGCCTTCTCGTACTGCGCGCCGCGCAGCACCAGCATGGTGGCGTCACCGCCGTCGTCGAGAATCATGTTGGCTGGCTCGCCCTCCCAGGTGAGCATCTGCTCGGCGGCCCACCAGTACTCCTCGAGCGTCTCGCCCTTCCACGCGAACACCGGGGTGCCCTTGGGCTCCTCGACGGTCCCGTGCGGACCGACGACGACCGCCGCGGCGGCATGGTCCTGGGTGGAGAAGATGTTGCAGGACGCCCAACGCACTTCGGCGCCAAGCGCGACGAGCGTTTCGATGAGCACGGCGGTCTGGATCGTCATGTGCAGCGACCCGGAGATGCGCGCACCCTTGAGCGGTGCCACCTCGGAGTACTCGCGGCGAAGCGCCATCAGGCCCGGCATCTCGTGCTCGGCCAGCCGGATCTCCTTGCGGCCGAATTCGGCCAGGTCCAGATCGGCGACCTTGAAGTCGATGCCGTTGCGTACGTCGGCGGTCAGTTCCGGTGCAGTCATGTAGAGCCCCTTTTTCGTTCGACATTGCCCTTGAGCGCACAGAGGTGCGCCGGCGACACCCTCAGCCTGCGGGCTCGCGGGACAGGCGGTTGAAGCGCTCTGCCAGCTAGGGGTATCCATGACACCGTAGCGGTCGGCGAACGGCGTCATCAATCTGGCCGGGTGTACCGCGAGGTCGCGCCCCGCCACCCAGTGGTGTCGAGCCGCGACTTGGGCGGCAGCTACCGGCACGTGACCGTCCTGGGCTGAAGGCATGTCGCTGGCCGCGCTATCTGTTTGCCGACCTGATGCAGCGCGTGAAACCGGGCGGGTACCTGTACGTGACGGTCCCGAACCTCGTCGACATCCGCAAGCGGATCGCGGTTGTGTTCGGCAAGACCAACCTCGGCCCGTTCGAGCTCTATTACTGGGCACCGATACCGTTCCGGGGACACATCCGCGAGTTCACCCGCGACGACTGGCCGATTGGACCCCGAAGGTCGAGCTGGCCGACGAAGAGCTGATGGCGCGGACCGGGCTGTCGAGGTGGCACAACCTGGGCCACTGAACTCCTGCGTCTTCTTCACTGGCCCGCACCCAGCCGTCCATGAAGGTCGACGTCAGTCGTGCCGAGCAACGCGCGCCAGAAGGAATTCCTAGAATCGGTAGCGGAGAATCCGCCACTTGCGCGCCAGCGCAGGGACGTGCGCGGCCAGTCGGACGCCCAGCCGCAGATGCGACGGAAAGAGCGCAACTTCGGGTGCGTTGGTGAGGCTGGCCTCCTCCACCAGCGTCAACCGGGGATTCCACTTTTCCGGCTGGCGCGCGTCGGCGAACCCTGCGTTGGAGAAGGCCTTCGAGGTGCCTTGCGGAACAAGCCTTAGCGCCACCCGGCTGACCCACCCAATGCGGCCGTAATCGTTGAATGCGAGCTCACCGGTGCGGAAGTGGTCGGTCACCGTCAGAAATAGATCGACAATCGCCGGTTCGCTTAGGAAGGCCGTCAGGCCGTCGGCTACCAGCATGGTGGGCCGATCAGCCGGGATCGGGTCAGCCCAGTGCGGATCGCCAATCCTGGTCGCAACGCAGTGTTCCTGCCGGCGGACGGGCAGAACTGCGTCGCGCAGCGCGATGACGGCGGGGAGATCAACGTTGTACCAGTCCACCGTCACGGGCGGGCGACGGCGCGCGATACCGTCGCTCAGGCCGGCGCCCAGGTCGACGACGACGGCGTCGGGGTGCTCGGTAGTGAACCTACGCACGCGCTCATCAAGCATCTTGGCGCGCAGCACCACCGGACACAGCACACTGGCAGGCATCTTGAGGGAGTCGAAGTCGTAGTTGAGCTTTCCCGTCACCTCATTGGCACTCCTGTCACACAGAATCGGCGTTTCGCAACGACTGTCAAGCGCACGGGCATACAGCGTGAGGAGAGCGGTCTTCTCTACTGGGGCGAGTCCGTCGACATCGATACTCAAGCTCTCACCTTCGTAGCCGGGCCGCCGGCGACGGCGCGAGAGCGGACCTGGGACCAACTGCGCCAGTGCTCCGGCGCCATCAATCTCCGTCACCCGCATGATTGCGGAGCACTTCGACGCCGTCAACGTGGGGGCCGGGTTTCGGCGCCATATGTCCGGAGCCTCTCACCAGCTCGGATCCTGGGAGCGAACACCGCGTAAGCACTCAATCAGCCAGTGTGGCAAGCAGATTCGAACTGGTGCTATCCGGCGCTGCCACCACCGCTGTGCGCGCCGGTCGACGTGCCGTTACCCCCCGGGCCCGTCTTGGTGGCACCCTCGCCCGACTTGGTGGCACCCTCGCCCGACTTGGTGGCACCCTCGCCCGACTTGGTGGCACCCTCGCCCGACTTCGTGGCACCCTCGCCCGACTTCGTGGCACCCTCGCCCGACTTGGTGGCACCCTCGCCCGACTTCGTGATGTCCTCGCCGGTCGCATTGGTACCGGTGGTCCCATCGGCGGTAGTCGTGTTGGTGCCCGACGGATGCGGCACCAGCCGGTTCACCGCACGCTGCACGAATCCCGGTTCCTGGACGGTGTCGTTCGACGGTGCTGAGCTCGGTGTTTGCGTTTCCGAACCAGTCGAGGGCGGCAACCCTTGGTCCAATCCCGTCGGCTCGGTGAGTCCGCCGCCCTTACCCAGCAGGGTCGCCGCGCCCGACCCGCCCGGGGGCGTGTCCTCGGGGTCCTGCTCGATCGCTTCCGCCTTCGACTGGGTCTCGGGACCGCCTGCGAGGGCGGTCACGCTGCTCGTCTCCTCCAGTTCGATGGGGGTGTTGTTGAGCGGCGGGGGATTGAGGCCGAGGGCCGTCCACAAAGCGTGGAACTGCGGCGCCAGGGTGCTGAGATTCAAGCCAGGGAACCACTGGGGGGGCGGGCTTGGGTTGCCAAAGCTCCAACCCGTTGGTTGCAAGATCTTTATGGAGTTGTCGATTTGCTCCTGCGTCGGGCCGTTGGCCTTGCCCGTGTCGTAGGCGGTCAGCCAGGTATCAATGGTCTGGTTCCCCGGCCAAAGGGCTCCGATACCTCTCACGATGTCCGGATAGTCCAGATGGAGGTCGGTGATGAAGCTGCAGTCCCCCGAGCAGTACGGGCTCCCCGGGGTAATTGGATCAAAGGCAACGACCATGCTTGCGAGGACAGCTTGAAGGGTTCGGCCGAATTGCACGAGGTCGGGAAGCTGGATCGGGTTGGTTGACGGATCTGCCATCAAGTGGTTGAAGTAGTTTTGGAGGGGCTTGAGCAGATTCAGCGTGAATGTCGTGTCGGCCCATGGGTTCAGGTTTTCGCCGTCGGGGCCGACGGTCGTACCCGGAAAGTCGAACAAGGGTTTGACTGGTCCGCTCGGGTCAGCGTAACCAGGGTAAGTGGAATCGAAGGTGTACCCCCCGGACAGCAGCTGCGTAAGTCGCTCCGGGTTGAGCCAGTTGTCGATGAGCGGAAACTTCACCTGGCCGGTCAGTAGCGCCAGAGTCCAGATATAAAAGTCGGTGGACGTAATTCCGGTGATGGGGCTCGTCGGCGTTACGGGCGTGCACATGGCGGCGTCGCAATACGTACTTATCGGGAGCACGACCGCCACGGTGTGCCACACTTGCTGGCCCAAGCCGTTTTGATCGGACTGATCGAGCCCCAATCCGGACAGCGCTGGGAACGGCACCGCCAGTTGAACTACCGACTGAAAATGGCTCGGGTCACCGGGGTCCACTCCCCAGAGGTTCGTCGCGCTTACGACGAACCACGCCCCGCTGAAGAACAAGGACTTCGACAAGAAGTCCAAGGCTTTCACTTCGTTGGACGGAACGTTGACCAGGTCAATGGCCAGATTCATCGGAACATTGAGAATGCTGCCGGTGGCGGCCGCTAGACGTACGTCCGCGCTGGCCACGCCAAGCTCCGGCACTGGCTCCGGTGGCGCGACCGGAGTGATCGCCATGACGCCGCCCCCTACGACCGCGACGGCCGCCATCGCCGAATACCGACGCACCAGGCGCGCCCGTTTCGCGTCCAGTGGTTTGCGGTGACGCACTCGGCGACGGGCGTGTGCGGGCATATAGCGAGACCCCTTGCAGAATCGATGTTCCAAACGGCAGAGTTGAACCTATCGCAGCAAACGCGATCGCGAAGGAATTCAAATAAGCTTTCATGTCATTTAGTGATGCCAGCCAACTCACGTCCAGCGGCGCCAAAGCCCTCGACCAGCACGTCGGCCATCACCGCTGCCGGGCTCGACGCCTCAGTGCAAAATTCTGTTGACCCGTTGATGTGCGAAAGGGTCGCTAGCTAGGGCTGGACTCGCCAGAAGCCGCGTGACGGCGAACGCCGCAGGGGCCGGCTCGGATACAGTGGGCCACCTGCACAGACAAATTGGGGTGCCCGGTACGGACAGGGGACGACATGGCAACGGCGACGACCGAGCCGGTACGGCTACCGCCCGGGCCGCGGATACCGAAGACCGTCCAAGGCATCGCGTTCTTGACCGCCCTGTGTGAAGTAGTACCCGCGCTGGGCCGACGCTATGGCAGCACGTACACCATCAACTTGCCGATTTTCGGCAAGACGGTGGTGATCAGCGACCCCACCCTGGTCAAAGACGTATTCGCCACTAGCAGCGAGCTGGTCGAACGCCCGACCAACCTCGGCGAGGTCTTCGGCCCCGGGTCGACGTTCATTCTCAACGGCGAAGCGCATCTCGAGCGTCGACGGTTGATACTTCCGGTGTTTCACGGGAAGCGGGTGGGCGCCTACGAGCACATCATCGAAGAAGAGGTGCTGCGCGAAACCGCGTACTGGCCGGAGGGGCGCGAGTTCAAAACGCATGAGGCGCTGAATCGACTGGCGCTCAATGCGATCCTGCGCACCATGTTCGGCGATGAGCAGGCGGCCTTGGACGAGCTTCGCAGGGTGGTACCGGCCATGGTCACGGTTGGATCCTTCCTGCACCAACTGCCGTCGGTAGTGGGGCGCGACCTGGGTCGATGGAGCCCGGGAGGTTACTTGTCACACTATCGGCGCCGGTTCGACGCCGTGATCGATTCGCTGATCGCCAAGGCGCGGTCGGATCCGGCATTCGAGGAGCGCCGCGATGTGCTCGCATTGCTCCTGCGGGCCCGCCACGAGAACGGCGAGCCGATCCCGGACCGGCATATCGCCAACGAGTTGCTGACTTTGGTCGGCGCCGGTCACGAGACAACGGCAAACCAGTTGGCCTGGATACTGGAGCAGCTGCGCAGGCATCCACGGGTATTGGAGCGCCTCACCGACGAAGTGGACGCGGGCGGGTCTGCATTGCGGCAGGCGACGATCTACGAAGCGCAGCGCATCCGGCCGACGATCGAGGCTTCGCTACGCCGCACGACGCAAAGAATTCGGCTTGGTGACTGGGTCCTTCCGGAGGGCATTCACGTGATGATCAATTTCCAGCTGGCTCACGAGTCGGCGGAGAACTTCCCCGACGCGGGATCGTTCAATCCGGACCGATTCATGAATGACAACCCGACGCCCTTCCGGTGGATGCCGTACGGTGGCGGCGTAAACCGCTGTCCCGGTGCGTCTTTCGCGAACATGGAGATGGACGTCGCGCTGCGTACACTGCTCCGCGAATTCAGGTTCGAGCCCACGAATGCGAAGGGTGAGCGGCGGCGCTACCGCGGTGTGGCGATCATGCCGTCACGGGGCGGCCGCGCCGTGGTTTACCGGCGACCGGCCGCGGCGCCGCGCGATCGTGACGCGGTATCGGCGGCCGACCACGGCGGCTGATCCAGGCGCAACCTGGCATACTCCAGCCATGCCGACCACCACAACCGACCGCATCACGGACATCGGTGTCAGGTTGTTCAAAGCAGTGGAGAACAACTACTGGTACCCATTTCTGAGCCGCCGGCTCGAATCGGAAGACCTCACGTGTCTCAATTACGGCTACGAAGAGGATCCGCCGATGGGCTTGCCGCTGTCGGAGTCCGATGAGCGCAACCGGTTCGGTATTCAGCTCTACCACCGCGTGGCGACTCAGGTGGAGCTTGATTCCAAACAGGTACTGGAAGTCAGCTGCGGCCATGGCGGCGGAGCCTCGTACCTCGTGCGCACGTTGCACCCCTCCTCCTACACGGGTCTGGACTTCAACCCGGACGGCATTGCCTTCTGCCAAAAGCGGCATCAAGTGGCGGGGCTGGACTTCATGCACGGTGACGCCGAAAACCTGCCATTCGCCGATGAATCCTTCGACGTGGTGATCAATGTCGAAGCCTCACATGCTTATCCTCGGCTTCCCTGCTTCCTCGCCGAAGTGGTGCGCGTACTCCGCCCTGGCGGCCATCTCCTCTACGCAGACTTCCGCGGTCGCAGCGAATTTCCCGGCTGGGATGCAGCGCTGGCCGAGACCCAGTTACGGAAGGTTTCGGAACGCGTCATCAATCCGGAGGTCCTGCGCGGGCTGGAGAAGAATGCACAACGGTCAATCGACCTGATCGATCGCCTGGTGCCTGCGATCCTGCGCCCCTTCGGCCGCCGTTTCGCCGGAGTGCCAGGCACAGGGCTCTACCGCGACATCGAAAGCGGGAAGATCGAGTACCGGATGTACTGCTTCACCAAGGACTGAGCGGTTGCGCACACGCACCGTCGGCGGTCACGCTATTTCGTAGTCCGACAACGGGAATCGCTCCTGTTCCTTGACGGCGCTGCGCACCGACGTCGGCCGGAAGAGCGGCGCTTCCCCCTTGCCAGTGTGGTCCCTGAACCAGTACGACCGCGAGGTGGCACAGTTGCCGAGTGCAAAAGCCGAGTCTTCGAGCAGCGCGGTCACCCGATCCAGGAAGCGGGCGTTGGCCTGTTCGGTCACCTCGAAGGTGCGACCACCACGCCGCTGAAGTTCGCCGAACAACCGGTCCATGTGTCGCATCTGGTATTCCACCGTGTTGAACCACGACAACCCCACCCACGCGTATGGGCTCGCCATGCTCAAGAAGTTCGGGAAGTAAGGAACCGAGATGCCTTCGTAGGCTTGGAACCGCGTTTCGCGCCACCACTTTCCAAGGTCCCGGCCCTCTCGGCCGATCACCTCGATCGCAGGCAGGTTGGCTTTCCACACGTCGAAGCCGGTCGCGAGGACCAGGGTGTCGATGAACCGTTTCGTGCCGTCGCTGGCGACGATCCCGTCGGGCTCGATTCGGTCGATGCCACTGGTTTCCAGATGCACGTGCGGCTTGGCGAATGCGCGGTAGTAGGAGTTGGAGATCGTCGGCCGCTTGCAACCGAAGTCGAAATCCGGGTTCAGCTTGCGCGACAACTCCCTATCGCGCACCAGCATCAGCCGATAGATCTTCGACAACTGCGCCGTGGCCTTGTTCACCCACTTGAAGCGCCGGTAATTCCACATCGTGATGACCATCATGAATTCCAGGCTGGTGTCGGTGAACCACCGCACGACGCGCTGGGTTAGCGGAACCCTGGCGAAAAGCCGTTGCACCGCGCGCGGGAAGGCGAGATCGAACTTCGGAAGCACCCAAATCGGTGTGCGCTGATACACCGTCAGCTCGGCGACTTCCTTCGCCAACTCGGGAACCACCTGCACACCGGTGGAACCGGTTCCGATGACCGCCGCGCGGCGGCCGGCAAGCGAATAGCTGTCATCCCAGGCGGCGGTGTGGATGATCCGCCCCGTGAACGTATCGATCCCCTGAATGTCGGGGGTGTGTGCCTGACACAGGAAGCCGGTCGCGGCGATCAGGAACTGCGCGGTCAGCGTCTCACCACCGGCAAGCGCCACCCGCCACACCTCGGCATCGTCGTCCCACCGCGCGCCTTCGACGACGGTGTTGAAACGCATGTGACGGCGCACGTCGTACTTGTCGGCCACGTAGACGGCGTAGCGCTTCAGTTCGCTGCCTGGCGCATACATCCGCGACCAATGGGGATTCGGCTCGAACCAATAGGAAAACGTGGGCGAGGGCTGATCGACGGAAAGGCCCGGATAGTGATTGACGTGCCACGTCCCACCCAGGTCGTCCTCGCGATCGACGACCACGATCTTCTCGTAGCCCAGGCGCTTGAGTTGGATCGCCGCGCCAATTCCGCCGAAACCCGCCCCCACGATGATCACGTCGAAGTGCTGCACGCTGATAGACATTAGTCCTTGCAGATCCAAGCGCAGAACGTGTGCGTGCGAGCACAGCAACGGTAGTTGGCCTGGCCTCGGACGCCACGCCGCTCGTGCTGCCATACTTGCCGCCATGACTCGCAAGTCCCGATCTGAGACCTTGGACAAAATCGGAGTAGGCCTGATCTACCGCGTCGGATCGACCGCGCTGTACAAGAAGGTCTTCAAGTACTGGTATCCCCTCATGACCCGGCGCCTCGCCGGCAAAGAGGATGTCGTGTTCTTGAACTGGGGCTACGAGGAGGACCCGCCGATGGGTCTACCGCTCGACGAGTCCGATGAACCCAACCGCTACTCGATTCGACTCTACCACCAAACCGCGACCCAAGTCGACATCAGTGGCAAGGACGTTCTGGAAGTGAGCTGCGGACATGGCGGCGGAGCCTCCTACCTGACGCGGACCCGTCACCCCGCCTCCTACACGGCGCTGGACTTCAACCCGGCCGGTATCGACTTCTGCAAGAAAAGGCACGAACTGCCCGATCTGAAGTTCGTGCAGGGCGACGCCCAGGACCTGCCGTTTCCCGACGAATCCTTCGATGCCGTGATCAACGTCGAAGCCTCCCACATCTACCCCGACTTCGAGCGTTTCCTCGCCGAAGTCGCGCGTGTGCTGCGCCCCGGCGGGCACTTCCTCTACGCAGATTTCCGCAACCGTGACGCCTTCGTCGCCTGGGAAGCGGCATTGACCAAACCTCCCCTGCGGCTCGTCTCAAAAAGAGTCATCGATACGGAAGTCGTTCGCGGCCTGCAAAAGAACTCACCACGGTCCACGGAGATCATCAATGGCTACCTACCGGCGTTCGCCCGCCGTTTCGGCCGTGAATTCGCCGTGGTGGATGGCTCGTTGTTCTACAAGGACCTAGAACGCGGCGACATCTCGTACCGCACTTATTGCTTCACGAAGGACTGAGGTCCAGCTCAGGGACTTCCGCCGTTCTCCTCATCGCGACTCGACCGGTAGAGCACTGGCTCAGGCTGGACACCAGGTATGCGCGGCGGGCGCGAGCGAACGTTGAGTGGCCACCAGAACCAGCGTCCCAGCATCGCGGCGACGGACGGCATCATGAAGGCCCGCACCACCAGCGTGTCGAACAGCAGACCGATACCAACCGTGGTGCCCACCTGCCCGACCACCCGCAGGTCGCTTACCACCATGGACGCCATGGTGAAGGCGAAGACCAGTCCCGCCGCAGTCACGACCTTGCCAGTGCCGCCCATCGCCCGGATGATGCCCGTCTTCAGCCCGGGGCCCATTTCCTCCTTGAACCGTGAAACCAGAAGCAGGTTGTAGTCCGATCCCACAGCCAACAGAATAATGACGGCCATTACCAGCACAAGCCAATGCAAATTGATGCCGAGAATGTATTGCCAGACGAGTACGGATAGCCCAAACGAGGCACCCAGGGATAGCGCTACCGTACCCACGATGACCAGGGCCGCTATAAGACTTCGCGTGATGAGCAACATGATGATGAAAACAATGCAAAGCGACGCAGTCACTGCGATCACGAGGTCGTAATTCGAGCCCTCGCGCAGATCCTTGAAGACCGCAGCGGTGCCGGAGACGTAAATACTGGCAGTCGCCAGTGGCGTGCCCTTTAGCGCCTCCTCGGCGGCCGTCTTCAACGCGTCTATCCGCGCGATACCCTCGACCGTTGCGGGATCCCCCCTATGCGTAATGATGAAGCGCGCCGCCTTCCCGTCCGGTGACAGGAACAGCTTCATGACCCGCTGGAAGTCCGGATTATCGAACACACCCCGCGGCAGGTAAAAGGAATCGTCGTTTCGGGCGGCATCGAAATCTTGCCCCATGGCAGCCGTACTTCCGCCGAGTGCTTCGATCTGCTCGATGATCCCAGACGTGGTGCTGTAGGTCGAAAGTAGCATCGACTGGACGCTCTTCAGCGTGGCGATCTGTGGGGGCAGCAGCGCCACGAATTCCGGCATGACCGTGTCGATGTTGTCGAGATCCGGTGTGATTTCGGCCAGCTGTTCGCTGATCTTGTCTACGCTATCCAACGCCTCATATGCCGACCTCACCCCTTGGCAGACCGGGATGTCAAAACAATGCTGCTCCCAATAGAGATAATTTCGGAAGGGCCTAAATGTGTCGTCGAAGTCGGCGAGGTTGTCGCGCACTTCGTTGACGGTAACCATCATTTCCCTCGTGACGCCGATCGTGTGCTTGGTGGAGTCGGTGAGCCGTTGCAGCAGAGCACTCGTCCGTTCCATTGTTGCGATGGTTCCGGTGAGCTCATTGGCCTGCTTACGCATGTCTTCAAGCCGCTCTTTCACGAACGGAAGATTTTGTTGCTGACCGGAGTTTTGTAGGCTCAGCAAGAATGGTATGGAGGTGTGCGCGATGGGCGTGCCCTCTGGTCGGGTCACGCCTTGCACGAGGGCGACACCTTCGACGGCGAAGAGGTCCTTGGCCAGCTTGTTCAACACCAGGAAGTCCGCCGAATTACGCATATCGTGGTCGGCCTCGATCATCAGCACTTCGGGCATCATCCGCGCCTGCGAAAAGTGACGCTCCGCTGCGGCCATTCCGACGTTCGAGGGGACGTCCTTGGGCATGTAGAACCGGTCTTGGTAACTCACCCGGTAGCCCGGCAGCGCCAGCAGTCCAATCAACGCGATCGCACACGTTGCGACGAAGATGGGTACGGGCCAGCGTACGACTGCAGTGCCCACTCGCCGCCAGCCGCGTTGCGACATCGTGCGTTTGGGGTCGAGGAGGCCGAACCGGCTGGCGACGCTTACGGCCGCGGGAACCAACGTGAGAGCGACCGCGACGGCAACCAGCATGCCTACCGCGCACGGCGCAGCCATGGTTTGAAAGGCCGGCAGCCGGGTGAAACTGAGGCAATACGTCGCTCCGGCGATCGTCAAGCCGGACGCCAATATCACGTGCGCAACTCCGCGGTATGCGGTGTAGTAGGCCCGCTCCCGATCTTCGCCGGCCTGGCGCGCCTCATGGTATCGGCCCATGAAGAATATGCCGTAATCCGTACCGGCTGCTATCGCCAGGGTGATCAAGATGTTGACGGCAAAAGTCGATAGCCCAATGACGCCGAAATTGCCGAGCACCGCGACAATTCCACGGACTGCTGCCAGTTCGATCCCCACCATGATCAGTAGGAACACTGCGGTAGTGAGCGAACGATAAACCAGAAGAAGCATGATGAAGATCACCGCGATCGCCACCGCAGTGATCTTGATGACCGTTTTCTCGCCGCTGTGATTCGAATCGGCGACGAGTGCCGCTGGACCGGTGACATAGACCGTGACACCAGCCGGCGCCCGGGTTCGGTCCACGATCTGACGAACGGAGTCAACTGATTCGGTCGCCAGACTCTCGCCAGCGTTCCCCGCGAGGCTCAATTGGACATATGCAGCCTCACCGTCGGAACTTTGCGCTGCAGCCGCGGTTAGTCGGTTCCCCCAGTAATTCTGAATGTGTTGAACGTGCGTGGTGTCGGCGTCCAGCTGAGAAATCAGATTGTCGTAGTAACGATGGGCGTCGTCACCGAGGGGCCGGTCGCTCTCCAGAACGACCATCGCAACACTATCGGTACTCGATTCCTTGAATGACTGGCCGATGCGCATCATCGCCTGTACCGACGGCGCATCTTTGGCGCTCAAAGATACGGCCCGCTCCTTGGCGACCTGATCCAGCGATGGAACACATAAACTCACCACCGCAGTGATCGCCAACCAGCCAAGAATGATCAGCAGCGAAAGCTTACGAACCATTCTCGCCGAGAATGATCGTTCGGTACGTTCACTTCTCGGGCTGTGGTTTGTCATCCGCCCGTTATCAGGCAGTGTGTGTAGGCATTTACCTCGTCCGAAATCCTCTCGGCTTTGACGTCACCGTCCACGACGATGCGGCAGCCGATGCTGTCGCTATCACCTTGCGCCACAACGCTGCCCACGACCGACTGGGAATTCGCCGTAATCGTCAATGACCACGGTAAGGCCGCTCCATCGACTTGCTGCGGCTGGGAATTGACGTCGAAATAGCTTATGTCAGCCACGGTGCCCGCCGGGCCGAAGACCTCGTAGATCATCTGCTTGGGGTGGTATGACGTGGCGCCATCAACTTGATCGCCCGCATACGACGGGCGCTTCTCGGCGCCGAAGAGACCGTGGACTCGAGACACGACGAATCCGCCACAAGCGATCACCACCAATACAACCAGCGGTATCCACACCCTTCGCACAACTCTGACGATCCGCATCCCTGCACCCAGCCACAAATCGGCGTACCACGCTCGATGAGGGCACGACCAATAGTGACGAGTAAACCATGCCGTGACAAACAAAGCGCATGGCGCCATCGCGTCTTTGCTGGAACGTGACCGCGACGCAGCCGTTCTCAGTATCGGGCGCAATCGGCGTCCGCCTGAGGCATCAGGCGGCCCACGATCGAAGGGAAGATCCGCTGGTAACCGGACCCGGTGGCTCGCACGAACAGGTCGAGCGCCCTGGCGCCCGGCCCGACGAGCACGCGGGCTTTGTTCTTGCGCACGCCATTGAGGATGATCCGCGCAGCGTGTTCAGGGCTGGCACGCGTGGACGGTACCGGAGCGAGGACGCGGACACAGCGCAGAAGATCGGTGCCAGCTACCTAAAGCCCGTGCGTGCCGAGCCAGGTGTGGATTCGTTCAGCGACAGCAGCCCACCCGGGCTCCAGCATCATGTTGTGACCCATGTTGGGGAAGAATTCCGCTTCGGCGCGATATGCGCGCGCCGTCGCAAGTACTTCCTTTCGGGTATGGGCGCCGTCGTCGTCGGCGCCTAGGACCAGCAATGGCGTCGTCACTCGTTTCGGTCGGGGCAAGCTGAGCATGAGGCAGTCGATGCCGACACGCGCGCTGTCCTCTTGGAGCCGTGCCGCGCAATCCACGACGAGGGAATCCGGCGTCCGGGCAGAGAAGAATCTCTCGCGAGCGAGCTGCGGAGTACTGATGTACGGCAACGCCTTTCCGGTGACCGTCATCTTGGTGAAATGCCAGGGGTGGTGCCTCATCCAGCGCAGGGCGGATCCGAGATTTCCCTGCGGCGGCATGGATGTCATCAACACACCGGCAGGAAGGTCGTGCGACTCCAGATACTTCTGCACGATGAAACCGCCCATGGAGTGACCGATGATCACCGGCGGCGTGGGCAGACGGTCGGCAACCACACTGATGTCTTCGACGAAGTCGGCGACCGAACATGCACGCAGCGGTTTCTCAGTCGGGCTGTTGCCATGGCCGCGAAGGCTGACCGCCAGAGCGCGATAACCCTTGTCGGCGAAGAAGCCTAGGAAGTTTTCCTCCCAACACCATGCTGCATGCCAGGCGCCGTGGACGAAGAGCAGCGGCACGGAGTGGGATTCGCTGACACACCCCCGGTCGATCACCTCAAGCATGTCGCACACGGATTCTCGTGCGCCATAGGCACGTTGCAAGCCTCCCTGGATGAAGGTTCTTCCTCGAAGCAACCGCAAAGTATCACGCGGGTGAGCCCACACCCACACCGCGGTTTTGACCGAGTCGCTACGCTTGCATCCGCGCGCAAACTCCGGACGTCCTCTTGAGGGGCGAGTTTCCCAATGAAGCCGCCTGCCGGATTTCGCAACCCCTCTGAGGAGCCCTGATCCGATGAAAGCCAAGCCGGTTGCCTTGGTCACCGGGGCGACGAGCGGCATCGGCGAGGCCACCGCCTACCGGCTGCAGGCCCGAGGTCACGTGGTGTTCGCGGCAGGCCGTAATCCAGTTGCGCTCGATACCCTGCGGTCACGCGGACTTCAGGCCCGCACCGTCGACGTCACCGATGAGGCCGCCGTAGCCCGACTCGTCGAGGAGATACACACCGACTACGGAGGGGTGGACGTCCTCGTCAACAATGCCGGATTCGGGTTGTCCAGCCCTCTCGAGCAGGTGGCGTTGAGCGATCTGCGAAGCATCTTCGAGACCAATGTGGTTGCGATGCTTCACCTGTCGCAGGCCGTTTTACCAGGGATGCGCGCTCGATGGAGCCGGCACGATCGTCAACATCGGCAGCACCGCCGGACGATGGACCACCCCTGGAGTGGGCGCGTACCACATCAGCAAGTACGGCGTGGTCGCTCTGTCACACGCGCTTCGGGCCGAAGTAAGGCAGTTCGGTGTTCGCGTCGTTTTGATAGAGCCGACCGGGGTCCGTGATACGAGGTTCGTCGAAGCCCAAATCGCGCCAAGGCAGTCGGACGCCGAAGATGATCCGTACGGCGAGTTCAAGCGCCGTTACGCCGAACTCACCGGCACACTGGCCGAGTCGACCGTCATGACGGTCGACTCCGACACCGTCGCCCGCGCGGTCGTCCGGGCGGTCGAGGCCAAAGAACCCCAAACCTCGCTATCTCGTTGGGATGTCTGGAAAGGCTTCCGTACTGGCCCGTCTGCTGCTGACCGACCGGATGTGGGATCGTGTCGTGATGAGGGGCTTAGGCGGCTAGCATTCCGGCCCACGCCGTTGTAGAGATCGTCGAACGGCTTGCAACCATCTACCACGTCACCGAGCGGGCCGCTCGAAAGTGTCGAGCCAGGCGAGGTTGCCGTAGGCGTCACGGTGCGTCACCTGCTCGACCGGTGTGCGGGTCGTCGGCCCGTAGCTGCCACGCGGCCAACCGAGTGGCACGATGCAGCACGGGGTCACGGAGTGCGGAAGATCGAGAATCTTGCGCGCCGAGGGCAGACTCCACAGCGGCAAGGTGATCAGGCATGCACCCAGCCCCATGGCGCGTGCGGCGAGTAACAGGTTCTGCACACTCGGGATAGATCGATCCGTAGTATGCCGACTCGACCGCGTGGGGCATCCGCACGAAAGGCAAGCGTCCCTCCCGGGCGCCGAGGCGCAGACAGGCCACCACCAGGACCGGGATCTCCGTGAAGTGGTCGACCTGCCACTGAATCGCACGCACGGTCTTTGCCATCGACTCGTCGCGGGCAAGGATGCGCCGGACCACCACGCCGTACTGGAGCTTCCACGCCTGGCGATAACGTCTGGCGAGCTTCTCCTTGACCCGGGCGTCCCTGACGACGATGAATTCCCAGTTCTGGCCGTTGTTACCGGTCGGCGCGCGCAAAGCCAACTCGATGCACTTCAACACCACCGCGTCATCGACGGGGTCAGGAAGAACTCGTCGCAACGCTCGCTGAGTCATCATCGCGTCGAGCAGTGGCATGTCGAGCCGGGCCAGCGCCTCAGCTGTGGTTGGCACAATCCCGTTGGGAGAGGCGGAGTTCGACGTGTCAGACATGTTCGCTGATCCATCCTGTGGTGAAGCGCTGAATTTCCCGGATCCCGTCGGCGAATTCGCGCGCGACATAGCTTTCGATCCTGCCGCCGACCAACGGGACGTTGAACTCCACAATTGCATTCAACGTCAGCTGCGAGGCGTCTGCCCGACGGCGCCAGCACGGCCTGGCCGCGGCCCGACCCCGGCGCGCCGGTCACCGCGACGCTGATCTCTCCGGTCACCCGGCGATCGTCGGCCGGCCGCCACTTCTCCGTGCTACGCACGTTCAGATCACCGCGATACAACTTGGCGAGCATCGCAGGCAGCGCGCTCGAGCGCAGGTCCTCGGTGACGGACACGGTCACCGTGCCATCGGGGTCGACGACCAATGAGTCCAGTGTCTTGCTGCCGCCGAAGGCCGCGAGTCGTGCCAGCCAATAGTCCTCTTCTCCGAAAGCCGAGTGGATTTGTTCAACGCTGCTGGGTGATTGGTAGGAAACGTCGAAGGATCGGGACATGGGCAACCACGCTACCGCTGGTTTCCGAACACCCGATCCGCGACGGGAGGCCGCGAAGGTGCGCGTCTGTTCCAGTTGCTCCGGCTGGACGTTGGTGCTCGGAATGCGGACTCCCAGATAGCGATCTCGGTACTCACCGGACCCCAGGTAGCTGGTCAACGACAGCATGGAACGAAGTGTGTCGCCGGGGTACGTGAAATGGATTTCGTCGACGTAGCGACCGCCCTGCTGCTCGGCAAGTTCGCGCACCGCCAACAGGTTCTCCTTCCAATACTGGCGACAGACGACGAACACTGCGAACTGCTTGTCGGCAAGCAGTTGTCGACCTTCATCGGACTTCAAGAAGGATCGCATCGGCATGCTCACGGTCTGCCACCACGTCGGAGAGCCGATGCAGATCAGGTCGAAGTCGCCGTTTCGCACCGTATCCGGGGTTCGGATCTCCCCGGTGTCCCCGCGCTTCTGCGCTGACAGCACGCTGAGCATGTCGGGCCACACACGTCGCATCGGGAAGCGCGAAAATCGTTCGGCGTACCGCTGATCCGTGAACTCGATCTCGGCCTTCTGCACCTCGCACCCGCGCTCGCGGAACACCTCTGCCGCGGCCTCGAGTACCCTGAGCGACTGCCCCGTGTACGTGTAGTACAGCAGCAAGACCCGCGGCGCCCTTTCGGCGCCCCCTTCGCTGGTCACGTCTGTCATCGCGCCTCCCTATCGAACGTGTGCGGTATCCCTGCCCACCGAGCGTCACGCCAGCGTGACCCTCGAGGATGTCGCGCATTACCCTCCAACACGTGACCGACAAAGTTTCCGTCGACCTCAGCGGCCCCGCGCAGACCATGCTGACGACCCTGTACTGCAAGGCGCTTGACGCCGACTTCGACCAGCCCATATTGGGCGATGGATTCGCCAAGGAAGCGGTCGGCCGAATCGATTACGACTGGCACAAACTCGGTATTGCCGACAGGTGGACGCCGCTGGTGACGGTCCGCACCGCTCAATACGACATCTGGGCGTCCCAATTCCTGGTCGTTCACCCGCATGCCACCGTGGTGCATTTGGGGTGCGGTCTGGACAGTCGGGTGTTCCGGCTGGATCCCGGCCCCGGTGTGGAATGGTTCGACGTCGACTACCCAGACGTAATCGCGTTGCGCGAGAAGCTCTTTCCGACCCGTCCCGGGTACCACTTGGTCGCCACTTCGGCGACCGATCCGTCGTGGCTCGACCAAATTCCCGCCGACCGCCCAGTATTGCTGTTGGCCGAGGGCATCAGCATGTACCTGACGGAGCCCGAAGGAGTCGCGCTTCTGCAACACGTCGTCGACCGGTTCCCCTGCGGCGAACTGCAGATCGACTTCTACAACTGGCTCACGGTTCGGTCGCAGAAGACCCATAAATTGCAGCGGCAGTCGGGGTCGACCCTCTTTTGGGCCGTCAACGGGCCGGCGGACATTCTGGACCGAGTTTCCGGGGTTCGGTTGCTCACCGCCTCGACGTTCTTCGATGCGCCAGCTTTCGGCCGGACATCGGCTGCCTTCCGATTGGCGGGGCGCCTGGTTCGTGTGGTCCCGGCGCTGCGCCGAGCACTGCAGTACCACCGCTACGCCTTCGGGCCCGTCAACTGACGCCGCTTGCGGCGTGCTGTTCGGCGGTAGCGCAGAGCAGCGAACGTATTGCCTCGATCGACTTTTCCGGCGACGGCCCATGCGAGTGGTACTCGACATTCAACTGACCGGCGAAGATCTGGGTGAAGTAGATCTCGATACCGGCGCTGACGGCGAAGTACAACTCGCCGTGTGTGCTGACCACTTCCAGATCCGGGGGGGTACGCACGGGAGGAACCAGACCGTTGTCCGAAATCAAGACGACATCGGGCAAGCCAGGGGCATTGCCGACGTATTGGGGGCTGAAGTGCAGCCGAGACTGCTGGATCACTCCATCGGAGAGGTCTGCCTTAAAGGTCTCGGCGATGCCGCGGGCGAGGTCGATCACACGTGTCTTGCGGTCGATCTCGGCAAGGTAGGTCGCCAACCCGACCGGGTTGGTGCACGCGGTCGCCGACACGGGCGGTGTGAGGAAGTACCGCAGATCGACCGTGTAGATCAACGGGACCGGGATGTTCAGTGAGCCGCGAAGTCGCCACTCCGCCATGAGGACGATGGCAGACAGCACGGAAGTCAAGCCGAGCCCATGCGCACGACAGAGCGCCACGATGTTGTCCGTGTGGTGTTCGTCGAGTCGGCACGACACCATCGGAACACGCAGGGGCGAAGCAGGTTTGACACCGGTGGTACCCCGCCGGGATGGCGGGAGATCATAGGCGAACATCGCCGGCATGAACCTCTCGATGCCCGAGCGCTTCTGCTTCTGTATCCCCCGTTCGGCGAGCACCGTCTCAATCGGCTCCGGCGCCGGCTCGACGGTGACCGCACGAATGGTCCCGCTGACAACGATGTCGGTGTAGTAGGACAGCAACTCCTCGATGAGGCTGTACATGTGATGACCGTCGGCGAGGCTGTGATGAACGTAGAGGGTCGGGTGCGCTTGTCCGTCGCGCATGGTCACTCGAAGGTGGACGAGCGACTCGCTCTGGTCGAAGTGAGGAGCGGGTGCTTCGGTTTCCGAACCTTCAACCTCCACCACCTCGATTCCTGCGGGGAGAAGGTCATCGGCGACGATCTGATGCCGTCCGTCCGGCCCCCGCTCGAGGCGGGCGGTGAGGACTGGGCGTGCCTCGAGCAGCGCATCGTAGGCAGCCGACAGGGCATCGATGTCTACCGGGCCCTTCACGTGTGCGCCAAGACCCACGAAATTGTGCGTCTCGGCGAGCATTTCCTCGCTGTTCGCCAGCTTTCGAATGACCGACGATGGAAACACTTTTCAGACTCCCTGGTGGTTTGCGACCGCGTGATCGAAGTTGCGCATTCGCGTCTCCCATACCGGTTCTGTCACGACAAGTCCACCAAGGCCAGTTCATCGCTGGCCGAGTCCATTTCATCTTCGGCGATCGCCTGACGGATCAGATCCATCAACGCGGTGGAGAACCCATCAGCAAGCGCCTGCGCCGTGGCCGGTTCGACCCTGCGGGAGTCGTACCACCAATCCAGGTGCAGCACACCCGCCGAGCGGTACACCCGAAGCTCCACGGCGTGGCCGAGGCCCGCAATCGCCTCGCGCACCGGCATAGCGTTGTCGGCGTCGAACTGAACAGGAGCGTCCTCGGATGACAAGGATGGCAAGTCAGGAATCGTGCCGACGTAGGAGAAGAAGATGTCGGCGGGACGGGCAGCGCCGAGCAGCCGGGCAGTTGGTGCGTACAGGTAACGCAGCAGCCCGTACCCGATTCCGTAGTGCGGAACGGCATTCAGCGTGGCGTGTACGTCGTCCAGCACCTGCATGGCACTCACGCCGTTGCCGTTTGCGCAGCGCAGCGCGACGGGGTAGACGGTGGTGAACCAGCCAACTGTCCGGCGCAGGTCGACATCCGGTTTGAGAACCGAGCGGCCCGGTCCGCCGAGGTCAACGACGACGGCACCGTCACCGACGGTGGCCGCGATCGTCCGGCCCAGCGCGGCCAACAAGATTTCCTCGATCGGCAACCGAAGCCGGCGTCGCGCGTCGTCGATCTCGCTTGTTTCCGAAACAGGCAACGACGCGGACAGCCTCACAAGGTCGGCGGCCGCCGGTGGTTCCGAGACTTCCGAACCGACCACGCGCCTGGCCGCTGCAGTCACGGTGTCCAGCCAGAAATCGCGGCTCTCCACCACCGCGGAATGGGTGGCAAGCGCGGCGCAGCGCGCCGACCACTCCCGCCACGACGTGGTAACCGGTTGCAGTGCAATGTCTTCGCCGGCCAGCCGTTGCCCGAACGCGGTGAAGATGTCGGTGAGCAGAATGTCGCGCGACGCGTTGTCGGCGACGATCGCGTGCACGCTGATCGCCAGGTAGCACGGCGCGCCCGGCAAGCCACGGACATAGGTGGCGGTCAGCGGTGGGCTCGCCAGGTCCTGTTCGCGGATCTGCTCTTTCAGCATGCCGAACACCGCTTCGCGCTCCTGCGGACTTCCGGGTGAGACATCGTCGGGAAGCGACCGGGTGGCCAGTTCGGCGTGTTCCAGCGGTTCGCCGACGTGCTGCTCCCATGTTCCCGCGCGCTCAACGATCCGCAGACGCAGCGCGTCATGGTGATTGGTCACGGCAGTGAGCACCGAACGGATGTCGTCCTACTTGCACATCGGGCCGAAGTTGCAGGAGCAGGGGGACACGCCAATGGCCGCGTTCGCGGACTCCGCTCTCGAGGAAATACTCGATGTTCGGCGGAACAGGGGGATGCACGACGTCACTCGGCGACTGGCGCGCCAGCCCACCGGCCGCATATCGGGCAACCAGGGTCTTGGCGAGCGCGGCCACGGTTTGGTTGTCGTACAGGTCCTGCGGTGTGAGATCCAGTCCTTCGTGGGTGGCGGTCATCGCAACGCTGATCGCGACCAGTGAGTCGCCGCCCAATTCGAAGAAGTTGGCGTTCCGGTCGATCGAGCCGACCCCGAGACACTGCGCCCAGATGCGCTGCAACGTCACTTCCATCGGTGAACTGCCGTTGTGAGTGGCCTGGGTTTGGTCCGCGGCCTGAGACGCCGGGGGCGCGATCCCGTTGGTCGGCGCGGCATCGGATGCCCACCCGACGGTCGGCTTGTGATCCACCCAATGCCGTTGGCGCTCAAAGGGATAGCCAGGAAGCGAAACCAGCCGTGGCCGGTCACCACCGCGTAGCGGTGCCCAGTCGACGTCGATCCCCGCTGACCAGAGTTGGCCAAGCGCCAGCAGGAAGGCGTCGCGGTCGTCCCGGTTCTGGGCGTGATGGCGCATCAGCCGAACCGCGCGGTGAGAGGTCGACCACCGCGGGTGCCGCATCGCCGACGCGGTCAACGTGCCGCCGGGACCAACCTCGACCAGGACACGCTGCGGATCGGCGAGCACCGCGTCGACTTCATCGGCGAACCGGACCGTTGCCCGTACTTGGCGCGCCCACGTCGCGGGATTGGTGGCCTCGGAATCCGACATCCACGTTCCGGTCACGTTCGACAGCAACGGGATCTGCGGCGCACGTAGCGTCAGGCGGGACAGGAAGCCTTGGAACTCCGGAAGGACGGGGTCCATCAGCCGTGAGTGGAACGCATGCGACGTGCGGACCCGGCGGGCCGCGATCCCCGCTTCGGCGAGGCGCTCGGAGAACTGGCGGATGTTCTCGTCAGATCCCGCGACGACGCAGCCGCCCGGATCGTTGACGGTGGCGAGGTCGACGTCCGCCGAAAGGTACTCGGCGATGGCATCCGGGCTCATCGGTACCGCGACCATCACTCCACGGGGCGCGGAATGCATCAGGCGGGCACGCATCGACACCGCCTTGACCGCCGTCGGCAGGTCGAAGACACCTGCGATGGTGGCCGCGACATACTCGCCGATGCTGTGTCCGGCCATCGCCGCCGGGCGAATACCGTAGGTCTCGATCAACTTCGCCAACGCGTATTCCACTGTGAAAAGCGCGGGTTGGGTGCGATCGGTGCGCTCCAGGTTGCGTGCGGTGCCGTCGAAGATCTCGGCGCGCAAGTCGACATCCAACTCCTCGCGAAACCCTGCGGCGCACCGATCGAAGTGCTCGGCGAACACTGGCTCGGACTCGTAAAGGCCACGAGCCATCCCGATGTGTTGAGCGCCCTGGCCCGGAAAAACGAAAACGACTCGCCCCGAATCAGATCCGGTGCTCTGCACCGATTCACCGACGAATACGTTGTCATGCTCGGACGCCGCCAACACCGCGGCCGCGTCCTGCCGGTCGTGGACGACCGCCGCCAAGCGGATGTTCTCTTTCCGACGGCGCGCGAGTGTGTATGCGACATCGGGCAGGCTCACGTCGTCTGGGCCGGACAATTCGGTGGCCAGGGCAGAGCGTGACTGTTGCAGCGCCTCGGCGGTTCGAGCCGACAACAACAGCACCTGGGGCCCGGCCTGGGCGGCAGGAGGAACCGACGCCTCCCCCGGTGCTTCTTCCAAGACGACGTGCGCGTTGGTGCCACCCACACCGAACGAGCTGACTCCCGCGCGCAGAGTGCCGTCCCATTCCCATGGGCCGTATTCGCTGCGCACGACGAAGGGCCCCCGGTCAATGTGCATTTCGGGGTTGGGGCTGGTGAAGTGCAGAGTTGCCGGGATCGCCCGGTGCTTGAGGCAGAGAATCGTCTTGATCAAACCGGCCATGCCTGCCGCTGACTCCAGGTGGCCGATGTTGGACTTCACCGAACCGATGAAACATGGACCAGGCCTGTCCGTTTCGGAAACACCGAATGCCTGTCGTAGGCCTTCGATCTCGATCGGGTCGCCCAATGGTGTTCCGGTTCCATGTGTCTCGACATAGCTCACGGTTGAGGCGTCGACATCCGCCACCGCATGCGCCTCGGCGATGACATCGGCTTGACCCGCCGCGTTGGGGGCGGCGAACGTCATCTTCGTCGATCCGTCGTTGTTGAGCGCCGATCCCCTGATCACGGCGTGAATGCGGTCCCCGTCGTCGACTGCGGCCTCCAGCGACTTGAGCACGACGACAGCGACTCCGCTGCCGAAGATCGTGCCATCCGACCTCACGTCGAACGGGCGGCAGTGGCCGGTTGCCGACACCATCGAACCGGGTTCGTGCCAGTACCCGACATCGTGCGGGATTCGAAGCGACGCGCCGCCGGCCAGGGCCATCTCGGATTCACCGTTCAGAATGCTCTGACAGGCCAGGTGAACTGCGACCAGAGACGACGAGCACGCCGTCTGCACCGACAGCGCGGGACCACGCAGGTTGAACTGGTGCGCGACCCGCGTCGCGAGATAATCCTTGTCGTTCTGCAACGAAAGATTGACCATCTCGAATGTGACGCCCTGGCCGATGATCACGTTCGGGTCCTGGTGCGACATCAGGTTGTGCAGGAGGTATCCGCTGGTCGTGCTCGTTCCGTACACGCCGACTGATCCGTCGATGTCCGCAGGGTCGTAGCCGGCGTCTTCCAGCGCATGCCACGCCGTCTGCAGGAACAGCCGGTGTTGCGGATCCGTCGTCCGGGCAGCCAGTGGAGTGAAGCCGAAGAAATCGGCGTCGAATTCGTCTATTCCGTCCATCAGCGCAGCCCGCCGCACATACGCGTGGTTCGCGAGGACCTTCTCGCCGATGCCGGCCGCGATAAGGCTCTCCTCGGACAGGGTGACTATCGACTCCTCACCGCGGCGCAAATTGTCCCAGAACGCCGACACCGAGTCGGCGCCCGGAAACCTGCCGGCCATGCCGACGACCGCAATCGCGTTGGGCGGCAGTTCATTGTCACTGGTCACGCTCGGTCTCCTACCTTTCGTCGCGCCGCGGCACGTTGCCGCGCTGCGGCACGCTGCTGGGCTCGACTACGAACATCGTTCGCGCTCTCGGTGTCGTCCTGCTCGCCGAGGCCGAGTTGACGGATCAGATCGGCCGTGAGTTCGGTCAGCGAGGCACCCTGCAACAACAGGGCCACGGGTGGCTCCACACCGAAGTCCCCGCGAACGGTGTTCCGGATGCGCACGGCCATCAGGGAATCCATGCCCAGTTCGGTCAACGCCTGGCTTGCGTCGATGCGGGCGTCTTTGGGATAGCCCATGACGGCCAGCACGCGTGAGCCCAGCCGTGCGGAGACGACCTGGTTGGCCTCGGCGGCATCCATGTCCCGAAGCGCGTCGGGACCTGCCCAATCGTCGTCGTCGCTGTCCAGGTCCAATTCTTCGGCCAGGATTGCGAAATATCCGAGCTGTTGGATCTCGGGGAATGCGGCCGACGCGCGATCCAGGCGCAGCCGTGCGACACCCACCCGGCTGAGGTCGCCGGCCAACACCGACTCCAGAGCCTCGATGCCTTCCGCAGGAGCGATGGGATCGAGAGCGCTGAAAGTGAGTGAGCGGGCGACGCCGATATCGGACCATTGGCCCCAGTTGATCGCAATGGCTGGCAGACCCGATGCCCGTCGCCACGCGACCAGGGCGTCGAGCCACGCACTCGCAGCGGCGTACGCACCTTGCCCGGGTGCACCCAGGAGGGACGACGTCGATGAGAACCCGACCCACCAGTCGAGGTCCCGGCCGGCCGTGGCGGCGTGCAGCCGCAACGCCCCAGCTGCCTTGGGCGCCCAGACACGGTCCAGGCTCTCCTTGCTGAGGGCGGCGACGATCTGATCGTCGATCACGGCCGCGCCGTGCACCACTCCCCGCAGGGCCAGCCCGGTCTCCTCGGCGGCCTTCACCAGTCGGCCTGCCACTTCGGGTGTCGAGATATCCCCGTGCACGATGGCGATTTGCGCGCTCTCTTCGAGCTCGGCAATAACTCTGCGTTGCTCATCGGAGGGCTCGGATCGACCGTTGAGCACAACACGCGCGGCGCCGCTCTCGACCAGCCACCGAGCGACGACCAGACCGAGACCGCCGAGACCGCCGGTGACGATGTATGCGCCTTCCCGTCGGACGACGTGGCCTTGCTCGCCCGCACCGAGTACCGCGCGCGAGAGCCGTTCGGCATACCGGTGCTGTCCGCGCCACGCGATCACATCGTCGTTACCGGTCGACCCCAGCTCGGTGATCAACGGTGCGAGCGTGTCGTCCGCCGTATCGAGATCAACCAGGGTCGTGCGGAGGTCCGGATGTTCGAACGCGAGCACCCGGACGAGCCCCTTGAGCGAGCCGATCACCGGATCGCCCGGCTCGCTTTCGTTAAGCGCCAGACCGTTGCGGGCTACCAGCCACAGCCGGGGCGCCTTCCCGTGCCAGCCGCCGACGATCGCGCGCACCGTAGCCGAGATGGCCCAGACCAAATCGCGCGCACGCTCCGGCGAGTCATCGGAGTCAGCGCCGTCGAACGAGTTCTGTCCGGCGAAGACGATCACCCCGGCCGGGGGAAGCTCGGGATCGGCCGCGGCTTTCGCGAAGGCCTCCAGCACCGCGGACTCACGCGAAAGGTCTGCGCTGATCACCCGTCGGGTCGGTGAGCCGAACCGGTTGATGAAATCGTTTGCGATTCCCTCGGTTTCGACGCCGTCGGTCAGCACCAACCAGCTTCCGTCGGGCAGCGTCGAAGGCTCGGGGCCGGTTGGAGTTTCGAACCACTTGCTGTCAAAGATCTTTTGCGTCAGCGGAAGTGGAACCGTGCGGGGTTGCACGCGTTGGAGGAAGATGCCGCTCGAGCTCCGCCGTCGGAGTCCCCGCGTCGTCCGTCAGCACGAGGCGGCCCAGAATGCCGGCGCCGTCGCCGTCGAGATTTGTCAGCTCAGCGTGGCATCGTGCACGTCGGCCGACATCGCCGAACACCCGGATCTTCTCGACCGACACCGGCAGATACGTGGCTTCGACCGAGTCGGCCAATGATTCGGCGGGCAACGCCGCGGCCAAGCACTGCAGCGCTGCGTCGAGCATCACGGGATGGATCCGGTAACTGCGGTCCGGAGCGGCCTCGTCGGGCAGGACGATCTCGGCTTCCGAGGAAGCGCCCGGCTTGCGAACGATCCGAGTCAACGCCGCGAAGGCCTGGCCGTGGTGCAACCCCGTCCGGCGCAACGCAGCGTAGAGGTCTGAGGGTGACAGGACGGTGCCCGGCTCAGCAGAATTCGCGCGAAGAGTGGATGGCGTCTCGGGCTGCGCTACTCCCGCTCGGGCGACGGCATGCCGAGACCAGTTGCCGTTGGCCGAACGCGAGTGGATCTCGACACGAATGTCGTCGACGGAGTCGGCTGCGCCCCGCACCAGCTGGGTCGTCACCTCAGTCCGGCCGTCCAGTCGAAGCATCTGTTCGACCTCGACGCGATTTACGGCAACTTGCTGGACAGGTAAGCCGAGGGCTTCGCTGACGGCGGCCAGTGCCATCTCGACGAAACCGGTCGCGGGCATGCACCGGTTGCCCGTGCACCTTGTGATCCGCCAGCCAGGGAATGACTTCAGTGCCAACATCCGCCTGCCACAAGTGATCCCGGCCGGACGGCATTTCAACGTGCATCCCCAGCAACGGATGCGCACCCGCCACCTGCCGGCCAGCCGATGACGATGCGACCCAGTACCTCGAATGAAGCCATGACGTCGGCGGAATATCCACGATTCGGGCTGTACCACCGACGTCTTCGGTTGGCTCAGCTGACGGGGGCCGAACTGTGGCCAAATTGGTGTGGAAGGTGATGGTCTCGGGGTTGTCGCGGTACAACGTGGCCGCCACCTGGATATCGCCGCGCGGTCCGAGCGGCTCCAGGCTGTCGGTGATGGCGTGGGTGAGCAGCGGGTGCGGGCTGACTTCCACGAAAGTCGAGTGGTCCGCAGCTGCGGCTGCCACCGCCTGGCTGAACCGCACCGGATTGCGCAAGTTGGCTACCCAGTAGTCGGCGTCGAAAGCCGGTGCTACGCCATCGGTGTCATCGACCGTGCTGAGCAGCGGAATCTTCGGGGCCATCGGCGCCAAATCAGCCAGCGCAGTGCGCAATTCGGGCAAGATCGGATCAATGGTCGGATGATGCGACGCCACGTCCACCTCGACGCGGCGCGCCAACCGGCCCTGAGCGTCGAGCACCGCGATCACCGCATCCACCTGCTCAGGCGGCCCGGCGATCGTCGTCATATTCGGCGCGGCGTACACCGCCACCGTCAGGTCTGCATAACCGGCGATCAGTTTCTCGGCCGCCGCCGCATCCAACTCCAGCAGCGCCATCGCGCCCTGCCCGGCCAACCGCGACATCAGCCGCGACCGGGTGGCGATCACCTTCAACCCGTCGGCCGGGCTCAGCGCCCCGGCCACCACCGCCGCAGTCACCTCCCCCATCGAATGCCCGATCACCGCATCCGGTTCCACCCCATGGGAGCGCCACAACGCCGTCAGCGCCAACTGCAACCCGACCAGCACCGGCTGAATGCGCTCGATGCCCACCACCTGCTCGCCGGATTCCAGCACGTCGCGTAGCGAGAACCCGACCTGCTCGACGAACACCGGCTCCAACTCGGCCACCGCCGCGGCGAACACCGGCTCATCGGCCAACAACTTCTGACCCATCCCCGCCCACTGCGAACCCTGACCCGAATACACGAACACCGTGCCCGGTCCGGGCACCCGGTCGGTCGGCGGAACCACACCTGGAGCCGGGATGCCCGCGGCCAGGGCGCGCAACCCCGCGACGGCTTGGCCGCGGTCGGATGCGACCGCTGCAGCGAACGTTCCGTACCGCGCCCGGTGATGATTGAGTGTGTGGGCGATATCTGCCAGCGGCACAACGGCGCCGGGGCCTTCTATCCAGTCGGCCAACGCCGACGCCCACGACGCTACCCGTTGATCCGTCTTGCCAGAGACCACGATTGTGGTCACGGGTGACCCCGACGAGTGCTCCGGCACCGGCGCCGGATCCGGCCCCTGCTCGAGTACCACATGCGCGTTGGTCCCGCCCAGCCCGAACGACGACACCGCTGCTCGACGAGGACCTTCAGAAGTCGGCCACGATGCCAGCTCGGTGGGTACGAACAGCCGAGTGGGCGACGGATCTATCGCCGGATTCCATTGCGCGAAATTGAGGTTCGGCGGAATCTGCCTCCGCTGCACGGACAGGACGCTCTTGATGAGTCCGGCAATCCCGGCGGCCGCCTCCAAGTGACCCATATTCGTCTTCACGGCCCCCAGCGCACATGGACCGTCGCCACGCCCGTAGACGGTCGCCAACGCTTCGAACTCGATGGGATCACCCAAGGCGGTGCCAGTGCCGTGTGCCTCAACGTAATTCACCGTGCCCGCAGCTACATCTGCGCTGCGCAACGCCCGGGTGATCACATCCCGCTGCGCGAGGGTATTCGGCGCCGTTAGACCGTTGGAGCGGCCATCCTGGTTGACCGCCGAGCCTCGCACCACCGCCAGTACCCGGTCCCCGTCCCGCACTGCATCGGTGAGCCGTTTGAGCACCACCACTCCGGCGCCCTCGCCCCGCACGAACCCGTCCGCCCGGGAATCAAAGGAGTGACACCGGCCCCGCGGAGACAGCATTCCCCACTTGGACATGGCGATCTGGGTTTCCGGGCGCAATATGAGGCTGACCCCGCCCGCCAGTGCCAGGTCGGTCTCCCGAAGCCGCAGGCTCTGGCACGCCAGATGCACCGCGACCAACGATGACGAGCACGCCGAATCCACTGCCATCGCCGGTCCACGCAGTCCGAGTAGATACGCGATCCGCCCGACGGCGACGGCATGAGCGTTGCCCGTTGCGGAGTAGGCGTCGATCCTGTCGGGGTTGGCGGCCGAAATACCTTGGTACTCTGTGTAATACACGCCCATCATCACGCCGGCGCGGGTTCCTGCCAGGCGGTCGGGCGCTAGCCCGGCGTGCTCCAACGCTTCCCAGGCCACCTCCAACATCACCCGCTGCTGAGGATCCATGGCTTCGGCTTCGCGCGGTGAAATCCCGAAGAAATCGGCGTCGAAGCCGGCCACGTCGGACAGGAAACCGCCCCATTTCGACGACATCCTGCCGGGCGCGAACGGGTCCTGATCGTAGAACGCGTCAGCATCCCAGCGGTCCGAGGGGATTTCGCCGATCGCATCGCCGCCGTTGGCCAGAAACGACCAATAAGCCTCCGGTCCCACCACTCCACCGGGGAATCGGCAGCCGATTCCCACCACCGCCACGGGCTCCGCCGTCGCGATACGCGAGGCCTTGTCGAACTGCTCCGTCAGCGCGGTCCGCTGGTCGGCGGACATGGCCAAAACTCTGCTGAAGATCGTTCTCATGAAAAGCTACCGCTCTCACTGCCTGCCGAAGCCGATTCCACGCTGTCGAACAACTCATCCAGCACGCTGCTCCCCGAATCGACCGTCAGATCGGTGTCGTCTTCCCGTGGCACTTGTCGTGGTGCAAGCAGCTCCGCCAAGTAGGTGGCCAAAGACGAGATGGCGGGGTGGTTCCACAACATCGTTGCCGACAAGTCGATGCCCAGGAGCCGCTTCGCCTCCTTCAGCACCGTCATCGCCATCATCGAGTCGAGTCCCAATTCGGGGAACGGCTTGTCCACGTCGACTGCTGATGCCTGCATTCGAAGTTCCCGGGCCAAGATGGCCCGGAGCCTGGTCTCCAGTTCGCACTGCCGGTCCGCAGCGGGGAGCTGCCCCCAATCCGGGGCGGCTGCGTGGGATCCATCCCGATCGTCCACCGTGGATCGGATGGGACCGCGTGACGTGCCGACCGCGCTGTCGAATTTCCCGGCCACCATTTCGAAGTAGCCGAGTTCGCGGAATTCCGGGATCGCGGCAATGGCGCGGTCGAGCCGCATCCGTCCGACGCCCACCCGAGTGAGGCTGCCACCGACCAGCGACTCCAGCGCCTCGACGCCTTCGTCAGGGGTGATCGGGTCCAGCATGTTGTAGGTCAGCGATCGGCTCATCCCGACATCCGACCACTGGCCCCAGCCAATTGCGGTGGCGGGCAGGCCGGACGCGCGTCGCCACGCCACCAGGGCGTCGAGCCACGCGTTGGCGGTGGTGTACGCCAACTGACCGGGCAGACCGAGCAGCGAGGCCATCGAGGAAAAGCCAACCCACCAGTCGAGTTGTCGTGTGGCCGTGGCTGCGTGCAGCCGCAATGCGCCGGCGACCTTTGGTGCCCACACCCGCTCCATGCCTTCCCGGGTGAGGGCGGCCACGATACCGTCGCCGGACACGCCCGCTGCGTGTACGAGTCCCCGCAACGGCAGCCCGGTCTCCTCGGCAGCCGCCACCAGTCGTTTCGCTACTCCTGCTGAGGCGATATCGCCTGATACGAAGACGATTTCGGGCTTACCCGAACGAGAAGCGGCGCCGTTTGCCACGTCGCCGAGTTCCCTTCGTTGATCATCAGAAGGATCGGTTCGACCGTTGAGCACGAGCCGCCCCGCGCCGCGTTCGGCTAGCCAGCGCACGACGACCATGCCCAACCCGCCCAGGCCCCCGGTGATGATGTACGAACCATCCGCGCGGACCATCGCTTCGTGTTCGCGTGCTTCGAGCGCCGCACGCGAAAGCCGCTCAACATACCGACGCTCGGCCCGCCGGGCGATCACATCGTCCTTCGCCGGCGACCCCAGTTCACTCATCAACGTCGCGACGAGGTGCTCCAGACCGTCCGCTCCGTCCAGGTCGACGAGAGTGGCGCCGACATCCGGTTCGCCGGCCAGGACACGGGCCGCTTCGCCGGGGAACCGCCAGTTGCGGATGAGCCCTCTGAGGGCACCGATCGCGGGATCGCCTGATTCGTCATCGCGAACGGCAAGCCCGTTACGGGTCACCAACCACAGCCGCGGCGGAGTCCCGTGGCCATCGACCGCAGCGCGCGCCACCACCGAGATCGCCCAGATCAACTCTTGCGCACGCTGGAGCGCACCATCCGGGTCGGTGCCGTCGAACGGTGGCGCTCCGACGAACACGATCATGCCGGCGGGCGGAAACTCGTTATCTGCGGCGGCTTTCGCGACGGCTCCCTGCACGGCCGACTCGTCTGACAGTCGTTCGCTGATCACTCGCCGGGTCGGTGAGCTGAAGCGGGTCGTGAACTCGGCCACGAGCGCTTGTGTGTCGGCGTCGTCGTCGGCCAACAGCAGCCAACTCCCAGCAGGAGTTTCCGATGTCGGCTGCGCGTCAGACGGCGTCGAGATTTCCACCCATTCGGTGTCGAAGATCTTCTGCGCCAGCGGTAGAGCAATTCTGCGTGGGTCTATCGGCCGCATGCAGACGCCGGTGATTTCGGCGGTCGGAGTCCCCGTCTCGTCCATCAGGATGACCCGACCGAGCTGGCCGGCGCCGTCCTGCTCCTGGCTCACCAGCTGTGTGCGGCACCTGGCCCGGCGCCCGACGCGGCCGAAAACCCGGATCTTCGCCAATGACGCTGGCAGATAATGGGTTTCGGCCGGATCACCGGTCGAATCGGCTGGGATGACAGCGGCAAGACTCTGCAACGCTGCGTCGAGCATCACCGGATGAATGCAATAGCGCCGGTGGTCAGCGGCGTCATCGGGCAGCACGATTTCGGTCTCCGACCAACCGGTTCCCACCTCGGCAGGCAGGTCGGGCAGCGGGCCCGGGCCATCCGCGGGCGTCGCGGCGATGGCGGCCACCGCGTACCGACGCCAATTCCCCCCGGCCGAACTGGCGTGAATCTCGACGCGGGTCCCATCCTCGCTTTGCGCAATCTGTGTCGTGACTCGCGTCTGGCCATCCAGTGCCAGTGTCTGCTCGACTTCGAGATCGTTGACCTGCACGGCCTCCGCAGGCAGGCCAAGAGCTTCGCAGCCGGCGGCCAACGCCATCTCGGCAAAGCCCGCCGCGGACATCACACCCTGTCCCTGCACCTCGTGATTGGCCAGCCACGGCATCACGTCGGTCCCGATATGTGCCTGCCACACGTGGTCGCGGCCCGACGGCAGCTCGACATGGGCGCCAAGCAAGGGGTGAGCATCTGGCAAGCCCTGTGCGGGCGACTGTTTCGCGATCCAATAGCTCGAATGAAGCCACGGCGACGGGGGAATATCCGTGAACAGGCCGCCGTCCGCGTGGGGAGGCGGGACGCCGACTGCGGCGAGCTGCGCGTGGAAGAACAAGGTTTCGTCGTCAACTCGCTTCAGCGCCGAGGTGACGATGAAGCGGTTGGCCGACGACATCGACTCAACCGTGTCGTTGATGGCGTAATTGAGCAGCGGGTGCGGGCTGACTTCCACGAAAGTCGAGTGGTCCGCAGCTGCGGCTGCCACCGCCTGGCTGAACCGCACCGGATTGCGCAAGTTGGCTACCCAGTAGTCGGCGTCGAAAGCCGGTGCTACGCCATCGGTGTCACCGACCGTGCTGAGCAGCGGAATCTTCGGGGTCATCGGCGCCAAATCAGCCAGCGCAGTGCGCAACTCGGGCAAGATCGGATCAATGGTCGGATGATGCGACGCCACGTCCACCTCGACGCGGCGCGCCAACCGGCCCTGAGCGTCGAGCACCGCGATCACCGCATCCACCTGCTCAGGCGGCCCGGCGATCGTCGTCATATTCGGCGCGGCGTACACCGCCACCGTCAGGTCTGCATAACCGGCGATCAGTTTCTCGGCCGCCGCCGCATCCAACTCCAGCAGCGCCATCGCGCCCTGCCCCGACAACCGCGACATCAGCCGCGACCGGGTGGCGATCACCTTCAACCCGTCGGCCGGGCTCAGCGCCCCGGCCACCACCGCCGCGGTCACCTCTCCCATCGAATGCCCGATCACCGCATCCGGTTCCACCCCATGGGAGCGCCACAACGCCGTCAGCGCCAACTGCATCCCGACCAGCACCGGCTGAATGCGCTCGATGCCCACCACCTGCTCGCCGGATTCCAGCACGTCGCGTAGCGAGAACCCGACCTGCTCGACGAACACCGGCTCCAACTCGGCCACCGCCGCGGCGAACACCGGCTCATCGGCCAACAACTTCTGACCCATGCCCGCCCACTGCGAACCCTGACCCGAATACACGAACACCGTGCCCGATCCGCGCAGCCTGTCGTGCGGGGACACGACCCCGGGGGCGGCGTCACCGGCGGCCAGGGCCTGCAGCCCAGCCACCGCCTGCACGCGATCACGCGCACACACCGCAGCCACCATCTTGTGCCGGGTACGGTGATGATTGACCGTGTGGGCCACATCGGCCAACCCAACACCAGCACCCTCACCGGTCATCCACCCAGCCAACGCCGCCGCCGCCGACGCCACCCGCGCCGCCGTCTTGCCCGACACCACCAACGTGCTCACCACCGGCTCCGGTTGACGGGCAACAGGTTCCACGACCGGAGCCTGCTCAACCACCACATGAGCATTGGTGCCACTGACCCCGAACGACGACACCCCCGCACGCCGCGCCCGCCCCACCGCCGGCCACGCCATGCCCTGCGCGGCAATGGTGAACCGCGACGCCCCCACCCCAGCATGCGGAGTCAACTCACTGAAGTTCAGATGTCGAGGGATATAGCCGTGCCCCACGCTGAGCACGGTCTTGATGAACCCGGCGATACCCGCCGCCGACTCCAGATGACCCAGATTCGTCTTCACCGAACCCAACACCAACGGCGACCCACCAGCACGCTCACCAAAAACCTGACTCAACGCATCCAACTCGATCGGATCACCCAACGCCGTACCCGTACCGTGCGCCTCGACGTAATCGATGTCGGCGGGCCCCAACCGCGACGCCGCCAACGCCGCCCGCAACACCGCCTGCTGCGCCGGACCATTGGGCACCGTCTGCCCACTACTAGGCCCATCCTGGTTGACCGCCGAACCCCGCACCACCGCCAACACCGAATCCCCATCACGCAACGCATCACTGAGCCGCTTGAGCACCACCACCCCGGCGCCCTCACTACGCACGTACCCGTTCGCGTCGGCGTCGAAGGTCTTGCACCGCCCATCCGGAGCCAGCATCCCCCACCGCGAACACGCGATGCTGTTCTCCGGACTCAAGATCAAATTCACCCCAGCGGCCAACGCCTGATCGCTCTCGCGGCGACGCAGACTCTGACACGCCAAATGCACCGTCACCAACGACGACGAACACGCCGTATCGATCACCACCGCCGGACCATGCACACCCAAGAAATACGACAACCGCCCCGCCGCGAAATTCGACGCATTCCCAAACGTGACGTATGGGTCGACATCTTCCGGCCGCGATTGCGCCGGGAACGCGAGATAGTAGTAGTCGCTCGTGGTGACGCCGACGAAGACCGAAGTCTGTGTCCCGCGGATCTGCTGCGCAGTGATGCCCGCGTTCTCCAATGCCTCCCAAGCGACTTCGAGCAACAACCGCTGCTGAGGATCCATCCCAGCCGCCTCACGCGGAGACATGCCGAAGAACTCCGCGTCGAACTCATCGGGCTGCCACGACGTCAAGAACCCCCCGTCGCGACTGCAGATCGTGCCCGGCACAGTGAAGTCCGCCGAGTAGAAGGCGTCGGCATCCCAACGCTCGGCTGGAACCCGCACGACGCCACTGGCCCCGTCCTGCAACAACTTCCAGTACTGAGCCGGGCTGTTCACCCCACCAGGCAGCCGACACCCCATGCCCACCACGGCAATCGGTTCCGTATCACCCTGCTCGGCGATCTCCAGACGCGCGCTCAGATCATCGATCTTGCGCAACGCCTCGGTGATGATCCCCCGACGATCCGCCGGTGCAGCAGCCACGGAACTCAACCCAACCTTTCCGAAAGCTGTTGCAGCAGCTCGTCATCGGTGAGGTCGTCGTATTCGTCGGCACTTTCCTCGTCGGCTACCTGGACCAATTCGGGGAGAGTGGTGGCCAAGTAGCCCGCCAGCCCGTCGACGGTCGGATAGTCGAACACGACTGACGCGGGCAGTACTTCGCCGAGGCTTTCCGACAGCGAACGCTGAAGAGTCACGCTCATCAGCGAATCCATCCCGGATTGGAAGAAGCCCGCCGACGGATCGAGCAACTGCGGCGATGCCAGCCCCATCGCCGCCGCGACCTGCGCGGTCACGTGATCAACGAGGAGATCACGACGCCGCGTCGGTTCGCAATCGCGCAACGCATCGCGGAACTCGGTGCTGAACATCGACGGAAGTTCGCCGTCCGAGTCAGTGGGCAGCAGGTCGTCCACGATGTGCAATGCCGCCCTGGTGCGATACGCGGTAGCCAGTCGGCTCCAGTCGGCGGCGACGATGGTTGAGCGGACGGGGGCATTTTGCGCGGTGAGCGATGCCAATGCCAGGATGGCGACCTCGTCGGTCATCGGCTCGAGTCCCGAGTCCAGAGTCACCTGGCGTTCCTCGTCGGATTGGTTGTCTGTCAACGACTTCCACAGGCCCCAGTTGATCGCCGTGGCCGGAAGCCCGGCCGCTCGGCGCGCGTAGGCGAACGTGTCCAGGAAGGTTGTAGTTGCCGCGTAGTGGGCCAGCCAGCGAGAGCCCGTCACTCCGGAGATCGACGTGAACATGACGAACTGGCGCACCGGTTGTGGCAGCGACAGCTCGTGCACCAGCGACACCACGTCGAGCTTTGGCCGGAACATGGCGGTGACGTCGTCGTCCGTCATGTCGCGCAGGGTCACCGGGCCGCCTCCGAAGGCCGCCAGATAGACACCGGCCAGCGGGGGAAGGTCCGCGCCGAAGCGATCGAAGAGCGCGCTCATCGCGGTTTCGTCCGCCGCGTCGGCGGCCACCGTCACCAACGTCGTTCCGTTCGCCGACAGCATGTTGGACAACTCGTCGAGTCGCGAACCCGGATTGCGTGACACCGCGACGATGGTGGCTGCGCCCATGTCAGCGAGCTGCCGGATCAGGTGCGGTCCGACGTTGCCGGTCGCACCGATGACCAGATGGCTTCCGTCCTTGCCGAATTCACCTGAGGCGGCTGGCGGGGGGTATCCCCTTTGCAGGCGCGGAACACGGCGAATCCCGGCCCGATAGACGACTTGATCCTCACCGCCGCCGTTGCGGGCCTCGTCGACCGCATATCGCGCGGCCAACCCAGCCGGCACCGACTCGTCGACGTCGACGACGCCGCCCCAGATTTCCGGATGCTCCAACGCCAGCGTGCGGCCCAGACCCCACAACACCGCATGGGCGGGATTGGCCCGATCGCCCTCGCCGACGGGTTGAGCGTTGCGCGTGAGCATGAACAGCCGCGGCGGCGGGGATATCGCCGCCACCAATGCGGTGAGCCGTCGTGCATCGTGGAACAGGCGGTAACCCGAATCAGCGTTGGCATGGCCGGGCGACGACTGCGGCGCGTAGAGCACATGGGTAGCTCCGGCGAGGGCGTCCGTGAGTGCGGCGTCATCCGTGTCTTCGGCCAGCACCGACGGTGACAGCACCGTCACCCGAGCACCGTCGCCGAGGACCCGGCCGAGCTCGGCGCCGATCGTCGAGTCGGCGAGCACCAGCCACGCGCCACCTACCCCGGCTTCCGCGTCGGACAACTCGCGAGCCGGCCAGGCCAGCTCGCAGTACCACTCCACCGGAATCGGCCCGTCGGACTGCACATCCCGATGACCGTTGCGCTCGACCAGTCGGGCGGGAGCCGAAGGTCCTGTTCTGATCCAGTGGCGGGTGTGGTGCCACGGAGTGGTGGGCAGTACTGGATGAGGTTCCGGCGGGTGCGGCGTCTGCGGCGGACGGCTCGTGTGGACGGAGTTGAGGTTGGTGTGGAAGCTGACCGCGTCGTCGCCGTCGCGCCACAACGTGCCCACACTGTGGTGATGGCCGACCGACTCCAGCGTTTCGCTGACGGCATGCACGAGGATCGGATGCGGGCTGATCTCTATGAAGGTGGCGTGGTCGCGTGCTGCTGCCGTGATGGCCTGGCGCAACAGCGCGGGCTGGCGCACATTGGCTACCCAGTACTCGGCGTCGAGGAGTGGCGCGGTGGTGTCCTCGGCGACGGTGGAAAAGAACGGGATGAAGGCGAGTTCAGGGGTCAGATCGGCCAGTGCCGCGCGCAATTCGGGCAGGATCGGATCCATCATCGCGGTGTGCGAGGCGACCTCCATGTTCACCCGCCGGGCGAATCGGTTCTGACCGCTCAACTTGGCGATCACGGCGTCGACCGGCGCCACAGGTCCGGCGATAACGGTCTGCTGCGGCGCGATGAACCCGGCGACGCTCACCTCGGGAAAGTCTGCGATGACCTCCGCGGTCGCCTCGGCGTCCAGTTTCAGGAGGGCGACCGCGCCCTGACCGGCCAGCTGCGACATCACGCGCGAGCGGGCAGCAATCACTCGCAATCCGTCGCGCACCGATAGCGCCCCCGCCACCACGGCCGCGGTGACCTCTCCCATCGAATGCCCGATCACTGCGTCGGGTTGGACCCCGTAGGACCGCCACAATTCGGTCAGCGCCAGTTGCAAACCCATCAGCACCGGCTGAACTCGCGCATCGCCGCTCACTGGTTCGCCCTCGTTGATCACCTGCCACAGTGAAAACCCGACCTGTTCGGCAAACGCCGGCTCCAACTGGGCAATCGCCGCGGCAAATACCGGCTCGTCGATGAGCAGTTGCCTGCCCATGCCCGTCCAGTGCGAACCCTGGCCCGAGTACACGAACACCGTGCCGGGGCCACACGGCCCCTCGTGCGGGCCGACTACTCCGTCGGCCGACTGGCCGGCGGCCAGCGCTTGCAATCCGGTCACCGCCTTGGCGCGATCGCGAGCGCACACGGTGCCGAACTGGGCATGGTGGTCCCGGTGGTGATTGAGCGTGTGAGCCACGTCGGGCAGCGCCATGTCGGCACCGTCACCGACCATCCACTCGGCGAGCGCGCCAGCCACCGATGCGATGCGTTCGGGTGTCTTTCCGGACACCACCAACGTCGTCACCCCCGACTCCGGGGCCGGTTCATTCGAGATGACGTCGGGAGCCTGCTCGATCACCACGTGCGCGTTGGTGCCACCGAACCCAAACGAGGACACCCCCGCCCGCCGCGGTCGCTGGGTGTTCGGCCAGTCCTCTTGTTCGGCAACGACTTTCAATCGCATCTGGTCGAATGGAATATGCGGATTGGGGGTCTGGAATCCCATATTCGCCGGAATGGTCGCCCGCTGAACGGCCAGCACCGCCTTGATGAAGCCGGCGATACCGGCCGCCGCCTCGAGGTGGCCGATGTTCGACTTGATTGCACCGATCAGCAGCGGCGACCGCTCGGGACGCCCACGGCCCAGCACGGTGCCGAGGGCGCGTGCCTCGATGGGATCGCCCAGCAAGGTTCCGGTCCCATGCGTCTCGACATAGTCCACTTCGTGCGGCGGCACCCCGGCGTTGGTGTAGGCCGACCGCAGCACCGCCATCTGCGCTGCCGGGTTGGGGGCCATCAGCCCGTTGGAGCGGCCATCCTGATTGACCGCCGAACCCCGCACGACCGCCAATACCCGGTCCCCGTCGCGCAGTGCATCCGAGAGCCTCTTGAGCACCGCGACACCGCAACCCTCGCCCCGCACGAATCCGTCCGCGGAGGCGTCGAACGAGTGACAGCCGCCCGTCGACGACAACGCGCCGGCCTGATCGAAGCCTTGGAAGACCGCAGGCAGCAACAGCAGGTTCACGCCCGCTGCGATCGCGAGATTCGAATCACCCGCGCGCAGACTCTGGCAGGCCAGATGTATCGCTACCAGCGAGGACGAACAAGCCGTATCCAGCGCCAACGAGGGGCCACGCAGATCAAGATAGTACGAGAGCCGATTCGCGATGATGCTCAGCGCGCCGCCGGTATTGCTCCACGCATCGATCGACGGAAGATCGTTGGATGCCAGATAGCCATACTCGCCAAGGCAGGCACCGACGAACACACCGGTTTGCGAATGACGCAACGAGCTCGGCGGCATGCCTGCGTATTCCAAGGCCTCCCAAGCTACTTCCAGCAAGAGGCGCTGCTGCGGATCCATCTTGGCCGCTTCCCGCGACATGATTTCGAAGAACTCCGCGTCGAAGCCGTCGATGTCACTCAAGAACGACCCCCACCGGGTGGTGCGAGACAGCACCGCCTCCGCCTCCGGTGAGCCGTCATGGAACGGAGCCCACCGATCGGGCGGGATCTCCGTTACGGCGGACCGGCCGTCGGACAGGAATTGCCACAGGGAGTCCGGCCCGTAGATCTCACCGGGAAATCGGCAACCCACACCGACGACGGCGATCGGCTCGTCCATCGATACGCGGTCAAGGCTCACCGTCGCATCGCTTTCGAACTCCGGCTCGGACCCGGTCAAGAACCGCGCCAGGTCGTTGATCGTTGGGTGCTGCCAGAACTCAATCGGTGAGACGGGCTGGCCGAGCAGCTCGGACAGTTCCCCAGAAAGGACCACCGAATCGCGCGACCCTACCCCGAGGTCGTTCAACGACGCATCGAAGTCGATTTCCTCGGGGGAGCAGCCGATGTTCGTGACCAGGTAGTCCATGAGCCAATGCCGAAGTTCGGCTTCGTCGAAAGCCGCCGTCATGATGCGATACCCGAACGGCTGGTCAAACGCGCAACACTACCCGGGCAACCGACGGTTGATCTCATGCCATCCCGCTCTCACTACCGGCTGGAGCCGATTCCACGATGTCGAACAAGTCATCCAGCACACTGCCGTCCGAGTCGGGCGGCCCATCGACTTCGTCATCCGAGTCTTCTCGCGGCAAGATTTGCGAGGCGAGGTACGCCGCCAATGACGAGACGGTCGGGTAGTTGAACAGCATCGTCACCGACAGTTCGAAGCCTACGAGCTGTTCGGTCTCCCGTCTCACCGACATCGCCATCACCGAGTTGAGGCCGAGCTCGGCAAACGGCCGGTCGAGTTCGAAGTCGGCTTCCGCCATGTGGAGTTCGCGGGCAAGGATGGTTCGCAGCCCGTTCTCCACCTCGCTGAGCACCTCCTCGGCAGGCAGTTGTGACCACATCACCTTCGCCGACGACACGGCATCCGCGTCGGATGCCGACACGTCAGCTGACCCCAGCGGAGCCATCACCGCTTGAGCCACGTCGTAGCGCGCCACGTGCTCCCAGGCAGTGAACGCCTCGTTGGGGATCACCGGCCGTGAGCCCACCCGTTCGAGTTCTTGCAGGACAACCTGGGCGTCCGCCGCGAACCCGAGGCCACGCCACGCGACCCAGTCCAGGCTGACGGTGTGACAGCCTTGCCGGTGGCGCGCTCGAGCCAGACCGTCGAGATACGCATTTGCCGATGCGTACGCGCCCTGACCGGGGACACCGAACACCGTGCCTGCCGAGGCGGTCAGGAAGAGGAAATCGAGGCTGCCCGGCGGGAACGCCTCGTGCAACACCTGGGCACCGGCAATTTTCGGCCACATGGTGCGCCGCAGGCGGCTAACCGAAACTTCCGTCAGGAGTTGGCCTTCGGTGACTCCAGCGGCGTGGATTACGCCGCGAATCGGTGGCTCCGCGTCGCCGTCCCGCCCAGCGAGCAGAGCCTGCACCGCGTCGCGCGATCCGACGTCGAGGGCCACGGCATCGACGGAAACACCGCGCATCTCCAGCGCCCTGATGGCGGCGATCCTGTGGCGCACGTCCGTGTCGTTGGCGTCGCTGTCCCAGTCGCGCCTCGGCGGCAACGGCGTCCGGCCAGCGAGTACCAAACGACGCGCACCGAGGTCCGCAAGCCAGGCGGCCATCAGTAGACCGAGCGCACCCATGCCACCGGTGATGAGGTACGCCGCATCGGGCCGACACCGCAACGGCTCTCGCACCGGTTGGCCGGAGACTGGTCCCAAGGCGGCCACGAGGAACTCACCGTCGCGTAGCGCCAGGATGGACTTCGCCGGCGTCCGCAACACCGCGAGCAACGCCGGCGCACAATCACCGACGTCAGCTTCCGCATCCCGGCCAGCCGGGATGTCCACCAGACCACCCCAAAGCTGGGGCTGCTCGGCCCGGATGACCCCGGCCATTCCCCACAGCGAGCTCTGGCGCACCGCCGCCTCCGAACTGCCTTCGCGGACGCCGCGAGTGACGATCCACAGCGTGGCTGGGTGGTCGTCGTCCCGCTGGGCCAGCTGGCGAACGAGATCAGCCACCTCCGCCGACAGGCGGACCGCACAGTCGAGGTCGTTCTCAGCGGTGTCCACCGGCCCGGGATCGGCTACGTAGAGGACACAACGCGCCTCGGCGACGTCGGCCGGCACGTAGCCGGTGCCGGCGAGCCGATCGTGGAGCGTGCGCGCGGCACTGCCCTCCCCCAAGACCGCGAGCGTGATTGGGACGTCCGGTGCCTGTTGAGCGTCGGCGTGCTCGGTCCAAGATTGCCACTCGAGCGCGTGCGCCAACGTGTGCGAGTCGTCGCGGGAAGTGCCCGGTACCGGACCAGACTCCACCGCGGCATATCGCAGCGCGCGGATGTCGATGCAGGTGCTGCCGTCGGGCGCCTTCACCGCGACGTCGACGACGAGTTCAGCGCCGCCTTCATCTTCGTCGTCGTCGCGCCGATATACCTCGATTGAACCGTGGTCGTCGGCAAGCTCGGCGTCGAACCGGACACTGTCGACCCCGACCGCAAACATCGGCTGCGGGTGGGAACCGTCCACCAGACGGGCGACGTGAACGGCGGCGTCGAGCAGTGCGACCGTCGACGCCGCGGGCACCCCGACATCGGCGTGCAATGCCCCCGGCGCCGACCGGCACGAGCCGATCGACCACTCGAACGGCTGTCCCTCGATGCCCCACTCCCGCTGTAGTGCTGCCGCCGACTCGTCGGACACGGTGTCGTCGGCGCGCATTTCGTGATCGCGGCCGTCATGCGCGCCAGACCAGCCTTCCTTGCGCCGCGAGACTCGCGCGCTGACGTGCCTGGTCCAAAGTTGCGTGACGCCATCGGTCACGGGGCTCGACGACACGGTGACGGATTCGTTGTCGGCGACTACCTGAATCACGAGCGGTTGGTCGACGACCATCGGATACTCGAATCGGACGTCCGCAAGCGTCGATGCGTCGAGTTCGGCCGCTACAGCCGAAAGTGTCTGTACCAGAACCGATACCGGCACCACTTCCGTGCCGCGGATACGATGGCGACCCGGGTACGGCGTGGCATCCGGCGCCAGTCGTGCCTGCCACAGGTGCGTTGGTGGTGCAGTGGCGACCGCGATGTGTTGTCCCAGCAGGGTTCCGGGTCTGGGCTTGGATCCGGCTGTCTCCAAACGATTTTCGGGGGTTATCCAGTGGCGGGTGTGGTGCCAGGGCGCACTGGGCAGCACCGGATGCGGTTCCGGCGGGTGCGCGGGTCCGTGGCGGACCCGTGTGGACGGTGTTGAGGTTGGTGTGGAAACCGATCGTGTCATCACCCTCGCGCCACAGCGTGCCGATGCTGTGGTGTTGCGCGGATTCCAGGGTTTCGGTGATGGCATGCGCCAGTATCGGATGAGCGCTGATCTCCACGAAGATCGCGTGTTCTGCGGCGGCGGCGGTGACGGCCTGGCTCAACAGCGCCGGCTGGCGGACATTGGACACCCAGTAGTCGGCATCCAGCAATGGCGCGGTGGTGGCGTCGCCGGTGACGGTGGAAAAGAACGGGATGACGGGAAGCTCGGGGCTCAGATCGGCCAGTGCCGCACGCAATTCGGCCAGAATCGGATCCATCAACGCGGTATGCGAGGCGACCTCCATGTTGACCCGCCGGGCGAAGCGGTCTTGCGCAGTCACCGCGGCGATCACGGCATCGACCGGCGCCACGGGCCCGGCGATCACAGTCTGGCGGGGAGAGACATGCCCCGCCACACTCACCCCGGCGAAATCGGCGATCAACGCCACGCTGGCCTCGGCGTCCAGTTCCAGCAGCGCCACCGCACCCTGCCCCGACAACCGCGACATCAGCCGCGACCGGGTGGCGATCACCTTCAACCCGTCGGCCGGGCTCAGCGCCCCGGCCACCACCGCCGCGGTCACCTCTCCCATCGAATGCCCGATCACCGCATCCGGTTCCACCCCATGGGAGCGCCACAACGCCGTCAGCGCCAACTGCAACCCCATGACGACCGGCTGCACCTGCGCATCGCCGCTGACCTGCTCACCGTTCGCGAGCACGTCGCGTAGCGAGAACCCGACCTGCTCGACGAACACCGGCTCCAACTCGGCCACCGCCGCGGCGAACACCGGCTCATCGGCCAACAACTTCTGACCCATGCCCGCCCACTGCGAACCCTGACCCGAATACACGAACACCGTGCCCGATCCGCGCAGCCTGTCGTGCGGGGACACGACCCCGGGGGCGGCGTCACCGGCGGCCAGGGCCTGCAGCCCAGCCACCGCCTGCACGCGATCACGCGCACACACCGCAGCCACCATCTTGTGCCGGGTACGGTGATGATTGACCGTGTGGGCCACATCGGCCAACCCAACACCAGCACCCTCACCGGTCATCCACCCAGCCAACGCCGCCGCCGCCGACGCCACCCGCGCCGCCGTCTTGCCCGACACCACCAACGTGCTCACCACCGGCTCCGGTTGACGGGCAACAGGTTCCACGACCGGAGCCTGCTCAACCACCACATGAGCATTGGTGCCACTGACCCCGAACGACGACACCCCCGCACGCCGCGCCCGCCCCACCGCCGGCCACGCCATGCCCTGCGCGGCAATGGTGAACCGCGACGCCCCCACCCCAGCATGCGGAGTCAACTCACTGAAGTTCAGATGTCGAGGGATATAGCCGTGCCCCACGCTGAGCACGGTCTTGATGAACCCGGCGATACCCGCCGCCGACTCCAGATGACCCAGATTCGTCTTCACCGAACCCAACACCAACGGCGACCCACCAGCACGCTCACCAAAAACCTGACTCAACGCATCCAACTCGATCGGATCACCCAACGCCGTACCCGTACCGTGCGCCTCGACGTAATCGATGTCGGCGGGCCCCAACCGCGACGCCGCCAACGCCGCCCGCAACACCGCCTGCTGCGCCGGACCATTGGGCACCGTCTGCCCACTACTAGGCCCATCCTGGTTGACCGCCGAACCCCGCACCACCGCCAACACCGAATCCCCATCACGCAACGCATCACTGAGCCGCTTGAGCACCACCACCCCGGCGCCCTCACTACGCACGTACCCATTCGCGTCGGCGTCGAAGGTCTTGCACCGCCCATCCGGAGCCAGCATCCCCCACCGCGAACACGCGATGCTGTTCTCCGGACTCAAGATCAAATTCACCCCAGCGGCCAACGCCTGATCGCTCTCGCGGCGACGCAGACTCTGACACGCCAAATGCACCGTCACCAACGACGACGAACACGCCGTATCGATCACCACCGCCGGACCATGCACACCCAAGAAATACGACAACCGCCCCGCCGCGAAATTCGACGCATTCCCAAACGGGATGTGGGGGTCGATTTCCTCCGGCCGCAACCTTCCAGCGAAGAGTAGAGAATAGTCATTTGTGGTCAAACCGACGAAGACCGAGGTTTGTGTCCCGCGGATCTGCTGCGCAGTGATGCCCGCGTTCTCCAATGCCTCCCAAGCGACTTCGAGCAACAACCGCTGCTGAGGATCCATCCCAGCCGCCTCACGCGGGGACATGCCGAAGAACTCCGCGTCGAACTCATCGGGCTGCCACGACGTCAAGAACCCCCCGTCGCGACTGCAGATCGTGCCCGGCACAGTGAAGTCCGCCGAGTAGAAGGCGTCGGCATCCCAACGCTCGGCTGGAACCCGCACGACGCCACTGGCCCCGTCCTGCAACAACTTCCAGTACTGAGCCGGGCTGTTCACCCCACCAGGCAGCCGACACCCCATGCCCACCACGGCAATCGGTTCCGTATCACCCTGCTCGGCGATCTCCAGACGCGCGCTCAGATCATCGATCTTGCGCAACGCCTCGGTGATGATCCCCCGACGATCCGCCGGTGCAGCAGCCACGGAACTCAACCCAACCCTTCCGAAAGTTCCTTTCGCAGGTCGGACTCGTCGACAGGCGACCTCATACGGTGACGTCTAGCCGGTTGAATTTGTCCTGCTGGTAGAACTCGATGCACGAGGCGCGGCGGATCTTGCCACTCGTGGTGATCGGGATGGAACCCGAAGGCACCAGGATGAGATCAGCCACTCGCACGCCGTGCGATTGCGCAATCTCCGCCGTCACTTTCTGTTTCACGGCGCGAAGCCGCAGATCCTCTTCGTCCGAGCTACCCCGGTTCTTCATTTCGACGATCACGACCAGCCGCTCGGTGCGATCATCGGGAACGGATATCGCCGCGACGCGGCCTCCGGTGATCTCCTGAGTCGTGGCTTCGATGTCGTCGGGATAGTGGTTACGCCCATCCACGATCAGCAGATCCTTGATCCGGCCAACGACGAAGAGCTCGCCGTCATAGATGACACCCAAATCCCCGGTCCGAAGCCAGGGCGCCAGCGGCGTGCCTGGCGATGGATCTACGAGCTCTCCACCGAAGGTCCGCTGCGTCTGCTGCGGCTTTCGCCAGTAACCGCTTGCGACGTTATCGCCATGCAACCAGATCTCCCCGACCTTGCCGGCCGGATGCTCCATCCGGGTCTCGGGATCGACGATCCGCACGGTGCAGGCACGCGGAGGACCGACGCTGACGAGCTCGCAACCGGTTCCACTCTCGCATGGCCTTGCGTGGCCGGCCGACAACTTCTCGTAGTCGAACCAGACGGTCACCGGGGACTTCCCCGGACTCGACGACCCCGCGTACACCATCGCCTCGGCCAGGCCATACGACGGCTTCAACGCGCTGGCAGGAAAGTTGAAGCGGGAGAACCGCTCGGTGAAGCGTCGGATCGTCGCGGCGTGTACCCGTTCACTACCGCTGAGCACCGTGTGCACGTTCCCCAAGTCGAGCCCGGCCATGTCGGCATCAGAGGTCCGACGGGCAGCCAGCTCGAACGCGAAGTTGGGCACTGCCGAGAACGCCTGGGTATTGCCGGCCAGCAGCTGCATGTACCGGGCAGGCTTCTGTAGAAACCCCATCGGGCTCATGAACACCGACCGAACTCCAAACATGGCGGCACCGGTGATTCCGAGTAGCAAACCCATGTCGTGATAGAACGGCAGCCACGAGACCAATGTGAGACCCGGTGGCGGCACCTTCCCAGACTCTTCGAAGTAGTCCGACGAAACTTGCTGGATGTTCGCGAAAATGTTCTTGTGCGTCACCACGACGGCAGCCGGGTTACGCGTCGAGCCTGACGTGTATTGCAACAGCGCCGTCTCGCTCCGTTCCGGACTGATGGGCCGAAGGCTCGGCGGCGCATCGAGGTCAAGCGCGTCGATTTCGATCACGGCCGGCACGAGGCCTGGTACGGCACGAACACAGGGGACGACGTCATTGACGGCCGCCGATGTCGTCAACATCGCTACCGGCGAGCTATCCCGCAGGGCCCCGGCGGCGCGTTCGTCGTGCGCGCCGAACTGCGGCACGGGCAGCGGAACCGCGACGCGGCCGGCCTCCATCGCACCCATGAAACCGACGATGTATTCCAGGCCCTGTGGTGCGACGATCGCCACCCGATCACCAACTGATCCGTACCGCGAGAGCTCCTCCGCGACGACTCTGGCGCGCTGGTGTACCTGCGACCACGTCAAGCTTTCGGCAAACCCTGCAGGGTCCACCTCGTAGTCGATGAACGTGAACGCGACATCGTCTGGCTGCCGCAGAGCAAGGCGCTCGAGCAGAGCGGGGATGGACGACTCGATTAGCGGCAACACCATTACCCCATCCCTTCAGCATCGTTCTAATCAAACATCGCTGGCACTACCGGCGGGAGCCTAATCGACTTGGTCGAACCTGGCCTTTCGGCGCCGGAGACACCCGCCGCCTGTCTCCCAGACCGCGTCGTCTGAGCTCTCATCCGCAGGGGAGGCTATCACGCACGGCCAGGTGATTCTGCGGAAGACTAGCAATTGTCGATAGCGATAATTTTCGGAGTTCAACGCGATTTATCGCGCGTTTAGCTACTTAGGCATAGTACTTGAGGACCGGTGACCACCGAGGCTCCTTGACCCTCCACTGACGATGCCAGCAAATACTTGTATGGCGACGATGTACGTTACCAGGATCGAGGCCACCGGGCACATCGTCCGTGGCGCACCCGGCGACACCCACAGAGATCTCGCCACCGTCCGCTCATATCTGACCGGACGCACGCTCACCAAGGAAGCGATCCGGACGGCGATCGACGTGCCGTGCTCCACTTGGTACGGCTTGCTCGAGAAGGGGACGCTGATCACCGCGGACAACCTGCGGACTGCCGCGGCCGACCTCAGTATCAACCGCCGATCTCGTGACCCGCTACCGACCCATCGAACCCGAAGAGGTCAGCTCCCGGACAGAGCACATCGCTGGCCGCCATTCGTCCCACGCCCCGGCCAGGAGTGGCGTGATGACGATTCCGGCGAAGCGGGCTGAGGTTTCCAGATGACAGCCGCGCCGTGACGCGCGTCCCTTCAACCCGCGCGACCGTCGGGGTCATGCGCTGCCGCGCTTAGCCACCACGGTGCGGGCTAATCGACTACACAACAACTCAGAATGCTGTCCTCGATGTCGGTTACCAGCTCGCTCAAAACGTCGTTCAGGTAGAAGTGATGCCCGGGGAACTCCCGGGACGTGAAGTCGGATGTCGTCCGCTCCGACCACGGCGCCACCTTTTGCTGGGTGGCGACCTCATCGTCATCCCCGTAAAAGGCAAAGATGGGACAGGACACCATCGCGTCCGATGGGCATTCGTAGTTCACGATCGCCTTGTACCCCCGCAGCGTCGGGAGTATCTTCGCGGCGAATTCCTCGCTTTCCAAGAACTCCGGATTTACACCGGTCAGCTCGGTTACCGCGTCGAGCAAGCCACGGTCGGAGTCGGGGATGTATTCATAGCCCGCGTGACCGGGCGCGGCACTAGCGGACACGAAGAGGGCCGCGATGGGGTTGCCAGCCGCTTCGAATCGGCGGGCGACGTCGAACGCCACCAATGCGCCCATGCTGTGACCGAAGAAGGCGACCTTGCCGTCAGACTGATCCAGCGGCGACAGCATCCGGTAGACGCCACTAGCCAGATCCGGAATGCTCGTGAAAGACGCAAGGTCGTGATTACCTCGCCGTCCCGGATACTGGACCGCGATGCGCTTGATGTCGGCCGAGAAGGCTTGAGAAAAGGGAACGTAGAACTTCGGCGCTCCGCCGGCATGCGGGAAAATGTACAGCTTGGGCGTTTCCCCACTCACGTGGCAACCCTACCGCCCCCGGCGTCCTTCGGCAGTCAGCAGGCCTTCGCAGCGCAGCTCAACTCGCACTCGATGACGCCGTAGCGTTCGGCGAACGGCGTCATCAACCGGGCGAGGTCTCGCGCCACGTCGTGGTCGGCCTCCGGTGGCATCGAGACGTAGCTCATCGCAAGGCGGACAATGGCTCTGGCCAGCACACCCGAGTCCTCTTCGCTGGCTCGCACCCAGCTGTGCATCAAGGTCGACGTCAGCCGTTCCGAACACCGCGAGATGATGGGCGCGCTGTCGGTGGTGATCAGCTGGAGCAGGTCCGGCTTGGCCACTCCGGTGAGCAGCGAGACGACCAACGGGTCGGAGGCCGATTCGAGGAAGAACGCCCGGAAGCCCTCGAGGAACGCCGCGTAGATGTTGCCGACGTTGGCGTTGATCGAGGACTCGACGGCGTCGACGAGCCGGTCGGCGAGGCGGAGGGCGTACCCCTCGGCGAGCCCCTGGCGCGACCCGAACTCGTTGTAGATGGTCTGCCTGCTGATACCCGCGGCCTTGGCGACGTCGGAGAGCGTGATCGACGACCAGTCGCGGATCAGCAGGAGGTCCCGCATGCCGTCGAGGATCGAGTCGCGCAGCAGCACCCGCGACGCCTCGGCGTACGACACGCGTGGTGCCGTACGTCGATCACGTGGTGCGCTCACACCCGCGACAGTAATGGTCATTGCCCGTGTCTTCGCTCGCCCCAGGCCGGTAGTTTCCCATCGCTCCGCTCGCCAAGGCCGGTCACGCACGGGCAACTTCGATCATCTCGAAGTCCGACTTGGCCGCGCCGCAATCGGGACAGCTCCAGTCCTCCGGAATGGCGTCCCACCGAGTGCCGGGGGCGATGCCGTCCTCCGGCCACCCCTTCTCCTCGTCGTACTCGAATCCACACTGCACGCAGACGAACAGCTTGTACTGGTCGGTCTGCTCTTCGCGCAAGCGCTCATCGCGGTTCACTTGGATACTCCAATCGCTTCGAAATCGACCTTCTCGCGCACTGCGCAGTCCGGGCAGCACCACTCGTCGGGTACGGCGTCCCACGCGGTGCCCGCCGGAAACCCTTCCCGCGGAGCGCCTTTGGCTTCGTCGTAGACGTAGTCGCAGCCCGGGCAGCGGTAGGCAATCACCGTGCGGCCTCCGTAGCTCCGTAACGGGCGAGCACCTTGTTCCGTACCCGCGGATGGACGTTCACCCGACTGAGGTCGCCGTCGTAGTGCGCCATGACCCGGTGGTCCATCACCTTGCGCCACAGCGGCGGGAAGTAGGTGAGCCCGATCATCGACGCGTACCCGCTGGGCAGGTTCGGGGCACCCTCCATGCTGCGCAGGGTCTGATACCGGCGCGTCGGGTTGGCGTGGTGATCGCTGTGCCGTTGCAGGTGATAGAGGAAGAGGTTCGTCACCAAATGATCGGAGTTCCAACTGTGTTCGGGCGCGCAGCGCTCGTAGCGTCCGCTGGCTGGCCTTCCCTCTCTTCGCGCAAGCGGCTCATCTGGCCTTCCCTCTCTTCGCGCAAGCGGCTCATCTGGCCTTCCCTCTCTTCGCGCAAGCGGCTCATCTGGCCTTCCCTCTCTTCGCGCAAGCGGCTCATCGACCTTCTGCCGGAGCAGCCCGTAGTGCTCCAAGTAGTTGACGGTCTCCAACAACGTGAACCCGAACACCGCGGAGATGACCACGTACGGGATCAGCGCGACACCGAAGATCGCGATCAGGGCGCCGTACAGCACCACCGACATCGCCCACGCGTTCAGCACGTCGTTCGACCAGTGCCAAGGACTCTTGTCGAGCCTGCGCAGCCGCCGCGCCTCCAGCTCCCAAGAGGACTTCAGGCTGCCCCAGACGCTGCGCGGCAGGAACTCCCAAAACGTCTCGCCGAAGCGCGCCGACGCGGGGTCCTCCGGCGTGGCGACGCGGACGTGGTGGCCGCGGTTGTGCTCGATGAAGAAGTGGCCGTAGCAGGTCTGGGCCAGGGTGATCTTGCTCAGCCAGCGCTCGAGGGAGTCCTTCTTGTGCCCCAGTTCGTGCGCGGTGTTGATGCCGACGCCACCCATCATCCCCACCGAGAGTGCGAGCCCGATCTTGGCGGGCCAGGCCAGCGATCCGGCGAACCCGAGCCAGCTCAGGTCCGAAGCCGTGAACAGATAGGCGCCCAGTACGACCGTGACGTACTGGAACGGGATGAAGCTGTACGTGCAGTAGCGGTAATACTTGTCGTTCTCCAACCGCTCCATCACGTCGTCGGGGGGATTCTCCCCGTCGGGCCCGTACTTGCGGTCGAGCAACGGCAACACGACGTAGACCAGGAAGGGTCCGATCCAGAACGGCGCCTGCGCCGCCGCCTGCCAACCGAACTGGTTGAGCGCCCAGACGACCGGCAGCATCACCAGGACGGCAGTGGGCACGATCAGGCCCATGAGCCACAGATGGCGCTTCTTGTCGCGCCACTGCTCGACTGGAACCTTGGCGTTGGTGTTCGTAGTCACCCTTGAGTTCACCTCCATGTGAGAGCCGTCACCTTCTGGATTTGACTATAGAGCCCATTTTGTCCGGTGCCTAGACACAACGACATGTTTTGTAAACCGACTGCTCGCGATCCCACGGCTCGCCGTCTGTTGAGTGGAAATGCGCGTCGCCACGCAACGAACGACACAACCGGGTCCTGGCTGGGCCGCTCCTCGGCGCAGTGCTAACGCACGTGTGACGCCGCCGTCGCTGGTTGCCCCGGGACCGACATCGCCGAGTAGCGTCCCGGTCATGGGGAAACACGCGATCGTCATCGGTGCGAGCCTGGCGGGGCTGTGCGCCGCGCGAGTATTGTCCGACCACTACGACCGCGTGACGATCTACGAACGCGACGAGCTACCCGACGGCCCGGCCAATCGCGCCGCGGTGCCTCAGGGTCGCCACGTCCACCTGCTGATGGCGCGTGGCGCCGCCGAGTTCGAAGGATTGTTTCCCGGGCTGCTGGACGACATGGTCGCCGCGGGTGTCCCGATGCTGGAGAACCGCCCCGACTGCATTCACTTCGGCGCCGCGGGCCACGTATTGGGGACGGCGACCACGTTGCGCGACGAGTTCACCGCGTACGTGCCGAGCCGGCCGCACCTCGAATGGCAGCTCCGCAAGCGCACGCTCGCCATCCCCAACGTGGAACTCGTCCAGCAGTCCGTCGCCGAACCACGGTTCGACCCGACGCACGAGCGCGTCACCGGCGTGCTGCTCGACGCAGCCGACGAGTCGAGTGCGGTCTCCGCGGACCTCGTCGTCGACGCGGCGGGCCGGGGCACGCGGCTACCGGTGTGGTTGGAGCAGTGGGGATACAGGCGGCCCCGCGAGGACAGCGTCGAGGTCGGCATCGGCTACGCGTCCCATCAGGTACACATCCCCGAGGGCCTGCTCAAGGAGAAGGTCGTCGTCGCCGGTGCGTCGCGCGCGGAGCCCGTCGGGCTCGGCATGTTGTTCTACGAGGACGGCAACTGGGGCCTGACGACGTTCGGCACCGGCAAGGTCGAGCCGCCGCAGAACTTCGCCGAGATGTGCGAACTGGCCGACCGAATCCTTCCCGAGCGCTTCGCAAGTGCCATCCGCGCGGGCACACCGATCGGCGACGTGGCCTTCCACAAGTACCCGACCAGCCGGTGGCGTCGGTACGACGAGCTGGAGCGCTTCCCCGCGGGCATCATCCCGTTCGGGGATGCGGTGGTGAGCTTCAACCCGACGTTCGGCCAGGGCATGACGATGACAGCGATCCAGGCGGGCAACCTGCGCAGCGCGCTCGACGCCGGCACCACGGAGCTGGCTCCTCGGCTCGCCAAGGCCACTGCAAAGACGACATGGCCGGTCTGGATGATGACGGTCATCGGCGACCTGGCCCTGCACAACGCGACTGGCGAGGCGAAGTGGTGGTACAAGCCGGTTGGGAACCTGTTCGACCAGTTCCTAGGGGCGGCCGAATCGGATCCCGTTCTCGCAGAATGGTTCCTTCGCCGGTTCAGCCTGCTGGACAGCCTTTACATGGTCCCGTCGGCGCGACTGGTCGGTCGGACCATCCGGCACAACATCACCGCGATGCTTGCCGAGAAACGCAGCGCTAAGCGGAGCGCCCGCGATCGAGATCGGGTTCCAAGTAGATGACCCGAGCCGCGGGTACCGCGGCTCGAACGGCGACCTCGGCCGCGTCGATCGTGGCGGCCACCGTGGCCAGGTCGGTCTGCGGCGCCAGCGCGATCTTGGCGCCCACCAGGAGCTCGTCGGGGCTGAGGTACTGCGTGCGGATGTGAATGAGCCGCTCGACGTTGGCCGTCCCCTCGAGCGCGGCGCGGATCGCGACGTCCTCGTCCTTGGTCGCACTCTCGCCGATGAGCAGGCTGTGCATCTCGACCATGAGGATGATCGCGATGGCACCCAGCAACACTCCGATGGCCATGGTGCCGACGCCGTCCCACACCGGGTTCCCGGTCAGCATGGTCAACCCGACGCCGCACAGCGCCAGGACCAGCCCGACGAGTGCACCGGAATCCTCGAGCAGGACGACGGGCAGCTCCGGGTTGCGTGACGTCTGGATGAATCGCCACCAAGTCCCGGTCCCCTTCAGCGCACGCGACTCGACCATCGCCGTGCGAAAGCTGTAGCCCTCCAACGAACTGCAACACCGAGAATGGCGATCGCCACGAACGGAGACTCCAACTCCTCGGGGTGGGTGATCTTGTGGTAGCCCTCGTAGAGCGCGAAGACGGCGCCGAGGGTGAACAGCACCAGCGCGACGACGAACGAATAGAAGTAGCGGCTCCGGCCGTACCCGAACTGGTGCAGCGCGTCGGCGTCCTTGCGCGCCGCCCGTTGCCCCCACAGCAGCAGCGCCTGGTTCGACGTGTCGGCGACGGAGTGCACCGACTCGGCCATCATCGAGGAACTGCCAGTGATGAGGTAACCGACGAACTTGGCCACCGCGATGCCCGCGTTGGCCAGCAGCGCCGCGACGATCGCCCGGGTGCTGCCGCCAGTCGACAAGAGGATCCGCTCGCTAGCTGCCGACGGTGGCGCGGAACAACTTGCTTGGTTGGTCGCACACCAGCCGGATTGGTCCGTCGTCGGCGGCCACCCAGGCCGCCGATCCGCGCTCCAGCGTGAGCACGCTCGACTTGGCGTGGACCTGCGCCGAACCCTCGGTGCACAGCAGGACCTGCGGGCCATCGTGGCGAGCCGGCGCATCGACCTCGTGACCAAGCAGGTCGCCGTCCAGGTTCAGCACCGACACGGCGAACTCCGGTGCGGGCGTGGCATACGCGAGCTCGAACCCGTCGGCGCCGACGTCGGGCCGGATCACCAGATCGTCGGTCGGCGTGAAGTCCAGCACCCGCAGAAGTTCGGGCACGTCAACGTGTTTCGGGGTCAGCCCGCCGCGTAGCACGTTGTCGGAGTTGGCCATCACCTCGAAGCCCACGCCGTGCAGGTATGCGTGCAGATTTCCGGCGGGCAGGTAGATGCCTTCGCCGGGCGCCAGGCTGATCCGGTTGAGCAACATCGCGGCCAGCACCCCCGCGTCGCTGGGGTAGCGCTCCCCCAACTCGAGTGCGGTCTTGGCCTCGGCCGCGAATTCCGTTGCACCCGAACGGAGATAGGCGACGGCACCGTCGAGCACCGCGGGCACCAGCACGTCGAGGTCGGACTGAGGCGCGGTGATCCACGTGGTGAACAGGGCGCGCAGCCCGTCGGCGTCGGGCTGTCCGGCCAACAGGTTGATGAACGGGTCGAGGTCGGAGACGGCGAGCGCGTGCAGGTAGGCGACGGCACCCTCGACGGGCCGGAAACCGGCCAGCGCCTCGAACGGACCGATCGCGACGATCAGCTCCGGCTTGTGGCTTCGGTCGCGGTAGTTGCGCGTCGGTGCCGACACCGGAAGGCCGAGTCGCTCCTCACGAGCGAAACCCTCCCGGGCCTGCTCCGCACTCGGATGCGCCTGCAGGGACAGCGGTTCGTCGGCAGCGAGCACCTTGGCGAGGAACGGCAGCGCGTCGCCGAACCGTTCCCGAGTGGCTGCGCCGAGCTGCCCCTCCGGGTCATCCTTGATGGCATCGAGCAGCGACCGCTCCCCCGCGTCCGTCTCGAGGAACGCGGGATCGCCCGGGTGGGCGCCGAACCACAGTCTCTGCTTCGGGATGCGCTGTGGGACTGGGTTTTCCAGTGAAGTCAGCAATGGCAGTGTGCGACCCCCAGGCATAGGTCCGCACCGCGCCGCGCAGCAGGTCCACTCGTCTAACCCCGTACCAGTCTCAGATACACCGCAGCCATCTCCATCCGCACCCCCAGCAATGCCAGCTGTTGTTCCGGACGACCACCTGGTGTCGGCGTGGCGACGTCGGGGACATCCTCGGCGCTGATCACCAGGATGTCATCGAAACCACTCAACCTGGTCGCGAGCGCAGGACGCTCGTCGCCGATGGTCAACACGATGGTACGCACACGGGTGGGCAGCGGGCCGTCGAGTTCCTCGTCGTGAAACAGCGACGTCTCGTAATCGGTTGATCTGCCCGCCATTCCGCCCTGGATCGCGACGAGCGCGTCGGACAGGCCCACCGCGGCCGTCGTCTGGAGACCGACCCGCAGCATGATCGTGGCGCTGTGGTGGGCCAGCGCCAGCGTCGCCGCGTTGTCGCCGGCCAGCACCACCTGGCGTCCAGCCATGCGGTCGGCGAGCGTCTTGGCGGGGTTGGTGAACAACTCGCGGCCCGCGCTGTTGCGCAGCGCCTCGGCGTCCAGGTCGTCGGCGAGCGCGGCCAGGTCGAGCTGCATTCCGGGATCGATCACGCGAAGGATGGCCAGTCCCGCCGCAAGGTATCGGGTGAGGGTGAAGTCGGCGGGCACCTGCACGCGCGGGCTCAGCACCGCTGCCCGCGCCGCGGCCACCTCGCGCAACGGACCCTCCTCCGGCGCGACCACCACGACGCGTGCGCCGCGCCGAACGCCGGTGGCGGCGGCCGCGACCAACGCGGGGTCGGCCGGATCGTCGCCCGCCACGACGAGCACGTCGAGCGCACCGATCCACGGCGGCACCTCGGACGCGACCACGAACGGCGCAGACATCGATCCGCCGAGCGCCGCCCCGAGCAGAGCCCCGGCCACCTCGGCCGCGCCGCGGGTGGCCACCCAGCTCACGCTGCGCGGCGGGTGGTCGGAGCGGAGCGAATCGAGCACGCCCTCGTCCAGCGCGGCCGCGGTGGCCCGCGCCTGCGCGCCTGCCATCGACGCCGCACGCAACAGGCCGTCGCGGTCGGCGTCGAGCAATCCTGCGACGTCGTCGAGGTCGACGGCGCCGAGCTGGGAGCGGGAGTCCGCACTCACGCTGCGGGCCCGCCGCAGGACGCGATCTGGGCGGCGACGTGTCCGACGATGTCGTCGACTTCGTCGGTGCTGCGCGCCTCGACGTTGAGCCGCAGCAACGGCTCGGTGTTGGAGGTGCGCAGGTTGAACCAGCTGCCATCACCGAGGTCGACGGTGACTCCGTCGAGGTGATCGATCGAGTGGATGCGACCGCCGTACGACTTGAGCACGGCGTCCACGCACGCGGCGGCGTCAGCCACCGTGAAGTTGAGCTCTCCGGACGCCTCGTAGCGTTGGTAGTCGGACATCATCGCCGACAGCGGCCGGTGCTGTTCGCCGAGCGCGGCCAGCACGTGCAGCGCGGCCAGCATGCCGGAGTCGGCGCCCCAGAAGTCACGGAAGTAGTAGTGCGCCGAGTGCTCGCCGCCGAAGATCGCCCCGGTTTCGGCCATCAACCCCTTGATGTAGGAGTGTCCGACACGGGAGCGCACCGCCGTTCCGCCGCGCTCGACGATCAGCTCGGGCACGGCGCGCGACGTGATCAGGTTGTGGATGACGGTGGCTCCGATCTCGCGGCCGAGCTCGCGTCCCGCCACCAGGGCAGTGACGGCCGATGGCGACACCGGGCGGCCCAGTTCGTCGACGACGAAGCAGCGGTCTGCGTCGCCGTCGAACGCCAACCCGATGTCCGCCCCGGTCGCGACGACATGGGCTTGCAGGTCGACGAGGTTGGCGGGGTCCAGCGGATTGGCCTCGTGATTGGGAAACGTGCCGTCGAGTTCGAAGAACAACGGCAACACGCTCCAGCGACTCGATGCCGCCGAGCACCGCGGGTGAGGTGTGCCCACCCATCCCGTTGCCCGCGTCCACCGCCACCCGCAACGGCCGTGGCGGCGGAGATGTCCACCAGCGAGCGAAGGAACTCGCCGTAGTCGGCCAGCACGTCGCGGTCCGCGATCGACCCCGCGGGCCCGTCGAACGTGGGGACGCCCGCAATGACCTCGTCGCTGATGGTGCTCAGCCCGGTGTCCTTGCCCACGGGCTTGGCACCCGCACGACACAGCTTGATGCCGTTGTAGGCGGCGGGGTTGTGGCTCGCGGTGAACATCGCCCCCGGGCAGTCCAGCCGACCCGACGCGAAGTACAGCTGATCCGTCGACGCAAGCCCGATCCTCGTCACGTCGAGCCCCTGGGCCATCACGCCGTCGGCGAACGCCGCGGCCAACGACGGCGAACTGGCGCGCATGTCGTAGCCGATGCACCGCACGCTGTGGCGCCCTCGGAGCGGACGAGCCGCGCGAATGCGCCACCAACGTCGAAGACGAACCGTTCGTCGATCTCGTCGCCGACCAATCCCCGCACGTCGTACGCCTTGATGACGCGGTTGACTGCCTCAGCGGGCCGGGACATAGATTCTCCTGAGGGGTCACCTCGATCGGCGGATTCCTGGCGCCAGCCTATCGGCTCGCGAATCCCCCCGCCGACGGTCTCAGGGGCTTGACGCGATCGCGTGTCGGCGACTAGTCGGTCGGGTCGGGCAAAACCCGAAGGTGCCCACGTCGCCGGCCGTTGTGCTCGAGAGCGGGGCCGGGGGTGCCATCACCGCACCGCCGCGTGGGGTCCGAGAATCCGGCGACCACACCGCCCACCGGGGCGACACCGGTGCGACCCTCGCGCACCGCATCGGCGAGCGCCACCAGATCGTCGTCGTCGGTGTGCGACGGCAGCGGTCCCGCGTGCCGGACGAGCTCCCAGCCGCGCGGCGCGGTGATCCGGCCCGCGTGAAGCACGCACAGGTCCCAGGAGTGCGGCTCCGACACGGTGGCCAGCGGGCCGACGACGGCAGTCGAGTCGGAATACACGAAGGTCAGCGTCGCCACGGCGTAATGCGGGCACCCGGGCCTGCAGCAGCGACGGGGAACATTCACGGACAGGAGGCTATCGCGCCGATACCCCGCGAGTCGCCGGACACGCGCAGCCGACGGCGGCCCGATCTCCAACCGTTACGATCACCGAATGTCCGATCCGCGGTCTCGACGCGGCCGCGAGATGCGAGGCCCGCTACTTCCGCCGACCGTGCCGGGCTGGCGAAGCCGGGCGGAGCGGTTCGACATGGCGGTGCTCGAGGCCTACGAACCGATCGAACGTCGATGGGCACGAGCGGGTGTCGACCCTGGACGTGGCCGTCGACGAGATTCCACGGATCGCCCCCAAGGACCCCGACAACGTGCAGTGGCCGCCGGAGGTGATCGCCGACGGGCCGATCGCGTTGGCGCGGTTGATACCGGCGGGCGTGGACGTGCGGGGGAATTCCACTCGGGCGCGAATCGTCTTGTTCCGCAAGCCAATCGAGCGGCGAGCGAAGGACACCACCGATTTGGGTGACCTGCTGCACGAGATCCTGGTGGCCCAGGTGGCCACCTACTTGGGCGTCGAGCCCTCGGTCATCGACCCGACGATCGACGACGAATGACGCGGGCGGCGCTCACCTCGTGACGAGCGCTCGCGCGAAGTGCCCTAGATGATTCCGCGCTTGAGGCGACGACGCTCCCGCTCGGAGAGTCCACCCCAGATGCCGAAGCGCTCATCGTTGGCCAGGGCGTACTCGAGGCACTTGTCACGTACCTCGCACCCCAAGCAGATGCGCTTGGCCTCGCGGGTCGAGCCGCCCTTCTCGGGGAAGAACGCCTCGGGGTCGGTTTGGGCGCACAGCGCGTTTTCCTGCCACTGATCGTCCTCTTCCGTAGCCGGGGCTGCGTCGAGGGGATCCGGCACCAAACTCAGTTGGGGCCGGGCAGTCGGGGCGAACTGCATCGGTCCGGTATTGGTGTGCGGGGTGCTGCCTATTGAGCCGAGCATCCGACTGTCAAATCGGACGACGCTATCGAAATCGACGCGCTCATAAGACATCTTCCGCCTCCTCACCTGTTTTCGTAGTTCCCTATGTTGAGTCACACCAGTAACAGTGGGACCACCCAATTCGAACAAGTGATCGAATCTCGGTCTGCGACACCGGAACCGGCCGGCCAACCGGGAAATGACACTGATGTGATTAGACACGCGTTAGCTGCAGCGGTCAAGCGTTAGAACCGATTTTCATATCATCTCGTGACCAAATCACGGCGCGTCGGTTACCTGGCGTGTCGCTCACAGCACCACCACGGTGGATCCAAACGCGGCGCAAGGGCCTAGTCTCGGTCGATGTGAAGGTCACCGTTCTGGTCGGCGGAGTCGGCGGCGCCCGATTCCTGCTCGGCGTCCAGCACTACCTCGGCCTCGGCCAGTTTGCCGAAACTGCAACGGATCGTCCTACCACGCATGAGCTGACGGCCATCGTCAACGTCGGCGACGACGCCTGGATGCACGGCGTGCGCATCTGTCCGGATCTCGACACCTGCATGTACACGTTAGGTGGAGGTATAGACCCGGAACGGGGCTGGGGACACAAGGACGAAACCTGGCACGCGAAGGAGGAACTCGCCGCGTACGGCGTCCAGCCCGACTGGTTCGGACTCGGGGACCGCGATCTGGCCACCCACTTGGTGCGCAGTCAGATGCTGCGCGCGGGCTACCCACTCTCGGCGGTGACCGAGGCACTGTGCGACCGCTGGACACCCGCCGCCCGCCTGCTCCCCGCCAGTGACGATCGGTGCGAAACGCACGTCGTCGTCACCGATCCCACCGACGGCGAGCGACGCGCCATCCACTTTCAAGAGTGGTGGGTGCGCTACCGCGCCCAAATTCCCACCCATGGCTTCGCTTTCGTCGGCTCGGAGCAGGCGACGGCGGGACCGGGCGTCGCGGAGGCCATCGCCGAGGCCGACGTGGTGTTCCTGGCGCCGTCCAACCCGGTCGTCAGCGTCGGCGCGATCCTCGCCGTGCCCGGCATCCGAGGCGCACTCCGCTCGACGGCGGCGCCGATCATCGGCTACTCCCCCATCGTCGCGGGAAAGGCCTTGCGCGGGATGGCCGATGAGTGCCTTACGGTGATCGGAGTGGAGACCTCCTCGGCCGCCGTGGGAGGCCACTTCGGCGCTCGCTCCGGAGTCGGCATCCTCGACGGCTGGCTCATCGACGAGAAGGACGAAGCCGAACTGGACGGTGTCGAGGTGCGAGCGATCCCGCTGCTGATGACCGATCCCAAGGCGACCGCCGAGATGGTGCGCGCAGGGGTCGAACTGGCAGGCCTCCCCGGGGTGGAGCGATGAGCGCTTGCGCGAAGAGCAGAGCACGGCGATGAGCGCTTGCGCGAAGAGCAGAGCACGGCGATGAGCGCTTGCGCGAAGAGCAGAGGACGACGGTGAGCACCGAACACGGCACGGCGGCCGCGATCGAGATCCTGCCGGTGCCAGGACTTCCCGAGTTCCGACCGGGCGACGACGTGGCGGCGGCGATCGCCGCGGCGGCCCCGTGGTTGCAGGACGACGACGTCGTGGTGGTCACCAGCAAGGTGCTGTCCAAGTCCGAAGGTCGCATCGTGGCCGCACCCACCGATCCCGAGGAACGGGATGCATTGCGGCGCAAGCTGATCGACCAGGAAGCCGTACGCGTGCTGGCCCGCAAGGGTCGAACGCTGATCACCGAGAACGCCATCGGCCTGGTGCAGGCGGCGGCCGGAGTGGACGGTTCGAACATCGCATCGTCCGAACTCGCATTGCTCCCAGTCGATCCCGACGGCAGCGCGGCCACGCTGCGCGATCGGCTTCGTGAACTCCTCGACGTCACGGTCGGCGTGGTCGTCACCGACACCATGGGGCGGGCGTGGCGCAACGGCCAGACCGACGCGGCCATCGGTGCCGCCGGCCTTGCGGTGCTGCACGGCTACGAGGGTGCCCAGGATCAGCACGGAAACGAACTGCTGGTGACGGAGGTGGCCGTCGCCGACGAGATCGCCGCAGCAGCCGATCTGGTGAAGGGCAAGCTGACCGCCATCCCGGTGGCCGTCGTGCGCGGGCTGCGCCCACGTGACGACGGAACGAACGGCCGCACGCTCGTCCGGGCAGGCGAGGAGGACCTGTTCTGGTTGGGCACGGAGGAGGCCATCGCGCTCGGCCGAAGCCAGGCGCAGTTGTTGCGCCGGTCGGTTCGCACGTTCGCTCCCGACCCGGTCGATCCCGCCGTGGTGGAGGCGGCCGTCGGCGAGGCACTGACGGCGCCCGCCCCACACCACACCCGGCCGGTGCGGTTCGTCTGGATTCGCGACGGCGCCGCCCGGCGTGCACTGTTGGACCGGATGAAGGATCAGTGGCGGGCCGACCTGGCGGGCGACGGGCGACCCGCAGACTCGGTCGAGCGCCGGGTCGGCCGCGGGCAGCTCCTCTACGACGCCCCCGAACTGGTCATCCCGTTCATGGTTCCCGACGGGGCGCACGCCTATCCCGACGCGGCGCGCACCGCCGCCGAACACACGATGTTCACCGTCGCGGTCGGCGCCGCGGTGCAGGCGCTGCTGGTCGCCCTCGCGGTGCGTGGGGTCGGCAGCTGCTGGGTCGGATCGACGATCTTCGCCGCCGACCTCGTCCGCGCCGAGCTGGACCTGCCGTCGGACTGGGAACCGCTCGGCGCCGTCGCGATCGGCCATCCCGCCGAGCCCGCAGGGCCCAAGGATCCTGTTCCGACGGACGGGCTGCTGGTGGTGAAGTGACCCTGCACGAGTCCGTGGTCGACGCACTGACCTCGTGGCAGGCGACCGACCCCGCACACGATGCGGTGCGCCATGCGGTGCTCGCGTTCGTACTGGCCCGTCCCGACGCGTGCCAACGCGCGTGCGTGCCCGGACACGTCACGGCCTCGGCCCTGGTGCTCGACCACACCGGACACAACGCCCTGCTGACGCTGCACCCGCGGCTGGGCCGGTGGGTGCAACTGGGTGGGCACTGCGAGGACGACGACGCCGACATCGTCGCCGCGGCCATGCGGGAGGCGACCGAGGAGTCCGGCATCGACGGGCTGCGCATCGACTCGGGTCTGACCGCGCTGCACGTCCACCCGGTCACGTGCTCGCTGGGCGTTCCGACCCGGCACCTCGACATGCAGTTCGTCGCGCATGCCCCGCCGGGGGCCGAGATCACCTGCAGCGACGAGTCACTCGACCTGCGCTGGTGGCCGCTGCGCGACTTGCCGGGTGGGGACTATGGCCTGGAGCAGCTGGCGAAGGCGGCTCAGACGTCCGTCGAGTAGCGGATGCCGCCGTCCGGGATGGTCACTCCGGGCCACACTCGGGCGCCACGCAGCAGTTCGCAGCGCGCCCCGATGTTGGCACCGTCGCCGATCACACCGTCGCGGATGAGCGCGCGTGGGCCGATGCGCGCACCGAACCCGATGATCGACCGCTCGATCACGGCCCCGGCCTCGATGTGGGCACCGTCGAAGATCACCGCGCCGTCGAGCCGGACGCCAGGCCCGATCACCGCGCCGCGCCCGACCACCGTGCCGCCGATGAGCAGTGCCCCCGGCGCGACGGCAGCTCCCTCGTGGACGAGTTCCTCCCCGCGGTGACCCTTGAGCGCAGGCGACGGGGCGATGCCACGCACCAGGTCGGCCGAGCCGCGCACGAAGTCCTCGGGCGTACCCATGTCGCGCCAGTAGGTGGCGTCGACGTAGCCGCAGACCTTCTTCCCGTCGGCCAGCAGGCCCGGGAAGACCTCACGCTCGACCGACACCTCGCGCCCCTTCGGGATCGCCTCGATCACCGCGCGCTGGAAGACGTAGGAGCCCGCGTTGATCTGATCGGTCGGCGGATCCTGCGTCTTCTCCAGGAACGCAGTCACCACGCCGTCGGAATTGGTTGGCACGCAACCGAATGCGCGCGGATCACCCACCCGGACCAGATGCAGCGTGACGTCGGCCTTGCGTTCGGAGTGGCAGGCCAGCAGCGCGCCGAGGTCGGCACCGGAGAGCACGTCGCCGTTGAAGACCAACGCGGTGTCGTGGCGCAGCTTCGGCGCCACGTTGGCGATGCCGCCGCCGGTGCCACGCGGCTCCTCCTCGAAGACGTACTCGATCTCGAGCCCCAGCTTCGAACCGTCCCCGAACTCGGCTTCGAACACGCCGGCCTTGTAGGACGTGCCGAGGATGACGTGCTGGACACCTGCCGCGGCGATCCGCGACAACAGGTGGGTGAGGAACGGAAGCCCCGCGGTGGGCAGCATGGGCTTGGGCGCCGAGAGGGTCAGCGGACGCAGGCGGGTGCCCTGTCCGCCGACGAGGATGACGGCGTCGACTTCTGCCGGATTCACCGGGCCGTCCGCGTTTCTGTCGAGCTCACTGTCGTCCTTTCGCAAGCTTCCGCCGGGAGTTCCCGACGACAAGCCCCGCGCGCACTGCGAGGGCGGATTTGATCACCCACCGTAATGGGGCCTGCCACCAGCCCGAATGCCGATCTGCGAGAAAAGTGTAAGTGCTGGTGTGGTGCGCCGCCAGGTTGCGGGCCGGGTCCCGGCCGGTCGCGTGCCCCTTGTCGTGCAAGATCTCCGCGGTCGGCACGTATACGTTCTGCCAATCCGCACGGCCGAGCCGGTCTCCCAGGTCGACGTCCTCCATGTACATGAAATAGCGCTCGTCGAAGCCACGGATCTCGTCGAACGCGGCCTTGCGCAGCAAAAGGCACGAACCCGACAACCATCCGACGGGGCGTTCGCTGGGCTCGAGTCGCTCCTGGCGGTAGGCCGCCGTCCACGGGTTCGACTTCCATAGCGGACCCACGACGGCGTGCATGCCGCCGCGGACGAGGCTCGGCTGATGACGCGCCGACGGGTAGATCGAACCGTCGGGGTCGCGGATGAGCGGGCCAAGCGCGCCGGCCTGCGGCCATCGGCCGGCAGCGGTCAGCAGGGTGTCGATGCTTCCCGGCCCCCACTGCACGTCGGGGTTGGCGACGACGAAGAACTCGGTGTCGGCATCGGCGAGGCACTCCGCGACGGCACGGTTGACGGCGGTTCCGTAGCCGAGGTTCCCACCGGTGCGCAGCAGCCGGGTGTTCGCGTAGCGCTCAACGGCCTGCTCTGGCGCGCCATCGGTGGACCCGTTGTCGGCCATGACGACCCGCACGGGGCGGTCGGTGGCATGCGAGAGCGAGGAGAGGAAGCGGTCGAGGTGAGGACCCGGTGAGTACGTCACCGTCACGACCACCAGTTCGTCACTCACGGCGTAGAGGGTAGCGGCCGCGGCCTGCGCCTCCCTAGTCGCCGGACGCCAGCGCCGCGGCCAGGGCGTCACGCCATGGTCGCAGCGGGGTGACCCCGGCCTCCGTCGACCTGCGCTGCGACAACACCGAGTACGCGGGGCGGGGCGCGGGACGCGGATGCCGGTCGGTGCCGACGGGCCGGACGCGTTCGGGGTCGGCGCCGAGCAGCTCGAACACCGCCCTGGCCTGTTCGTACCGACTCGCCGCCCCCGCGTTGGCGACGTGCAGGACGGGCTCCGAGATCGCGCCGGAGGCCACTTCGAGCAGGGCTTGCGCCAGGTCACCCACGTACGTCGGGCCACCGACCTGGTCCGCCACTGCGTCCACGTGGTCGCCGCCGGCTGCCTTCTTGCCGATGGCCGCGACGAAGTCGGCCGCTCCCCCGAAGATCCACGACGTTCGCACCACGTTCGCGTCCGGCAGGGCGGCCAGCACGTTGAACTCCCCTGCCAGCTTGCTGCGTCCGTAGACGCTGAGCGGGTCCGTCTCGTCGTCGATCTCGTACGGCCGCGGATCCCCGTCGGCGAACCGTCCGCTGAACACGTAGTCGGTGGAGACGTGGATGAGCCGGGCGCCTGCCCGGGCACAGGCCTGGGCTACGTTCTCCGCGCCGGTGGCGTTCACGGCGTACGCCCTGGGCTCGTCGCGTTCGGCGTCGTCGACCTTGGTGAAGGCGGCACAGTTGATCACGACGTCGCCGGCGCTGACCCGGCGCTCGACCGCAATGGGATCGGTGATGTCGCATTCCGCAGAGGTCAGCGCAAGTACCTCGCGGTCACGCGCCGCAGCAACGAGCGTGCGACCGAGCAGTCCGCCTGCCCCGGTGATCACGATTCGTTCAGACATGTTCAAGAGTCTGGCACGCCGCCCGTCGCTACCCGGTCTGCGACCAAGTCGCCAGTAGCCTGGGCTGATGCACGGTCGTCTCACCCGGATCGTCGCCGTCGTCGCGGCGTCGATCGTCGTCATAGGCACCGGCGTGGCGTGGGGCAAGATCCGTTCGTTCGAATCGGGCATCAATCACGTCAGCTCGATGGCGCTCGGTGAAGGCGGCGAGGACGGGGCCATCGACATCCTCTTGGTGGGGATGGACAGCCGGACTGACGCCCACGGCAATCCGCTGTCCGCGGACGAACTGGCCACGCTGCGCGCCGGCGACGACGTGTCGACGAACACCGACACGATCATCCTGGTGCGCATCCCCAACAACGGGAAGTCCGCGACGGCCATCTCCATCCCGCGCGACTCCTACGTCGACGCGCCCGGGCTCGGCAAGATGAAGATCAACGGCGTCTACGGCTCGGTGCATCTGGAGAAGTTGAAGAAACTCGTCGAGCAGGACGGTGTAGACCCGGCGAAGGCCGAGCCGGAAGCGATGGAGGCCGGTCGCGAGGCCTTGATCAAGGCCGTCGCCAGCCTCACCGGCGTGACGGTCGACCACTACGCCGAGATCGGGCTGCTCGGCTTCGCCTTGATCACCGACGCCCTCGGTGGCGTCGACGTATGCCTCAAAGATGCCGTCTACGAACCACTTTCGGGCGCCGACTTTCCAGCAGGCTGGCAGAAGCTCGACGGGCCGCAGGCGCTGAGCTTCGTCCGGCAACGCCACGACCTGCCCCGCGGCGACCTCGACCGCGTGACGCGCCAGCAAGCCGTGATGGCCGCTCTGGCTCACCAGGTCATCTCGGGCAAGACGCTGTCCAGCCCGACCACCCTGAACCGGCTCCAGGAAGCGGTTCAGCGTTCGGTGGTGCTGTCCGACGGGTGGGACATCATGGACTTCATCACGCAGCTGGAGAAGCTGGCGGCGGGCAACGTCGCGTTCGCCACCATTCCCGTCCTTCGGGAGGACGGGTGGAGCGACGACGGCATGCAGAGTGTCGTCCGCGTCGACGAGGCGCAGGTCAGGGACTGGGTGGCAGGCCTGCTGAAGGACCAGGACGAAGGCAAGACCGAGGTCATCGCGTACTCACCGGACAAGACCACCGCGTCGGTGGTGAACGACAGCGACATCGGAGGGTTGGCAGCCTCGGTGTCCGCGGTGTTGACCGGTCAGGGGTTCACCCCCGGCGAGGTCGGCAACCACGAGGGCGGACACGTCTCGGGCAGCCAGGTCCGGGCCGCCAAGGTCGACGATCTGGGCGCCGTCGCAGTCGCCAAGGCACTGGGCAACCTCCCGATCGTCGAGGACCCGTCGGAGGCGCCGGGAGCGGTGACGGTGGTGCTGGCGGGCGACTACACCGGGCCGGGTGCGGGCCTCGGGACCGAGGATTCGTCGTCGGGGCAAACCGCCGATCCCGCCGCCGTCGAGTCCACCGACGCACCGCCGCCACCATCGCCGGTGCTCACCGCGGGTTCGGACGACCCGGCGTGCGTCAGCTGATCCGCGTCACCGAGGTGCGACGACGTCGCTCTGATTCGACTCGATCGACCTGACCGGGCTGTCGTGATTCGCGACGTGCGAAGCGATTACCCGTAGTGCCGGCTTGGCCGTCCCGTCCGACCGGTACATCCCGAGGGTGTCGTCGGCCAAAGGGCTGGCCGAGTCGCGGTCGCGCATGGTGTAGACGTACACCGGGCCCGCGTAGGGCAACAGCCGCCACTTTCCGAGCATGTCGTCGAGGTACTCGGCTTGGTCCGCCTCCCCGGCCACCGACGACGGCTCGCCGTACTCCGTCGCCCAGACCTTCTTGCCGCCGTCGCCATTGGCGAGCATCAGCGCACGGATCGCCATGAGCTGGCTGATCGGCGAATCGGGGTGATAGCCGCCTTCGGAGAACTTCATCGTGTACTGGTACGGGTGGTAGCCGATCGCATCGAAGTAGGGTTTTGCCCCGGCCGCGTACATGGCGCGGACGAACTTGACCGCGTCCATCGCGATCGGTGCGAAGTCGATGATGGGACCCAAACCCCCGGTGACCACGACGGCCGACGGATCCGCCTGCTTTACGGCGGGGTACGCGGCCTTGAGCAGGTCGACGAATTGTGCCGGATCTGGAGTGGGCGCGTAGAAGCCCGCGGCGTTCGGCTCGTTCCAGATCTCGTACGCCGCAACCCTTCCCTTGAAGTGTTGGGCCACCGCAGCTGCGAACGATCCGAAGGATTCGGCGGAGGCGGGGCGGCCACGGATGGCCGGTTCGCCGGGTGGCACCGCCCACGCCGGAGTTGAGTTCAGCGTGGCCAACACCGACATGCCTTGCGCCACGGCGTCGTCGACCATCGGGTCGACCATGCTCCAGTCGTAGGTGCTCGCCGTTTGCTGGACGCCGGCCCACGGGATCATGACGCGGATGTCTTTCACTCCGTCGGCGCGCATACCGGTGACGGCCCGGCCGATCTCGTCGACGGACAGGCCCAACAGGTCTGAATCCGCGACCCCGACCGTCGTGGCCGCCTCGTCGATGCGCACCGACGCGGGCTCCGCGCGCGCGTCGTACAGCCGGAGGTCGGCGACGGGCTGCTGCCCCTGAGGATTCGCCCCACACCCGCCTGTCACGGCGGCGCCGACGAGCACGACCGACAGGAGAAGGCACCGAAGTGTTGGCCGTGGCGCGCGCGTCATAACCGTCCCCACTGCTGCGCGATGTCGCGGGACCGTCCGGATGCCCGAGGCTTGGCGAGAAGTATCCGCGACCGCGACGACGTGATTGCGGTCACCCGCGAGCCGTCGTGCGACGGCATCACGGTAACCATCGCCACATGATGCCAGCTCTTCTTCGTGTGCGATATTTCGTCGGAGGCGCCGAATTCGTGGTCCGGTACGTCGGCACGGCGATCCGCGGCTGCGCCGTTGGCCGAGAGGCGGCGGTCCGTCACTCGGCGACGAAGAAGTTGGATTCCCAGGGTGGCCAGGCAGCGTCGGCCGCAAACGAACTCGCGGCCGGCTACGGGGCCGGCCTCGCCACACACCGACGTCAGCGTGACCGACGCGATCAGTTGGGTGGACGCCCGTTTCGCGGGCACGCCACCGCCGAACGGCTGCGCGACGTTCCGGCCGGCCGGGGGCTGACGTTCCCGACCGCGCTACTTGAGTAGCGCGCGCGACATCACGACACGCTGAATCTGATTGGTGCCCTCGTAGATCTGGGTGATCTTCGCGTCGCGCATGAACCGCTCGACCGGGAAGTCCACGGTGTACCCGTATCCGCCGAACAGCTGCACGGCGTTCGTGGTGACCTCCATGGCGACGTCGGACGCGAAGCACTTGGCCGCCGAGGAGATGAAGCCCAGGTTGGGCTCCAGCCGCTCAGCCCTGGCTGCCGCGCTGTACACCATCAGCCGCGCAGCCTCGATCTTCATCGCCATGTCGGCGATCATGAACTGGGTGTTCTGGAAGTCACTGATCGACTTGCCGAACTGCTTGCGCTCCTTGGTGTAGGAGATCGACGCCTCGAGCGCGCCCTGCGCTATGCCGACCGCCTGCGCGCCGATGGTGGGGCGGGTGTGGTCCAACGTCGCCAACGCGGTCTTGAAGCCGGTGCCCGGCTCGCCGATGATGCGATCACCGGGGATGCGGCAGTCCTCGAAGTACAACTCCGTGGTCGGCGAGCCCTTGATGCCCAGCTTGCGTTCCTTGGGACCGACAGAGAAGCCGGGATCGTCCTCGTGCACGACGAACGCCGAGATGCCGTTGGCCCCCTTGTCCGGGTCGGTCACCGCCATCACCGTGTACCACTGCGAATGGCCGCCATTGGAGATCCAACACTTGGCGCCGTTGAGCACCCAGTCGTCGCCGTCGGCCTTGGCCCGCGTGCGCATCGCCGCGGCGTCGCTGCCAGCCTCCCGCTCGGACAGGGCGTAGGACGCGGTCGCCTCCCCCGCGCCGATCGACGGCAGCACCTGCTTCTTGAGTTCCTCGGAGCCCCGCATGAGCATGCCCATCGTCCCGAGCTTGTTGCAGATCGGGATCAGCGAGGACGACGCACAGACACGGGCGACCTCCTCGATGACGATGCACGCCGCGACCGAGTCACCGCCCTGCCCGCCGTACTCCTCCGGAATGTGGATGGCCGAGAACCCCGACGAGTTCAGCGCCACCAGCGCTTCGTCGGTGTACCGGGCCTTCTCGTCGACGTCGGCCGCGTACGGCGCGATCTCCTTGTCACAGAGTTCACGCAACACCTTGCGCATCTCGTCGTGCTCTTCGGACAACTGGTACACGTCAAACGACGGGTTACCGATCGACATGGCGACTCCTTGCTACTCGTCGGTAACTTTACCCGCGAGAGTGCCCACGACCGCTACTGGCCTGGCTTGCCCTTGCCCGACATGAGCTGCAAACCCCGCACCATCTCCTGGTACGTGCGGTGGTAGAGCGACCGGGCCGTTTCGCTGCGGCGCAGGATGTCCACGGGCGTGACGGGCGCGAGGTATTGCACCTCGTGGCCGGCGAACACCGTCGCCTCGGTCTGGATGCGAAGGCTCTTGGCGAAGGTCGAGCTCAGTTCGGCACGGTAGAACGTCGGCGTACTCGGGCTGGGTGAACAGCGTCTTGTTGAAGCCGATCGCGAACGGCACCAGCTTGGCCCCGTCGGCGAGGTACTTCAGCGTGCCGACGGCGACGCCCGGCCACTGCTGGTTGAAGACGTCGTCGGCGATCACGATGCCACCGTCGGCCAGCGTCTCCTCGGCCAGCCGCATGTCGCTGTAGACGATCTCCTCGGTGTGCCCGCCGTCCACGCTGAAGAACCGGATCGGTCCCCCCGACTTCTCGAGCAGCACGTCGGCGGTCAGCTTCGTCGAGTCGCCCTGGTGCAGCACCACCCCGTCCATCGACGACCACAGCGCCACGTTGTCGGTGAACTTCGTCTGGTCGCCACGGCCGGACTTGTCGATGTTGAGTTCCTGGTCGCCGAACAGATCGATCGCCACCGACTTGCCAGCGCCCCGCTGCAGCAAGTGCAACGCGATGAACAACCGGCCGTGGTGGACCCCGATCTCGGCGACGGCACCCGTGACCTGACGCGCACGTTGAGCAGCGTCGAGGACTTCGAGGACCGGCAGATTCCCCGGCTCGAGAAAGCCCGTCACGAATCGATAGCCGACGTTCCGATACCTCTCGAAAGTGCGTCTCATCGTTAGCCAGCTTAGCCGTCCATCAGCCGGTCCCGCAGGGCCGCATCCTTTTTCAACACCATGTCTTCGAGGTCGGCCTGGAACTGCTCCATCCGCGCCCGCAAGGCAGAATCGGAGGCGCCGAGGATGCGCACGGCCAACAGGCCCGCGTTGCGCGCCCCACCGATCGACACGGTCGCCACCGGCACGCCCGCGGGCATCTGCACGATGGACAGCAACGAGTCCATGCCGTCCAGCCTCGCCAGCGGCACGGGCACGCCGATCACCGGCAATGGCGTCGCGGACGCCACCATGCCCGGCAGGTGAGCCGCCCCACCCGCACCGGCGATGACGACCTCGATCCCCCTGCCCGCGGCGGCTCGGGCGTAGTCGAGCATGCGACCGGGCGTCCGGTGCGCCGAGATCACGCCGACCTCGAACGGCACCTCGAATTCGGCCAGCGCCGTCGCGGCGTCCTCCATCACGGACCAGTCGCTGTCACTGCCCATGATGACGCCGACCCGCGGCTCACTAGACATGTTCATCCCATCCGTCCGTCCACTCGCCGTGCGACAACCAGTGCGCGGCCCGCACCGCACGTTCCCGAACGTCGGCCACGTACGTCTCGTCTTCCAACGAACCACCCAGTGCGCCAAGGACGTTCACGTGACCGATCTTGCGGCCCGGTCGTTCGGACTTTCCGTAGAGGTGCACCCTGGCTTCGGGCATCCGCGCGAACAGGTGATGCAGTCGCTCGTCCATGCTCATCGCGGGAAGCCGCGGTGCGCCAAGCACGTTCGCCATCACCGTCACGGGGGCGGTGGGTTCGGTGGCCCCGAGCGGATAGTCCAGCACCGCGCGCAGATGTTGCTCGAACTGACTCGTCCTGGCGCCGTCCATCGTCCAGTGCCCGGAGTTGTGTGGACGCATCGCCAGCTCGTTGACCAGCAGTGTGCCGGCCTCGGTCTCGAACAGTTCGACGGCCAGCACACCGACCACTCCGAGTTCGCCTGCCAACCGCAACCCGAGTTGTTCAGCCGCGCTTGACAGTTCGGGGGCGAGGCCCGGTGCGGGCGCGACGACCTCGACGCAGATGCCGTCGCGCTGCACCGTGTGCACGATCGGCCACGACGCACCCTGCCCGAACGGCGACCGGGCCACCAACGCGGCCAGCTCGCGGCGCAGCTTCACCCGCTCCTCGACCAGTACCGCGACTCCGTCGGCCAGGTAGCGCTCGGCGGCGGCCCGCGCCTCGGCCAGGTCTGCTGCCAGGGTCACCCCGCGGCCGTCGTAGCCCCCGCGTGCGGTCTTGACGACGATGGGCCCACCCACCCGCTCGGCGAACGCGTCGACGTCGGCCAGCGTGGTCACCTCGGCGAACTGCGGCACGGGAGCGCCGAGCTGCTCCAGCTTGCGGCGCATCACCAACTTGTCCTGGGCGTGAATGAGCGCCTCCGGCGGCGGCGCCACGTTGACCCCGTCGGCCACCAAGGCGTCGAGTAGCGCGCCAGGGACGTGCTCGTGGTCGAACGTCAGAGCCGTCGCACCCGCCGCAGCGCGCCGCAGCGCGTCCAGATCGGTGTGCGCCCCGATGACGACGTCCGGTGTGACTTGCGCCGCAGGTTCGTCGGGCGCGGTGGCCAGCACGCGAAGCGTCTGACCAAGGGCGATCGCGGCCTGATGCGTCATCCTGGCCAGCTGGCCGCCGCCGATCATGGCGACGACGGGGGGAGCACTCACGGTGCTATGTTGTCACGGCGGATGCCCGCACGAAGACCGCCCCGACCTGCGCGGGTACGCGTCGGGTGCCTTGTTTCCGTAGACTCGCCTCTTGTGTCTTTCACCGATGCCACCATCGCGCGGCTGCCCCGTGCGATCCGGCCCTTCGCCGAGCGGCATCACGAGCTCATCAAATTCGCCATCGTCGGCGGCACGACGTTCATCATCGACTCCGCGATCTTCTTCACGCTGAAGCTGACGATCCTCGAGCCCAAGCCGGTCACGGCCAAGATCATCGCGGGTGTCGTCGCAGTGATCGCGTCCTACATCCTGAACCGCGAATGGAGCTTCCGGGACCGCGGTGGCCGCGAGCGCCACCACGAGGCGTTGCTGTTCTTCGCCTTCAGCGGAGTCGGCGTGGTGCTGGCCATGGCCCCGCTGTACTTCTCCAGCTACGTGCTCGGGCTTCGGGTGCCCGAGGTGTCGCTGACCATGGAGAACATCGCCGACTTCGTCTCGGCGTACATCGTCGGCAACCTGCTTCAGATGGGCTTCCGGTTCTGGGCGTTCCGGCGCTGGGTGTTCCCCGACGAGAACGGACGTACCCCCGACAAGGTGATCGAGGCGTCGATGACCGCAGGCGGCATCGCCGAGGTCATGGAGGACGAGCTCGAAGAGGGCCATGGTCGCGGCAGCGTCACCCGGCTGCGGTCCTGGCGAGCGGCCCCAACGGCTCAGCTCGGCGACTCCTCCGAACCCAAGGTGTCGAAGACTTCGTGATACAGCAGTGAGTGAACCTGCTCCACGCGCGGAATGTCGTGGAACTCAAGGGGATCTTGCGACGCTGACTCGATGATGAGGGTGCCGGTGCGCACCATCCGATCGAGCAGACCGTGTCGGAACTCGACGCTGTTGATGCGCGCCAGCGGAATGTCGATGCCCGCGCGCGTGAGCAGACCGTGCCGAAACATCACCCGCCGGTCGGTGATGACGAAATGCGTTGAACGCCAATTCAGGAATGGCCACACCGTCAGCCATCCGATCAGCACCAGCCAGACCACGCCGATGACGGCCAACACCACGTTGGTAGCCACCGCCGAACTCCAGTGGGCGGCGTTGACCACCGCGGCCCCGAAGGCCGCCAGCGCCGTCGCGAGCACCAGCACGAGAACGGGCCCGATCAACCGCTTCCAGTGAGGATGACGATGCAGCACCACCCGCTCATCGGCGGCGAGCACGTTCTCCGGGTAGCCCACGGCACAGACAATAGCTGCCCCGACGCACGCGGTGGACGCGTCAGCCGAGGTCGCCGTCGGCCGACGCGGTCGGACGGAGATGGACCACGTCCCCCGCCGCCAACACGACCTCCTCGCCGTCGCTGTCGATGCACAGCCTGCCCTGCTCGTCCACGTCTCGGGCGATGCCGACGAGTTGCTTGGCGCCGGGTAGCTCGACGCGGACGAGCGCGCCGAGCGTCGAGCACGTCTCGCGGTACTTCGCCGCCAGCCGCGCATCGGCGCCCCCGGACTCGCGCCAGCCGCGCACGTGTTCGCCGAGCACGCCAAGCAGTTCGCGAGACGATCTCGTTGCGGCTCGGCAGCGTCGATGCCGAGTTCGGCCAACGAGATCGCCTGGGGCGCCGCGACATCGTCCCGAGGGAGCGTGACGTTGAGTCCGATTCCCACGACGATCGGTCCGTTGGACGGCGGCCACCTCGGCCAAGATGCCTGCGAGCTTCCGGCCGTGGGCCAGTACGTCGTTGGGCCATTTCAGCGTGACCTCGCCGCCGAACCGGCCGACGGTCTCCACGATCGACACGCCCGTCGCGAGCGGCAACCAACCCCACGCGGTCGGTGGGTACGTCCGCGACGCGGATCCCCACCGACATCGCGACCTGCGCACCAGGCCCGTCGGACCATGTCCGGCCCTGGCGTCCTCGCCCGGCCGTCTGGCGCTCGGCGATCAGCACGGCGCCGTCGATGTCCTCGCCCGCGTTCGCCCGTGCGATCAAGTCGGCGTTGGTGGACCCGGTCTCGACCACGACGTCGAGCCGGCTCCAGCCCGACGACCCTCCGAGGACCCCGGCACGGAGCGCCGCTGCATCGAGCGGGCCGCCATGCGGGGCTCCGTCAGCAGTCATTCTGGGCGGGCTTTCCGTCGAATCGGTCCTTCATCCAGCGGACGACCGCGAGGGCGTCCGAAGGGTTGTGGCCGCCGTCGGTTTCGTACCGAATGGTGATGGTGCCGCCGAGCGCGCAGGCCCGTTCGATCGCGGCCTTCGTCCATGCCGCGTCGATGTACGGGTCCTTGCCGCCGTAGTAGACGTACAGCGGTGCCGAGAGCGGCTTCTGCGGTAGCGCCCAACGCCGTAGCAGGTCGCGAAGTTGGTTGGCCGCCTGCGGAGTGCGCGGCGCGAAGTCGCGCGGCCCCACCCCGTCGACCGCCTGGCCACGCTTGTACGCGCCGGCAGGCGTGCAGTCGGAGAGGATGTTCCAGTAGTGCTTGGCGCCGGCGGTGCGGAAGTCGTCGCGGTTCAGGTCGGGATGCAACCGGGCCAGCGACTCGACGATCGCCTGCATCACACCCCGCTGCTCGGGGGTGAGCGTGCCGTCCGCGGCCTTGTCGACCATGCCCGTGAGGTCGGCACCCGGCGACGCCGCCAACGCGCCGAGCAGGTTGAGTTCCGGCGCGTAGCCCTTGGCCTGTTCGTCGGCGGACCACGCGGCTCCTGCGCCTTGTGAGTCACCTACCGCGACCCACCTGTTGGAGATGTCGGGAAAGGTCTTCTGCAGCGCGCGCACGGCGTCGATCATGTTGAACCCCGCCGTACGCGAGTCCGTGTAGGGGTGTATGCCTTCGGCTCCGAGTCCCTGGAAGTCGGCCAGTGCCACGGCGTAGCCCATGTCGACGAAAACCCGCACGTACCGCAGGAATCCGAGCAGGCTCGAGTACAGCGACGGGGCGCACGGCGTGTCGATCCCGAGCGTCGCGTGTCCCAGCGAGACCACCGGCCATCCACCTTCGGGGGCGTCGCCATCTGGAATGAAGACCGATCCGGATACGACCGTCGGCTTCTGGTCGTCGCCCGACGTCGAGCGGTAGACGACGCGAGCGGCCTTCATGTTTCGGCCGTCCCACTTGCGCATCACCCCTGGCAAGGTGCTGGCCTGAACCAGGGATCCCGGTCCCGAACCGTTCAGCTGAGCCGAAGCGACGGGCTCGGGCGGGCCCGCCGAAGGCGCGACGTGGTCGTAGACCCACGCCCCGACGAGCGGAGCGAAGGGCATCACCGCGTACGCCACCCCACCCACCAGGGCCACGCAGACGATCGCCACGAGAATTCTCTTCGCCATGGCGGTCACCGTATCGGTCGCCGACGGCACGGTGACCGGCCCGGTCCAACGCCGTCGCACCGCTCTGGGTGCCCAGCGCTGGTGTCCAGCTCGCCGAACACTAGCCGCCACCTTTCTGGCGACAGTCGTTGGCTGCTGGTTTGCCCGCGAATCTGTCTGCCAGCCAACCGAATCGAGTCGACACGTCGACGTCGCCGTGCCCCTTGTCGGGCTGGAGTTGCCAGACCACCGTGCCGCCGAGCGCACACGCCCGTGCGATCGCGTCCGTGGTCCACCGCTGGTCGATGAAGGTGTCGCGTCCGGAGTACGTGACTGACAACGGCGCCGACAGCGGCTGTTGGGGCAACGCCCACGCCGACAGGAGGTCGCGCAACCGGTCGGCCGCCGCGGAGTTGGCGGGCGTGAAGTCCTCGGGCTTCACCGCGGCTGCCGCGGCGGCACGATCGGAGACCTGCGGGCCCGAACAGGCGGACAACAGGTCCCAATACTTCGCCGCGGCGCCATGACGGTAGTCGTCGCGGTTCAGCTCGGGGTGCAGCCGCGCCAGCGATTCCACGATGGACTGGAACGCCAGCGCCTGATCGTTGTTCATCGTGTTCGCGACCGCCTCGTCGACGATGCCGGTGACGTTCGCGGCGGGCACGTAGGCCACGGCGCCCACCAAGTCCAGTTCCGGACCGTAGGAGGCGGCCCGCTCGTCGGCCGCCCACGCCGCCCCGCCGCCCTGAGATCCGCCCACCGCGGCCCACCGGGTGGACGCGTCGCCGAACGCATGCCGCAGCGCGCGCACGGAGTCGATCATGTTGAGCCCTGCGGTACGCGCGTCGGTGTAGGGGTGAACTCCAGGCGCACCGAGGCCCTGGTAGTCGGGCAGCGCGACCGCGTATCCCAAGTTGACGTACCCCACGACGACGGTCGAGAAGCCCAGCAGTGAATCAGAAAGCGATGGCGCACAAGGCTCGTCGATTCCCGTCGTGCCGTGACCGAAGGCGACCACCGGCCAGCCCCCTGCCGGCGCCGTGCCCTTGGGCGTGAACACCGACCCGGACACCTGCGTCGCCTGCCCGGTGTCACCCGACGTCGAGCGGTAGACCACGCGAGCAGCCTCGACGAGTTTGCCTTCGCGCGAACGGCTGAATCCAGGCATCGTCATCGCACTGACCAACGTTCCGGGACCAGAGCCGGACAGATCGGCGCCCGCGACGGGAACCGGGTCGTTGCCATCCCCGGCGGACCAGCGCGCGCTCAGCTTCCACGCCAACGGGATAGCGATGGCCACCACGACCACGACGATCACCCACGGCAGCCACCGGCGCATCAGAGCCGCCTACCTTCCGGGCAGTTGGGCAGTTCCCACACCGAGATCGGGTGTCATCCCGATTTCCCGTCGACGGCGCCGTCGACCACACGTGCGATCTGTCGTCGTGCGAGCAGTCGGTCCTCAAGCAATCCCAACGCCATGACCAGTACCAGTGACACCACGAAGCCAAGCATGGTGGCCGTGATGATCGACTGCGACATCGACCCGTCCCGCTTCGCCGGACCGGCCTTGTCGACGACCACCAACTCGGTGCCTCCGGTGTCGACCTTCGCCAGTTCCTGTGACACCGCGACCATGGTCGAGACGACGGCGTCGGCGACCCGGTGGGTCTCTTCGGCGTCGGTGCCCTTCACGCTCACGTCGACCACCGCCGTCAGGCTCAACGGAATGCTGATGCGTCCGGCGAGTTCGTCGGTGGTCTCCGGCAAGCCGAGCTCGTCAATGACCCGTTCGGTCACGCGCGCACTGCGTGCGAGGTACTGGTAGGTGATCGCCAGGGACTTCGCATTGATCTGCCCGTAGAGCGGCGTCGAGCGGAGTCGCGCTGCCCGGAGACGTGATGAGCACCTTCGCGCTACTGGTGTAGATCGGCGGCTCGGTCCGCCATGACACCCAGCCCAGGCCGGCGGCGAGTGCGGTCGCGATCACCAGAATCCACCATCGGCGAAACAGGATGTGCAGGTAGTCAACGACTTTCGGCGCATCGGGCGGTGGAGATCATGCCGCACCGATGCAGACATTGCCGAGGCGCTCTCCGCCGAATCTCGCATATAGCCAGCCGATGGCGGCGTTGACCATCTGATCGTCCGAAGCGTTGGTACCTCCGACGCGGGTGAGCACCTCGATCTGTTCGCCCTTTGCGCAGGCCCTGGCGATCGCCACGGCTGAATCCCCGCGGCGGACTGCTGTTGTCGAGAGTCCCGAACGTCACCAGCACCGGCGCCGACCCCGGAGTCGGATAGCTCGCGGGCACGCCAGCGGCGGAGAGCCGCTGCCGAAGATCCGCCGCGGCAGCGGGATCGCGGGGTTTGAGGTCTTTCGGGTCGAGGTCGGTGAGCAGCTGCTTCGGTCTCGGTGGGATCGGGCGGTGCACAGTCGGCCAACGTTTCCCACCGGTCACGCGCTACTCCGGAGCGGTAGAGGTCGAGGTCGAACTTGGGATCCATGTTGGCCAAGCTCTGCAGGATCCAGATGTAGTCCCGCGACTGCCCGGCACCGCCGAGGGTGCCCTGCTCGGCGGCGTCGACCAGCGGAGCCAGGTCCGCATACGGCGACAGCGCCACGGCGCCGACGAGATGCATTCCGGCACCGTAGGTTCCGGCCCGCTCCGCCGCCGCCCACGCACCCAGACCGCCCTCGCCGATCCCGTAAGCCGCCCACCGCGTGCTGGCGGTGGGCAGTACCGACGCGCGGCACGGGCCGCGTCGATCATGTTGTTGCCCAGAGTCGTTGCGTCAACTGCCGAATGGAGTGCGCCCTCGATGCCGAGCCCCTCGAAGTCCGGGAAGGCAACGACGAACCCGCGACCCAGCAGCGACACGATGGCCGACGCGTAACCCCAATAGTCCTGCGCCAGCGTCGGGCCGCACTTCGGCTGGACGCCCGTCATGGCATGTCCGAAGGCCACGACCGGCCACCCTCCCTTGGGGGGCTGGCCAGGTGGCACCACCACGACGCCGGTCACCAGGCTCGGCGCGCCATCACGGCCCGACGTCGACTTGAAGGACACCCTGACCGCAGTCGCGTTGGCGTCGTCGAACGCCGCCATCCCCGTCACGGGTTTGACGTCGATGAGCGAACCGGGTCCGGTGTCGCTCATGTCCGGGGGCGGAAGCTCCGGTGCTCCGTCGAAGTTCGGCGACACCTCGGCCCGATGCGGGCGGTCGTACGCGGCAGGGGGCGCCGTCGGCTCCGACGTGCAGCCTGCGAGGATCGCCGCCATTGCGACGGTCGCGATCAGAGCTCGAGCCCGCACCGCTATGCGGACCCGCGCCTGGACCGTGCCGCACGCGACGTGCCCGCCGAACCGACGAGCCCGTCGCCACCGTCGGCCTTGGTGGCCGTCTTGCCCTTGGGCGGCCCGGACTGCTCTGCCGCGGGCGGCTTCGCGGCGCTTGGCGCGCTGCGCGTCAGGTCACGACGATGTCCCGGCTCGAACGTCGCCACGGTGCCGATGAGGGCCGCGTGCGCACCCTGCAGCGTCTGCACCGACTGACGAAGGGCCGAGTTGGTCGTCCGGCGGATGCGCGCCAGCAGCAACGCGCCATCCGACAGTGCGCCCACCAGTGCGCCGTCGTTGTACTTCGACAGCGGAGGCGTATCGATGATGACGTAGTCGTAGGCCTCGGCCAGCTCGTCGAGCAGTTCGGTGGCCCGGTCGGCCGCCCAGAGCTCGCCCGGGCGTGGCGGGATGGGCCCCGTCGGCAGGAACGCGACTCGGTGGTGGCCCAGCGCGACGTCCGGAACGACGGCCTCGACGACGGTGTTCTCCCCCGCGATCGTGGTACTGAGCCCACGCGCTGCGGCGGCGTTCTTGGCTGGCCGACTGAGCGGGAGCCGTTCGGCGAGCGACGAGCCCCGGAAGTCGCCGTCGACGAGCACGACGTTGCGGCCCGACTCGGCCAGCGCGGCGGCGAGATCGATCGCCAACGTAGTCCGGCCCTCCGATGCCGACGGGCTGGTCACAGCTATCACCGTTGGGCGTTCGTTGTCGTTTGCCAATCTCGCGAAGCGCAAATTAGTGCGCAGCTCCCTGAGCCGCTCTGCGTAGAGGCCGTCCTTGTCCAACTCGACCACCGGGACCTTCGAGCGCGACGGATCGGCCGGCAAACCGCCGATCAGCGACGAATCGGTGGCGTCGACAACGGGTTCGCGACCACGAACGCGCCGGTCGAGCGCGCCCACCAGGAGCGCGGCCAGCACGCCGACGAGCAACCCGCCTGCGGCCCCGATGCCGATCCTAATCGGCAGCGCCATGCCCAGCGGCTTGTCCGGATAGCCGGCTTCGTCGACGACCACCGCGCCCGCAGCGGGGGTGCCGCCGCGGCGGGAGGTCTCCAGCTCGCCGACCAGTCCGACCAGCTGATCGCTGACCGCGTTCGCGTACGTCTGCGCCAACGCCGGGTCCGGGTCGGTCACGCTGACGTTGAACAGCACGGTCTTGGGCGCGGCGACGGCCGAGATCCGTCCGCGAAGTTCCTCGGGGGTGATGGTCCCCTTCAGTTGATCGACCGCGCGGGCAGCCACCTGTTCGCTGGTGGCCAGGCTGGCATAGGAGTTAGCCCGGTCCGTGGAGAAGAGATTGTTCTGATAGGCCTCAGTGACCGTGGTGCCGTTTTGGGTGGCTACGAACAAGGTTGCCGTCGACTGGTATTCACGCGTGCCGAACTGCCACGTCGCCCACCCGATCGCACCGCCGACCAGGGCGAGGATGACGATCGCCCACCAGTACCTGCCGAATATTCGCAGGTATTCCTTGATCTCCACCGTCGGACTCCTCAAGTAATTGCATTGCAACGTGTTAACAGGCTAGCCGCCGCGAACCGCGCGAGCCCATACGGTACGGCCGGGCACGCTGTTGAGCTTAGCTGGTTGACCTGCGACCATGGGTGACGTGAACTCCAGCCGGGAACTTCTCCGCAACGTCGTGGCATCCATCTTCATTGTTGCTGTGACTCTGGCGGCGACTTGGACGGCAATTTCCTTTGGCAAGCTCGCCCTGTTCGGCGTCGTGGCCGGCGTAGCGCTGATCGTCGCCGCATATATCGGAGTGCGGCATCCAGTGTGGTTCTTCTACGCCTTGGCTGCGGTCATGGCCGGCCTTCAATTCGGGCGAATTCCGGGCATCAACCTGCCGATTTATCTTCCACTTGCCTTTGGCGCGGTGGTTGCCTCGTTCCTTCACCCTCGCTTGGCGCGGTCGATGCACCCACTCGAATTTGCGTGGATCGCGCTGATCATCACCAGTGGCTTCACGATGGCCCTCAACGCGAAGGGGTTCATCGACTACTCGCTGTACATCCGGTGGTTGATCCCATCGTTGTTGTTGCTCGCCCTGGTTCAGCTGCCACGGGAGAATCTGAAGCGCTTCGGTCAGATCTTCGCCGTCGTCGCCGCCCTGAACGGCGTCTTCGGCATGTACATGGTCGCCTTCGATCAGAACCAGACCGCACTCAATTTTCTGAAACCCCTTGGGTACCTTCCTCAGTACACCGTGGCGCGCTACGCGTACGGAGCAGCCGGTGGCACGGGCTCAATCCGGTTGGGTGGGACGTGGGTCGAACCGAATGGCGCCGGACTCAACTTGGTAGTCGCACTGGCATTGTCCATACTGCTTTTTACCGCTTGGCGCCGAACGGTACTCGTGCTGGTGATCGCGACGGCTCTGCTACTAACGCTGAGCCGGGGCTCGATATTCAGCGTTGTCGTCGGAGTCGCGTTGGTGCTCATCTTCCACTCGATGCGGACACGCGATCGCGCGGCAACCATCAGTGTCATCGCCGTCGTCTCGGTGGGCGCTTTGCTCATCGACGCCGTGCGGGAGCGACTGTTCACAGCGTTTGAAGGCGACGACGTCGGTACCGCCGCACGGGCGGACGCTTTGCGCGTGTTCCCGGGTCAGATGTCAGGCCACTGGGGCTCTGGCTGGGGTTGGGGGCGTCCCGAGTTCATCGATCCTCAGTACTCTTATGTATTCAACCTGCCATCGAATGCGCCATTGATCACACTGTATCGCGGCGGTATCCTGCCATTCCTCGCCTTCATGGCAGTCGTCGTCATCAGCATCGTGCTTTCGTACCGGGCGATGCGCTCTGATTCCCTGCCGCTCGCCATGTACGGCGGACTCTTCTTTGGAATCAACGTGGTCCAGTTCAACCTGGATCACAATGTCGCCGACCTGCCGCAGAGCGTCGTTCTGTGGTCGATGTTCCTGGCGTTTCTCCTTTACGTCGACGACGTACGAAAGGAGCGGACGCTCGAGAGGGCGTCCGACATCGAGTCTCCCCCGAAATTCGAGGTGCTCACCAGACCACGGTGAAGCGGCGAGTAGTCGATCCGCGGCCCACGTCGTCACGGCCATTCCGATGGACGCGTCCACTCCCACGACAATCGTGCGTCGACATCCACGCGGCGGGCCCGTCACGTCCACTGTGGGCAGCTGATCAACACCGGCAGTCGCACGAATCGTGGCCATCGCCGTCCGGTTCGTCGAGACAGCAACTGCTGCGACGCCCGCCGGCGTGTCGTCGCTGCAGCTTATGTGTCGCGGACGCAGCTTATGTGTCGCGGACGCAGCCAGAAGGGGCGATGCGGAGGCGGGGAAGCGTACGCCGCTCGGTTCAGTAAGCCCCGGCGCCGGTGGCGATGATGCGTATCGTCTTGACGGCGATCAGGACGTCGTTGGTGATCGACCAGTTCTCCACGTACGACAGGTCGAGCCGAACGGAGTCCTCCCACGACAGGTCGGACCGACCGCTCACCTGCCACAGCCCGGTGATGCCGGGGAGCACCAGGAGGCGACGGCGCACCTGGTCGTTGTAGGTGTCGACCTCGCGGCGCAGCGGCGGCCGGGGCCCGACCACGCTCATCTCGCGACGCAACACGTTGAAGAACTGTGGAAGCTCGTCAATGCTGTATTTGCGGAGCAGCTTGCCTATGGGCGTAATGCGCGGATCATCCTTGATCTTGAACAGCACGCCACCGACGCTCTCGTTCACGCTCGCGAGGTTGGCGACCTGCTTCTCAGCGCCTTCGACCATCGTGCGGAACTTGATCATCTGGAATGGCTGACCCTCCAGACCGATCCGCTCGGAGCGGTAGAACACCGGGCCCTTGCTCGTCAGCTTGATCGCGATCGCCGCGGCGAGCATCACCGGCAGTGCGCCCAGCAGCACGGAGATCGACATGAAGTGGTCGAACGCCAGTTTCTGGATCTTCTTGGTACCGCTGTACTGCGGCTTCTCGACGTGGATCAGCGGGAGGCCGGCCACGGGGCGCATGGTCAGGCGGGGACCCGCGACGTCCACGACGCCGGGCGTGACCACCAGGTCGACGCCCAGCGTGTGCAGGTCCCAGGACAGTTCGCGCACGCCCTCTGGGCCGAGGTGGTCAGTAGTGGTCAATGCGACGGTATCGGCGTTGGTCTTGAGGATGGCGTCGTGCACCTTGCCCTCGTCACCCAACACGGGCAGCGTGCCCACGCCCGGGATGTCGATGGTGTCACCGGAAGTGCGTCCCGTGAGGCACACGCCAACGACCGAGTATCCGTAGCCCCAGCCCCGGGTGAGCGACTGGACTAGGCTACGCACTGCGCGTGCATCGCCGACTGCGAGCACCGACACGACGCAGCGTCCGCGGCGCCGCTGCCGGACCAGCGAGTAGCGGGCGACGTTCCGACCGATGAGCAGGAGTGCCAGGCCCAGGGGGAATGCGATTGCGAGGTATCCGCGGGCGTACTCAGGCCGGAAGATCATGAGCATCACGGCAACGACGCCGATCGTAGCCAGGCTAGCCGATAGGACCCGCCGATACTCCTCGACTCCGGCACCCACGATGCGTGGGGACCGCGTGCGGTACGCAGCGAGCAGCGCGACCCAGATGCCTCCGACGAAGACGGAGAGGATGGCGAAGTAGATGGACACCGGGTCGAGCGCGGTGACCGAGCGACCCAGTTTCACCATTTGAGCGCAGGCGAGCGCGGCCATGACGACGACCACGTCGGTCACGACCAACGCTCGGATGTAGCGCCGTTGCCACTGGGGTCCGTCGGCCGGATGAACCGCTTGAGGCGACTTAGCGGGCGCGGACACCTCTTCTGCCACCGACATTTCCCGCCCCACCTCCCGTTTGCTGGCAGCTAACTAGCAAGACCCCTTGCCCATGCTCCGTAACACTATGACACTGTTTGCCAAAGTTGGCTACCAGTGCTGAAAAAGCACCGGTCAGGAACACTTGCCCTGCGCGATTGCCTTCGCGAGTCCGCCCCATTGGTAGGCGTAAACGAACTCCCAGGCGACGGGTGAATATTGATAGCGCCGAGGTACCTCACGAAAAACCGTCACACCAGGTTCACCGGAGAAACACTGCCGAAATATCAGGCGCGCCCTCGGCAAGTGATACTGCCAGCTGACGACGATGACCTTCTTCCACGACCGCTCGCTTGCAAGCTCGCGCGTGAACTCTGCTTCGCCGCGGGTGGTCAGTGGCTCGGGCCTGCGACAGATCACGTGGATCGGGCCCTCGACGCCGTGTACGTCGCGGCATACCCGCTTCATGACGGGGTCACCGTCCCGGTACGGATTCGAAATCACCACCGTCGACGCCCAGCCTTGCTTGGCCAGCTCGATCCCGAAATCCTCCCGGCCATCGTGTTCCCCGCCGAGCACGACGATGGCGTCAGCGCGTTCGAGCGGATCGCTCGGAGCGTTTCGGAAGAGCAGGTACCCGCTGATCCACATGTCGACGAGCACGATCACCACCACGACGATCACGACCTCGATCGCCGTGAGCAGCCGCCTACGTGTCGACATGCCCCGCCGTCTCAGCGGTACCGAATTCGCGGTAGCTCGCCCACATCGCATCTCCCATGGCGCGCAAGCCCGCCGCGTTGTAGTGGCGGTCGTGCTCGCCGTTGACGCAACCCCGCTCCCCTCTGACGAAGGCCGTTCGGGGGCGGCGGTGCGGGGTGTCCGCGTGAATGGCGTCGATGACCGAATAGTCCTTGCGACTGAGTTCCATCTCTTCGGGCACCATCTGGCCAAGGATGAATGGCACGTCGTCTCCGTACCGGCGTCGCAAATCGTCGATCACGGAATCGAGCTTGGCCCGATAGGTCGGCCCCGAGGTCAAAGGGACATCCGATTCGCCCTGGTGCCACAGGACGGCGGCGACCCTGCTGCCCGGGTAGGCAGTCAAAACCGCGTCGATGGCCCGAACGCCGTTGCGGTAGAGGTTCACCCTGGTCTCGGTGTCAGCGGGATCCCAGGTGTAGCCGTTCTTGGGCGCAAATGCCGTGTCCCCGCGCGCGCCGGGCACCAGCAGCACGAACCCTTCCGTCTCGTCGGCCAGCAGTTTTGCGAAAGTCATCCCGAACCCGACGCCACCGGCGGGCAGCTCGTGCAGGAGCGGGTCGACGGCGGCGATGACCGAGCCCTTGGACCGACCGCACATCGCGTACTGGTGCACCCGCGGATGCGGCCGGTCGAGACCTTCGGGGTCGATTCCCATGCCCATCCCAAAGGCGTTCGACTGGCCGAGGATTGGCACCACCAGGTAACCCGATTCCGGTGCAGGCACCGGTGTGCCCCGAGGGACGAAGGCGCGCCGCACCGCGCCCTTGGCGGCGAAGGCCGTCCTGCGCCACAGCGGCGCGTCACCGTCGGGGTCGCTACGGGCACTCATCGTCAGCTGGCTTTCCCGCGAATCGGTCTGCTAACCAATGGAATTGGGGAGTGATGTCGACATCACCGTGTCCACCGTGCGGCTGCAGATCCCAACTCACGGGGCCGCCGAGCGCACACGCCCGAGCGATCGCATCCGTCGTCCACTGCGCATCGATGTAGGTGTCCTCGCCGCCGTAGACCACTGAGAGCGGGGCCGACAGTTGGCGTTGCGGCAGCGCCCACTTGACCAGTAGTTGGCGCAGGCGGTCAGCCGCGGCGGGGGTATTGGGCTCGACGTCCTGCGCGGTCACCGACTTCAGCGCGTCGTCTCTGTCGTGGGCGTCGCTGCCCGCGCAGGAAAGCATCGCGTCCCAGTGCTGGGCAGCCGGGCCGCGCCGGAAGGCATCGCGGTCGAGCTCGGGATGAAGCCGGGCCAAGGATTCCACGATCGCCAGAAAGGCGGGTCGCTGGTCATCGGTCAGCGTGTGCGCCTGTGCCTTGTCAACGATTCGTGTGACGTCGGCTGCAGGTGAATAAGCCACGGCCCCAACGAGGTCCAATTCCGGCGCGTATGAAGCGGCTTGTTCGTCGGCGGCCCAGGACGCGCCGCCGCCCTGCGATCCACCGAATGCGAGCCAACGCATAGAGGTGCCGCCGAATGTGTGTCGCAACGCGCGAACCGCATCGATCATGTTGAGCCCGGCGGTCTTTGCGTCGGTGTACGGATGAATGCCGTCCTCACCGAGCCCCTGATAGTCGGGCAGCGCGACGGCGTACCCACTCTTGATCAAGCCCAACACGGGCTGCGCGAGTCCGAGCAACGAATCTGAGCGGGAGGGATCGCATTCCTTGTCGATGCCGGTGGTGCCATGGCCGAAGGAGATGATCGGCCATCCGCCCGAGGGCGGGACCCCCAACGGCGTGAAGACGGCGCCGGACACCACGGTCTCCTTGCCGGAGTCACCGTTGGTGGAGCGGTACACCACCCGCGCCGCTTGCAACGCGCCCCCTTTGAGGTTGGCGCGGAGCGCTGGCATCGTCATCGCACTGATCAGGGTCCCTGGGCCGGAACCACTGAGGTCCGCGGTCTCGACGGGGACGGGTTGCGTGGTCTGCACGTCGCCACGCAAGAGCTCGATCACCTTGCTTGCGACGCGCTGTCCCACCGGCAGTGACAATGCGATCGCCGCGACTGCGACCACGGTGAGGGCGGCAATCGCCACCGCAGGCAAGCCCTTTCGCATCAGGCCCACCGGTGACGGTACCGCCTCGCCACGTTCATCACCGGCTTCTCCACGCTGTAGTACGTGACAGTCGAGATGAGAATCGTGGCGGCAATCACGATGACGACGTTATACAACATTCCTGCCAGCGTGTCGCCGGCGAGCACGCCCGAGCGTCCCAGCAGCAGCATCACCGGGAAGTGCCAGAGGTAGGCCGACAGCGACACCTTGCCGACGTACAGCACGGGCGGCAGATCGAGCCAGCGCGCGATGGCCGAATCCTGCCCGCGCGCAAGCGGAGCGACGATGACGAGGATCATCAGAGCGCACAGCACGCCGAGTCCGCTGGTCGCGTAGGGACTGCGAATCGCGATCAACACCAATGAGACGAACATCACCGGCAACAACGCAAGCGTGCTGTACAGCCGGACCCGTCCGCTCAGCCGAGCTCTCACCGCGCCCTGTTCGATTGCGACGATGACGACCGCGGCGAGCATCCCCACGGCGAAGTTGTCGGCATTGGTGAGCAAGCTACGTGAAAACACCGCCGCCCAGTTGTCGCCCCACTCGAGCAGATTCGGGTTGGTGACGCCGGTCGCGGCGGCCACCAGCGGAACGAAGGCGCGGCCGACGAAGGCGAGCACGACCAGGGCCATCGCACCGATGACGGCGATGGTGAACGGGCGCAGCCCGGTGCGGCGGCGCATTACGAACAGCCCCATCGCAAGCAGCGGAAGCACGGCGTAGAACGCGTACTCCAACGTCAGCGACCACGACGGGTTCAATCCGGTCTGGATGTACCGCGGAATGTAGGTCTGGACCAGAGTCAGGTTGGCCAGCAGCTGCCACGGGTCGGTGATCATTCCGGTGCCGTCTTCGGTGCCCAGCCGCTGATACACGGGATTCTCGACGTAAGCGAGCCGAAAGACGAAGTTGACCACCAGAAAGATGACGAGGTAGCCGGGCAAGATCCGGGCGATGCGGTGCACTGCGAAGTTCTTCGTGCTGGGCGCCCTGGCCTCGGACGTGTCGCGCGTCAGGTTCCGCACGTAGGGCAGGAACAGAAGGAAACCGCTGAGCACGTAGAAGAAGATGAGTGAGAGGCCGACGAGGCCGATCTTGGTGGCGGCTGCGGTCTCCGGGGAGTAGTGGCCGGCAACGTGAGCGACGGCGACGCCAAGACATGACAGGCCGCGCGCTCCGTCGAGGCCGATGATGCGGCTGTGGGCACGGGTGTCCTTGGCGGGCGGGCCTGCCTGCTGAGGCGTCGAGGTCACTGACCGTCCTCGGCGGCGACTGCGGGCTGGTCCGGAGTGGGCGGCGGCGGAGGCGTGATGAACGACGGGCAGCTGTTCGGCGCGGGGTCGCCACTGAACCGGTCGCCGATCCACGCCATCACGGGACTGATGTCGACGTCGGAGTGGCCCTTGTCCGGTTGCAAGTCGATGCGGATGACGTCACCCATTTCGCATGCGCGTTGCAGCGCCATGTCCGTCCACGCCGGCGGGACCAGCGCATCTTGCCCTCCGTAGATCACCATTGCGGGCGCCGTCAGAACGCGACGGGGCAGGCTCGCCTTGGCGAGCCGGCCGCGCAGCGTCTCCGTCGCAGCAGTTCCCGAGGGTCGCAGATCGTCCGGCGTGATCTGGCCGACGAGGCGCGCGCGCTCGTCGGCCTTGGCGTAGTCGCATTGCAGCAGCTCGTTCCAGTACTCCTGGACGATGCCACGCCGGTACTCGTCGAGGTCGATGTCCGGATATTCGTTCTTCAGCGCCGCGAGCAGGGCTTGATAGGCGGGCTGCTGTTCCTTGGTGAGCGTGCCGGCGTCTGCCGCGTCGGCGAACCCGACGATGTCGAGCGGTGCGGACACACTGACGGATCCGACCAGCGTCAGCCCTGTCCCGTAGTCGGCGCTCAGCTCGTTGGCCGCCCAAGCCCCCTGTCCGCCTTGCGACAACCCGAAGGAGGCCCACCGGTCCGAGGTGTCGGCTATCACCTTGCGCGCCGCGCGCACGGAGTCGACGAGGTTGTACCCGGCCGTCGTCGCGTCGAGGTACGGGTGATAGGTCGCGTCGTTTCCCAGGCCCTGATAGTCCGACATGGCCACGACGAAGCCTGCGTTGACGAGGCCCAGGACCGTGGTCGACAGGTTCAGCAGGTTCGGCGACGAGGACGGGGCGCATTCGGCTCCGATCCCGGTGGTGGGATGTCCGTACGCGATGATCGGCCACCCGCCCTCGGGTGGCGCGCCCTTGGGGGCGAAGACGGTTCCGGTGACGTTCGTCAGGTCGTTCGTCACACCGGACGTCGAGGTGTAGGTCACCTTCGCGGCCACCGACGTGACCGCTACGAGCCTGCGGTCCAGGGTCGGCAAGGTGGTTGCGTCCAGGAGCGTCCCAGGCCCGAATCCGCTGTAGTCGGCGGACATGCGCATCCCGGCATCGGGCGGCGGCACGGGTCCAGCGGACGGCCGGTCGCACGCCGAGGAAACGACCACGGCGGCAACGATGGCACAGACGATTGCGACGGTTCGTGTCATCGGCTGGGACCGCCGCCGACTGTGCGCTCAGCAACCGATGTGGCGCCGTCGGTCGCCATGACCCGTGCAAGCTGGCGGTCGTTCGCATCCACCGTCGAGTCCTCCATCAACACGAGTATTTTTCGTTGCTGTCCGACCGCCAGCAACACACTCCCCCGAAGCGTGAGTATGTAAACGGGCATGTTTACCCGATGAGCGAGACCGACTCCGGTTCGTTGCGAAGTACAGTCCTGGCCATCACGTCGCCAGTCTACGGCACCCGTTGGGTCGGCCGTTATCGACGGCATCCTTGCGCAGACCGTATCCAATCTCACCGGGCAAACGCGCTGCCGTTGCCGAAATCGTCGGGTCACGCGACGCCCGCGAACGATGTCAGCAAACGCCTTCCTCGATGCGCACGCGCCCTGTTTCGACGATTTTCGCCGCGGGCGACGGCACGGCCGGCTACGAGTTCGTGTGTCGCGAGTCCCGGAAGTCGGAGTCCTTGGGACTGTCCGGGAGCTGGCCGCGCATCAGCGAGTCCACTTGCCTCCGCACTCGTCCCGCTCGCCAGTGCTCTTCGTTTGCCTCGAAGACCGCGCGCCCCGCCGTGACCGCCGCGTCGCGGTCGGCAAGCAGGCGACGGCACTCGGCGATGAAGGCGTCGTCGTCGTCGAACACGGGAAGTTCGAACACCCCACTCAGTGAGCCCACGGCAGCGCTGGTGCCCACCACCGGCAGGCCGATGCGTGCCGCGTCGAGGATCTTCACGCGCACCCCGCCACCGGTGATGATCGGCGCGATCATCGCGCGGCAGGTACCCAGGAACTGGTGCAGGTCGTCCACGAAGCCGAGATCACGCACCCCGTCGGGAAGGACGACTTCGGGCGCTCCGGACTTTCGCGCGCCGATCACGCACAGCTCGGCGCCAGGAATGCCCGCCGCGATCCGCGGCCACAGTGTCAACGCGCGCAGGAAGGCTTCCTGGTTGGGCGGCCAGTCCCGCGTGCCCATCAGCACCAGCCGTGGCCCGGACGCGGCGATGTCGACCTGTTCGGCCGGCGGCAGAGTCAACCCGACCCAGCGCGCGCCGGCCACCCCACGTGTCCGGTAGGCCGCAGCCTCGTCGGCGTCGAAAGTCCCGACCGCATCGGCGGCGAGCGCCACCCGCAACTCGTCTCGCACCAGCCGCGCCGCCTCGATCCGCCCCAGCAGGCCGCGGGTGGCACCCCAGACCAGGGCCTCGCTGACGTGTGTGTTGACGATCAGTGCGCGCATTCCGAAATATGCACTGCGCAAGAATGATTCGGCCATGTAGCTGTGCTCGGCGACGAACGTGTCGGCGTCGCTGCGCTCGATTGCCGCGCGGAGCGCATCGTCGTCGAACCTCACGTGCACCAGGCTCCGACGGCGCACCAATGCACTGCGGGCCAGCTTCGACAGCCGGATGGATGGCTTGGCCACCCTAGTCAGGGGCAGGCCGCCCGGCACGAAATCGGCTACCGCCGAACCACTTTCCGCCGACAGGCAGATGGCTGACACCTCGAAGCTCTCCGCGGCCAGTCCGATCAGCAGCCGCGACAGCTCGACGTCGCCACCGTGCTCGAGGATCGGATCCTTCGACAGAAGGAAGCAAATCTTGGTCATCCGGTCGCAACCGGCTTTCGCTTCCAGTACAGCGCGCCTGCGAAGATCGCCAACAGAATGGCGTCCGCCACGGTGGTGGCCGTGGCGGCCGCAACGGCGCCGAGGCCGAGCCAGACCAACACGGCGAGCAACGCCAGTTTCACGGGCACCAGGACCACCGCTGCACCGAAACGGAGCCGGTCACGGCGCTGCGTGTACAGGACCACCTGGAACACGCAGATGACGGTACGCAAGAACGCGAACCCCGCCATGATGATCATCGACTCGGCCATGGGTGCGGGCACCGACGTGAACAGCATGACGATGCCGGTGACGAGGACTATCGATCCGACGATCGTCGCGAGCAGGATCGTGGTGCGTAGCTTGGGCCCCTTCGACAGGTCACCGCCGCTCTCGCGCAGCGGCTCGTGGTAGGTCATGGCGAACGCCTGTCCGATGCCCGCCAGTGCGGTCGCCACCATCAGAGAGATGTTGTAGTAGCCGACCTCGGTGGCGTTGGTGAGCCAGCCGAGCAACAGCACGTCACCTTGCAGGTAGAGCGCCGTGCCGATGCCCATCTCGCCGATGAGGATCGCCATCTGTCGGACCGGCCCCGGCATCGCGGGCCGGTGGCCCCATGCGGCGAATCCGGCGAGCACCAGGATCACGAAGTAGGGAGCGCAGTAGAGCAGGCTGGCGGTGATCAGCCCCGGATCATGAACGCCGAACAAATAGGCGCACGTCAGCAGCACGCTGCTGGTCTGCCTGGTGGCGTCGTACCGCCAGACGCGGTCGGGGTGGCCATCGCGATTGTTTTGGCTCTTGATGACGTTGAACACGATCTCGCCGCCCGCGACGACGAAGCCGAACCACACGAAGTAGCTCACCGGAATGAAGGCGGCGCCCGCGATCATGAAGGTCGCGCCGAGCAGATACCTGCTGGCCCGTTCGCGGGCGAACTCCTCGTCGGACTCCCGCACGGCGCGGACGCTCCACGGGTTGTCGATCGGCGGACCGAGGATGGTCGCGAAGGTCAGCGCCAGCGCGTAGAGGCCGTAGTCGGCGATGCTCAGCTTGCCGATCAGCGCCAGCGTGAGCAGCAACCCGAAGCCACGGCTGCCGTACATGAAGACGACACCGACGATCGTCTTGACGAGATTGCGACTGCCGCCCGCGGCCGCCTCTGGCGCGTTCTCGGGGACGATCAGGTCAGCCACGGGAGGTTCCGAGCAGCTCGCTCCACGCGGCGACGAACGCCTCCGCGGTGCGCGGCGCGGACCGGTCCTGTCGAGCCTTCTCGACGTACTCACCCAACTCCGTAAGCCGCGGCCGGTCGCCGAGCAGGGCCTGGATTGCTGCAGCCAATTCCGTTGCTACAGTGGCAGGTTCGGGCGGGATGGCCCCTTGGTTGACCCGCACCACCAACGCGCCAACCTGCTCGTCGAGTTCGGCGAGGGCTCCGTAGTCGGTGGTCACCACCGGTGTGCGGTAGGCCATCGAGTGCGCGACCACACCCGAAGCGGCGAAGCTCTCCGCGTAGAAGTGCCGCTTGCCGTAAGGCACGACGATCGCGCGAACCGACTCGAAGAACGCGTCCTCGTCCGATCCGTCGACGGCGCCGAGGATGTCGATGCCGTCGGCCTTGGGCAAGGCTTCGGTGCCGCGACCCGCCACCCGGATGCCGATGTCGGCGGGCAAGAGCTCCCGCAACCGCTCGATCTGTTCAAAACCCTTGCCACGGTATACATGTCCGAAGAACCCGATGGCGTTGGGACGCTCCTGGGTTGGCTTGATCTGCGGCCGGTTTCTGACCAGATGTGGGATGTAGCGGGTGGTCGTGGATGGGTAGGTGCGCTCTATGGAGCGTCGGCCGGTCTCGGTCAGCGCGAAGAGCATGCGGTCGCGGTAGATCGCGCCCTCGAGCGCGCGACTAACGGGCCGCAAGGGGTAGTGGATGCCGTGGTTGAGCAAGCGAGAACCCGCAACGAACCGCGTGCGGGCCGGCATCCACACGCCTTGCGGCGGATCGTGCACGGTGCCCGTCACCGGGACACGTTTCAGGCCCGCGGTCGACCAGAAGGGGGCCAACGCGGCGGTGGACAACTCGGCGTGCACCAGCACGCGCCCAGCAGGGCCCTGCGCGACGTGCGCGGCGACCGCCCTCCGGTACTCCCGCAAGTCGGCCACGCTCTCGTCGCCGGGTCCGCCGGTGCGCACCTCGACGACCTCGCCGAAGTGTGGACGCACGCTGCCGACGAAGTCCTCGGCGTAGTCACCCACCGCGGTCTTGCCATTCGCAGGTCCGACGAACACCAGCCGATAATCCTGGAGGGTCGCACCCATCAGCAGAACAGCGGACGGTATCCGCCGCGGTACTTCAGTGCGTCCGGGTCGCGCTTTCCGATGACCTTGGCAGGCACGCCACCGACGACCTCGCACTCACCGACGTCCTTGTTGACGACCGCCTGAGCCGCCACGACGCCACCGCGCCGGATGTGGGACGGCAGCACCATCGCGCGGCTGGCGATCCAGGTGTAGTCCTCGATCACGGTCGGGATCGGCACCGGAAGGAAGTCGGGGTGGTTGATGTCGTGGCCGCCGCCGATGAACTGAACGTCGCTGGCGATGGTGACGTCATTGCCGATGTAGAGCCCGGCACGGGCGTCGAGCAGGCAGCGCGCCCCGATCGACGTGTTGTCGCCGATGGTCAGGAACTCGATGTCCAGAATCGAGGTGCCGAGCATGATGCAGGAGTTCTTGCCGATGGTCGCGCCGAAAAGGCGCATGAATCCCTGGCGCACGAAGTGAAACGGGATGTGCGTGACGATCAGGTTGAACAACACCTGCCCGATGCGGTTGCGCAGCTTGCGACTCAACCCCATGTTCTGCATCCGATAATTGGTCACCCTGCCGTCGGGCTGCAGGTCGTACGACGGTTCCGGCGGCAATTTCAGCCCCGGCGCGGCTGCTACCTTCCTGGCCACGTCCTCCGGGTCCGCCTTCGCGGGTTCCAGGTTCACCAATTTCGCTCCTGCTTCGGTCCGGAGTATTTGGTTACGGCACGTGAATCGTTGAGCGTACCTCGGCGGTCCGCCGTCACCCGGCGAGCACGGTGAGGTCGTCGACCGCAGCGTGCAATCGCTCCGCGAACGCCTCTTGGCTGAATTGCTGCACGTGGTTGCGCACCTTGTCGGGGTCGAACTTCATCGACTCGAAGCGGTCGACGGCGTCGGCGATGGCCAACGACGTCGGCTCATCGAAGTACATCCCGGTGACGTCTTCGTGAATGGTGTCGAGAAAGCCGCCGAACCTCAGCGCGATGGCGGGCCGACCCCACACCCCGGCCTCGAGCGGGGTGAGTCCGTAGTCCTCGTAGCTCGCGGCGATGATCGCCTTGCAGTTCTTGTACAGCCACGCCAACGCGCCGTCCGACAGGTCGCACAGCATCTTGACGTTGTCAGTCTTGAGGGTCCGCAGCCGGTCCGCCTGGGGACCGCGCCCGACGACCACCAGCCGCCGGTCCGTGCCGGCGAAGGATCGCACGATGGCGTCGACGTTCTTGTATGGCAGCAACCGCGAGACGACCAGATAGAAGCTGCCGTCCTGACCCGACACGGCGTCGGGGCCGAGCCAGTCGAGCACCTCGGCGACGGGTTCGAGGTCGTCTGCCGCCACCTTCGACACCGGCGGGAACACGACCTGCGCATCGATGCCGTACGCGTCGGCGATGCGGCCCTTGATCTGGGTGGAATTCGCCAGATAGCGGTCGGCGCTGCGTGCGGCTTTGCGGTCCCATGCCTTCAAGTAGCCCGCCGTCATCCGAAGTCCCATTCGCGCGATGACGTTTGCGTGGTCACCGAGGTAGGCGTCGGATTGATAGAGCCAACGCGCAGGCGAATGGCAGTAGATGAGTTTGCGCCCGTTGGTACGAAAACCATGTGCCCAGCCGCTGCTGCTGGTCAGCACGATGTCGGCGTCGATGAATATCGACTGCGCGACGAACGGAAGAATTGGGAGTGCCGTCCGATGGTGTTTGCGCAATGAGCGCACTTTGTTGATCGCCGGGACACGAACGTCCAAATCCTGGAATTCGGGAAACGTGGTATCCGGGTCGTACAGCATCGTGTAGATCGGGGCGTCAGGAAATGCCCTGCTCATATTGAGCACGGTCTTCTCGGCGCCACCCAGTTGGGTCAGATAGTCGTGCGCTATGGCTATACGCGGCCCGTCCGGGCTGATCAGCTCTTGCTGCACGGTGATGGAACCTCGTTCGACTGGAACTGGGGTATAGCATCGACACCCTTGTCGCGCGCCCCACTGTACACGCGCAACCCCGATCAGTCCTATTCGTCGACCGGTTGTGGCAAACACCTCGGACGCCTGCCGATCCCCCTGACACGTCCTCGGACCGCCGATCAGAACAGGGGCACGCGAAACTTTCCGCTGTACTGCAGCGCGTCGGGGTTGCGTTGCCCGATGACCTTCGCCGGAACTCCGCCAGCGATCGCGAGTTCGGGGATCTCCTTGTTGACGACCGCGTGGGCGGCGACCACGGCACCCCGTCCGAGCAGGCTAGGCAGGATCATCGCGCGGCTGCCGATCCACACGTGGTCGCCGATGACGATCGGGTCGGGCGGATTCGGCGCCGGCGGAAAGTCCGGGTGGTTGAAGTCGTGGCCGCCGGCGATGATGTGCGTGTCACTCGCGATGATCACGTCGTCGCCGATCGCGATGCCGGCGCGGGCGTCGAGCAAGCAGCGAAATCCAATCGAAACTCGGTCGCCGATCACCAGATACGGGATCGACCACACGTTGGTGCCCCGGTTGATCGCCGTGTCCTTGCCGATGGACGCGCCGAACAACCGCAGGTAGGCCTGCCGGACGAAGTGGATCGGGATATACGTGACGAAGTTGTTGAACAGCCAGGCGGCGTACACGTCGCGAACCCTGTGGAACGTCGTCTCGCCCGCGAGTTTGTAGTTGACGATGTGACCGTCGTCATCGAGGACCCACTCCATCCGCGGTGGGATTCGAACCTTCGGATTGACGGCGCGCTTGCGGGCGATGACTTCTGGATCTGACGCTTGCGGTTCGACGAACATGGGCGTTTGCTCCTGTCACGAATTCGCGATCACCATAACGTCATTCGTTGCACGATTCGCCGTAGTTGCCAGCACCCACGTCGGCGGCGATGCGAACAGCAGCCATCGCCAGCAAAGCAACTGGTGGTTCACACGTCGGGGCCATCGTCGGCGGTGCGAGTGATTTGGGACGGGAGTGATTGAGAAGGGAAGGAAAGTACCGACCGAGGCGCCTCGGCCAGGTGTTCCGCGGAAACCTGTTTAAGGGCTGCTTAAGAGGACGGGCCGTCCTGTCGCTACGATCGACCACCATGACGAGCGTTACCGACCCTCCCGCACCGGCCGCTACCCACGAGATCGACATCCACACCACCGCCGGCAAGTTGGCCGACCTCCGCAAGCGCGCCGAGGAGGCGCAGCACCCGGTCGGTGAGGCCGCCGTCGAGAAGGTCCACGCGAAGGGCAAGCTCACCGCGCGCGAGCGCATCCTCGCGCTGCTCGACGAGGGTTCGTTCGTCGAGCTCGACGCGCTGGCCAAGCACCGCAGCAAGAACTTCGGCCTCGAGGCGAACCGTCCCGTCGGCGACGGTGTGGTCACCGGCTACGGCACCATCGACGGCCGCGACGTCTGCGTCTTCAGCCAGGACGCCACCGTCTTCGGCGGCAGCCTCGGCGAGGTGTACGGCGAGAAGATCGTCAAGGTGCAGGAGCTGGCCATCAAGACCGGCCGCCCGCTGATCGGCATCAACGACGGCGCGGGCGCCCGCATCCAGGAAGGCGTCGTCTCCCTCGGGCTCTACAGCCGGATCTTCCGCAACAACATCCTGGCGTCGGGCGTCATCCCACAGATCTCGCTGATCATGGGCGCCGCTGCGGGCGGGCACGTCTACTCCCCCGCGCTGACCGACTTCGTCATCATGGTCGACCAGACCAGCCAGATGTTCATCACCGGGCCCGACGTCATCAAGACCGTCACCGGCGAGGACGTCACGATGGAGGAACTCGGTGGCGCGCACACGCACATGGCCAAGTCGGGCACGGTGCACTACGTCGCCTCCGGCGAGCAGGACGCCCTGGACTACGTCCGCGACCTGCTGAGCTACCTGCCGCCCAACAACTACGCCGAGCCGCCGCGTTACCCCGCGCCGCCGCATCCGGGCGCCATCGAGGACAACCTGACCGACGAGGACCTCGAGCTCGACACGCTGATCCCCGACTCGCCGAACCAGCCCTACGACATGCACGAGGTGATCACCCGCATCCTCGACGACGACGAGTTCCTCGAGGTTCAGGCGGGTTACGCGGGCAACATCGTCGTCGGGTTCGGCCGGATCGACGGTCGCCCCGTCGGCATCGTCGCCAACCAGCCCACCCAGTTCGCCGGCTGCCTGGACATCAACGCCTCCGAGAAGGCGGCCCGGTTCGTCCGGACCTGCGACTGCTTCAACATCCCGATCGTCATGCTCGTCGACGTGCCGGGCTTCCTGCCGGGCACCGACCAGGAATACAACGGCATCATCCGGCGCGGCGCCAAGCTGCTCTACGCCTACGGCGAGGCCACCGTCGCCAAGATCACCGTCATCACCCGCAAGGCCTACGGCGGTGCGTACTGCGTGATGGGCTCCAAGGACATGGGCTGCGACGTCAACGTCGCATGGCCGACGGCCCAGATCGCCGTGATGGGCGCCTCGGGTGCGGTCGGCTTCGTCTACCGCAAGCAGCTCAAGGATGCGGCGGCCGACGGCGAGGACGTCGACGCGCTGCGGCTGGAACTGCAGCAGGACTACGAGGACACCCTGGTGAACCCGTACGTCGCCGCCGAGCGCGGCTACGTCGACGCCGTCATCCCGCCGTCGCACACCCGCGGCTACATCGCCACCGCACTGCGGCTGCTGGAGCGCAAGGTCGTTCAGATGCCGCCGAAGAAGCACGGCAACATCCCGCTGTAAGTCCTGCCGCCCAGATCGCTTCCCACGACAAGGACGTTCGCACATGGCACAGCACGTCGACATCGCCGAGGTCAGCGACCCGCGGGACATGACCATCGACGACCCGACCGATCGTCGGTGCCGAAGCTGCAGGTACTCAAGGGCAAGCCCAGCGACGAAGAGATGGCCGCGCTGCTCGCGGTGCTCGCCGCCGCGGGCGGGGGACCATCGGAGCCTGGACCACAGGAACTCAACCCATGGGGCCATCCCGTCGACAAGCTGCGCTACTCGATCTTCAGCTGGCAGCGCGTGACCCTCGTGGAAAGAACCCACATGCGCCGATGACCCGGGTCGTCCTGGGTTCGGCGTCCTCGGGCCGGCTTTCGGTGCTGCGGCAGGCGGGAATCGAGCCGCTTGTCATCGTCTCCGATGTCGACGAGGACGCTGTGATGGCGGCACACTCCGGAACTGCGCCCGCGGAGGTGGTGCGAGCGCTGGCGCTCGCGAAGGCCGACTGGGCGGCCAATGCCGTGCCTGACGGTGTCGGCACGGATTGCGTTGTTGTCGGCTGTGATTCGATGTTGTACCTCGACGGTCAGCTGTGCGGCAAGCCGGGTACACCTGAGGCCGCGCTGGCCCAGTGGAAGTCGATGGCAGGCCGGTCTGGTGAGCTACTCACCGGCCACTGTTTGATACGTCTGTGCGACGACGAGGTAGTTCGCCGCCTTGCCGAAACTGCTTCCACGACAGTCCATTTCGCTACCCCGACGGACCATGACCTGGACACCTACCTCCGCAGCGGCGAACCGCTCGGCGTGGCGGGCGGATTCACACTCGACGGCCTCGGCGGCTGGTTCGTAGACCGCATCGACGGTGATCCGTCCAACGTGATCGGATTGAGCCTGCCGCTGACGCGAAAGTTGTTGCAGCGAATAGGGGTGTCGATCGCCGAGGTGTGGTCGGCGAACGGAATCCGATGACAGTGCCCGGATAACCGACGTCGGTGCCGCTAATACCGGTTGGTAGCAGAGTAACGCCTACGTGGTCGATCAGGTTCGACGACCGCGAGGTTTGGTGGGATTGGCTGTCCAAGACACCGTCCCCGCGGTCTGACGAAACTGCGACGACTGCGTAGCCCGCGGCGCCATACAAAAGACTTGGAGCGGCCATATCCCGGGCGCGGTGTAAATCCTCTGACATTCCGACCTGAACTACGCCGCTGTCCGCGACTACTTCACCGGCGAGCAGTTCGTGGGCCCGATAAACCGCAAGGGCATCTCGCGTGACGACACCCGCGGTCATCTTCGGCGGGCGCCGCCCACGCGCTGTGGGGTTCACGCTGTCATCACAAGAACGCCCGGGCCACCCTCGCAACGTTCCAGGCACCAAAACAGCGCCGATCACTCGAAGTGCTCAAGCGCGAATCGAGGCGAGGCTTCCGGCACGGAAACCATGACCGGCTAGCGGGGGGACCAGGCGCGCCCAGTAGCCGCCTATTGGGCGCCCATCGAATGGGCGTCAAATCGCCTCGAAGTAAGGCCGCCGCACAGCGGCGTCACGAACGCTTTCGCTGTCAGAAATTTTGGGCAACGGGAGGGCCTTAGGCGGACAGGAGTGCGAGCGACGCGGCCCGACAAGCCATCTATTTGCTACGCCAACCACCCCCCCCGCATCCGCAAAGGGGTATTCAGCACTCCGTAACCTTGTAGACACCCTGGCGTCCAAACCTGAGCCAAGGACGCTAGCAGCCAAGACTTCGCCAGATCTGTGAAACTCCTCACTACACACTGTTAAAGTAGGTATTACCTGCATCTAAGCGCTTTTCCACCAAACCGGCCAGCTTGGCACCCTGGGAGTTTGATGAACGGAAGTTGAAAATTTGCCGTCAAACCTGCATCATGACTAGAACACGTTTCATTATTGCTCGGGGGGTTGCTGGATGGCCACGACTGCTGGTTGGGTCGGGCCTCGGACGAGCGCGGTTGCGCGTGCTTTTTTCCGATGTCCCAGATCTGGCAACAGGTCGATGAGGGGCGCTCGCCCACGGGTGAGGCGGGATGCCCCGTGGCTGTGGCCGTGACCAACTTGCCCCCCGCAGTCGACCCTTCTGTTTCGTCAATTCGGCCAGCGCTTCACCAGGTCGACCCCGCGGCACCCGCTTCGCCCGCCGATGCGCCGTTGGTCCTGATCGCCAATCCCTCCCCTGACGTCTATGGCTCCGACCTGCAGATGTTGGAAACCGTCACCGCGCTCCGAGACGCCGGATACCGGGTGAAGGTGGCACTTCCTTCGGATGGACCGCTGGTCCCGCGGTTGAGCGACCGTGGTGCTGAGGTCATTCACGCCGACTTTCCGGTCTTACGACGGGCGAACCAGGCTCCGCTGGCGTTCCTGCAGATGCTGCTATCTATGGCAGTCGCCATCCCGCGGCTGGTGCGCCTAATCCGAAGCACTCGCGCCGCTGCCGTTTACGTCAACACGGTCACCCTGCCGTGGTGGTTGCTCGCTGCGCGACTGGCCCGTGTACCAGTGACCTGCCACGTTCACGAAGTCGAAGACACCGACGGCCAGTTGGTTCTGCGTGCGCTCTACAGCCAGCTTCTGCTCGCGAACATCATCATCGTCAACAGCGTGTCAGCGCTCGAGGTGATGGCGGCGGGTTTCCCACGTCTGGGCAAGAACGCCCGCCTGGTGTACAACGGCGTCCCGCAACCCCCCGCGGAGCCTGAACCGGCGAGACGTAGCCGGCCCTTCAGGGTCTTGAGCGTGGGCCGACTGGGTCCGCGCAAGGCCCAGAGCCTCGCCCTCGATGCCGTCGGCCTGCTCCGCGGACGCGGATATGACGTCGAAATCGAGCTGGCCGGTTCGGCATTCCCGGGCTACGAGTGGTACGTCGAGCAATTGCACATGCGCGCTGCACAGCCCGACCTGTCGGGCGCGGTCACATTCGCAGGGTACTGCTCACCGATCTGGCCAAACCTCCAACAAGCAGACGCGGTGGTTCAGCCCGCTATCCGGGAAGCATTCGGCAACGCGGTGATCGAGGCTCAGATGGCAGGCCGACCGGTCATCGCCAATGCGGCCTTCGGCCACCTGGAAACCATTACCGACGGTGCGACCGGCCTGTTGTCCTCCTCGGGCGACGTCGAAGCGATGGCAGACGCAATCGCCCGGATCATCGACGACGACCAGTTGGCATGCGCGATCGCGGAGTCGGCGCGAGGGTCCGCGATCGAAAGGTTCTCATTGACCCGCTACGCCGCCGAAATCTGCGCCGTGATCGATGCGCTCGTTCCAGTCGCCAAGAGGCGGTTCAGCCGATGAACCATCCCTCGACGTCTGAAGCCAGGAGCGCTCGCCCGGAACCGCAGAACTCGAGCCCGACCGTGCGCATTCTGGGCACACATGGCGTCCCTGCGTCCTACGGCGGATTCGAGACGGCAGCCGAGAACATTGGCGCTGTATCTGCGCGATCGTGGTTGGCGCGTGGTCGTCTATTGCCAACTCGACGGATACGGCCCGATCGAGTTCGACGAATGGAACGGCCTCGAACGCGTGATGATCCGCGAACCGAAACCAGGTTGGCGGGGCACCGCGGCGTTCGACTCGAAATCGATTCGACACGCGATGTCGGTGCGCGGACCCGACGACGTCTGGCTGACCTGCGGCTACAACACCGGGGTCTACAACGTGCTGCCGCGCCTTCGCGGCGTGCCGAACGTCATCAACATGGACGGGATGGAGTGGACCAGGAAGCGCTGGGGGCTTGCCAAGCAGGGCATCCTCCTGGCGAACGAGCGGTTCGCCGGCGCGGTCGGCAACGTGCTCATCGCCGATCACCCGGAGATCGCCCGATATCTTCGCCGCAACTTCGGCAAACGCCGGGTTCACACGATCGCCTACGGGGCGCATGAGGTCGTCGACGCGACGACCGGCCCGGTCACCGACCTGGAGCTGACACCGGGCGAATATGCGATGGTCGTGTGCCGGCCAATCCCCGAGAACTCGGTCCTGGAAATCGTCACCGCGTGGTCGAAGCGGCGACGCAGCATGCCGCTGCTGGTGGTAGGCCCGTACCCGACGACGATCCCTATCACGTAGCCGTCAGGTCCGCGGCGTCCGACGAGGTCCTCTTCCCCGGCGCCATATTCGAGCCCGACAGGATGCAATCGCTCCGGTTTCACTGCGCGCTGTACCTCCATGGGCACACCGTCGGCGGCACCAATCCGTCGCTGGTCGAGGCGATGGCGGCCGGCAATGCCGTAGTCGCCCACGACAACCGCTACAACACGTGGGTGGCCGGGCCCGACAACGCCTATTTCACGGGTACCGACGATCTCGACGCTCTGCTCTCCGACCTGGTCGGCGACGCTCCCCGGCGCCAGCGGATGGGCGAGGCAAGCCGCGCCCGTTTTCGTGACGAGTTCACCTGGCAATTGATCGGGGCCCAGTACGAACAGGCGCTGAATACAGCGTTGAAGAATTCTCGCGCGAGCAGCGCCAGCCTGACACAAGGAGCTTCCCTTGCTTGATGTAGCGGTCGTCGGTCTCGGAAAAATGGGCCTGTCGCACTTGTCGATCGTCCGGGCCCATCCGGACGTCAATCTGGTGGGTGTGTGCGACTCCACCGGGTATCTGCTGGACATCCTCGGCAAGTACACCGGCGTGGACACCTACAAGGATCTGACGCGTCTCCTCGACGAGAAGAATCCCCAGGCCATCATCATCGCGACACCTACGCATCTGCATGCGGGCATGATTCGCCAGGCGATTCAACGCGGTGTTCACGTCTTCTGCGAGAAGCCGCTCGTGATCGACCCCGAGGAAAGTCTCGAGTTGGCCGCACTGGCAGCCGAGCGCGGAGTGGTGACCCAGGTCGGCTACCACAACCGTTTCGTCGGGGCATTCCAGGAGGTCAAGCGACTCCTGGACGCCGGCGCCATCGGCCCGGTCAACACCGCGCTGGCCGAGGCCTACGGACCGGTGGTGCTCAAACCCGCTGGCCGCACCTGGCGCAGTCAACGATCGACCGGTGGTGGTTGCCTCTACGACTACGCTGCGCATCCGCTGAACCTGCTCACCTGGTATCTGGGTGCTCCTCGAGTCTGTGAGCGGCAGCCAACTGACCAGCATCTTCTCCGCACATATCGAAGACTCGGTCGCCAGTACGTTGCACTACCCGACAGGCACCGCACAGCTCATCTCGAACTGGTCGGATGAGTCGCAGCGCAAGATGGCCACAAAGATCACCCTGTGGGGACCGCACGGCCGGATCTACGCCGACCGCCAGGAGATCCAGGTGTACCTCCGCGACACCGCCACCGTTCCCGAGGGCTACCGGTCCGGTTGGAACGTCCGTTACACCACCGAACTGACGGAGGCACCCTTCTTTTACGTTCGTGGCGAGGAGTACAGCGCCCAGGTCGACGAATTCGTCCGTCGTGCGATCGCCGGCGTCAGCGAGGGCGAGAACGACTTCACCTCGGCTGCCCTCACCGACCAGGTGATGGCGATGATCAGCCGCGATGCCGGCAGCAAGGAAACGCGCATGCCAGCCGCAACGAGCACCGCGATGACACGGATCCACGTCGAGCCGATTGGACTGCCAACCCGACGGCGGGCCGCTGTGACAACTGCTTCACGCCGGATCGGGCCCGCGTTGCGTGCACTACGAAGGGGACATTGAAATGAGCGAGATAGTCAGCGATCTGATCACAGATGTGGATCGCCCGATGATTCTGCGCGAAAGCGAGCGCACTGAAGCCCCTATCCGGATGGACCGGCTCCTCTTCGGCGACAACCAGTTCTTCGGCGTGAATCACATGTCCGAGGAGAAGGCACGCACCCAACAGATTCGTTTCCAGGATCTCGATTCCATCATGGAGGTGCTTGACTTCGCGTACGACGACGGCGTGACGACGTTCATGTGTACCACCCACGACCGCATCGCAGAGATTTGTGACCGGGTTCGGGATCAGCCGTTGCGATACGCAGACATGAAGTTCTTTCCCTGCATGCCCTACGCACACAAATACGCCAACGCCATGACCGAAGACGGTGTGCTCGGGGCGATTCGACGGTTCCTGCCCGAAGAAGGACTCTTCGACAGCATCGCCCGCGGCGCGTCTTCGTTGGCGCGTAAGGATATCGAAGGCGTCGCGACGCTGCTGATCGACGCCGAGCTGAAGATGTTCGCGGGCTTGTCGACTCCCGTGATCTGGATGCAGAACGTGATCGTCGACATGCTGTCCGGGATGGGCTTCATCGATGCGTTTCGGATCTTCGCCGACCACGTCCGGACACGCTACGGCGCCGAGCCCGGGTTCATCACGATGAACCTGCCGAAGACGCTCGACGATCTGGACCGCGCCGGCGTCGTCAACCCGATCGTCTGCTCGAACATCAACAAGATCGGGTTCCGGATGTCCGGCGGAGTCGAGGCCTACCGCGACGCGCTCGAGCGCCGGCCATTTCGTGCTGTGGCGATGTCCGTATTCGCCAGTGGAGCGATCGCGCCGCAGGAGGCGATCGAATGGGTGTGTGGTCTGCCGAATCTGGAGTCGATCGTCTTCGGCGCCTCGAGTCGCGCCAACATCGCGTCGACTGTTCGGCTGGTCAACGAGTACTGGCAGTAACACACCGACTAGGTCGGCGCTACCTCGTCGGGGTTCGCGACCTGGAACCCACGGGCACCGTCACGTCGTGCAGCGTCGCGTTGCGCCGAGTTCGCGATGATATGGGCGATAACAGGCTTTCCGAATGAGACAACCTGCTGCCAAGCGTCGGGTGGCGCGTCCCAGTTCAGTCCGAGCATCGTCCAATGGTCCTGGGTGCCCGCCAACAGACCGCTTTCATAATCCGCGGTGTAGTAGTAGCCCCAGGTCTGGAAACCGCGGGCCCGCGCCTTGTCGGCCAAAGCGATGTCGTCGCCGTAACCTTTGACGACCGCGTGTTCCACGCCTACGTCCTGGGCGAGCATGTCGAGGAATTCGTCAATGTGGTCGGAGGCGTATTTAGGATCCACAAAAAGCACGTGCGTTCTGCCGAACGCGCTGGAAAACTCTGTCCAGGCCAGATAAGGCTGCGGATCGCTGTCCGCGTTCAGGGTGACCTGATACCGATTGATCTCGTCCCACGTCATCTCGCTCGCTGGCGGTAGATCCTGCACTTGGGAGGTTCGATCGAGACTCTCGTCGTGCAGACCAAACCAAATCCCGTCGGATGACCGCGCCAGCGATATCTCCAGTGCGCCGTAGCCGCGCGCGGCGCTATTCCGGTAGGCCTCCATCGTCATCTCGGGATCGTCCGCAGATCCCCCTCGATGAGCCAAATAGAACTCCGGCCGACCGACCATGTCCTCGACGGACGGATAGCCGAAGTCGATGACCGGATGGACTGGGCTTTCGGAACACGCGGTCGACATCAACGCGACAGTCAGTACGATCGCCGCACGTGCCAATGAACCGCGCAACGTCAGAGCAGCGCCTCATCGTCGGCGCGACTCACGACCTGCCGATCCCGCGTCGTCGACCGCTCCCGACGATGCCACATCGACCCCGTCTGGATGAGACTCGACCTGCGGATCCGCGACATCGATCTTTGCCACCGGCTTTCGGAGACCCTGCAGCAACGCGGCCACCCCGCCAAGCACCAGGCCGGCCAGCACCCCGAAACCGATGGTCTTGCGCCTGTCGGGTGAAACCCAGACAGCCGACGCGGCGCTCTTGATGACCACGGCTCGTGCGACGGGCATGCCACCGTCGATCGGAGTCTCCAGATCTTTCACCATGCGAACGAAATCGTCGGAGAGTGCATTGGCCAGGTTGGTCGCGTCGGCGGCCGAGGAGTCGGTCACCGACAGCTTCAACACCACCGAATCGGGATTGGCCGTCACCTTGACCTTGCTCGCCAGATCGCGAGGCGATTCTTCAGTCGCAGTCTGGCGACGGTGCGGGCAGCCAGTGCTTCACTTCCGATCACGTCCCGGTATGACGTGGCGCGGTCCTGTGCGAACCTGCTTGCCGCGTATGCCTGCTCCGGATCGTGAACCTCCGGTGTGGCGACGAAGATAGTCGCCGAGGCAGAGTATTCAGGCTGGGACAGGAATGCGACCGCGACACCCGCAAGCGTCGCAACCAGTGTCACGATCGCCACCGTGATCCATCGGACTCGAAGGATCGATAGTGCATCGTGCAGCGTCAAAGCGGGCCCCCAATTGAAGTGAAGTGATCCTCGGCCATCGGGTATGCGAGTTTGCCGGGACAGGGTTATTGTGCGATGATAGCCCACATCGAAGGGCCACGCGACTGCGTCGCAATAGTTCGCCAGGGGAAATTGAGTGACCCAAGTTATCGGCTATGCGCCAGGAGCCTATGACCTGTTCCACGTCGGACATCTGAACATCCTCAAGCACGCTCGTGAACGCTGCGACGTCCTTGTTGCCGGCGTTGTTTCGGATGAGATGTGCCTGGCCGCCAAGGGCCGACTGCCGTTCATCCCGGTCGCGGAGCGACTCGCGATCGTCAAGCACATCGTGTACGTCGACGACGTTCACGAGGAGACGACTCCCGACAAGATGGATGCCTGGCATGCCGTCGGCTTTCATCGCATCTTCAAGGGCGACGATTGGCGTGGCACCCCGAAGGGCGACAGGCTAGAACGCGACTTCGCCGAGGTCGGCGTCGAGGTTGTCTACTTCCCTTACACGGTCCACACGTCGAGCACCCACCTGCGTAACGCGTTACGGGCGGCGACCCTCGAAGGTGACGCCCTCAAACGCCAACAACAAGCGGCACCGGGCGTCTAAATCCGCGCGGCAGACCCGTCACCGAATCGCGCGTTGAAGCTTAGCGATTGGGATGCAGCCGCGCGTAGCAGAGCCAGTGGTAGCCTGCGCGCTCCGCATAGAGCTCGTGGGGCGCGTTCGGACGAGGTCTGCTCGAGCAGCGACGGCGGCGTCGGCTCCTGAAGTCCGGTGTCGAACGGCGGCGGGAATTCGACGTAGCTATGCAGACGCTCCTCTAGGAACGCCGCATCGATGCGATTGGGGGCCACCCGGTCCCGCGTGTACTGAGGGATCACAGTGAGCTCCTTCGCGCCATACTGCTGAGCCATTACGCCCAGTTTTCGGATCAGCCGGGACGAAAAGCGGCGGTATCGCCGGCTCGGATCGTCGTTGGAGATGTTGCCGAAGCCTGCACCGGCGAACGCCTTCTTGAGGCTGTAGCAGTCTCCGTACGAGGGTGGGTCGTTGTCTTCAAAGATGAGGTGCTCGAAGCCAAACCAGTGCGCGTGAATCAACCGGTTGTATGCGTTCTGATGATCGTCGAAGAAGAGGAGAGCCTCGGAACCGGCGATGTCGGACCAGTCGATTTCGGTGAAGTCGACGCTGTGATATCGGGCTCGCGAAGATATGTACTCGCGCCTATCTAGGTTTAAGTCGATCGCGTGAATCTCGGCGTCAGGGCACGCCTGCTCAAGCAACCATGTGCTCTGCCCACGCCAGACTCCGCTTTCGATGACCACACGCGGCTTGAGGTGCCGGGCAATGAACCACGTCGCGAACATGTGCGGAGCGGCCATGCCACCCGCATTGTGCGGTAGGGGGCGAAGGGAATAGAGCCGCTCGAACTCGTCGATGCAATCGATGATTTGCTCCCGAGTCCAGGGGAGCTCTCCGATTTGATGGACTGTCACGGGGTTGAGTATAGCGACGCAGATGATTTCGGGGTGGCATTAGGTGACAATGGTGTCTCGCATCAGTGTTTGCCGACTAGCTCGAGCCTCAACCTAACCGCGTTGAGCCGACGGCCCCTCAGTGGGGCCGAACCTGGTGCGGTCACGGAGTGCTCGCTCACACCCTCGTCAAGATCAGCGCTCTGGTCTCATGAAGGCAAGCCTCTTTTCGGGTCGAAGTAGCGAGCTCGTACTGTGCCGCTGAACTGGTGGTATGCCCTTTGGGCTACGGCACCGCCGCAGATTCTGGTCGCGGGCCAACGCCTGGTCCAAACAATGCGGCATCGCAGTCCGGAAAGTGTTGGCCCACAACGGGCTCTGAGATCGATCACCCGCCTTTCGACATGCACACGGATGCATCGAGCACCGTCCCACTCGCGCGTATCGGCCACGAGCCGACGGCAAAGTAGAGACGTCCAGCGACGAATGGGCACACGCGCGACTCCCGCGTAGTGACACCGACGATGCGAGCAGTTCCCGATCTGGCTACGCAGCTACAACCACCGCCGCGGCCACACCGCAATCGCAATGCCACCAGGCGCCACCCGCTGTACCTGAGAGCTCTCAGGTCAAAACGGCTGACCGGCCCGCGACCCCTTCGGCGGAACACGGAGTACGTAGTGGCGGATCAACATGCCGCCGGCGAACGATCCGAGCGCCAAGCCGAACGGAACCCACTCCTCGCTGCCAGTTACGTACGCCACCGTTGCTGCAAGAGCAAGTGATACCAAAGAATCTGCGATGCGAACGACGAGGACGGCGGCCTGCCGTCCACGGACGGCAGCGAGCGCTCCGTAGGGCGTGACTGCAGCGACGCTGATCGTGTAGACAACCCAACCCACCACAGTGGGCACCGGAATGTCGTACTGGCCCCCGGCGATGAGTGGACCGAGCACGGGCACGCAGAGCACAGCGACGACGCCAAACGCCATGGTGATGGCAACCAACAACAGGACGCCTCGATCGGCCCTGCGGAGTGCTGCCGGCAGTGCGCTCTTCGAGTCGAGCGCATAGCTGGCGAACAGGAAACCGTTGAGTCCGAACACCACCAGTAGGGCTGGAGCGGTGTAGATTCGCCCGGCTTCCAGTTGACCCGCTGCGGCCACCCCGACCAGCGCTATGACCACGATGCGGGTCAAGGCAAGTAGAGATGGACGAACGGCCTGTTGAAGCGCCCTCAGTGCGCCGTAGTCGAACACGGTGCGGTGCTGTGCCGGCAGCGCCGGTCGGGCAAGCCACCTCTCCTCAGTCGGCAACAGGCGCAGACCCGCGACGATCGCGAAGGCCTGACCGGCGGTCAACGCCACGAACAGCCATGCCAACGTGGGGGTCGGAGCGAGCAGGAGTACCACGACCAGCACGAGCAGGCTCACGGCATCCACAACGACGATTCGCCAGAACCGCATGCTGGCCATCAGCGAACGACGGATCGCGTCTTCGATCAGGAACACGAACGTGGCCGCGCCGAACGCGACCGCGTCCTGTTTCGTGACGAAGCCGGTCACCCACACTCCCATGGAACAGAGAAGCGCGCCCACCAAGGACACGAAGAGAGCCAGTTCTGGAGCGCGGCCCTCACCTCGCGCGACCCTAGATCCAACACCGTCGTGAGTCTCCGACGAAGCCTGAAGAGATCGCAGTCGCGAGCACCAGAATTCCATACAGCAGGCCGAACTCACCCAATCCGGTGATGCCAGCGTTCGCGCCCGCAGCCACCTGCAGCAAAAGACTGCCAAGCCGCCTGGCTGCCCTGCGCCGCGATGGCGCCAGCCCATTGCCTCCCATGCGGCGGGACCGACGAGCCGAATGTCGGCCCATTCCCACACCTCCGCCTACGGGCTGGTCACATAAGGATGTTGTAGTTGCTGCGACGCTGTTCACGGCCCGATCGATCCTTGTCGTATACTACTGACCCACGGCGGCCGAAATTCAGTCGGCACACAGGGAAGGTGGCGAAACATTCGCGATCGAGTTTGGTCGACATGCAGCGAACTGGCGCGCACTGCCTCATGACTGAGGTATCAATACCCGCCGGCCACATTGCCGATGCGATCCGGGTCCAGCCACAGCCATCAGTCGACCGCACAATCAACGTCTGCGCGTCCACCACGTTTGCACTGTTGCTCTATTCGGCTTTGCCATGGCGTAGCAAGCAGTATTTCAGCGACCAGTTCGATTCTGTGGTGCTCGCGAAAACGGCCCTCATGTTGGTGGCACTCGCGGGCGCGGTCTGGATCCGCAGGTATGCGAGACGTCACGGACGCCGGCCGAATGACGTTCCCGCATTCGCGTTCTTTGCAGCGGTGGTCTACCTGTGCGTTTCCGCTTCGGGGTCGCTTTTGTTCGGTAGCTTTTCCGCCAGCGGAAAGCTCGCAATGCGCGCGGCGGTCATCGCGTTGGTGGTACTCCTCTTATTCGAAGCCATCCGCCCCATCGCCCTCATCGCTCTGTTTGCCCGGCTGCTTACAGCTGTGACAATTCTTGTCACCGTCACTGGTAGAGTCAGCGCGACCGGCCGGCTGACTGGCATCGTTCCACCTTTGCATCCAAACGAAATTGCATTTCTTGCCGCAGTCCCGATGCTGTACTACATCTGGCGGACAGCAAACCTTGAGCTTCAATGCCCTTCGCATGGTGGCAATCATTGCGCTCGGCATCGTCATCGTGCTCTCCGAGTCACGGACAACTACCGCGGCAGTGTTTCTAGCGATCGCCGTTTTGGTCGCCCGAGGCAGGCGAAACCCGACTGTCAACTTAGCGATCGTCGCGACGATGATGGTTGCAGTCG
>CAWBRR010000019.1:0-103416 GCA_963791215.1 uncultured Actinomycetota bacterium | reverse complement strand
GCCACACCCGGCCCGTTTCTTCAGCATGTGATCTCTCGTACACAATTACATCGTGCCCTATCTAATCGTGTACCATCAGACCATGGCCGCACTCGATACCGACGTCGATCCGCTCGCATTGGAGCGTCAGGTGTGCTTCGCACTCGCCGTGACCAACCGGGCGGTGCTCGCGGTGTACCGCCCCCTGCTCGAACCGCTCGGGCTTACCCATCCGCAGTACCTCGTCATGCTGGCGCTGTGGGACCACCAGAAGTCGCCGGCCGTGTCGGAGCCGCTGTCGGTGAAGGACATTGCCCTTGCGCTGCAACTAGATTCGGCGACGCTGTCCCCCATGCTCAAACGCTTGGCGGCCTTGGGGCTCATCACCCGCACGCGTAGCGCGGCCGACGAACGGTCCACCGACGTGGAGCTCACCAAGGAAGGCGCCGCGTTGCGTCGGCGTGCCCTCGCGATTCCACCGGCGGTCGTCGAACGACTGGGCGTCGGCCTCGCCGAACTCGAGGACCTGCACGCGATTCTCACCAGAGTCAACGCCGCCGCACTAGCGGCGGGCGCATTGAAGGAAGGGCCACCCCGATGATCCGACCCACGCTGCGGCAGTACGTCGCCTACTCGTTCGGCCGTCCGCTGCCCGCTGACACGCTCGAATGGGTGCGCAACGACCTCACCGGCGATCACGCCGTCGCGCGACACCTCTTCCGCTCGATGGTGCCGTTCCTTCCGTTGTTCGTCGCGGGCCTGCTGGTCCCCGGAGTCCTCCCCCTGCGCGCGGCGAGTGTGCTGCTGGCCGTGATCCTGGGACTGATCTACTCGTTCGCATTCATGGACATGAACCGGCGGCGGCGCCTGCTCCAGCACGGCCTCCCGGCGGACCTGGAGAACCCCCGCAAGGTGTCGCGTCGGGCCGACACCCGACTGTCCTACGAACGCTTCTACCGCACGACGCACTGATCGTCGGCCCACAGCCCTGTGGATAACTCCTCCGCGGTGAGTTCCTAATGGATGTCAAGCGACCTGACGGCCCGTAGGCTTGCGTTTGGCGGGCTGGGATGTTGGAGCGCTTGGCGACTCCTGTGACACCTGGTCCGCCGCTTGCTTGCGGCGGTCTCGCATGCGCTGGTGCCGAATGTGGTCGCGGCTGCGAGGCTCGATCTGGTAGCGCTCTTTGACGATAACGCGGCCTTCGGCCTCGCTGATCGGGGTGCCGTCGACGTCGCGCAAGGCGTAAGGCTGGCGGTTGCGCATGCAGGTAGCGAAGGCTAAATGTCGGAGTGCGCTCCTAGCGTGGCCCCATGACGTACTGGATCAACACCGTCAGCCGCGGCCACGTACAACGCGGCGTCGCAGGCGGTTTCACTCAGGCCAACCACGGCAAGCCCCACATGTTGCGCCGCATGGCACGCGGCGACTGGATCGTCTTCTATTCACCCAAGACGGACTATCCCGACGGCGCTCCGCTGCAGGCGTTCACCGCCATCGGCCAGGTTGCCGACGACGAGGTGTACCAGGCCGACCTCGACCCGGAGTTCCAGCCCTGGCGCCGCAGGGTCGAGTTCCTGCCGTGCACCGAGACGCCGATTCGGCCGCTGCTCGACGACCTCGGGTTCATCGAGGACAAGGCCCGTTGGGGCTACCGATTCCGATTCGGAGTGTTCAAGATCGATGAGCACGACTTCGACGTGCTTCGCTCCGCGATGACGGCCTGACTCCACGGGGTTACTGTGGTGTGGTGAGCAACGTCGAGGCGCGACCGGACGAAGTCGCTTGCGGTACTTCGACATTCGCCGGTGTGCTGCGGCCCCGCGACGTTCCGCTGGGCGGTCCACGGGCGATGCACGTGCGTCGGACGCTGCCGGCGCGCGAGCGTTCGCTGATCGGGGCGTGGTGCTTCGTCGATCACTACGGCCCCCACCAGGTCGGCTCGGGTCCCGGCATGGACGTTCCGCCGCATCCCCACACCGGGCTGCAGACGGTCAGCTGGTTGTTCAGAGGCGAGATCGAGCACCGAGACAGCGCGGGCGTTCACGCGCTGGTGCGGCCGGGCGAGTTGAACCTCATGACGGCCGGGGCCGGCATCTGCCACTCCGAAGTGTCGACGCCGGCGACGACCGTCCTGCACGGCGTCCAACTGTGGGTGGCCCTACCGGACGCCGACCGCGACACCGCGCGCGACTTCGTGCACTACGTGCCGTCGGTGCACGCGCGCGACGGCGCGCGGGTGCGGGTGTTCCTCGGCGAACTCGCGGGGGCCCGCTCGCCCGCGCCGACGTTCACCCCGCTGCTCGGCGCGCAGGTCGACCTGGGCCCCGGCGCCACCGTCGCGTTCGACGTCGACCCCGGCTTCGAGCACGGCGTCCTGGTCGACATGGGCCGGCCGTCGGCGGCGGATATCCCGCTCGGGGTCGGCGAGCTCTGGTATCAGTCGCACGGTCACGACCAGCTCGTGCTCGCCAATCCCGACGACGGTCCCGCCCGTGTGCTCGTCCTCGGCGGCCCGCCCTTCCCCGACCCGCTCGTCATGTGGTGGAACTTCGTCGGACGCAGCCACGACGACATCGTCGAGTACCGCAGGCTCTGGGAGGCCCGTGACGACCGCTTCGGATCGGTGACCGGCTATCCCGGCGCGCGACTGCCCGCGCCTCCCCTACCGAATGCCGCCCTCCGCGCGCGCCGAAACCCCTGAACCGAGGAGCCCCGATGACCCCGAACGCGTTGGACGGCACCGGAGCACCGACCACGGTGACGCGCGAACCGGGCCGCTTCACCATCGCCGTCGATGGCCGTCGGGTGGGAATGGCCGAATTCTCCGACCACGCCGGCCGGCGCTCGTTCTTCCACACCGAGGTCGACCCGGCATTCCGAGGCCGCGGACTGGCCACCATCGTCGTCGCCCACGCGCTGGCGGCGACGCGTGCCGACGGATTGCGCATCGTCGCGCCCTGCTCGATGGTCGCCGACTATCTGGAGAAGAGCGGCGAGTACGACGACCTCGTCGACGCGGGGTAACGCGCGCGCTACCGCGAAGGCGAGCCTTCGATCACATCCCGGACCGGTCGGCAGCACCCGATCGACGCTGGACGCCACGGTGTGGCGGGCTAGCGGAGCTTCAGCACGATGACCGGAATCTCCCGTTCGGCCCAGGCCTGGTAGGTGTCGAAGTCGGCGTACGCCTCAACGAGTTTGGGCCACAACCTCGCCCGCTCCTCGGGGCCCGCCGGTACGGCGCGCACGGCACTGCGCTGCGCACCGATCTGGACGTGAGTGTCCGGGTCGGTCACCAGATTCCGGTACCACTGCGGGTGCTCGGCACGGCCGCCCTGCGATGCCACCACCACGACGTCGGCGCCGTCCCGGAGGTACAGCAGCGGGACGGTGAAGAGCCTGCCGCTCTTGCGGCCGCGGTGATCGAGTAGCAGCGTCGGCACCGGCTTGCGGAAACCCGCTCCCACCCGCCACTTTCCGCCGATCCGGCCGCCCGTCTTGCGATACACCCAGACCTGCGCCCGCCCGACGTGACGGAAGATGACCGGAAGGACGGGTGAGTCGATCTGGTCGGGCCGCTTCTGCGGCGCCATCAACCGAGATACCGCGCGGTGGTGCCGCCGACGGGCACCTCGGGCATGCCGAGCTTGCGGTGGTCCCAGCTGCGCAGCCGGGATGGCACCACGCGGATGGCGACACGGTTGTTCATCATCTGATCGACGAACGGCTTCATCTCGTCGGTGTAGGGCCCGGTGTACCGCTCCCACACGCTGATCCCCACGCGCAGAAGCACATCCGGATCGCTGTCGACGAACTCGGCCGTCCCGTCGATGGACAAGCCGCGCAACGTGTCGTAGGACTGCCCGTCCTCGATCATGACGGTGATCGTCGGGTCTCGGCGCAGGTTGACCGCCTTCTGCGACTTGGCCTTCGTCTCGAACCAGATTTCGCCGTCGAGCACCGCGTACCACATGGCGACCAGGTGCGGCCGGCCATTGGGTAGCACCGTCGCCATGGTGGCGGTGCGACTGCGCTCGATGAATTCGGCGATCTCGTCGTCGGACATGACGATCTTTCCGCGCTCGTTCTTTCCCACGGGTCGATACTGGCAGGTCGCCGAGACGGTGCCGGTCACCGGGGTACGCGGGGTGCATTCGCCGGGTCACTGTCGTCGACCGTGCCGCAGCGGAGCTCATGCGTCTGGTGCTCCATGGAGCGCGCTCGCAAGAACGGCATCCGTTATACCCTCAGCGCTGATCCAGCTCCATTCTCGCGAGATTTGTCAGGACATGAAACGACGCGCACGCCCTTTGCTGAAGACGTTGGCGACCGGCGGTACTGCGCTCCTGCTCGCCGGATGCGCTGGCGTCGTCCAGGGCCACGCAGTGTCTCCGCTCTATGACCCCTTTCGCGTCGCGGGGCTACCCGCCGAGGACGGACCCAGCGGCGTCAAGGACGGTGCCCCGGATCCCGAGGGTGACGTGAAGGACACCGACAACGGTGACCTCGACAAGCTCGCGCTGCTTTCCGTCAACGACGTCGCCGACTACTGGCAGCAGAACTACGGCGAGTCGCTCGACGGCACGTTCACGCCCATCGAGAATCTGCTGTCGTACGACTCCGACGATCCGTCCAGTCCCACGGTGTGCGGCCAGGACCTCTACCAGGAGCCGAACGCCTTCTTCTGCCCGAGCAAGGACCTCATGGCCTGGGACCGCGGGGTCCTCGTCCCGATTGGGCAGCAGTTCTTCGGCGACGTGTCGATCGCCGCGCTGCTCGGCCACGAGTACGGGCACGCCGTCCAGCACATGGCGGACATCGTCGACGACAGCACCCCCACCATCGTGAGCGAACAGCAGGCGGACTGCTTCGCGGGCGGCTACATCCGCTGGGTTGCCGAGGGGCAGTCGCCACGGTTCACACTGAGCACCGGTGACGGACTCAATCACGTTCTGGCGGCGGCCATTACGCTGCGGGACCCCATCATCGAGCCCGGCGAGGGCGCGATGCTCGAGGAGGGCCACGGCACCGCACTCGACCGGGTCAGCGCGTTCCAGATGGGCTTCGCCGGCAGTCCGGCTGACTGCGCCAAGATCGATCTCGACGAGATCCAGCAGCGACGGGGGGACCTTCCGATGCAGCTGCCCCGCGACGACAGCGGCGAGGTGCAGAGCGGCGACATCACCCTCGACGAGGGCACACTCTCGACGCTGATGGAGGTGCTCGGCGAGATCTTCAAACCCGGCGAGGCACCGACGCTGTCGATGAACGCCGAGGACTGCGACGACGCCAAGCCGAGCCCACCGGCGTCGTACTGCCCGTCCACCAACACGATCTCGGTGGACCTGTCCGCGATGCAGGAACTCGGCGCGGCGGCCAGCGAGCGCAACAAGGTGCTGATCCAGGGCGACAACACCGCGCTGTCGGTGTTGACGTCGCGCTACGCGCTTGCGGTCCAGCACGAGAAGGGCGACCCACTCGACACGGCGGCCGCCGCCCTGCGCACGGCGTGCCTGACCGGCTTCGCGCAGGCCGCGATGTCTACCCCCATCGAGCTACCGAGCGGCGGGAACCTGACGCTCACCGCGGGCGACTTGGACGAGGCGGTGGCCGGGCTGCTCACCAACGGGCTGGCCGCCAGCAACGCCAACGGTGACACGGTGCCCGCGGGCTTCACGCGGATCGTCGCGTTCCGCTCCGGGCTGGCCGGCGATCAGGACCTGTGCTACCAACGGTTCAAGTAGGCACAGGGTCGATTGGGGGGCTTCCGGGATTGCGTTCGACTGTGCTGAACCTGTTGCAGCCCAAGCGAAGTGGATTTCCGTGCGCCGCGAGTAAGGCGAGGCGGGCCCCCGTTTCATTGGCGGCTTCCTGCTGGCGGCCGGCTCGCAGGTGGCCGGCTACCGGGTGATCCGCGAACTCGGGCAGGGCGGCACGGGTGCGGTGTACCTCGCCCAACACCCGACCCTGCCCCGCTACGACGCGCTGAAGGAGCGTTGCGGTACCCGCCATCGGTGATTAGTGAATCCCCTCATCCAAGACAACTTGCTCGACGCTGCGGCGACACCCTGCTCGAGGTAGCGGGGTGGCGTACGCACCAACGAACTCGCGTTACGATCGATACGCCTGCTATCATTGGCGTACGAAACGTACGTTCGAGCGAGGTTCAACATGTCCAGTGACGCCGACTCCAAGCAAGTCGTCTCAGTGCACGCCGACAGCGTGGACGACTTCATCGTGGCCGCTCACGACGAGCAAGGCCGGCCGGGCGTCTTCGTGGCGGCCGCACTGACCGACGTTCACGATGACGCCGCGGCGGAGCTGCTTCGTCAAAACGTCGCGACGCTGCGCAACTACCTTGCGCACACGCCGGCGCCACGCCGGGGCGCACAGCGGGCTGCCCTGGCCGCGTCATTCCTGGCATCGACACTGTTGGTCATGTCCGCTCGTCCGCAAGCCGCCGCCGCGGACACTCCGGACCGACTCGAGGTGCCTTGGCCGCACGGGTTCCAGGTCGACATGGAGCACTTCGGGCGGACGGGCGAGCTGCGCATCGCGGCCAATCCCGAGGCGCGCACGCACATCACCCTCGAGTCGTCCACGGGACCGGTGGAATACACCTTGCCGCTACCGCTGGACGAAACGCTCAGCTCGAGCGAGGTCGGAGTCCTGCTGTCGCCCACCCGACGCCCCAACCGCACGATCGCTCAACATCGACGCGAACACCACGAGCTCCTGGGCGTGAAGATCGGCAATCAATATCGCTACCCCAGCTTCCAGATCGACGGGCAGCGAAGGCAAATCAGACCAGAAGTGATGTACGCGAACACTCGACTGGAGGCCGGCGCCGATCCATGGGGAGCGCTGGACTGGTGGTACTCCCCCGACCCCGGGCTCGACGACCGCCTGCCCGTGGACGTCGCGACCCGCGGTGAATTGACCCAGGAGATGGTCGATTTTGCCTTACGGCTGGCCGGCGCAAGCATGGAGTGATCCGTGCCGACGAACCGATACAACGGCAAACCCGCCCCGTTGGAGACGATCTCGGCCGGCACCACGCTGTATCGCATCTACCCCTCGACCGCGACCTACGCCGCCAACTCCTTCAATCCGACGCCGCGAGCACTGGGAGACCCGCGCCAGGGTCGATTCGAGCCGGTTGATGCCGCCCTTGGCGGCTACCTCTATGCCGCCCCGTCGCTCGCCGGTGCAGTCGCCGAGGGCATCTTGCGCAACGTCGCGATCCCCCGCTCAGGACTGGTTCGGCGCGCCTGGCTGGTCGACAAGCGACTGGCCGTCTTGGAGCTACTGCAAGACGTGCCGGTGGCGTCCGTCCATGGCCCGCACGCGGCCCGCCTCAACCTGGATAGTGGCCTGCTGTGTTGTGACTGGAAGGGCTACTCCCGCACCCGTCGCGTCGGAACGCGGATACTCCTGAAATCGCCTGATGCCCAGGGCATTAGATATCGCTGCCGCAACAACGACGACGAGACGTCACTGATGTTCGTCGACCGGGGTGCAGTCGTCAAGATCGCGGTCCGGAACCAGTGGCACATCCTGGCCGACGCGAAGGGTCGCAAGCTGGTCTTGGACACGCTCGATCACCATTTCGGCCTGCGATACACCGGCAACATCCCCTAACACCACCCGACGCCTGACTTCACAGGTGTCCATGACGTCCGAGGATCACACCAAGGACTCCTGCTCCATGGGAAGCGGCGGGGCGGGATGGTGAGCGGGTTCCTGATCCTGGTCGGCGCCGGTGCGGATTGCTGAATCATGGGCGAAATTGGTTGGGAGGGCGCGCGTTACGGCTCCAAGCACAAGACCACGATCGGCCACGAAACCCGCGCGCGGTATCCGGTCGCGTCGACCGCAATTTTCATGCTCCGGTACCAAATCGGTTGTGGGTGGCCGACTTTACGCAGGTGGCGACCTGGAGTGGGTTCGCTTACGTGGCCTTCGTCATCGATGCGTTCAGGTGCCGGATCGTGGGCGGGCGGAGCGTCCACCTCGATGACCGCCGCACTGGTTTCTCGACGCAGTCGAGCATGCCTTCTTCACCCGCGTCCTTCCATCTTTTTGATAGGGCGTTTCCGACACATGAGTTGGGACGCAAGTGGCCGGCTCGGTCGCATACCCAGGATGGCGCGACCGAGTCGCGGCCGTTCCCTAGCGGGCGCCGGATGCCTTCAACGACTTTCAACAATCAGTCCCCACCCGCGTGCGAAGGTAGGCCGCGTGTGGCGGGCTTCGACGTCACGGGATTAATCGGCCGCCAATTTGGTAACTCCCTACGAGACGAGTGCGGCGCAGTGCACCGTCCCACCGTTGGGGCCGCCGCCGGAGTACAGGAGAAACAACAATGTCGGAGGATGTATGACCAAGCCCGACTGGGGACACGGCCCCAACACGCCCGTGTTGATGTACACCGAAGAGGAAATCCGGACGGCGTGCGACCGCCATCAGCCCACCGGTACGGGCAGTTCTGTTCTTCCGGCGGCGACGACCCCCTCGCAGACCGCGGATCAGATCATCGCGGTCTTGAAGCAGGCACGTGGCGAAGACCTCCGGTGAACACTCATCGTGGTGACTGTCCCCGTCAGGGCCGCTGGCGCCGCGGATGGTTGCCAGCTAAGGGTTGAACTAGTCGAGTCAGTCGAAGCGAATGTCGCCGGACCCCCGAGCAAATCAGTGTTGCGGAGGCCCTTCCCCGCTCCCGGGCCCGGCACCAGCCGGCCGGCCGGCCCGTGGCCGTGGAAATGAATGTTTCGTCTTCGCGTCACCTAGATCGCGAACCGGACACAGCCAGCCGTCGCTACACAAATAACAGCAGCCACATTGTTAACGTCGCCCGGTGCAGGACTCGCCAGGGACCACCGACCTGCGGCCATCGCGCCCGATTTCCCGGCGCGACACACTGCGCTACGTCGCCGCTGCGTCGGCGCTGGCCGGGCTGGGTGCCGCAGCAGCAGGTGTTGGCGCGCCCGCGGCGTCGGCCGCCGCTCCCACACTGATCGATTTCGCCATGCGTCAGGTTGCGGCCCGGGATATCCGGGCCGCAGGCCACTCCGGGGTCATCAACTACGTCTCGACGTCGCGGCCCGGCTCGTCCTTCGGCGCCAAGCCCATCACCCTGCCGTACGCACAGTCACTGACCGCCGCTGGGCTGGTGATCGTCAGCAACTACCAATACGGCAAGCCGGGCGGGACCGCACCGTCGGACTTCACCCGCGGGTACGCCGGCGGCGTCGCCGACGCTCGTACCGCTTGGCAGCTGCATACCGCCGCAGGTGGCGGCCGCAGTGCGCCGATCTTCTTCAGCGTCGACGACGACATCGATCGCAACACCTGGGACACCGTTGCGCTGCCATGGTTTCGCGGAATCAACTCGGTGATCGGCGTGCAGCGCACCGGCATCTACGGCGGTATCAATCCGTGCCAGTGGGCCACTGCCGACGGAGTGATCGGACGTTCACGCTCGCCCGGTCACGTCTGGGCGTGGCAGACACGTTCGTGGTCGCGCGGCCAGATCTATCCCGCCGCCGTTCTCTACCAGCGCGTGGTGAGCACAGCGTCGAATCCAGGCCCGGTGGTTGGCGGGCTCGAAGTCGACGTCAGCGACGTCCTGGCCCAGGATTGTGGCCAGTGGAACCTGCATCCGTGAGGTCGTAACCCACCCAAGCCGTTGCAAGCTGACCAAACCGACCACTCCGATATTCGTCCCGCACTACAAGCAGCCATCAGCACAGTCAGTGTGGTGACAGCCGTGCCGGTTCCCATTCTGAATGTCATTTCGTTTCGTCTCGGTCTACGACCGGTGCTCGGCGACGCCGCGGCGGCGCAGCGGCCGGGCTGGTGCCGAAGTACCTCTGGCTCGACGGCGTCGACCGCTACGTGCTCACGTCCCTGGCCCGCGACTTCGGACGGGCCCAGGCAGCAGCTGGCGGCGCAGTATCGCGCGCCGGCTGGCTAGTCACGCATTTGCCGTCACCGACGTTCTCGGCGCCCCGAAGCGTCGGCGGCGACCCGCCGAACCGCGCCGGATCCGGTCGGTTCCTGCCAACCGCCGAGCAATTACTGCCACCGGAATTAAACCTCTGAACACTGCGTTTACACCATCGGACCGGCAAGGAAAGGCCTCCAGGCCGGCCGACAAAGCAATCGAACCGCAGCGTTCGCGCCACGGCTCGAAGCAGAGGAAACAGGAAAGAAGAGCAGTACCATGAAGAAGTTCGGATTTGCCACCATCATCGCCGGCGGGCTGACCGCCGCGGCCCTGGGCTTCACCGCCCCCGCCGCCATCGCTGCGCCCGTCGACCTTTCCGGCACCACCATCTCGGCAGGCATCGACCATCACGCTTGGCTCGATCAGATCACCCCGACGGTCAACGTGCCGCAGGTCGACACGACGGTTCACCAGAGCCACTGACGCAAGTCGACCAAGGAGGGGCACCCATCCGGGTGCCCCTCCTTTTGCGTGTCGGGCCCCGCGTGTCGGTGCCAGCTCATAGCCTCTGAGCTGTGTTGACGAGAGCCGCCTCCGAGCGCCGCGAGTGCCACGCGGATCCGCGTGAGATCGCGGACATGGTGCGCGGTGCCCGCGAGTCGTGCGGGCTCACCCAGCGGGAGCTCGCGGTGCGGATGGGCTCGACGCAATCCACGGTCGCCCGCTGGGAGACCGGCGAACACCAGTTCACGCTGGCGACGCTCGACCGCATCGCCACCGCGCTCGGCGTCGAGCTACGGGTGCACTTCGGGCGGCCGGGCGGTGCCCGATGAAGCGGGTGTCGGAGCCGTACCGCAGCGAGGTCGTCGGCGGCAAGGGCTCGGTGTTCTACCGGGCACACAGCTATCACACAAAGGTCCCGCCCGAGGGCATCGTTCGGATGATCGAGCACTACACGAATCCCGGTGACGTCGTGGTAGATCCGTTCTGCGGGTCGGGCATGACCGGCGTCGCCTGCGTGCAGTCCGGACGGACCGGGGTGCTGTCCGACCTCTCCCCCGCCGCCGTCCACATCGCTTCCGGGTACGCCGCAGCCGCCGACACCGCCGAGTTCCCCGCCGCCGCGCAGGCCCTACTCGACGGGCTCGCCTCGCTCGAGCGGGAGCTGTACGGCACCCGGTGTGCCCACTGTGCGGCCGATGCGCGCATCGAATACACGGTGTGGTCCGACTCGCTGGACTGTCCGTCCTGCGCACACCGGATTCGGTTCTGGGACGCGGCGAAGCAACCGGACGGCACGCTGTCGAAGACGTTGCGCTGCCCGCGGTGTGCAAGCACGTTCCGCAAGCGGGAGGCGACGCTCCTGGCCGCCGTGCCGGTGCTGGTGTCGGTGTCCTGTTCGCACTGCCGTCGCCGCGATCAGCGCCCACCGACCAAACGCGAACTCACCGCCGCCCTGCGGGCACGCCGGTCCGACATCGAGGACTGGTACCCGACCGCGCCGTTCGAGAACTGGCGGGAGATGTGGCGGGGTCAACATCGGAGCCTCGGAATCCACACTGCCGCAGACTTCTTCACGGATCGCAACCTGTGCGCGCTCGCCGCGGTGTGGCGCCGCGCCAACGAGTCGCCCCAGCGCAGCATGCTGCGCTTCGCCGTGACGGCAGTCGTCAACCGGGCCTCCCGGCGCTACCAGTGGAATCCCAAGCGGCCCACGAACGTCCTGTCCGGCACGCTCTACGTCGCGTCGCTCACCTACGAGTTCAACGTGTTCTCGCTGTTGCGGCGCAAGCTCGCCGCCGTCACGCAGCTCGTCGCCGCGCTCGCCGACGCCCCCGGCGCCTGCACCGTCGCTCAATCGTCGGCCGCCGCACTTCACCACCTCGACTCGGGCACCGTGGACTACGTGTTCACCGATCCGCCGTTCGGCGCCAACATCTACTACTCCGACGCGTCGTTCCTCTGGGAGTCCTGGCTCGACGACTTCACCCCCACCGCAGACGAGGCGGTCGTGTCGACGTCCCTGCCCGCCGAGCACGGCGCCAAAACCCTGCAAGACTACGAAAAGCTCATGGCCACCAGCTTTTCCGAGGTCGCGCGCGTACTCAAACCCCGCGCGTGGGCCAGCGTGATGTTCCACAACAGCGACGACGCCGTGTGGAGCGCGCTCGAACGCGCGCTGGAGAGCGCCGACCTGCAGCTCGAATCCGCGATCGCGTTCGACAAGACCCAACCCAGCTTCAAGGGCATCAAGCAGATCACCGACCAGGAACGGGTGTCGAGCTTCGACCTCGTCCTGCACCTGCGGGCCGCGAAGAGCGGCAAGCGCCGAAACTCGCCCGGTGCCAAGGCCTTTCCGCGGGAGTCGCTCGTGGCGTCCGTCGCCGCGCACCTGACGGCTGCAACGCCGCGACGGCGCACCACGCCCTACATCCACTCGTTCGTCATGCGCACGCTGCTGGAGGCGGGCTGCCCCCTCACCGGCTACTCCTACCGCGACGTCGAGACACTGCTCGGCCAACACTTCGTCGCCGTCGACGGCAGCTGGACCACGCCCGTCGCCGTTTCGAAACGGGGTGGCGCGTGAGCCTCACCGACACCCCCGTCGGCATCCGGATCCGCACTGGCGCGCATCCTCGCCGGAGCCACCCGTCCGCAGTCGGACGCCGTACCCGCCACCACCTCCGCCTCCAAGGGCAGTAGCGCCTATCAGGTGCACACGTACCCCACCAAGGTTCCGCCTGCCGCCATCGAGCCCTTCATCGTCGCCAGCACCGAACCCGGCGGGCTGGTGCTCGACCCGTTCTGCGGATCCGGAATGACCGGTCTTGCTGCGCTCAACGCGGGCCGGCGCGCCATCCTGTCCGACTTGGGCCCTGGCGCCGTGCATCTCGCGTACAACTACACCCACCCCGTGGCTCCCGACGCGCTGAGCGCCGCACTCCGGACGGTGGGGTCGGCGACGGTCCCACTCGAACGCAGGCTCTACCGCTCGAACTGCCCCACCTGCGCGCGGCCCAGCACACTACGCCACCTGGTGTGGACTGACGTACACACCTGTGCGGAATGCGCTGCGCCCATTCGGGTCTGGGACCAGAGCAGCGAATCCGGCGGCACCGCGCGCATCCTCACGTGCACCAACTGCGCGCACACGCAGTCGCGGTCCGGTGTCAGCGGTGTGGTCAGTGAGCCTGCGGAGAAGACGGTCGCGTGCGCCGGATGCGGCACGTTGCAGCGCGGGCCCGCCGATGCGGCCGACCTCGCCCTGCTCGCCACCATCGAGCGGCGGAAGCTGACCCGGTGGGTACCGTCGGTGCCGCTGGGTCCCGATCGCGAAATGCACCGCCGCTCCGCGCTGCAACTCCGCGGGATCACGGACGTGGCCGACTTCTGGAACCGACGCAGCAAGCTCGCACTGGGGGAACTGTGGCACGCCATCGCCGCGCTGCCAGACGCCGCCGTACGGTCAGCGCTGACCTTTGCGTTCACCAACACCGCGTGGCACGCCACCCGGATGCGACGCTACAACGCCTACGGTGGGCAACGGCCGCTCACGGGGACGCTCTACATTCCGCAGCTCGTCGCCGAGGGCAACGTCTTCGAGATCTTCCGGCACCAGGTGGCGCAGGTCTCCCGGTTCTACGCCACACACCCGGCCGCCGAACCGACCGACGCGGCCGCCTACGTCCAGCGCTCGTCGGCCACCGACCTGTCCTGGCTGCCCAGTTCGAGCATCGACTACGTGTTCACCGACCCCCCGTTCGGCGCGAACCTGTTCTACGGCGACTGCAACGTCGTGTGGGAGGCCTGGCTCGGGGACGTCACCGACACCGGCGCGGAGATCGTCGTCAACCGCTCACTGCCAACCAGCGCGGGCGGCAAGACACTCGACGACTACGAGAAGTTACTTACCCAGGCGTTCAACGAGATTCGTCGAGTGCTCAGCCCCGGCGCCAGGGCCAGCGTCGTCTTCCACAACGCCGACGACAAGGTGTGGTCAGCGCTGCTGTCCGCGACCGACCGGGCCGGGCTCGCCCAGACCGACGTCAGCCTGCTCGACAAGGTGCAGCGCTCGATGAAGGGCTACAAGGGCCGCAGCGGCGCCGAACTCGTCCCCTTCTATGACCTGGTGATCACGTTCACCGCGGGCTCACGTGCGGCCAGTCCGCAGCGCACCGGCGTCGTCGAGGTAGCGCTGGACGCGGTCCGCAGGCATCTGACCACACTGCCTAGCGGGGGCGCCACCGACGGTTTGTCCTCGCAGCGGTCCCTCGAATACCTGTACTCGCTGTCGGTCGGCGCGGTGATCGCATCGGGGCAGCGGCCGACCGGGCTGTCCTTCCGGGCCTTCGAACGCTTGTTGTCGGAGTCGTTGCCGCGCAACGCTTCCGGCTACTCGTCGGGCGGCTGATGCGGTGACGGCAGTGGATGACGTGGTGGCGGCGTTCGACGCGGCGGGCTGGACCGCGCTCGTGCAGCAAGGCGTGCACGGCGGGCGCAGTGTGAATCCCAGCCGGGTGGACCTCGCGCGCGGGAAGCAGTACCTGCAGCTGCTGGTCTACGCGTGGAAGATCACCGGCGAGGGCAAGGGCCGCAGCGGCGACAACTACCGCATCCAGACCACCCGCAGTCACGGCGGTGACCTCATGACCGAATCCGACCGGCTCACACTGGGTTTCGGCGTCGATGAGCGACGTGGCGTGCTCGCCGTCTTCGACGGGTGGACCAAGCGTGCGACGGGTGGGTCGTCGAGCGTGCACATCAGAAGGGACACCCTCGACCGGGCTGCCGAGGTGGGTTACGCCGACCAAGCTCCTGGCTGGGACAGCCGGGCCGCCGTCCGCGTCGACGCCGTCGACGCGCTCCTGCCGTGGATCGCTCACCAGCGAGACCGGCGGCTGACGGCCGTCCATCCGCTGGCCCATGTGGTCGACGGCGCCACCGCCGCGATCACGTGCGACCTGTGGGACGCCGCGCCCGCCGCGTGGTTGCGCCCGAAGGACCGACTGGTGCTCGCCGACGCGACGGACAGTGGACTGCTCGACGGATCGCTTTGGGAGGTCAGTGAGCTCGCGATCGACGTCACCAAACCTGGCCGCAATCAACGGCGCACCGTCACGTTCGACTGCCGTCGCTATGGACGTGTGAGCGCCACCGCGGGCTCACCACTGCTACGCGACCTGACCGGGAGGTCCGATGACTGACTTGAAGCCCTACATACAGTCGGGGGCCGTCTCGTTGCTCGACTTCAGCGAGGACTACGCGGCCGCAGAGCGGGTGGCGGCACTGAATCTCGAGTCACCCGACGTCAAGTCGTTGTCGGACAGGGCCCGTGAACTCGCCGCAGCGAAGCGCCTGGTCTTCCCCGACGCCGATGCCCTGCTGGAACGCTGTGTGATCGCACTGTTGGGCGGCCACCTCATCCTGCAGGGGCCGCCCGGTACGGGAAAGACGACGCTGGCCTACGTGCTGGCCGAGGCGTTCAATGCCACGGCCCGGCTGGAGACGGCGACGGCCGACTGGAGCACCTACGACGTCATCGGCGGCCTCCATCCCACCTCGAAGGGTGGCATCGAGACGCTCGAGCCGTGGCTGGGTCACGTACCCCGGGCCGCACTGGACTGCGCGAAGGTGATTGCCCGACAACGCGATCCCGACGAGCCGGAGCGGCACCAGGCGCACTGGCTCATCATCGACGAGTTCAACCGCGCCGAGATCGACAAGGCCATCGGCCCGCTGTATACGGTGCTCGGCGGGGGAGGGGACGACAACCGGCTTCCGTTGTGGTTCGGCGACGAGCACCGCGGCGGCACGTACGTGTGGATTCCCAAGCGCTTTCGCATCATCGCCACGATGAACACCGTCGACTCGAACTACGTCTACACGCTGTCGCAGGGGCTCAGCCGGCGCTTCCAGTTCATCCACGTCGGCGTCCCGGACGCTGCCCGGCTCGACGTCGAGCTCGAGCAGGCCAGGCAGACGGCCGCGGCGTGGTACGCCGACACGTACGGCGGACCGGAGTTCGACGGTGCCGAGTTCGTGAGGAGCGCCGCCATCGCGCACGCAACCGGACTGCTGCACAGCATGCTGACGTCGTTGCGCTACGACAACGACGCAACGGGCCAGTCGGGTTGGCCGCTGGGCAGCGCACAGCTCACCGATGTCTACCGACAGGTCGTGCTCCGGTTACCGTCCGCGCCGCGCTCCGAGCATGCGGTGCTGGAAGCTCTCGACCGTGCGCTCGCCGACCGGGTGATTCCGCAGGCGGGCAACCTCGGCAGCACGCAGCTTGCGGCGATCGGCGCATGGTTGAAGACGGCACCGCTGCCGACGTCCAGTCTCGCGCTGCGACAGTTGCGGGCCGCGTCGGCCACCGGGTACTGATGCCGGACGATCACGACGTCCCGCTCGGCGGTCAGTTCACCGCTGGCGGCAGGCGCGCGGCGATCAACACCGCACTGCCCCTGCTCGTCACGTATTTCGCCGGGGCACCGACGTGGGATCTCGAGGTGAGCGCCGCGTTGAGCAGCACCGAGCGCGATCAGGACCTCGACGACTTCGCCGCGGCCGCCCGACTGCGCGCGTCCTTGGCGGCCGCGGGTCGGCTGGTGAACGTCGTCGGCCGGATCATCGCCCGGCCCACGTTCCGCTACACCCACGTCGCGACGGAATCCGTTGGGACCATCCAGGGTCGGCTCGACCTCGCTCGGTACAGCCGCCAACGGGGGCGCGTCGACGTGCCGCGCCGGTATCCCATCCGCCTCGTCGAACGGGCGACCGCGACCCCCGAGAACGTGCTCGCGTCGTACGCGGTGCTCTGGATCAAACGCGATCTCGAGCGCACCCCGACGACGCTGCTTCCGGTCGGCTCACCCGAGTTCCGTGAGCTGGGTCGCCTCGTCGCGGCGATGACGCAGCTGCTTGCCGTTCCACTGTTGGCCCGCACCGTCCCGCAGGCGCTGGAGGTCTGGCGCCGTTCGACCGTCGACGCGCTAGTGGACAGGGTGCAGCAGCGCCTCGAGGCGGGTCACATCGCCCAGCCGGAGCCGTATCGCGAACTGGCGGAGTGGATCCGGGCCAGCCTCGACGGATCCGCGGTGGCCGAACTGGGGGAGCGGACCTGGACCTTCTACGACACCCGCTTCGACACCAAGCTCTTCGAGATCTGGAGTCTCGTCATGCTCGCCGGCGCGATCACCCGCCGCATCGGCGACCCGGACGGCCGGCCAGCCAGCCTGGCTGCCCGGGCCCGGGTCCCGATCTATACCTGGACGGTCGGCGACACCCAGCTACGGCTGCACTTCCAGCCGTCGCTGCACACCCTGACCCCCGACGGCGTGCGCTGGCGCTACGAGCCCCACTCGGATCCCCTCATGGGCTTTCCCGATCTCGCCGTCGTCTCCGACGGACCTGACGGCCGCGGCGTCGCGCTGTTCGACCCGAAGCTCAGGCGCCGCGACGCGGCGCCCACCGAGGAGATCTACAAGCTGCTCGGATACTTCGCCAACCTTCAGCACACCGCGCTGCCGCAGGGCGCGATCCTGTACTACAGCCCCGGCGCCCCGCGCGCGTACACGCTCCGCACGGCTGCGGGCGGGGACGTCCGAGCGCTCGGCGCGGACCCCGAGTCGGCGCAAGACGATTCCTTCGACAGCGCGGCCGGCATCGCGGTGCGGTCGGCCGGGCTGAGCGATTCCGTGCTGCGATTGTTCTGACGCCCACGCAACGGTTCGGTCACGATCCACATCACGATCACCTAAGAATGCGCGTCCGACTCTGAAGGAATTCACGATTTCGCGACGTATTTGTCCGTCCGCTTAGCCCATCCACGGCGATGTGAGAGCGGAATCACGGCGCTGGGGTGTAACGCTCCGAAAGACGTCTTGGCCGCCGGCGCAGGCCGAATTGGGTGCTGCCGGGCGCCGCTACCGTGGAATTCGGGACGGGGAGTTCAAGCGATCAATTCGCGAAGTAAGGAGGCAATCGATCATGAAATTCAATGGTATGAATGCGCGCCGGAACATCGCCGGGATCACCGCGGGCGTCCTCCTCGGGGGAGCGGCCGTGGCGACCGCCCTGGCACCCGCGGCGGCGGCCGCGCCCGACTGCAGCGCCGCCGGTGTCGCCGACACCGTCAGCTCGGTGACCGGCTCCGCCCGGGACTATCTGGCCGTGCACCCCGGGGCCAACCAGGTGGTGACCGCCGCATACGGTCAGCCGCGTCCCCAGGCGGAGGCGAACATCCGCAGCTACTTCACCGCCAACCCTGCGGAGTACCACGATCTCCGCGGAATCCTGGCGCCGCTCGGTGACACCCAGCGCACCTGCAACGTGACGGTACTTCCGCCACAGCTGGCGTCTGCGTATGACGCGTTCATGGCCGGCTGAGTCCGGTTCGAGACGGCCCGCTGTCCCTTGGGGTGGCGGGCCGTCGTCGTTGGAAGGGTCGTAAACCGGGGCGCTCGGCGTCGGCGGTCGCCGACGAAGGCGTGAGGTCGGGCCTCGAGTTCACCCTTGGCCGACGTGCACGGAGTCGTGCACCGACACCGGGTAGCCATGCCGAAGCGCGGCGACGGACAACGCAGGCGTCACCACCGCGGCTTCGGAGCACTCCAGGTCGGCGGGTGCGACGGGAGCTAGGTATCCCTCGGGCGACCACCGGTGCAGCGCGCCATCCCAGATCAGCCGGAAGTCGTCGTCGCCCAATGCGACGAACACGCCGTCCGGCAGAGTCGCGAGGGGGAGCGTCGGACGCGGCGCCCGACGCGACGCGTTGAGGTGCCTGTCGAGGTCGCGCCCTCCACCGATCGGACCGTCGCGTCCCGCGTTCACCGCGTCGAGATAGGCGCGGTAGTGGATGCGGCGGCACTCTCCGCACGGCCGGTGACCCGCTGCGAGCGCCACGGCCTCGTCGAGGAAGAACAGACTCGGTGTACGTACCGGGACTCATCAGCGGACGCCTGCGACCGTTGAACTCGAGTCGGCAGATCAACCACATGGGGCCGCGCGAGGTCCGGACGATCCGCTGACGCTCGTCGTGGAGGATGCCGCGGTTTCCCATGAACGTGCCGCGGGCGGTGGTCGCGATGAGCGCTCCGCCGGGCGTGACCCGGTTCTGGCGAGGCATGAGGCGACGGTAACGACCGGCGCCGACAAGGGCCCGTCAAACAGAAAGCCCCGGCCGATGGCCGGGGGCTACCCGTCTGCGATGACGCGGCTCACGTGGTGACCCACGAGCCGAATCGTGATTGTGGGCGAAGGGGGACTTGAACCCCCACGTCCCGAAGGACACTGGCACCTGAAGCCAGCGCGTCTGCCATTCCGCCACTCGCCCCAACAACCGGGCAAGGCTATCAGCACGCGCGCCCGTTCCCCAAACCGCGCGGTGACGCGGCCCAGCCGAGGAGATTCCCCGCTGACCTGCCGTGATCCGATTCTCAGAGTTCTGTTGTTCCCACGGCGTTGGGCCGGGCCGATACCATGCGTACTGGGACGATCCGACGCTCGACACGCGCGTCGGGTCCCCGGAGGCGCATGCGACGACGACGAACAGCGAGGCAGGCGGTGACATGGGTCTTGTCAACCGGTTCGAGCGCAGGCTCGAATCCACGGTTGGTGACGCCTTCGCGCGCGTGTTCGGCGGCTCGATCGTTCCCCAGGAGGTCGAGGCCATGCTGCAGCGCGAGGCGGAGGCCGGAGCGCGGGAAGTAGGCGGCGGCCGCGTTTTGGCCTCGAACGACTACGTCATTACCCTCAGTGGAACCGATTACCAGAAGGTGAGCGCCGATCCTGCCCTTACGTCGACCACTTTTGCCAGACACCTGGAGGGATACATCCGTGACCAAGGATGGCAAACGTATGGTGAGGTGGTCGTCAGGTTCGAAGCGGCATCGAACTTACACACCGGACAGTTCCGCACACGTGGAGCGGTCAACCCCGATTCGACCGCGAGCGAACCCGCCCCGGCACACCGAGACCGCACGGACACCGCAGAACCAGGAGTACCACCAATGACCGACAGCCCGAACTACCGCGGAGGCCAGGGCCAAGGGCAACCTGGCGACGACTACTACGACGACGACCGCCAAGCTGAAGAGCGCAGTGGCCAGCATCCGCCTGAACAGGGCGGATACCCGCCGCAGGGCGCTCCCGCACCCGGCTACCCGCGGCGCCCACCCGCCACGTACGACCAGGGTGGCTACCAAGAGCAGGGCGGCTACCCACCTCAAGGCGCTCCCGCGCCGGGCTACCCGCCGCGCCAGCCGGGCTACCCGGAGCAGGGCGGCTACCCAGACCAGGGGTACCGACAGCCCCCGGCCGGCTATCCCGCCGCGCCGCCTGCCGCTCCCGCGGCCCCGGCTGGCGGATACGGCGCGCCGGGCGCTGACTACGACTACGGCCGTCAGCCCGCCGCTCCGCAGCGTCACGACGACTACGGGCGCCCCGAATCGCGTCCCGCCTATCCCGAGCAGGGCGGCTACCCCGAACAGGGCGGCTACCCGGCACCCGGCCGCGGCTACCCGGAACAGGGCGGCTACCCCGAGCAGGGCGGCGGCTACCCCGAGCAAGGCGGCTACCCCGAGCAAGGTGCGTACGGGGGTCAGGCCTACGGTCGCCAGGACTACGCGCAGTCCGACTACGGGCGCTACGCCGACCCCGCCGCGCCTGCGGCTCCCGGATACGGAGACGCGGGCTACGGTGCCCAGCCGGCCGGCTACGACTACGGCCAGCAGGCGCCCGCGGGCTACGGCGCGGGCTATGGCGTCGGTGGCGCGACGGTGACGTTGCAGCTCGACGACGGCAGTGGCCGCACCTATCAGTTGCGCGAGGGCGCGAACGTGATCGGGCGCGGACAGGACGCACAGTTCCGGCTGCCGGACACCGGCGTCTCCCGTCGGCACCTCGAGATCCGCTGGGACGGCCAGATGGCGTTGTTGGCCGATCTCAACTCGACCAACGGCACCACCGTCAACAACGCGCCGGTGCAGGAATGGCAGCTGGCCGACGGTGACGTGATTCGGCTGGGCCACTCCGAGATAATCGTCCGGGTTCACTGAGTACGCGGGTCGGTCATCGTCGCGCAGAAGCTGTTCGCTTCGCCCTCACGCCGTTGTCCGCCCAAGTATCGTGACGTTGCCGAAGGTAGCCGGTCCGGGTGATCGGGTCGGCGGGCGACGACAATGGGACGGTGACGGAGAGGACGTCGGATGCAGGGATTAGTACTGCAGCTGACGCGCGTCGGATTCCTGTTGCTGCTTTGGTTGTTCATCTGGTCGGTGTTGCGGATCCTGCGGACCGACATCTACGCGCCCACCGGTGCGGTCATGGTGCGCCGCGGACTTGCCTTGCGCGGCACGCTGCTACCCAGTCGGCAACGCCGCGGCGTCGCCCGTCATCTGATCGTCACCGACGGTGCGTTGACCGGCACGCGCATCACGCTGGGTGCCCAACCGGTGCTCATCGGTCGCGCAGACGACTCGACGCTGGTGCTCACCGACGACTACGCCTCGACACGGCACGCCCGGCTGTCGCCTCGGGGGTCCGAATGGTATGTAGAGGACCTAGGATCGACCAACGGTACATACCTTGACAGGGCGAAGGTGACGACGGCGGTAAGGGTTCCGATGGGCACGCCGGTGCGGATCGGCAAGACGGTAATCGAGCTGCGCCCGTGACCCTCGCCCTCCGTTACGCGGCGCGCAGCGACCGCGGTCTCGTCCGAGCCAACAATGAGGACTCGGTGTACGCCGGCGCCCGGCTGCTCGCCCTCGCCGACGGCATGGGTGGCCACGCGGCGGGGGAGGTGGCCTCACAGCTGGTGATCGCCGCGCTCGCCCATCTCGACGACGACGAGCCGGGTGGCGACCTACTCAGCGAGCTCAATTCGGCGGTGCACGAGGGCAATGCGGCGATCGCCGCCCACGTCGAAGCCGATCCCGAACTCGACGGCATGGGCACCACACTGACCGCAATCCTGTTCGCGGGCAACCGACTTGGCCTGGTCCACATCGGCGACTCACGCGGCTACCTGTTGCGCGACGGCGAACTCACCCAGATCACCAAGGACGACACCTTCGTCCAGACGCTCGTCGACGAGGGTCGCATCACCGCCGAGGAGGCGCACAGCCATCCGCAGCGATCGCTCATCATGCGGGCACTGACCGGGCACGAGGTCGACCCGACGCTGATCATGCGCGAGGCGCGCGTGGGCGACCGCTACCTGCTCTGCTCGGACGGGCTGTCCGACCCGGTGAGCCACGAGACCATCCTCGACGCGCTGCAGATCTCCGACGTCGCCGAAAGTGCCGACAGGCTCATCGAATTGGCGTTGCGCGGGGGAGGGCCGGACAACGTCACCGTCGTCGTGGCCGACGTAGTCGACTTCGGGATCGGCCAGACGCAGCCGATCATCGCCGGCGCGGTGTCCGGCGACGAGGACGCCCCGCCCCCGAACACTGCAGCGGGACGCGCGTCGGCGTTCAACCCGCGTCGCGCCGAACCCACAAAGCGTCCGGCCACCGAACCCGAAGCGCCCGAACGCAAGCCGCGTTCACGGCGCAAGATTCTGTTCGTCGCGTTGCTGCTCGTGCTGCTGGTGGCCGCAGGCCTTGCCGTCGGCCGACTCATCATCCGGAGCAACTACTACGTCGCCGAGTACGACGGTGCGGTCTACATCATGCGAGGCGTTCAGGGCAGCTTCCTCGGGATGCCGCTGCAGCAACCCTTCCGGCTGGCCTGCCTCGACGCGCGCAACGAACTTCGGATCATCGGCGTCGACGACCAGCGCGGCAACTGCCAACTGCTCGAGGTCGCCGATCTCCGTGAGTCCGAGCGCGCGCAGGTGAAGGCCGGGCTGCCCGCGGGCAGCGTCGACGACGCGATGGGCCAGTTGCGCGAGCTGGGGCGTTCGTCGCTGTTGCCCATCTGTCTGCCGCCCGCGCGTGCCACGACGACCACGCCGCGGCCACCACCGCCGCCGGCACCCCAACCGTCCGGTGCGCCAACGGAATCCACCAATCCCGAGGTGCCCACCACCGTCACCGCGCCGGAGCCGCCGACGACGGTCACGTCGCCCGCGCCACCTGCCTCCGCACCGTCCACCCCGCCCCCCTCGCCGGCTCCGACCGTGACGGCGCTGCCTCCACCACCGCAGGAGCCAGGCACCAACTGCCGGGCGGTGTCATGAGCACGCAACCGCAAGCCGCGGTTGCCGTCGCGCCGCCGCTACCCAACCGCCGCAACGCCGAGCTGTTCCTACTCGGGTTCGCGGCGGTCATCACCACCGTGGCGTTGCTGATCGTCGAGGCCAACCAGGAGCAGGGGTTGAGCCTGGGACCTGGCGCTGTACACGGTCGCCTATCTCGCCCTGTTCGGCGGTGCCCATCTTGCGGTGCGCCGGTTCGCGCCGTACGCCGATCCACTGTTGCTCCCCGTGGTGGCACTGCTGAATGGCTTGGGGCTGGTAATGATTCACCGGCTGGACCTCGCTGCGGGTCCGCTCGCCGCCGGTGCCACGGGCGGACCCAACGCCAACCAGCAGATCCTGTGGACGCTCGTCGGCGTGGTGGCGTTCTCGCTCGTCATCGTGTTCCTCAAGGATCACCGCGCGCTTGCGCGGTACGGCTACGTGTGCGGGCTGACCGGGCTGCTACTTCTCATCATCCCGGCGGTGTTGCCAAGGTCGATCTCCGAGTCGAACGGCGCGAAGATCTGGATTCGCCTGCCCGGCTTCTCGATTCAGCCCGCCGAGGTGTCTAAGATCCTGCTGCTGATCTTCTTCGCGTCCGTGTTGGTGGCCAAGCGCAGCCTGTTCACCAGCGCGGGCAAGCACGTGCTCGGCATGAACCTGCCCCGCCCGCGCGACCTTGCCCCGCTGCTCGTCGCGTGGATCGCCTCGGTCGGCGTCATGGTGTTCGAGAAGGACCTCGGGACCTCGCTGCTGTTGTATGCGTCGTTCCTGGTGCTCGTCTACGTGGCCACGGAACGGCTCAGCTGGGTGTTGATCGGGTTGACCCTGTTCGCCATCGGAAGCGTGGTGGCGTACCAGCTGTTCGGCCACGTGCAGACGCGCGTCCAGAACTGGCTCGACCCCTTCGCCGACCCCGACGGGGCCGGCTACCAGATGGTGCAGTCGTTGTTCAGCTTCGCCACGGGCGGCATCTTCGGCACTGGCCTCGGCAACGGTCAGCCAGGCACCGTCCCCGCGGCGTCCACCGACTTCATCGTCGCCGCGATCGGCGAGGAGCTCGGCCTCGTCGGCGTCGCAGGCGTGCTGATGCTCTACACGATCCTGATCATCCGCGGGCTGCGCACCGCGATCGCCGTGCGTGACAGCTTCGGCAAGCTGCTCGCCGCAGGCCTCGCGTCGACGCTGGCGATCCAGCTGTTCATCGTCGTCGGCGGCGTCACCAAGCTGATCCCGCTGACCGGCTTGACCACCCCGTGGATGTCCTACGGCGGGTCCTCGCTGCTGGCCAACTACGTGTTGTTGGCGATCCTGCTGCACATCTCGCACGCGGCGCGACGCCCGATCACCACGAAGCCCGCCAACGCCACCCCCATCGCCAGCGCGAGCACGGAGGTGATCCAGAAGGTATGAACACCTCGCTGCGTCGCATCTCCGTCGCCATCATGGCGCTCATCGTGCTGCTGCTCGCCAACGCCACCCTGACCCAGGTCTTCACCGCCGACGGGCTGCGCTCCGACCCGCGCAACCAGCGCGTGCTGCTCGACGAGTACTCGCGGCAGCGTGGCCAGATCACCGCGGGTGGCCAGCTGCTGGCGTATTCGACGTCGACCAACGGCCACTTCCGGTTCCTGCGGGTGTACCAGAACCCCCAGGAATTCGCCCCCGTGACCGGCTTCTATTCGCTGCAGTACTCGAGCACCGGGCTGGAGCGCGCCGAGGACACCATCCTCAACGGCTCCGACGAGCGCTTGTTCGGGCGCAGGCTGGCGGACTTCTTCACCGGGCGCGACCCACGCGGAGGCAACGTGGCGACTACCATCCGGCCGGCCGTGCAGCAGGCGGCGTGGGATGCCATGCAGGGGGGCTGCAACGGACCGTGCAAGGGTGCGGTGGTGGCGTTGGAGCCGTCCACCGGCAAGATCCTCGCCATGGTGTCGTCACCGTCGTTCGACCCGAATCTGCTTGCGTCCCACGATGGTTCGGTGCAGTCGCAGGCATGGCAGCAGCTGCGCGACGACCCGAACTCGCCACTGGTGAACCGGGCGATCTCGGAGACCTACCCGCCCGGCTCGACGTTCAAGGTGATCACGACGGCCGCGGCCCTTCAGTCCGGCGCCACCCCCAGCACCCCGGTCGCCTCGGCGGCGCGGGTGACGCTGCCGGACAGCACGGCCACGTTGGAGAACTACGGCGGAGCGTCGTGCGGCAGCGGCCCGACGGCGACGCTGCACGACGCCTTCGCCAAGTCGTGCAACACCGCGTTCGTCGAGCTCGGCATCGCCACCGGCGCCGACGCGCTGCGCAACACCGCGAGGTCCTTCGGGCTCGACAGCCCGCTGCCGCCGACACCGCTGCAGGTCGCTGAGTCCACCGTCGGCCCGATCGACGACGGCGCCGCCCTCGGGATGTCGAGCATCGGCCAGAAGGACGTCGCGCTGACGCCACTGCAGAACGCGCTCATCGCCGCGACCGTCGCCAACGGCGGTCTGACGATGCAGCCCTACCTCGTCGAGGACCTCAAGGGACCCGACCTCACCAACATCGCCACGACCAACCCGCACGAGCTCCGCCGTGCGGTGTCTTCGCAGGTCGCAACTACACTTACCGGTCTGATGATCGACGCCGAGGCGGTGACGCAGCAGAAGGGAGCCATCTCCGGCGTCCAGATCGCATCCAAGACGGGCACCGCCGAACACGGCACCGATCCACGCAACACTCCGCCTCACGCGTGGTACATCGCATTCGCCCCCGCGAAGGCTCCCAAGGTGGCGATCGCGGTGCTAGTGGAGAATGGGGGCGACCGATTGTCCGCCACCGGTGGCGCCGTAGCGGCGCCGATCGGACGGGCCACCATTGCCGCTGCGCTGCGGGAGGGATCATGAGCACGCGCGTCGGGACGACGCTGTCCGACCGCTACCGGCTGCAGCGGCACATCGCAACGGGCGGCATGGGCCAGGTCTGGGAGGGGCTCGACACCCGACTGGGCCGCCAGGTCGCGGTCAAGGTACTCAAACAGGAGTTCTCGTCGGACCCCGAGTTCATCGAGCGGTTCCGGGCCGAGGCCCGCACCGTCGCGATGCTCAACCACCCTGGCATCGCCAGCGTCTACGACTACGGCGAGACCGACATCGACGGCGAGGGCCGCACCGCCTATCTGGTCATGGAGATGATCAACGGCGAGCCGCTCAACACCGTGCTGAAGCGCACCGGAAGCCTCTCGCTGCGCCACGCCCTGGACATGCTCGAGCAGACCGGCCGCGCGCTGCAGGTCGCCCACAACGCCGGGTTGGTGCACCGCGACGTGAAGCCGGGCAACATCCTGATCACCCCGACGGGCCAGGTGAAGCTCACCGACTTCGGCATCGCCAAGGCCGTCGACGCCGCACCCGTCACGCAGACCGGCATGGTCATGGGCACCGCCCAGTACATCGCACCCGAGCAGGCGCTCGGCCGGGACGCCACCGCCGCCAGCGACGTCTACTCGCTGGGTGTCGTTGGCTACGAATCGGTTTCGGGCCGGCGGCCCTTCACTGGCGACGGCGCGTTGACCGTTGCGATGAAGCACATCAAGGAGCAGCCGCCCGCGCTGCCCGGCAACGTGCCCCCCAACGTGCGCGAGCTCATCGAGATCGCGCTCCAGAAGGAGCCCGGGCTGCGCTACCGGACCGGCGGTGCGTTCGCCGACGCGGTGGCCGCCGTGCGGTCCGGCCGCAGGCCGCCGCGGCCCAACCAGGCTCCCACCATCGGCCGGGCCACCCCGGCCGCCATCCCGTCGACCGCGCCACGCCCGGCCGCCAACTACTCGACCCGCCCGCCCGCCCCACAGGCCAGGCCGCGTCCCGTGGGCGGCAACCACCGCACCCCGGCGCCGCCGCCCCGTCGCACGTTCTCGCAGGGCCAGCGGGCGCTGCTGTGGGCGGCGGGCGTACTCGGCGCCCTCGCGCTGATCATCACGATCATGATCCTGCTCAACGCCCAGGACGAACGGGACAAGCAGAAGCAACAGCCGTCGACTACGACGACGCCTACGACGATCGTGGTTCCTGGGACGCCGCCACCGGGGTCCACGCCTGCCGCAATGCCTGCGCCCGATTGGACCGGCATGGGTCACATCGGCGAAGGTGGACGGGAAGCCGGAGCGTTCCGGCCCTCATTCGCGGCCTTGGAACAGAAATTCCCATGACCACCCCCCAACACCTGTCCGACCGCTATGAACTCGGCGAGATCCTTGGGTTCGGCGGGATGTCGGAGGTTCACCTCGCACGCGATCTGCGGTTGCACCGCGACGTCGCGGTCAAGGTGCTGCGCGCCGACCTGGCCCGCGATCCCAGTTTCTACCTGCGCTTCCGGCGGGAGGCGCAGAACGCCGCCGCGCTGAACCACCCGGCGATCGTCGCCGTATACGACACCGGTGAGGCCGAGACGGCGACCGGCCCGCTGCCCTACATCGTGATGGAGTACGTCGAGGGCGTCACCCTGCGCGACATCGTGCACACCGACGGGCCCATCGAATCGCGCCGCGCCATCGAAATCATCGCCGATGCCTGCCAGGCGCTGAACTTCAGCCACCAACACGGCATCATTCACCGCGACGTCAAGCCGGCCAACATCATGATCAGCAAGACCGGCGCGGTGAAGGTCATGGACTTCGGCATCGCCCGCGCCATCGCCGACAGCGGCCACAGCGTCACGCAGACGGCGGCGGTCATCGGCACCGCGCAGTATCTGTCCCCGGAGCAGGCGCGCGGCGAGACCGTCGACGCCCGTTCCGACGTGTACTCGCTGGGCTGCGTACTCTACGAAATCCTCACCGGGCAGCCGCCTTTCGTCGGTGATTCGCCGGTCGCCGTCGCCTACCAGCACGTGCGCGAGGACCCCATCCCACCGTCGTCGCGGCACGGCGGGGTCGCACCCGAACTCGACGCCGTCGTGCTGAAGGCCCTGGCCAAGAACCCCGAGAACCGCTACCAGACCGCGGCGGACATGCGGACCGACCTGATTCGGGTCCACAGCGGGGAAGCACCCGAAGCGCCGAAGGTGCTCACCGAGGCCGAGCGCAGTTCGCTGACGACGCCGCCGAACACCCCGCACAGCCGCGCGCTCCCCACCGAGCACATTCCGATGCACCGGCCCGGTAACGACCCGGACCGGCGGGCTTCCGTCGGGCGGTGGTTGATCGGCGTCGCGATCCTGGCCATTCTGACGGTCGTCGTGGCCGTCGCGATCAACACCATCGGCGCCAACCCGCGCGACCAGCAGGTGCCGGACGTGGCCGGCCAGGCCCGCGACGACGCCATCGCGGCGCTGCAGAACCGCGGCTTCAAGACGACCATCCAGCGCAATCCGGATTCCAGGGTGCCGCCCGAGTTCGTCATCAACACCGATCCGTCCGCCAACACCTCGGTGGCTGCGGGCGACACCATCACGATCAACATCTCAACGGGACCTGAGCAGCGCGAGGTGCCAGACGTGAAGGGGCTCTCGCCCGCGCAGGCCGAGGTGAAGCTGAAGGACGCCGGCTTCGAGAACGTCAAGCAGGCGCAAGCCGTGTCCAGCCCCGAGGACAAGGGCCGAGTCACCGGCACGGTGCCTGCCGCCAACTCGACCTCCGCCATCACCAACGCGATCACGGTCGTCGTGGGCAGCGGGCCGAACACCAAGGCCGTCCCCGACGTGAAGGGCCGGAGCGTCGAAGAGGCGCAGACGGTGCTGACCGCCAGCCAGTTCACCGCGCCACTGATCCCGGTCCAGGTCGACGGACTCAAGGGCACCCAGGGTCAAATCGTGGACACGGTGCCTGCGGCGAATGAGATCGTGGCCGTCGACACCCCGATTCAGGTGCAGGTGTCGCGGGGCAACCAATTCGAGATGCCGGACCTGCGCGGCATGTTCTGGGACGCTGCGGCGCCGCTGCTCCAGTCACTGGGCTGGCAGAACGTCGGGAGCAACTTCGTCAAGTTGGCCGATGCCCAGAACAGCGGCCAGCGGACCGCCGCGGTGGTGACTCAGGACCCACCGGCAGGCACCCCGATCAGGTTCGACGGCACCGTCACGCTGAGCTTCGCGCAGTAGGTCGCGGCTAGCCCGCCCTGGCACCGCGGGTGGCCGCCGCCACGGTGTCGGCGACTTCCTGCTCGAGCAGTCGAACCAACTGCTCGGCGGGCGCCTCGCCACAGAATCCCAGCCAGTTCGCGAGCATGCGGTGCCCGCCCTCGGTGAGGATCGACTCGGGGTGGAACTGCACCCCGTGGATCGGAAGTTCGGCGTGCTGCACACCCATGATCACGCCGCCCTCATCCATCCCGTCGCTCCGCTCGCCCCGGACGGTGCGCGCCGTCACCTGAAGCACCTCGGGCAGAGTCTCGGGCAAGATGGTCAGCGAGTGGTACCGCGTAGCCGTGAACGGATCTGGAAGGCCTTTCAGCACACCAAGATTCGCGTGGTACACGCTGCTGGTCTTGCCGTGGAGCAGTTCGGGAGCGCGGTCCACCGTGCCTCCGAAGGCGACGCCGATCGCCTGGTGCCCGAGGCACACCCCGAGCAGGGGAGTGGCGCTTGCGGCGCAGGCGCGCACCAGCGGGATGGACGCCCCGGCCCGCTCGGGCGTCCCGGGTCCCGGGCTCAGCAGAATTCCGTCGAAGTCCTCGGCGACTGCGTTCAGGTCGGACTCCGTCGCCAGACGTGCGTCGTCGTTGCGCCAGACCTCCGCGTTCACGCCGAGCTGACCCAGGTACTGCACCAGGTTGAACACGAAGCTGTCGTAGTTGTCGACGACCAGAACCCGCATCCGATCAGGCTACTTGGTGGGGCAATCGACTTCGCACCGTCGCTGCGGCACCGGTGGCTTGGATACTCGGGCCTCGTCGCGCCCGGTACCGCATCGATGGGGTCAATAGCCCAGCGGACCCGCGGGCTTGGCGAAGCGCAGGCGCAGTGGCGCCGTGTGCCCGACGAGGTCGACCTGCCCCTTCGGGTCCTCGGTGTACCCCAACCCGAACCGCACCACGTACTGCTTGTACAGCGTGACCAACGGGGCCGCCGACAAGGCGGCCTGCATGGCCCCGACGTCGCCGATCGCGGTGATCACGTACGGCGGGCTGTAGGTGCGCCCGTTGAGCAGCAGGGTGTTCCCGACGCACCGCGGCGCCGAAGTGGCGATGATCCGCTGATCCTGCATCTGGATGCCCTCGGCGCCCGCGCTCCACAACGCGTTCAAGACCGCCTGGACGTCCTGCTGGTGCACGACCAGGTCGTCCGGCGCGGCATCGCGCGGGAAGCGACCCTCGGCGTCGCGCTGCGCGTCGTTGAGGGAGACCACCAGGCCTGGTCCTCGCATCGGGTCGAGCCCCGCGTCAACGGCCAGCACGTCCGCCCGTGCGGTGATCGCGGTCAGCGCGGCAGCCGCGGCGGGGGAGCCCCCGTGGTGCGTGTCGAGCTCGGTGACCAGTGAGTCCCGCTGGGCCGAGAGCCGGTCGACGGACCGCTGTGCCTCCCGGACGAGGTCGACCAGCCGCGGTGCGTCGCTGCGGCGGATCTCGGCTCCGCCCGAGACCGCATGGGTGGTGGCAAGCAGCAAGCCGGCGCACAGGCAGACCGCAGGGACGCCGAGGCGCCATGCGGAACGCCGGGAACTCGGCATCGACTCCTCCTTTCGGGGCGGCTCGATTAGGGAGTCAGGCAGTGCGCTGGGTTAGGCTCTTTAGTGCATCTGCATCATCGTCGCACTGACGGGCCGGTCGTCGCACCGGTGCCGGAGGGGGCGTCGACTTTCCGCGAAGGTAGCCATGCCCAAGTCCAAGGTCCGCAAGAAGAACGACTTCACCATCAACCCGGTGAGCCGGACGCCGGTGAAGGTCAAGGCCGGGCCGTCGGCGACGTGGTTCGTCGTGCTCTTCATCGGCCTCATGCTGATCGGACTGCTGTGGCTGCTCGTGTACCAGTTGGCCGCCACCAATCCTGTGGACGCGCCCAACTTTCTGGCCTGGATGGCCAGCCTGGCGCAGTGGAACTACGCGATCGCGTTTGCCTTCATGATCACCGGCCTGTTGCTCACGATGCGGTGGCGGTAAGCCGGCTGACGGTCGAGATGAATTCAAACTCGTTTCGAGGCGTTTCCCGTTCGGCAACCTCTTGGTCACCCAATCACATCGTTGTTATTCATCCCCATTGGGGATAGCACCTGTGGATAACCCCATCGCCCGCGCTTAGGCGCCCCACCGCACCCATGCAGCAAACCCAGTGGAGTCCCAAAACCTTCGGTATTGCGGCCTGTGCAGCAATCAGCATGATCATGGCTACGGCCGCTGTGACTGTTGTCACAGATGCCCCCGGCCGTGTTCTGGTCGGCATCGCCGCGGTCGGACTCTTCGCGTTTGCAATCATGTCGTGGCGTGCGCGGCCGAAGCTGGCAATCACCGAAGCGGGCCTGCAGGTGCGCGGTTTCTTTCACACACAGCTGTTGACCCGCGCCGACATCGCAGGCATTCGCATCACTGAGTTCCGGCGGCTCGCGCGCAAGGTGCGGTTGCTGGAGATCGACACCGCAGACGACGACCGCCTACTGGTCTTCACCCGATGGGATCTGGGCACGGACCCGCTCGACGTGCTCGACGCCCTGACCGACGCCGGCTACGCGGGCCACTGACCGTCCACGCGCCGGAAGACCAGCGCGTGGACGGGATGTCAGGAGATGGTGATCGACTCGATCACGACGGGCTCGCTCGGCCGGTCGCCGGGTCCCGTCGCCGTGGTGGCGATGGCGTCGACGACCTTCTGCGAGTCGCCGTCGACGACCTCACCGAAGATGGTGTGCTTCCGGTTCAGGTGCGGGGTCTTCCCGACGGTGATGAAGAACTGCGAACCGTTGGTGCCCGGTCCGGCGTTGGCCATCGCCAGCAGGTACGGCTTGTCGAAGACCAGTTCGGGGTGGAACTCGTCGGCGAACTGGTAGCCCGGCCCGCCGCGGCCCGTGCCGGTGGGATCTCCGCCCTGAATCATGAATCCGTCGATGACTCGGTGGAAGACGGCGCCGTCGTAGAACGGGCCGGACGTGCTGCCCGTGGCGTTCTCGGTGCTGTAGTCCTTGGTGCCCTGGGCCAAGCCGACGAAGTTGTCGACCGTCTTCGGAGCGTGATTGCCGAAGAGCGCGATCTTGATGTCGCCGCGGTTGGTGTGCAGTGTCGCGGTCGCTGTCTGAATGGGGCTCGTCACGGGAAGCCAGTGTGCCATTTCGGAGTTCATGACCGATCCCGACCCCCACCGAATAGGGTTGTCACCCATGAGCACGAAGACGAAGTCCGACCGGTTGACGCCCCGCACGCGGCTCGCGCGCGGACTGAAGTATTCGACCGTCGGGCCGGTCGACGTAACCAGGGGCGCGCTCGGAATCGGGCTCGGCTCGGCACACGCATCGGCGGCCTGGGTGGGCAACCGATATCGTCGCGGCCGCATCGCAGGCCAGCTGCGCAAGGACCTCGCCGCGGCGCAGGCGACGCTCGGAAACGAGCTCGTCGTCGCCCAGGAGGTCGTCGCGAACCTCCCACGGACATTGAAGGACGCCAGGCGGGCCAAGCGCCGCCCGCGCCCGTGGGTGCTCGTGACGGCCGGCGTTGCGGTGCTCGGCGTCGGCGCGGTGGCCTTCTCGATCGTTCGTCGTTCGACGCAGCCCGATCCGTCTCCACTCCCGCCCAGCGTCGAGGTGTCGCCCAAGCCCTGAGGCGTGTTGCCTTGGCGCGCCTGGGCAGCCGCGAGCTCCCCGGTGGTCGACCGCTACCGACCGTCGGACGCACGTCTCTCGGGTCTGGCTCGCGCTCCGCAAACTCGTTGACTTTTGATGTCGCAGTGCAGAATTGGATGTGGCCTCGACCATCTGCGACTAGGGGCGTTACCGGTGTGTGTCGCACCGACGCCGTGCGTGTAACCAACCCTGGGTCGCTATGTAGTACGACCCCGGTAATTGAGTAGCCGAATACTCGATCGGTCGGCCCCGCAGTGCCACACGCTAAGGCCGTGGACGTCGACACCACGCGGTTCCACGTCATGCACCCCTCGCCGCACTCCGTCGCGCGAAGGTTCCGTGCTGGCGCCACCGAGGTCGCTGCGCCGTACCGGAGCGACCTGCGACACCACACCGTGGACGAGGGCGATCAGTGACTGCAGCCGAGCCTGACCCGACCCATCGGAAGGCGAGGAGCCGCCGATGGAAGGCAACGGCCTGATGGAGCGCAGCGACGTCCGCACACGCCTTCAGCACGCATTGGCTCCGCTGCATCTGCGCGGGCTGTGGCAGCTGCCTGCCGCGGCCACGCCGACGGTCCCGGCAACTACTACGCAGGCCTGGCATTGGCGGGCGGACGAGGTGACGCCCTTGGCTTTCCGGGCGGGCGACGCGATCGGCGGCGGTGAGCGGCGCGCCCTGCTGCTCGCGAATCCGGGGCTGGCACCCACCCCGTTCACCACCACGACCGTTCAGGGTGCGGTCCAATGCCTGCGCGGTCAGGAGACCGTCCGGGCGCACCGCCACACGCACTCGGCGATCCGGTTCGTCCTGTCTGGCGGGGGGGCGTACACGACGGTCGACGGAATCAAGTGCCACATGGCGGCCGGGGACTTCATCGTCACTCCGAACTGGAGTTGGCACGACCACACCAACCCGACGGACGAGCCGGTGGTGTGGTTCGACGGCCTGGACCTTCCCCTCGTCACGCGGCTCGAGTCGGTCGTGTCCGAGGACCACCCCGCGGGCCTGCAGGAGGCGGTGCACGGTGCGTCGAGCCTGCTGCGCCAACCGTGGGAGGTGACCGACCGTGCGCTCAGCGCATTGGTCGACGATCCCACGCGGCTTGCCAGCGTCGAGTTCACCGATCCCGTCACCGGTGGCGGCATCTGCCCGACGTTCGACTGCTGGATGCACCGGTTCGGGCCGCGGCTCGCCACTCCTGCAAAGCGCAAGACCGGCCATTCGATCTTCGTCGTGTTAAGCGGCACCGGCGCGACGTTCGTCGGGCCGGAACGATTCGCGTGGGAGCCCGGCGACGTGTTCGTCGCCCCGTCGTGGGCCGCGATTCGCCACGAGGCTCGCGAGACGTCGAACGTGTTCGAGCTGACCGACCGCCCGATTCTTGCGGCGCTCGGACTGTATCGAGAGGAGACATTGCGGTGAAGGCGATCGCCTTCACCGCCACGGTGGGCCCGACGAAATGCTGATCCGCGTCGGCGCGGGTAGTGGACGGCTAAAGCCGTTGACCTACTTGTTTTCTTGTGGAGCCTAGGGGGTCGAACCCCTGACTTCTGCCTTGCAAAGGCGAATCACGTTGCAGTTCAAGCGGTTGCAGCCCTGATTTAGTGCGAAAACACACGACAGTAACTAACACTTTGTATCTGTAACTGTGTCCAGATTGTGTCCAGGATGTGCCCGCCACCTGGCTACTCGACGTCGTCGAGCCGCCAACGTGTCCACGCGTTCCGACAATGCGCTGTTTAGACCGGTGGGGCGTCTGAGTTCAGCCTAGAACCGCGGCGCTTCTCCTTCTTGGGTGGGTCGACGCGGCGCTGGAGCAGCAGAGCGTCGTTCTCCGGGACGAACAGCTTGTCGGCGTAGATGTGCGTCCGCTCCAACAGCTCAGGACTCAACTCGATCATCCGGCGAGTCATCCGCAACACGATGTTCGCCTGCCGCTGATCCGACGCGACGACCAGCACCTCAGCCGATGCGGGCCCGACGAACAGCTCCGCCACGGCCAACGCGGCAGCCAACGCGGACTTGCCGTTCGCCCTGGGCAGGCTGACGAGCGCGGTGCGAATCCTCGGCGCGAACGCACCCCGGACGATCTCCTGCTGAAACCTCCGGAGGTCGAACGGCCTCCCAGCACCGGCACCCTTCGGGGTGATCAGGTACTCCCGGACGAACCGCTCCCGACGTGCCGCTCGATCATCCGGCCACCCCGTGAAGTCGAGAGGCAGAGAAGTAACCGCCCCCTTCGGTCCGGCCCTCATGGCATTCTCGGAGGATGCCGAGAATCGATATCAAGTTTGTCGACGGTTCCTCTGTGAGCCACTCCAACATCAAGCAATCCGATCTGAAGAACGGCGTCCTCACCGTCATCAATTCCAGCGATGATGTGATCCACTACGGGCCCAGCTACTGGGCTGCCTACGTTGAGGACCCCAAGGGCGACGACCCTCTTAATCTGCATTAGCTGGTCACCCTGGGTAGAGGTGTGTAACCCAAACTTTGCCTAGGAGCCGGGTCGGAGGGCACTCCTGCTGGGGTCCCTCCCCTGGTGTTGGGTCCTCGGGCTGCACCCGCTTCGCGGTTGCATGCCCCGCAGAGGACGCGGATGTCCGCCAGGCGGATGGGCTTGCCTGCGGCCTTGCGTTCCCACGCGATCGGTAGGTGGTCGGCCTGCAGGTCGTCGACGGAGTCGCCGCGTTCGCAGAACGGTTGCAGTCGGCGGGCTTGGCGGGACAGCTTGGTCCATGCGTGGTCGTAGCCGCGCTCGGTGGCCGATGCCTTTGGGTCGGTGGTGCATTCAGTGCAGCGCGTCGAGGCGGATGGTGTGCCGCAGTCGAGGCCGATTTCGGCCTAGCAGGCGAACGGTCAGAACCTCGTTGGCCTGCCATTATTTCTTGTGGAGCCTAGGGGATTCGAACCCCTGACTTCTGCCTTGCAAAGGCAGCGCTCTACCAACTGAGCTAAGGCCCCTTGGGTGGTGTCAGCTGGGCTGATCCGCTGCCACGTGCCACACCTCGACGCGGTTGCGCGATCGGATGACCAACGCGCCCGCCACGACGACGGCCAGCACTACGAACAACCTCACCGCACACCTTCCTCGAAAGGCAAACCGTGGGCCTGGGAGGACTCGAACCTCCGACCTCTTCGTTATCAGCGAAGCGCTCTAACCACCTGAGCTACAGGCCCGTAATCGCATTACAGCCGAGGGACGAGATTACCGTAACGACGGCCATGCCCCAAAACAGCCGGATTCTCCAGCCGTCACGGACCCGGTGTCGTTGACTGCGCACGGGGTCGCGATGGTCGACGAATCACGACCCTCAGTGCAGTGACCACCGGTGGAACGCCGTGCGCGCCGGCCCGCGACCCGACTCAGTCCCGGTCGGCGAGGGTTACCTCGATACCGCCGACGAGGTCGGTGGTGAGGTTGTAGATGAACGCGCCGCACGTGGCCATCGCGGTCAGCAACACGATGTTGACGAGTCCGATGAGCGCCGCGCCGCCGAAGATGGTGCCGCTTGACACCAACTCCCCACCGCTACCGCTCGCGCTGGTGAGTAGGTCGCCGACGTTGCTGTTGAGCTTGCTCCACACCCCCATGCCGCCAAGCACGAGGTAGAGGAATGCGACGGCGATCATCCAGACGAAGAACAGTGCGACCGACAGCACCAGCGAAACCTTCAGCACGCTCCACGGGTCGAACCGCCTGATCTGCATACTGGCCCGAACCGGGCCTTGCTGGCCGCGGCCCACCGAGGCGCGCGACGAGCCGGGAGGTCGAGTCGTCGGTTCCGGGGTGCTGCGTTCGCCGCCCGGCTTGTTGCGTTGCGGCGCACGGGGACTGGGGCCGGACAGGTCGGGCAGTTCGCTGGCGTACGTCTCCGGGCGGACGGTGTCGGTGCGCGTCGCGGGCAACGGCGCGGCCTCGGGTTCCCGCGCGGGCACCGGCGTGGGCGGCCCCTGCTGCCCGGCGGGCGCGCTCGGGCTGGCGGGCCCGCCCGAGATGAACCGGTTGAGTCGGGCGTCGACGGCAGGGGAGTGCCCCGCCGAGGCCCCTGCGCGTGGGCCGTCACCCTGTGGAGCGGGACCGTCCTGGGTGCGCTGCGCAGGCCGCGTGCGTGACGTGCCCCGCTCCCACGGCGGCACGTCTCCGGACTCAGCGGGCGAACCGTTGGTGCCGGGACCGTCGCCACCACGCGGGGGTCCCGGCTCGTTCGGTGAACTCACCTACGGCTCCTTAACTCAGGGCCGACCGCACCAAGCAGTCGACGTCGCACTACGTCGCGTCCGACTCGGCCGTGCCGACCTCATCGGAATCCTCGGCGGCGTCCTCGTCGGCGTTGCGCGCAACGGCAATCAGTGTGTCGCCCTCGCCCAGGTTCATCAAGCGCACCCCCTTGGTCTGCCGTCCGGCCTTGCGCACTTGACGTGCACGGGTCCGGATGACGCCGCCACCGGAGGTGATGGCGTACAGCTCGGTGTCGTCGTCGACGATCAACGCACCGACCAGAGTGCCACGTTTGCGGTCGTACTGGATCGTGAGGATGCCCTTGCCGCCGCGCCCCTGCACCGTGTACTCCTCGATCGCGGTGCGCTTTGAGTACCCGCCCGACGTCGCGACCAGTAGATACGTGCCTTCCTGCACGACGTTCAGCGACAGCAGCTGGTCCTCCTCGTTGAACCGCATGCCCTGCACGCCCGAGGTGGCCCGACCCATGGGTCGCAGCGCCTCGTCGGTGGCCGAGAAGCGGATCGACTGGCCCTTCGCCGACACCAGCAGCAAGTCGTCCTCGGCGGAGCAGAGCACCGCCCCCACGAGTTCGTCGCCGTCGCGCAGGTTGACCGCGACGATGCCGCCCGAGCGGTTGGAGTCGAAGTCGGTGAGTTTGGACTTCTTCACCAGACCGTTCTTCGTGGCCAGCACGAGGTAGGGCGCGTCCTCGTAGGTCTTGATCTGGATGACCTGCGCGATGCGTTCCTCCGGCTGGAAGGCCAGCAGGTTGGCGACGTGCTGACCCCGCGCGATGCGCGATGCCTCCGGCAGGTCGTAGGCCTTGGCCCGGTACACCCGCCCCTGCGTGGTGAAGAACAGGATCCAGTCGTGTGTCGACGACACGAAGAAGTGCCTGACGATGTCGTCCTGCTTGAGGCCGGCACCTTGAACGCCCTTGCCGCCCCGCTTCTGGCTGCGGTACAGGTCGGATTTGGTCCGCTTGGCGTAGCCGGTCTCGGTGATCGTGACGACCACCTCTTCACGCGCGATGAGATCTTCGTCGGCGACTTCGCCGTCGGCCGGGATGATGCGCGTGCGCCTGTCGTCACCGTACTTCTCGACGAGCTCCGCAAGCTCGTCGTGCACGATGGCCCGTTGACGCTCCGGCTTGGCCAGGATGTCCTCGAGATCGGCGATCTCGGCCTCGATCTTGGCCAGATCGTCGACGATGCGCTGACGTTCCAGGGCGGCGAGCCGCCGCAGCTGCATGTCGAGGATCGCCTGGGCCTGAATGTCGTCGATGTCCAACAGCTCGATCAGACCCTGGCGGGCGACGTCGACCGTCTCCGACGCTCGGATCAACGCGATGACCTCGTCGAGCGCGTCGAGCGCCTTGACCAGTCCGCGCAGAATGTGGGCCCGCTCGTTCGCCTTGCGCAACCGGTAGGTGGTGCGACGGACGACGACGTCGAGTTGGTGCACGACGTACAGCCGGATCAGCTGGTCGATCCGCAGCGTCCGCGGTACCCCGTCGACGATCGACAGCATGTTGGCGCCGAAGCTCGTCTGCAGCTGCGTGTGCTTGTAGAGGTTGTTGAGCACCACCTTCGCCACGGCGTCGCGCTTGACCTCGACGACGATGCGCATGCCGACCCGGTCGCTGCCCTGGTCCTCGATGTTGGAGATTCCGGCGAGCTTGCCGTCGCGGACCTGGTCGGCGATCGAGGTGATGAAGTTGTCGTGATTGACCTGGTAGGGGAGCTCGGTGATGACCAGCAGCGTGCGGCCCCTCGCGTCCTCTTCGACTTCGACCACGCCGCGCATGCGAATCGAGCCGCGGCCCGTCGTGTACGCGTCATGAATGCCTTGAGAGCCGACGATCAAGCCGTAGGTCGGGAAGTCCGGGCCCTTGACCCGTTCGGTGACCGCTGTGAGCGTGGCCTCTTCGTCGGCTTCGAAGTTGTCCAGGCACCAGAAGACGGCCTCTGAGAGCTCCCGGAGATTGTGCGGCGGCATGTTGGTGGCCATGCCGACTGCGATGCCGCCAGAACCGTTGGCCAACAGGTTGGGGAACCGGCTCGGCAGGACGGTCGGCTCTTGCACGCGCCCGTCGTAGTTCGGGATGAAATCGACTGTCTCCTCGTCGATTTCGCGCAGCATCTCCATGGCCAACGGGGTGAGCCGGGCCTCCGTGTACCTCATGGCCGCCGGGGGATCGTTGCCCGGCGAGCCGAAGTTGCCCTGGCCGTCCACCAGCGGGTAACGCAGCGACCACGGTTGGGCCATGCGCACCAACGTGTCGTAGATCGACGAGTCGCCGTGCGGGTGATAGTTGCCCATCGTCTCGGCAACGGAGCGTGCCGATTTCGCGTGGCCGCGGTCCGGTCGGAAGCCGGAGTCGTACATCGCGTACAGCACGCGGCGGTGTACCGGCTTGAGGCCATCTCGGACCTCCGGCAGGGCACGGCCGACGATCACGCTCATCGCGTAGTCGATGTAGCTGCGCTGCATCTCCTGCTGGATGTCGACCGGTTCGACGCGATCAGTGGTGGCGCCGTCGTCGCCCGGTGGCAACGTGGTGTCAGTCATGGTGTCTGAGCCCTATTCGTCTTTGGAGTGTCGGCGTTAAACGTCAAGGAAACGAACGTCTTTGGCGTTGCGGGTGATGAAGCTACGGCGCGCCTCGACGTCCTCGCCCATCAGCACGGAGAACAATTCGTCGGCCGCGGCAGCGTCGTCCAGCGTGATCCGACGCAGCACCCGCGCACTCGGATCCATGGTGGTCTCCCACAATTCCTTCGCGTCCATCTCGCCGAGACCCTTGTAGCGCTGAATTCCGTCCTCGGTGTTGATCTTTCGGCCGGCCGCTCGACCCGCCTCCAGCAGTCCGTCCCGCTCGCGGTCCGAGTAGGCGAACTCGGGTTCGCTGCGCTGCCACTTCAACTTGTACAGCGGCGGCTGTGCGAGGAAGACGTGCCCATTCTCGATGAGCGGCTTCATGAATCGGAACAACAGCGTCAACAGCAGCGTCGAGATGTGCTGGCCGTCGACGTCGGCGTCGGCCATCAGCACGATCTTGTGATAGCGCAGTTTGGCGATGTCGAACTCGTCATGGATTCCGGTGCCGAGTGCGGTGATGATGGCCTGGACTTCGGTGTTCTTCAGCACCCTGTCGATGCGCGCCTTCTCGACGTTGATGATCTTGCCGCGCAGCGGCAAGATCGCCTGGTACATCGAGTCGCGGCCGCTCTTCGCCGAGCCACCAGCCGAATCACCCTCCACCACATACACTTCCGACAGCCGCGGGTCGGTGGAGCGGCAGTCGGCGAGCTTTCCGGGCAGGCCGCCGATGTCCGTCGCACTCTTGCGGCGCACCAGCTCTCGCGCCTTGCGGGCGGCCAGCCGGGCTTGGGCCGACGAAACGGCCTTGTTCACAACGGTCTTGGCTTCGGCGGGGTTGGCCTCGAACCAGTGGCTCAACTGCTCGTTGCAGATCTTCTGCACGAACGACTTGACCTCGGTGTTGCCGAGCTTGGTCTTCGTCTGACCCTCGAACTGCGGATCGCTGACCTTGACCGAGATGACGGCGGCCAGTCCTTCTCGAATGTCGTCGCCGGTGAGGTTGGCGTCCTTCTCCTTGAGCAGCTTCTTGTCCTTGGCGTACTTGTTGACCACCGTCGTCAAGGCGCTGCGGAAACCTTCTTCATGCGTGCCGCCCTCGTGGGTGTTGATGGTGTTCGCGAAGGTGTGCACCGATTCTGAGTAGCCGGCGTTCCACTGCATGGCGATCTCGACCTCGTGACCTGGACCCTTGCCGTCGAAGTCGATGATGCTCTGCTGGATCGGGGTCTTGGTGCGGTTGATGTGCTTGACGTAGTCGACCAGGCCGCCGGGATAGTGGAAGGTGCGGTGCTTGACCTTGTGCGGTCCCTTCGCCTCGGCCTCCTTCTCGCCTGCGGACTTCGGCGCCTCGGCCGTGTCGCTGACGACCTCGTCCACGACCTCGTCCGCCGTGACGCGTTCGTCGATCAGGTCGATGGTCAGTCCCTTGTTCAGGAACGCCATCTCCTGCAGCCGACGCGCAACGGTCTCGAAGTCATAGACAGTGGTCTCGAAGATGTTTGGGTCCGCCCAGAAGCGGACCGTCGAGCCGGTCTTCTTGGTCGGTCCACCCTGCTTCAAGGTGCCGGGCACGGAGCGGTCGTAGTACTGGAACCACTCGTGGCCGTCGCGGAGGATCGTGGCCTCGAGCCGAGTGGACAGGGCGTTGACCACCGACACACCGACGCCGTGCAGACCACCGCTGACGTTGTAGCCGCTGTTCTCGCCACCGAACTTGCCGCCTGCGTGCAGTTGTGTCATGACGACGTCGATCGTGGGCACGCCCGAGGCGTGCATGGCGACCGGAATTCCGCGACCGTCGTCGGTCACCTGGACGCTGCCGTCTTCAAGGATCTTGACGTCGACTCTGGTGGCGTAGCCCGCCATCGCTTCGTCGATCGCGTTGTCGACGACTTCCCACACGAGGTGGTGCAGGCCGCGCTCACCGGTGGAGCCGATGTACATGCCCGGACGTTTACGGACGGCCTCGAGACCCTCGAGAACAGTGATCGAATCGGCGCCGTACTCCTTGGGAGCACTCTTCTTCGGGGCAGGCACGTTGGACGCGTCTCCTTGGGGTTCGCTAGCGAGAGGCGACGGCCGCTCGCGGATCTTCGATCAGTCTACCGGGACGTACTGTCAGCACTGACTCTGAGGCGGCGTTTCTACACAGCTATTTGCGCCGTGCACAGAATTTCTCGACGATCGGCGCGTCCCGACGCTTGAGAACTGTGGACAAACCCTTGTCGGCGCTCTCAGGCAGTGGTAGTGAACGGCTATCCGTAAGTGTCCCGCGGACCGCGTCCGGAGATGTGGTACTTCCCCTTGCGCCACGTCGGCGCGGCGGGACCGACGATCCGCAGCGAGGTCACGACACCGTCCCCGACCGCCGCCGCGATCTTGGCCAGCACCTGTGCCTGGACCATGCGTAGCTGCGTCGCCCACGCGGTGGATTCGGCCTCGATGGTGAGCACCCCGTCGCGCAAGGACGCCGGATCGGCATGGGCGGCGATCTGCTCGCCGACCACCGTCGGCCACTGTCCGAATACCGAACCCTCGGCCACCTTGATCGACCAGCCGCGGGCCCGCGCCAGCTCCGACGTCGCGGACCCGAACGGCTGGGGATCGCGGGAGTCGGGCCCCGGCCCCGACCACCTCCTGCGGCGGCCCTTGCTCACCGCCTTGCGAGGCTGCTGCGTGCTCCTCCCGCGGCCGACCTCCTTGCCCTGGGTACGCGCGGCGTCGCGCGCTTCCTCGAGGGTTCGGCGTACCAAATCCATGCCTGCAAGGTGAGCCAGCTCGTCGGGCGGACCGGGCACGTCTGCGGACTCCGGCTCCTCAGCCGGCTCCGTGTCGAAGGCCCGCTCGTCACCTGCCTCCTGCGTCATTCGATCACCTCTGAGTACCGACCCGTGTCTCCGTCGCGCATGCCGATCTCCATTCTGCGCGCATCCCAGTCACCGGGTACGTCTTCCACGACGGCCGCGGTCACCAACACCTGCTCGGCGGACTCCGCCGCGCTCACCAGGGCGCGGCGCCGAGCCGTATCCAGCTCGGCGAACACATCATCGAGCAGCAGCACCGGATCGCTGCCGTCGGCGCGCAGCAGTTCGTAGGCGGCTAGCCGCAGTGACAGCGCCATCGACCACGACTCCCCATGGCTGGCAAAGCCTTTCGCCGGTTGATCACCCAGCCGCAGCTCGAGGTCGTCGCGGTGCGGGCCGACCAGACACACGCCGCGTTCGAGTTCGGCCGAACGCCGCCGGGCCAGCTCGTCCAGCAGGGCCACCTCGAAGGGTTCCGATGCGACGGTGCCGTTGGCCGCCTCGGCCTCCACGGCCTCGACGCCGCTGCGGTAGCGGATGGCCGCCGCACGCGATGCCGGCGCCAGCGACTGATAGGCCTTCTCGACCTCGGGCGCCAGGTCGTTGACGAGTCGAACCCGTGCGGTGATGAGCTGGGCCCCGTGCGCGGCGAGCTGACGGTCCCATACGTCGAGCGTCTCCAAGGCTCCAGAATCACCCCGGTAGCGTGCTCCCGCAGCAGTTTTCAGCAAGGCGGCGCGTTGGCGCAGCACCTTGTCGTAGTCCGCGCGCACCCCCGCAATCGCCGGCCGGCGCGTGGTCGCCAGCTCGTCGAGATACCGCCTGCGTTCACCCGGCTCGCCACGGACCAGCGCCAGATCCTCCGGGGCGAAGAGCACGGCACTCAGCACGCCAAGCACTTCCCGCGCGCTGCGTATTGGCGAACGGTTCAGCCGCGCCTTGTTGGCCTTCCCCGCGGTGATCTCGAGGTCGATCGCCAGCTCGCGACCTTCGTTGACCACGATGGTCGACACGATGGCGCGTTCGGCACCCTCGCGGATCAGCGGCGCATCGGACGAGACGCGGTGGCTGCCCAGCGTCGACGAATACCAAAGCGCTTCAACGAGATTCGTCTTTCCGAAGCCATTGGGTCCGATGAACACGGTTCGGCCCGGATCGAGTTCCACGTCGACGCGTGGCCACGACCGGAAGTCGGTCAACCCAAGATGGCGAACGTACAAAGACCTCTCCCCGAGTCGCTTCGCTCCGGCCCGCCGTAACGCTATCCGGACTTACTGACCCTCTGGACGGCGTGGCCACCGAACTGATTGCGCAGCGCGGCGACGGCCTTCATGGTCGGCGAGTCGTCCTGGCGCGACAGGAACCGCGCGAACAGCGCCGCCGCGATGGCCGGGACGGGTACCCGCAGCCGGATGGCTTCCTCGACCGTCCAGCGGCCTTCACCCGAGTCGTCGGTGTAGCCGCTGATCTCACCGAGCTCCGGATCCTCCTTCAACGCCTTGGCCAGTAGCTGCTGCAACCAGGACCGGACGACGGTGCCATTGGTCCACGCTTGATAGACCGCCTGCGGGCTCTTCACGAGCGGCTCGGCAGACAACATCTCGTAGCCTTCGGCATAGGCCGTCATCAACGCGTATTCGATGCCGTTGTGAACCATCTTGGTGAAGTGCCCGGCGCCGACGTCGCCGGCATGAACGAAGCCGTCCTCCTGCGGTCCTCCCGGACGCAACGTGTCGAAGATGGGCATGGCTCGCGCGACGTCCGCATCGCTGCCGCCGATCATCAGTCCATAACCTTCGGTCAGTCCCCAGATGCCACCCGAAACGCCGGCGTCGATGAAACCGATTCCCTTGGCGCTCAACAGTTCTGCGTGCGGCTTGTCCTCGGTATAGCGCGAGTTGCCACCGTCGATAACGAGGTCCCCCGCGGCGAGCACCTCGGCGAGGTCAACGATCGTGTCGTGGGTGACTTCACCGGACGGCACCATGACCCACACCACACGGGGCGCGGTGAGGGCGGCGGCCAACCCGGCGAGGTCCGGCACGTCGGTCACTTCCGGGCGCGGGTCGTATCCGATGACCTCGTGTCCGCCCCCACGCAACCGCTCGCGCATGTTGAAACCCATTTTGCCGAGCCCGATCAAACCGAGTTGCATGTGCGCCTCTTTCGTGGCGATTGGCCGGTCAGCCCGGAAGCCGCACCGGCATCAACAAGTACACGTAATCGGTTTGAGCCGCCGGGAACGGGCCGCTGGCGCCGACGTACCCCTCATCATCGCCCGTCGGGCGCAACACCGCGGGACGGCTGGGTGTCGTAAAGCCGAACGTGACTCGCTGGGAGTGCAACGAGCCCAGGCCATCGGTGAGATACGTCGGATTGAAGGCGATGGTGAGCGGTTCACCCGCGAACTCGACGGGCAGGTCCTCCTCGGCGCGACCCACGTCGTCGGCGCCGGCCGAGAGCCGCACCACGTCGTCGGAGAACTCCATGCGGATCTGCGCACCGCGATCGGCGACGAGCGCCACACGCTTGATCGCTTCGGTCAGCTCAGCGACGCCGACGGTCGCTACTGCCGTGTGCTCCGCGGGGAGCAGCTGCCGGAACTTCGGGAACTCGGCATCGAGCAACCGGCTGGTGGTGCGCTTGCCCGCGCTGCGGATACCGAGCAGCCCGTCCTTGCCGACCGCCGCACCCGAACCGAGCGACAGGTGGACGTCACCGCCGTCGGTGCCCGCCTTGGCTGCCTCGGCCAAGGTCTTCGCCGGTGCGAGGACGGCCGCCTCGATGTCTGCCGAATCCGTCGACCACGTCAGCTCCCGCACGGCCAGGCGGAACCGATCGGTGGCCGCCAAAACGACCTTCTCACCCGAGATCTCGACCCGGATGCCGGTGAGCATCGGCAACGTGTCGTCGCGGCCCGCGGCGATGGCCACCTGGCTGATGGCCTGGTTGAAGAGCTCGGAGGAGACCACGCCGGTCTCGTCGGGGAGCGCGGGCAACGTCGGGTAGTCCTCGACGGCCATAGTGGGCAGCGAGAACCGCGCGCTGCCGCAACTGAGCAATACCCGGGTGCCCTCGACGCTGACGTCGACGGGCTTGGCGGGCAATGCCCTCGTGATGTCCGACAACAACCGGCCGGATACCAAAACGCTTCCAGGAGAGGCTATTTCGGCGGAAACCTGAACCTCGGCCGAGACTTCGTAGTCGTATCCGGAGATGGTCAGCCCGGCGTCGGAGCCGGTCAGGAGCACCCCCGAGAGCACCGGCACGGTGGGCCTGGTGGGCAGGATGCGGGCAACCCACGCCACGGCGTCGGCGAAGTCTTCCCGTACCAGGCGAAACTTCAAATCGGTGAGACCAACTGTCGTCGTCACCACGTCCATAGCGTCCCTTCGATGAAACCCCAGCCCGGAGCCCCGAGCCCCGCGGTTGCAAGTCTCTCACCGCACCGCGATCGGATGCCGTACCGGCTGTCGAAGACTCACCGTAGAGCCTTCAGCGCGAACTTGAAAGCTAATCGACGGGAGTGACAAACCGCCCGTCGACGGTGCGAGGGCGGGGTGTGGAAGAGATGTCCCCAGGACCCTTCTTCTGAAGAAGATTCCTAGGAGAGAGCTGAGTAACAGTAATAGGGGCTGTGAAGGCTGTGGATGAGCAGGCAGTTGTCCAGGTGGGGCCGGTTCGGCGGCTGTCAGAGACCTGTGGACTAGGTGTCGGCGGATCGGTGGCAACTGTGCACCGATGGGTGCTCGTGTATGAATGCCGACCGATGCGTCGACGCGTCGACCAGTTTGTCCACGAGTGATGCACAGCCCGTTGGTGTGACGAGTGGTGCAGACGCGACCAAAGTTTTTTGCCGAAGTGGTTTGGAATTGCGCGATTTGGGTGCCGGTCAACGCTTGGAGCGCTGGCGGATCCGCGTCGTGAGTTCCTTGACGTTGTCGAAGATCTCACGTCGTTGCGCCATCTCGCCGCGGATCTTGCGCTCGGCATACATCACGGTGGTGTGGTCGCGGCCGAAGGCCTGCCCGATCTTCGGCAGGGACAGATCGGTCAGTTCGCGGCACAGGTACATGGCGATTTGGCGGGACTGGGCCAGCGCCCTGGTCTTGCCGGGCCCGCGGAGCTCCTCGACCGTGGTCTCGAAGTACTCGGCGGTGGCGGCCATGATCGTGGCCATGCTGATCTGCATGGTGCTCGAGTCGGAGATCAGGTCGCGCAACACGATCTCAGCGAGAGCCCTGTCGATGGCGCTCTTGTTGAGCGACGCGAAGGCCGTCACGCGGATCAGTGCGCCTTCGAGTTCGCGGATGTTGCGCTCGATGCTGCTGGCAATGAGCTCGAGCACGTCGTCGGGCACGTCGAGGCGATCCATCTGAGCCTTCTTGCGAAGGATCGCGATGCGGGTCTCCAGCTCGGGCGGCTGAACGTCGGTGATCAAACCCCACTCGAAGCGCGTGCGGAGCCGGTCCTCGAGGGTGGCCAACTGCTTGGGCGGACGGTCCGATGAGATGACGATCTGCTTGTTGGCGTTGTGCAGCGTGTTGAAGGTGTGGAAGAACTCCTCCTGGATGCCTTCCTTGCCTTCGATGAACTGAATGTCGTCGACGAGCAGGACGTCGATGTCGCGGTAGCTCCGCTTGAACGACGCCTTGCGGTCATCGCGCAGGGAGTTGATGAAGTCGTTGGTGAACTCCTCGGTGGAGACGTACTTCACCCGCATGCCGGGGAACAGTCGCTGGGCGTAGTTGCCCGCCGCGTGCAGCAGGTGCGTCTTCCCGAGTCCTGACTCACCCCAGATGAAGAGTGGGTTGTAGGCCCGCGCCGGCGCTTCGGCGATGGCGAGCGTGGCTGCGTGCGCGAACCGGTTGGAGGCGCCGATGACGAACGTGTCGAAGGTGTAGCGCCGGTTCAGGCTGACGTCGTTTGAAGCCGAACTCTGCGACCGGTTGGTGAAGTGGCTCGGCCAGGCCTCCTCGGCGCTGGCGAGGGCCTCCTCGTCTTCGTCGACCTCGTCCGGATCCGGCGACGCGTCGATGGACGCTTCGTAGTCGTCGGCGTCCGGGTCCGGGGTGGCGATGCGCACGCCGAGTTCGACCCGCTGGCCGAGGTGGCGGCTCAGGCTGTTGATGATCGGTTCACGGAGGTGGCGTTCGATCTCGTTCTGGACGAACGGGGTCGGTACCGACAACAGGGCAAAGCCCTCGGTGATGACCAACGGTCGGACGAGCTTGAGCCAGGCTCGTTGCTGAGGAGTGAGTAGCGGGTCTGCGGAGTCCCCGTTGAAGGGGCCCTGGTATGGACTGTCGCCGTTGAGTTCGGCTACGACCTTGTTCCAAATCGCCACGAACGGTGGATCGGGGTCGGCAGTCAACGAGACATACCCCCTTGAGGCCGCGTCAGCGCTGGCCAAGTAAGCGATGACGAATCGTCCACATAGTTATCCACAGTCTGTGGATAACGGACAGTCGTCGCCGTGTCGTCATGTGTTGGCGAGAAGATCATGCACTAGGGCTCGTCACAGAGTCGGCCATTCTGTGGGCTCGCGGTGGGATGACCATCCTCGTTCAGTTGTCCGTCGCCGCTTCGGTCTGAAACGGCACTGCCAGAAGCTAACAGTTTTCTCTCCTAGTGCCAACAGTTCTGCAACATTGTGCCGTGCGTTCTGTGTGACTGCCCGACGATGGTGAACGATGTGACGAATGAGGCGCCTCGGAGGTCGTCCCGGGTAGGTTTGACCTAGGGAAATCTCGTCAGTACCCTCGAACAGTCGCCCGCACGTGGCGATACGGCAGCGACCCGGGGTTTCGGGGTTACCGCGCCGGAGCTAGCAAGCGAGACCAACGAGCGTAAACGCGACCGCGTCCCCGCCGCATGAGTACTTTCATCGGTGACGGACTCGGACGCAAGGTGCAATTGAGGAGATACTGCCGTGGCCAAGGGCAAGCGCACTTTCCAGCCGAACAACCGGCGTCGTGCACGCGTGCACGGATTCCGGTTGCGGATGCGCACGCGCGCGGGTCGCGCGATCGTGTCCAGCCGCCGCAGCAAGGGCCGTCGCTCGCTCACTGCGTGACTCGCGCGGGTCTTAGCGTCGTGCTTCCGGCTCGTTACCGGATGACGCGGTCCGCGGACTTCGGCCTCACGGTCAACAAGGGAGTCCGAGCCGTTCAACCCGACCTGGTCGTCCATGCGTTGCATGTGCTGGACGGCGGTTCGGACGCACCCAAGATCGGGCTCGTCGTGGCCAAATCGGTCGGCACTGCGGTGCAACGCCACCGGGTGGCGCGCAAGCTCCGGCACGTGGCGCGCGCCGTCGTCGAGGAACTGCACGCGGGGGACAGGGTCGTCATCCGAGCGCTGCCCGGCAGTAGGAACGTGATCTCCGCGCGGCTCGAGGAAGAGCTCCGCACGGCACTGCGCCGGACCCAGGAACGTACCGGGGCTCGGCGATGAGGCGGGGTCGCGGCGCCGTCGTGCACGGTGTCGTCTTTCTGGTCCAGCTGTACCGGAACATGATCTCGCCGCTGCGGCCCGCCTCCTGTCGCTTCACGCCGACGTGTAGCCAGTATGCGGTCGACGCACTGCAGGAGTACGGACTGTTTCGCGGCAGCTGGTTGGCCGCCGTCCGGCTGGCCAAGTGCGGGCCCTGGCACCGTGGAGGGTGGGACCCCATCCCCGAACGGGCCGACGCGATCGAGAGCGAGCATGAGTTGAGGAGCGATTCGCTTGTTTAATTGGTTCAGTCTCGACTACATCTACTATCCGGTCTCCGCGATCATGTGGGTCTGGTACAAGGTGTTCGCCTTTCTGATCGGCCTGATCCCCGGCGTCGACGGACCCACCAACTTCTTCGCGTGGGGCCTGTCGGTGATGTTCCTCGTCTTCACCCTGCGCGCGATTCTGTACCGGCCCTTCGTGCGGCAGATCGAGACCACGCGCCAGATGCAGGAGTTGCAGCCTCAGATCAAGGCGCTGCAGAAGAAGTACGGCAAGGACCGCCAGCGGATGGCGGTGGAGATGCAGAAGCTGCAGAAGGATCACGGGTTCAACCCGATCCTCGGCTGCCTCCCGATGCTCGCGCAGGTCCCGGTGTTCCTCGGGCTCTACCACGTGCTGAATTCGTTCAACCGCACCCAGACCGGTTTCGGTCGGCTCGGTCTGACTGTCGAGCAGAACGCGTCGCTCGGCAACTATCTCTTCAGTGCCGAGGACGTCCGGAACTTCCTCGATGCGCACCTGTTCGGCGCGCCCATCGGCGCGTCCATGATCCAGAAGGTCGGCCTGGGCGCGTTCACCGAGTTCAACCGCACCGCGGTCATCGCGGTCGGCGTTCCGTTGATGATCGTTGCCGGCGTGGCCACGCACTTCAACAGCCGGGCGTCGGTGGCGCGTCAGAGTCCGGAGGCGGCGGCCAACCCTCAGACCGCGATGATGAACAAGCTCGCGCTGTACGTGTTCCCCATCGGCGTGGTGGTGGGCGGACCGTTCCTCCCGATCGCGATCATCATGTACTGGGTGTCGAACAACATCTGGACGTACGGCCAGCAGCATTACGTGTTCGGCAAGATCGAGAAGCGCGAAGAGGCCAAGAAGCAAGAGGACATCGAGCGCCGCGCCGCCAATGCCCCGGCGCCCGGCGCCAAGCCTGCCCGCAGGCCGAAGCGAACCGCCGCGCAGAAGGCCGCAGCCGCGAAGAAGGCGGCCGTGGACGGAGCCGCGTCGGTGGACGCGGAGAGCAATGCGATCGAAGTCGAGCCGACCGCCGAGATCGACACGCCCGCGTCGACGACCAACGGCGCAGCCAAGGCCGGCGGTAACCGCACCGGAGCCGCAAAGAGCGCCCCCCGCCGGAATCCCCGGCCAGCGAAGAAGCGCCGGACTTGACCGCACTTTCGCACGACGACCCGCAACGCGGACCGGTTCGCACCGAGGCCGGGGACGAGATCCACACGCATGAGGAAGAAGGACGAACGACCATGACTGACGCCGACACGACCGAGCGCACCACGGAGACCGCGGCCCCGAAGCGCGAAGACCAGGAAGACCGATTGGTGGCCGAAGGCGAGATCGCCGGCGACTACCTCGAGGAGCTGCTCGACCTTCTGGACTTCGACGGTGACATCGATCTCGACGTGGAAGGGGACCGCGCGATCGTCAGCATCGACGGTGGCGAAGACCTGACGAAGTTGGTCGGCCGCAAGGGCGAGGTGCTCGACGCACTGCAAGAGTTGACGCGGCTGGCAGTGCACCAGAAGACGGGTGAGCGCAGCAGGCTGATGCTCGACATCGCGCGCTGGCGTCGGCGTCGGCGCGACGAGTTGGCGGCGCTCGGCGAGAAGGTGGCCCGGCGCGTGCTGGAGTCCGGCGAGCGCGAGGAGCTCACGCCCATGACGCCGTTCGAGCGCAAGATCGTGCACGACGCCGTCGCTGCGATCGACGGCGTGCGTAGCGAGAGCGAAGGCGCGGAACCGTCCCGCCGCGTCGTCGTCCTGACCGACTGAGCGTCGCGCAGTCGAGTTACACAGGTGTAGTTCGGATCGTCGACCGCCCGCGGATGGGGAGGATGTTTCACGTGAAACATGACGAGGCTCCGGACCCACCGAGCGCGGCTGAGGCGGTCTTCGGTCCCAACCTGGACCGCGCCAAGCAATACGTGGCCATCCTCGCCGGGGCCGGCATCGAGCACGGCTTGATCGGCCCCAGAGAGCTGGACCGGCTGTGGGATCGCCATGTGTTGAATTGCGCGGCCATCGGCGAGCTCTTCGACCCAGGGGAGCGGGTCGCCGACATCGGCAGTGGCGCTGGGCTGCCTGGAATACCTCTGGTGCTGGTGCGCCCGGACCTCCAGATCACGCTGATCGAACCGCTGCTCCGGAGGACCGACTTCCTAGTGGAGGCAGTCGCGGAGCTCGGGCTGCCCATTACCGTGGTGCGTGGGCGTGCAGAGGACAAGGCGCTCCGCGAGCGGCTCGGTGAGTTCGACGCCGTGACGTCGCGAGCGGTCGCGTCGCTCGATAAGTTGACCGGGTGGTCGTTGCCCCTGCTTCGCGAGGGCGGTCGGATGCTGGCCATGAAGGGCGAGCGGGCCGAGGAAGAGATCGACGCGCACAGGCAAGTCATGGACTCATTAGGTGCCGTTGACGCGGAGGTGGTGAAATGTGGCGTGGACTATTTGAGTCCACCCGTAACCGTGGTCGTAGCGCGACGCGGAGCGCGGACACAATCAGCGAGGCGGTCGTCGCGGCCGCGGAGGAAGTCGGGATGAAACCGCCACCGGATCGCGACGCGGATGTTACCGCAGTGGGGCCGGCTGCTACTCCCGGTGTTTCCCGCGAAGCAGGCTCGGCCAATGTTTCACGTGAAACATGGACCGCCAGTCCGGAGCCTGCCTGGCCGACCGATGACGTCGCCGACACCCCGATCGGCGCTGAGGCCGAGCGCGCGGTCCGGTTGTTGCACGGCGCGAAGCGCAACCACTTGCCCCGCCCCACGCACCAACGGGTCTTCACCATCGCCAACCAGAAGGGCGGCGTCGGCAAGACCACGACGGCCGTCAACGTGGCCGCGGCGTTGGCGCTGCAGGGGTTGAACACTCTCGTCATCGATCTCGACCCGCAGGGCAACGCCAGCACCGCGCTCGGCATCGAGCACCGGGAGGGGACACCGTCCTCGTACGAGGTGCTGATTGGTGAGCTCTCGCTCGGGCAGGCGCTGCAGCGCAGCCCGCACAACGAGCGGCTCTACTGCGTGCCCGCGACCATCGACCTCGCGGGTGCTGAGATCGAATTGGTCAGCATGGTCGCGCGCGAGGGCCGCTTGCGGAACGCGCTGGCCTCGCTCAAGGAGCACGACTTCGACTACGTGTTCATCGACTGCCCGCCGTCCCTGGGGTTGTTGACGATCAACGCGCTCGTCGCCGCTCCCGAGGTGCTCATCCCGATCCAGTGCGAGTACTACGCACTCGAGGGAGTAGGCCAGCTGCTCCGCAACATCGAGATGGTGAAGGCTCACCTCAACCCGAACCTGGATGTCACCACCGTCATCCTGACCATGTACGACGGGCGGACGCGGCTCGCCGATCAGGTGGCCGCGGACGTGCGGGCACACTTCGGGGACAAGGTGCTGCGGACCGTCATCCCCCGCAGTGTGAAGGTCTCCGAGGCGCCCGGGTACGGCATGACGATCCTCGACTACGACCCGGGCTCGCGGGGCGCGATGAGCTATCTCGACGCCAGCCGTGAACTCGCCGAACGCGGGAACCCGCTGGCGCGGGATGCCCGATGAGCTTGCACGCCGCGATGGTCCGTCCGGGTTACGCCGCACAGAGGAGACACAACCGATGACGCCGCAACCACGCAAGCGCAGCGGACTGGGCCGTGGCCTCGCCTCGCTGATCCCGACCGGTCCCGACGAAGGTGAGGCGGGTCAGATCAGTCCGCGCATGGGCGCCGCGGCGACCGACGTACTGCTCGGTGGCGGGAGCTCGCCGCCGCAGCCCGAGCCCGTCACCGACGTCGGCGCCGTCTATCGCGAGATTGCACCGTCGGAGATTGAGCCGAATCCCCGTCAGCCGCGCCAGGTCTTCGACGGGGACGCACTTGCAGAACTCGTTCACTCGATTCGTGAGTTCGGACTCATGCAGCCGATCGTCGTGCGGTTGGTCGAGGTGGCACCGGGTGCACCGCGGTATCAGCTCGTCATGGGGGAGCGGCGCTGGCGCGCGGCGCAGGAGGCCGGCCTGGAGGCCATCCCGGCGATCGTTCGGGAGACCGCCGACGAGAGCATGCTGCGCGACGCACTGCTCGAGAACATCCACCGCGCGCAGCTGAATCCCTTGGAAGAGGCGGCGGCCTATCAACAGCTGCTCGATGAGTTTGGCGTCACGCACGACGAACTGGCTGCGAAGATCGGACGGTCGCGTCCCGTCATCACGAACATGATCCGACTGATGCGGCTGCCGATCGCGGTGCAGCGCCGCGTCGCCGCGGGAGTGCTCTCCGCGGGGCATGCACGCGCTCTGCTCGCGCTCGAGGGCGGGCCGGAGAAGCAGGAGGAGCTCGCGACCCGAATCGTCGCCGAGGGGCTCTCCGTGCGGGCGACGGAGGAGGCGGTGACGCTCGCCAACCGCGAGGGTCCCGATTCGTCGACGCCGTCGGCACCCCGGCGCAAGCCGATCCAGATGCCTGGCCTGCAGGACGTTGCTGAGCGGTTGTCTTCTGCGTTCGATACCCGGGTGACGGTGAGCCTCGGCAAACGCAAGGGCAAGATCGTGGTCGAGTTCGGATCGGTCGACGACTTGCAACGGATAGTGGACCTAATGAACGCGACCAAGGCGTGACCCACCACACCACGTAATTACGTCACTGTGACACAACTTCTCTTTAGGCGGCCCGCCAGCTGGATCTGAAGGAGGAAACACCCTGTGCAGCAATCGATTTGGATAATTAAGCGGCATCCAGCGAGCCCGCTGGTCGAAATCGGGCCCCGTTCAGGTCGCTCTCCTATCCTGGAGGGGACATCGTCGGCGTCACCGACCGAAGACCGAGGAAACTAGTGTCCGCACGAATTACACCGCTCCGGCTGGAGGCGTTCGAGCAGCTGCCGAAGCACGCGCGACGTTGCGTGTTCTGGGAGCTGGACCCGTCGACGCTCCGGGGCGACGACCACCTTGCGGATCCCGAGTTCGAGAAGGAAGCGTGGCTGTCGATGGTCATGCTCGAGTGGGGATCGTGCGGCCAGCTCGCCGTCGACTGCGGTTCCGACGCCGACGGCAACCCGACTTCGTCGATCGATGACGCGCCGTGCCTCGGGTACGTGTTCTACGCTCCGCCCCGGGCGGTGCCTCGGGCCCGGCTGTTCCCCACGGGACCGGTGAGCGCCGACGCGGTTCTGCTCACGTCGCTCGGTGTCGAATCCGGCGCCGACGCCGACGGGATAACCCGGCAACTGATGGCGTCGGTCGTCGCGGATCTGGTCCGGCGTGGTGTCCGGGCGCTCGAGGCGTTCGGGCGCTCCGCGGACGCCCTGGAGCTGACCAAGCCTCACATGGTTCCGCCTGAGCTGACTCCCGCCGTAGAAACGCTCGGTGACTGCTCGGTCGAACAGTGCGTCGTCGACGCCGACTTCCTCTTGGACGTCGGATTCGAGGTCGTCGCTCCGCACCGGTACTTTCCGCGGCTGCGCCTGGAGTTAGAACAGGGCTTGGGCTGGAAGGCCGACGTGGAGGCCGCGTTGGAGCGGCTCTTGGCGAGCGCTCAACTGCAGCAGCCGGTGGGGGCCGGCCTGTCTCCGTGCATTTGAGTTCGAGTCAGCCTTGCGCGGCGCGGCCGGATTCCACTGTGCGCTCGTGCGCAAGCAGTTCGGCGAAGGTGAACGTGCCCGTCGGGCGGTCGTTCTTGCCGAGCAGGTAGAGCCGCTTCACCGCGGCGAGGATGCCCTCCGCGACCGAGTCGCGGATCTCCGTGGACACCAGAAGTTCGCGGTCGCGCACATTTGTGATGTACCCGACGTCGACCTGAACGGTTGGCATCCGCGTGAGCCGAAGCAGATCCCAGGTCCGACCGTGGGTGCGGCAGTCGCGTAATCCGGTGCGCGCCACCACTTCACGCTGAACGAAGTCGGCCAGGTTGCGACCGATGGTCGACACCGAACCATGCGAGTTGCCGAAGTGGAACGACGCGACCCCGTTGGCGGACGAGCCCGGTAGGCTGGCGCAGCGCAGGCTGATCATGAGGTCGGCGCCGACGGTGTTGGCCGTCTCGGCCCGCTCCGCGTCCGATGGGCTCCGTCCGACGGGGCGCGAGAGGAACGTATCCATCCCGATGGCCGTCATGCGACCTTCGAGCCGACTTGCCAAGTCCCACAACATGTCTGCTTCGCTGATGGGGCCGGCGGGGCCTTGCACGATCAGCCCGCAGTCGTCGCCGCCACGGCCCGGATCGATGATCACCCGCTTGCCCGACAGTCGCGGACCCGAACTCCGTACCAGCTCCTCCTCGCGGATCGCGTGCGGGGACCCGCCCGTCACCCGCGAACCGAGAAAGTACAAGGAGCGCAACGTTTCCGGCCCACAGATGCCGTCGGGGTAGAGGCCGTACTCGCGCTGGTACGACATCAAGCCGTTGTGGGTCTGCAGCCCGAAGTGGCCGTCGACCAAACCGGTGTAGAACCCGAGGTCCTGCAGCCGGGCCTGCAAGGTGGCGACGTCGTCGCCGTACATGGGCGCGCCGAACTGGTGTGCCAGGGTGCGTGCACCGAGGCGGTACGAGGCTTCCCTGAGCGCGCGGTAGGTGGCCTCGCCAACGATGCCGTCCACCAGAAGCCCGCGGTGCTGTTGGAACGCGCGAACGGCTTGGTCGAGGTCGTCGTCGAAGGCGTCGAGCGCGACGTGCTTACCCGTGTTGACGTCCTCGTCGTCCGGATTGACGATCCAACCAAGCGCTGACAATGCCGCCCGAATCTCGGTGACCGCGCCTTCGCGATCGCCGCGACGCAGTATCGACATAAAACCAGGCCTCTCGGTGACCAGCGCCGCCAGTGGCACGGCTTGGACTGTGGCAGCACAAGCTACCCGTATTGTCGCAGACGCCCGCGAAAATACGGAAAACTCCAGGCCAATCAAAAGTTCCCGGTTGGAGTGGACCAGGCGGTCAGACGTGGTCAGCGAGCTCGCGCAGCAGCGCGGCCTTGCCCTTCGTCCCGACGATGCGCTTCACCGGCGCGCCGTTCTTGAACAAGATCAGGGTGGGGATCGACACCACCTGGAAGTCACGCGCGGTGCCAGGGTTGGCGTCCACGTCGAGCTTGGCGACGGTGAGCTCGCCGGCCTTCTCGGTGGCCAGCTCTTCGAGCACCGGGGCGATCATCTTGCACGGCCCGCACCAGGTGGCCCAGAAGTCGACGAGCACCGGGGTGGCGCTGGCCAACACGTCGTCGGAGAAGGAATCGTCGGTGACCGCGACGGTCGCGCCTGTGTCACTCATGGGGTGCTCCTTGTCGTGAGGGGTGTTCCTGAAATCCATTGCGGGGCAGTCACGTCGGCGAACCGATCGATCACTCGCGGTCGGCCAGCCAGCGCTCGGCGTCGATGGCGGCCGAACATCCGCTACCCGCCGCGGTGATGGCCTGGCGGTAGGTGTGGTCGACGAGGTCGCCCGCGGCGAACACACCATCGATCGACGTGCTGGTGGTGCGGTCCTTCACGGCGACGTAGCCCTCGTCGTCGAGTTCGACCTGACCGCGGACGAGCTCCGACCGGGGATCGTGGCCGATCGCGACGAACACGCCGGTGACGGCGAGCTTGGACTCCTCGCCAGTGATGACGTCGCGTAGCCGCAGACCGGTGACCTTGGGCTCGCCTTCGACCTGGGTCACCGCCGTATTGGTCAGGATGGTGATCTTTTCGTTGGCCTTGGCGCGCTCCAGCATGATCTTGGAGGCGCGGAACTCGTCGCGCCGATGGATCAGGGTGACGCTGCGGGCGAACCGGGTGAGGAAGGTGGCCTCCTCCATCGCCGAGTCCCCGCCGCCGATCACGGCGATGTCCTGATCGCGGAAGAAGAAGCCGTCACACGTGGCACACGTGCTGACGCCGGTGCCGATGCGTTCCTCCTCACCGGGCACGCCGAGGTGCCGGGCGGCAGCGCCCATCGCGAGGATGACCGAGTGGGCCGCATACGTCTCGTCGCCGACGGTGACGGTCTTGACGGGGCCTTCGAGGGACACCTCGTCCACGTCCTCCATCCGAAGGTCGGCACCGAACCGGAGCGCCTGCTCGCGCATCTCCTCCATTAGTTCAGGGCCGGTGATGCCTTCTTTGAAGCCGGGGTAGTTCTCCACCTCGGTGGTGGTCATCAGCGCACCGCCGAAGGCCACGCCTTCGAAAACCAGGGGCTTGAGCTGTGCGCGCGCCGCGTAGACGGCTGCCGTATAACCGGCCGGTCCGGAACCGATGATGATCACGTCATGGATCGTGGGAGTGGAGGTCATTTCCGCCTTTCTGCCATTGCGCGTCGGCACGCGTATAACACCAGCGTAGGCGGGGCTGTTCCCCGTGTGCTGGCGGGACGAGTCACGGCCGGTCGAGTGTCGTGTCCACGATGAGGCGCCCGTCAACCGAACTGCAGCCGGGTCACCCCTGTCCGCAGTGGTGGTCGGCCGCGGCGGCGTCGTGGCCAAGGTACTCCAGCGTCTTGGCGAGTTTCGCTCGTGCGCGGGAACAGCGGCTCTTGACCGTGCCCTCGGGAACGCCGAGCAGCCGAGCGGTCTCGGCGACCGAGTAACCCTGCATGTCGACGGCCACGACGGCGGCTCGTTGCTCGACCGGCAGCCGCATGAGCGCGCGTTCGACGACGAGTGCGGTGTCGATGTGGGGCGTCGGATCGCGGCCTGGGCAGACCTGGTCCTCCAGTGCCGTCGTGGCGTGAGTCTTGTTTCGCCGCAGCCGATCCAGGCACGCGTTCACGACGATGCGGTACAGCCAGCTGCTTACGGACGCGTCGCGGCGGAACGTGGGTGCATTGCGGTGCGCCGACAGCATCGCGTCCTGGAGCGCGTCGGCGGCGTCATCGGGGTTGCGGCTGGTGACCTGCGCGAGCCGGTACAGCTGGCGGTGGTGACGGTGGAACAACGCCTCGAACGCGTATCGATCGCCCGCGACGTGCGCGTCGAGCAGCTCCTCGTCCGACCGAGTTGGATCAGCGATTCCCCCGAAGCTCCCCACAGCCGAACCCTAAGCAGCCGACGGCGCCCCGCTACGCACTTCTTTCCCCGGGTAGCCGTTGGCCTGCGCTGACGCCGCCGGCCGACCTGGGGATGATGAGGCGGTCCTGAACGGAATGTGCCGCAGCATCGTTCGGAGGAAGTCGGCGAGGACGGCGAGCTGCTGCTCATCGGCGATGTGGCCGAGGACCGACAGTTGCCCGAAGGCGACCGAATCGGGATGGCCGAGGGGCTACGACGCGGATTTGACGGTGATGTCCGAGATCGCCGACTCGCTCTTCCCGTCGACGGTGCCGAGCGTCGTGATCCACACCACCAGGTACTGCGTCGGCGACGCGTTATCCACGGTGATGGTGTTGGAACCGGTCTTCATGGGGGTTGGGGACGTCAGCTCGGTGGTGTCGTCCAGTGTTGCGGGCGTGGCTGATTGTGCGGACCGGAGCTGAATCGACGTACCCGTGCTGTTGAGGTTGAGGGTCACCGAGGCGACCTTGGTGGCCTGCGGCAGCTGCAGGATCAGCCCCACTCCGTTCTTGAAGCCGGGGAACGGCACCGGGTCGCTGTAGGTGTCCGTGGACCACGCCGTCCCGGGGCTGCCGTCGATCGCCATGGCGGCCATTTCCGGATTGTCGGCTTCTCCACCGGGCGAGAACACCGTCGCCTTGACGGGCTTCACGACGCCGGTGTCGGCGGCCTTGGTGGTGGTGCTGCTGCCGGGCGCGTTGAGGCCGAGTTCGTCCTTGTTCAGTGGACCACCGACGTCGCCGAAGATGCTGCTGAGCACGGTGGCGAGCACCACCAAGGCGACGACGAGGACGGCCCCGCCGATGGCGATGCCGATCAACAGACCTCTGCGTCTGCGCTCGCGATCCTCGGGGGTGTCGTCGCGACGGTAGCGCTCGGGGACGTCCTCGGGCTCATGGATCGGCGCAATGAGTTCGGTGCGGTCGGCGACCGCGGTGGCCTGCTGAAGCAGGTTCAGCAGGGTCGGTGCGCTGCGGATACCGCCGTTCTCCTGAACGGCCCGCGCGGCCGCGGCGGAGATCTGGAACGGGATGGCCCGGTCGATGGCGCGGGGTTCGAGCGGCTCGCCCGCGACGTCGAGGTCGGCGGGCGCCATACCGCTGCGTACGCCGGTCTCGGGCAGCGGCCAGCGATTGACCAGCAGCGCGTAGAGCGCCGCGCCGATGCCGCGGATGTCGTCCTCTGGCGTGGCAGTGGACAGCGTCGCGGGGTAGGCGAGTGCTACGTCGCCGTCGATGCTGACCCGGACCCGCCCCGGGTGGTCGATCGACAGCGCGACGCCGGAGCGGTGGGCCGCCTCCGCCGCCGCGGCGAGCGACTGGATGGCCCTGGCGCCACCGATGGCCGAAGGCGTCGTGTCCGCGACCTCCGCGAGGGAGCCGCCGCGGATCCACTCCGAGACGATCAGGCCGCCGGACCCCGTATGCGCCACGTCGAGCACCCGAGCGATGCCGGGGTGCGCGATGCGGCCCAACTTCATTGTGCGGGAAAGTATTTCAGCGACCTCATGGTCAGGCAACATTCCGTCGGGATCGACGAACGTGAGCGCGACCTGTCGATCGTGCGTGACGTCCACCGCGTGCCAGAACTGAAGGTGCGGGGGTCCGCCGTGGAAGACCAGCAATCGGTAGCGACCGCCTGCGATGGTGGCACCGGGAATGAGTTGCACACCGTCGTCCTGTGACGCGTCGAGAGGCACGTCGTGGGGCACGTCGAACGCGAGCGTCTCCCGCGCCGGGTCGCCGCCGAAGTCCGATGGCGGCCGGTCGGCCACCGAACGGGGCACGTCGTCGGGCACGTCGGGCTGAAAGTCGTCTGCTGAGGGGCGGGGAATTCGGGTCGTCGCGCCACTTTCCGACCCGGGTACGCCCGCGGAGTCGTCGGTCACCGCTGGTCCTCTCCGAGTCGGGACTCCGGCAACCCTTGCCGGAGGGCCGCGTCGCACCTCCGCCGGACGTGGCCGCAGGTATAGCGGACGCGTGATGTCATCAGCGTACGGCAGGGGTGGCAGGCCAGGAGGTCTGTCGGACACCCCCATGGGTTGGGCCGTGACCGAGTGTGACCCGGCCCCACGGCCGAATCGATGGCGGACGGCCTTCACGGCGGCGTGTGCGTCGGGCACTCGGGCCGCCCAAAGCACCCCACCAATGATGGGCAACATGATCAGCCCGATCACCAGCAGCCGCAGCAGCGAACCGCCGCCGCCGAACCGCGTCGTCAGCGTCCCGAGGCCCAGCAGCCGGTCGACGACGTGCGCGCACAACCCGCCGATCAGCGAACCCGCGATGGTGACGAGCACCGTGCGGATCACCTCGAGGTCGATCAGCCTGCCGCCCGGCGGTTTGAGGTTGGCGCGCAACACGATGTGGCCGACGGTGGCACCGGCCAGAAAGCCCAAGCCGTTGGCGAGCCCCAGATAGCCCGCGACGAGTTCGCGGTCGTCGGTGAGGTACGGCGCGGTCAGCGACGCGGCGATCTTGACGACGGTGATGACCACGATGAGCGCGATCGGGGTCCATGGCTGCTCGCGCGCGTAGAAGACGCGCAGCTGCAGCAGCACCATGGCGTACGGGATGAGGGTGAATGCGGACAGCGTGATAGCCATCCCGAGGTAGCCCGCGTCGACCGCGCCGAAGTTGCCGTACGCGAACAGTGCGCTGCCGATGGCCGGGCCGCCGACGGTCATGAACGCGACGATCGGAATCAGCGTGATCATCGTCAGCCGCGTCGCCAACGCCAGGTCGGCCAGTACGGCGGGGATGTCGTCAGCGGCCGCGTTCCGCGACAGCCGAGGCATCACCACCGTCAGCACGGTGACCCCGATCATGCCGAACGGCAGCATCAGCACCAGCCACGTGTAGTTGTAGATGGCGGGACCGGAAGCCGCCGCGGTACTGGCGATCTGGTTGCCGACGATCAAGCCGGCCTGGCTGATGAGGACGTAGAGCACCATGGCCGCGGCCATGGTGCCGAACTTCTTCAAGCGCGCGTCGAGCCCCCACAGCGGGCGCAGGTTGACGCGTTCACGGCCGATCGCGACCAGCAGCACCGCCGTCTGCGCGAACACCCCGAGGGTGGTCCCGATGCCCAGCACCAACAGCTTGGCGTTTCCCATCTCGACGGGGTTCACCGAGAGCTCGCCGGGCACCGCGAGATACACCAGCAGCGTTGCGATGGCCACGATGTTGTTGACCACCGGAGCCCACGCGGGCGGCCCGAAGACGTTGCGAGTGTTGAGGATCGCCATGAACACCGAGGACAGGCCGTAGAAGACCACCTGAGGCAGCAGCAGGTAGGCAAAGGCGGTGGTCAACGGGCGGTTCACCTGCGGGTCGTCGCCCAGCATCAGGTGCACCAGCAGCGGCGCAGCGACCACCGACAGCACGGTGGCGACGAGCAGCAGTGCGGTGGCGAGCGTGACGAGGCGACGCACGAAGGCGGTGCCGCCGTCGGGATCGTCGCGTTCGGCCCGCGCCAGCACCGGCACGAAGATCGCGGTGAAGGTCGCCTCGAGCACCAGCGCGGCGATCAGGTTCGGCAGCTGGTTGGCCACGGTGAAGGCGCTGGACAGTGCGGCGCCGAGGATCGCCGCGAGCAGCACGATGCGGATGAAGCCCGTGATCCTGCTGATCAGCGTCGCGAACGCCATGCCCCAGGACCGCGACACCACGGCGGCGTCGGAGAGCCTGTTGGGGCGCCCGCTGCCTGGCCCGTGATGAGCCCGACGTCATTTGTCGTCCGGGGCGTGGGCGATGGCGACGTCGAGTGGGTCGGAGCGCGGTTCGGGGCCACGCTGGCGGGGCCGGTCGAGGTCGGCCCGGTCGGGCTGCCCGCGGAACCGGTGCCACAGCCGCCGGCCTGCGAGCAGCACCAGCACCGCGCCCGCGGACAACGTGATGAAGAACAGCACCTTGCCGTAAGCGTTGGAGTGCACGGACAGCCGGACGGGTTCGCCGAGTGAAAGCCCGTTGGCGGTCCGCAAGGACACGTCGACGGCGACCCGCTGTGTGAAGTGCACCTCGATCGGCACTCGCAGCGGCAGGAAGCCGGGAGGCAGTTCGATCTCACCCATGTCCGTCACGGACATGCCGGGCGGCGCCGTGATGGCCAACCGCACCCGGATGGGCACGGGCAGGTCGTTCCGCAGCGCCAGCGGCAGTGGACTGCGTTCCGTGGCCAGCGTGTAGGAGCCGCCGGGATTCACCACGGTGACGGACTGGAACAGATCGTTCAGGACGGTACCGACGGTGCCGATGCGCTGTTCCGCCAGGCCGTTCCGCGCGTCGGGCGGCACGGACTGACTAAGCGCGCGCAGCATGTCCTCGCGCAGCGGGGCCGTGTACTGCACCCCGGTGAGTCCGGTGCGCTCGTCGACGGTGAGCGCGGCCGTCAGCCCCCACAGCCGACCGGTCACGCTGGAGATCGCCGAGACCACGCCGTCGTTGAATCGTGCGTTCGGGTTGCCGACGGATTCGGCGGGGAGCGGCCCGGTGTCGGCAACGGGGATCGCGAGGGTCTCGGCGATCACCGCGGTCAGCGGGCGCGGCACCGCGAGCCCCGCGTGGATGGACGTGGCGACCGCCGTCAGGATCGCGTGGGCGTCGTCGGGCCCTAGGTTCCATGCCATCGGCGGCATCACCAGTTGGGTGCGCGGTGCGGCGTCCGGTTGTAGCCCACGCCACAGCAGCGCCGCGAGCGCGTCCTGACGCCGGGCGACGGCGGAGTCGTGTTTGACCGGAACGGCGAGCGACGTGTCGAGGTAGGACGGGGCCGACGGCTCGGCGCCCGCCCCGGCCAGCGCGGCCCCGACCGTCGGATCGAAGGGCGCGCTGACCAGTTGGGGCGTGTACCGCCGCGGTATCACGTCGACGCGCGGCCCCTGGCCCGTTGCGGAGTCCGCTGCGGTGATGCCGCCCGCCGCGATCGCGACGGTCTGGCCCTGCCGGGCGAGTTGGCTGAGCAGTGTGGACACGGGTCCCGTCAGTGGCCCGTCACCGAGCAGCGTGGCGCCGCGGACCGACTTGACCCCGAGGATCTGGTCGACGATGTCGCCCGCGTCGTTCGTCGCGATCGTGCTCAACCCGGGGTCGCTCACGCGCTGCAGCGCACCGAGGTCGGCCTGTGCGTACACCGTTGGAGTCACGCAGAGCTCGCTGGCCCAGCGCCCTGAGCCGGTTCAGCCAGTCGATTGCCGCACCCTGCCCGGTGCCGGGCGTGGTGGGGGAGTTGATGCCGCCGGACGGGTTGTCGTTGACGACGTAGCCACCGGCCATCGCGTTGACGGTGACGAGTAGGTCGGGATCGACGGCGAGGCAGACGGCGCTGCGCACCTGCCCGCCCGGGTCGATGGGTGGACTGGTGGCGAAGTCGATCGCGCCGAGCAACGTGTCGAGTCGGCCGCCCTTGGCCAGCGACGCCGCGAGGTCGTCGTCCCGGAGCCGCACCGGCGCGGTTCCGCCGGGCACGCCAGCCGCCAGCCGCGGCTTGTCGGCGAGCGGCCACAGCATGGTCATCCGAACGGGGCGAGAGGTGTCGGGTGGCACGACGGCGGACAACGAGTCGCCGTCCTCGGTGCTGGGGTCGGGCGGCACGCCGAGCACGGGCAGCAGGAAGCGCGCGTCGTCGAGCCGGGCGGGTGCGCCGTAGTCCGGGGTCCCGTTGACGTTGACCAGCGCCGGGTAGATCCCGGGCGCCTGGATGTCGAACGACGGCAGCTCGGCCGAGCGCACCGGGTACGCCAGCGTGAAGGGCACGTGCTGGTCCTGGTCCAGCTCGGGCGCCACGGTGACGAAGTCGGCGACGGGTTGGTACTGCTCGACGGGGCCGGCGAGGTTGGTGCGCAGTTCGGCGGGTGACCTCACCGCGGCGGCGTGCTCGAGTCGGACCATCACGTCGCGCACCGGTCGGTCGCCGACGTTGGTCACCGTGCCGACCACGGTGACGACCGGGTCGCTGGTGGTGCTCACCGCCTGCGGGGTGACGCTGTCGATGCGGATCTGGAGGAAGGACCCCGACCCGGGCTCACCGGCCGCTGCGCGGGGTGCGACGGCGGGCGCGGCGATGAGCGCCACCAAGGCGATGGCGGCCAATAAACGCAGCAGCATCGGCGTGAGCGCGAAGACCGCCGTTCGCCTCATGGTCCTTGGCCGCAGCCGTTCGCCCGCCGGCCGGGTTGGGGTTGGGAGGAGTCGTCGGGACGACGTTGACGGGTGTGCGAGTGCGTCTGGGGTCGGCGCCGCGGCGAGGAGTGAGGCAGTGGCGGCAGCGCACCCGGGCCGCCTTCGTGCAACTTGTCGATGAGTTCGTCGGCGACCTCGGCGAGCCTGCGCTCGTCGGCGTAGGCCAGCCTGGCGGGCAGCTCCTTGAGCGGCACCCAGGCCACCTCACTGACCTCGACGTCGTCGTCGCAGAGCTCGCCACCGCGGAAACGCATCAGGTAATGGTGCACCGTCTTGTGGACGCGTCTGCCCTCGGTCACGAACCAGTAGTCGATGCTTCCGAGTGCGGCGAGCACGTCGCCCTGGATCCCGGTCTCCTCGGCAACCTCGCGGATGGCCGTCTGCTCGGCGGTCTCGCCGAGTTCGATGTGGCCCTTGGGCAGCGACCACAGCACCCTGCCGCGGCGGTCGAGCCGGCCGATGAGCGCGGCCACCTGACCGTCCTTCGGACCGTCGAGCCCGTCGATCACTAGGCCACCCGCGGACGTCTCGTGCACGGTGCGCAGCCGGGCCGGGGCCTGGCGGGCGGGGCGGGGCCGGGGCTTGGACTCGGCGGGGGTGGGACCCGGCTGGGCGGGTCGGTCACCGTTGGTCGGCGGGGGATTCGGGGCGGCCGCTTCGGGGGGGCCTGCGGAGCGTCGGCCGCGGCGCCGACCCCGGCGCCGTCTTGGTTTGGCCCGTTCGCCCTCCGACACCCAAGCGATAGTAGCTGCCACTGGGGTTTCTCCCTCCCTCGCAGTCGCCGCGACGCACTACCTATGCCGAGTCGTTACGGTGCTGTGAGCGCAGCGGAGGCTCGATGGAAAGATCACCAGCGTGCCGAACGACTCCCATGCAGACGCCGCGCAGCTCGCGGCCGCCGCGGTGGCCCTGAACCGGCATGCGGAGGTTCTCGGCGAACTCGGCCGACTCTTTGCCGATGCCGGACACGAGCTCTATCTGGTCGGGGGCAGCGTGCGCGACGCGTTGCTCGGACGGCTGGGGACCGACCTGGACTTCACCACCGACGCGCGTCCCGAACAGATCCAGCGCACGGTCAGTGGGTGGGCCGACGCGCTGTGGGACACCGGCATCGAGTTCGGGACCGTCGGCGTAGGCAAGGGCGAGGACCGGCTCGAGCTCACCACGTTCCGGGCCGACTCCTACGACGGCGTCACGCGCAACCCGGAGGTCCGGTTCGGCGACCGGCTCGAAGACGACCTGGTGCGGCGAGACTTCACGGTCAATGCGATGGCGGTGCGCATCACGTCAAGCGGCGCAGGCGAATTCCTCGATCCGCTAGGCGGCCTCGAGGCGCTGCGGGCCCGCACCTTGGACACGCCTGCCGCGCCAGAGGTGTCGTTCGGCGACGACCCGCTGCGCATGCTGCGGGCGGCGCGGTTCGTCTCTCAACTGGGCTTTACCGTCGCGCCGCGGGTGCGCGAGGCGATGGAGCGGATGGCATCGGAGTTGGGGCGCATCACCGCCGAACGGGTGGCCGCCGAGCTCGACAAGCTGCTGCTCGGCGCGGACCCGGTCGCGGGCATCGACGCGATGGTGCAGACGGGCCTGGGCGAAGTGGTGTTGCCCGAGGTCGGCGCCATGCGCATGGCGATCGACGAACACCATCAACACAAGGACGTCTACCAGCATTCGCTGACGGTGCTGCGGCAGGCGATCGATCTCGAACGCGACGGTCCCGACCTGGAGCTTCGGTGGGCGGCCCTGTTGCACGACATCGGGAAGCCGTCGACGCGGCGGCACGAACCCGAGGGAGGGGTGAGCTTCCATCACCACGAGGTGGTCGGCGCCAAGCTGACCCGCCAGCGGATGCGGGCGTTGAAGTACTCCAAGCAGATGATCGCCGACGTGTCTCAGCTGGTGTACCTGCACCTGCGCTTCCACGGCTACGGGGACGGCAAGTGGACCGACTCCGCCGTCCGGCGCTACGTCACCGACGCAGGACCACTTCTGGACAGGCTGCACAAACTCGTCAGGGCCGACTGCACCACCCGGAACCGTCGGCGCGCCCAGCGGTTGCAGGCCGACTACGACGATCTGGAGCACCGCATCGCCGAACTCGCCGAGAGGGAGGATCTGCAGCGGGTGCGGCCCGACCTCGACGGCAACGAGATCATGGAACTGCTCGGGATTCCGGCGGGTCCGCTCGTCGGTCAGGCGTGGGCGTTCCTCAAGGAGCTGCGGTTGGACCGGGGACCGCTGACCCGCGAAGAGGCCACGGTCGAGCTGCTGAATTGGTGGAACGCCAGGGCGTAGGCGCGCGTCCAAAGAAGCGTGGACTACTGCCTTGGCAACGGCGATGGCGCGGCGGGCATCTGGTCGGCCGAGCCCGAGCTCGACGTCGACGGAGACGGCGTGTTCGACGGAATCGCGCTGGACTTCGACGGAGACGGGCGCATCGACGACGCGATCGCCGACTTCGACGGGGACGGGTTCGCCGACCACGTCGCGCTCGATCTCGACGACGACGGCCTCGGTGAGGCGTCCTTCACCGACGACGGGTCGGGGACGTGGGCGGTCAGCGTCGAGCGTGGTGGTCAGCTGAGGTTCTTCGGTCTCGACGGCGTGGAGTCGACCGGTGGTCCGGTGCTCGACTTCGACGGCGACGGGGCGGCCGACGATCGATTGATGGACGTCAACCGGGACGGCTTGGCCGACCGGGTGCTGGCCGGCGAGCGGGCCCATGTCGACACCGACGGCGACGGCCGGTGGGACCTGGTGCTGTCGGACACCGACGGGGACGGGCTCGCCGATTCCGCGGGTTAGTGTCGACTCATGTTGGGCGACAGTCTGATCGAGTGGTTGCTGGACTCCGATCCGGCGCTGCGGTGGGAGGTCGAACGCGACCTGTGCCACGCTCCGGAAGCGGTGTGGCAGGCGACGCGGGCGCGGATCGCGATCGAGGGCTTCGGCGCGCGGTTGCTCGCGCTGCAGGAGCCCACCGGCCAGTGGGCGGGTGGCGCATTCTTTCCCGCGAACTTCGACTGCGGCACCGTGGAGACCGAAGGCCAGCCGTGGACCGCGACGACGTGGACGCTCAACGCGTTGCGCGAATGGGGCATGGACCCCGCCGTGCTGCGCGCCCGCCGCACCGCCGAACTGCTGGCCGAGCACTCCCGCTGGGAGTACGAGAACCTGCCGTACTGGGGCGGCGAGGTCGACTGCTGCATCAATGCCTGGACGGTGGCCAACGGCGTCTGGCTCGGGGTCGACGTCGGACCTCTCCTGGAGTGGTTGGTCGCGCACCGGCTGGCCGACGGCGGGTGGAACTGCGAATGGGTGGAGGGTTCAGTGCGATCGTCGTTCCACTCGACGCTCAACTCGCTGAAGGGGCTGCTCGCCCACGACGCCGAGACCGGCGGAACGGATGCATCACGCGCCGCCCGTCGGGCGGGCGAGGAGTACCTGCTGCGCCGGGGGCTGTTCCGCCGGCTGTCGACGGGCGCGGAGGTGGCGCCGTGGGTGAGCAGCTTCCGGTATCCGTGCCGGTGGGCCTACAGCGTGCTCAACGCGACGGAGTACTTCCGTGAGGCGGCGCTGCTGGACGGCACCGCGCCGGATCCCCGCATGGCCGACGCGATCGAGTTGGTACGCGCCGCCCGGCAGTCCGACGGCACGTGGCTGCAGGGTCCGCGGCTGCCAGGACGCGTGTGGTTCGACGTCGACGTACCGGAGGGCCAGCCGTCGAAGTGGCTCACCCTGTCCGCAACCCGGGTGCTGGCATGGTGGGACGCGGCGGCGCGCTGAGCAGAGCCGCCTCAGTCACTCGTGCACCGGCTCATCGTTCATCGGCGGGCTCCGATGGGCTTCTCCCGTTCATCGGCGGGCTCTGATTGGCCTCTTCTCTTCGTTCATCGGCCGGTGTCTGATGGGCCTTTTCTCTTCGTTCATCGGCCGGCCCCCGGCGGGCCCGCGAACGCCTGCGCTATGGTCACCCACTTCTGCGCGTCGGGGCCGACGGCGGTCACGTCGAGTTCCGCCCGCGGCCTGCGCTGCGTCACCAACAGGCAGAAGTCCTCGGCCGACCCGGTGACGCGCTGTGCCGCGTCGCCCGGACCCCACGACCAGGTCGATCCGTCGGGGGCGAGCAGTTCGACGAGGAACGGCTCGGGGGGCGCGGGCAGCCCGTTGATCGCAAACGCGAAATCCCTTGTGCGCACGCCGATGTGGGCAATCGACTTCAGCCGGGCGGTGGCGGGCCGTTTCACGCCGACCGCGTCCGCCACATCGAGGCCGTGCGCCCACGTCTCCATCATGCGTGCGGTCGCCATCGACGCCGCGCTCATCGGCGGCCCGAACCACGGCAGCTTGCGGCCGTCGGCGACGCGCAGCAGTTCGTCGTGAAGGACGGTGCGCTCGTGTCGCCACCGCGACAGCAGCTCCGCGGGCGGCGTGACGGCGAACTCCTCGGCACCCGCGTCGACGAAGCCGGCGGGGTTCTTGGCTGCGGTCTCGAGCAGCGCGGCGAAGCCGGGTTCGTCGGTCACCGCCACGACGGCCACGCGGTCCGTCCACCACAGGTGCGCGATCTGGTGCGCGATGGTCCACCCCGGTGCCGGCGTCGCTGTCCGCCAGCCGTCCTCCGGAAGGGCCGCGACGAGGTCGTCGAGTGCGTCGCTCTCCGCCCGAAGGTCCGCTACGACCGAATCCGCGCCAGCCATGGCGTCACAGTAGCTCGCGTCCATTGCCGGGAGCGGCGCGGCTGCGTCCGACCGCGGCGTGAACCGCCAGCCCCGCCAGATAGACCGCCGCCCCTGCGGCGACCAATGCCGGCGAGTGCCCGTCGACGGGAATGATGGCCGCACTCATCGTGATCGCCGCAACGAAGGCCACCCAGAACAGCGCATCCTGAACCGTGAAGACGTGCCCACGGAGCGCGTCGTCGACGTCGAGCTGCATCGCCGAGTCGCCGCACAGCTTCACCACCTGGCCCGCGGCGCCGAGCAGGAAGCCGCACGCCATCATGATCGGAAGGTTCAGGCCAATGGCGGCGAGCTGAACACCGGCGGCCGCCGCGAGCGCGACGTTCCCGGCGACGTAGCGGCTCCAACGGCGCACCGCCGCGGGGGTGAGAAAGTTCGCAAGGAACGACCCCAGCCCGGTGACTGTGGCGAAAAGCACGGCCACCCCGAGACCCGCGACGCTCGCGGAACCGGTGTGGCGCACGATGACGAGCACCAGCAGCGTGTTGATGCCGAACACGATGCGATGCGCGACGATCCCCGAAAGCGTAGCCGTCACACTGGGCACGGCGACCGCGGTCCGCACGCCGTACCCCCAGCCGGTGACCACCACGTAGGCCACCGAGCCGTGCACCGCGCGGGCCGAGTCGTCGGGACCGAGCACGTGGGGTGAAAACCGCACGGACAGCCAGAACGCCAGCGCGACCGCCGCTGCGGCGATGAACACAGCTGTCGCCGACGCGGCGTCACCCGGCCCGAAGGTCCACCGCGGCACCAACATGAAGATCGCCCCGAGGAACAGGGACGCGGCGCTGACGGCCGTGGCCACCGAGTTCATCGTCAGCACCTGCTCCCGCGGTACCACGTGTGGCAGCCCCGCCGACAGCCCGGAAGTGACGAACCGCGTGAATCCGTTGACGATCAACGCACCGACCAGGATCCACTTCTGGTCGGCATGAAGTTCGAGGAGGAACGCCACGGCGATCATGAACACCACTCGGGCGAGGTTGGCGACGATGAGCACCCCACGCCGGTCCCAGCGATCGAGCAGCGCGCCCGCGAACGGAGCGAGCAGCGAGTAGGGCAGGAACAACGCGGCGAAGGACCCGGCGATCTCCCAGGGGCTCGTCGCCCGCTCGGGGTCGAAGAGCAGGGCACCGACGAGGCCGCCCTGAAACAATCCGTCGCCGAAGGAGCTCACCGCGCGCAGTTCCAATAGCCTGCGCAATTCGGGCAGCGCGCGGACGGACCGCCAGAGGGCGGTGTGTGCGGGCGGGCCTGCCACTTCGGTCCGATCTCGATCGAGGATGCGTCCCGGGGACGGGAACCCGACCCACCCTACAAATATCCGGGCAGGCCGCGCCCGTTGGCGACGACGGGGCCACGCTGGTGCCATGATGGATGGGTGGCGCAGTCAGAAGATCCGGAGGACTACCTCGCCCCAACGGCGCATCGCGTGCGCGCCGGAACCCTGCTGCTCGCCAACACCGATCTGCTCGAGCCGACGTTCCGACGGAGCGTCATCTACATCGTCGAACACAACGACGGCGGCACGCTCGGGGTGGTGTTGAACCGCGCCAGCGAGACCGCCGTGTACAACGTGCTACCGCAGTGGGCGAAGCTGGCCACCAAGCCGAAGACCATGTTCATCGGCGGTCCGGTCAAGCGCGATGCCGCCCTGTGCCTGGCCACCGTGCGGGTCGGCGTCGACGCCAACGAGGTGCCCGGATTGCGGCACGTGCAGGGGCGCATCGCGATGGTCGACCTGGACGCCGACCCCGACTCGGTCGCCCCGGCGGTGGAGGGTGTCCGCATCTATGCCGGGTACTCCGGCTGGACCATCGGTCAGCTGGACGGCGAGATCGAACGCGATGACTGGATCGTGTTGTCGGCCTTGCCATCCGACGTGCTCGTCCAGCCGCGGGTCGATCTGTGGGCGCGCGTGCTGCGCCGGCAGCCGCTGCCGCTCACCATGTTGGCCACGCACCCGATCGACGTCAGCCGCAACTAGACGTCGGGCCGCGCCGGAAAGATGCCGACCATGGCGATGCAGAAGTTCACCGCCAGGTAGGGCTGCATGTTCGCGTGCGGCTGACCTGAACCTGTGGCACCGAGCATGTTCGCATTCATGACGGTGCTGGCGTCGGGTGCCGCAGCATAGGTGCGGCTGTCAGACCGGCCCAGCGCGCGGCCCCCGGGCAGGCTCGAATCCGCCGCACCGCCGTTGGCCTTCACGGGGTGGGTGTGCGCGGGCATCTGCGCCGCGCTCAGCTTCACGGTCTCGGCGCCGCCGGCCTGGCCGACGACGTAGGACGACAGCCCGGCGCCGTGGCCGCGGTTGATCGGTACGCGTGACTGCAGGTTGGGCAAGGCGAAGGTGGTCGTGCCGTTGCCGCCGTACATGTTGCCGAGGAGCGCGAACAGCGCCTGGTTTTGGATGATGGGCAAGAGCCGTCCATCACAAGCTGCCCAGCCTCGCGGGGCGAAGTCGAAGCTGAACATCCTGATCTCGCCGAGAAAGGGTTCGGGGTCCGTCATCGTCGCGTCCTCGGGTGGCAGTCGCTGGATGAAACCGGACCTTACGCCGCGATGTTTGGCGCCGCTGTCGGTTTACGCCGCGGTACGCGACATCCTGCTGGCGATCGCGGCGCACACCAGTAGTTGCAACTGGTGAAAGATGATGAGCGGCAACATGATCAGCCCCGCCCCACTGCCGAACAGAACCAGCGTCATGGGCAGCCCGGAGGCCAGGCTCTTCTTCGAGCCACAGAACAACAACACGGTCATGTCGGCTCGGTTCAGCCGGAACAGCCGGGCGGTGCCGATGGTGAGCGCCAACATGATGGCCAACAACACCGCGCATACCGCCAGCACGCCGAGCAGGCGCCAGGCGGTCACCGTGCTCCAGACGTGTTGGGTCATGCTCAACGAGAACGCCGTGTAGACCACCAAGAGGATCGAGCCGCGGTCGAACGCCTTGGTCACGACCGGGTGGCGGCCCACCGGACCCGCGAGCCAAGGCCGCAGCAGCTGACCAACCACGAACGGCAACAGCAGCTGGACCACGATGTCGAGCACTGCCGAGCCGTCGACGCGGGCCGCGCCACCGGTGTGCACCAGCAGTACCACCAGCAGCGGAGTGAGCACGACGCCGAGCATGTTGGACAGCGTCGCGCTGACGATCGCGGCGGGGACGTTGCCGTGCGCGATCGACGTGAACGCGATGGACGACTGCACCGTGGACGGGACGAGGCACAGCATCAGCACGCCCGGGTAGAGCCCCGGGGTAAGCAATGTCGGCACCAGCACGTGGGCGGCCAGCCCGAGCAGCGGGAAGGCGACGAACGTCGCGCCGAGCACCAACAGGTGGAGCCGCCAGTGGCGCAGTCCGTGCCACGCCTCGGTGGGTGAGAGCCGGATGCCGTAGAGCACGAACAGCAGGGCGATCGCGATCTTCGTCGCGACGGTGAGCACGTCGCCGAAACGTCCCGAGGCGGGCAGCAGTGCGGCGAGTGCGACGACGGCGAGCAGCGCGAGGATGAAGGGGTCGGTGGGTAGTCTCCGGCGGGCAGGAGCGAAGCGACCCGGGAATGTCGTCCGGCGGGCAGGAGCGAAGCGACCCGGGAATGTCGTCCGGCGGGCAGGAGCGAAGCGACCCGGGAGACCAGGCGGGAGCCGAAGCGGCATCGGAATAGGTGGCAGTGCGTCAGTGACAGGACAAGGTGCAGGAGGCGCACGCGCCGGCGCAGGTCGCGGCGGCCTCGCGCTGCGCGACGACCTTGGCGCTCTGGTAGCAGCCCGCCGCCACGGTGCCCACGGCCCCGACGACGCACACCACCAGGACGAACACGCCGGTCGACGGCGTCGTCGACAGCGCCACGATTCCGCCTGCGGTGAGCATCACCGCGGCCGCCAGCTGTGTGGGAGCGACGGCACGAAGCACCTCACGCACGGGATCACCGATCGGTGGCCGGGCCAGGGACCACAGTCCCAGCGCGGCGGTCGCAACGGCGGCGCACAGGCACAGCACCGCGGCGATCATCACGGCCCCAGAATACGAGGCGTTGGTGGCGCGGCTCGGTCGGGTCTACCTAGGCAGGTTGAGCAAGTGGTTGACCGGGGTCGACCCCGCGAGTCCCGGTGCAGGTGCCGCCGCAGGAGCCGCGGGCACGGCAGCTGGAGTCGCTGCGGGTGCCACCCCTGCCGGAGCGGCGGGGAGCGGCGCGGGCGGCGGAGCATCGGGGGAGATCACCTTGTACCCGCTGAGGATGGCGTCGGTGGCGTCGGCAGCGGCGACCGACACCTGCGCGCTGGTGGTCACCGTCAGCGTCACCAGATAGCGGTCCGGTCCGGACGTGGCGATGACGTGACGCCGAAAGCTGTTGAGCGTCATGTTGTTCTGCCGGTAGGTGCCCTCGATGATCGACGACGGCATGCCGCCGAAGTCCGCCAGCGAGCCGTTCGTCGCACGCCAGGCAGGCTGCTGCTGGCTGTCGATGAAGCCGTGGCTGATGGCTTCCTTGGGGTCGAAGTCCCCGACCAGCTTGTAGACGACGAGCGCGGCGTTGGAGGTGTAGAGCCCGTCGCCGCCCACGCGGTCGGCGATGACGGCGAAGGCGTCGGGAACGTTGGGGTCGGGGATGTGGCTCCAGCCCTGTGGCATGGGCAGCACGATGTTGAGCGCCTTGAAGTCCGCGGCCTGCTGCGGCTCCATCGCGACGTTCTTTCCCTTGAGGAAGTCGGCGAGCGCCACCGAGGACGCGGGCACGATGGTCGCGGGCGCCGGGACGACCGGCGTGTCGGCGTTCAATCCCGCGGGCTGCGGAGCGCCCACCGGGGCCTGCGGTCCGGCGACCTGGCCAGGAACGGCTGCGCTCGGCGCCCCAGCCTGGACCGTGACCGTCTGGGTCACCGTGGCGGGAGCGGGGAGTGGCGGCTGGGGAACGAGGGGCTCGGCCGAAGCGGTGGCGCCGGCGAAGCCGACGACGATCGCCATACCTGCGGCGAGTCCTCCTGCTAGAAGCCCCCAACGGCGGGCATTGTCGAACATCTGACGGCGGTCCTTCCGAACTCTCCGGAGCAATCAGGGCTGCGTGTGCCCATGGCCAGGCGCCGACTGTATCCACCGCATCGGGCCGGCCACTAGGGTCGGAATCGACCTGCAACCATGCCCTGACCGGTCTGCAACTCAACCGATACCAAGCGGTGGCCGGGCGTCGTCAGCAGTGTTCCGGCCTCGTCGGACCGTTGAACTGGCACTGTCCGTCACCGCCACGCGTACTTCTTCACCGCCAGCGCCAGCTCACGGTGAACGGGGCCGCCAGGCGTGCCGACGGTCACCAGATGGGGGTTGACTACCCTGTTCACGTGACTGATGGGGAAGCCGTGGCGCGGGAAGCCGACATCCCGCAGCATCGTTATGGCGCGGAGTTGGCGAACGAGCTGGAACGAACCTGGCAGGAGACTTGGGCTCGGCTGGGCACGTTCCACGTGCCGAACCCGGTGGGTTCGCTCGCGCCGGCCGACGGTGCCGACGTGCCCGCCGACAAGATGTTCGTGCAGGACATGTTCCCGTACCCGTCGGGCGAGGGCCTGCACGTCGGCCACCCGCTCGGCTACATCGCGACCGACGTGTATGCGCGCTACTTCCGGATGACGGGGCGCAACGTCTTGCACGCGTTGGGGTTCGACGCCTTCGGCCTACCCGCTGAGCAGTATGCGGTCCAGACGGGCACGCACCCGCGTACCCGCACCGAGGCCAACATCGTCAACTTCCGCCGCCAGCTCGGTCGGCTTGGCTTGGGCCACGACGCGCGGCGCACCTTCGCCACCACCGACGTCGACTTCTACAAGTGGACGCAGTGGATCTTCCTGCAGATCTTCAACGCGTGGTTCGACCCCGCATTGAACCGGGCCCGCCGCATCGACGAACTGATCGCCGAGTTCGATTCGGGTGCACGCGTTCTCGACGACGGACGGGATTGGACGCAGCTGTCCCGCGGCGAGCGGGCCGACGTCGTCGACGGCTACCGGCTGGTGTACCAGTCGGAGTCGATGGTCAACTGGTGCCCCGGGTTGGGCACGGTGCTCGCCAACGAGGAGGTCACCTCCGAGGGGCGCAGCGACCGGGGCAACTTCCCGGTGTTTCGGAAGCGGTTGCGGCAGTGGATGATGCGCATCACCGCCTACTCGGATCGGTTGCTGGACGACCTCGACTTATTGGACTGGCCCGAGAAGGTCAAGGCCATGCAGCGCAACTGGATCGGCCGCTCGATGGGCGCGCAGGTGCAGTTCGCCACCCACGCCGGCGACATCGAGGTGTTCACCACCAGGCCGGACACGCTGTTCGGGGCGACGTACATGGTGCTCGCGCCGGAGCACCCACTGGTCGATCGACTGACCGCCGGGGCCTGGCCTGACGACACCGACCCGAGGTGGACCACCGGAGCGGCGACTCCGGGCGAGGCGGTGTCGGCTTACCGCACCGCGGTCGCGGCGAAGTCCGATCTGGAGCGGCAGGAGAACAAGTCCAAGACGGGCGTGTTCACCGGTTCGTTCGCCGTCAATCCGGTGAACGGACAACACATTCCCGTCTTCATCGCCGACTACGTGTTGATCGGCTACGGCACCGGTGCCATCATGGCGGTGCCCAGCGGCGACCAGCGCGACTGGGAGTTCGCCACCGAGCTCGGGCTGCCGATCATCGAAGTCGTCACGGGCGGCGACGTCTCGCAGGCGGCCTACAACGGCGACGGCGAGCTGGTCAACAGCGGCTACCTCGACGGGCTGAGCGTCGCGTCGGCCAAGGAGGCCATCGTCGCGCGGCTGGAGGCCGACGGCCGCGGCCACGCGCGGGTGGAGTACAAGCTGCACGACTGGCTGTTCGCCCGGCAAAGATACTGGGGAGAGCCGTTTCCCATCGTCTACGACGAGGACGGTCGGGCCCACGCGCTGCCCGAGTCACTGCTGCCCGTCGAACTACCCGACATCGCCGACTATGCGCCGGTGCAGTTCGACCCCGACGACGCCGACACCGAACCGTCGCCGCCGTTGGCGAAGGCCGCCGACTGGGTGAACGTCGAGCTCGACCTCGGGGCTGGGCGCAAGAGCTACACCCGCGACACCAACGTGATGCCGCAGTGGGCGGCCAGCTCCTGGTACGAATTGCGGTACGCCGATCCGCTGAACTCGGAAGAGTTCTGCGCCAAGGAGAACGAGGCGTACTGGATGGGGCCGCGACAGGCCGAACACGGTGCGGACGATCCCGGCGGCGTCGACCTGTACGTCGGTGGCGTCGAACACGCAGTGCTGCACCTGCTCTACTGCCGCTTCTGGCACAAGGTCCTGTACGACCTCGGATACGTGAGCTCCCGCGAGCCCTACCGGCGGCTGGTCAACCAGGGCTACATCCAGGCGTTCGCCTACACCGACTCCCGCGGCAGCTACGTGCCCGCCGCGGAAGTGGTTGAGCGCGAGGGGAAGTTCTTCTGGTCCGGAGGGCAGGAGCGAAGCGACCCGGGAAGTGGACCTGGGCCCGACGGCGAGCTCGAGGTCAACCAGGAGTTCGGCAAGATCGGCAAGAGCCTGAAGAACTCGGTGTCGCCCGACGAGATCTGCGACGAGTACGGCGCGGACACGTTGCGCGTCTACGAGATGTCGATGGGTCCCCTCGAGGCGTCGCGGCCGTGGGCCACCAAGGACGTCGTCGGGGCGCACCGGTTCCTGCAACGGGTCTGGCGCGTGGTTATCGACGAGCAGACCGGCCTCGAGCGGGTGGCCGACCACGAGGCACTCAGCGACGAGACGCTGCGACAGTTGCACAAGACCATCGCGGGCGTCTCCGAGGACTACACCGCGCTGCGCAACAACACGGCGGCGGCCAAGCTCATCGAGTACACGAACCATCTGACCAAGGAGGGCGTGACGGCCCGCGCGGCGGTCGAGCCGCTGGTGCTGATGGTGGCACCGCTGGCGCCGCACCTCGCCGAGGAGTTGTGGAGGCGGCTCGGCCACGACGCGTCGCTGGCGCACGGCCCGTTCCCGCAGGCGGATCCCGCCTACCTGGTGGAGGACACCGTCGAGTATCCGGTGCAGGTCAACGGCAAGGTCCGCGGTCGGATCACCGTGCCCGCCGACGCCGACGCCGACGCGCTGGAGGCCGCGGCGCTGGCGGACGACAAGGTGGCCGCGTTCGTGGGCGGAGCCACTCCGAAGAAGATCATCGTGGTGGCTGGCCGGCTGGTGAACATCGTCCTCTGACCAGCGGTTTGTGCACGCGCACCCGCGCTCAGTGGCTGTTGCGAAATGAACGAAATCGATCGTGAGCGACGCGAAGAGTCGGCTCAAGATCGCCTGAGCCTGATCGGACCATCAGATCACCTTCGGCAAATCTGCCGAAAGCTGCCGTTTCTTGAGGGCGTCTTCATTTTGCGACAGCCACTCAGCGCGGAAAAGTGTGCACAAATCACAAGGGGGGCGTGCGTGGGGGTGGGTTGCGGCGTGGGGCGAGCGACTCGAACGCCGCGGCGTACTGCAGCAGCGCGACGTCGTCGTAGGCGCGGCCCGCGAACGTCAGTCCGACCGGCATGCCGATGTCGGCCATCGTGCCCATCGGGACCGTGACCGTGGGGATGCCGAGATGACGGATTGCCAAGTTGCCGTTGGCCACCCACACGCCATTGCGCCAACCGAGGTCGGCTGACGCCGGGTTGACGTCCATGTCGGCGGGACCCACGTCGGCCACCGCCGGGAAGATGACCGCGTCGAGTCCGAGGCAGGCCATCCACTCCTCGAGGTCCAGGCGGCGGGTCTGCTCCAACCCCCGCACCCCGTCCGCGAGGTGCGGGATGTCGAGGAACGACGCGATCGGATGGTCGCGGATGAACGCCGGATACTCGGCGATGTCATCGTCGAAACCGGTGTAGCGATCGGGTAGCGCGCCATCGGGAGGTGGGAAGATTCGGCTGCCGTCGACGTCGGTGAGCCGGTTCAGCGCGGGATCGCCGTTCGCGGAGAGGAAGTCGTCCCACGCCCACGCCGAAAGATCCCAGATCTCGCGGCGCAGGTAGTCGGCGCTGACCAACCCGCGGGTGGCGAGCGTCGGGCAGCCCGCCCTGTCACCCTCGTAGTTGGACACGGCGGGGAAGTCCACGTCGACCACCTCCGCGCCCGCCGCCCGCAACTCGTCGCGGGCGGCGTCGAACAGCGCGATGACCGACGGGCGCGTCTCGATCCGCTGCCCGGTCGGGCCGCCGATGCCGGTGGCGCCGGGCCCGCCGGCGTCTGGATCGGCGTTGATGTACATGCGCGGCACGCCGAAGCGCTTACCGGCCAGGGCTTCTCGCCCAATCGGCAGCGCGGGGAACGAGGGTGGCCGGACGTCGTCGACCCCCGGCAACTGCACCCAGGGCTGAGCGCGCCAGAAGTCGCCGCGGGTGTCGGGGTCGGCGACGACGAGCACGTCGAGTACCTCGAGCAGGTCGGCCATCGAGCGGGTGTGTGGGACGACCACGTCCATCGTCGGGACCAGCGGCCATCCGCCCCTGGTGGAGATCAGGCCGCGCGACGGCGTGTACGCACAAAGGGCGTTGTTGGACGCCGGGCCGCGGCCCGACGACCAGGTCTCCTCGCCAATTCCGAAGGCGCACAACGACGCCGCCGTCGCCGTGCCGGACCCGTTCGACGACCCGGAGCCGAACGGCGCCGTGAGATAGCCTGCGGAATATGGGCTTTCGGCGCGACCGTAGACGCCGCGCTGCATGCCGCCGTTGGCCATCGGCGGCATGTTGGTCAGCCCGATGAGCACCGCGCCTGCGGCCCGCAGTCGTTCGACGACGAAGCAGTCGCGCTGGGCGACCAGATGCTCGAACGCGGGACTGCCCGCCGCGGCCGTCAAACCGCGCGCCAGGTAGCTGTCCTTCGCGGTGTAGGGAATCCCGTCCAGCCGCCCGAGTACCGTGCCTGCGGCCCGGCGGGCGTCCGACGCCGCGGCATCGGCGCGAGCGGCGGGGTTGGTGACGACGACGGCGTTGAGGGACGGGTCGAACGCCGCGATGCGGGCCAGGTACGCGTCGAGCAGCTCGACCGCAGTGCTCCGGCCCTCGTCGAGCGCGGCGCGCAGGTCGGCGATGCCCGCCTCGTACACCGAGCACGGCTGCTGCGCCATGACGCCTCCCTGGGGCTCTACCGCGGCCGGACGATGACTTCCTGGACGTGCGCGTCGGGCGGCGCCGTGACGACCTGCGCGACGATCGTTGCGACCGTCTCGGGGGACAGGAACTGCTCGGGCCGGTACTCGCGACCCTCGTAGGCGATGAGGTCCTCCTGCATCGGCGTCGCGATCCGGCCAGGATGGACCGACGTCACCCGCAGGCCGGGCTCGTCGTTGCGCAACGCGTCCGCGAACCCGCGCAGCGCGAACTTGCTGGCCGAGTAGGAGGCCAGCCCCGGAGACGCGTTGATGCCCGCACCGGAGTTGATGAACACGACGTGCCCGCCCGCCGCGTTCAGGGCAGGCAGGACGGCGAGGGTCAGCGCGACCGCACCGACGACGTTGACGCTCATCGTGGCGCGCCATTCGTCGACCGACGACTCCGCGACCCGACCGGGATACGCGACACCGGCGTTGTGGATCAGCACGTCGAGCTCCACGATCGGCTCCACGACGTCCGCGATGGAGTCGGGGTCGGCCAGGTCGACGGGCCACGTCGTGGCGCCGAAACGCTCGGCCACCTCGTCGAGGCGCTGAGACGGGCGGCCCGCGAGAAACAGCGTGTGGGTGGGGGCGAGCGCAGCGGCGATGGCGCTACCGAGCCCGCCGCCTGCGCCCGTGATCATGGCCGTTCTGTTTCTCGCGTGAGCGCTCATCACCGCGGCGGTGGTCTGTTCGTCGCGCGACCGCTCATCGCCAGGCACGGAACCTGACACTACCGATCTGCGTTTTCCGCGCCGACGCCCCATCATGGAACCAATGGCTCCCGATCCCACCTTCGCCCCGACGCAGCTCGCCGCCCGCGCGGCGTATCTGCTGCGCGGCAACGACCTCGGCTCGATGACGACCGCGGCGCCGTTGCTGTACCCCCACATGTGGAGCTGGGACGCGGCGTTCGTGTCGATCGGGCTGGCTCCGCTGAGCGTCGAGCGGGCCGTCGTCGAGCTCGACACCCTGCTGTCTGCGCAGTGGGGCAACGGGATGATCCCGCACATCGTGTTCGCCAACGGCGTGGACGGGTACTTCCCGGGCCCGGCGCGCTGGGCGACGTCGGCCCTTGCGGCGGACGCCCCGCGAAACCGCCACACGTCCGGCATCACTCAGCCGCCGGTGCACGCCATTGCCGTGCAGCGCATCCTCGACCACGCCCGCACGCGCGGCCGGTCGACGCGCGCCGTCGCCGAGTCGTTCCTCGACCGACGGTGGGGCGATCTGGTGCGGTGGCACCGGTGGCTCGCCGAGGCGCGCGACCCACAGTCGCGGGGCCGGGTCACGGTCTACCACGGGTGGGAGTCCGGCATGGACAACTCCCCCCGCTGGGACAGCGCCTACGCCAACGTGATTCCCGGGAACGTGCCCGAGTATCAGCGGGAAGACAACAAGATCAACACGGATGCCAGCCAGCGTCCGTCGGACCTCGAGTACGACCGGTACCTGTGGCTGCTCGAGGAGATGAAGTCGGCCCGCTACGACGACGAGCTGCTGCCCAAGGTGATGAGCTTCGCCGTCGAGGACGTCTTCGTCTCGGCCATTCTCTCGGTGGCCTGCACGGTCCTGGCGGAGATCGGCGAGGACTACAAGCGGCCGAATGCCGACGTCCGCGATCTGTACTCCTGGGCGGAGCGGTTCCGCCGCGGCGTGGTGGAGACCGGTGACGAACGCACCGGTGCGGCAAGGGATTACGATCTCCGGACCGAGAAGTGGATTGCCACCGAGACGGTTGCGCAGTTCGCCCCGTTGCTGTGCGGCGGGCTGCCGCACGAGAAGGAACGCGCCCTGCTGCGACTGCTGGAAGGGCCGCGGTTCTGCGGTCATCCCGATCTCAAGTACGCCTGCATCCCGTCGACCTCGCCGGTGTCCCGGGACTTCCGATCGCGAGAGTATTGGCGTGGCCCGGTCTGGCCGGTGGTGACGTGGTTGTTCTCCTGGTGCTTTGCGCGCCGGGGTTGGGCGGAGCGTTCCGGCATGCTGCGCCGGGAGGGGCTGAGGCAGGCCAGCGACGGCTCCTTCGCCGAGTACTACGAGCCGTTCACGGGCGAGCCACTCGGCAGCATGCAGCAGTCGTGGACCGCGGCCGCCGTGCTGGACTGGCTGGGTTAGCGTCCGTTCGCTACCCGGCAGCCCCGTACAATTCGGTTGGTGGCGACACGGCGAGGACGGCCCACACAAGCCGAGGCGAAGCAGCTCGACTTGGCAGTACGTGAGGCGGCGGTCGCCACGTTCGTCGAAATGGGTTATGCCGGAGCCAGTATGGAGGCCATCGCCCGCGCCGCAGGCATCACCAAACGCTCGCTGTACGCGCGTTACCCGGACAAGCGCGCGGTGTTCGCCGACGTGATCCCTTGGGCGCTGGCGCGTTACACCGATGACGAATCCCTCGGCGAGTTCGACGACGAAGACATCGAGACCGCGCTGCTGGCGCTCGGGCGGGCGTCACTGATGCGCGCGACGCACCCGCAGAACGTGCGGCTCAAGCGCATCGCGTTCAACGAGGCCGCGCTGTTCCCCGAGTTCAACGTCTCCGCCGAGTCGATGATGTGGGCGGGCCGGTTGCGCACGGTCACCGAGGTGCTTCGGCGCTATGCCGAGCGCGGGGACATCGAGGTCGACGACCTGGAGTTGGCCGCCGAGCACTTCCTTGCGATGGTCGAGGCCGTGCCTGCCCGCATGGCCGACTTCGGCGTGTTCCGGTCGAAGAAGCAGCAGGAGCGCCACCTCAAGTACGCGGTGGGCCTGTTCCTTCGCGGCGTCAAGCCTCGGTAGCGCCCGAGATCGACTGGCTCGCCAGGTATCCCTCGAGCCCTTCGCGGCCGAGCTCACGGCCCCAGCCGCTGGCCTTCATCCCGCCGTACGGGGCCAGCGGATCCATGATGTAGCCCTCGTTCACTCCGAACGACCCGGCGCGTGCCGTCGATGAACAGTTGTGCGCGTTGGTACACGGGTCTCCTTCGAGCTAGGTGCAGCGTCCGCCGTTGACGCCGACGATCTGGCCGGTGATGTAGCCGGCCTCCTCGGAGACCAGGAATGAGCAGGTGGCCGCGATGTCCTCCGGCCTGCCGATCCGACGGACGGGGATGCTCGCGGCGATGTCCTCGACCGTGCCTCCGAGGAGTCCGTCGGCTTCGGCCTTGCGCAGCATGGGTGTGTCGATGGAACCCGGCGGCACCACGTTGGCCGTGATGCCTTGCGGACCGTATTCCAGCGCAAGGGTTTTCGTGAGCCCGTTCACGGCCGACTTGGCTGCGACGTAGGCCGCCTGGAACGGCGAGCCGGAGTGGGTGCTCGACGAGGAGATGTTCACGATCCGCCCCCAGCCGGCCTCCAACATGTCGGGCAGCACCGCCTGGGTGACGTGGAAGACCCCGTTCAGGTTCACGTCGACGACCTTGTTCCATTCGTCGATGGTGATGTTGGCGAAGCGACGGAACGACGTCATGCCCGCGGCGTTGACGAGGATCGTGACGGGTCCCAGCGCGCCGCGGACGGCGCCGAGCACATCGTCGAGCTGTGCCCGATCGGTGACGTCGGCGCAGTAGCTGAACTCGGTGTCCGACTGCGTCAGGTCAATGGTGGCGACGTGGTTCCCGTCGGCCCGCAGGCGGTCGGCGATGGCCCGGCCGATGCCCGATGCGCCGCCGGTGACGAGTGCGGTCTTCACGCCCAGGCCTCCTGGCCCTTGATGTGGGTCCGTCGCAGCATGCGGTCCGAGGACGGGTCGTAGGGGAGTGCGCGGTGAAGGACGGCGGTGTTGTCCCACAGCACGGCGTCGCCCACCGTCCAATCGTGGGTGTAGCAGAACCGCGACTGGGTCGTCCATGCGAGGAGTTCGTCGAGCAGCTCGCGACTTTCATCGGCGGACACGCCGACGACGTGGTCGGCGGTGGCGCCGATCACCAAAGAGCGTCGCCCGTCCCGCCGTTGCCACACGAGGGAGCTCTCGTGGCTTGGCACGGCCCGCCAACTGGCCAGTTCCTCGACGGTCGGCTCCGGATTCACCCGCAGCTGCGCCGCGGCGAAACTGTGCACGACGCGCAGCCCCTCGTAGCGCTTGCGTTCGTGTTCTGGCAGGTTCTCGTAGGCCGCATAGGTGTTGGCGAATTCGGTGCCGCCACCCTCGGTCGACAGCCGCCTGCCGGTGAGCATCGTGGCAGCCGACGGCACGTCGCTGGTGGTGTCGTCGAGATGCCAGTTGAACGCACCCTTGAGGTATTCGGCGAGCTTGTTCACCTTCTTGTCCATCGAGATGGTCGACAGTTCCTTGCCGCCAGGCGTGCCGCCGTCCCCTCCGAACTTCCTGCTGAAGGCCAGCTGCGTGTCGTCGTCGAAGTGCGCACCGCGGATGAGCAGCACGCCGCGCCACTTGAGTGCTTCGCGACACTGGGCGACGACCGCGTCGTCGAGCAGGTCGTCGCCGGTCCCGTAGGCGACGAGCTCTGCGCCGAGTTCGGGACTGAGCGCCATCGTTTCGGCCATCTCGAGCCGCCTTTCGGTCGCGTGTTCTGGTGATCGTCACCCTATCATTCAAAATATACTCGATCGTATACTTAACGCGCAATGCGGCGGTACGCTCCGATTCGGAAGGTGCGGCGAGCCTTGACCACCGAGTGCGAACTTCACGACGACAGCGCAGGCGTTGTCGTCTTCACGCTCGACGCGGCCGCGGCCCGTGTGCAGACGTCACGGCGCAGACGTGAGTGAAGGGAGCCGATGACAGATGAGCGGAGCATCGAGAGGCCGGCTTGACGGCAAGGTCGCGCTGGTGACGGGGGCCGGTTCGGGCATCGGGTGGGCGACCGTCAAGCTGGCCGACACCGACGAGGACCTCTTCGACAGGCTTCTCGCCGTGAATCTCAAGGGCGCCTTCCTTGGGATGAAGTACGCGCTCCCGGTGATGCTGCGCGCCAACCGCGGCTCGATCGTCAACACGGCGTCGGCGTCCGCACTGGTCGGGTGGAAGGGCCTCGCCTGTTATGCCGCGGCGAAGGCGGCCGTGGTCCAGATGACGAAATCGGCTGCGCTGGACTACGCCCGCTCCGGCATCCGCATCAACGCGATCTGCCCGGGCATGACCTATACCGGGTTGGCCGGTGGCAACCCGGACGACGAGATCCCGCCGGGAGCGCACCTGCCGACGCCGATGGCCCGGTGGGGCGACCCCGCCGAACTGGCTGCCGCAGCGCTGTTTCTGGCCAGTGACGATGCATCCTTCATCACTGGGGCAGCGCTTCCCGTCGACGGCGGATACAGCGCGAGCGGGCCGATGGTCGCGCGGAGCAGCAGCCAAAACAAATATACAAAACCGTATACTTAAGCCGGAAAGCCGAGTAGGCTCACCCATCGTGGACAGGCAACCCTTCCGGTTCGCGATCCAAGCGACCAACGCGACTGGAGCGCGTGAGTGGTGCGACTTCGTGTGCCGCGTCGAGGAGCTCGGTTACTCGACGCTCTTCCTCGCCGACCACTACCTCGGGCCGGGCCCCGCCCAGCGCGCCGCGCTGACCCCGCGTCAGGACTTGGCTCCGATCGCCGCGATCGCCGCGGCGGCCGCCCACACCAGCGTGCTGCGCGTCGGCTGCCGGGTGTTCTGCGTCGACTATCACGTCCCCGCCGTGCTGGCGAAGGAGATCGCCACACTCGACCTGTTGTCCGACGGCCGGCTCGAGGTCGGGATCGGGGCGGGCTGGAGCGGCGGCGAGTACGAGGCGATGGGCGTCGCCTTCGACACGCCGGGCCGACGCATCGCCAAGCTCAAGGAGGTCGTCGACCTCGTCAAGGCGCACTGCGCGGGCGACGAACTGGCGTTTGCCGGTGACTACGTGAACGTCAACGGCTACAAGGGAACTCCGCGACCCGTGCAACGGCCGCACCCGCCGATCATGATCGGCGGCGGCAAGCCGCGGGTGCTCGCCTACGCCGGCCGGGAAGCCGACATCGTCAGCATCAACACCGTTCCGTTCACGCTGCGCAACGACGACGGGCTGACCCCGCAGGAAGAGGCGGTGCGCCGCTACGACTACGTCCGGGCCGCCGCGGGCGTGCGCATCGGCGACCTCGACGTCGAAACGTCGCCCTATTTCGTCTCAGTCACCGACTCCACGGGCGACGCTTACGAGGCCATCGCCGCCAAGACGGGCATGGCACTCGAGGTCCTGCACGACCACCCCAACGTGCTCGTCGGGTCCGAGGACGCCGTCGTCGAGACGTTGCAGGCGCGCCGCGAGGCGTACGGCGCCAACTACGTGACGGTTCAGCAGTACCAAGCCGAGAGTTTTGCGCCGATCGTGGCGCGCTTGACTGGAACGTAACGACACAAAGGGAGCCACATGGCCAAGCGCACGAGATTCAGCGAGTACGAGAACAGCTACGCCAACTACAAGTTCGAGCTGACGCCCGACGGCATCCTGTTCATGCAGTGCCACACCAACGACGACAGCCTGGTGTGGAGCTGGCAGGCGCACGACGACATGTCCGACGCATTCGCCGACATCGCAGGCGACCGGGACATCAAGGTGTTGATCCACACCGGTACGGGAGCGAACTACAACGCGAACTGGGGCCGGTTGCCCAACGGCGAGCCGCCCGAGCAGCCCGAGTACCTGTTGATGCCCGGCACCCGCGGCCTGATCAAACTCGACGAGAAGGCCTGGTATGCAAGGCATCTGATCACCAACGTGCTCGACGTCGACGTCCCGATGATCAGCGCCGTGAACGGCCCGTGCAACATGCACTCCGAAGTGCCCCTGATGGGCGACATCGTGCTTGCCTCCGAGGACGCCTACTTCCAGGATGCGTCGCACTTCCCGCGCGGGCAGGTGCCCGGCGACGGCCAACACGTCATCTGGAGCTTCCTGGCCGGCCACACCCGCGCCCGCTACTTCCTGCTCACCGGAAAGAAACTCGGCGCCCACGAGGCCAAGGAGTGGGGGGTGGTCAACGAGGTGCTGCCCAAGGACCAACTCCTCGACCGGGCCTGGGAACTGGCCCGTGAACTGGTCAAGCGCCCGCCGCTGACCCTGCGCTACTCCAGGCAGTTGTTCACCAACCCGCTCAAGCGTGCGTTCATCGACGAGCTCGGCCACGGCCTGGCCCGAGAAACCTACGCGCAGCGCGCGTTCTTCCCGTTCGGCGGCGAGATGGAACCCCTCGACGTGGCGTGGGATCAACAGCCCTGGACCAATTCGACACCGCCCAACGGTCGACCGATCGACGAAGGAGCCACCTCGTGACGAGCATTCAGCAGCGCCTCGCCACCGGGCGCGGGAAGTTCACGCCCGATTACCCCGAGCTCGGAACCGGGCCGGTGAACTACGAGGACTCCATCTCCCCGGGGTTCTTCGAGGCAGAGCGCAAGGCCGTGTTCGAGCGCAGCTGGCTGTGCATCGGGCGCATGGAACGCCTGCCGCGCAAGGGGTCCTACTTCACCCGCGAGCTACCGGGCCGGCTGGCGTCGCTGGTGATCACCCGGGATCTCGACGACAACGTCTACGCCTTCCACAACGTCTGTGCGCACCGCGGCAACAAGGTGGTGTGGCAGGAACACCCGCAGGAGGAGTCGGCGGGCACCTGCCGCGCGTTCTCCTGCAAGTACCACGGCTGGCGCTATGGACTCAACGGCGTGGTGAACCACATCACCAACGAGGAGGAGTTCTTCGACCTCGACAAGAGCAAGCTGCGGATGCCGCCGGTGCACTGTGAGGTGTGGGCGGGATTCATCTTCGTCAACCTGGCCGGCGGGGCGAGCGAAGCGACGGGGGAATCAAGTGTTCCGGTGCCGCTGCGGACGTTCCTCGGCGAGGGACTACTCGGCATGGAGGCGTACCCCTTCGATCAGATGACGCAGCACTACGGCTTCTCCACTCAGATCAAGGGCAACTGGAAGCTGGCCGTCGACTCGGTCTGCGAGTGGTACCACCCGCCGTACGTGCACGGGCGCTTCATCGACCCCGACGTCTCGAAGGCCGAGAAGATGGTGCCTCCGGTCGACTCGTATCACTACGACCTGTTTCGGCCGCACATGCTGACGTCGGTGCCGGGACCGCCCCTCCTTCCGCCGCGCGCACCCGGCACCGCGGGTGAGGCGCGCCAAGATCAGCGGTGGGTCTACAAGTTGTTCCGCGCCGGGCTCTTTGGGCCGGACGACGTGCCCGACATCGGGCCGCTGCCCAGCTTCCTCAACCGCGGCAACATCGCGTCGTGGGGCAACGACCAGTTCTGGGTGTTCCCGAACATCTCGATTCAACTCTGGGCGCGCAACTACTACATCACCTACACCTACTGGCCAGAGACGGTCGATACGCACATCTACGAGATCGACCTGTACTTCGTGCCGCCGGCCAACGCGCACGAGCGGTTGGCGCAGGAAGTGGTGGTGGACAGCACCATCGAGTTCGCGATGCAGGACGTCAACACCATCGAGGCGACCCACTCGGCGTTGAAGACGCGAGCCCAGACCACGTTCCACCTCAGCGACCAGGAACTACTCATCCGCCAGTTCCACACGGTGATCCGTGACACCGTCGCCGCCTTCGAGTCTGGTGAGCAGAAGTCATGACGGAACACCAACTGCCCGAGGGCTTCTGCGAACTCGAACCACTGGTGGACGACTGGGCGCTGGCTACCAGAGCCGAGCGGTACGCGGCGCGGCTGGACCGCCCGTTCGACGACCTGGTCGAGTTCTACGACACCATCGCACCGCACGCCGAGCGGGCGATCGCGTACCTCGACGGGCTCGATGTCGACGACCTGCCGCCGGAGGCACTGCGGCTGATGCACCTGCTGTACTCCATGATCCTGGTGTCGTATGCGGTGAATGTGTTCAAGCAGAACCGGATTCCCGACGCAGGCGCCGCCTTCTTCGAGATGGTCGCCGAACCGGCGGTGTGATGTCGCCATCACGGGACCGCACGGCCGGCCCGCTATCGGGCCTTCGGGTGGTCGACGCGGCGACGCTGGCGGCGGGTCCGCTGGTGGCCACCGCACTGGGGGAGTTCGGTGCGGACGTCATCAAGGTGGAACAACCCGGCGTCGGTGACCCGCTCCGCACCTGGGGTGTGCGCCGCGACGACGTCGGGTTGATCTGGAAGAGCGTGAGCCGCAACAAGAAGTGCGTCACGCTCGACATGCGCCACGCCGACGGCCGCGCCCTCCTGCACGGCCTGCTCGAGATCAGCGACGTGCTGGTGATCAATACCCGACCGAGCACGCTGACTCGGTGGGGGCTCGACTACCAGACGCTGCACGCGCGGTATCCGAAGCTGGTGATGCTCCACGTCACGGGCTACGGCGCGGGGGGCCCGGCCAGCGATCGCCCGGGTTTCGGCACCCTCGCAGAAGCCATGAGCGGTTTCGCACACGTCACCGGCCAGACCGACGGGCCACCGACGTTGCCGCCGTTCATGCTCGCCGACGGGGTCGCCGCCCAGGCCGCCACATACGCCGTGATGATGGCGCTCTACCACCGCGACGTGCATTGCGGCGACGGCCAACTCGTCGACGTGAGCCTGATCGAGCCCTTGGCGAGGCTAGTCGAACAGGCGACGTTGGCCTACGACCAGCTCGGACAGGTACAGGGCCGAACCGGCAACCGGGCCGACGCCAGCGCGCCCCGCAACGCGTACCGCACGTCGGACGACCGATGGGTCGCCGTCTCGAGCGCCTCCTCGAGCGTCGCCGCGCGCGTGTACCGCGCGATCGACCGGCCCGACTTGGCGACGCGCCCCGAGTACGTCGATCCGATCCCCCGGCAGGCGCGCGCGTCGGAGGTCGACGCACTGGTCGCGGCGTGGGTCGGCGCGCACCCGCTCGAGCACGTCATGAAGGTGTTCCTCGCCGAAGACGTTGCGGCCGCGCCCATCTACGACGCCCAACAACTACTCGCCGACGAACACCTCCGCGCCCGCGGGACCTTCGTCGCGGTCGACGATCCCGACCTGGGCGCGATGACCGTCCAGGCTCCCGTCGCCCGGTTGAGCGAGACCCCGGGCGGCATCGCCCACCTCGGACGAGCCCTCGGCGCCGACAACGACGCCGTGTACCGTGACCTGCTCGGCCTCGACGCCGCGCGCCTGTCCGCCTTGCGTGCGGCGGACATCATCTGAGCCGAACGGAGCCCGCCATGTCGCAGCCGTCCAGAGCCCGGCCTCGCCGCAGTGAACTCGCAACGCCCGCAAGCAACGAGCACATGTGCGAGGTGGCCGCGCGCGCAGGGGCCGATCTGGTGTTCCTCGACCTCGAGGATGCCTGCGCCCCAACCGCAAAGGAATCCGCCCGCGCCACTGCGGTCGCCGCGCTGACCGACCTCGACTGGGGCCACACCATCCGGGCGATCCGCATCAACGGACTGGACACCGAGTGGTGCTACGGCGACGTCGTCGAGGTCGTCACCGGTGCACGGGACGCGCTGGACGTGATCATCGTCCCGAAAGTGCTTGCTGCTCGCGATGTCTGGTGGGTGGACGTGCTGCTCACCCAGCTGGAGGCCAAGCTCGGGTTGACGCGGCGGATCGGCCTGGAGGCGCTCATCGAGGAGGCCGACGGGCTGCTGCACGCCGCCGAGATCGCCCGCGCGAGTAGCCGGTTGGAGGCCGTCATCTTCGGGGCGGGTGACCTGTCGGCCTCGCTGCGCTCCCGCGTCGACGGGAACTTTCAACCGGTCGGGGACTACCCCGGCGACTACTGGCACGCGGTCCGGGTTCAGGTGCTCGCCGCCGCCCGCGCCGCGGGCGTCGCGGCGATCGATGCGCCCTACCCCGGCTATCGCGACGAGGACGGGTACCGGCGGGCCGCAACACATGCGAGCCTGCTCGGCTTCGACGGGAAGTGGGCGATTCATCCCGACCAGGTGCCCGTCGCGAACGAGGTCTTCACGCCGACGGCCGACGAGCTGGCGGCCGCCCGTGCCATCGTCGAGGACTATCGGCGGGCCGAGGCGGGCGGGGTCGGGGCGGTGGGCCGTGACGGGAAGCTGGTCGACGCGGCGCTGATGCGACACGCCGCCAACGTGCTTCGGCGTGCGGTGCCGCCGGCGGCAACGACCGTGCCGGATTTGCCGGAGGCCGCGGACTAGCCTTCTGCTTGTTCGGCCAGCCGGGCCAACGACGTCAGCGCACCTGCGAGCGTGGTCCGTTCGTCGGTGGTCAGCTTGCTCAGCATCTTTGCGAGCGCCGCCCGGCGGGTGGCCAGCGCTTCGCGGTGTTGCACCAGGCCGCGCGGGGTCACGTCGACGAGCACGGCCCGCAGGTCGGATGGGTCGCGCGACCGCTTGACCAGCCCGAGTTTCTCGAGTCGACGGATGGCCACCGTGGTGGTGGGGGTACGGACCCGCTCGTGAGCGGCGAGTTCGGTCATCCGCATGGGGCCCTGATCGAGCAGGGTCAGCAGGATCGACAACTGAGCCAACGTCAGGTCGGCGCCTGGTTCGGTGGTGTTGCGATTCGAGTCGGTACGGCGGAGCACCGAAAACAGCTTCGAGAGCGTGGCTTGTAACTCTCCGGCCAGTTCAGTGACCTGTGGTTCGGTTTCCACCATAATTTTGGCAGTCTAACCTGTCGGCGCCAGACAGAAGCGCAATGCTGCGGGTTTAGAGAACCTGTGAAAGGAATCGTTGCAGCCGCTCGGTTTCGGCGGCTTCGAACAACTTCTGAGGCGGCCCCGACTCCACCACCTGGCCGTGGTCCATGAACGCCACCGCGTCGGCGGTCGACTGCGCGAAGCCCATTTCGTGCGTGACCACCACCAGGGTGAGGCCGTCGGCCTTCAGCTCGGCGATGAGCGCCAGAATCCCCTTCACGAGTTCGGGATCCAGCGCCGAGGTGGCCTCGTCGAAGAACATGAGCTGCGGAGCCATAGCGAGGGCCCGCGCGATGGCCACCCGCTGCTGCTGGCCGCCCGACAGCGTGGCGGGCCGGACATCCGCCTTGTGGCGCAACCCGACTCGGTCCAACTGCACCAGCCCAAGTTCGCGGGCCTCGTCGCCGCCCAACCGCTTGAGCTTGCGCGGTGCCAACGTGACGTTGTCCAGCACGGTGCGGTGGGGAAAGAGGTTGAAGTGCTGGAACACCATGCCGATGCGTTGTCGCAGTGCATTCGGGTCGTCCTTCAGCACCGAGCGGCCGTCGAGCAGGACGTCGCCGCGGTCCGGTTCGTGGAGCCGGTTCAGCGTGCGCAGCAGCGTGGACTTGCCCGACCCGGACGGCCCGATGATGGCGGCGGTAGAACCTGCCGGTACCTCGAGGTCGACGCCGCGCAGCACCGCGTTCGAGCCAAACGACAGGTGAACGTCCTTGGCGGCCAAGGACACCGGATCTGCGGCGAGAAGCCGCGCGGGTTCTGCGGACGGGGTGCTCACACCATCTCCTGGGTTCGGGCCGGGTGCTCCGGATCCAATGGGTCGTCGGGTTCGGTGATCTGTCGCCCGCGCCGCAGTCGGTCGTCGATGAAGTTGACGAGGTGTGTGAGCGGGATGGTCAAAAGTAGATAGAACAGCCCGGCGGCCACCAGCGGCGACAGGTTGCCGGTCTGCGCGTTGAGGTCGCGCCCCACCTGGAACAGCTCACGCTGGCTGGCGATGAGTCCGAGGAAGTAGACCAGTGAGGATGCCTTCAGCAGCGAGATGAACTGGTTGACGAGCGCGGGCAGCACCCGGCGGATGCCCTGCGGTATCACCACCAGCCGCATCGATTCCGGATAGCTGAAACCCAGTGCGCGAGAGGCCTCCAGCTGGCCCGCCTCGACGCTCTGGATGCCGGACCGGAAGATCTCGCCGACGTACGCCGCGGCCATCAGACCGAGCGCGGCGATCCCGAGCGGGTAGGGGTTGTTGTTCGTCAGGCCGCCGACCACCGGTCCGAATCCGAGCCCGATGATGAGGATGACGACCACCTCGGGCAGTCCGCGGAACACGTCGGTGTAGACGCGGGCCGGCCAGCGCAGCCACCATGCTTGGGAGATGCTGGCGACGGCGAGCAGCATGCCGAGGATCAATCCGATGATGCTGGCGCAGAAGGTGAGGATCAGCGTGTTCGGCAGTCCCGTCTTGAACAGATCGGGGATGGCCTGCTTGTAGAGGTCCCAGTCACCGAATGCATCCTTCAGTTGCGCGAGTGTCGACTTCGGGGCGGAGCCCGCACCGTCGTTCGGCGCTTTCGCCGCGGCGATGGCGGCGAAGTCGGGCAACTGGGGTGCCGGCACGGCCTTCGAGCCGGGCTTCCAGCCGGGCGGCAACGCGCGCGGCACCCAGTCGGAGTACAGCCGCGACCAGGTCCCGTCCGCGATAACCGCGTCGAGCCCCGAGTTCAACGCGTCGATCAGTGGCTTGTTCTCCTTGGCCACCGCGTATGCGACGAAATTGTCCAAGCTGAAGGTGTTTTCGACGATCTGGGCGGGATCGCCGGGCTGGACGGTGCCTTGCGCCTGTTGTGACGGCGCCACCCACGCGTCGATCTGCCGCGTCTTCAGGCTGGCGTACACGGTGTTGTAGTCGGGGAACTTGACGGGGTCGAGGTGCAGTGTGTCGACGACGTACGCCTCTTGCACCGTGCCCTGCACCACGCCGATCCGCTGACCGGCGGCCAGCTTTTCGAAGCCCGTGATCGGCGAGCCCGTCGGCACGACGAGCGAGAAGTAGCCGAAGTCGTAGCCGTTGGTGAACCCGACCGTCTTGCGCCTGGCGTCGGTGGTGGTGATCGACGACGACCCGACGTCGAAGCGGCGCGACGCCACCTGCGCCAGCAGCCCGGAGAACTCGGTGCCCACGAAGTTCACCCGCAAGCCGAGCTTGTCGGCGATCGCGCGAAGCAGCTCGTTGTCGAAGCCGGTGAACTGACCGGCCGAGTCGATGCAGATGCTTGGCGGCGCGTCCGAGAGGGTGCCGACCACGAGCACCCCCGGGGTGCCCAGTCCGAGCGCGTCGCGGTTCACCGAGTCGAGCGCTGGCACGGCCTCGGTCGTGTACTTGTCCGCTCCGGGGCCCGTGGCTGCGGCGGCCAGATTGGTGGGCAGCGCGCTCGCGCTCTGGACGCCGGGCGGGGCGCATTGGTCGACGTCGGCGCCCGCCGCCGGTGCCCAGCCCATGGCGAGCACCAGCAGGGCGACCAACGTCGTGACGGCCGTCTTGAGTAACCGGGTCATGTTCGCAACGTAGCCGTCAGTGCTCCGGCTGACGCGGATTGAGATCATTCAGAACCGAGTGGCGGACCCGTCGGTGGCGGAGTCCGGCCCGAGCACCCGGCGCCGAACCACTCGCTCACCATGATCCGGCCAAGCACCTCGGACCTGTCGATGCAGGCGGCGCGGGCCGCGCCGGGGTCGCGCTCACGGATCGCGGCGGTCTCGGCTTCGTAGTACGGAACGATCTCGTCGTGGCTGCCCAGGTACGTGGTCCAATACGCGCGCGGCATGAAGATCTGCGCGGCCTTGATGGCGGCGTGCAGGCGTGGTCCGGCGTAGGCGTCGTTGATCATCTGGCGGTAGCGCATGGCGTTCTCGTGAAACGCGCGGGTCTCGGCGCTGGCGCGCAGGACGTCGAGTTGTCGGGCAAGATCGTCCAGCAGCTTCGGGGTGGGGTGGGCGGCCGCTCGTGCTGCGGCGATGCCGTTCAGCACCCCGTACAACTCGTGGTTCTCGAGCACGACGTCCTCGTCGAAGCGCTGGACGAAGGCGCCGCGGTGGTAGCGCGTCGAGAGCACCCCGTCGTGCTCGAGTTGCACGACGGCCTCCTGGACCGGCACCCGGCTGAGCCCCAACTCCTCGGCGATCTCGTTGCGGTCCAACCGATCTCCGGTGCGCAACTTGCCGGTGAGCAGCAGGTTCACCACGTGGGCGACGACCTGGTCCTTCTCCTTGACCCCGTACTTCTTGGGCATCGTTCGAGGATTGTGCCACGTCCGCCGCACGCTCCGAACGGGCGCTACCCCCGGCCGCCCAATCCGAAGTTCCCGACGCACGCGATCCTGACGTTGTTGGCTAGCCGGCGGCCCGTTCGTCGCGCCACTGGCACAGGGCCTCAGCGGCGGTCAGGTCGTAGTCGGGGCCGTTGACACCCACCGTCAACAAGCTCACACCCAACGAGACGAGTCCCTCCGCGTTGGCGAGCAGCGCGTCGCGGCCCTCGCCGCGGGCGACGCCGCTGTTGTTCTCGACGCCGGCCGAGCGCTCGATGGTCGACGGGTCGCGGCCCAGGTCGGCACAGTGCCGGTCGAGCACCTCGGCCTTGCCCGGGTACGTCTCGGCGGTGGTGAAGCCGTGCCACATGTCGGCGTACTGCGCGACCATCTTCAACGTCTTCTGCTCGCCCTGGCCGCCGATGAGGATCGGGATCTTGCGCACCGGAGCGGGATTGAGCTTGGCCAGTCGCGAGACGATGCGGGGCATGGCGGCGGCGAGGTCGTTGAGCCTGCTGCCGACGGTGCCGAACTCGTAGCCGTACTCGTCGTAGTCCTTCGCCTTCCAGCCCGATCCGATGCCGAGGATCAGCCGCCCGTCGGAGATGTTGTCGACGGTGCGCGCCATGTCGGCGAGCAGCTCGGGATTGCGGTAGGAGTTGCAGGTCACCAGCGCGCCGATCTCGATGCGCGAGGTCTGCTCCGCCCACGCGCCGAGCATCGTCCAGCACTCGTAGTGCGCGCCGTCGGGGTCGCCGTACAGCGGAAAGAAGTGGTCCCAGTTGAATGCGACATCGACGCCGATGTCTTCGCAGCGCTTGACCGCGTCGCGCATGTGGCCGTAGTTGGGGGAGTGCTGGGGTTGCAGTTGGACGCCGATACGGGTGGGGAAGCTCATGTCTCCTGGTTACCCCTCTTCCGCGAGCAGACGCAAACTCCCCTCATCCGCGCGATTTCAGGGAATTTTACGTCTGCTCAGGCTTACGCGATCAGACTTTCCCCAGGTGTGAGGCGGTCCGGTGCCTCCTCCGGCGTGAGGCGTTCCGGAGTCTCGGCGGGGGTGAGCCGCTCGGGTGTTTCGGCAGGGGTGAGCGGCTCGGCCGGTTCCGTCGGGGTGGTCATGCAAGGGGGCTACCCGGAAACGGGCGGGACGAAAAGTCAGCGCGCGAGCACGCCCTCCAGGATCTCGACGAGCGCGGCCGGTTGGTCGCCCTGTACCGAGTGCCCTGAGTCGGCGACCACGTGGGTGCGAAGGAAACCCGGGGCGCGCTTGGCGAAGGCGTCGGCGTCGTCGTCGTTGACGAAGAACGAGTTGGCTCCGCGGACCAGGGTGGTCGGCATCGTGATCGAGGGGACGTCGTCCCACAGGCCCGCAAAGGACTCGGGCAGCGAGGTGGACTCCGGTTGCCCGTCGCCCTTGTCGGACCGGCCCTTGCGGAACGAGTCGTACCGCCACGTCCAGGTGCCGTCGTCGAGCCGCTTCGAGTTGTGGAAGACGCCGCGGCGCAACGACTTCCGATCGCGGTTCGGTGACGCCGCGACCGTCGCCTCCAGCATGGATTCGAACGACAGGAACGTGCGCTCGCCCTGCACCAGTGCGACGGCGCCCAGCTGCGCCTTGGTCATCTCGGTGTGGCGTTCGGGGGCCGACGGCGTGACGTCGACGAGCACCAATTCGGGCACCAGGGCCGGCTCGGTGGCGGCGATGCGCAGCGCGGTGAGCCCGCCGAGTGACATGCCGACGACGAGCCGAGGGCGGGGTGCGTACTCGCGCAGTACCGGGCGCAGGGTCTCGGCGGCCAGCCTCGGCCCGTAGTCGCCGTCTTCCCGCCACGCGGAGCGGCCATGCCCGGGAAGGTCGACGGCCAGCGCGGGCACGCCGAGGCCAAGGATCACCGTGTCCCAGGTGTGGGCGTTCTGGCCGCCGCCGTGCAGGAACACCACCTCGGGAGGCTCGTCGCCCCATTTGATCGCGCTGAGCTGTCCGGTTTCGATGCGGGTGACGCTCGGAAGCGGACCCGTCGCACCGATCTGTTCGGCGTTCTCGGGGAGCAGGCCGAACTCGTCGAGTGAGATCAGATCATCGTCGGAGATCACGACGGCGGCCCCTTTGCCTGTTGAGATAGCACTGACGGCGAGGAAGTTCGAGTAACCCTCGCCGTCAGTTCTATCTCAACGTAAGATCGGGAGGAACTAGCCCTCGATGAAGGTCTCCAGCTGGGTGCGGGCGATGTCGTCCGGCAGCTGCTTCGGCGGGCTCTTCATGAGGTACGCCGACGCCGCGACGACGGGGCCGCCGATGCCGCGGTCCAGCGCGATCTTCGCGGCGCGGACCGCGTCGATGATGACGCCTGCCGAGTTCGGCGAGTCCCACACCTCGAGCTTGTACTCCAGGTTCAACGGCACGTCGCCGAAGGCGCGGCCCTCGAGCCGGACGTAGGCCCACTTGCGGTCGTCGAGCCAGCCGACGTGGTCGGACGGGCCGATGTGGACGTCCTTGGTGTTGAACTCGCGCTGCAGGTTGGAGGTGACGGCCTGGGTCTTGGAGATCTTCTTGGATTCCAGGCGCGAACGCTCGAGCATGTTGAGGAAGTCCATGTTGCCGCCGACGTTGAGTCTGCATGGTGCGGTCGAGCTGCACGCCGCGGTCCTCGAACAGCTTGGCCATTACGCGGTGGGTGATGGTGGCGCCGACCTGGCTCTTGATGTCGTCGCCGACGATCGGGACGCCCGCGTCCTCGAACTTCTTGGCCCACACCGGGTCCGATGCGATGAAGACCGGCAGCGCGTTGACGAACGCCACTCCGGCGTCGATGGCGCACTGGGCGTAGAACTTGTCGGCCTCCTCGGAGCCCACCGGAAGGTAGGACACCATGACGTCGACGTTCGCATCGTTGAGCGCCTTGACCACGTCGACCGGGTCGGAGTCGGACACCTCGATGGTCTCGGCGTAGTACTTGCCGATGCCATCGAGCGTCGGGCCGCGCTGCACGGTGACGTTGGTGGGCGGCACGTCGGCGATCTTGATGGTGTTGTTCTCCGAGGCGAAGATGGCCTCGGACAAGTCGAAGCCGACCTTCTTGGCGTCCACGTCGAACGCGGCGACGAACTTGACGTCGCGGACGTGGTACTGGCCGAACTTCACGTGCATCAGGCCGGGAACGGTGTTGTTCTCGTCGGCGTCGTGGTAGTACTGCACACCCTGGACAAGGGATGACGCGCAGTTGCCGACGCCGACGATGGCGACCCGGATTTCACCGCTTGGGGTCGTGCCGTTCAATTCGGACATGGGACGGTCTCCTTCTCCTACTGGACGATCTGGGTTGCGGGTAGTGCTTAGGGCTGTTGCTCGGCGCGTCCCTGCGCCACGCGTTCAGCTGCTATCAACTCGTTGAGCCACTTGACTTCGCGCTCACTGGACTCCAACCCGAGCTGGTGCAGCTGGCGGGTGTAACGGTCGAGCGAGCCTGGTGGCGCGGGCGACGGCCTCGCGCAGGCTTTCGCGGCGTTCCTCGACCTGACGGCGACGGCCCTCGAGGATGCGCATCCTGGCCTCGGCAGGCGTGCGGTTGAAGAACGCGAGGTGCACACCGAATCCGTCGTCGGTGTAGTTCTGGGGTCCGGTGTCGGCGACCAACTCGCTGAAGCGCTTCTTGCCTGCATCGGTCATCTCGTACACGCGGCGCGCCCGGCGGAGCTTGACGGTGCCCTCCGGCGCGGCGTTCTCGACGATGAGGCCGTCGGCCTGCATGCGGCGCAGCGCGGGGTAGAGCGAACCGTACGAGAAGGCGCGGAAGGCTCCCAGCAGTCCGGTGAGGCGCTTGCGGAGTTCGTAGCCGTGCATCGGCGACTCGAGCAGAAGTCCCAGGACGGCGAGCTCCAACACTCGAGCCACCTCCTTTGCCCGTCGCTACGACGGTTCAACACGTCGGGCAATTGTATCGCGCCGATATATACACCGCTACATCGAGCCGGCAATTGCCGCCATTCGAGAGAGTCGACCCAGGTCAGGTCACGGGGTCGACGCGCTTGATGGTGCCGTCGGGACCGAAGGTGACCGAACCGCTGCCGAAGTCGCTCGACACGCTCGCCCGCAGGGTGAGCTCGCCGGGGGTCTGCGGCTCCCGCGTCGGGTCGATGCTGAGGTAGGTGCTATCCGCGTCGATGTCGGCTGGCTTGACGCCGACCGCCGCGGGTGTGCCCTTCAACACGGCGATGACTTGCTTGACGTCGATGGCGCCGAGATCCGCCACGACGGCGCCGTCCGAGGTGGCGGACGTCGTCGGATCGTCGAAGCCACCCTTGTAGTAGTAGCTCAGCGAGCGCCGGTCGTCGTTGGGGTCGGGTCGGCTCAGGACGGCGTACTCGGGGTAGATGGTGAGCCCGTATCCCGTGGTGTCGCCGAAGCGTTGCCGCATCTGCTCGAGCAGCCCCTCGAGGCCGCCTTGGGACTGCAGCCGGGTGGGTGGGGTGATCACCTTGGCCGGGATGCCGTCGTCCTTGGCACCGGGATCCGAGGTGAAGTTGAGCGGCGACGGGGTGTTGCCGTACAGCCCCCAGCCCATCAGCACTCCGAACACCACGAGCACGCCTGCGACCGCGACGCGCAAACCCCACCCGCTGCGTGCGCGTCCGCCCGCGGACTTGAACGGCGAAGGCTTCAGGTTGGGCATCTGCACCGGGGCGTTGTCCGTCTGCAGGTCGTCCACCAACGCCTGAAGATCGCCGAGCGTCGCCGCCGTGGTGGCCGTCGCGACGCGTTGGCGATGTTCCTCCATCGACAGCTGTCCGTCACCGAGCGCGCTGTCGAGTACCTGGCACGTCTTGGTGCGGTCGTCGTCCTTCGCCCGTGTCCGGGTGCTCTGCCGCGTTGCCACGACGACGATCGTAGGAGTTGACCCGCCATCACCGCAGACCAGACGGCGAACCTGACACCCGGCTGGCCCCGTCGACCCTCCGCGGCTGCGGGGCCGACGTACTCTGGTCAACGTGCGATTGCAGCGACAGGTGGTGGACTACGCGCTCAAACGACGGTCCCTGCTGGCCGAGGTGTACTCGGGACGCACCGGCGTCTCGGAGGTGTGCGATGCCAATCCGTACCTGCTCAGGGCTGCGAAGTTCCACGGTCGGCCCAGCAAGGTGACCTGCCCGATCTGCCGCAAGGAACAGCTCACGCTGGTGTCATGGGTGTTCGGCGAGCACCTGGGCGCCGTCTCGGGTTCGGCCCGCAGCACCGACGAGTTGGTGATGCTGGCGGCGCGGTTCGACGAATTCAAGGTGCACGTCGTTGAAGTGTGCCGCACCTGTAGCTGGAATCACCTCGTGAAGTCGTACGTGCTCGGTGCGCCCCGCCCTCCGAAGGCGCGCGGCACGCGGACGGCACGCTCGGGAGCGCGCACGGCCAGTGAATAGCGAAGGGCGCCACAGCAGGTCAGCCGATGACGTCCAGGACGGGCTCCCGGCTGACGATGCGGTGACCCCAGATCCGGTGGCTGCCTCGGGGCATACCGCGTCGCCGCCACGCGATGGCGTCACGCGCGCACTGCCGAGCAGTGCCAAGGCGAGTGGCCCCGTCCCGTCCGACGACCGCAGGACGATGATGCTGCCCGCCATGCCGCCCGCGCCCACCGATGGGCGTTTCCGCGACCCGCTCGAGGTCGTCAAGGCAGCGCTGGACGGGACGCAGCCTCCGCCACGGCCTCCGACCGGTCCGCCCCCGGCGGCGGCCCCTCCGGCGGACCGCCAGGGGAACGGCCGGGGCCCCTGCAGCAGATCAACTGGAAGTGGGTCCGCCGCACCATCTACGCGTTGCTGGCCGCGTCCGTCGTCTTGCCGATCATCACGTTCGCGATGGCCTACTTCATCGTCGACGTGCCCAAGCCGGGCGACATCCGCACCGCGCAGGTGTCGACGATCCTCGCCGGCGACGGCAGTGAGCTCGCGAAGATCATTCCGCCGGAAGGGAACCGGGTCGACGTCAACATCGACCAGATCCCCGCGCACGTGCGCGACGCGGCGATGGCCGCCGAGGACCGCGACTTCTATACCAATCCCGGGTTCTCGTTCAAGGGCTTCTTCCGCGCATTCGAAGAACAACCTCGTCGGCGGCGACCTGCAGGGCGGCTCGACGATCACGCAGCAGTACGTGAAGAACGCGTTGGTCGGTGACGCACGATCAGGCATCGGCGGCATCATTCGCAAGGCCAAGGAACTCGTCATCTCGACAAAGATGTCGCGGGAGTGGTCGAAGGACGCGGTGATGCAGGCGTACCTGAACATCATCTACTTCGGCCGCAGCGCGTACGGCATCTCGGCGGCGTCCAAGGCGTACTTCGACAAGCCGGTGGAACAGCTGAGCGTTTCCGAGGGGGCGCTGCTGGCCGCGCTGATCCAGCGGCCGTCGACGCTGGACCCAGCGGTCGATCCCCAAGGCGCCGCCGAGCGGTGGAACTGGGTGCTCGACGGCATGGTCACGATCGGCGCGCTGTCACCGGCCGACCGTGCGGCGCAGGTGTTCCCGGCCACGGTGCCGCCGGACCAGGCCGTGTCGCAGAACCAGACGACGGGACCCAACGGGCTGATCGAACGGCAGGTCACCAAGGAGCTCGCGGACCTGTTCAACGTCAACGAGCAGACGCTGAACACCGAGGGTCTGACGATCACCACCACCATCGACCCGAAGGCGCAGAAGGCCGCCGAGGACTCGGTGACCGAGACGCTCGACGGCCAGGAGCCGGACATGCGTTCGGCGGTGGTGTCGATCGACCCGAAGACGGGCGGGGTGAAGGCCTACTACGGCGGTTCGGACGCCAACGGTTTCGACTTCGCGCAGGCCGGATTGCCAACGGGGTCGGCGTTCAAGGTCTTCGCGCTCGTCGCCGCGCTGCAGCAGGGGATGGGACTCGGCACCCAGGTGGACAGTTCGCCCGTGGAAGTCAACGGCATCAAGATCTCCAACGTCGAGGGCGAGGGCTGCGGGGTCTGCAACATCGCCCAGGCGTTGAAGATGTCGCTGAACACCAGCTACTACCGGCTGATGCTCAAGCTGAAGAACGGGCCGCAGGACGTCGCCGCCGCCGCGCACCAGGCTGGCATCGCCGAAAGCTTCCCCGGTGTCGAGCACACGCTGTCCGAGGACGGCAAGGGCGGTCCTCCCAACAACGGCATCGTGTTGGGGCAGTACCAGACCCGCGTCATCGACATGGCCTCGGCGTACGCCACGCTGGCCAACTCGGGCGTGTACCACAAGCCGCACTTCGTCCAGAAGGTGATCAACGCCGACGGTCAGGTGCTGTTCGACGCGGCCGAGCAGGGCGACTCCGGCGAGCAGAAGATCGACAAGGCCGTCGCCGACAACGTCACCGCCGCAATGCAACCCATCGCCGGCTATTCCAGGGGCCACAACCTGGCCGGTGGCCGCGCCTCGGCGGCGAAGACGGGCACCAATCAGCTCGGCGACACCGACGCCAACCGTGATGCGTGGATGGTCGGCTATACGCCCTCGCTGTCGACGGCGGTGTGGGTAGGCACCACCGAGGGCACCAAGCCACTGGTGAATGCAGGGGGCGGAGCGGTATACGGCTCTGGGCTGCCATCGGACATCTGGAAGGCGACGATGGACGGTGCCCTCGAGGGTACGGACAAAGAAACCTTCCCCAAGCCAACCGAGATCGGCGGTTATGCCGGTGTGCCGCAGGCACCCCCGCCCCCGCCCCCGCCGCCTCCGCCGTCGGAGACGGTGATCCAACCCACCATCGAGCTGGCACCGGGCATCACCATCCCGTTCGGTCCCCCGGCGACGGTGCCGTTCCCGCCCGCGCCACCAGGTGACCCGGGAGCGGCCGTACCGCCGCCGCTCACCCCGACGATCACAGCGCCGCCTCCGCCGCCGTGACGGGTGGGAATTCAGCTCGGGTAATGGTGTCGCCTCAGCCGTTGGCCGAGGATCTTCGGAGCGACGACGACCGCGACCTGCCCAGTCGCACAGACGTGATCGGCCGCGCGCTGTCGGGCGTGGTCGGTGGGCGCGTTCCGGGCGGCACGCGCTGATCGGACGGGCCCGGTTCCTCACGCCGCTGCGGGTGATGCTGCTCCTGGCGCTGGTGTTCCTCGCATTCGGCTACGCGACGAAGGCGGCCTGCCTGCAGTCGACCGGCACTGGCACGGCCGATCAGCGCGTGGCGGTATGGGAGAACAACCGGGCGTACTACGAGCTCTGCTACTCCGACACAGTGCCGCTCTACACGGCGGAGTTGTTGAACCTCGGGAAGTTTCCGTACAAGTCGAGTTGGATCGAGCGGGACAACACCGGCACCCCACGCCTGCAGTACGACGGCACGCCGGCGGTGCGATACATGGAGTACCCGGTGCTCACCGGCGTCTACCAGTACGTGTCCATGGCATTGGCCAAGACCTACACCGCGCTGACCAAGCTGGTGTCGGCGATACCCGTGGTCGCCGAGGTGGTGATGTTCTTCAACATCGCGGCGTTCGGGCTGGCGCTCGCGTGGATGGCGACGGTGTGGGCGACGGCGAAGCTGGCGGGCCGGCGCATCTGGGACGCGGCGGTGGTGGCCGCCTCGCCGGTGCTGATCTTCCACGCGTTCACCAACTTCGACGCGTCGGCGACGGCGTGTGCCGCGGGCGCGATGCTGGCCTGGGCGCGCCGAAGACCTGCGTGGCGGGCGTGCTGATCGGCGTGGGGGTGGCGCTGAAGCTGTATCCGCTGCTGCTGTTCGTGCCGCTGATGATCCTCGGCCTGCGGACGGGGCGGATGCGCGAGGTGGGCAAGACCGCGCTGGCGACGGTCGCGACGTGGCTGGTCGTGAACCTGCCGATCATGGTGCTGTACCCACGGGGCTGGGCCGAGTTCTTCATTCTCAACACGCGCCGCGGCGACGACATGGACTCGTTGTACAACGTGGTGAAGTCGTTCACCGGCTGGGCGGGATCGATCCGGTGCTGGGGTTCTGGGAACCGCCCGCCGTGCTGAACACGGTGTCGGCGGTGTCGTTCTTGTTGTGTTGTGGCGCCATCGCTTACGTCGCGCTGACGGTGCAGCGCAGGCCCAGGCTCGCGCAGCTGGCCTTCCTGGTGGTGGCCGCGTTCCTGTTGACGAACAAGGTGTGGAGTCCGCAGTACTCGCTGTGGTTGGTGCCGTTGGCCGCGTTGGCATTGCCGCATCGGCG